>NZ_MVDE01000029.1 GCF_002843385.1 Labilibaculum manganireducens
TGTTATGTAGTTGTATAAATACTAATGTAAATTTATTTTAAAATTTTAAAAGAATAATTTTGAGATTAATTCAAATTACGTACATTTACTTTATAATAATCTAAAATTTTTTAAGTAATGCCTACAGGTACAGTAAAATTTTTTAACGAATCCAAGGGATTTGGATTCATTAAAAACAGCGAAACAGGAGAAGACATCTTTGTTCATGTAACAGGATTAATTGACAAAATTGATCAGGATGATAAAGTGACTTTTGACGTTGTAGAGGGAAAAAAAGGAATGAATGCGGTTAATGTAAAAATTGACTAAATCAGAATAAAATATTTTTCCTTAGTAAAGCTCAATGTAATGTTGAGCTTTTTTTGTACACTGTTTTTTTCTTGATTTAGTTAATCAGGAATATGAATCAAGGAAAAATTTTCTTTGTTTTTTTCAATAGCAGATTATATTATTTTTGTAAAATGATTAATGAAATAGATACACTTGACGTATTGAACAAGATGTGCTCAGATACTTTGATGGAGCACTTGGGTATTACTTACACCGAAGTAGGAGAAAACTATTTGGTTGCAGAAATGCCGGTAACATCAAATCATTGGCAGCCTATGAAAATTCTTCATGGTGGAGCAACACTTGCTTTGGCCGAGTCGGTTGGGAGTGCCTTATCAGTAATAAAAACTGATATGGAAAAATATGAAGTGAAAGGGATGGAGATTAATGCGAATCACATTCGAAGTATTAGAACAGGAACAGTTACTGCAAAAGCACACTTTATTCATAAAGGAAGTATGACTCACATAGTTGAAGTGAATATTATAAATGAACAGGAAAAGTTGATTTCTGTGTGCCGGATAACCAATATTATTTTAAAAAAACAGAATGGTGGAAAATAGAAATGAGCTGTCTTCTTTCTTAAGCTGCTGTTTGCAGAATGACTTCCCCTTTTTCGCTTACCAGTTGCCCAAATCCGGGATGATTCAAATAGGAGTTCAAACCGATCAGGATTTGAAAGATTATCAACTTCTATCGGATTTGGAAGGGGAAAATGGTTTTGTGTTTTCTCCATTCGATACAGAAAGCAAGCATAAATCATGGTTCGTACGAAGTGATATTAATTTGCAGGCCTCCGAAATTGATTCGGATTCTATTCAATTATTGGAATCGTATCATCCCGAAAAGGACGAAAAATTGCCGGCTGATGTGAGTTTGGAAAGTTCACATGCTTTGTATTTTAACCAGATTTCGAAAATGATTAATGACCTGAAACAATTCAAGTTGGAAAAGGTCATTTTATCCCGAATTCAAATTTTAGAGGGAATGGGAATGGATTGTGCCGTTGAATCCTTTTTGAAATTATCAGAATCTTACGATTCTGCATTTGTATTTTTGGTGTCGATACCCAAAGTGGGAACGTGGATTGGCGCGAGCCCCGAAACCTTATTGTCTTCAAAAAATAATACTGTTGAAACTGTTGCTTTGGCAGGAACTCAAAAGCTTGCAGGTAGAATTGCCGATCAGATTAAATGGGAGCAAAAAGAGGTGCATGAACAGGCTTTGGTAAGTTCGTATATTGAAAACGTTTTTAGGAATTACAATCTAACCAAATATAAACGAACAGGTCCGGTAACATCTCTGGCAGGAAATGTTGTTCATCTAAAAACAACTTATTTGTTGCCATCGGGTATGAATTTCCATCAGTTGTCAAATTTGGTACAGGATCTTCATCCAACTCCTGCCGTTTGCGGCTTGCCAAAAAATAAGGCTCTGGAGTTAATTCGCGAAATTGAGGAACATGACAGAGAGTATTATGCCGGTTATTTGGGGCCAATAGAATCGAACGGATCAATTTCACTTTTTGTGAATCTGCGAAGTATGAAAGTACTTGAAAATCAAATGGCGCTTTTTGTTGGCGGAGGAATAACTTCGGATTCAATTCCTGAAAAAGAATGGGAAGAAACCTGTTTAAAAGCTCAAACCTTGCTGAATGTGATTCGTTCGTAAGGGAAGCCCAATAAATTATTATAAATTTGACCAAACATACATTTAAAATGCAATTTTTGCTTTTGTGTATTCTCGTTTAGAACAAGAAAAATAGATGATATGGAGCGCAATTACTCGGATATTAAAGGGGTTAAAGAATTGATTGATATCTGCTGGGCGAAAGGAATGGAATATGTGATTGTTTCGCCTGGTTCCCGTAACGCACCATTAAGTATTTCCTTTGCGAAAGATGACCGAATTAAAAGTTTGGTGATTGTTGATGAAAGAAGCGCAGGATATTTTGCATTGGGTATTGCCCAGCAAACAAGAAAACCGGTTGGCTTGGTTTGTACATCGGGTACAGCCTTATTGAATTATGGACCTGCTGTTGCCGAAGCTTTTTATCAGAGACTGCCTTTGGTGGTTATTTCGGCAGACCGGCCTGCAGAGTGGGTCGGACAAGATGATTCTCAGGCTTTGTCGCAAGTAAATGTTTTCGGACAATTTGTAAAGGCGGGTTATCAATTGCCGTTAGATGCAAATAATGCCGATGATTGCTGGTATTTAAACCGAATGGTGAACGAGGCTTTATCCAAAGCTCAAAGTGGACGTTTAGGACCTGTTCATATTAATTTCCCTTTGCGTGAACCTCTTTACGGAGTGAGAAATTATCCCAACTCTATAGAGCGGGTGATTGGGAAAATCAATTCGGTTGATGAATTAAGTGCTGATGCAATTTCCTTACTTGCCGGTATTGTGAATTCCAATCAGAAAATTGTAATTCTGGCTGGTTTGTTACATCCCCAGGCAGAATTAAATGAATTGCTTGCCGAATTGGCTCAAAACAAGAATGTTGTAATTCTTACCGAATCGGTATCAAACCTTCATAATAAAGAGTTTTTGCCTTGTATCGACCGGGTGATTTGCTCGATTAAGGATGAGGAATTAGATCATTTTAAGCCAGATCTGCTGATTAATTTTGGCGGGCCTTTGGTTTCTAAAATGATAAAATCCTTTTTAAGAAAAAACAAGCCTAAAGAACATTGGTTTGTGGGGAAAGAAGATCATTTTATTGATACATTCAAGAATCTTACTTCTCATATCGATGTATCGCCATTGGCATTTTTTAAGCAATTACTGCCATTGATAAAACCATCTGACAGTTCCTTTTCGGACAGTTGGAAATGCAGGGATGCCGAGGTTTCGGAAATTCATTCGGACTATCTGAAGAATATAGAATGGAGCGATTTGAAGGTTTTCGAACAGATATTACATGCAATTCCCGAAGGTGGAAATCTGCAGCTGGCGAATAGTTCAGTGGTGCGCTATGCTCAGCTATTTAAAACATCGGCTGCACTTACTTACAATTCGAATCGCGGAACCAGTGGGATTGATGGATGCACGTCGACCGCAGTAGGTGCTGCACTGGTGAATGGGAAAACAACCACGCTGATTACGGGTGATATTAGTTTTTTTTACGACTCAAATGCATTGTGGAATAGATATTTGCAGCCGAATTTTAAAATTATCCTGATAAACAACGGAGGAGGAGGAATTTTCCGCTTTATTTCGGGACCTTCGGGGGTAGATGAATTGGAAGAATATTTTGAAACGGTGCAGAATTACAAAGCCGGTAAATTGGCTGAAACATTCGGTCTGGATTATTTTTATGCCGAAAATCAAGAGGAAGTGAATAGCATGCTTCCTAATTTCTATGCTGTCAGCAATCGTGCTGCAATACTGGAAATAAAAACACCCAGAACGGTGAACGATCAAGTATTAATAAATTATTTTAAAACTATAAAAGCAAAGGTATGACAACCAGAACCTGGACTACCATTAAAGAATACGAAGACATTAAATTCGATTTTTTCGAAGGGATTGCGAAGATAACAATCAACCGGCCAGAGGTCTATAATGCATTTCGTCCGCAAACCAATTTTGATATGTTGGATGCGATGGATATATGCCGCGAACGCAGCGATATTGGTGTAATTGTGTTTACCGGAACCGGCGACAAAGCCTTTTGTTCGGGTGGTGACCAAAATGTAAAAGGAGTGGGTGGTTATATCGATGATCATGGCGTACCTCGTTTAAATGTATTGGATCTGCACAAAGCAATTCGTTCGATGCCCAAGCCGGTGATTGCTATGGTAAATGGGTATGCAATTGGCGGTGGTCACGTTTTGCATATTGTTTGCGATTTAACGATTGCTTCGGAGAATGCTAAGTTTGGGCAAACCGGACCGAAAGTAGGTAGTTTCGATGCCGGATTTGGTTCTTCTTATTTGGCTCGTCACGTAGGCCAGAAAAAGGCCCGCGAAATTTGGTTCCTTTGCAAACAATATACTGCCAAAGAAGCCGAAGAAATGGGAATGGTAAATAAAGTAGTTCCCTTAGAGCAATTGGAAGACGAGACTGTAGATTGGTGTAAAACCATGCTGATGCGCAGCCCAATGGCTCTAAGAATGATTAAACGCGGATTGAATGCTGAGCTCGACGGACAACGTGGATTGATGGAATTTGCCGGTGATGCCACCATGATGTATTACTTGATGGAGGAAGCACAGGAAGGAAAAAATGCATTCCTTGAAAAACGTGATCCTGATTTTCAGAAGTTCCCTAAATTTCCTGGATAATTCAGAAAAAGATACTATTAAAATGGCCATTGGATTGATTCGATGGCCATTTTTTTTAATAGTCCCCTTCAGGGGATTTAGGGGTAGCAAGAAGAGTTGTTTGTGATGCCATACCCCAATGCCAATTACCCCAAACCCCTGAAGGGGCTTACTGGCAGGCATTTTTTTTTGAAGTCCCCTTTAGGGGATTTAGGGGTAGCAAGAAGGAAATATCCAGTAATGAATTACCCCAAACCCCTGAAGGGGCTTACTGGCAGGCATTTTTTTTGAAGTCCCCTTTAGGGGATTTAGGGGTAGGATAAGGATTGCATCGCTTTTTTTATTCTTGATAAAAGAATACCTTCGATATGCCATTTTATTGCTAAGGTTTTATCCATAGTTGTAGTGATTAGAAAGCAAGCATGTGAATTAAGAATTGGTAATTAAAGAAGAGTAGATTAAAAAAAGAATGAACTATAGTTTTGCGCTAGCGGGGATAACTAGGCACCCTACAAAAAGCCTTTTATGAAATTATAAATTGAAATGAGTAGTGCTATTAATGCAAATGAAAATGTCCACCAGTAGGTTTTAGACATACGTTTAGAGTTTTTTACATCATATTTTAATTTTTCAAAGGTTAAATTCTCAACTTCTTCATGTTTTTTATTTTTTCCCTTTTGTAGATCGAATTGTTTTCTAAATCCACCGTTTTTAATAAACCTTTCCGTTTCTTCAGCAATTGGTTCTATTCTAAAATGGTTAGCGTTATACCTGTGCACCTCTCCTAAGCCTTCATAGTTTATAGTAGATAGATAATATGAATAATCACCTGATTTAACTTCAGGAAATAGATCTATAAAATTATCTGCTGACTCCAGTAAAAGATCATCATTAACAAAACCATTCTTTAGAGCAAGGGTCAGAATATGATCTAAAAGCTTACTCTCATTTTCCGTAAATTCTCTCATAATTTTTATTGCTATAAAATATTACATTGGATTAATGGTTGACTATCCATTCATTATTTCATTAGATTCTTCCAAGCTTACGGATTCATTGTTTCTTGCTTTTTCTAATCTTCGATAGAAAAATTTCATTATGTGTTCATATTCATATTTAACGCTGCAGTAATTACTAAAAGCTTTAATTTGGAGATCAATTTTTTGAGCATCGCCAATACGTTCTGACAGTTCTTTGTCTCTATTATTAGTACCGCCATAAATCGGACCATAGTTTATTTTCGTAATATAGGTTCTAAGAGTATAGAATATATCATCAAAATTTTTTCGATCAGCTTTCAATGCATATGTTAGTGCTTCTAATTGAGTGAGAAATCTTTCAACACACTGCATATCATCAGTAATTGATTTAGCTAAGAGGGTATAATAAATTTCTTGTGATTTGTTTTCGACTATTGTGATTCGTTTTTGAGAAACGAGTATTTCGGCCATGGTCTTTTTAGACTCTTTTAGTTCTTCTCTTATTTCCAGATATTTGATAATCTGAAATCCAATGTGTAATGTGACGATAATACCTATAAATGCTGCAATAATTCCAATAAAGGTTTCTCCATTAACTGAAAAAGGAATGACTCTTAGTATAGAAAAAATTAATGCTATAACTGCTATTCCAAATAGCAAAATATTAAAAAGGGTTTGTTTGTTCATTTTTGTGTTTATTATTTACTTACTGTTTGGGTTTGCAATAGAACTCTAATATTTCTAAGGGGACTACTTACTTGTATTTCTATATTAGCTCTTTTCTTAATCAAAATATGCTGTAAGTCATGCACGTACATAATTGAATGCTTTTCAATAATTGCAGAAAAATACTCATCATTAAAAATATTATTTAAAGATTTTGGACGAGGCATTTGGGGCTTTGGTTGATTATATTCAATTACAGAAGCCATACAAGGGAGACGATAATTAATATTTTTGATTGCTTTATCAGTTAAGTAAACAGGAACAAGATCTTCTATACTATAGGCAGTTTCAAGGCCCGAAAAATAAACTTTATCATTCTCGAATCTTGAAATTGTAAATAAAAGAGTTTCATCAGTATTCTTACAATTAGCTCGCTTGAGACTTACGATATCATTCTTTATAAATTCTTTTAAAATATCACTCATTATTTATGTTTTGGTGTATTAGTAATATACTAAATAAGGAGTATTCCACAAAATACCCCTAAGAGCTTAACTATCAAGAGTGTAATAAAAACGAATGCTTTAAAACCTCCTGTTTCACATCATTTAGCAGTCGTTGAGATTATCGGCATTACTAGCATAAGATGAATTTAGAGTGTAGGAGTGCTTTTTTAATCTTATCAATTATAAAAAAAAAACAAAGACAAGCCCCGCATCACTTGTCTCCGTTTTACTATTTAAATTTGGAATGACCTATTCCACTTCACTAGTGGCTTCTTCGGGAGTAGTCGTTTTGCTTCTTCTGCTCCTTATTTTAGTGTTGATAGTAGCAATGTACTGAGCTATTTTGGCAAAAGGCACGCCAAACTCAGCTGGTTTTGCATTTGCCATTGCACTTAAATAGGGCAATAGTTTATCGTTCATAATTTCCAGAACTACTTTCGATTGCACACTCGAAGGAATAATTTCTTCTTTGGTAGCCAAAACACCTTGATTTTTCCGGTACAAATCCAGAAGATCTATTGCTGCGACTTTCATCTCGCCAAGAGGTGTTGCAACCCCAACCAAGCTTGCAATAATTGCTTGCATTTCGGGCTTTTCAAATTCTTCGATCATCGAGGAAGCACGAGCCAATTCTTTTTCGTAGCCTAATTTGTAAAAGTTTAGGTCGTAAGCCACAATTTTTTTCCAGATTTTTTCTGCATTTTGGGCAATGGTTTCATCGGAGGCATGTGTGTTTGCATCCACAAAACTTTTAAAACAAATTGCTCTATCGTCAAACAGTTTGTCGAGTTTGGCTAATTCGGCCGTAAATTCATGACTTCTTTCTACACCAATCGAATTCGATAAAACTGCAGCTTCTTTTCTCAAATCTGTTGTGATGCCAGTTAAATAGGTATCGGTACTAAAATCTTTTTGTCCGATTTCGAACAGGGCATTGTCTGCTACACTTTGTGCCTCGTCGGCACCACATTTACTTAAGATTGTAAAATCCATAATTGAATCATTTTAAGGGTTATTTAATGAAATTTTATTAGCGGGTGGTTGAAACTATGAAAATTATTTTAATTAGGGAAGTTTTACAGATAGATATTATGGTAAAATTACAATATTGCAACTTGGCACATTTGACAGCTTATTTTTTAGTGTAAAACAATTATCTTAGTTGATTTTATGTTGTGAAATTTGTTGGCAAAGAGTCATCCTGCAAGTTGAAAACTGGAATATCTGTCGGCAAAACGCTCTTTGTGGAAAAAATTGGGAAAAACCACGCGGCAAAATGCTCCCGACGATCAGACTTGGGTAAAACCACGTGGCAAAAAGCTCTCGACGATCAGACTAGAGCAAAACCACGCGGCAATGTTCTCTCGATGATCAACAAATAAAGTTTTCCGTTGGCAAACTGCTCTCGACGATCAGACTTGGGTAAAACCACGTGGCAAATATTTCAAACTGAGCGGTAATTACCCCAATCCCCTAAAGGGACTTATTGGCA
Source organism: Labilibaculum manganireducens (assembly GCF_002843385.1). GTDB lineage: Bacteria > Bacteroidota > Bacteroidia > Bacteroidales > Marinifilaceae > Labilibaculum > Labilibaculum manganireducens. The sequence goes on from NZ_MVDE01000029.1 coordinate 8,243, forward strand.
GCTGTTTTTTTGAAGTCTACCGGGTAGCTGTGAATCCATATTTTCATTATCTTGAACACTCAAAATAAAAGGAAATACAATGAAAATCCGCCTAGCCATCCAATCCGATCTGCCAGCCATAAACGATATTTATAATCAGGCAGTACGCAAGCGTTACTGCACTGCCGATTTAGATGAAATTACTTTGGAGCAACGCATAAAATGGTTCGAAGGACATCAGCCTAATCAGTATCCAGTATTTGTAGCGGTTGAAAACGATAGGCTTATTGGATGGATTTGCTACAGTGCATACCGGGCAGGACGCAGGGCTTTGCAATCCGCAGCCGAGGTGAGCTACTACATCGACGAGGAGCATCTGCAAAAAGGAATTGGCTCCCAATTAATGCAGTTTGCTATTGATGAAGCTCCCAAATATCAATTTAAAAGCCTTTTTGCTATTTTATTGGCAGAAAATTTGGCGAGTCTTAAATTGCTTGAGAAATTTGGTTTCGAACGCTGGGGTCTTATGCCACATGTGGCAGATATCGATGGAGAAACATGCGATCATTTATACTATGGAAGGAGAGTTTAAAATCTGTTAAGCTTGTTCTGATTCTTCCTGATTTTTCAAAACAATTGTAAAAGTTGACCCTTTTCCAACTTCGCTTTCTATTAAAAGTTGTCCTTTCAAAATCTCTAAATAATCAAGGACAGTGGGTAAACCCAAACCCGTCGTTTTTTGTCCTGATAAGCCTTCCACCCGAATAGGATTTTTTTGATAGATACTCTCAATAATTTCCTTCGACATCCCCAAACCATAATCTTTTACTTCGATGTAAAACTGGTTGTTTTTAGAGTAAGATTGAATTTCAACTCTTCCTTTTTTGTAACTGTACTTAATTGCATTCTGAATAATATTCCTGAATAAAAACTTGCAGATATTCAGATCACTGGTTATCCTTAATTCTCCGTTAAAATTTTTGTTAAAACTAACTTCGCTAAGATTTACCTGAAAAATTTCGGTCATTTCAGTTAAAACTTCATTAATGTCAAATTCTGTGAAGGTTAATTTTGGTCCGTCTTCAGCTTGAATTGTTCCCCAATAAAATAAATCTTCAAGTAATCCATTGGTTCGGGTTACAACGTGAAATATATCCTTATTGAATTCGTTTTTTTCTTCTTCACTTATTGCAAATTCAGGCTTATTTATAAATGTAGATAAGTTTAAAATCACCCCAATGGAACCTCGTAAATCGTGGGCCAGAATGGAAAAAAATTTATTTTTATTCTGAATTACCTGTTGGAGCTCTTCATTTGTTTCGTTTAGTTTTGATGTTTTCTCATGAACTAGATATTGCAGTACTTTGGCTCTGTTTTGCTTGACTTTTAGCCATATGGTTAGTCCTAAAACAATTAATATTAATACGATAACACTAATGATGCTGATTTTTAGAATTAAACCAAAATCTTTTGGTTCATTTAGCAGGATACTATTTTTTGGTAATTGATTTTTGGAAATATTAAATGTGCGCAGTTCATTACAATCGAAAACGTATGAGCTTGGCAGATAGTTGAATTGCGGGATATCATTAGCACAAGGTTCCTGTATTAATTTTAAGGCCAGCATTGCCGCTCTTTCACCTTGTTCATACCCTCTTGTAATTTTTCCGCCAAATAAGCCTTTGTCGAGATAAAAATCCCATGATCCAAATATGGGAACATGTGCAACTTCTTTAATTTGTGTTATGCCTTTTTGGTAGGATATAAATTTCCCGTTCTTATCCCGATTAAGTACCAATAAGTAAATTACGTAGGTGTCATCTAAATTCCTGATTGTTTGCTGTAAGCTTTCCATTGTGAATTCAGAAACCGACTCAAAATTAAGGTCTTTAAATTGATCGGTAATTCCTTTTATTTCTTTTTGAATGGCTTGTCCGGTTTCAGTATTGTCATTAATAATGAAAATGTTTTTCCGTTCTGGAAATATGCGCTTTATTGCTGAGATGGTTCCGTAATGATCAGCCTTCTCGCCATATCCAAAAAAATTAGGATAATCCTTTAGGATGCTTGTATCCAGATCATTTACCCCGCAATATATAATAGGAACATTTGGATAAAATTCATTGCCATTTTTTCTAACAAAATCAAAAGCGGCATTGTCACTTGTAATTATTGCTTTAAATGGAATTTGTTTTGCTTTGACTTTATAAATGTTTTGCAAAGCGTTAAGGTATTCTTCATTATAGTTGCGCTTTGTGTCCAAATATTCAAAAATCAGATTGATATCCGGTTTGTCTTTAAAAACGCTGCGTATGCCGCGGGTTATACTATCCGTCCATGCTAATCCTTGATGGTAGCTGTGAAGAACCAAAACATTTGTTTCATTTTTAGATGAGTTTTGTGCAAATAATGGGGAAATCTTGATGGTTAAGATTTGGAGAAGAAAAAAAATGATACAGAAGGTTAATAATTTTCGCATATGCTTATGTTTAAATTAATATTACCATTTTATGTCTTTACGATCTAATCCTTATAATTGTTAGCTGGTTTTGTAATTTGCAATGGATAAAAATAGATTTGTTATTTGATATTTCCTTTTAAACCCAGTTCATCAGCAATTTTTTGCATGCCTTCAATACATCCCTGAATCAAGTCAGGAATTTCTATGTTGAGCATTTCAGCTCCCCGCGCTATAACGGTTCGGTCTACTCCAGCAGCAAATCGTTTGTTTTTCCAATTTTTTTGTACTGATTTTACTTTTACATCCAATACCGATTTTGAAGGACGGATTAAGGCGGTAGTGGTTACCAAACCGGTTAATTCATCAACGGCATAAAGTGTCTTCTCCAGTATTGTTTGAGGTTCAACCTCTGTGCAGGTCAACCATGCATGACTCTCAACCGCTCTTATGTATTCTTCGGGCCAATTTTCAGATTCCAATATTTCTCTGGTTTTTTTGCAGTGTTCTTCGGGATATTGATCCCAATCTAAATCATGCACTAATCCAATAATGCCCCATTTTTCTTTATCTTCATTATTTTTTACAGCGTAAAACCTCATTACTGCCTCTACAGCTAATCCGTGCCTTATCAGGCTTTCAGATTTTGTATGTTTTTTAAGAAGTACGAAAGCTTCCTCACGAGTTGGGATATGCGACATATGATAGGAATTATAAATTTCTGCACTCAAATTAGCTAAAAATAGTCAGTTAGCAATTGTTCGTTTTCAAAAAAACAAGATATAAGCATATCGAATAGATCTGCATTTAAATTTTCTGTACTATTCTTTTTAAAACTAAATATAAATAGTAAATTTAAGATCTTTAAGTCTTAATTAGGATAATATGAGTAATCAAAACAGCACAAGAAGAGGATTTTTTCAAAAACTAGGGCTGACAGTGGGGGCTGCAGCATTAATTGAAACGGAAGCATTGGCAGATATCAACTTAAATCGTTTTTCATCGGAAGAGGATCGGAAGAGTTTTTTATTGACTTATGAGACCTGGGTAAACGATTATATTGAAGTGGTTGAAAAAGAGAAGTTGTTAAAATCAGACATTTCCAATAAGCACCGGATCATGGAATTATCAGATCAAGCCAGTGGATGGCAGGAGCAGATTAAAGAATATTTGCAGCATGATGATTTTAAGAACAAATACATTTCACTTTCAAAGAAATTTGCAGAATCTATAACTCCTGAACTGGAGGCTTAAATACAGTCTTTTATATCAATTATTTTATCAGAATTAAGTAGGAGTGATGTTTGACATCGCTCTTTTTTTATTGAGTAGTCTGCTTACTTAGCTGAGCCAACAGGAATTCATTTTCGATGATTAGTAAGTGCCAAAAGATAGGAACAATATAAGAGCTTAGAAATGTTGGGTATGGGGCTTTTGTTGGTTTAAATCATAAAAATTTCAAACAATCTGCTCCTAATTTTGCTAACTTTGGGTTTCAAATTTGATTATTGCTATGAATAAAACAAAAGCATGGATTCATGCATTTCGATTACGCACATTGCCTTTGGCACTCTCAAGTATTTTTTTTGGAAGTTTTTTAGCGGCAGCGCATCATTCGTTTAGTTTTAAAATATTTATTTTAGCAACTCTTACAACTTTGTTTCTTCAGATATTATCAAATTTAGCGAATGATTTGGGCGATTCTATTTCCGGAGCAGATAATAATGAACGGGTTGGGCCGGAAAGAGCTGTGCAGAGCGGCGTTATCAGTCATAAGGAAATGAAAGGCATGCTCATCGTTTTTGTTTTACTTTCTCTATGTTCCGGATTGTGGCTTTTGTATGAAGGAATGCAGTTAATCAATCTGAAACAAGGAGCCATAATGCTGGTGATTGGTCTTTTGGCAATAAGTGCAGCAATAAATTATACAGTAGGAAAAAATCCTTACGGTTACAGTGGTTTTGGGGATTTATTTGTTTTTCTTTTTTTTGGTTTGGTTGGTGTTTTGGGTACTTATTTTCTACATACAGGAAGTATGTCCTGGAGCCTGTTTTTGCCGGCAGTTTCGGTAGGTTTACTTAGTGTAGGAGTTCTGAATTTAAACAACATGCGCGATATAGATAATGATGCAAGAACCGGGAAAACGACTCTTGTTGTGAAGATGGGGGCTGCTAATGCCAAGAGGTATCATTTCATGCTTCTTTCCATTGCCATGATTTTACCTTGCCTGTATACTATTTTTAACTGGCAGTCAGCTTTTCAGTTTTTATTTTTACTGAGTTTTCCTTTTATTGTTCGAAATATACTTCGAGTATTTAAAAATAAAAATGCCCGGGATTTGGATCCTGAATTAAAACGATTGGCCATATCTACATTACTATTCAGTCTTAGTTTTGGTTTGGGATTGATACTTTAATTATCGATTTGATAAGGCGAAATGAGATTTCTTTGACAAATCTCGCATCTTTTATCTCACATCTATATAAATATGCTTAAAGCAGATTATCAATATTACCCTCTTACATTTAAACGGGCCAGCGGAACTTCGCGAGGTGTTTTAACACAAAAAGATTCCTGGTTCATTCGTATTTGGGATGATAAGAATCCTGATGTGAAGGGTATTGGCGAATGCTCCATTATTCCAGGATTAAGCAGCGATGATAAACCTGGCTATGAAAATAAAATCAAAGAAATTTGTGAGAGCATAGATGACTATTGGTATTATCTGGAGGATGGATTAACAGAATGGCCTTCGGTTTATTTTGGATTGGAGACTGCCTTTCTGGATTTCCAGGCCAAAGGGAGTAAAGTTCTTTTTCCCTCTGATTTTACAAATGGGAAAGCCCAAATTCCTATTAACGGATTGGTTTGGATGGGTGATTCCGGCTATATGAAAGAACAAATTCAACAAAAACTGGAAGATGGTTTTGATTGTTTGAAGCTAAAAATAGGAGCCATTGACTTTGAGGAAGAAATTAATCTTTTACAGTCTATCCGTAAAGATTTTGGATCAGATAAAATTGAGTTACGGGTTGATGCCAATGGTGCATTTTCACCTGTTGATGCGTTGAATAAATTGAAGGTCTTGTCCGAATTTCATATTCATTCTATCGAACAGCCAATAAAAGCCGGACAATGGAAGGAGATGGCAGATTTATGTTGCGCCAGTCCTCTGCCAATTGCTTTGGATGAGGAATTGATTGGCGTGCATACTCTGAGTTTGAAGAAGGAACTTTTAGATGCAATTAAGCCTCAATACATTATTCTGAAGCCAAGTCTTCTCGGCGGGATAAAAGGAAGTCAGGAGTGGATTGATTTAGCCGAGAAAAGAAAAATACCTTGGTGGGTAACTTCAGCATTGGAATCTAATATTGGATTGAATGCCATTGCACAATGGACTTATACGCTTAATAATTCAATGCCGCAAGGATTAGGAACCGGACAAATTTACAGCAATAATATAGTGTCACCTCTTTTTATGCACAAAGGTTTTTTAGCCTACGATATTTGTGGAAAGTGGGAAATTTAAAAGTGAGAATTTAAGCATGCGTGAACTAACGATAAATGGTATTCTGTATTCTGAAGAAGAATTGGTCAAACATTGTAATAGTCAATTATCGATCAGTGATTTTCAGTGGGAGCGGGATGTTTATTCCTTTATTTTGGAATGGTTGGATGCAAAAGAAAGCATTTCAGCGAAAACTTCGGGTTCAACAGGTAAACCCAAAGCAATGGAGTTATCGAAGGAAAGGATGCTGCATTCGGCCCAACTTACCGGAGAGTATTTTAAATTTAAAAAAGGACAAACTGCCTTACTTTGTTTATCGACTAATTTCATTGCAGGAAAAATGATGGTTGTACGTGCCTTTTTATGGCAGTTGAACTTGATTTTAGTAAATCCAAATGGGCATCCGCTCGAAAATTTACAATCGGAAATTGATTTTGCAGCTATGGTGCCTCTTCAGGTAATTAATTGTATAAAAGAAGGGATTAATTTTGCTTTGGTTTCTAATTTGTTAATTGGAGGTGGGGCTGTGGATTCTTATTTAGAAGAACAATTACAGGAACTTCCAACCAATTGTTTTTCGAGTTATGGCATGACAGAAACAGTTTCTCACGTAGCTGTCAAACCTCTTAATGGAGATAAGAAATCGAATTTTTACCAAGGATTGGGTAATGTAACTTTTTCTTTGGATGAAAGATCTTGCCTGCAAATTGAAGCTCCGGAAGTTCTTGCCGGATCAATCTGCACAAATGATGTTGCAAACCTGATAGACGGGAAACATTTTATTTGGCTTGGGCGATACGATAATGTTATAAATTCAGGTGGTGTTAAATTGTTTCCTGAGCAAATAGAAGAAAAGTTAAAAGATGCCATTTCGGATCCATTTTTTATTGCCGGAGTCGCAGATCAGGTACTCGGACAAAAGCTGGTGTTGGTTATTGAAAAGGAGAATCAATCTTCTGAATATGCATCTGGTTTATTGATAAAAATAAAAGGCTTGCTCGGTAAATATGAACAAGCCCGTGATATTATTTTTTGTAAGGAATTCAAACGAACACCGAATGGCAAGCTTCAACGCGAAGCTACAATGTCCTTGTTTAAATGATCAAGATAAGTAAGTAATTTTTCAAAGTCTGGTGGGTTTTTTAAATTTAATTGATTATTCTTTTCAAATTCATTTGCTTGCTTTATTAAATTTTTATAAAAACGAGAAAGTAAAGCACTTGGGGAATTTAATTTTTTGGGTAATTCACCCTTGTTTTGAATAAGATAATAAGATTTTGTTTTTTGAAAATCTAGTTTACTTTTGGTTGATGAAATGTAATATTTAGCATAGATTTTTTGACCACTACCGTATATCTTTTGAAGATATCCGCTTGTGGTATCTCTTTTTACCAAATATTTTTTATGCTCAAAACATTTTCCGTTTATGTTGATTTCTTTTAATTTTTCAGGAGATTTAATAATACTGTGTTGAGAACCAATTCTACATTCCATCACATCAGTTTTCACATTGTAACGAATCTTGATAGAATTTATAACCTTGTTTTCTGTAGTTGTAAGTTTAGATAGTTCGAACTGAGGATTTTGGTAGTTGTTTTGTTCTTCAGGAACATCATCTAAAATAACTTTGTAATGCATAATTCCCAGATTTGGATAATCTTTCCAAACTGAGCTTTCTTGTGAGAATGCTGGAATTGTTATAAAGTAAATTAGGAGCGAAGAAAGTAGAAGTTTAATCATTTTTAAATTTTTGGTTGAAACAGTCAATATAAAAATACAATAAAAAATGATAAGTAGTTGATTTATTGTTGAGTTGAAAACAGGATTTGATTAAGTTCTGGTTTGTACCCTGTGAAAAATGCTAAACTCTAAGGGAAGATGGGGTTTTATTTGGTAAACAAAAAAAATGCCACTCTAAAGTGGCATTCTAATTATTTTTGTTTCAATTTATCTTTAAAAGCTTTTTTAAACTTTTCTTGTTTTGGTTTTATTACGAAAGTACAGTAGGGTTGCTGCGAGTTATTATTAAAATAATCCTGATGATAATTTTCGGCAGGATAAAAAGTTGCAGCTGCTGATATTTCTGTAATTATTGGATTGTCCCAAGCACCGGATTCATTTAATTTCTTTTTTAGTGCTTCTGCCAGTTCTTTTTGCTCATTATTATTGTAAAATATTACAGAGCGGTATTGTGTGCCAACATCAGCACCTTGTCGGTTCAATGTGGTTGGATCATGAACTTGCCAAAAGACTTCAAGCAATTCTTTAAAACTAATTACTGTCGGATCATATGAAATCTGACAAACTTCTGCGTGCCCGGTTTCTCCCGTGCAAACTTGTTTATAGGTTGATTTTTCCTTACCTCCCATGTAGCCCGATACAACTTTATCAACTCCTTTTAACTCTTGGAAGATTGCTTCAACACACCAAAAACATCCTGCTCCAAATGTTGCTGATTCTAAATCTTTCTTTTCTTTTGTCATTGCGTTTTTTCCGAAAATAGTTCCGGAAAGCAGAACAAAGACTACTACTAATAACTTTTTCATTTCTTCCGGTGTTTGTTTATTTATAATCAATCTAAAGATAGCTTTTGAATTGCTAAGTTCAAAGTTAAAAGACCTTAAAATCTGAAATTGTTTGGTGCATTTTCTTGATTATATTTGAGTATGGTTAAGAATAAAAAAATAGTTGGAATAGTATTATCAGGAGGGAAAAGTTCCAGAATGGGAAGTGAGAAAGGCTTGGTTGAATGGAAGGGAAAGCACTTGATTGAATATTCTATTGAAGCTTTGCAACCAATATGTGACCAACTGGTAATTAGTTCAAATATGGAATACTATAACTACTTGGGATATCCAATTATTGAAGATGAAATTAAGGAGTGTGGACCAATAGGAGGAATCTATTCCTGCATGAAGGCAGTAAAGGCTGATTATTATCTTGTTATTTCTTGTGATGTGCCAAATGTATCTTTTCTTCTATTTGCTGATTTATTAAAACACATTGCTGATTTTGATGCAATTTTTCCTGCTGATAAAGATGGGAGGAGACAACCTTTAATAGCCGTTTATAGATCTTCTTGTAAAGATATAATAGAGAAAGAGTTATTTCAAGGTCATTTTAAAATGATGAGATTATTAGATTTGCTGCAAACCGAAACTTTCCAAATTTCAGAAGAATTACCGTATTATAATTCAAAAATGCTGTCAAATGCCAATTCGCCTGAGGATATAGATTCATTATAATTTCATTGAGGAAATAAATCGGTAATTGGAAGCGATTCTTGTATAGTGAGAATATTCTCAATATCAATAGAAAAAAGATTTTTAGATCCTACTTTAGAGTTTATTGAAGAAAAATTGCATCAAATGTAATTTAGTAAAAATCTAAATAGTTATATGTTTGTTTGTATGAGCGTCTTTGGGGATTTTTCTTTTTTTAGATCAATTATAAAGTGGGTTTTTATGCTCTGCAGCATATTCTCAGATTGCCTTTTTACATATGTTTACATTCATAGATGTATGTTTCTATATGTGTTTATGTGTATAAGTTTAAAGTATTCACAATATGAAAAGCAGAAGACAGTTTTTGAAAATTAGTTCATTAAGTGCCGCCGGATTGGTTTTTGGTGGAGGATTATTGGAAACGTTTGCCGATAATCTACTGAAGAACAATCAATCTTATTTTAAAGGGCCTTATGATTTTGCGCGCACTCCAACTTATTGCGAAGTATGTTTTTGGAAGTGTGCCGGATGGGTTCATAAGGATGAAAACGGTAGAATTAAGAAAATTATCGGAAACGATGACGACCCTAATTGCAACGGAAGATTTTGCCCGAGAGGTACCGGAGGTGTTGGAATGTATTTCGACAGAGATCGTTTGAAAACCCCTTTAATTAGAACTGATGTGAGGGGAAAACAATCATTTCGGGAAGCTACCTGGGATGAGGCTTTTGATTACATAGCTTCCAAAATGAACAAAATTAAAGAGGAGCATGGCCCGGAATGTACGGCCTTGTTTACTCACGGTTCAGGAGGTAAATATTTTGGTAATTTGTTAAAAGGCTTTGGTTCCAACAACATAGCTGCTCCTTCTTATGCACAATGTCGTGGCCCCCGCGAAGTAGCTTTTTTGGCTACCTTTGGACAAGGGATAAATTCTCCTGAAAATACGGACATCCGGGATACTAAATGTCTGGTGCTTATTGGATCGCACTTGGGTGAGAATATGCACAACGGACAGGTTCAGGAAATGTCTGATGCGATTGATAAAGGGACAACTATAATTACTGTTGATCCTCGTTTTTCAACCGTTGCAGGAAAATCAAAGCATTGGTTGCCAATTAAACCATCAACAGATATTGCACTTCTTCTTTCGTGGATGAATGTGATCATAAATGAAGAATTATTTGATAAAAAATATGTAGAGAAGTACACATTCGGTTTTGATCTGTTAAAAGCTTATGTGCAGCCATTTACCCCGGAGTGGGCTTACGGAATTACTACAATAAAACCTCAGCAGATACGTGATACAGCCCATGAAATGGCAAATGCGGCTCCTGCAGTAATTGTTCATCCCGGCAGACATGTTACCTGGTATGGAGATGATACACAAAGATTACGTGCAGTGGCTATTTTAAATGCTCTGCTAGGTAGTTGGGGACGAAGAGGTGGATTTTATAATCCGGAGAAAGCTTCTGTTCCTCATTTTCATTTACCTGATTTTCCAAAACCAAATAAGAACTGGCGTGATGCCATGGGAGGGAAATATAAGCTTGCTGATTTAGCACTTGCTTCTGGTGTATGTCAGGCAACAATACCAAGTCCGGAAATGAGTTGTTCAATTAAGGGGTGGATCGTGAATGGAACCAATCTGATTAATACCTTGCCGGATCAAAAGAAAACCATTGCAGCTATTCAAGCTCTTGATTTATTGGTGGTAGTAGATACCATGCCAATGGAAATTACTGGTTATGCCGATGTGGTTCTGCCAGAGTGTACTTATCTGGAAAGATATGATTCTTTACGGATATCGCAGGGAAGAGTCCCCAGTATTGCACTAAGAATGCCGGCAGTTGATCCTTTGTACAATACAAAACCTGCCTTTTGGATGGCTCGTGAACTGGCTAAGAAATTAGATTTACTTCAATATTTCCCATTTGAAACCATAGAAGAAGAGATTGACTGGGAATTAAAACAAGTAGGTTCTTCATTGGAAGAAATGCAGCGCATAGGAGTGAAACTTTTAGATCGTGAAGCTGACGATTTGTATTTTGGTGAAGATGAGGATGTAGAATTCAATACCAATACAGGTAAAATAGAGTTGTACTCAACAGCTTTGGAGGAAGAAGGATTTGATCCGTTTCCGGTGTTTACTCAGCATCCGGAACCCGATAGTGGTTTTTATCGCTTAATATATGGCCGAGCACCAATGCATACTTTTAGCCGAACGGCTAATAATCCAAATCTTACTGATTTAATGGACGAAAATTCGGTTTGGGTGAATCCTAAAGTGGCTAAGGTATGGGATTTGAAAAACGATCAGTACGTTTATTTAGAAAATCAGGATGGAGTAATTTCGGACTTTAAAATAAAAGTACGAATAACGGAACGTATCCGATGGGATTCTGTTTATATGGTTCATGGTTTTGGACACGCCGATAAACGCATGACAAGAGCCTTTGGAAAAGGAGTGAGCGATACCCAGATGATTACCAATGTAATGATTGATCCAATAATGGGAGGAACAGGAATGCGCGGGAATTTTGTGACGTTTCGATTTGATAACAAAAAAGCGGAGGTGTAAGCTATGAGATATGCAATGGCTATTGATACGAAAAAGTGTGTAGGCTGCAGCGACTGCGTAGTAGCTTGCCAAACCGAAAATGATGTCCCTATTGGTCACTGCCGTGATTGGGTGGTGGAAGTAATGGATGGAACATATCCTCAATTGGAAATTGAATTGCGTTCCGAACGGTGTAATCATTGTAAAAATTCACCTTGCGTGCGTTGTTGCCCAACCGGAGCCAGTCATTATTCCGATGGAGGAATTGTATTGGTTACTAAGAATGAATGTATTGGCTGCAGTGCCTGTATTACATCATGCCCTTATGATGCAAGATATGTTCATCCCGATGGATATGTGGATAAATGTACATTTTGTTTGCACAGGGTGAAAAAAGGAATGCAACCTGCCTGTGTCGCAGTTTGCCCTACAAAATGCATGTATTTTGGTGATTTGGATGATCCAGGAAGTGAGGTTTCCGAAGTGTTGAAAAAACGAAAGTACAAAACCTTAATTCCTGAAGCAGGAACAAAACCTCAATTGTATTTCCTAATCTGATAAAACTAACAAAATGAGAGAAGAAATAATTGTAAGTGGAAGAAATAACCCACTCATCGATCCTCAGTTACATGTTTGGCACTGGGAAATACCAACTTATTTGTTTTTGGGTGGTTTGGCGGCAGGTGTGATGTTTTTTGCGGCCTTGTATTATCTGAGAGGCAGAGAAAATGATTACCGGACAGCCGTGAAATTAGCGCCAATGATAGCTCCAATTGCTTTGGCTTTAGGCCTTATCGCTTTGTTTCTAGATCTACATCACAAACTATATTTTTGGAGATTATATACTACCATCAGACTGGAATCTCCAATGTCGTGGGGAGCGTGGACTTTAATGATTGTTACACCTGTTTCGATTATTTGGAGTGCTCTTCATATTAAGGAACTATTTCCAAATTGGGATTGGAAGTTTGATTTTGCGAAAGAGCTTATTGGTTTTTTTGAGAAAAACAAGAAAGTATTAGCCTGGATCATGTTGATTTCATCGGCGATACTTGGAATTTATACCGGAATTTTATTTTCTGCATTTAATGCAAGACCATTGTGGAATACATCTATTATGGGGCCTTTATTTTTAGCTTCCGGATTATCGGCAGGTTCGGCTGTTGTAATCTGGATGTCAAAAAATCATGCAGAGCGTAAGCGGTTTGCTCAATTGGATCTAATGATTATTGGAATCGAACTATTTCTGATTATTCACATGTTCATGGGATTTTTGGCTAGTACTCAAGTTCAAATTGACGCTGTAAATTTATTTTTAGGAGGTCCTTACACAGCTTCATTCTGGGGATTTGTAGTCATTTTAGGGATGATTGTTCCTGCAATACTGGAAGGTCTGGAATTAAAAGGGTATAAAATACCTGTCGCCATTCCAGTTGTCTTGGTTCTGTTTGGAAGTGTAATGCTTCGATTCATTATTTCGAATGCAGGACAGGCTAGTCGCTGGCTTTATTGATTTGAGTGTTAATTTATCTGTAAAAACTATATAAACAATATAACTATGAGCGAAGTGAAAAAAACAAAATACCTAAACCCATATGTTGGTGGGGTATTGCTAGGTCTCGTACTTTTGGCCGCCAATTTTGTTTCTGGTCGCGGACTAGGTGCAAGTGGTGCAATAAAAAGTGCAGTGGTTACTACTGTAAGTTTGGTTATGCCTTCTCACGTTGAAAACTCTGCTTTTTATACTGAATACAAAGAATCTCATCCCGGCAACCTAATGAAATCATGGTTGGTTTTCGAAATGATAGGTGTTTTAATTGGAGGGTTTCTTTCAGGAGCTTTTGCAAAACGCTTAAAATTTAAGGTTGAGCATTCACCTAAAATTACTTCTAAGAGAAGAATAATATTTGCCGTTTTGGGAGGTGTATTATTTGGTTTTGGATCTCAGTTGGGAAGAGGTTGTACCAGTGGATCAGCCTTAAGTGGTATGGCTGTTTTATCGGTAGGAGGATTTCTTACCATGGCGTTTATTTTTGGAACAGCTTTCGCCTTAGCTTACTTTTTCCGTAAAAACTGGATCTAAATTTTAAATGTATTTAAACTTATTTGTTATGGGACCATTAATAGTTAACGAAATAATTTCACCAAACACCAATTTGCTAATTGCGATGCTAATTGGAATCGGGTTTGGTTTTGTATTGGAATCAAGTGGATTCTCATCTAGTCGTAAGTTAGCAGGAATGTTTTATGGCTACGATACCACAGTATTAAAAGTGTTTTTTACAGCAGCAATTACTGCAATGATCGGTTTGTTGTTTTTCAGTCTGTTCGGATGGATAGATTTGAGTTATGTCTATGTTAATCCAACTTACTTAACTTCAGCTATGGTTGGAGGTGCAGTAATGGGAGCTGGTTTTATTATTGGAGGATTTTGTCCCGGCACTGCTTTTTGTGCATTGTCAATAGGTAAATTGGATGCATTGGCATTTATAGGTGGTTTAGTTCTCGGAATTATTTTCTTTACAGAAGGTTACCCTATGTGGGAGGATTTGTATAAAGCCAACTTTATGGGCACACCAACAATGAACGAATTGCTCGATATTCCTCGCGGAATATTTGCTTTGGGATTAATTTTGGCGGCTTTTGCTATGTTCTGGGTAGGCGAATGGGCTGAGAAAAAATTTCCCCGTGAGGAGTATTAATATTCTTTGGGATATCTTGACTAAAGAAAATAAATGATTTAACTTGATATATAGCTAGTTAACCTTATAAAAAACAATCGTATGAAACGTCCATGCCAAAACATTTTTTGACACACAGGGAGATGATTATTCCAGCATGGTAAGTTCCATATGGCAACTGAAAAACAAATAATAAACATATGAAAATGAGATTGATATTGGCATCTGTATTTATTCCATTAGGAATTATTATTGCTGCAGTGCCCGAAAATACAACCAAGCCGTTTCGTTTAACTGCTGGTGAATTACTAAACGAGATACATGAAGGAACTCAATTTATAAGCACCGATCAAATCGCTGATATGTTAGTGCAAAAAGATCCAAGTCTTCAATTAATTGATGTTCGTACTCAGGCAGAGTTTGAAAAATATAGTCTTCCGGGATCTGTTAATATCCCTCTTTCTGATCTTTTATCAGAAGAATGGAATGATTTTTTGGATCAAGGTGTAAAAATGAATGTGTTTTATTCCAATGGGAATTTGAAGGCAAATGAGGCTTGGATGATTACTCGTCAGTTGGGTTTTAAGAATAATTACGTTCTTCAGGGAGGTTTAAATTATTGGGCCGAAACAATTCTTAATCCACAAGCTCCAAAATCTGTTCTTGCTGATGATGAAATTGCAAAATACGATTTCCGTAAAGGGGCAAGTGCTGCTCTTGGAGGTGGAAATGCTGTTGTTTCTAATAGTACTGAAGGTAAAACAGCAAAGCCACCTATTGTAAAAAAGAAAAAGAAGAAAAAAGTCGCTGGAGGGTGCTAATTTTTGCATTCTTATTAAAAAGCCTTTTCGATTAGTTTCGGAAAGGCTTTTTTTTTGAATTCAACTTTTAATTTTTTTGACTAAACAAAGAGATATATCGATATAATTATTGGGAAAAACGCATTTCATTATTGATATACGATTGTGTTTGTATCTCCCTTATTTACATTCAGTTAAAATAATTAAATCATTGTAAAAAAAAGTTTTGCAAACTATTGGTATTTAGATAGTTTAAGATGTGTTAGGTTTTATATGTAGATATATGATATAAAACATATATGGATGAATATAGAGTTTGTATTTTGTTTTGGAATCCTAATTATATCAAACTAATAAAAACAGAAAATGAAAAATACTTTTAAGATTGTTTTTTCGGCTCTAATTGTATTGGCTGGAATCTTTTCTACTCAGTCTGTTAAGGCAACAGATGGGTATTTTGGTGTGGGTTACGGCGCGCAAAATAAAGGTTTAGCTGGTGCTGGTATCGCATGGTATCAAAATTCATTAATCAACGGTAATCCTGCGGGGCATGTTTTTCTGGGAAAACAATATCAGGTTGGTGTTGGGTTTTTTAACCCTAATCGTGAATATACAGTTACAGGAAATCCTTCTGGAGCGCCAGCTTTCGGATTAACTCCTGGAAATGTGAAAAGTGACTCAAAATTATTCTTAATGCCGAGCATGGGTGCCAATTGGATGATCAATGAAAAAAGTAGTTTCTCTGCAACTCTTTTTGGTAATGGAGGGATGAATACTGATTATCCTACACAGACATTTTACGATCAGAGTTCTTCAACTACTGGTGTGGATCTAGGACAGATGTTTTTGGGTTTGACCTATTCAAGAAAAATAGCCGAGAAACACAGTTTTGGTATTACTGCTTTATTGGCTTATCAATATTTTGAAGCAAAAGGTTTATCCGCATTTAAACCAATGTCTGGTGCTCCAAACAAATTAACAAACAATGGTCACGATAGTGGTTTTGGTTATGGAGTTAAGTTTGGATATATGGGTGAATTAGCAAAAGGATTGCATTTGGGAGCCAGTTATCAAACCATGTTGTACATGAGTGAATTTGATGATTATGCCGGTCTTTTTGCAGAGCAGGGAGATTTCAATATTCCATCTACATGGACTGTTGGTTTGGCTTATGAAATCAACGAAGATTGGGCTGTAATGGCAGATTACAAAGTAATCAATTATACTGATGTGGCTTCAGTTTCCAATAAGATGGATCCGATGGCATTTGCAACAGCTCCGCTTGGATCAGATAAAGGTGCAGGTTTTGGATGGCAAGACATAAATGTTTGGAAGTTCGGAGTTGAATTTGCCGGTGTTAATACATGGACTTTTCGTGGGGGATACTCGCATACAGATCAGCCAGTTCCAAATTCAGAAGTAATGTTCAATATTTTGGCTCCCGGAGTTATTGAAGATCACATTACTTTAGGTTGTTCAAAAACTTTGGGTGATTCTGGAAAAGCTCTTCACTTGGCATTGGTTTATGCATTGCCATCAAGTGTTAAAGGAATGAATCCCATGGATCCTGCTCAAACAATTGAATTGGAAATGAATCAATTTGAAGTAGAAATCGCATTTACTTTTTAATGCTGCATATATTGAAGTAAAAAGAGGTTTTCTTTCATGAAAACCTCTTTTTTATTTTGTAAATCAGCATTTTTAAAGGAAACTATTTTTTAGATTTACCCGGGAACAGATGTTTAAAAAGCCCTGATAATACATCACGAAATGGTTCTGGTTTGACTCCCAGTTTTCTGTTTTCCTGGCTAATTTCAAACACCAGTTTCATGTGTTTAATAATTTCCTGATAGGCTTTAAAAAGAGAATAATCAGGATCATAAATGTGAGCAGGCTCCGAGTTTGTCCCATTTAATTCAATGATTTTGATATTATTCCCATTGTAAAGATCTTCTAAGCTGTTTACCTTAAGATCAAATCGACCATAGTAATAACCATCAAGCGGCTGAGCAATTTTGCGAAAAACGTTAACCAACCGATCGTTAATTAAACGATTTCCATCCAGGAATTTTGTGCCTCGGTTATGATTTCCAATAGGTTCCAGTTTATAGGTTATCCCCGATGGAACAATTTGATTCCACTTCGAATGGTATTTCTTTTTTAAGTAGGAAATTCTGCTTTTGGCACGAACATTTTCAGTTACCAGTTCACTAAATCTGGATTTTCCATTTCCAGTGATTTTTAAGAACTCTTTTCTAACTATTGATGTGATTCCATCTTTTGAAGAGATTGGGAACCGATGATAAAATACACCCAATTCAATTGGAAAGTCAATAAATTCCTGAACAAGAATATCTTCATTTTTAGTTTGTAAAAACAGATTTAAATCTTGTTTGGTATCTATCTTTTCAACACCAATACCTCTTTCACCAACGTTGGGTTTGCATACAATAGGGAAATCGAATTCGTGCTCAGCCATTTTCGCACAAACAGTCTCTGTATTTTCATCTTTTATCGATAAAAATCCCTTAGGGATGTATTTATTGTCAATAAAATCGAGCATTTTCATTTTGTCCATTCCAAAAGCACCCCCGAATTTCATGCTTGGGTTGGTAGCTGTGAAGTAGGAAAACGAGCGAGCTTTTATTGCCAGATAAATTCCATATCCATATACAGGAAAGTAAAATATCCAGAAAGGCCAGAATTCAAAATGAAACCATTTTGAAAGAATAAAGGGTAGTTTTATTTTCATACACAGCAAATATTTTTTTAGGAGTACTTGTAATTAATCATACTCTTAAGAATATTTATAATTAATTGGGTAGATAAAGCGTCTATTTAAGAATGAAAATACAGATTTATACAATTCATCCGACAGAGATTCATTTATAAAACTGTTTTCTATGAATTATTTTCATATTTTGATATCTTTCTATAATATTCAATAATTTACAGAAATTTATTTTTATGCAAACAGTCTCTGTCTCTAAAATCATAATCAATCAGCTAATTGACCTTTGTGAGAAACTTTCTGCAAAACAGTATTCTGCTTCTTTGCAACTTTTGATGAATAATTCCATAGGAAAACACATTCGTCATATTGTAGAGTTTTACGATATTTTAAAGGACAGTTGCAATGCAGATTCTGTTCTGAGTTACGATACCAGAGAGCATTGCAGCAGAACTGAAACGGAGAAAAAAGTGGCTGTAAAAAGATTTAAGGATGTCCTGAATTGGTTGAATGATATTGATGAAAATTTGGTTCTTAAATTGAATGTAAGTTACGACAAGGTTGCAAATAAAGGTTTTGATATTGATACAAGTTTGCAAAGAGAATTAGTATACAATATTGAACATGCCATTCATCACATGGCTATTATCAGAATTGCGATAGAGCAGGAATTTCCTGACATTAAATTGGATAAACACTTTGGAGTAGCTTATTCTACCATCAGGTTTAGAGATGACTTATGTGCACATTAACCTACATACCTATTGGTTCTGATGATTTCTTCTTTACTACCAATAGAGATGAAAGTCCGTTAAGAGAAGCTGAATTTCCTAAAGAATATCATATTGGAGAGTCGTTTGCACTTTATCCAAAAGATAAAATGGCTAAAGGAACATGGATAATGTGCCATGAAAATGATTTCTCACTTTGTTTGTTGAATGGAGCCTTTGAAAAACACAAACATGAACCTCCTTACAAAAAGAGCAGGGGCGTTATGGTTCTCGAATTTTCAGAATTTGCATCAACCATTGATTTTATTAGAGATTACCATTTTGGTGGAATGGAACCATTTACACTACTTGTTTTAAGATATAAATACACGCGAAATTTGGAAGAGATACGTTGGGATGGAGAGACATTTCATTATCGGAAACTGGACCCCTCGAAGCCTTACATTTGGTCATCATCTACCTTGTATAATAAAGATGCTCGGGAAATGCGTCAGCACTGGTTTGATAATTGGTTTCGTCAGTGTAATAATTTTTCGGGTAAAGAAACAATCAAATTTCACAAAACTACGGGAAGGGATGATGCTTTTAACGGATTAGTGATGAACCGGAAAGAGAAGGTGAAAACTCTTAGCATAACACAAATCAAGCGAAAGAATAGGATGGTTTCCATGTATCACGATGACTTACTAAAAGAAGAATCCCGAGATATTTGTTTAACCAAAAAGAGCCTCAAATGAATAAAATGAGGCTCTTTTAAGTTTAGTTATTTTCCCGGACATTGAGAAATAATTCCTGGATCCAGATTTTGGTTACCATATGATTTATCGAAATTAGCGGAAAATTTATTTGCTAATTTTTCGGCTGTTTTTTGATATTCGTCATGGCTTTGCCAGGTGTTAATTGGGTTAAGAATTTCGCTAGGTACATTTTCACAAGATGTTGGAATGTTCAAGTGGAATACTTTGTTCTCAATAAAGTCTGCCTTATCTAATTTGCCTTTTAAAGCCGCATCAACCATCGCTCTGGTGTACTTTAACTTTATTCTTGATCCGGTACCGTATGAGCCTCCGCTCCAACCTGTATTAATCAGGAATACGTTGGTATTGTGTTTATCCATTTTATCGCCAAGCATTTCGGCATAAATGTTAGGATTACAAGGCATAAATGGCTGACCAAAAAATCTCGAAAAGGTTGCCTGTGGCTCTGTAACGCCTGTTTCAGTACCTGCCAGTTTCGAAGTATATCCCATTAAAAACCATAGCATCGCCTGCTCTTTGCTTAGTTTTGAAATTGGAGGAATTACTCCATAAGCATCAGCAGTCAAAAATAAGATCGTGTTAGGATGCCCGGCTTTCGAACTTTCCTTAATATTATCCAGGAAAGAAAGAGGATAACTTGCTCTTGAGTTTGGAGTGTATCTGTCATCGAAAAAATCGATCTCACCATCTGGGTAAATCATGGCATTTTCAATTATAGCTCCATGCTTGGTGTAATCCGCCTTATGCATTACTGCTTCATAAATTTCAGGCTCATTTTCTGGTTTGATGTCAATCATTTTTGCATAACAGCCATTCTCAAAATTGAAAATACCATCATCACTCCAGCCATGCTCATCATCTCCAAGTAAGGCTCTTTCCGGATCGGCAGATAAGGTTGTTTTTCCAGTTCCTGAAAGCCCCAATAATAGTGCAGAATCTCCATTGACTCCTTCGTTAGCTGAACAATGTAAAGGCAATACTCCTTTAAAAGGAAGATAGTAATTCATTACCGTAAACATCAACTTCTTCATGCTGCCCATATAAGATGAGCCATAAACAATGCCTATCTTCTTGTCGAAGTCCACAACTACACAGATGTCGGAAGTTTCACCATTTGGTTGATCACGAACCAAACCTTTGTAGCGATCTTTATCCAACTTATCTTTTGGAAGCGCAATTAAAAAGAATTGTTCATCAGCAAAGATCGATTGGTTGATGTCATCAGGAGTTGGTCTAAACATATTGTCAACAAACACCTGACTTAGTGCTTTATCGCAAATGGTTTTTACACGTAGTGCATATTTAGAATCTGCACCAATTACCCTATCTGTTGTAAATATAGTTTTCTTCTTACCAATTGTTTTTAGGGCATCTTCAAAAATCAATGCAAACGTTTGCGGATTCATGCCGATATTGTTTGGCGAAGACCAGTCTATATTTAACTCACTTTCAGGATTTCTTACAATGTAAGTATCCTTAGGACTTCTTCCGGTAGAATTTGAAGGAGTCCAAGTGCCCAATGCACCATTTCTGGTTAAAACGGCCTCTTTGTTATCTACTGCTAAAGATATAAGAACTTCTCTTGGTAGATTTTCCCGAATGTTGGAATGCAGTTTTAACGATTTTTTTAAATCTTCAATCATGCTAATTTCAATGGTGTTCATGTAACATTTATTTTAGGTTTGGAACTCAAAAGTATGACTATATATAGAGTAATCCTACTATGTAGATATTATTTTTGCATTTTTGTTGTATTATTTTTTAATTAGATTTCGTAGTTTTACCGTGGCGGAGATTGGTTCGAATAGGCTCATTAATAGCGAGTTTCTTTTGTTTTATGGTTTGTATTGTTAACTACATAAATCTTCATTATCTGGAATACAATCGTTTGCGTTGATAATATTATTATAAGTAAGACTCTTTTTTATCTTTAGAATTAGGCTGGCAAACCTTTCATTAAATTAATACAGAACTGATTTTTCTCATAAAAAAACCTCCAAAAGTAATCTTTTGAAGGTTTTAAAAATATGTGTATCGTATTTTAACCATTACCTGTTGTCAATAATGGTTATTTTAATACAAATTAGTCTTTTGAACGAGGATGGAAATTTTTAATAGTTTCCTTTAAGTATTCTCTATCCAAATGAGTATAGATTTCTGTAGTAAGAATAGATTCGTGTCCTAACATTTCCTGTACAGCTCTTAAGTCAGCACCACCTTCAACTAAATGCGAAGCGAAAGAGTGACGGAAAGTGTGAGGAGAAACATTTTTCTTCAATCCAACTTTTTTAGATAGATTCTTAATGATAGTAAAAATCATAACACGAGAAAGTTTACGACCTCTGCGGTTTAAGAAAAGAATATCTTCACTATCCTTATCGATATTTAATTTTCCACGATAGCTCTTAAGATATATCTTAATTTCTTTTTTCGCCTTTTTTCCAATTGGAATTAAACGCTCTTTGTTACCTTTTCCATGAATTTTGATAAAACCCATTCTAAAATGCAGGTTAGAAACACGCAGGTCAATTAATTCAGATACACGCAATCCACAAGAGTAAAGTGTTTCAAGAATAGCTCTGTTTCTTTGACCTTCAGCTTTGTTCATGTCTACTGCCTTAACTAAAACATCAATTTCTTCAGTTGTTAAGGTGTCAGGCAGTTTACGGCCAATTTTTGGAGCCTCTAACAATGCAGTAGGGTTCTTTTCAATAATTTCTTCTAATAATAAGTATTTAAAAAATGCTTTAATACCAGAAATAACACGAGCTTGAGTTCTAGGACTTGTACCTGCATCATTAATCCATGCAACAAAATCTTTCAAGTGTTGAAGAATAACTTCCTCCGGAGCAACCTCCATGTTCTTTTCTCTGAAGAAGGTTGTCAATTTTGTAATGTCATTAATATAAGCATCTACCGAGTTCTTGGAGAGGTTCTTCTCCAAAGTTAAGTAGGTCTTAAAATTTTCAATTGTTGTTGTCCATTTCATTTTATTCAGTTTTTAGTATGTAGTTTAGTTGTAAGTAATACCATTTTATTATTAGTTTTACTCAAGTACTAATAATATACGAATTCTTTATGATAAAACTTGTCTGCAATTTAAAAAAATATTACGTAAGCTGACAATTTTTTTAAGACCTCTTTATGTTTAACCTTAAAATACTTTGACAAGATGAATTTTTTGATCATTAACGGTCCTAACCTTAATTTGCTCGGAATCCGCGAAAAATCTATATATGGCGAGATCTCGTTCGAAACTTATTTTGAACAGCTGCAGGTGTTATATAGTAAAATCAAACTAGAATATTACCAGTCTAACATAGAGGGGGAATTGATAAATGAGATACATCGTGTGGGTTTTAGTTATGATGGAATTGTACTCAATGCAGGTGCCTATACTCATACCTCTCTCGCCCTTGCTGATGCTATATCTGCTGTAAATACACCGGTTGTAGAAGTCCATATTTCTAATGTACATAAAAGAGAGTTGGTGAGGCATTCTACCATGATCGGAAAGGCTTGTTTAGGTACTATTTCCGGTTTCGGAATGGATTCATATCGATTGGGAATCGAAGGGCTATTAAATTATTGTGACAAAAGGTAATATTTTTTTGATAAATGATTTTTTTTGTATGTTTTATATTATGGGTAAGTTGTTGATAGCTTATTAAATTGGTTTTGAGAAATTGAGTATCTTTGCAGTGCCAAAACTAAAATTGAAAGAGTTACTCGATGAAGAAGCACACGAAAATTATTGCCACTATTTCCGACAGAAAATGTGATGTCGAATTTTTGACAGAATTGTTTGAAGAAGGAATGAACGTAGTTCGGCTAAACACGGCTCATCAGACTCATGATGATGCTATGAAGGTTATTGAGAATGTACGAAAAGTATCTGATAGGATTGCTTTGCTCGTAGATACTAAAGGCCCTGAGATTAGAACTATTGATGTTAAAGAGGAAATTCACCTTAAAAAGGGTGATTTAATTAAGATGAAAGGGAACGACAATCTTCCCTGCACAGAGTTGTGTGTAAAGGTTAGTTATGAGGATTTTGTAAAGGATCTTGAAATTGGAAAGAAGATATTAATTGATGATGGTGAATTAGAATTGTTGGTAGTTGATAAGGATGAGCAATTTTTGACTGTAGAAGCACAAAATGCAGGACCCGTTAAAAACCGCAAGAGTATAAATGTTCCTGGGGTATCAATAAATTTACCATCTTTGAGTCCTAAGGATATTGAATTTATTCATTTTGCTATTGCGCAGGACATTGATTTTATTGCTCATTCGTTTGTTCGTAACAAACATGATGTTCTTCAAATTCAAGGAATTCTTGATCAGCAAAATTCGGATATTAAAATTATTGCAAAAATTGAAAATCAGGAAGGGGTTGACCATATTGATGAAATATTGGAACATGTATATGGTATCATGGTTGCCAGAGGTGATTTAGCCATTGAGATTCCTGCTCAAAAAATTCCTGTCATTCAGCGAAAAATTATTCGTAAATGTATTGAGAGAAAGAAGCCTGTTATTATTGCTACGCAAATGCTTCACTCAATGATTAATAATCCAAGACCTACAAGAGCAGAAGTTAGTGATATTGCCAATGCCATTTACAATAGAACCGATGCGATCATGTTAAGTGGTGAGACTGCATATGGAGACTATCCTGTTGAAGCAGTTCGGGTAATGAAATCGGTAGCAATTGAGGTTGAAAAGGAACTTTATCCGGATACAAAACAAAATTTCGTGAGAAGTAATCATGAACTTTCTGCTATTTTGGCTCGATCTGCAGTTAAAGCATCGCAATTGCTGCCTGTGAAAGCAATTGTAACCGATACTCTAACCGGTAGAACCGGAAGATATTTGTCTGCTTACAGAGGAACACTTCCTGTTTATGCATTGTGCTATTCGAAGCGTGTAATGAGAGAATTAGCTCTTTCGTATGGTGTTGAAGCGAGTTATCGTAAATTGCTTGTTAGTCGTGATGAATACGTAAAGCAAACCATGTTTTCCCTAATGGATCAGGGATGTTTTAAAAGCGAGGATATGGTTATTATTATAGGTGGTAGTTTTGGTCCTTCCAAAGGAGTATCATTTATGGAGATCAGTGTTGTTGATCAATTAACACATAAAGTGTAAAGACATATTTAGAAAAAAAATGCGAACCACAATGGTTCGCATTTTTTTTCTAATATCGTAAGTAAATAAGAACAAGAGCTATACCAATACCTATGCCCGTAATTACCAGATTAAAACTTCTTCTGTCTGTTTTAAAAACCAACATCAGCAATGATGATACAAGCAGGCTGCTGAATGAAATTAAAAAGTAGGAGACTGAAGCTCCAAGATTATATCCTGTAAATGGATAAAAAGAAAATGAGCTTCCGTAAACATTTTTATAATGCAGGTTGATTCCAATCCCCAAAATGATGCCAACTAAAGCAAAGAAATTATATCTTATTGTTGATGCAGAACTCTGACTGCTAACTAGATTTTGAATTCCCACCAGCAGAATTGAGAAGGCCAAAATCAATTTAACGGTTGTGCCGGAAAAGGTTATAATCGAAAAATTACAAAGAAGGAGACCCACAATCGAGCCAATAATTAAGGCAAGTAAAAGAGAAAAATAGGCTTTCCAGTCTTTTATTTGAAAGGAGATTCCGAACAATACCAAAAGCATAAAAGGTTCGAATGAAGAAAAAGAAATTAAATGATACAGCGCTGATTCAAAGCTTGATAGTATAGTGTTCATCTTTTATTTATTTATTTATTTCCATTTTATAACTGCACGACAATTTTCAATGTCCGTGTTTTTCGTTTTGATTATAATTTTTGAGGTGTTATCACTACTTTGGTTGAATATCTCAAGAATCTGATCGAGTTTGGCTTCATGCAAGTAATTTATCTCCAGCTCGTGAATTGTTTTATTCAATAAGATTTCGGAAAGGCAAGAGTCTATTGCCCACTTTATGTATTTTACATTATTCACATGCTGATAGAAATCCAGATCACTATAGTGAATGTGCAAATCTTCTACGTAATTCCCTTGTTCAAGTTGTTGTAATTTACCCAGACTATGTTCAAAGATAGGATCTTCAGAGTTGACTGGCATTTTAGCAACAATTTCTTGTGGTCTAATCAATCTTTTTGTTTTCGTATTAAGCACCAGCCACGAAGAGGTCGCCTGACCGATAACATCCCCTTTCATGTTATAAATCCGGTATTCCCGATTTCCAAACAAGCCATCCGCTCCAATCGACCAGGTTTCAATATCAATATTATCTTTCCACTTGGGAGTTTCAAAAATTTGAACTTTTAATCTTGATAAAATCCAAGCCAAATTATTGGCTTTTAAATCATCAATACCTTGATTGATTAAATCTACATGATGTCCGGCAATTTCCTGAAAGTAATTGCAGATGCTGGTGAGTTTTGCTCTTCCTTTTAGGTCTGTATCAAAAGATCCAATACGGAAGGTTTCCCGGTATTTTCTTATGTCGGTGTTTGATATATTCATTACAGTAAACGAGTTCTGATTTTTTTTACAATGTACAGTGATCTTAAAAGGAGAAGAACCACAAAGGGTAATATTTCATTAGGGAAAGATTGCGGTATAAATGCCCAGCTTCCCAATATCAATATGAGTATTATTGAATGCAGTAAAAAGTAATAATAAGCTGGCAAAGAGGATTTTTTTCGGAGTAATGTAAAAACCATTGGGAAGTGAAGAGGGAAGGCCCAAATAATATTCCAATTAGGTCCGGTGGCCTGATGATCTGTAAAAAACCATAAGAAAATTATAAGCCAGCCCAGCAATCCGCAAACGCCAAATATAAAAATATCAAAAATGAACAGATCTTTGTCTCTTTTTAGATATACAAGACCCAAGATTAGTCCAATTAAAGCTAACAATCCAAAAATAAAAACTGGTCTTTGGTACCAATTAGTTATTTTGAAGTTGAGAGCCGGTTTTAGAATAACATTGGTTGATTTTACCAAAGGTTTAATTGTCTCATCCGTTCTGATTTTTGCATGTTCAAAGCCCAGCATCATGTTGTCTGGTAAAAACATATATTGGTAAGGAGTCGCTTCAGCATCACAAGGTATTCCAAGAGCTAAATGGATTCCTAAAAATATCCAGCGGCTTTTTTGCATGAATGGATCTAATAGATTCCAAAATGATTTTGGTTGATCCGAAATTGTGTCGAAAAGAACTGTGCCTGATGTGTTTTCACTAACAATATCCCGAATTCGTGTAGAGCAATTGTCAAAAAGAAAATCGTATCTGTAATATCTGTTTTCAGGTTGGTAATTTTTTAATAAAGCGGTGAACAGCTTATGCTTCTCAATACTATCAAGATTTAGTTTCTGCTCAACAATCCCTCTTTTCTCATAAATGTATCCGTTTTTAAAACGATCAAACGTTGTGTATGATAACATGTAGTCCAATTTGCCTCTTGCAAATTTTGGATAAAAATTTGGCGTGTTGAAATTGAACGTACCGTAACCAAAAACCAAATCTATTTTTTTTTCTTCATCTTTTATTCGTAATGCAGAATGACCAAATTGTGAGTACAGTTCATCTCCCGGAGAACAGGTGAGAAGACTGATTTCTGCATTCTTTGATAAATTTTGTCCTGATACATGATTGCCGATTGCCAATAATAAAAATATAATCAACAAGATACGAAAAGAGGCTGTTTTTAATGTCATAATAGTAAATGTTTACTCTTCGAAGATAAGTATTTTATGAATATTACGAATGTTTTCAATTTTCTATTTTATCGTGATAAAGGAAAATTATTATTGAAAATATTTGTCACTCTATTTCAATCGGCACGGCAATAATTTGAATGTTGTTACTTTTGTAAATTTGCGCTTCTTAAAATATTGGTGAGTAATTGTTTATCTTATGTGCTTGCCTGAGTGTTTTTTTTAGTTATTTCGTCAAAAACATTACATATTGTTTATCAAATATGATATTATTTAACATCTTTATGCGGCTATTTAAACTAAACTAATCCCAACTAAATGAGAAGGCTTCTTTTCGTTATTCTTTTTGTTTCCCAATGTTTCTTTGTCTATTCGTCAAATTCAAAGCGTGATAGTCTAAAACAGCTTATTAACGTTCCCTCTGATTCATTAACTTATGATGTGTTGTATCAGTTGGGTGAGGATTATATTTCTGATTATCCGGATTCAGCAATTTATTATGCGGATCAAATTCTGAAGTCTGAAAATTTATTTTTTGATTCAGTTTTTACTATGAAGGCGAACTACCTAAAAGGAAAAGCATCTTATAGGAGTAGTGATTATTCTAATTCCATCAAATATATTGAAAAAGCAATTTTGTATTGTGTTAAAAATCATGAAAAAGAAAAAGCTGATTGTTATAATATTTTGGGTAATTCGTTAATAGAAATTGATAACTACAAACTTTCTCTTAGCGCCTATTTTACAAGTTTAAACATTCGAAATGGATTAAAAGACAGCTTGCTGATTTCTGCTTCATTAAATAATATTGGGAATGTTTATTTTCAGATGCAGGAATATTCCAAGGCACTTGATTATTATAATCAATCTTTGGTTTTAAAGGAAAATGCCAATAATTTGCAGGGTATCGCTGTAATGCGTAATAATATTGGAAACGTATACCATAAAATGAATGATAGTCTTATGGCGTTGTCGTCATATCTGAAAGCGTTGGATATCATTGAATTTGAAAATAATGTTGATTGGAAGCCAATTTTATTAGAAAATATTGGTCAGTTGTATCTGGATTGTTGTGATATAAATAAGTGCATGGTTTACTATCATAGAGCTTTGATTGAGTCGGAGCGAAAAGGGGATAAAATTTCTATTGCAAGTGTCAAGTCATCCTTGGCAATAGCTTATTTAAAGAATGGAGATTATAATGCATCTCTGGGGTTGTTCGAGGAGGCTTTAACAAAAGCGAAAGAAATAGGTGTTGCAAGAATTGAATTGGACTGTTATTATTACATGTCGGAATTGTACGAGAAGAAAAATAATTTTGAGAAGAGTATCCAATATTTCAAAAAGTACGATAAAATAAGAGCGAAGATTTACAGAGAGAATAATAGCAAAGAAATTGCGGAAATTCAGGCGAAATTTCAATTGGACAAAATCGATACTGAAAATGAGGTTCTGAAACAACGGAATACAATTCAAAGGTTAGAAATAGACAAACAAAAGACCAGAGGTTTATATTTTTTTAGTTTGGGTGTTTTGATTTTATCTCTGCTTATATATTCAATATACATTAGTCGATTCAGGAAGAAACACAATAAACTTTTAACGGAAAAAAATAAAATTATATCCGACAGAAATAAAAGTCTGACAAGTTTGAATGCTACCAAGGATAAGTTTTTATCTATTGTCGCGCACGATCTGAAGAATCCGTTTAATGCAGTGCTGGGGTTTACCGATTTATTAATTGACCGATATGATGAGCTTGAGGATTCAATGAGGCAGGAGTATATTGAAATTGTTCATAAATCGGCTCTTCATGGCTCTTTGTTGCTTGATACATTACTAACATGGTCGAGATCGCAGATGGGGGTGATGGAGTATAATCCTATCATTATTAACGCAAGCCAGCTAATAGAAGAAGAAATGGAAGGCCTTGAGGAAAAAGCATATGCAAAAGGCATTTCACTTGAGTTGAATGAAATTAATGCTTCGCTGGTTTATGCCGATTCGGATATGATTCGAACTGTTGTGCGGAATTTAGGGAATAACTCGATTAAATTTACGGAGGAAAGAGGAAGAATTATTTTCTCGGTAAAGGCAGAAGAGGGCAAAGCAATTATAAGTGTTGAAGATAATGGTGTTGGGATCAGGCCTGAGGATAAAATAAAATTATTTAATCTTGACTCTAACTATTCAAGGCCAGGAACTTCGAATGAAAAAGGAACCGGATTGGGCTTAATCTTGTGTAAAGATTTTGTGGAAAAAAATGGAGGAGAAATAGGTGTGGAAAGTCGAGAAGGAGTAGGGAGTAAATTTTGGTTCACTCTTCCTTTGCGTGTTAATGAAATAGAAAAAAAATCCTCTACCCTTGAAAGAGTAGAGGAGGAATGTATTGTTTGATAATTTATCGCATATCGTTCACTTCCACATCTGGATTTGATTTTGGATCAAAAACAAAATAAGAATCAGCAAATTTGAGGTTAGGAGTCAGATTTTTAAGTGTAATACTTACATTATTTCCATCTTTCCCAATTGTTTTTAACGATTTAATTTGATTCTTAGCCTTATCGATTCTCAATTGTATCGAGGAGAATTCCTGTTCTGAATTTAAAGGAATGAGGTCTATTACATGGTAAGTAGAAGAATTTACTGTTTCCTCTTTGATGTATTTGTAGCTATATCCTTTTTCATAAATGGAAAAAATTTGGGCTGGATTTAATCCTTCTTCTTCATTTTCTTCCGGTTCTGTAATGTTTACTTCATTAACATCAATGATGTGTGAAAACATGGTAGTTCCATCATAATAAGTATCAACACCCATAAGTTTAAGACGATATTTATTACCCAGCAGAACTATATTTCCTTCTGATACTTCATGGATATCTTCTTCCGCATTATCCATAGAAAAAGTAAATTCTGCACTGATGCTTTTAAATTCTTTATTTTTTGCAGAAACTTTATCAAGAATAGTTTTGGCTTTAATATCCTGAGCCGACAGGTTTAAACATATAGCTCCAAAAAGAAGGAAACAAAAGATTTTTTTCATTTTAGCTTATTTTATAAATATTCAAATATTCTTAATCAATAACTGTGCCACGCCGTTATTGCTACACATTACTTAATAATTTTTCCAGCGAATATTCATCTTGAATTAATACTTGTCTGGCTTTACTTCCTTCAAAAGGGCCAACAATTCCAGCGGCCTCTAATTGATCTACTATTCTGCCTGCTCTGTTGTAGCCGATAGAAAATCTTCTTTGAATTCCTGAAGTTGATCCTTGCTGAGATGAAACAACCAATCGGGCTGCATCTTCAAAAAGAGCATCTCTTTTTTGCAAATCGATATCCATTGCTGAATTTTCGGAAGACTCACCCACATACTCCGGCAAAAACATTGCTGTAGGGTAGGATTGTTGCTTTTGTATGAATTCTGTAACAGCTTCCACTTCCGGAGTGTCAACAAAAGCACATTGTACCCTCACAAGTTCACTTGTTAGTGAAATAAGCATATCCCCACGACCAATCAACTGGTTTGCTCCGGGACTATCAAGAATTGTTCGGGAATCAATCATAGATGCTACTTTAAAGGCAATTCGTGCCGGGAAATTAGCTTTGATAACTCCTGTAATAATATTTGTTGAAGGTCGTTGTGTTGCAATAATCATATGTATTCCAATAGCTCTGGCTAATTGGGCAATACGGGCAATTGGGGTCTCAACTTCCTTTCCCGCTGTCATAATTAAATCAGCAAACTCATCAATAATTACTACAATATAGGGTAGGTAACGATGACCGTTTTCCGGATTCAAATTACGTTTTACAAACTTGGTATTGTATTCCTTTATATTTCTGGCATGTGCCTTTTTCAACAAATCATATCTGGAATCCATTTCAATACATAAGGAGTTTAATGTTGCAATAACCTTATGTATATCAGTAATTATGGGTTCTTCTTCTCCCGGAAGTTTTGCCAGAAAATGCTTCTCGATTGTTGAATAAATGCTTAATTCAACCTTTTTAGGATCGATAAGGACAAATTTAAGCTGGGAAGGATGCATCTTATATAAAAGCGATGTAATAATTGCATTCAAACCAACCGATTTTCCTTGCCCTGTTGCTCCGGCCACCAATAGGTGAGGCATTTTGGTTAAATCAAGAGTATAGGTTTCATTCGATATTGTTTTTCCAAGTGCAACAGGAAGTGCATGTGTTGATTCCTGGAATTTTTTAGATGAAATAATGTTCTTCATTGACACGATTTCAGGTGTACGGTTCGGAACTTCAATACCAATAGTTCCCTTACCCGGAATCGGAGCTATAATTCGAATTCCTAAGGCGGATAGACTAAGTGCAATATCGTCTTCCAGATTCTTTATTTTGGAAATGCGTACTCCCGGAGCGGGAACAATTTCATACAGTGTAATCGTAGGACCAATTGTAGCTTTTATCTGAGTAATTTCAATTTTGTAATGACGCAGTGTCTCTACAATTTTATCTTTATTTG
The DNA here is from genome assembly GCF_002843385.1 of Labilibaculum manganireducens. Classification (GTDB taxonomy): domain Bacteria; phylum Bacteroidota; class Bacteroidia; order Bacteroidales; family Marinifilaceae; genus Labilibaculum; species Labilibaculum manganireducens. Next base: position 39,896 of record NZ_MVDE01000029.1, read on the forward strand.
ATTCAAGTTCTTCTTTACTTACACTCGAATTACTGGCATGATGAGCTTCTAATAATTCGATTGGAGGGTATTTATAGTTTGAAAGATCAAGTGTAGGATCGAAATCCTCCATCGGTCTGCGCTGAATGCTTACGGTTTCTTCTTGTTTTGATACTGACTCAATTTTTAGCTCCAAATCTTCACCTGCTGTTTTAGGATCGTTTACTTCCTGTTGCAGAATAATTTCTTCCTCAGGAAAAATCTCAGAATTAATAATTAATTCATCGTCGTCTTCGCCTTCTTTATCCTCTTGTTCATCATTTAGAGAGTGTATCGAAGAAGTCAATGATTCTGTTTCATCTTCATCAGATTTGGAGAAGTCTTGGCTTTCTTTATGGTCTGTTTTAGATTTTGAACTAAATATTTTTTTGAAAAAGGAAATAGAGTTTTGAAAGGCAAAGGTAATAAAGGTTAAAAAGCTAAGAACAATTAGAAACAGAGTGCCAACATTACCTATTAAGGAAACAAGCCATTCACTTATAAAGTAACCATGAATTCCTCCCAAGAATAAAAATGAATGCGATGTTGATTGAACAAATGTAAACGACATGAAAACCGAAAACCAAATGCAGAATAGTAAGGTGTTTATAATTGTTTTTCGTAATGATTGTATTTTTACTCCCCAAATTCGAAGAGAAAGGACTACGAGTAGATAAAGGAATGAGAATGATGCGATTCCAAATCCTTTGTTTATAACCAAATTGGAAATGTAAGCCCCGGTTTTTCCCGTCCAGTTTTCAACACGTACTTTTGAGTCTGTGATTAATTCGAGCCATTTAATATCTAATTTACTTTGATCAGCTCCTCCTGTAAAAAAGAAGGAGACGAATGCCAATCCAATATAAATAGTGAACAGAGAAAGTGCAATACCAAAAAGGAATTTGGTTCTTTCGTCACTAAGAAATTTTGGGGCTGAGAAGCGCGATTTAGCTTTTGTATTGTTTGTTTTTTTCTTTTTAGCCATTGACTATTTTTTCATTTTTCACAAAATTCGTATTGTGTACGAATTCATGTAAAAGTAATAAAAATGGCATTTAAAACCACAGGAAAATCAGCTTCTAAAAAGATAAGTTTGAAATCAGATGTTAATTAATTGAAATCAACAATGTATTTTTTTAATGTATTAAGGTCAGAAAGGACATATTCCTCTGGAATATTGAAATCTTCCTCATTAACAGCAACTAGATTTATTGATTGTGCTGTGAATTTTGCTTTTACTTGATTCATAGTAGTTTCAAATTCCATGAGTACCCCAGGGATTTGGTACAATGGAGTGTTACGGTTGGGGTCTTTTAGTTCAATTTCCGAAGTGTAGTAAAGACTGACTTGAGTTTTTGATTGATCGGCCATGAAAACTGTGGCTTTTTTACATTCATAACCAGCTATTAGTTTTGTGGAATCATTGTATTCTATTTTTGCCGGAGGAAGCTGACTGTATACAAATGCAACTTTATCTTTAGGAAATTCATAGTTAAGCTTATTACTCAATACCTTTAGTAATATATTACTATTTGGATTGTTGTATTTAGAAAGAAATTTTGTGCTGAAAAAACCAAGATAGCCTTCAGATATGAGGCAAATGTTATTATCCTTAAAGTGCAATTCTACTTTGTTTGGTAAAAGGGCAATTATTGGATTATCTTTTTCCGAAGAAAAGTAACTGACACTATAGGTAATTATCCCTTCAGTAATTTTATTCTCGGTTTCGGATTTTGTTTTGCATCCCCAGACCAATAATAAAATTAGAATTATAGATAATCCTTGCTTCATAGGATAATGTTTTGGTTAGTGAATATTTATTGAAAACCGATTTGTGCTTTTAAATACAGTTAAAAGCAATCTGTAAATACAATAAACAGGATTTACTAAAAGTATGAAAACATTGGGGAATACAATATTATATTTTGGCATCTTACATGAAATTGCACGATATCTTTACGAAAATCACATTTTTTGCCGATTAAATTCCACTTTTAACTAATACGTAAATAATTGATAGAGGTTATGCTGAAAAAATGACCAGGACATTTTAACTTCTCTTTATTGCGTAAAAATCGATTTGGGTAGAATAGTTGAATTGGAATGCTGATTTACGAGAAAAAGTTATCATAACTACACAAATAGATTGATCGTTGCAAACGAGTGTATTTTAAAGATTGTTTGCTTTGAATTTCATGCATTTACAGAATTAGGTACTGAACAGTAAATTTAAAAGTGTCGTAATGTGTTGAAAAACAGAGGTTGAAAAATATTATAAATAAAAAGGTATTTCATTGTTTTGTTGTTATTTTTTTTAGATTTGCATTATAAAATGAAAAACATAAATGTAAAAATAATGAAAAATAAATTAGCAGTTGTAGCATTAGGCGGAAATGCCTTGTTGAGGGGGAGTCAAAAAGGGACTGTTGAGGAGCAGACTCAGAACACAATTGATACTCTTGAAAATCTTATTTTTCTTGTTAAGGAAGGGTACGATGTTATTATTGCTCATGGTAATGGCCCTCAGGTAGGTAATATCTTAATGAGAAACGATGCAGGTGAGCAGCTTTACAATATTCCTCAAATGCCTTTGGATATTGATGTGGCTGATTCTCAAGGGGGAATTGGTTATATGATTGAGAGGAATTTGCGTAATGTATTAAAGCAAAATGGCATTGAGAAAGATGTGGTGACTTTGGTGACTCAGGTTGTTGTTGATAAGAATGATCCTGCATTTGCTGATCCTTTAAAGCGTGTGGGTAAGATTTATACCAAAGCGCAAGCTGACGAGTTACGCGCTGATAAAGGGTGGATTTTTAAGGAAGAGGTGAAAACAGAAGGAGGATGGAGGCGTGTTGTGCCTTCGCCAAAACCTATTCGTGTTTTGAATGAGAAGGTTATTGAAAATCTGGCTCGTCAGGGTAATATTGTAATTACTGTTGGTGGTGGTGGTATTCCGGTTTCTGAAGATGAGAATGGGAACCTTTGTCCGGTTGAAGCTGTAATTGATAAAGATCTTGCTTCGGCATTGATTGGAGCCCGGATTAAAGCGGATGAATTTTATATTCTTACTGATGTTTCCTTTGTCTATCATGACTTTAGAGGGCCAAATGAGAAAAAACTTGAGTTCTTGAATCATGCCGATACAATGAAATACATGGAAGACGGTACTTTCGCAGAAGGATCTATGGCCCCGAAAATCCGTGCTTGTCTAAGTTTTATTGAAAATGGCGGTGGTAAATCAGTTATTACTGAAGCAACCAAATTGGTCGATAAATCTTACGGAACCAAAATAACTATGGAATACGATAAAAACGACGTAGAGCATAATTTTTAATTAACTATTATTAATATCAGATTATAATTACTTTTGTGATTGTAATTTTTAAAAAATACATACCATGGCTTTTAATTTAAGAAACAGAAACTTTTTGAAGTTGTTGGATTTTACTCCAAAGGAAATGCAATATATGTTGGATCTTGCAAGAGATCTTAAAAGAGCAAAATATGCAGGTACAGAAGTGCAGACTATGAAGGGAAAGAATATCGCTTTGATATTTGAAAAATCTTCAACTCGTACTCGTTGTGCTTTTGAAACAGCAGCTTACGATCAAGGTGCTCACGTTACTTATTTAGGTCCTTCTGGTTCTCAGATTGGTGTTAAAGAGTCAATGGCTGATACTGCCCGCGTTTTAGGACGTATGTATGATGGTATTGAGTACCGTGGATACGGACAGGCAGTTGTAGAGGAATTAGGAAAATTTGCGGGTGTTCCTGTTTGGAATGGTTTGACAGATGAATTTCATCCAACTCAAATATTAGCTGACTTTTTAACTATGACGGAGCATTCAGATAAGCCGCTTAGTCAAATATCATTTGCATATTTGGGCGATGCCCGTAATAATATGGCTAACTCTTTAATGGTTGGTGCCGCTAAAATGGGTATGGATGTAAGAATCGTTGGTCCGGCTAATCTCCAGCCAGAAGAAGAATTGGTGGCTCAATGTATGGAAATTGCTAAAGAAACAGGTGCTGTTATTACAATTACTGATGATGCGCAAGCCGGAGTTAAAGGATGTGATTTCCTTTATACTGATGTTTGGGTATCGATGGGGGAACCGGATAAGGTTTGGGAAGAAAGAATTGGTATTCTTAAACCATATCAGATTAATGCTGATTTGATGACAGCTACAGGAAACGATAAGTGTAAATTTATGCATTGTCTGCCAGCGTATCACAACAGACAAACAAAAGTTGGCGAAGAAGTTTTCCAAAAGTTTGGTATGGATGGTGTTGAAGTGACCGAAGAGGTTTTTGAATCTCCTGCATCTATTGTATTTGACGAAGCTGAGAACCGTTTGCACACTATAAAAGCAGTAATGGTTGCTACTTTAGGAGCATAATTGAGCTTTTTAGATAAAAAGAGAAGGGTAGTCGTTTGACTACCCTTTTTATTTGTTGTTATGTTTTCTTATGTGTATTATTTTTGTTTAAAATAAAGGTGTTCTGTATTTGTTAATTTTTAATATATGTAAAGTTTTGATTTTTAAGAATTGGATTTCCAGAAATGCCACGTTTTTTTAGCTCATTTTTAAAACTGCAACCTCCACAACTACCTCCACAACTCGATTTCTGTTTTATGAATAAACGCACAAACTGATATATAGTATATCCAGATGCGAAAATCACAATTGCATAAGTTGATATTAATTGAAAGCTCATAATTTTAAAGTATTAAATTGCCTGTTTGGTAAATGATAAAGGAAACCAGCCAAGCTAATCCTGTAGTGTAAAACACAACAAAAGCTGCCCATTTCCAATTGGCTTCCTTAACGATAGTTACGATTACTGCTATACATGGAAAATAAATCAGAATAAATATAAGGAATGATAGAGCCGATAAGCTGGAAAAAACATTCTCGCCTGTTCGATAACTGCCGGCAAATTTTTGCTCCTTCAACTTCGTTCTCAATCCTTCGCTGGTTTCACTTGCGCCTTCTCCTTCCTGATACAGAACCCCCATTGTGCTTACCACAACTTCTTTGGCGGCAATACCGGTTAATATACTTACAGTCATTTTCCAATCGAAACCTAAAGGATGCAGAGCGGGTGCAACAAATTGACCGATTTGACCGATGTAAGATTTTTGTTGTTTCTCCTCCAGTTTAAGGTTTTGAATTTTTTGAATCTCTACTTCTTTTTCGGATAGCAACTGTTTTGTATCATTTTCATTGTTTTGCTGTATGTTGTTTATCCGACTATCAAAATCTTGATTGGTTTCCACTATCATTTTATCGTAATCCTTCGAGAAATTGATCTCTCTGGGGAAATACCCTAAAGCCCAAATTAGAATAGAAGCTAAAAGAATCACACCTCCCATTTTTTGCAGGTATTGAGCACCTTTATGCCACATGTGAATTATGGTCGATTTAAGAGTAGGCAAACGATAAGGCGGTAGTTCCATAACAAAGGGAGCATCTTTGGATTTGAAAAAGCTCGCCTTAAAAATTTTTGCAAAGAAAATCGCAAGAGCTATACCAAAAGTGTAAATTCCGAATAGAACTAATGTTGCATGTTCAGGGAAAAATGTTCCGATTATTAAAATATAAATAGGAAGCCTTGCACTGCATGACATGAATGGGGTGATCAGCATAGTTAATATTCTGTCATTTCTGTTTTCAAGGGTTCTGGTTGCCATTAATGCAGGTACATTACACCCAAATCCCATTATTAATGGGATAAATGATTTTCCATGCAAGCCAATTTTATGCATTAGTTTATCCATAATAAAGGCGGCTCTGGCCATATATCCTGTGTCTTCCATAAAGGATATAAAGAAGAATAAAATCAGAATGTTTGGCAGGAATACAATTACACCACCAACACCACCAATTATTCCATCTATAAATAAATCTTTTAGCGGACCGTCGGGCATAAATTGTTCAATTAATCCAGCAAAAGCATTTACACCCATATCAATCCATTGCATTGGGTATTCGCCTAAATTGAAGGTGGCGTAAAACGTTAAAAACATGAACACGAAAAAAATCGGAAAACTAAACAGCTTATGAGTGATGAACGTGTCTATTATTGTGGTTTTACGTCTGCGTTTAATGGGACTCTCCTTGTAAGTTTCCTTAAGTGCTCCATCAATAAATCCGTACTTCGAATCAGTAATTACGGTTTCGCACACTTCGCCAAATTCTTTTTCAATTTTTTGAATTTCGTCTTTTGCGATGTTCTTTATATTGAAATGCCTGTCACTATCCTGTACTAGGTGACGAGCACTTTTGTCAGCTTCCAAAAGTTTAATAGCCAGGAATCTAGGAGATGTTTTTGTGCAGATTTTAGGATCCTTTTTTATTTCATGTTGTATTTTAGCAATCGATCTTTCAACCGATTTACCGTAATTTACATGAATGTGACGTACAATTGGATCTTTGTCTTCGTACACATTTATTACCTTATTAAAAAGTTCTTTTATGCCAGTTCCTTTCGGACTGATGGTTGGAATAATTGGAATGCCAAGCATTTTTGCAAGAGCTTTAAAATTAAGGACAGCACCTTTTTTTTCCAGTTCATCATACATGTTCAAGGCAATAATCACCTTTATATCCATGTCAATTAACTGTGTGGTCAGGTACAGGTTTCTCTCCAGGTTAGATGCGTCAACAACGTTAATTACCACATCCGGTTTTTCATTCATAATGTATTTGCGAACAAATAATTCTTCGGGAGAGTAGGCTGTTAGCGAGTATGTGCCAGGCAGATCAGTGATGTTAAAATGGTAACCATTTTGCTTTACTTTGGCTTGTTTGGCGTCTACGGTTACTCCGCTGTAATTACCTACGTGCTCTTTTGATCCGGAGGCATAATTGAATAGTGTGGTTTTACCCGAGTTTGGATTTCCAACCAAAGCAATATGAATTTTTTTCCCTTTTTCTTTTGCTGAAGTTTTTAGAATGTCATCACTAATAGTTCCTTCAAATCCATTTACCTTAATATTTTTAGCCTCTTCTTTTGTAATTACTTCAATTAAAGATGCCTCACTTCTTCTTAGGGAAACTTCGTACCCCATTATTTGATACTCAACAGGATCTTTAAGAGGAGCATTTTTGATAACAGTGACCTTCTTGCCCTTTACAAAGCCCATTTCGGTAATTCTCTTTCGAAAGGCTCCGTGTCCCTGAACTTTTATTATAATTCCCTCTTGACTATCAGATAATTCGGAAAGCTTCATTCTTATTTATTAATAGATGATGCCGTTTGGCATCTGATAATTGCAACTTGATTGTTATTTAATTATTGTGCTTAATTAAAGCTTGTCAAACGTATTGGAAAAATAGGTGACTTGCAATCCCTAATAGTAGGTATTTTAACCTTTTCAATTCATTGTGTTTAATCTGGGATGTGTAATAATTAATCAGATTGGCAAAATTAAATATAAATTTGGGCAAAAGTAAGTGTTTTAAGGAAACATAGATTTTTTGACTTGCTTTTTTATTGATATAGATTGAATATGGACAAAAAAAAAGCTGTCAGAAAGGACAGCTTTTATAAATTATATATGGAATTATTATTCCGTTAAATCTTCAAATTCTATATTTGTAAAGGATTCTGACTCAAATCCTTCAATAACTGTTGCTGGTTCATGGTATTCTGAATCTGCATAAGTTTCTTCGTCAGTTTCTTTCTCCAAATTTGAAGATTTGATAAAATCAATTGCCTCTAAAAGGCCATCTGAAAATTTATCGAAATCTTCTTTATACAAAAATATTTTATGCTTTTCGAAGGTGAAATTTCCTTCTTTGTCATAACGTTTTTTACTTTCGGTGATTGTTAAGTAATAGTCGTTTTTCTTTGTTGCTTTAACATCAAAAAAATAAGTCCTTTTCCCTGCTCTTACCGCATTTGAATAAATTTCATCTCGATTATGTTTTTCAAACCCTTCCTTTTTATCGTAACCTTCCATTTGAAAATAATTTGTTATTTATTTTGATTTTATACATTCAAAAATAAAAAAATATACGTACTATTTATTATGAATATGTATTTTATTGAGGAAAATGTGGTTATTTAAAATGAGTATGCAAACCTTTTCAGGGCATAGGTGGTTTTTTTACTTGTTTTTAATATGTAAAGCTATTTTGTTGGGAGGCTTAATTATTTTATCTTATTTGTTAGTTTTTTCTTGTTAGCAAGTAAAAAAAGCCTACTTTTGCAACCGAATTAATGTAATTGACAAGTTCTTTAAACGTATGATTAGTAGAAGATTGCTTCGTGTTAAGGTATTGCAGATTTTGTATGCCTATTATAAAAACCAGGATCGCACAATAGCTAAGGCCGAAAAGGAATTATTTTTTAGCGTCGGAAAAGCTTACGATTTGTATCATTATTTACTTCTGCTTATTGTGGATGTTGCTTTTGTTTCTGAAAAGAAAATTGAAAATTCAAGAGGCAAAATTATTCCATCTCATGAGGATTTAAATCCCAACACAAGATTTATTAATAATTCTGTAATCAGGCAGTTGGCAGATAACATTCAGTTGAATAGTTATTCTAATTCGCACACCGTAAATTGGAGCGATCAAGAGGATTACGTTAGGATTTTGCATGACAAATTGATTAATTCAGATTTGTATCATGAGTATATGGCCTTACCAGAGAGCACTTATGCTTCTGATAAGAAATTTGTAGAGAAGTTTTTTACTCATATTATTGCTGCAGATGAGGATTTTTACAGCTTAATGGAAGAGAAAAGCATCTATTGGAATGACGAAATAGAGTTCATTATTAGCATGGTTGTGAGAACAATAAAAGGATTTTCTCAAACCGATGACACTTACACTTCTTTAATGTCTTTGTATAAGGATCGTGATGATGAGGATTTTGTGAAAACATTGTTGCGTAAGGCCATTATCAATCATACTGATCATATGGAATTGATTAAGGCGAATACCAAAAATTGGGATTTGGAGCGTATTGCATACATGGATATTTTGATCATGGAGCTGGCCCTTACAGAAATAAAGGAGTTTACAAGTGTTCCTGTTAAAGTGAGTTTTAACGAATATCTTGAAATTGCCAAATTCTACAGTACAGCCAATAGTAGTAATTTCATTAACGGAATTCTTGATAAAATGGTTCAGGAGTTGAAATCAAATGGAACTGTTAAAAAAGTGGGCAGAGGCTTAATAGAAGGAAAATAATTCCAAAAAATACACTTTAAAATGCGCTTATCTTTCGGTAATGCGCATTTTTTATTTTATTAAGAGAAGCAAATGTACTTCCATTAAAATTCACTACATTCGGGAACCAAAATGTTTGAACAATTAATGAATAAAAATACACATCTTCAAACCGGCAAATATCTTTGTAGTATACTGTTTGTAGTAATTTTGTTCTCATTTTTAGTACAATGCACTTCAAATAAAACAGGTAAGCCTGATGGTAAATTGATTCAAGGAAAACATTCTGAGGAGATTATTCCGCCGAATGGTTTTCCGAAGTTTGAGTTTACTAAAGAAATACATAAATTTGGCGTGATTTCTGAAGGTGAAATCGTTGTTTGTGATTTCTTTTTTAAGAACATTGGGTCGAAAGATTTAGTAATTAAGAATATTGAAACAAGTTGTGGCTGCACTGCTGTGAAATGGGAGAGGAAGCCAGTGAAAGTTGGTAAGGAATCACATATAACAGTGGAGTTTAACTCTGAAGGAAGATACGGAAAACAATACAAGGTGATCACCGTTTTTTGTAACACTTTATCTGGAACAAAAGAGCTGGTGATTACAGCACAAGTGAAATAGAATAATTAGTAATTGTATAATTTAATATGGCCTTTGGCCTTAAAATTTAGGATTGAAATGGATAATTTATTGAACATCTTATTGATGACACAACCTCAAGAGGGGCAGAACCCTATCATGCAATTTGTACCTCTAATTCTAATTGTAGTGGTATTTTATTTTTTCATGATTCGTCCGCAAATGAAAAAGCAGAAGGAACTGAAAAAATTTCGTGATGATTTGAAAAAAGGAGATAAGGTTGTTACTACAGGAGGTATTTATGGAAAAGTTCTTGAAATTCAGGAGACTGTAATTATCATGGAAGTTGAAGGACAAAACCGATTGAAAATTGATAAAGCAGCAGTAGTTAAAGATATGAGCGATGTTGCTCAAAAATAATAGTTTAGACTGTGCTCATTGAGCACAGTCTTCTTCTTCTAAATTTTTCTAGCATTGGGTATTCCAGATCTTCAAAAGATAAAGGAGCTTTTTAATACAGAAAAAATTGCTTCGAATAAAAAACTGCTTGTGTATGTTTTTTTTGTTGGGATCGCTACAATATTTTGGTTCCTAAATGCTTTAGGAAAAGAATATACAACCACAGTGCACTATCCTGTTCGGTATATTAATTTACCGCAGAACAAAGTTCTTACCAATAAATTACCGGAAAAATTAGCCTTAAAAGTTAATGCGTATGGTTTTGATTTAATACGTTATAAAATAAGTACGGCATTTCTTTCCAATCCTTTCGATGTTGGGTTTTATACTAATAATCGTATAGAAAACAGAACTCTTCAAACCTATTCTCTGGCTACGGCTCAAATTATGAGCCGATTCGAAAGAGATTTGTCTTCAAGTATTAAGTTAGTAAGTATCTCACCGGATACAATACGTTTTGAGTTTTCTCCGATTGTAGAAAAGAAGGTTCCTATTAAGAGTAATGTGTCGAGTAGCTTTGAGCAGCAATTCATGTTAGATGAAGCAATCTCTTTGGAATTTGACAGTGTGGTTGTGAAAGGGCCTAGTTCAATTCTCGATAGTATTGATTTTGTGGAAACGGAGGAGCTCGTTTTAACTAATTTGCATAAAACGGTTAAAAAGAAAGTAAGTTTAAAACAGATAGAAGGTCTTGAGTTTGATCAACAGAAAGTTGAAATAACGGTTCCTGTTGAACAATTTACTGAAGAAAAAGTTACTGTTCCTATTAAAGTGAGCAATCTTCCTGATTCTTTAATACTAAGGTTATTTCCAGGCGATGTTAAAGTATCTTATTTTGTGGGATTTAAAAAGCATGATAAGGTTTCGGTTGATTTGTTCGACGTGAGAGTGGATTATAATCAAACTTCAGATGAGGGTAGTAATAAGTTAAAGATACAGTTATTACGCAGTCCCGGTTTCGTAACAAATGTTCGTTTTTATCCTCAGGAAGTTACTTATCTGAAAGAGAAGAAAACATTCGAATAAAACAGTTCGCCTTTTGTAAAAAGGAATTATAAAAATATTTCAAGAATGTTGAAAGTTGGCTTAACAGGAGGAATCGGATCAGGAAAATCAATTGTCGGAAGGGCATTTGAGATGATGGGAATTCCTGTTTATATTGCTGATATTGAGGCAAAAAGATTGATGGTTTTTGATTCGGAGCTTCGGAACTTATTGATTTCTCGTTTTGGGAATCAGATTTATGATTCCAATTTTAATTTAAATCGAAAATTACTCGCTGAGATTGTATTCAATGATTCAGAAGCATTACAAGATATTAATTCGATTGTTCACCCTGCAGTTCGAAAAGATTTTATTAGATGGTGCGAACAACATTCTCAAATACCCTATGTAATACAAGAATCGGCTATAATTTTTGATAGTGGTTTGTACAAGAATTTCGATAAGATAATTACAGTTGCAGCAAAAGACGAGATCAGGATTCAAAGAGTCATGGAGCGGGATTCAATGAGCAGGGAACTGATTGTGGAGAGAATGAGAAGTCAACTTCCGGAATCAGTAAGAATTGAAAAAGCTGATTTTGTAATTTATAACAATACAGAGTTAATTCTTCCTCAGATTGAACGAATAGACAAACAAATTAGGTCTTTAGCCAAGAAATAAATTTAAAACTTTTGTTAAACTTTGTTAATAGAGCCGCTTTTTCAGAAGTACGATTTCTAATTAAGTGATCTTTTGTTTTCTTTGCTTTAAGAAAACTAGAATTGTAAAATAATTTAGTGCCGAAAAATGGGAAAATACGGAAGATGGATTGCCGGCGGATTAGGTTGGGCCTTTTTAGGTCCAATTGGTGGAGTATTGGGATTTATGTTGGGATCGGCAATTGATACAGTTGAAATTGAGAACGTTCATGTAAGAGGAGCTACAAGACAAGGTGATTTTGTAATGAGCTTGCTTATTTTGGTTGCTGCTGTAATGAAGGCAGATGGAAAAGTATTAAAAGTAGAATTAGATTACGTAAAAGGATATCTGGTAAAAAGTTTTGGTGTTGGCAGAGCTGGCGATGCAATTACTGTACTTCGTGATATTCTAAAGCAAAATATACCTGTTGAGGAGGTATGTCAGCAGATTCAGCACAATCTTGATTATTCCTCCAGATTACAGCTGATGCATTTTCTATTTGGAATTGCTCAGGCTGATGGAATTGTTTCTGAGTCTGAATTAAATATTATTGATAAAATATCTTACTATTTGGGTATTCAGTCGGGTGATTACAACTCGATTAAGTCTATGTTTATTCAATCTACAGAATCAAGTTATAAGATTCTTGACTTAACACGGGATGCTTCTGACGCTGAGGTTAAAAAGGCTTATCGAAAAATGGCAGCTAAATACCATCCTGATAAAGTGAGCTACTTGGGTGAAGATGTACAGGAGGCCGCAAAGGAGAAGTTCCAGAAGTTGAGTGAAGCCTTCGAGAAAATTAAAAAAGAAAGAGGGTTTGCGTAATCTGGATTAATTCTAAGATATTTTTTTGCAAAATTGTTTTTTTAACTACAATTGAATTATAAATTTGTGCTTCCAAATATAAAAACGAAAATATGTTGAAAGGAATATTGGCCATAGCAGGACATTCAGGTCTTTTTAAAATGGTATCTAACTCAAAGAATGCTCTAATTGTTGAGTCTTTGATTGATAAAAAGCGTATGGCAGCTTATGCGTCTTCTAAAATTAGTGCTTTAGAAGATATTGCTATTTTTACTGATGAAGGAGATGTTCAGTTAGCAGTTGTTTTTAAAAGTATTAAGGAAAAGGAAAATGGAGGTCAGGCAATAAGTCACAAAGCTTCAGGGAATGAATTGAAAGCTTACATGACTGAAGTGTTGCCTAATTACGATGAAGATCGCGTGTATGTTTCTGATATGAAAAAAGTTTTTCAGTGGTACAATATTCTACAGGAAAATGATTTGTTGGATCTTGAAGAAACCGTAGAAAAAATTAAAGAGGAAGAATAAAAACTTCTATATCATTTAAGAAACTGTCCATTTTATGGACAGTTTTTTTTTGCACATATTTGATTGACAACAAAGTTTTTTTTGACGTACTTGTAAGTAGAAATCGAAAATGGAGGTTTGCTATGGCAGCAGAAATTGATAAAGGGTGTATTTTATTAAGGAAATGGAAATCTGGAGATGAAGAGGATCTTGTTAAATCTGGAAATGATTTGGATGTATCCCGTTTTTTAAAAAACAGCTTTCCATACCCATATACTCTTAGGGATGCTCATCGTTGGATTCATTTTGTAAATCATGTTGCTAAGGGGTATTTTATGGCAATTGAGGTGAATAAAGAAGTGGTTGGCTGTGTTGGTGTAGAACGACAGGAAGATGTTTTTTGTAAATCGGCCGAATTGGGTTATTGGATCGGACAAAAGTATTGGAACAGAGGGATTATGACTCATGTGGTAAAGGAAACTGTAGATTATGCTTTTTTACATATGAATATTGTGAGATTATATGCAAATGTTTTTGAAGGGAATATTGGATCAGTAAAAGTTTTAGAAAAGGCAGGTTTTGTGCAGGAAGCTGTTTTAAAGAATGCCGTTTACAAGAACGGCAATTATTTGGATCAATTGATTTTTGCCATAATTCGAAGATAAAAAAAAAGAGGCCTTAGCCTCTTTTTTTTATTTATTTCCCATCAAAAATGATGTTGTAACTTTCCCAGAAATTTTTATCGTAAGGCATATTTTCATAATATGCTCGTTTCTCAATTACTTCCGGCTTGTTGGTGTTAATTTGGGTTATCAGCATTTCTGTGTTGATATCCGTTGAAGTGATTTCTTTCGTTTTTTTATCTTCTACTTCATGATGACGCTTGTAGTTCACATAGCTCAAGTAATATTTCCCTGAATGTTGCTTGTAGGTAACACTAAAATCGTATTCAATTTTTAATGGCTTCCACTTTTGCCGTTCTTCGTTAACGTAAAAACTTCTTCCCTGTGACGAATAATTACTGGCAACAACATGAGTTTCATTTTTAATCACAGCAAAATCTTTTATTTTGATGTAAATTTTACCCGAATATTCTTTGGCATAGTAATCGCCCGTATTGCTTAACATTGGTTTTTTACTTTTGTAAGCGATCACCCAGATTGAGTCATTTTCGTACTCTGTAATTTGTTCCAGGTTTAAATCGTAAAAATTTAAATGATTGTTGTTTAGTATATTTCCTCGGCTACGTACAATGTCCATTTCCAATAATTCTTCTAAATAAGTCGACCCGTCGGCAAGCGATGAAGTCTCAAAATTCTTTCGTACCTGCAAAAACTTGTAACCACGTTCTTTAAATACCTGATAAGCATCTGCCCGTTGATATCCTTTGTCGTCATAAATACGAATTGCGGCTTCTCTAAGCCGGTTTAGTTTACTGTTTTCGAATTTTTCGGAGCGATAATAAACATCGTAATTGAAAGGAGTCTGCAGGTAGTTTTCCGGAATTCTTTCAATTGCAGTTCTAATTCTCTTTTTCAGAACTAATGATTGAGCAGTTACCTCAACTTCAGCAATGCTGTAATTTTTTGGCGTTAATTTTATCATCAATGTATCTTCTTGTATGCAGTTTTTCACACTGTTTGAGAATGTGGAATAACCAACTGCTGAAGCCTGTATGGTTTTTTCAAATAAATCTCCTGGTATTTTAAGTTCGAAAACTCCATCCATATTAGATGCTGCACCAATATATGATCCAAGAACTCCAATATTTGCAAAAGGAATCGGTTCATTATTGATTTCATTTGTAAGCTTGCCTACAATCCGGATTAACTTTGTTTTTTCTTCGTTGTTATCTTTCTGTGCCGTTGTTGAAAAGGACAAGGTAATGAGAGCAAGGAGAAGTATAATGTATTTTTGCATAAGTATGGGTTTGCTGATTTTTAGATAAATAAAAATTTAAGTTATAAGTAAGCTATCAATTCTCTTGCCACAAAAAGAAATTAATGCCAATATTTTCAGTTAATTATTACAAAGATATGTTTATGATAGATTTAGGAAAGAAAAAGAGCTTGTTTTCATGATAAAAAATGTTAATTTTTATGATATGAGTTTATTTTTTGTCGAATTAGAAATATCTTCGTTTACATTTAAGCTAATATTATGACCTGGCCAATTCGGTTTTGGTATAATAAATCTATTAACAAATAGTGATCCTATGAAAAAACAATTTCTTATCCTGTCAATGCTTCCTTTTTTTCTTCTGTCGTGTGTTGTCTCCAAGAAAAAATATGAAGAATTAGAATATGCAAAACGCCGAAGTGATGCCAAAGTTGTTGCTCTCGATAGCGAGAATTCAAAAAAAAGCACGCAGATTACTGAGCTAAATTCCAAATTGGATCAAACATTAGCAGAGTACAATGAGATGAAGAATAGCATGTCGGAGAGTAATGCTATGAAAAATACAGAAATTGATGATTTGAGTACCGAATTAATGGGACTTGCTTCCGATACCACTGAACTTAAAGTTAAGTTGATGGAAACATTGGATAAATACAATTCCGCTTTGAATCTGAATGAGGAAAATAATTTGAAAATCTCTGGTTTGCTAAAACAAATTGAAGGGTTAAAATTGGAATCAGGCAAGCTGAGCCAGGATTTAAAGACAGCCAGTGTTGAAGCTGATTGGGAAAAGAAGAAGATTGAAACAGAAACACAAAAGAATAGAGATCTGATCTCAATGAAAGACAAGGAGATTGAAAGCCTGAAAGCTGAAATTAAAGAAAAAGATGGAAAGCTGAGCTGGTTAAGAAAGGTTAAAGATGAGAATGAAGCTGAAATTGAAAAATTGACCAATCAAGTTAAATTGTATAAGAAAGAATACGAGAAAGCAGTTGCTAAATAAGCTTTTTAAAAATCGAATATATATATATGAAGGAGATGTGGGATCAGCGTTATGCTGAATCGAAATATATTTACGGCGAAAAGGCAAACTTGTTTTTTGTAACACAATTGCATCTTCTTAAGTCGGGAAGAATGTTATTGCCCGGTGAAGGAGAGGGGCGAAATGCAGCCTATGCTTCTCGTGCAGGATGGAAGGTTGATGCTTTTGATTACAGTAAGAAAGCTGTGGAGAATGCTAAAAGGTTTTTTGCAGAGCAAGAGGTTGATGTGAATATGTATACTGAAAATATATTAGACCATCCTTCAATTGAGGAAAAGTATGATGTTGCAGCTCTGCTTTATTTGCATTTGCCCTCACAACAAAGATTTATCGCACATCGATTTGTTGCCGATTCGGTGAAGCCGGGTGGAGTAGTTCTAATGGAGGTTTTTTCGAAAAATCAGATTGGTCGTAAATCCGGTGGACCACCAAACGAGGATATGCTCTACGATCTATCAGAAATCAGAAGAGATTTTGAAGAATTTGACATCTTACTGTTGGAGGAGGTTGAAATCCATCTTTCAGAAGGCAAATTGCATAAGGGGAAAGCGATGGTTGTGCGATTTGTTGGGAAAAAAAAGAACATCTGGATATCTTGATTAATTAACTGTGAATATTTAGCTTTGTGCTCATGGAAATTTTATTGATAGCACTTGTGGGGATTGCGGGAATTGCATTGCTAACCACCTATTTAGGACAGCGTTGGAAATCAAAAAATGGAGGAGATGTGGAAAGTAAAATTTCTGCAGAGCCAATAGAAGAGTGTTGCGGTGCTCACGAGATTTGTGAAACCGATTTGATTAATAGGATGTCTGAGGAAATTATATATTACGAGGACGAAGAATTAGATGCATATAAGAGCTTTGAAGAGAATGATTTTAACGACGATCAAATTGATGAGTTTCGTGAGGTTCTTTATAGCTTAAAAGAAAATGAAATGGAAGGTTGGCTAAGAAGTTTAGAGCTTCGAAAAATAGAGTTGCCTTCTATAATAAAATCAGAAGTGGTTTTTATGCTTGTTAAAAATTGAAAGTAGTGTTGAAAATATTGATGGATTTGTTTTTTGTAAGTTTGTGATTTTCAATGTAAACTTTATTCGTACTTTCCTGTTTATCTGTTATTATTTTCTCCTGTAGGATAATACTAAAAAAGATGGCTTAGTTCATTATTAAATTCGTACCTTTGCGGCTCATAAATTTTATAGAATGAATTCATTTGAAAATCTTGGCCTTTCTGAGGCTATCCTAGGAGCTATCAAAGAGTTAGGCTTCGTAAATCCAACACCTATCCAAGAAAAAGCAATTCCAGTACTATTGGAAGGAAGATCGGATTTCGTTGGTTTGGCTCAAACTGGAACTGGGAAAACGGCGGCTTATGGTTTACCTTTGCTCGAACTAATCGAACAAGACGTAAAATTACCACAAGCTTTGATTCTATCCCCTACACGGGAATTGGGAATCCAAATTGCAGACGATTTAAGATTATTTTCTAAAAATATTTTGAATCTTAATGTTGTAAACGTTTATGGCGGTGCCAGCATTGATGATCAAATCCGGAAATTAAGAAGAGGAGCACATGTTATTGTTGCCACTCCTGGCCGTCTACTTGATATGATTAGACGTAAAGCAGTAGATCTTTCTAAAATTGAATATTTAATTCTTGATGAAGCAGATGAAATGCTTAACATGGGATTTAAAGAGGATATTGATGTAATACTTTCTTCTACTTCTGAAGATAAGTTAACATGGTTGTTTTCTGCAACTATGCCTGCCGAAGTTCGAAGAATTGCTAAAAACTACATGACAGATCCTGTTGAAGTTACAGTTGGCAAAGCGAATACTTCGAATGTAAATATTGAGCATCAGTATTATTTAATGAATAATCGTGATCGATATAATGTTCTTAAAAGAGTAGTTGACTATTACCCTAATATATTTGGAATTATTTTTTGCCGTACCCGAAAGGAAACTCAGGAAGTAGCCGAATTATTAATGAAGGACGGATACTCAGCTGATGCTTTACATGGGGATCTTTCGCAGGTTCAGCGCGATAAGGTAATGAGAAGTTTTAAAAATAAAACTCTTCAGCTTTTAGTTGCTACAGATGTTGCAGCCCGAGGCATTGATGTTGACGATCTTACTCATGTAATTCATTACAACTTACCTGATGAGTTGGAATTTTACACGCACAGAAGTGGTCGTACAGCAAGAGCAGGCAGATCAGGTATTTCAATTGCCTTAATTACGCCACGTGATGAACGAAAAATAAGAGATCTTTCCAAGAAACTAAATGTTGAATTTGCTCAGGTAAAGGTTCCTGGTGGTGAAGAAGTTTGTGAAAGGCAATTGCTTCACTTTATGAACCGTATTAAGGAGGTAGATATTGAAGAGAATAATATCGAAACATATTTTGAAGCTATTAACAGCGAATTAAACGAATTAAGCAGAGAAGATATCATTAAGAAGTTTGTATCTCTCGAGTTTAACCGTTTTATGGATTATTACAAAAATACTCCTGATTTGAATATGAAATCATCTACTCAAAAAAGAGCTCAAAGAGCAAGTGAGAGTAGTGATAGCAATGAAGATCGTATGTTTATTAATATTGGAATAAAAGATGGAATTGATGTCCCTCGTTTATTGACTTTAATTCACAAGCAATGTGGTGTTAGAGGAAAGAATATTGGTAGAGTAGATTTAAAAGGTGTATTCTCCTTCTTTGATGTGGAAAAAGAGTTTACTAACGATATTGTAAAAGGTTTTGCCGGAGCAGTTGTAGGGGGTAGAAGCATCCGTATTGAAGTGTCTGGAGATCGCCCAACGAGTGGAGGTGGCGATAGTCATAGAAAAGGCAGACCAAGAGGTGAAAGATCTGACAGATCTGGTTTTGACAGAGGTCGAGGAGGATCTGATCGCGGAGGAAACAAAAAAGAATCTTTCAGAGATAGAAAAAGGAAAACAAGTGATAGTCCGAGATATTCGGAAAGAAAGAAAAGGGAAGCGTAAGCTTCCTTTTTTTTTGCAGTTAATTTTGATCCGGTTTTTATATAGTAAGAATTATAATATATATAATCTTAAGTTTAGAGTAAAAAGGTAATGTTTTGATCAAATATATATTTTATATTCTGTTGATTTTATTTATTTTTATTCTAATTAAGGTGTTTTACACAATGTATTATTGTAGTTTATGTATTAACTAAAATTTATGCTATGAACAAAAGGTACTTTAAAATTGTTTTGCTTCTATTCGCTTTATCGCTTCTGTCCCCAGTAGTAAGAGCTCAGAATGCAGATCAGAAATGGGGTGTAGGGCTCTATTTAAACTTTAATGATTATAAAGGGGATATTGCTAATGATTTTTGGGATTTAGGCAATTCGAAACCTTATCTTGGATCTGCAACCTTAGGTCGATATTTAAACCCTTCTTTTGACGCTGTCTTTCGCGTAAGTTACTTTAATGTAGAATCAGAAGGTGCTATTGGTAATTTTGATGCGTGGTTGTTTAATACCGATGTAAATTTAAAATATAAGTTCAATAATGGCTATTTTCTAAAAGAAAATGCAACACTTTCTCCGTTTTTAGTTGCAGGTTTAGGTTATACCAATGCAGATACTAAAGGCCGGGTTTTTGGTGGCGATTTTAATAAGCAGTATGATAATGTAAACTTTTATTATGCGGCAGGTTTAAATATTCAAATTGATGACAGATGGAGTGTTGCTTTGGAAACAGGAATTTATTATCCGATGAGTGATAGGTATGATGGTTATAAAAATAAAGAAAGAGAAGCTAAATCATACAACGATAAATTCATGCACAATACGATTGGTGTAATATATAATTTTGGAAAATCAGAGGATTCAGATGGTGATGGTGTGAGTGATCGAAAAGATGAATGCCCTAATACCCCTTCAGGGGTAGCTGTTGATAAAAAAGGATGTCCTTTGGATTCCGATGGCGATGGCGTGGCTGATTTCAAGGATGAGTGTCCAATGTTAGCAGGAGACCCATTATTGGCTGGTTGTCCTGATTCAGATGGCGATGGGGTTGCTGATAAGGATGATGCATGTCCTGATGTAAAAGGACTGGTTCTGTTTGCTGGTTGCCCGGATACTGATGGAGATGGTGTTCAGGATTCTGAAGATGCCTGTCCCCAAGTTAAAGGATTAAAAACACTTAACGGTTGTCCGGATTCAGATGGTGATGGAGTAACCGATGCAAAAGATAAATGTCCAAAAACGAAACCAGGTTATGTGGTGGATGTTATGGGTTGTGCGTTGGATAATGATAAAGATGGCGTTGTAAATGAGGAGGATAAGTGTCCGGAAATGGCAGGTACTGTTTCAAATTTTGGATGCCCTGAAATTGAAGCTGAAGTTAAAAAGGAACTTGAATTTGTGGCTAAAAATGTTCAGTTTGCTTCAGGGAAGGATGTGTTAACTCCAAAATCAAGAGAAATTCTTAATGAAGTTGTGCAGATTATGAATGATTACTCAGCTTATTCGTTAACTATTTCCGGTTATACTGACGACCAAGGAAAAGAAGAGATGAATCTTCTTTTGTCTGAAAAAAGAGCCAATGCAACCAAGCAGTTTTTAACCGAAAAAGGCATTGTGACTGAGCGAATTACAGCTAAAGGTTTCGGAGAATTAAATCCAATATCAACAAATGCTACAGCCGAAGGAAGAGCTTTAAATAGAAGAGTACAATTTGAATTAGTAATTAAATAATCACTTAAATATATTAAAAAAATGGATATGGATATGGATTTGGATGTTGTGTATAGTAAATCGGACCAGTTGTGGACAATGGCGTTAGAGTATACTCCTAAATTATTGTTAGCCTTAGTAACTTTAGTAATTGGATTGTGGATTATTAAAGCAATTGTAAAAGGTGTTTCTAAGGTGATGGATAAGAGGGATATGGATCCTACTTTGAAACCATTTGTGGTAAGTTTATTTGGGATTCTGTTGAAAGTTATGCTATTTATTACTGTAGTAGGAATGGTTGGTGTTCAGATGACCTCATTTATTGCAATTTTAGGAGCCGCAGGTTTGGCTGTAGGTATGGCTTTATCAGGAACCTTGCAGAATTTTGCAGGAGGAGTAATGATTTTAATTTTTAAGCCATTTAAGGTTGGTGATGTATTGGAAGCCCAGGGGTACGCTGGAGTTGTTCAGGAAATTCAACTTTTTAATACAATAATGCTTTCTTTTGATAATAAAACCATTATTATTCCAAACGGAGGTTTGGCAACAGGTTCTATGATAAACTATTCAACACAACCTACACGTCGGGTTGATATGAAGTTTGGAATTGGTTACTCTGATGACATTGATAAAGCAAAACAGATTTTGAATGGACTGCTGGCTAATCATGACTGTGTACTTAAGGATCCTGCGCATTTTATTGCGGTTTCTGAGTTGGCAGACAGTTCTGTTAACTTTACCGTAAGAGCATGGGTAAACGCAGCTGATTATTGGACCGTTTTCTTTTATATGCAAGAAACAGTGAAGAAAGAATTCGATAAGAACAATATCGGGATTCCTTTTCCACAGCGCGATGTTCACGTTTATAATCATTAATAAACGAAGAGTATATTTCAAGGGAGACGAAAGTCTCCCTTTTTTAGTATGTCGGGCATGGTAACGTGCTATCAAGATGAAACGTTCTTGAGTTCGCCGAGTTGACAGGAAGAACTAGCAATTGGCAAGGGTGTTGGGGGCGACCCCAAATCTGAAGGAAGCCATCAGCAAAGTCATCGTTCTAACGAACAGAAACTTGATATAAGGCTTATTAGTGTGGGTAACCGAGCTATGGATTGGGAAAACCCAAAAGTCAACCGTAACCACTAAGAGTAAATCAAGTAGGACGTGACGAAAGTACGTTATCTTATCCCGAGAGATCTCATAACCTGTTGTCCAAAACAACAAA
>NZ_MVDE01000030.1 GCF_002843385.1 Labilibaculum manganireducens
GCAGTACATCTTCTACAAGCTCTTCAATATTATCGTAAATCTTTCGTTTAGCACCATTATTACCTCTTTCTTTTGGGGAAGGAGCTGGTTTTTTATCGTCTGCAACGGGAGCTGTATATTTACGTTTTTCGGTCTTTTTAGGAAGGTTGATATTCGCAAATCGCTTCAACTTTTGGGCATCTTTATCCTTCTCTAAAAGTACTGCCTTTAAAGCAGCTAACTCTTTAGCTTGTTCTTCTATGGTTTTAGTCAAAGATGCCAGTACAGCTGTTAATTCTGAAATCTGCCCCAGCTAAAGCAATAAATAATTCTGATAATTGTAATTTTTACAATGTACTCTTTCGCCTGTCGGCATCCTCTTTCGTGGGAAAGCGAATATTTGTGTATAATTTGCTAATTGACTTCGATAATGTGGTTTTTGATGGCATATTTTACCAATTCGGCAGTAGTGTTTAAACCTAATTTACTCATAATATTGTTTTTATGGCAATCAATAGTGCGAACGCTGATGCTGAGTTGGTCTGCTACTTCTTTATTCATGAATCCATCTGCCACCAAACGAAGCACTTCGGTTTCCCGTTTGGTTAATTCCCCGTGATTTTTGTCATCTTTATTGCCGCGCATAAGGCTTCTCATTACAATATTGCTGATCCCCTGATTAAAGTACTCGTTGCCTTTGTTCACTTCTTGAATGGCTTTGTTAAGTTCTTCTCCCGCAATATCTTTTGGCAGATACGCTTTTGCACCGGCATCCATGGCACTTAAAATAAATTCCTTATTGTTGTGCATGGATAGAATGATGGTTTTTATGCAAGGATGTTTTTTTGCCAGATATTGCGTTAGTTCAATGCCATTCATTCCCGGCATGCTAATGTCAGTAATGATAATTTGGGCAGCCAATTGATCCATTTGTTCAATCAAATCATTTGCGTTTCCAAATTCTCCAACAACTGTTATGTCTTCGGTGTTGTGCAGTAAGGATTTTAATCCGTCGCGAAACAGTTTGTGATCGTCAACCAAAACAACATTAATCTTATTCATATGTTTATAATTTTAAGTTTTTGCCATATAGCCTGTCCCGAACTTGTTTCGGGAGAACTTACCATGCACGGAATAATCATCTCCCTGTGTGTTAAAACACCTTTGGCATGGACGTTTCATATTGATATTTTTACTAATGGAATTTTGCATTGTACCTTTAAACCATGAGGATATTCTTCCTCAAAAAATACATTTCCGCCCAATATGGAAATGCGTTCCTTAATATTTGATAAGCCGTTGCCGTTTTTAGGAATTCCATTCAGAGGCAATCCAATACCATCATCTTTTATTTCGAAAAACAAGGAATCTGCTTTTTGCGCTAAGCAGATGTTGATATTTTTAGCTTGTGCGTGTTTAATAATATTATTAGTTGCTTCCTGTGCAATTCGGTAGAGGTAGGTTTCTGCTTTCTTACTGATTTCAGGCAAGTCATCCTGAATCTGCAAATCAGTTTGTAATAAGCTGTTTTCTTCAATTCGCTGCAACAGACTGCCAAGAGCATGATTCAATCCAAATTCCCGTAAAACGGCAGGCATTAAATCATTCGACATGCCCCTGATCTCTGTCATTAAATCGGAAAACATTTCCTTCGATTCACCCAATACGGCAGCAGCATTTTCAGGAGCTGTATTTTCCAACCGCATTTTTATAGCCAAAATTGTTTGAGCCAATCCATCGTGCAGTTCTCTGGCCAGTCTGCTTCGCTCAGCTTCCTGTCCATCTATCATCGATGAAATACTTTGGTCTTTGGCAATTTGAAGATTCTCCTGCTGTTCTTTTATTTTCTGAGTCATTTGGTTGAAAGCGGCCACCAATTCCATTATTTCGCCATCCGCTTTTATATCAGTAACCTGTTCATAAATTCCCGATGAAATTTTCTCGGTTTCGGCCCGTAATTTTCGGATAGGAGCAGTTATGGTATTGGCAATTATGGCAACAACGCCCAACAGCAGCAAACTTAGAATAATCAGAATATAAAACATAGAGTTTCCGTAATTCCGAATGGGAATCATGGCTTCGTGTTGATCTATTTCAGCAAGAATCACCCAATTTAAATCTGGCAGATTCATTTTACTGTAAGAGCTTAGCACCTGAACGCCTCGGTAATCTTTAAAAATATCAGAACCAATACTATCCTGAAATGCCATTTTTACACCTCTGGTTGAGGATTTTAGGGCGTAAATTGAATTTTCCTGAAAGCGGCTCGTACTTCTCAGCAGATGATCTTCGCCTACCAGATAGGCTTCGCCGGATTTACCCAATCCGTTTAACGGATTTCTATCCAGCATAATGGAATTGATAATCTCTGTATTGATACCAAAAGCCAGAACCACCTTTTGCTCTTGAAAGATGATTGTTTTACAGATAAGAATTTCTGTTTTTGACTGATCTTTTGGGTTGAGCAGTTCCCGAACCGAAATTTCATTTTTAGGAAGCAGACGGGCAAACAACTGAAGATGCTCAGGCTGTAATTTTGTTTGGCTCAGATCACCGGTTTTTGGCTCGATTTGGAAGCCCGAAGAAACGGTATTCGACTGATAGATGTAAATGCTTTTATAATTTTGTTTGCCGGTAAGTAAGGAGGCAAAACCAGTTTTAAAAATACGGTGATCACTTATGAGATGGGAGAGATTCAGCTGACTTTTTTCAGGAGGGAGACTGAATGTAAGAGTACTGATTGCTTCTGTTTCATGAATGCATTGCTGGAAAAAATCTTCAACGCGTTTTTTCTTTTCAATGCGAACGGAGGTAAGCTGGTTGAAAGTACGCAGAATAAGAGCATCTTTTGCCTGAGTATAGGCAAATATACCAACAATAAGTATTGATAATAAGTTGAGTACGACAAAGTAGATCAGGAGCTTGTTAGCTAAAGATTTTCTCATACCGGTTTCCCTAAATTAGTGTGTTTGTTGCTGTCAAAGTTATTATTTCTTCTTAAATCAGGCTTTCGAAAACGATTGTTTTATTGAGAGAAGTTATTTTTTATAATGAATCCACATTAAGCCGGGGTCAATTGTTACTTGTCTGAAGTATTGCTTTTTGTTCTTTAACCGCGGAAAGTAATTGTTTTAATTGAACCTGCTGGTAAGCAGCAAGCTTCGGTCAATTTCATGAAGTAATAGAAGCGTGTTAATTTGTTGTTTTTGATCCAGCAGGAAGGTTTTGCTTTCAGGAAATCCACTCATGACACGAATAATTTTCCACTGAAGTAAGTTGTTATCCACATGGCGACGATTAGATTACTCTTTATACACAAACATTCGCTTTCCCAAGCAAGAGTTTGATTGCTTAAAATGGTAGAATTCACTACTTTAAATTTTGCATGCATTTCAAATTGAATCTTTCCCTTGAAAGGGGTACCGTAACGCAGTGAAGATCATGAATGCAATTTTATATATCTTGTTGCCCTTGGTTTTTTCAGCCAACAAGGTATGTATAAAGAGTAGCTTTAGGAGAGATAGAGTTAGGTGATATGTATTCGATTGTTAGATTTTTCGACCTTTCAAAACTTTTTTACTTTTCAAGACTATTGCGAATCTTTTTTTAATTGAAAAAAAATTCGTTACCTGTCACCCACCTGGCAGGTAAGCGTTTCTTAGAATCAAATTGGGGAAATTATGCACACATCAAACAAAAATATTTCAAAACTGATTGTCCGATATCTAAGGGGTGAATTGGATGAAAATAAGGAGAAAGAGTTGAATCTCTGGCTTGAAGAACCTAAGAACAAAAAACTCTTTTATGAAATAACCAAAAAAGAAAGAATCCTTAATAAAAGTGTTGATTACGATGCTTTTGATATGAAAAAGGCCTGGAAAAAACTTGATCGGAAAATTTCTAAAAAGCCAGATTATCGCAAATGGCTAAGCTATGCAGCAGTAATTGTATTGCCATTGGCAATAGGCTTTTTTATTTTGAATCAGGTTCCTAAGTACGATAACAAAATTGCACAGTTTTATGAGATTAAGTCAGGTGAAACCAATGCGAAATTATATTTTGCCAATGGTGATGTTGTCGATTTAAAGGAGGATACTTCAAGTATCATTCGTTCTGCTGATAATTTATTGGTGGAAAAAGATAGCGATAAAATGAAGATAAATTCTGATTTAATGGAGGCCGGAAAACGAAATGAGTTGAACCGAATTGTAACGCCGGTTGGAGGGGAATATGAAATTGAATTGCCAGATGGTACGGTGGTTAAACTGAATGCAGATTCTTATTTGGAGTTTCCATCTAAATTTTCAGGAAAAGAGAGAAGAGTAGTTGCGAAAGGGGAATTGTACTTCGATGTAGCAAAGAACAAGGATTGGCCGTTTATAGTTGAATCTGAGGGGATGGAACTTAAGGTATTGGGCACGGAATTTAATGTAAGAGCCTATGCCGACGAGAAAGAGATGATCTCCACTCTGGTTGAGGGAAGTGTTGAAGTAACCAATTCGAGGGGAGAATTAATCAGATTGACCCCGGGAAGACAGGCCGTTTTGAATAAATCGGATCAGTCGATGATTGAATGCAAAGCAAACATTGAGGCTGTTACTGCATGGAAAAATGGGAAGTTTATTTTCGATAACCGGCGTCTTGAAGATATCATGTATGATTTGGCGAGATGGTACGATGTGAAAGTTTTCTTTGCAAATGCGAAAGTGAAAAATGCAAGATTTTCGGTTGATGTGCCTCGTTATGGAGAAATAGAATCAATACTAAGTCTGCTGGAAGGAACAGGCGAAACATCTTTTACAACAAACAAAAATGTAATTACTGTGAAATAAAAAAAAGGGAGTGCTCTAACACTCCCTAAATGAAAGTTTAACCATGCGCAAGGCAAATTGCGCTTAATTTTAACCAACAACCCAAATTTATGAAAAAAAATCATTTGTGCGGGCATTACCCAAGTAATGCCTGGAAGAAAACCGTAAGGGTGATGAAATTAACAGCTGTTTTACTCTTTTTAGTGGTGTTTAGTGTTTCTGCTGAAGGATTTAGTCAGGGATCTAACATTTCCATGAGAATGGAGAATGCGAGTTTGAAGGAAGTGTTTCAGGAGTTAACAAGTCTGTCAGAATACACATTCGTGTATAGTGAAAAAATGATTTCCGGTATTGAAATAGATTTATTTCATGTGGAGGGAGTAACTTTTGAGGAAGCTTTAAAAGAAAGTTTGAGAGGAACTGATTTGGAATATTACCTTGAAGGTAAGGTGATTGTAATTCGTAAAAAAGAACCCGCTGTAATTCACAAGGAAGAGCAGGAAAAGAAAACAATAAGCGGTCAGGTAACCGACAATGATGGAATACCACTTCCAGGAGTTTCTGTTGTAATTAAAGGAACCAACATTGGGATTGCGACCAACATCGACGGAGAATATTTTCTGGAGTTGGAAAGTAAGGAGGCAGTTCTCGTTTTTTCATTTGTAGGCATGCTATCTCAGGAGCTTGCCTGCAATGGGCAACAAGTACTGAATGTTGTGCTTAAGCCAGACTCAGAGCAAATGGCAGAGGTTGTGGTAACAGGACTTCAAACAATTGAGAAAGGACGTGCAACAGGATCGTTTACAATTCTGAAAAACGAAGATATGGACAATGTTGTATCTGCAGATTTTCGGGAAAAGTTAATTGGAGCCGCTTCGGGTGTTTATATTGATAAGGATAATAATTTAATGATTCGTGGACAGGGAACTCTTTTAGGCAATAAAAAACCTCTTATTGTATTGGATGGTATCCCATTGGAAAGTTCTGAGTTAAATCTAAATCCTAATGATATAGATCAGATATCAGTGTTAAAAGATGCTGCTTCAGCTTCAATTTGGGGGGTTCGTGCGGCGAATGGAGTTGTTGTAATTACGACGAAAAGGGGAGCAAAGAATGATAAATTGGCTGTAAGTTATTCGGGCAGTTACAGTATCGAAGATAAAGTTGATATCGGTGATTATCATAGATTGAATGCTTCTGAATATGCGGAACTGGAGTTTGAGAGAAGTTTGGGGAAAGGAATCTTCAGATGGTCGGATACCGATGGCTACAATCAGGTGCAGAAAGTATGGATTGATTATGAGGAGCAGGGAAGTATTTCATTGGATGAGGCAAGGGCACGAATAGCTGAGATCGGAGCCTTCGATAATGAATCTCAGATTGAAGACTTATTCTATCAGAGAAAAACGGTGCAGCGCCACAATATCTCATTAACTACCGGAACAGATAAAGTATCTCATTATTTTTCAATTAACTATGACAAAACTGATCAGGAATTGGTGGGAAACTCTGCTGATAAAATCAATTTTATTGGAAATACAGATTTAAATCTTGCTAAAGGAATCGATCTTCAGATTGGACTGCGTGGAACTTACCAAAAAGGCAATAATAATGGTAATGGCAGTGCGTGGGAAATGTTACCCTACCAAAGAATTTTAGATGAAGAAGGGGCATATGTTGATCAGAATCATAGTATTTCCGATGGGTACAGAGAACTTTTAGCGGCTAACGGATTTCTTGATTGGAGTCAAAACAACCTCCGGAAGGTAAGAATGAATGACAAAACAAAAGAGACAACTAATGTTGCGACTAGTTTAAAATTAGATATTGAGTTAATTAAGGGTTTGAAATTCACTAGTTTTGGAAGTTATGAAACCGGAAGGACTGAAGGACGTAACTTGTACGGATCAGAGCATGACTATGTGAGAGATATGAAGAATAGTTTTACTGAAGTTTCTGATACAAAAACACCAGAAATAGTAGCTTGGCATTTACCTAAAAAAGGTGGAATTCTAGACCTTTCTTATGACCTGTTGAAATCTTTTGCCATTAGAAATACATTGCAATATTCTATAAATACAGACAATTTCAGAATAAAGTTTATGGCTGGGAATGAGCTGTATTCTTTGAAAACAAAATATAGCAGTAATCGTTTGTTTGGTTATGATGATGGAAGCATGGCTCACGAGGCAATTGATCTGGCTTCTCTTCAGGAAGGCAAATTTAAAGGTTATACCGGAAAACGAAGCTATTTAAGTTATTCTCCGGAATTGGAGGAAACTTTGGAGAAATATGCTTCCTATTTTGGTACTGCGAATCTCTCTTATCAGGACAAGTATGATCTGTTTGCAAGTGTGCGTTTAGATCAGACCAATATGTTGGTCAATTCAAGTCAATTTCGAAACAATCCTTCCTGGTCAGTAGGAGGAAAATGGCATTTGTCACAAGAGGAGTTTTTCCAAAGTGATTGGATCAATGATCTGGCAGTAAAAGTATCATATGGTTTAAGCGGAAATATAGAGAAATCTACCGGACCTGATATTGTAGGTAAAGTTGATCAATCTTACTCCTTGAGTGGTTTGAATTTTCTTTCAATTACAAATCCTGAAAATAAAGAGTTGGGTTGGGAAAAGACAAATATGCTTAATGTTGGCGTGGATTATTCAATTTTGGGAGGAAGAATGTATGGGACTTTTGAGTTCTATGAAAAAAGATCCAGAGATCTGTTAAGTACCGTTAATAATGATGCAACATCTGGTTGGGGATCAGTATTAAAAAATGCGGCATCTGTATTAAATCGAGGACTCGATGTTTCGTTAAATGCACGCTTACTCAACCGAATTTTCTTATGGGATGTGGGAGCCAATTTTTCCTACAATTACAATAAAGTTACAGACATTAACTACACACCATCAGCAGGCTCACTTTACTTTCAATCTCCATTAAAAGGAAAAGCAATTTCCTATATCGCAGCCGTTCCATATGCAGGTTTGGATGCTGCCGGTGAGCCACAAATCAAAAAGAAGGGGGATGATACAATTCTGCCTTATACTGACTTGAGTAAGCTTACTATTGACGATCATCGATTCATGGGCAGAAGTACTCCTCCTGTATTTGGAAGCCTTACCAACACCTTTCGATACAAAGATCTAAGTTTGGGAATCATGATAACCTATAAACTTGGACATAAGGTGAGAATGCCTTCGCCGGACAATTCCTTTTTTGATGATTTTAATCCTTCAGAATGGATGTCGGAGAAATATAGATGGACCAAACCTGGAGACGAATTGACCAAATGGGCGCCTAAGCTGGATGCAAGTCCCGGGTATGCTTCATTTGACAGAGGAAATGTTGTGAAGTACAGCGATTATCTTGTAGACAAAGGAGATATCATCCGATTGAAGAGCATAAGTTTAGAGTATAAGCTGAATAAATTAATGGAAAAGTTACCAGTAAAAGATGCTTCTATTCGCTTTAATGCAGAGAACCTTTGGTATTGGGCCGCCAACCGTTACAATCTGGATACTGATTATCTGGATGCATCAGGTTATGGTTCACCGTTTAGTTTGCCCGTCAGAGCTAAGTATACAGTAAGTTTGAAATTGAATCTGTAAAATTAAAATGTTCGTTATGAGAAATATATATATAATCCTTATTGTCCTGCTTTTTTTCTCCTGTCAGGATTTTGTAAATGAAACACCAAAAGGGAATTTGATTCCTAAGACAGTAGACGATATGGGAATGATTTTGGATGCTTTCGATATCTTTGAACCCAATGCAATTGCGTTTGGTCATGGAAATCAGACTTTAATGACTGATGACTGCAAGCTTCCTGAAGATGTTGCCTCTTCTGCAAATCCGGCTGTTGTAAACAGTTATACCTGGGCGGAACACTTATTTGATGTTTCGAAGAATGATGGGAATTGGGAAGGATTCTATCATGTGATTTATTTATGTAACTATATTTTGGAAAAAATAGATGATGCTCCGGAAGGATCAGGCGAGTATTCAAGAGATTTTGTTAAAGGTTCAGCTTTGTTGAACAGAGCTCATTCTTTTTTCATTTTGGTGAATCTGTATGCTGAACACTATGATGAAAATACGGCTTCAACGGCTCTTGGAGTACCTATGCCTTTGGAATCTGATATCAATATCAAATATGGAAGAGTTGCTGTGGATGAAGTCTACGATAGGGTTTTAATAGATATGAAAGAGGCGGTGAAATTGCTTTCCAATAAATCTGAATATACTTTTCAGGCTACAAAACCAGCAGCTTTGGGGCTGTTGTCCCGTTTCTATTTGTATCAGGGAGAATATAAAAAGGCCTGGCAATATGCAGATTCGGTTTTGCAAATTGTGCCGGAACTGAAAGACTACAATACGATTGAGCAGTATGAGTCCGGACAACCGGATTTTGGTCTCGACAACTGGGCTCCTTATTCTGGTTGGGAAAAGCCGGATGTTATTTTTTACAAGGGAAACAGCGATTTATCCAGTAAATATTATTTGTCAGATGAGTTAATGACCCTCATGGATCCAACATCCGATCTGAGGTATCAAAACTTTGTTACCAATTATAAATACTACTCATTTGTTGAGGATCCCAATGGTTATCGGTATTCAGATGAATCGGATCTAAATAGGGGGATTTCCCTTGGCGAAGTATACCTGACTGAAGCCGAAGCGAAATTGCGGGATAATAATGTTGAAGGAGCTCTTACTGCTTTAAATGAGTTGAGAGCAAATAGGTATGCTGCCGGTACACCTGATGTTACCGAAACAAATCCAGATGCACTTTTGCAGATAATATTGGATGAACGAAGAAGAGAAACCATCTTTAAAGGACTTCGCTGGTTCGATTTAAAGCGATTAAACAAGGATCCCAAGACAGCGAAAACAATCACACATACATTGTTTGGTGACACACATACCTTGGAGCCTGGAAGCAGGAGATATGTGCTTCCAATTCCACGTAAAGTGATCGAGTTGAATTCTTTGATTGAGCAAAACCCGCGGTAAACAGCACTCAAGAGGATGTCCGAAAAGTAAAGTTTCATTTGAAAATAATCTTTTGAGCGAAGTTTAAATATCTGTAATTCAGATGTAAATATGCTTCAACAAGCTCAGAATAACAATGAGATTGAACTTTTAGGACACCCTTTTATTTATTGAATTTAAATCATCAACCCATATGTCAAGCAGTAAAAAAACAGCTGTTTTTATACTGCAGGTTGCTGTAACTATCATTTTATCTTCTGTAAATAAATTTGTGTTAGATGAATTTCTTAAAGAAAAATCGTTCATTTTAGATGTATCCGTTCATTTATTGATATTTCTAATCTATGTTGACATTTTCAATTTTATCTATCAAAAATTTTGTCAAAAAGAAAACTGAATTGAAATGACGGATTTAATCTAACAATCAATATTTAGAATTCTATAAAGAAAATTTAATATAACCTGTAAGGAATAATCTTAACGTAAAACCTTTATTAATTAAGAACCAATGAAAAATTTATTTGTAATTATTGTTGCAATGTTATTTTGCGGTAATGTATTCTCACAAGGAATAAACTTTGAACACGGCACCTTCACGGAGGCTTTGGCAAAAGCAAAAGCGGAAAATAAACCAATGTTTATAGATGTTTTTACATCATGGTGTGGCCCATGTAAAAAGTTATCCAAAGAAGTGTTTACTCAAAAAGCAGTAGGAGATTATTTTAATAAATCATTTGTGAGTTTTAAGTTGCAGACAGATAAAAAGGAAACTGATAATAAAGAAATTGCTGATCGATATCATGTGACAGCCTATCCAACACTAATGTGGGTTGATGGCGAAGGGGAATTACTGCATTTGGCGGTAGGTTTTCATGAGGTTGATAAATTATTGACAGAAGCAAAAAAAGTCTTCGATGAGGATAAGAGAGTAGGTTCAAGTATAACAAAATGGAACAATGGCGATCACTCCTTGTCAGTAGCTATGAACTACTTTGCTTTCGATAAAAACTCTAAAGGTGAATTTGAGGAATATTTTAAAGGCCTGTCCGAAAAACAAAAGCTGGATAGCTTAACTTTTGAAATGATATCAGATGTGAGATTGGATACAGACGGTGATGTGTTTGCCTTTGTAGTTCGTCATCGAAAAGACTATCAGAAAGTAGCATATGATTTTAAGATTGGAAGAGCTATTGACCAAGAAATTGATTATGAATTGCAGTCGAACTTTGGAACAGAGAAATATAAAGAGATTGTTCTTAAATACAAGCAAATTGGATTCGATGAGTTGGGCTTATTTATGAAAAGAGCAGAATGGAAGTATTATTTAAACAAATCTGATTTTTTATCATTTGAGAAATCTGCAGTAGAGTACCTGCAGGAATTTTCAAAACCCAATAACTATTTGCGCAATGAGTTGGTTTGGGAATTGTATGGTGTTGGAAAAGAAAAGTTTTCGAAGTTCAATAATCCTGATTTAGTACTTGATTGGGCTAATGAATTTAAGAAAAAAATGATAGAACCTGATCAATTCTGCTATCCTGAGTTTTATGCTTATGTTATTGCAGGAGATATTAATCGTGCTAAAAAAATTGGAAATGATTACTTAAAATCGACAGAAGGGAAAAGTGATTACAGCTCTGTCTCAACAAGAGAATATGTTCAATACTTGTTGAGTGAAATAAAATAGTTTTTTTGAAAAACGTTGGGGCATTTTAGAATAACATAGGGTTAAAATTAGAGTGTCTCAAAACTGTACCTTTTCGATAGGTTTTTAAAAAGCAGGTTTTAAATTTGAATTATTATTTGAGCAGCCACATTTGTGTGGCTGCTCTTTTT
Organism: Labilibaculum manganireducens; assembly: GCF_002843385.1. Classification (GTDB taxonomy): domain Bacteria; phylum Bacteroidota; class Bacteroidia; order Bacteroidales; family Marinifilaceae; genus Labilibaculum; species Labilibaculum manganireducens. The sequence goes on from NZ_MVDE01000030.1 coordinate 11,625, forward strand.
TTTAACCTGCAGCGATATCATATGGAGTTTCATCAATGGGGAGTCTACTCTAAAATAAGCGGTTGAACGACTGAAATTTTGGATTAAGATCGGGATTCGTTTTTGGGAAAGTGCAATTTCAAGAAATGAAGCCTTGTTTTATCACTTAAGATATTTATCATTACACAAATGTGCTTACTTCTAGGTAAACCACGAGCTTGTTTTTGTGATCAGCAGATTTAAAAAAGAGAATCAGTAGTGCGCAAGAGCGGAGTGCTTATCCCGTTTTAGAATTATGCTTACCGCAACTTTTTGCAGTGCTTACCGCAAAAAGTTGCAGTAGTGATTGCAAAAAGTTGCGGTAAGCATGAAATTTAAGGTCTACAATTTATGATACTTTAAATGATCCAGCATACCCTTTAATTTTTTACCGGGAGTAAATATAATCTTCGATTTTTTAATGCAGTTGGCATTTACCTCTTCAGCGGTTTCTTTTCCCTCGCTGTTGATACTTACCCTGAAGTTTCCTACTTCGCCAAGTTTTACCGATTTACCATCGGCAAGCATAGTTGGAATAACATCAGTCAGGGCATAAAGTACGGCCCGGATATCGGCACCACTCACGGTACTTATTTTTTCTATGCCTTCAGTTAATTCCTCAATGTCAGCATTTCCACTAATCATGTTGCTTGCATAGTATTTTTTTTCACCGCCACCTACTACACCTGGTTGGCCTCTTTCAATAACTTTAAAATTTATTGCCATTTGTTTTTTGAATTTTAATCGTAACTGAATTCTTTTTGCCGGATTTGCTTCCAGCACAATTAGTTACGATTTTGTTGTATATTTCAGGGCCCACCGGCCTCCTTTTCCAGTCTCACGCTCAAATCAGTCCGGTTGATGACCAGCCGGTGGGTTGCCTTTTTGTTCCGAAATTAAACTCCTAACGGATTCCATATTTCAAAACGGTTTTAAAATTAAGTCAAATAAATAGGAATTTAATCTGTCAAATGTGCCAAGTTTTCCCGATTCAGTCAATTTTAGTTGATTTAACACGTATTTTTTTTGTTGTTAATTAGATGTGAGTACCTATAGCGGAAGAAGATAATCCTATTCTAAATGTCTTGAAAACAACTGTTTTCTTCTTTCAAAAAAAGTTCTACTTTTGCTTGCACTAACCACTATTTAAAAACCCAATATGCCCGAACCAAAAGATATACTTACTGAACTGCTGCGTACCGGAAGTCGGAAATCTTATGAGGCATTCTTCAAGAAATATTATCAGGATTTATTTTTGTGGGCCAATAGCATTCTAAAAGATTCGGAAGCTGCAGAAGACATTGTTCAGGATTTTTTTGTTGATTTTTGGGAAAAGAAACGATTTAAATCAGTTACAACAAATCTTCAGGCCTATATTTTCCGATCGGTTCGAAACTTATGTCTGAACTACATAAAGCGCGAACAAAAGCTGATTCATGATATAGATCATTTGGAAAAAGAAGAAGTTGCTCCTATGGCAAATATCGATACAATTGAAAATTCTCAGCTAATTTATTCTGCCATCAACGAATTGCCGGAAAAATGCAGAGAAGTATTTATGCTGTGTTGTGTAAACGGGTATACTTATAATGAAGCGGCGGAAGAACTTGGGGTTACCATAAATACTGTTCGTACTCATATGGTACGTGCTTTTAAATTTTTGAGAGAAAAACTCCAATCACCACACCTGTTTTATTTATTGTTTTTTCATAAATAAACCTTTCTGCACCTTATTTTATACAAGTGACTGTTAAGCACTATTTTGTCTGATTTCATTTTTAAATCAAGTTGGCATTCTGTTGAAATTTTCTGCGGACTGTTCAATCAGATATTCTTAATTCATCATTCTTAACGGATAATTATAAGTCTATTGCCTTATAAATGGGATTGTTATATCTTGTTTAAAAGCTAATACTCATCAAACGTAAAAAAAAAGTTAATTTTTTTGTCACATCATTTCAAAACAGATCTGTCTTAAGAGTGTACGCACTTAACTGATACATTGAATTATAATTACAAATGGAAGAAAAAATGATTGATATTATTTCCAGGTCTCTTGGGGGACAGCCTACTACCAGCGATGAAAAACAAGAGCTGGAAACGTGGTTGAATGAGAATGGAAATAAGCGCTTTTACGAAGGGTTGGAGATGTTCTCTGCAAATTCAAAGGAAGCGTTGCGATTACCGCAGGCAAATGTGGAACGGGCATTTGAAAAGTATCTTGGAAAGATGCAGCAATCCAGGACCGCTCTTCGGATGAGATTGATTAAGAAGGCAATGCCATATGCAGCCTCAGTTTTATTGATGCTTGGATTGTTTTCTGTAATGATGTATCTGGGCAATTCCGATTCAGGAATCGCGAAACAAGAACAATGGTTGGCTGCAATTGAGCCTGGATCGCAAAAGGCCGAGCTTATATTAGATGATGGAGAAGTATTGAATTTGGAAGAGAAGAAGGAGAAAGATGAAATTAAGGAAAAGGATGGTACGGTAATTAGTAATACCGGCTCTGCTTTGGTTTACGATGTTAGTGCAAAAACGGATAACCAAAAGATAACTTACAACAGTTTGGTGGTACCAAGAGGGGGAGAGTATCAATTACAATTGGAAGATGGAACCAAAGTTTGGGTGAATTCCGAAACACGGCTGCGTTATCCTACCCAGTTTGCCGACAATAAAAGAATGGTGTTGCTGGAAGGAGAAGCTTATTTTGAGGTGAGTAAGGATAAGAACCGTCCGTTTATAGTGAAAACACAGGGTGTTGATGTACGTGTTTTGGGAACGCATTTTAATATTTCGTCGTATGCCGACGAAGACGCCATACGTACCACACTGGTTGAAGGAAGTGTTTCGGTAATGGATAATAAAAATCCTGATGAAAACCTCTTACTCAGTCCCGGACATCAGGCCGTTTTCTCAAAGAAAAGCGGTGATCTGGAAAATAAAAAAGTAAATGTTGATTTATATACCTCATGGAAAGATGGAAAGTTTGTTTTTCAGGAATCGAGCTTGACTGATATCATGAACCGGGTATCGCGCTGGTACGATGTGAAAGTATTCTATCAGAATAAGGAGGCGGGAGATCTAAATTTTACAGGAACATTAAAGAGATATGAGAGCCTGGACCGCTTGCTTGGAATGATTGAAAAAACAAATGAGGTAAAGTTCTTATTTAAGGATAAAACAATAATTGTTCAAAGAAAATAAATGAAATAAAAAGAACCAATGAAAAAATAATCCAGAAAGATTAAACCCCAATATATAAGTAGAAAAATCGGGTTTGCGCGAACAAACCCGAAATGATAATAATTACAGTATTCATCGGTGAGTGGAATCAATAGATGAATACAAATGTGTAATGTAATCCTAACAAATTTATGAAAAAATCATTTGGAATTCCCTCCTTTTTTGAGAAAAATAGGTGGAGAAAAATTGTAATGCGTATGAAGTTACTTACAATGTTTATGCTGGTCGGAGTTTTTCAGCTTACCGCAAGCGTGAAGGGGCAGAATGCAGAGGTGAATATGAATATGCACAATGCCAGTCTTATTGAGTTTTTCTCAGAAATTAAGAGTCAGACTGATTACGAGTTTCTTTACAATTACGACCTGGTGTTGAGCAAAGAACCCATAAGTCTTGATGCGAATCAGCAGGATTTAAAAGAGCTCTTGCACGATGTTTTGTATGAACGTGGTTTAGACTATCAGCTGGATGATAATGTAATTATCATTTCGGAAAGAGAGTACGTTGCTCCTGCGACAGAACCAGCACCCGCAGTGCAGGGAAAAAAGCAAATTAACGGCAGTGTTATGGAAACAAATGGTATTCCTCTGCCAGGGGTTTCTGTCGTAGTAAAAGGAACCACGATTGGTGTGATTACCGATATCAACGGGAATTATGTTATTGAAGTTCCTGAGGGAGCTGTTTTAGTTTTTACATTCGTTGGAATGCAAAAAAAAGAATTTAATGTTACCGCTGGTGTTTCTGAAATAAATGTGGTTTTGCAGGATGATGTTTCGCTGTTGGGTGAAGTAACTGTTGTTTCTACGGGGTATCAAACCATAAAGAAAGAAAAAATAACAGGAGCTATTACTTCTGTAAGTTCAAAGGAATTAGAAACGAAAAACGTTGTTAATTTGGCTGAGAATTTAGAAGGTACAGTTCCCGGTGTTTTGCGTTACAATGGGAAAACAACAATTCGTGGTATTGGAACTTTAAATGCAAGTGAAGATATTTTGTTGGTAGTTGATGGTTTACCAATAGAAGGAGACATAGAAGATATTAACCCCTATGATGTTGAAAGTATTACCGTATTAAAGGATGCAGCTGCAACGGCAATTTATGGCGCAAGAGCATCCAATGGAGTTATTGTGGTTGTAAGCAAAAAAGCAAGAGGAAAAGATCAATTTTCTGTTGAGGTTTCGGCAAATCTGAGTTATTTCGAAAAACCCGATTATAGTAAATATGGTTATATGACTACTTCGCAGCAGGTTGATTTTGAAAGCAAGTATTACGATTGGTATTTTAATGGTGGGAAATATGGTACGGTTGAAGAAGTAGTAACTTCTGTTGAAAATTCCATTGAAAATAGTGGTTCTTCAACAACACCATTACAATATGCTTACTACCAGTTGGCTAAAGGTGATATCAACCAAGAGCAGTTAAATGCCACACTGTCTGACTTAAAAAAGAATGACTTTTATAATGAGTTCAAAAAGCATGCTTTAGAAAATCAAACAATACAACAATACAATATTGCATTAAGATCTAACAATGATAAATCTGAATCAAATCTGGTAGTAAACTATAGAGGAGATAATTCAGGAATTATCAATGCATACAACAGACAATTAAACATTTCTTTCAGAGGTGCTTATAAACCAGTAAAATGGTTGGATTTTAATTATGGAGTAAATATGCTTATTGGGAAAACCCGTTCTCAAAACGACTATAATGCAAGTACGCCATTTAATGTTCCTTCCTACTACAATCTTTATGATGAAAGTGGTGAAAAAGCATACTATTCACTTAACGATTTTAACATTTACAGTTCTTTCAACAATGTATTTGAGTCAACTTCTAAACTACACTCTCTAAAATACAATCACCTTGATGAATTGAATAGAAATTTTAGCAATACAAGTACTCGTAATAACAGGTATTTTGTACGACTTAACATTAAACCTTTACCAGGCTTAACCATAGAACCTCAATTTCAGTACGAAGATAACCAATCTGATAACAGAACCCTTTCAGAATCGGAAAGTTATTTTATGAGGAGATTGCAAAATGCCTGTACTACCCGATCGGGTTTCGGAACAACAGAAGACCCTTATGTATATACAAATTTGTTACCCGAAGGAGGTCGGTTGCTTACTTCCAATCAAAAATCGCCAAGTTATACATTTCGTACTCAAGTAAATTATACCAAAGAATTCGGAAAGCATGATGTTTCGATAATTGCTGGAACAGAGTTTCGTCAGACTCGATCGTATGGAACAAGGGGAGGTCTATTCGGATACAATGATCAATTGCAAGTCCAATCAACTTCTGCAGTCGATTTTAATGCTTTAAGTAAAATTAGTACTTCATTTTGGAACTTTTTTGCAACACCTGCTTATATGTTCAACGATATTAATGTTTTTGGATTGAGTACTGACACAAAGCACCGTTACGCTTCAGGCTATGCCAATTTCACTTATACCTTCGACAAAAGGTACAATGTCTTTGGGTCTGTGCGTAAAGATTATGCCGATTTGTTTGGAGGAGCTCCAAAATTTAGAGGAAGTCCGCTATGGTCAACAGGTCTTGCCTGGAATATCTCCAACGAGGACTTTATGAAGGATAAAGAGTCGATCAACTTTTTGAAGTTGAGAGCCAGTTATGGGGTAACCGGGAATATTTCAACGGATTATACAAGCCGATTAACTGCTACCATTGATGGAACACAGCGTCAAACCAATTTACCAATAGCTACAATTAAAACTCCGCCTAATTCAAAACTACGTTGGGAAAAAACAGCTACAGTTAATGTTGGTTTAGATCTTAGCATGTTCGATTATCGATTGAAGGCAAGTTTGGATTGGTATAGAAAAGAAGGTACCGATTTATTGGCAAGAAAGCGTTTGGATGTAACCCAAGGCTATTCCACTTTAATCATCAATAATGGTGATATGTTGAACAAAGGTGTGGAACTAAGCTTGAGTTACGATTGGCTGCGACCAGTTATAAAAGGAGGATTTGAATGGTCTTCAACATTAAACCTGAGCAGAAATAAAAATGAGATAACCAAAGTTGATGATATTGCAACAACACCATCAGAACTTGCCGGTAGTGGAACATTCAAAAAGGGATTTCCGGTTAATTCGTTGTTTTCTTATCAATACAAGGGGCTCGACGAAGAAGGTTTGCCTCAATACCTATTGTCTGATGGAACATTAACAACTGGCACAGTTCCATCTTCGGATATAGACGCTGTTGTATTTTCAGGTACAACAGACCCAAAAGTAAATATTGGATTCAATAATCAAATAGCTTATAAAGGGTTTAGTGTGAATGTATTTGCGGTATATTACGGAGGACATTATTTCCGAGACAACCCTATAAATGCATATTCTGCACCTGGATATGGACCATTGCCTAATTACCTGTTAAATAGTTGGACCCCTGAAAATACAGATACCGATATCCCCGGAGCAGGAGAGTATTATCGATCAGAATTGCAATATACTTCATCACAATTGAGAACTGCAGACAGATGGGTAAAACATGCTGATTTTATCAAGATTAGAAATATTGTATTTGGTTACGAATTACCTGAAGCAATAACACAAAAAATAAAAGCTAATAGTATTAAACTGCGTTTCCAAATAAACAATCCAAAAACTCTTTGGACAAGGGATAATTTACAGGATGATCCTGAAACAGGTAGTTTACCAACAATAACTTCTTACATATTCGGAGTGAACCTTAATTTTTAAACAGATGAAAAAGAATATATACATTTTGATAATTTTTGCAGCGCTGGGTTTCACAGCCTGCGAAGAATATACCGATATAAAGCCAAAAGGTAAAAATTTGCTGGAAACTGCAGATGAATTGGAATATTTATTGAACTACAGTTTTAATAGTGCGTATGCTTTTAATTTAAGAGAGCTATATGATTTGGATAATGACATGTATTCGTATGGTTATAAACAAATACCTCCTCTTCTTAACGGGGCTGTAAAAGATCTGAACTATACTCGCTTGACTTACGATGTTGATATTGATCGGGCTGCACTTACAAAAACAGATCGTGTTTATGAGGGGATTTACTCGATTATTTGTACACGTTTGAACATGATACTGGAGCAGGCTCCTAATGTTAGTGATGATCCGGACAAAGTGGAGCAGCTAAAGTCCGAAGCGATTGTGTTGCGAGCATATCTGCATTACATTTTGGTAAATATTTATGCTAAAGCCTACAATCCATCTACTGCAGAGACGGATGGAGGAATTGTATATATGAATAAAGTTGATTTCGAAAGCATACCTGTAAAAAGTACTGTGGCTGAAGTGTATCAGAATATGCTTTCAGATATCAATGCAGCACTGGAATCTAATTCGCTTCCTGATCGGCCGATTACAGCCATGCGTGTAGCCAAAGGTTTTGCTTATGCTGTAAAAGCAAGAATTTTGCTTTCGATGCGCGACTATGAAAATGCATTGGTAGCAGCAGATTCATCTTTACTTTATAACAATACATTGGAAGATCACCGGCTGTTCATAGGAGCCGAAAATCTTATTCGTGTAGGACTGGAGGCAGAGGATAATCTATTCTTTATAACAAGTCAGGATTACAATCCTACACAATGTATCATTACTTCGGATATTTTAACGAACTATTATGAGAATGGTAATATAATCAAGCAATTTGTAGGTAGTGATGGCTATCCCATACTAATTGAAGACTATGGTCCTTATTATAGTGGTATTGAAGGATCGGCATTGTGGTATGCGGCCGATTATCAGCAAAACTCAGCAGGGATGAATACCTCCGATACTTATTTGATAAAAGCTGAATGTTTGATAAGAACAGGAAAAGTGCCAGCAGGAATGGATGTAATCAATTACATAAGAGAACGACGCATTAATCCGGATACTTATGCTTCTGTTTATGCAGCTACTGAGGCCGATGCGATGACTTATCTGAAAAAAGTATCGAGGGTAGAATTTTTATGTACATGGAAAAACTTTGCGAATATTAAGCGTTGGAATACAGAAGATGCTTATAAGGAAGATATTAATAGGAATATCAATGGTACAATTTACACATTAACTCCTGATTCGCCATTGTGGATTTTTCCTTTTCCACAAAGTGCAACAAACTACAATCTTAATTTAACTCAAAATTATTAATGATTTTAAACATGGTGTCTTTTACAGACACCATGCTTTAATTTTTTTATATAAATACAAAACACCAACATGAATTTTAGAAATTTGTTTTTTGTAATGACTTTAACAGGCATTACACTGGCAACCTGTGCTCAGGAAAGAAACAACGGCTATACTCTTACCGGAGATATTGAAGGGCTTCAAAATGCTAAGGGATATATATACCTGTATGGAGCTGTTCAAAATGGCGAGCAGGTAAATGATTCTTTACCCATAAATAACGGACATTTCGTATTTAAAGGATATACGGAAGAACCAGTACGTGCAACAATTTATTTTCAAAGCAAATACCAAGTTAAGGCGAATACCATATTTGAGTTTTTTTTAGAAAACTCAAACATCAAAATAACAGGATTTTCAGATACAACTCAGCTTCTCTCTCTGAAAGAAGGAAGAGTTACAGGATCACGATTACAGGATGAGTTTACTAAATTTAATGAAGATGCCACCAAATTTACCGGCTTTAATAAATGGCAGGAAGAGTATATGGCTGCCATGGCAAAGAAGGATACGGTTACAATTGCAGCACTTCAAAATAGGAGTAAGGAATGCTACGTTAAGTACGATAAATTTGTCGAAAACTATAGAAAAAACAATCCTAATAGTTTGGTGTACTTGTATGTTCTAAGTGCAGGGCTTAATCCAAGGGACGAGCAGTCGTTAAAGGATTTAAGGGGGAAAATATTGTCAATGGATTCAGACATTCAATCGAGTGTTGCAGGAAAGAACCTAATCAAGCAGGTTGACTTTTATTTAAGAGGATTTATTGTGGGCAAACAAGTGGGCGATTTTACACAAATAGATAAGGATGAAAAAGTGGTGAAGTTATCTGATTACAGAGGAAAATACTTGCTGCTTGATTTTTGGGCTTCCTGGTGTGGTCCTTGCCGGGCCGAGAATCCGAATGTACTAAAAGCATACAACAAATATCACGGAAAGGGTTTAGAGATTGTTGCGGTATCCTTGGACACAAAAAGGGAGTCATGGCTTAAAGCCATTGCAAAGGACAATCTTCCATGGATACAGGTGTCAGACCTTAAAGAAAGAAACGAAGTGGCGAATCAATTCGGGGTTAATTCTATTCCCGATAATTTCTTAATAGATCCAAATGGAATTGTTATCGCCCGCTCATTGCGAGGGGAGGAATTACATAAAAAATTGTCCGAAATATTTAAATAATCTATCTAGCATAAATAGTTTTCAATTATGAATAAATTTCAAATTTTATTGGCATTTTTCCTTTTGTTTGCCTCTTGCAAAAATACAGGGTCGACAACCGATACAGCTTTTACAGTAAAAGGGGAATTGTCTGAACTCAAAAAAGATGCGAAAGTGACCCTTTCCTATACAGGAGAGAATGGTGTGAATGTTATCGACACAACCACTTCTCAGCAAGGCAAATTCCTTTTTCGAGGTGTTGTCACTAATCCGGTTAATGCAAGAATTCATTATGTTTCGGATGAAGAGGTAATCGATCCGTTTTCTAATATGAAGGGGTACAAAATGGATGCAGTAAACTTTTTGCTTTCAAACGGAACAACAGTCATAAAGGGAAAAAGGTTGAGAAAGAGTGATGTTTCAGGTACTTTAGTTCAGAATGAGTACAATGATTATTTGCAGTCGATAAAGAGTCTTAACCAGAAAACGGATAGTTTGTACAGAATATTATACCAGAAAGCGGAGTTTGAAAATACTGAAAGTAACGGAAAACTGGAGGTGAAAGAAAGAATTGCTCAATTAGGAACACAGGTTACGAGTAGTACTGTGAAGTTTATTTCAGAACATCCGGATTCCTATGTTTCTTTATTCTTATTGAATGATTTAAGAAATCAAGAACTGGACAACTCAACAGCTGCTGATTATGCAAATTCAATGAGTGATCGGATTAAAGCGATGGAAGATTGGAAAAAATTGAATAATAAGTTGGAGGCAGCACAAGCAATTGCAATAGGCAGTAAATATATTGATTTTACTAAAAAGGATATTAATGGGAATAATTTCACCCTAAGTTCGATCAAGGGGAAATGCGTGATTCTGGATTTCTGGGGAAGTTGGTGTGGTCCATGCAGGGCAAGCCATCCTCACTTAAAGGAGGTGTATGATAAATATGAATCAAAAGGACTAACAATCGTTGGGATTTGCCATGAAAAAAGCTCTGACATTGCTAAGTGTGAAGAATCCTGGAAGAAGGCTGTAAAAAAGGATGATATGCCTTGGATACAAGTATTGAATAATTACGATAAAGAGACAATAGATCTTGTAAAGTTATATGCGATAGAAGGGTTCCCAACAAAGATACTTCTCAACAAAGAGGGAAAAATATTCAGTCGGATAGTAGGTGGAAATCCGGAAATACTGGATAAAAAGATGAAAGAACTAATGGGGGAATAGGAAACTGGTAAACAGGATGGGGAGAACAGGATAAATCATTCCTTCTCCCTTATTCCTTCCCTTTTTGTAATTTTTAAACATACTTTTTTTAGCAGAACTGAAAAATGAAGAATAATTTTAAACACCTAGCTAAAGTAAAATTTATCTGTACATACCTGCTCTTATTGATTGGGTTCCCCGCTATGGCTCAACTTGCGCCTGCACAGCTTTTAAATGAAACAAGGACATTTGAAGTAACAGCCTGCAATCCTTCGAAGAAACACATCATCGCTGCATGGATGGAAAAAAGGTCTGAAAGAAAAGATAACAGTAATGATGCCGCTGATATGCGAGTAGCCTATAAATCGTCAGCAAATAATGGAACGGATTGGACAGAAAAGGGGATTATTGATTTGTCCGGTACGTTTAGTACAGGTAACCCGTATGTAACCAGCAACACTAGCGGAGAAGCCTATTTAGTTTGTATGCATATAGGCAAAGATTTTTTCTCCGGCAATATTTCTCTATACGAATTTGATTTCGCAAAAAAACAATTCAACTTAAAATCTGTTCCCATTAAGAGTGAAGACAAACTTTTAGACAAACCTGCCATTGTTAGTTTTGGTAACGAAATTCATCTTACTTACATTTCTTACGACAAAAGATCTATGAATATGTTAAAATACCAGATGTCCGGTGACAAAGGAAAGACATGGACAGAGCCGGTAAATGTTTTTAATGAAAATGCAACCCCTTTTTTAGGACCTTCGATAAGCGTAGTGAATAAAAACCAGATCGTGATTTCTGTAGGTTCTTATGGAAACAATGGGATATATTTGGTAAAGAAGAAAATAAATACTGATACGATTGCCTTTGAAGATCCTGTAATTGTGGCACAAGTTTCCAATAAACTGAGAGATGCAATGACTGAGCTATCGGGTGACGGGAAAAAGAAATTGCTGCTTACCTGGCAATATCCACATCAAAGAGAGGAAACGTGGATGACATTCAGTACAAATGAAGGAAACTCCTGGGCTTCTCCTCTTTTAGTAACAGAAAAAGGCAATTTATTATCGGCAGCTTTTGACAAACAAAGCAACATTCACTGTATTTATTCAGACTTTACGGATCAACATTTTTTTGTTAAATATAAATCGCTAAATAGCAGGCGTAAAGTGATAAAAGAGGGATACCTGGTAAACCCGATGCCACTAACTACATTCGATGAATATTTAGGAGCTTTTCAAAAATTACTAATTCAAAAGAATAAAATCTATGCATTCTGGATAGATTATCCAAATGAAAGTGCATTATACTTTACAAAATGGAAAATGTAAGTTTTGCTATTTGTATATTCTTTGCACAGCAGATGGTGTAATTCGAAAAAAGAGTAAGTATAATATGGGTGTTATATGGTTTTTTTCACTGATGTCTAACATAAGCTTATTCGTTTTTATTTTAATGAAGATTTTTTTCTTTAAATGATTTTTTAAGAGTGCTCATATTAGTCGGTACTTGTTAGCTTATCCATTTTAATATAAATTTTATCGTCTTGCTTCTGTTTGTCCGGGTTTTGGAAAGTTTTTGCGAAAAATCAATTTATATTCTTCTTATTTTCAAATATCTTCATCTGAATTATTCAACATGGTTATTTGCTGCTTCTGCAATGAGATTTGTTTTTTATCTGTTTGTTTATCCCATAACTTTAATAATGAAAAACTAAGGTTCATTGGATTAGTGGTTTGACTTGATCTGGATTTGTTTTTTTATGCCCACTGCTTTTCACAGATCAATTGAACTGTTGGAAAGGTTTATTTTCATTATATGTGAATACTGTTTTGTTAGAAGCTTACTTCAAAAATTGATTTTTTTTACAAAGAGACTTTAAAGCGATATAAATTGTATTGAGATTCATAAATTTGTTAACTATAATCAATCTGATGATTAATAATTCAATGTAATTCCGATAAGTAATTAAAATTACTCATTAATTTCTCCCGAAATAGGGATGATTACTAAGTTTTATATATCTATCGGAATTATACCTCTGAGTAAATTTGTCTGTAAAATGGTATAACATGGAAATAAAAAAAGTAACAATTGAGAATATTTCCCAATTGCAGAAAATTGGGCGAGACACATTCGAAGAAACTTTTTCTTCGGTCAATAGTGAAGAAAATATGAAAGAGTATCTGGACAAAGGATTTTCTGTTGAGAAACTGAAAGCCGAATTGAGTAATGAAAACTCTGAATTTTATTTTGCGATTCTTAAAGATAGGGTAATCGGATATTTAAAAATCAATTTTGGACAATCTCAAACAGAAATTAAAGATGAGGATACACTTGAAATCGAACGAATTTATGTTCTCGAAGAATTTCACGGGAAAAAAATAGGACAGATACTATACGAAAAGGCAATCGAGTTAGCAAAGGAAAAAAAAGTACATTACGTATGGTTAGGAGTTTGGGAACAAAATCCGAGAGCAATTCGGTTTTATGAGAAAAACGGATTTATGCAGTTTGACAAACACATTTTTAAATTAGGAAATGACGAGCAGACAGACATAATGATGAAATTGCAGATCGAAAAATAAAAATGCAGTAATTGATAAAGGTTACAATATAATGTCTGCGTGATTATTTTGGGATTACATCAGTTAGGGCATCAAGCATGGCACGAATAGCGGTACCACTAATGATGGTGTTTTTTTTTTATGTATTCATTTAATTTTTCAATATCAAGGTTTTACAATTTCTTTGTGGAAATTGAGACAGTTGGTGCCCAGCCAATGAGTTTTCATTTTGTTTCGGAAATTAATTTCAAAAAGTTTTTTTTAAGGAGTTTTAAATTAAGTAAACTGGAATGCAATCTGTTTGTTAAACTTGCCCATTTTTTCTGGTTGGAAAGTTTAAAGCCTTTATTATTTGATGTTAATTAGGCCGCAGCTATTAGCAATGCATCTAACTATAGTTAATTTAGGTTAAAATTAGATTTTGGTTCACCCAAATCAGGCAATTAAATGTCTATGTTTTATAAAGAAAATTCATTTAAATCAATAAAATTAAATAAAAATGAAAAAAGTATTTGGAATAATAGTAGCCTTATTTATTAGCGCTACTTGTTTTGCGCAAGGCATAGCATTTGAACATGGCACTTTATCAGAGGCTCTGGCAAAAGCAAAAAAAGAAAATAAGACTGTATTCATGGATTGTTACACCACATGGTGTGGTCCTTGTAAATATTTGGCGAAAAATATCTTCACGCAAGGTGAAGTTGGAGCTTTCTTTAACAAGAATTTTGTGAGTGTGAAAATGGATATGGAATCGGAAGCAGGAAAACCTTTGATGGAAAAATATCAGGTATCTGCTTTTCCTACTTTATTGTGGTTGGATGCCGATGGCAATCTGCAGCACAAAATGGTGGGAGCCGGAGATGCAAATACTTTGTTGGAAACAGCTGGGGTAGCTTTGGATAGAAAAAATAACTGGGCTGCACTAAACAAACAGTTCGAAAAAGGAGACCGCAGTTCCGAATTCATGCAAAAATACATCATGACCTCTGCAAAAGCGGGTATCGATACCAAAGAGGCTGTTGACAGCTATTTTTCAAGTAAAAAAACAGAAGAGCTGATTAATGCAAAAGATGCCGAGTTAATTGCCAGTACAATTAAAAGCACATCAAATCCTGTTTTTCACTTTGTGTTGAAAAATAAGGCCAGGTTTTATGCTGTAGCCGATAAAGCACAGGTTGATCAGTTTTTGGAGTATACCATGCTCGGAGAAATGGCACAATTGGTTCGTAAAGGCGATATGGAGGCTCTAAGTCGTAAAAAGAAAGAGATGATTGCGCTGGACAAAGAAGTTGGAACAAAGATGGTTGCATTTTTTGATATGAATATGCTTCAAAGTGATCCTGATCAGAGAAAATTTTATCAGGCAATGGCTGATTATGGAATAAAGTATGATTTCGACAACTACGGGAATTTGAATCAATATGCATGGACTATTGCTGAAGCAAAAGAGGATCTTGATAAAGAATTGGTAAACAAGGCTGTGAAAATGGCCAAACGCTCTGTTGAATTGAACGCCAATTTTGCGAATATTGATACATATGCCTGCATATTGAATAAAGACGGACAAACAGAAGAGGCAAAAATTCAGGCTGCAAAATCAATAGAGTTAGCACCCGAAGATCAAAAGAAAGATTTGTGGTCCTTGCAATTTATGAGTAAATAAAAAACCTCCCGCAAAGAGTAATTATTGCACACTTTGTGGGATTGTGTTTCCCAATTTTTAAACAAGCTGCCTTATGGGCAGCTTTTTGTTTTTATTATTTCTTCGAATCAAATGTTAAAAATCGTTTGTCATTTGCATAAAACGCTTAATCAAAAAAGAGCGTTGAAAATTAAAAAAAACGAAAATTTACTTCACCTATTTTTTAATTTGCGTGAGTTTATTACTTGAAGTAGTAAATTCGGAGCGTCATTAGGGTGAATTAATTCCAAATAGAGTATTGAAAGATTGGCTAAACTACTCATAAATACAACCATTTTAGAAGAACTGTTTAAGGAACACTATAACAGTTTATATTATCATGCCCAAAGTTTTTTAAGCAATCCCGAAGTTGCGAAAGATATCGTGAACGATTGTTTTGAGGAAGTTTGGAACAAGCGCAATCAATTGGATATTTCTTATTCCTTAAAATCATTCCTATATAGTATGGTTAGGAACAGATCTTTAAATTACCTGAAACGACAAGAAGTGGAGAAAAAATACATCAGCAGAACTTTACACAGTTCCGGATATGGTGAAGATGAATATCAGGATTATGATTCCGTACTCGATGAAATTAGGAAAGCCATTGAGGAATTACCCCCACAAGGCCGAAGCGTATTTAAAAAATGCTTTATCGAAAATTTAAGTTATAAGGAAACTGCCGAAGAATTAAATATCTCTGTGAATACCGTAAAAACGCACGTTACCAATTCCCTAAAAAAATTGCGTCACGATCTGGACCGCGATTTATTATTGTTTTTTCTTCATGTTTCGAAGAAAAAATAAAAAATAATTCACCCATTTTATTTTTTCCTTGTGTTGTTTTTGTAAGACGAGGATATTCTAAATGTCTCAAATCTGATAATTTACAAGCAAGATGAAAAAATCATATAATCATGATCAATTGGAGGAGGTTTTTCAAGTACTGAAAAATCCTCAAAAATATGGGTCTGACTTCTTTCAAAAATACGAGAGCAACCAACAAATGCTCGATTTGTACAATGAGTTGCGGCAATACAAAGAATCCGGACAGAAGTTAGAGCAGATTGATGCTCCAAATATTGGTTTGGAGTGGCAAAAGCTAACTTATAAGTTGAAAGAGCAGCAAAGAAGAAAAAGAGGCTGGATGATAGCAGCAAGTGTTGCTGTCTTATTATCCTGTGCATTCATTTTTCAATTTGACAGAATTGTCAACCAAATGGATCAGGACGGAAATCAGCTTGCGCAAATCGAAAAAGGAAACAGCAAAGCTTTATTAATTACATCTGGTGGAAATGAGTATCGTTTAGACGAGGGCATCAATAGAATTATCTCCGAAAAGGAAGGGGTGCAAATTCACACCGATTCAAACCATGTAGTTCAGTATTCACGTTTTGCAGGAGAGAGTAACGAAAACAAATTGGCTGATATGTACAATACTTTGAAAGTGCCTCGCCTGGGAGAATATCAACTGGTTTTATCTGATGGAACAAAGGTTTGGCTAAATTCAGAATCAGAACTTCGTTATCCTGTGAAGTTTACCGGCGCAACAAGAGAAGTGGAATTGCTTGGTGAAGCATACTTTGATGTTGAAAAAAATCCCGGCAAACCTTTTTTTGTGAAAACAAAGAGTACAACTACTCGTGTCTTGGGAACAGAGTTTAATGTGAGTGCATATCCCAGCGAGGAACTAAATATTACTTTGGTTGAGGGAAGTATTGAGTTAAATTCAAAACAAATCTCAGGTAAGGTACTATTGATACCAGGCGATAATGCCAATTTGAAAATTGGAGGTGATAAAATTTATGTTTCACAAGTTGATGTGAGAAAATATACTGCATGGAGAGACGGGTATTTCTATTTTGAAAAAGAACGTTTGGAGGATATACTAACAAAGTTGGAGCGTTGGTACGATTTTAAAGTTTTTTATCAAAATCCGGCGGTGAAAGATTACGCGTTTAGAATGCGGGCTGACCGGAATGAAGATTTTGCAGAAATTGTCAGCAGGCTGGAGCAAACCGGCAGGATAAGCATGAAATTGAAAGGAAATGTAATTGTAGTTTCCGATGTTAATCGATAACCCCTAAAAATGATATAATGTTGAAGTCCCCATCAGGGGATTTAGAAGTAAAAAAGGGATAGTTGGAGCTATCCCTCAAATTAACTGTTCATCCTTGGAGGGATGAACTATTGTTTAATCTTCATCACAAATTTATGAAAAAAAAACTAACCCACCTTATTCCGAATTGGGATAGGGCAAAAACCCGACAGTGGCTTATGAGACTTACTGTATTAAAAATGATTTTGTTGATGAGTTTACTAACGACCTATGCGCGGGTAAATTCTCAAATGATCATTTCGAATTTAAAATTGGACGAAGTAGAACTCTCAGAGGCTTTGGAGAGAATTGAAGAATTGACAGATTACGATTTTGTATTCTCTTACGATGATGTAGAAGGTTACCAAGTATCGGTTGATTTGGAATCTGCAACATTGGAAGAATGTCTGAGTGATCTATTTCAAGAATTACCATTTACTTATACCACAGATGAAGATGTAGTAATTATAAGCTACAGAACACAGCAACCGGTTAACGAAGCAGAACAAAAAAAGAAAGAGGTTAAAGGAAAGGTTACCGACGAAAATGGAGTTCCCTTGCCTGGAGTTTCTGTTGTTGTTAAGGGAACTACAAATGGTACAGCAACTGATGCAAATGGAGATTACCTTATTTCTTTTGAAAATGAAAATGCAGTACTGTTATTTTCATTTGTTGGAATGTTGCAGCAAGAGATCACTTATAATGGGCAGACCGATTTAAAAATAGTTTTGAAATTTGATACCGCAAATTTGGATGAGGTTGTTGTTACAGGATATCAAGTGATTGATCGTAGAAAACTGACAAGTGCAGTTACTTCTGTTAAAGCAGAAGATATTTTGGTAACAGGAGGGAATACTATTGATAAAATGCTTGAAGGACATATTTCAGGTATGGCTGTAAGTACAAATTCAGGAGAGGTTGGAGCTGTACCAAAAATACGAATCAGAGGAACTTCTACTTTGATTGGGAATCGTGAACCTTTGTGGGTTATCGATGGTATTGTTGTTTCTGATCCGGTAAAAATATCTCCGGAAGAGTTGAATGACCCTGATTACGTAAATCGCATTGGAAATGCTATTTCAGGCCTGAATCCACAGGATATCGCAAGAATCGATGTTTTAAAAGATGCTTCGGCTACAGCTTTGTATGGAACAAAAGCAGCCAATGGTGTAATTGTAATTTCTACTAAAAAGGGTCATGCAGGAAAACCTGTTGTTTCCTTTAATACTAATAATAGTTATAAATTACGACCTCGTTATTCGAACCGCAATATTAATTTAATGACTGGCAAGGAAAGATTAAATTTTTCCCGTGAACTTTTAAATGATAATTACGGGTATGCAAATAATGTATCCTGGGTAGGTTATGAAGGCGCATTGCGAAGCTTATATGCAGGAGAAATTGATTATAATGAATTTAACGACAAGGTCTCTTTGTTGAAGAATACAAATACCGACTGGTTTAAAGAATTGACTGAAGACTCATTTTCGTCAGACAATACCGTTAGTGTTACAGGTGGAACAGATAATATCCGTTACTATTCTTCTTTTGGATACTCCAACAATAACGATGTTATTAAAGACAATACGAGCAAACGTTATACAGCTATTCTAAATTTAGATGTGAGATTTTCTCCTGCTTTTTCTACCTCATTTGCTTTTAATGCAAACAAAGGAAAGCGCAGGTATTATCAAGATGAAATTTCTCCTGTTAATTATGCATACAATACAAGCCGGCTAATAGCTCCGGAAGACAATTACCTTATTAATGATGGTTTAGGGTATTATAAGTATAATATATTAAATGAATTAGCCAACAGTGGCTGTAAACAGGAGAGTAATAATTCTACCTATCGTATCAATATGAATTTTTCTCCTAAAGATTGGTTGTCATTTAATGGAATCTTTTCATATACACAATCCAATACTGATATCAATTCTTACTGGGGTGAGTCTACTTTTCATGCATCTGTATTGCGTAGAGCAGAAGTTGGTGATAAAATAGATTCAGAGTCCAGTCAATTACCATTTGGAGGTGAATACACAATGAATCAAACCCGGAACAGTTCTTATACTGCACGTTTACAGAGTAATATTAATAAATATTGGGGGGATTCAGAACAATATAATATCAATGCTTCTTTTGGTTTTGAAATGAACTCAGACAGGTATAAAGGCTATGAGAATACAACAAGAGGTTACTACCCGGAGCGGGGAATGCAGTTTGCCATAGTTGATCCAACTTTATATCCGGCCTATGCAAATTGGCAAAGTGCCAATTTACCTGTAGTAAGTGATAACCTTTCTAATGTGCTTTCCTTCTATTCGAGTGTTTCCTATAGTTATAAAAATTTGTTTACCGTTAATGGTAATATGCGTTACGATGGGTCAAATAAATTTGGAAGCAAAAGTAACGACAATCTTTTGCCAGTATGGTCGGCTTCGTTTTCATACAATCTGAATGAGCATTTGAAAAGTTTTACAGGAGTTTTTGATGAGTTGCTTTTGAAAAGTTCGTATGGCTATCAGGGAAACATGTTGAGTGGCCAATCACCGGAAATGATCATTTCAAAACAGCCATATGATACACATTACAATGAATATGTATCGAAGATTTCTATATTTCCTAACGAGAATTTAAAATGGGAGCGTACGGGTTCCTTTAATTTAGGCTTGGAGTTTTCGATGTTTAACCGCAGGGTAATGGTAAGCAGCTCTTATTATCATAAAGAAACAAAAGACGCCTATATGCAAAAGAAGATATCCGGGGTGAATGGTTTGAGTTCGACTGTAGTAAACGGGGGAGAGATTATTAACTCGGGTTATGATGTTTCAATTACCGCGATACCCGTAAAAACTGAAAATTTTAAATGGTACTTGTCTGCTTCAGGTTCCTACATGGATAATAAAGTAAATACACTTCCTTCTGCAGAACAATACGATTATACAGATTTTTTAAAAGGAACCGCAACGGTAAAAGGGAAATCGGTGAGTTCCTTTTATTCCTACGATTTTATTGGCTTAAACCCCAACGATGGAGGCCCAATGTTTAACGATTTGGAGGATAAGAAAGAAACTTTGTACGGAATCGACAATTATGATGTGTACATGAAGGTGATGAAATCAAGCGGACGCAGAGAGCCTGTTGTTACAGGAGGTTTTAATACAACATTAGAGTATAAAAATTTGAGACTGAATGCCAATTTTGCCTATAGTTTAGGGGCAAAGACCCGTCTTTTTCGTCTGTACAATCAAACAGGATCAGATATTAGGCCAGAGTACAATATCAATCGGGAAATGCTTAACAGATGGCAGCACCCGGGTGATGAAAACGTGACAAGTATTCCTGCTGTTATCAATCCTAATTCGGATTCTTATTATGGTTATGCCAGTCATTGGTCAGGATTCACATCCGGGCAGGTTCCTACTATTGCCAATAGCTTGTGGGAGATGTATGATTATAGTGATTTACGTGTTGTGAGTGCCGATTATTTAAAATGTTCAAGTCTGTCTTTAACGTATTCATTCCCGGAATCAACGATTTCACACTGGGCGCTATCCAGATTAGAAACCTCTTTCCTGGTTTCCAATCCATTTATTCTTTGTTCCAATAAATTAAAAGGACAAACTCCAACACAAAGTGGATTTACTGATATTCAACTTTCAGAGCGTCCTGCATTTACTTTGAGCCTTAGTGTATCATTCTAAAAACTTTACGATTATGAAACGTCCATGCCAAAGCGATTTTGACACACAGGGAGATGATTATCTCAGCATGGTAAGTTCCATATGGCAATTAAAAAACAAATTATAATCATATGAAACGTCCATGTATAAAGCTTTCTACACACAGAGAGATGATTATATGGTAAGTTCCATCTGACAAAAACTTAAAATTATAAACAGATGAAAAAATATTTAATAATATTCCTCCTGTTTGCACTAGCCTCCTGTTCTGATTTTTTAGAGGAATACTCGCAGGATCAGGCATATGTTACCGGGTACAACGATCTTGATGAATTGCTGTTGGGCAATGCATACATGAAACGCACCAATGTGCAATCTTATCAGTGGGGAGTTCGGGAAGGTCTTTATTACCCTTATATACACTTTATGGCAGATGAAACCGAGCAATATTTAAATGGCAGTACTTATCTCTCTGAAGCCGCTTGTTTTACATTATATGGATATTCTAACTGGCAGCAAAAAGTAGAACGAAATCCTGATGGGGGCAATAGCTGGGACGATTCAGCAGATTGGAATAATTTATACAGTCATATCAATTCTTTGAATGTTATTCTTTCATCTATTACTGATTTTAAAGGGACAACAGATGATGATATTTATAACATTAGCAGAATAAAAGGAGAGAGTTTATTTTTGCGGGCGGCATATTATTTTGTGTTGACAAATCTTTTCGGAGAAGCCTACAATCCATCTTCTGCTGAAACTGCATTGGCAGTGCCATTAAAAACTACACCTTATATTGAAGATATTACTTATACCCGAAGTACGCTTGCTGCGATGTATCAACTTATTGTTGACGATTTGCTGGAGGCTGAAAAGGCATTGGATGGTGTGGAGCACAAATCACTTTATCGAGTTGACGTGAATGGGGTTCGATTACTGTTAAGCCGGGTTTACTTGTATATGCAGGATTATGAGAATGCTAAAATTTATGCTCAAAAAGTATTGGATGTAAAAAGTTCTCTTCAGAATTTAAACACATTTTCGGGCGAAGAATTTTTAAATTCATCTTCTCCCGAACTGATTTTTTCCATGGGGGCAACATCAATTCCAGGAAATATTGCTGCAGGCACCTCTCTTTCTTCCAATAACTTTCAAATCTCTGCAGATTTGTACAATTCCTATGAGTCAGGAGATTTAAGAACAACATATTACGTGGTAAAAGAAGGGCAAATTACATATCTAAAAAAGATGACAGGAACCGAATTTGAAACCAAAGATTTATCGGATAATTTTGTTCTCAGAACTTCAGAGGCTTACTTAAATTTGGCTGAATCTGCCGCTTTCTTGAATGATGACAATACGACAAAACAAGTTCTGAATGAATTAAGAAGCAATCGCTTTGCCAGTAATTTGTATGATAATTCAAAAGTAAATAATCTTACGCATGACGAGTTAATTTATTTTATCAGGGATGAACGTCGCAGGGAGTTGTGTCTCGAAGGCCATCGTTGGTTTGATTTACGTCGATATAATGTTGTGCCGGAGTATCCGAACACCAAAACATTGACAGCATCGTATACATACTTTGAACAGGATCCAAATACTTATAAGTATGTTCCTTCGGCAAAAAGATCATTTATTTTAGCTCCTAATGATCCGGCCTATACCTTGCCCATCCCTGAGTATGAAATTGAGTATAATAAGGGAATGAAAGATAATGAGAGAGACGCCAGAGATGGTTTTTATGAAAGTTTATAATACGAATTGATATGAAAAATATATATATAATTTTGTTTTGTCTGATTTTATGTAATTCGTCGTGTAGTGAAGACGAAACCTATCTTGAAACAGACTATCCTCAGGAGAATATTTTTGCACCTGCCGAGGGAGCCATGGACGAAGAATCTTTGCTTAGGAGAGATTTTTTTAATGCAACGGGAGTTTACCTACTTTTTAATGACACCTTAACTACCTATACTGTCACATCTTTGGCCGGAGAATCAGTTGTTGTGAATGAGATTTTTAACCCCGGGTATGCAATGACCAGTTCGTCATGGGCCGATAAATATGAATATATATATTATGATGATATAGAACTTCAAAAGTCAGCTGCTGATTTCGTGAAAAACGAAATTTTGACCAAAATCCCAAAGGAAATGTATCCGTTTTCATTTTTACTAACCGATAGCATGTTCGTAAGCAAAAACAACTATGGAATGTTTTCAGAACCGGAATTAACAAATTTTTATAGTGGATTGCAAGGAGCTGTTCTTGCACCGGGTGATCTATTTGTTTTAAGCGAAAACGAACAAAAAGTTTTGGCTTCGAGCCTGTTAAAAGAGATCATAATTGCACAGGTAGATAAAATCCCCGCAGCAAAGTTTGAAAAGTTTTACAGTTACAGTAACGAGTACTACGATATTTTCTCGTGGAATATTCCAGAACCATATCCATCAGTAGGATTATTGATGACCTATGTTTACGCATGGGGAATACCTTTTAATTCTGCAGAATATGATTTGAAGGCTTATATCGAAGAAGCTTTTGCAATGAGTGAAGAGGAATTCAGAACAAATTATGCTGAATACCCTATTTGCATCGAAAAGATGGAAGAGCTGATAAAAGTGTTGGAATCGTACGGAATAGTAGTATATGAATAGAAATTTATTTGAAAATTTTAAAAAAGTAATTATGAAAAATATTTTATTGGTGATTTTGTTGTTTTGTTCATCTCTTCTATTTTCGCAAGAAGGGGTGAAAGTGGAGTCAATCACATTTAAAGAAGCTCTGGTGAAAGCAGAGCAACAAAAAAAATTAGTTCTTATAGATGGATATACATCATGGTGTGGTCCTTGCAAATGGATGAAAAGGCAGTTTAAATCTGCAGAAGCCGGTCTTTTTTTTAACAAACATTTTGTTTTTCTGGAATTCGATATGGAAAAAGAAGGAAAAACTTTGGCTGAGAAATACAAAAAGGAAGTTACAGCATATCCAACGTTTTTAATCATTCGTCCGGATGGAGAAATCCAGCATAAAGTGGTTGGGGCTGATACGCTATCTATCTTTATAAATATGGTTAAACGAGGTCTTACTAAAGAGACTTCATTGGATTATTTAGAAAAGAATTACAAACAGGGAAAACTGAGTAAAAAGCAGATACTAGATTATATTAATGCTTTAACAGATGCCTCTTCAAAAAAAGAAGTCGCAGAAGTGGCAAATCAGCTTTTTGAGAATTTATCTGAAAAGGAAAGAGTAAGCAGTGATTATTTATTATTGTATAGGTGTATTCATTATCGCGATTGGAACAGTGACCGTTTTGCTTACTATCTGCGACACTACAAAGAGATTGCTCCTATGATGGATCAAGAAAGTATTGCTTATGTGAGAATGGCTGCATTGTGGTCACATTTCATTAATTACTTAACAGGAATGATAACTCCGGAAGAGAATTATGGAGCCGAATTGAAAAATGAAATTCCTTCATTCAGAATCTTGCTTGAAAATGCAGAAATTCCGGATCGGGATTTTTATTTAGCATTGGGAGATCTTTCTGAGTCGCAGTTTTTGAATGACAAAATTGCTTACGAAAGAGATTTTAACAAAGTTTTATCGTTCCCTGTTGACGAAGAAGTATACGATGTGCTTATGAGATCCCTGCATTTAGTTTGGGGAGAATCTTCAGAATCAATGAAAATAGAAAACAAAACAGGTCGAATGTTGGAAGAAAAATTAAACAGATCTTATGAAAAAAAATAAAATGAACAGATTTAGCATTTTAATTTTAGGGATCGTTATACTTTCTTTAAATGCATGCAAAGACTCAAAGAAGGAATTTGAGATAACAGCAAAAATACCGGGAATGTACAATGGTTTAATTGTTGAATTGATAAATGAGGAGGATGGGAATAGTTCTTTGATGGCAATTGATACTGTTGAAAATGAATCTTTTGTTTTGCGGGGAAGCGTGCAGGAACCTGTGGCTGCTAAGTTGGTTATAACTAACCGGGCGTTGATTCCAGAGGATGCATCATATGAAAAACAATTCGAAACAACAACTTCTTTATGGGTGGAAAATGTTAAAATGCAGTACAAGGCGGCTCATTTGGATAGTATCCCTCTTTCGTATGTATATCTATCTTCGCCACTTTACAAGGAGGCGAATGTAACTGTTGACGGAGGAAAAGGAGAGGAAATGTTTACAGTATTTCGCAATCAGTTACGTCCTTATGAAATTGATTATTCTGAGAAGAGTATGCGATATTATTCGTGGGAGGAAAATAGTGACGTTTCAAAGGAAAATCTGTACAATGATTTACACAATGCTCATCAGGCACTTCTTGCAGTTTACAAATCTTTCATCAAGCAAAATGGGAGTTCTGTTTCTCTATTCATAATGAATAAATTTTTAGATGCAGAATACAGCTTTTCGCAGGAAGATTTAGCCATATGGAGAAAGGTTGCGGGTGCGGTAGAAGGAGATTCGATCCGGGTATCTGAAATTAAAAAGAAGCTGGATAAAATGGCGCCATATACAACAGGAACGCCTTTTCAGGATATTGATGTTTTAACTGGAAAAGGTGAAAAGTTAAGACTATCTAATTTTAGGGAAGAGGAAAAGTTTTTATTTGTTGATGTGTGGGCTTCGTGGTGCATGCCGTGCCGTGCAGCAATACCTTCTGTAAAGGGGTTGTATTCCAATTACAATAGTAAGGTGGAATTTGTAAGTCTTTCTATTGATAAGGATGAAAAGCAGTGGCGGAAAGCATTGGAAAAAGAGGACATGGAATGGCCGCAATTGCTGCGGGATACTGCAACCATGGATCAACTCGAAAAAGCTTATCATTTAATGAGTGTGCCTACTTTTATTTTAGTTGATAAAAGCGGAACAATTCGTCACGTTGGGCATGATCCGGAGTCGTTGGATATTATTTTCAGTAAAATAATTAAGTAGAAAATTAATTAAGAGTTTTTTTTAAAACTTAACTTATTATTAAAATAATACATATTGAAAAAGAGGATGTGCAGATTGGCTCATCCTCTTTTTGTGTAACGCTATTTTAAGAGTAGTCATTGACTACTTTATGGCTAATTGGAAGTATTATTGAAATTTGTAATCGCATTATTCATATTTTTTACAGATAAGAAAATATTAAAATCAAATAGATAAATCATTATGAGTTTACAGTTCATAATGATTTATTTTTTTCATAGGATTTTATTTGTAAATAAGGATTGTTTTTTTGTTTTCATCTGATAAAAGGGTGAATTGTTGATTCTTTTGTATTTTCCTTAAGCTTTTCTACATTTACAACCTGAATATGAAAAATCACGAACAAGATATCATCCGAAAGTTTAAAAGTGGGGACGAATCCGGTCTCCGTCTCTTGTTCGATTTGTACTATGTGCCACTTTGTGCATACGCCCACAAATATTTTGATTCCATCGATCAGGCCGAAGACATTGTACAGGAAGCTTTTATTACATTGTGGGAAAAAAACAGGTTGATTAATTTTACCGGTTCCATCAAATCTTACCTTTTCAGTATTGTTCGGAACAATTCTATTAATAAAATTAAGAAAGAGAACCAGTATCGCTTCGAGGAAATCGAGAATCAGGCTTATACTATTATCGAAGATAAATTTGAATCTCAGAACATCGAGCAACGGAAAGAGAATCTGTATCAGGAAATCGAGAAATTGCCCGGGCAATGTAAAAAAGTATTTGAAGCAATTGTTTTCGAGAAGATGAAATACGTTGAGGTTGCAGACGAGTTAAATGTATCTGTAAATACGGTTAAAACTCATTATTCAAGAGCCTTAAGGCAATTGCGAAGCAATTTGGATATTCTTATCATGATCATGTTGCCCTAAAGTATCAAGTTCCAAGTATCAAGTATAAAGTGTATTGCTCCGTGCTTTAGCTCGGAGTTTCAGATTTTTGATTGTTTTTAAAGTTCTTTCTAGGATTAGGGGTACTTAACCAGTTGTAATTATCTTTCGACTATTCAAACCTCTTCCAGACCCGAATTGGCTCTAAATTCTTACCTTCTCTGGAAAATTTATAAAAAAATTAAAAATTCTTGTCACCGATTTTCATCATTTTCACTTATAGAGTTAAAAGAACAATAAAATGAGTTTTTCAAAAGAAGATATTATCGGTCTTATTAATTTCTATCATCAGAATACGATTTCAGATGAAGGGATTAAACATTTAGAGAATTGGTTGGCAGAAAATGAAACGAATGCTGATGAATTTGCAAACTATTTGGCTTTGCTTAAGGAGAGTGGAGCGATAAGCAGTCTTACAGAAATAAAGACAGACGTGGCTTGGTCTAGAATAATTGGAGCGGTATCAGCCACTAAAAGGCAGTCGAAAAACAGAAAATTACATTTTTGGTTGCCCTATGCAGCTGCAGTAGTCGTGATGTGTGTGGTAGGATATTTAATGGTGTATCAAGTCGAAAAAGATTACAATTTCGATGGCAATTACAATTTTGCTGAAATATCGACTATTGGTTCCAAAAAAGCAGTTTTAATATTGAACAACGGCAATGCTATGAATCTGGAAGAGAATCTGGATAGTGTAATTGCTGAAGTTGATGGAACTTTGATTCAAAATGATGGATCTAATGCATTAACTTATAAGAAGAGCAGTTCACAGCAAAACAAACTAATCTACAATCAGATTAATATACCCCGTGGAGGAGAATATTCTTTAACATTGGCCGATGGTACAAAAGTTTGGTTGAACTCTGAATCGTCCTTGAAATATCCGGTTCAGTTTATCGGGGAAATCCGTAAGGTGGAACTCACCGGGGAAGCCTATTTCGAAGTTGCTCATAATAAGTCGAAACCTTTCATTATTGAATCGCATGGTACCGAGGTGAAAGTGTTGGGAACCAAGTTTAATGTATCGGCTTACAATGATGAAGAGGATATTACAACAACATTGGTTGAGGGAAGCGTTCAGGTAAGCAGTCTGGGCAATTCTGAATTATTAGAGCCGGGTTACCAGGCAGTTGTTAAAAGAGGCCGAAGTCAGTTTCAGGTAAATAAGGTGAATGCCGATCTGTATACGTCGTGGATAAACGGGGTGTTTCAATTCAAGAATCAGTCTTTAGAAGAAATTTGCCATCAATTAAGCAGATGGTACAATGTAGAATTCTTTTTTACTGAGAATCAATATCGGAATTTAAGATTTGCAGGTGCTGCAAAGAAAGACAAGGAATTGGATTTTACATTGGAGATAATTGAAAAAATGGCAGATGTGAAATTTGCCATAAAGGATAACAAAGTAATCGTTGGAAAACCTAATTAGTAAAACTCATTTTGCCGGATAATCACCGGTACTGATGATAGAAAAAGAAAACAGGAAATGCGCACACATTCCCTGTTTAATTTAGAAACCAACCATTGAGTTATGAAATCAATGGCAGTATTAATCTAGACCATAAAGTTATGAAAAAAAACTTGAAATGGCGGTGTTTATCACCCGCTGTTCGAAAAACCCTGCTGGCTATGAAGCTAAGTTTACTATTAATGTTGGTTTGTACCTTGCAGCTTTCTGCATCGGTATCCCTCGGCCAACAAGTTAGTGTTCAATCCGGAGAATCTTCTGTGGGAAGTATTCTGGAAGATTTGAATCATCAAACCGGAAACATTTTCATGTATAATAAAGAAGATGTTGATGATCAGATATCCATTGAATTGAACATGACCAATGGAAGTTTGGAAGAAGTTTTGGATGAAATCTGCAGGCAAACTCCTTTTAAATATGAGATTATCGATGAGTTTGTTGTAATTACCAGGAAGGCTCCGGTAACTGAGCCGGCAGTTGAGCAAGAGAAGAAAGAACTCAAAGGCAGGATTACTGATAAGGAAGGAGTTCCGTTGCCCGGAGTTTCGGTTGTTGTCAAAGGAACCAATACAGGTGTAGCCACCAATATTGATGGTGAGTACGTCATCAATATTGAAGATGAGAATACTGTATTGGTTTTTTCTTTTGTTGGGATGGTTCCGCAAGAAATTGCTTACAAGGGAAACGCAGACCTGAATGTAGTTTTGAACTATGATACGGCTAACTTGGACGAGGTTGTAGTAACAGGATTTCAAACCATTTCTAAGGAGAGGGCAACCGGCTCTTTTGATATTATCAACAAAAAAGCTCTGGATAAGCCAAGCATGAGCTTGGCAACCCGCCTTGTTGGAACTACAGCAGGGATGAGATCTACTTTGGATAGGGACGGGAATGCAAAATTCGAGATTCGCGGACAAACCAGTTTTGAAACCAGTTCTTCTCCATTAGTTGTTGTGGATGGTTTCCCTGTAAAGGGGAATTTCAATTCGATCAATCCAAACGAAGTGGAATCGGTTTGTGTGCTTAAGGATGCTGCCGCTACTTCAATTTGGGGAGCAAGAGCTGCCAATGGGGTAATTGTTGTTACCACAAAGAAAGCCGGCAAAGATACCCCTCTTAGAGTTGAGTTCTCTTCTTTTCTTAAAATAGGGGCTGAATATGATATGGATTATTCAAACAATAAACCCTCTTCAGCCGAAACCATAGAATATGAACAGTATGCCTTTGATAAATGGGGGGCAAGAATGATTGGCGACTCAGACAGTTGGAGTAATTTGTGTACTGCCAGAACTCCTGCTGTAACCTTACTAAGTGAGCATCGATTGGGGAAAATAAGCGATGAAGAATTGCAGGTAGGATTGAACCAGCTAAAAACCCTTGATAACCGTGGGCAAATACGTAAGTATATCTTGCAGAGACCCATTAGTCAGCAATACAATCTTTCCCTTTCCGGTTCAACTTCCCGGATGAGTAACCGATTGTCCTTACTTTACAATACCAGCCGACCTGCATTTAAAGGAAATGAATCGAAAGGGTATATGCTCAATTATAATGTTTCAGCATCATTGGCCAAGTGGATCGATCTTGATATTAGTTCCATGATTCAGTATCAGGATAATGAGAATGGTGGTTTTAATGGAGGACATATCACCAGTTTGGCACCGTATGAAATGTTGGTAAATCCTGATGGAAGTCATACAAATATTAGCAATAATTATTATGCTCCAAATATTGAAAGGCATGTACCAACGGGTTCATTTCCCTATACAAACTGGGGATACAATCCAATCGATGAAGTTAACAGTACCAGTAAAACATCAAAAGATTTAAATGCCCGAATTCAGGCAGGACTAAGCATTAAACTCTTTGAAGGGCTTAGATATTCCACCAAAATTCAGTACGAGCTTTACAATAACTGGAGAAAAGAGCACTATGGCGAGAATTCATTGTACGTTAGGTCTATGGTAAACCGAACTTCGTCGTGGGACAGAGAGACGGGTGAAATTGTTGCCAATCTGCCAAAAGGGGATATTTTGAAGCAGGATCGTTCAGAATCGAAAAATTACAATTTCCGGAATCAATTGGACTTTAGCAGAACATTTAACGAAGTGCATACGCTAAGCTTTTTAGCTGGAACCGAAATTAGTCAAACAAGAAGATTGGATTTTGATTATTCAACTACTTATGGTTATAACAATGAAACGTTAAACAGTGCTCCATTCCCCAATGGAACGGGGTATCCTAACCGAATTTACGATTGGAGCGGATACAGTACCCAGTTTTATTATACAAATGCCTTTTCTGATGGCATTACCCGTTACTTTTCTTACTATGGAAATATGGGGTACTGCTACAAGAATCGTTACGACATTTCAGCCAGTTACCGTACCGATGCCTCCAATTTTATTAGTGATGATCCCAAATACCGCTATTCTCCGTTTTGGTCCGTTGGAGCAGGCTGGGTGTTGAGCGAGGAGTCTTTTATGTCGGATGTATCGTGGGTTGACAGACTTTCGGCGCGGGCAACTTTTGGATACAATGGGAATTCTGACAACTCTACTTCATTTAAACCTTTGGTTAGTGTTGGGAATCGTGATGCAGAGACCGGAGACTTATATGTTTTTATTTCAAGTAAGGGCAATCCTACTTTACGATGGGAGAAAACAGGAACACTGAACCTGGGTATCGATTATTCCTTATTTAAGGGAAAACTATACGGTAAGGTTGATATGTACAACAAACATGGGAAAGACATTTTAACTTATGTTAGTATTCCCAGTGTGAATGGATCCAGCCAGCAGAGGATGAATAATGCTGAAATGTTGAATCAAGGAATTGAATTCTCTTTTGGAACACATCAACAATTGACTAAAGATCTTACATGGAATGGGAATTTAAACTTTTCGTACAATAGAAACAAAGTGAAAAAGTTGTACATCGCTTCGTATAGCGGTTATGAATTAACCATTGGTTACGAAGTGGAAGGAGAGGATGCCAATTCGCTTTGGGTGTATAAGTATGCAGGCATCCAGAATATGGGTTCAGAGACTTCCCCCAATATGCAACCCGTAATTCATGGTGTTGACGGAGCATTGTATCAAATAGGAGATTCTCGAAGCGAGAATGGGTTGGATTATTTGAAGAATGCGGGAACCAGAGTGCCTCCTTATACTTTAGGCTTTTCAAATAACTTTTCGTATAAAAACTTTGATTTGTCTTTTGTGTTTACGGGAGCATTTGGACATAAATTTCTTCGTTCAGGCTTTAACTACCAAACTTCTTCGGGAAGAAACCTGCCCAATGGTTTCCTTTCTGATGTATTTGCCGATGGCAAGCCATTAAGAAATACCGGAAAAATAGAATTGCCTTACGATGAAAATGACTATGATTACTATTACTGGCATAAAAATAACATGGACTATATGGTTGCCAACGCCTGGAATATTCGATTGCAGGAGGTTAATTTAACTTATCAGCTGCCAAAAAGGATCATTTCAAACTTAAACCTGAGACGAGTGGTTGCTTATGTGCAGGCAAACAATCTTTTAACACTAAAAGGAACAAAAGAGGATCCTGAATTCACCCGGGGAAGTCAGCGCTTACTGCCTTCCTATACATTTGGATTTAAGTTGGATTTTTAAAAGACAATTAGTAAACGTACATGGTTAAAGCTTTTATACAGGCAGGGAGATGATGATAGGGGAAGTTCTTCCGAAACAAGTTCGGGGACAGGCTATATGGCTGAAACTTAAAATTATAAACTTATGAAACTTAAAAATATATTATTTTGGAAGCTGGGAGTTCTTGTTGGCTCTTTGCTGTTATTTAGTTCGTGTGACGATTATTTAGACGAGCAACCTTCAAAAGGTTCGGGAATCCCGATTTCTACCTATGAGCAGTTGAGTGGCATTCTTTCCCACTATTCTTCGTTTAATTCTGAAACAAATATGGAATTGATTCTTGCCGGCGACAGCTATGAGGTAAGTACTGAATTGTATCAAGCCAATCCAGGTCAATTTAAGGATGATGTACTGAGTCAAAGTTTGTGGGAAGTTGAGAACCTTTACAATAGTTATTCAAATCAGGCATTGTGGGAGGGGGAGTTTGGCACGGTTTATAAGGCAAACTTAGTGCTTACCAATGTTGGAAACGTATCCGGAACTACGGATCAGAAAGAGGAAATGAAAGCAGAAGCTCATTTGATGCGGGCTTACAGTTACTTTAGTCTTGCAAATACCTATTGTTTACCTTATAACGACAAAAATAAAAATGAAATGGGGCTTCCCATCAAAAAATCAACTTCGTATGAGGAAGACTTAAGCAGGGTTTCATTGGAAACTACGTATCAATTTATTGAAGAAGATATTCAGGAAGCCTTAAAGCTAAAAATGAGTGCAACTGCCAAACGCAACTGGAGAGGGAATGTTGCCGCGGCAAATGGGTTGGCTGCACGTTTTTACCTGCTGAAAGGCGATTATACAAAAGCAATGACGCATGCAAATACCGCATTAGCTGATTACAGTGAATTGGTTGATTACAATACCGACATGAGTTTTGAAAGTTACGAGGTAATAATAAACAGTTCTTCTGACAACTATGAATACATTTCTATAGATTATCCCTATACATGGGATATAAATACAGGTGCCGATGCATTATTGGTTGCGAACTATAAGGGAAATTATTACGACAGGGGTGTTTATAATGGCGGTGGAGATGGATGGTTTATTCCCAGTGCCAAATTGTTGGCCCTATACGATCAAACTTACGATTTGCGTTACAAGTATCATATCGTCGAAGATTTCTCCTATGAATATGGCATGGACGATCCGTCTTACAGTTATCCGGGCTATGTACAATGGTCCTATAAAATAAGTTCAAGTCCATGTTCAGCCGAAATGCTTTTAATTAAAGCCGAATGTTTGGCTCGTTTGGGTAATTTTACCGAAGCAATGAATGTGGTGAATCAATTGCGTGTAACACGATATAGTACTGAAACACCAGCAAATGTGTTAAATCTTACAGCAGCATCGAAACAAGAAGCCGTTAAATTGATTTTGGATGAGCGCCAGCGCGAAATGCCTTTTACACAACGTTGGTTCGACATTCGAAGATGCAACAGTAATAGTGATTCATTTGATAATATTGTTCTGGAAAAGAGATTTTACCCAGTTAATAAATTAGGACCTTTAACAAACGATCCGATTAAGACTTACAGATTGGAGCCGGGTTCGAGACGTTATGCTGTTCCAATTCCATCAGACGATATTGCAGCGGGCAGAGGGGTTATCAAGCAGAATACTTACTAATTTGTTTTTGAAATAGAATTGTTTCATAGGGAGGTTTGTCCTCCCTGTGGAATCATTTTGCCTTAACTATACCTGCTTTTATTATCATAAAACAAAATTGTTTGCAATAATGTGCATGCCTGACATGAACAAATACAGACGACTTATTTCATATAGTCGATAAAATGATAAAAATTTAAAATACTAAAACAGATGAATCAATTTAAAATAGGATTACTGACAGCAATTGCAGCTGTTATGTTAGGATGTGTTTCCGAACAATCGAAACCAGTGAGACTTAGAGGACATGTTCCCGATTTGTATTACAAACTAGTTTCTTTTCAGAGTCAGAAAGGAGGCGGTTTGTACTATTCAAAAGACATAAATGTTAAGGTGAATGAGAAAGGAGATTTCGATACAACATTAGTTCTCGATCAGCCAGGATATTACAAAGCTTTCAGGAATATGGTATATCTCAGTCCTGGGGATGATCTTGAAATTCAATTTGATTTGGATCACAAAGAACAAACTCAATTTAAGGGAACAGGCTCACAGGCAAGCAATTATCTTATTCACCAAAACTTATCTTTTTTGGGAAAGAACGGAAAGAATGTGAAGTCTGATTTTTTGCAAACCAAGGCCGTTGTCGATTCTTTGGCAGATATCCGGGGTAATGAGTTGAAAGAAATAAAGGGCTTGCCGGCATCTTTTGTAAAGGACGTACAACAGATAATTGTAGCGAAACAAATAGACGCGTATATGAATCATTTTTATTTCACCGACTGTATCAATGTATATGATCTTCAGGAGTTTCGGGAGAAATTTGGACAGGGAGTTAAAAGTATCATGCCATCGATAAATCCTTTGCTGACTAAATTATTATCTAAGGATGATTTGCTTCATGTGCCGGAGGTTTATTCTGCTGTAGATGATTGTGTTGAGTATGGAGACTTTAAGCTGACAGCTTATCCAAAGTGGGACGAGTGTATCTCATTGAATCACTTCGAAAAGATGCTCGACGAAACTCAAGACATCACTCCGGCATTAGTAAAGGAAACCGAAAACAGGTTGGCATCTTTAAGCAATGAAGAATACAAAAACAGTCTTTCGAAACGAATGAAGCGTTTAAAAAAGTTTGTTAGCGGGGCACCTGTTTTCGATTTACAACTAGAGGATGCAAATGGTAAAGATGTAAAACTAAGTGATTTTAAAGGCAAGTTGATCTACATCGATTTTTGGGCTACCTGGTGCGGACCTTGTCGGGACGAGCTGCCTTTTTATGGTAAGATAATCGAGAAGTTTAAAGGGAAGGATGTTGTGTTTCTTTCCATATCAGTAGATCAGGACAAGGAAAAATGGCAATCGTTCATTCAAAAAGAAAATATTGGTTCTGCTCAACTCCTTTCAAAAGATATGGAGGCAATAAGTAAACAGTGGCAAGTAAACGGAATTCCTCGTTTTGTACTTGTTGGTAAGGATTTCACTTTTGTTGATGCGTTTGCTGATCGTCCGTCATCCGGCGAAGTTATCGAGAATAAAATAAATAGTTCATTATAATTTTAAATAGGAAAAAATGGGAAGATATATTTTATTACTAGGAGTTTTTTTAAGTTTTTGCGTTCAGGTTTTTTCTGCTGATGTTCATGTACGAGGATATAATTTTTCTTCCTCGGATGGAAATATTACAATCCAAAAAGAAACTGCCGTTAATGAATTTAATCAAGAAGTAGAAAAAATTGTTCAGATCGATCAGGAAGGATTCTTTGAGGTGACCCTTCAGATTTCCAAACCTGAATTTTGGTCTGTTGAAGGAGCAAGCCTGTTTCTTGTGCCAGGCGAAAATCTGGATATAACATTTGATAAGGGAACACACATTTATTCATTCAAAGGGAAAACAATGGATGAGTGTACTTTCTTATCAGCAAACAGGAATAACATTTATGTAGACCTTTCTTTTCTAGATGGAGGGAAAAATGTAAGGGAATCTTTTGAAGAAACTAAAAAAGTAATTGATGCAATTGGCGCTGAAAAATTAAGTGCTCTCACCCAGACAGCGGGTTTAGATGAAAATTTTGTTAAGATTCAAATAAATTCTATTAAAGCCCATTGGGTGAATAGTTATCTGAACTACTACATGTTCTCAAAGGATTATGAACAAGATGGTATGGGGAATGAGTATAAAACAGGATCAGGACGGAAATTTATTGAATCCATACGCGAATTGGTTGAGCCTGTGATTAAAGATGTTGTTGCTGATTCCTATATAGATCTGTTCGACATACGTTGGGTTGTGGACAGATGTATGAAGGATGGTTTGACAAGTTTTCCGGAAAAATCAATTTGGGTGGAACTTTATACCGTTAAGAGTTTTTTGAAAAAGTTTCAAGACGGTGTTTCTTCCGAATTAATTAGTGAGGCTAGGGAAAGGCTTGCGACCCTAACCCGTGAAGATTTTGCTTTGATTCTAAAACCTGCCATAGAAAAAGTAGAGATTCTTCAATCTGGTAAGCCTGCTATCGACTTAAGGCTGGAAGATGTTGACGGAAAAGAGGTGAATCTGAGTGATTATAAAGGGAAGTTGATTTATTTGGATTTCTGGGCCACATGGTGCGGACCTTGTAAAAAGGAGTATCCTTTTTTTATTAAGTTAAAGGAAAAATACGAGGACGTGATTTTTATTTCAATTTCTACAGATAGAAAGCGAGAATCTTGGTTAAAGGCAATGCAAAGAAAAGAAAAAACAGATGTTCTTCAATACCATGCCAGTAGAGAAAATACCTTATCTCAGTTAATCGAATGGAATATCAGCTTGATTCCCCGGTTTATTCTCATTGATAAAGATTTTAACATTGTAGATGCTTTTGCTCCCCGTCCTTCTGATGAGGGAATTGAACCATTGCTAAATAAGCTGTTAAATTAAGAATTGCAATATAAATTTGAACAAAGGGGCATATAATATGAAACGTCCATGGCAAAGTAATTTTGACTCAGGAGCATGGTAAGTTCTCCCGAAACAAGTTCGGGACAGGCTATATGGCAAATAAAAACAAATAATAAACATATGAAACGTCCATGTATAAAGCTTTCTACACACAGGGAGATGATTATATGGTAAGTTCCATATGGCAAATGAAAACAAATTATAATCATATGAAAAAAATAGCATTGGCAGGCATTGTTGCTATACTAATAGCAGGAGGATGTGCTTTTACAGCTCTAAACTCTTCCCAGGCGATTCACCTAAAAGGGCAACTTTCGGATAAAGATGGTAATGAACTTGTATTGAAATACAAAGGCCTGTTGAGTGAAGTGAACACTACGAATGACATTATTCTAAAACTAGATGAAAAGAATAGTTTTGATACTGTTGTTACACTTACCACTTCAGGATATTATAATGTTTTTGAAGAATATGGAACCGGGACAAATCTTCTCTATTTAAGTCCCGGAGACGATCTGGATATATATTTTAATTTGGAAGATGGTTCTAAAACTACATATAAAGGAACCGGAGCCGAGGCCAACCGCTATTTGGCAGATTTTCAACTGTATTTTTACGGCAACAAGGCTCATTCATTTTTAAAAGGAGGTAGTGATGCAAAGTCTACATTCAAGTTGACCAAAGAGTTTATTGATTCTTTGGCAGCATCAAAAATTAGTGAGTTAAATAAAATAAAAAAGGTTTCCGATGAATTTCGAAAGATTGAAAGAGCTAGAATTTTTGCACATTTGGCCAATTCATATCTTCAGTATTTTTACTCTATAGATGGAATTTACAGCAGGGGGAATATACAGGAAGAACACAAACAATATTTAATGCAAATTAAACCCGAAATAGAAAATATTTCCAAAGAGTTTATGAATGATTTTTCCATTGAGCATCCCGATGTAAGAGAAGTCGTGAAAAGATGTGCGGTTCAAAATCACCTGTTAAGCGTATCGGCTTCGTCTGATGTTTATGAGTATGTATCTTTACTATCCATGAAGGATTTGTTGGTAGAGGATCGTTCTCTGGAGGCGGTAAACAGAGCAACAAATATTCTGGCAACATTTAAAAATAAAGATCTTGCAGATGATTTGGCCACAGCCATTAAAGAAGCAGGCAAACTTCTTAAAGGAAATAAAGCCTTTGATATTGAATTTGTGAATTCCAAAGGAAAATTGGATCATTTGAGCGATTACAGAGGAAAAATTATCTATGTTGATTTTTGGGCTACATGGTGTGGTCCGTGCATGTGCGAAAAGCCCTATTTTTCTAAGTTAAAAGAGAAATACAACCAAGCGGATCTTGTTTTTATTTCTATCTCTATAGATAAGGAGAAAGAGCGATGGGAAAAGTGTATTGCGGAGGAAAAATCCAATGCGATAGAATATTTGGCGAAGGATGTAAATAAAGTTGCGGATGATTGGCAGATTAAAAGTATTCCAAGATTCCTGATTATTGATAAGGATTTTAATATTGTTGATGCAAAAGCCGCGTTGCCGTCTTCCGGAGAGGTAATAGAGTCGGAATTGAAGGGAATAATTTCTGGATCTTGAAATTTCAGATAAATTACTTACATAATCTTCTGTTTTTATACGATTCAAATTCCATATATTGAAAATCCTGAAGAAAATTTTTAAAGTTTCTTTTCACCCATTTACTGTTTTTAGTTGTCTTTAGTTTAAATTGAATATAGATTTTTGAATAGAAACAGTAAACCAAAATACAGAATATGAGCAGAAAAATTACAGGTTTAATAATCATGGTAATGATGGTGAGCGCAGCATCTTTCGGACAAATTTTAACTCCATCAAAATGGAAGGTAGAATTGTCAAAAAAGGAATTTAAAGTTGGAGAAGTTATTGATATTGTGTTTAAAGCCACCATTGATAAAACATGGCATTTGTATTCAAACGATTTTGATCCTGAATTGGGGCCAATTTTGATTGAATTTGATTTTGAAGAGGATGCAAGTTATGAGAGAATTGGAAATGTGAAGCCAATAAATGCCAAAAAGCATTACGACAAAACATGGGAAGGTGAAGTAAGCTATTTTGAGGACACAGCTGAAATGCGTCAGCAAATAAAGGTAAAGAGCCTGCCATTAAAAATTGAAGGAACCTTTGACTTCCAAACCTGTTCCGATGTAAGTGGGCAGTGTGTAATGGGAGATGACGAGTTTGATATTACTTATCCTGTTAACTAAAAGTTAACTATTGCCAATTTTTAATCACACCAATACTTTACAGGAGTTTAATTAGTTAGCATATCGATTAAATTCTGAATTTAAAGCCACCTGTCAGGTGGCTTTTTCGTTTGTATATCGTATTGTTGCCTTTTGGGCATCTTCTTTAGCAGACTGTGCGCTCAGGCCAAGCTTTTGTATTTGCCAATAAGTAAAAAATTACTTAATAGATCCAAATTTATGAAAATCAATATTTCAAAATAAAATATTTAAACAGTAAAATTTATAATTCAAATAATAATACCAAATCATTTTCTGTTCTGGTTTCGGAAGTTTACAGCTATTTTATTCTAAGCTCTGTTTTATTGTGTCTCTCTAAAAGGTTCTTCTCACGACTTTTTGTTGCCACCCAGGCCATAAAAAGAAATACGAATACTATAAAAACACCTACAAGTATTGAAGCAAATTTATTCTTTTGCCTACAAAATACATCATAGTATTTTTCCTGTCTATTATTACCAAAAAGAAAATAAAAGGTATTGAATAAAATGATAGTCCCTCCTAAAACAATCATAAATACAGGATTAAACTTATATATGTGAGATATATAATATTGATACATTCCAACAAGGGATAGAATGAAGAAGATTATAATTAAGGAAAAAAATCCAACCGCAAAAATATTGATCTGCGGGTCTCTGCTAAACCTTTTATAAACTGATAAAATTGTAAAGTATATGTAACGATAAATTGACATTGGTTATTTTTGTTTTTCTTGTTATTATCTTTAAATATTTATTCTATTTTATATTCTCATTATTAACCAAGATTCCATTTGCAAAATAGATATTCCCACCTTTCAAACCTGTTAAATTGTACGTTTATTATTACTAGATCATTTTTATCTCTCCAAAAAAGGGAAACTTAATGTGCCATTGAGTATCCCATAAATTATTGGACATACGAACGCAAAAAAAACAGGTGCTAAAAATATAATCCAAACAGATATTTTGTATTTTTCCTTATAAAATAGAACTTCTAATTTCTTCAAGTAATCTCCTTGGAGCTTTTTTTTATAAAAAAAACTATTTACGACAAGTAAAACGATAGCCAAAGGAACTCCTATAAGATATTTAGCATTGTCATTGTCGCCAAATACCTTAGCATCAATTTTTACAAATAAATTTAGAATTAAAAATAAAGGCACTAACATAGATGCCTGGAGTAATACCATAAAATTAATAGTATTTGATATAGCAATAGAATCGTCCTTTTTGCTGAAATACTCAAAAATTCGAAACACAATCCAATTAAACATGACTTAATATTTTTAATAATCCCAATCTAATAAAGGTTTTCCAATTGAAGAATCAATTTGTTCAGACAAAGAAACTCCAGTTAATAATTCGGCACTAAAATCAGCGATGAACCAAACTCCTGCTATTGGTGCTCCCCATCCTGTAAATGCAATCCCTGTCATTATTACATTTATTCCATCAGATGCCTTAACCTCTGAATTATACAAAATATCTCCAGCGACAATTACACCTCCAACTACACCTAATTTTCTACTAAATCCTTTTGCCGTACCATAGAATTTTGGCAATTTAGCATTTTGAATCCCCGCAAGCTTACTATTAACAGCTACTTGCCTAATATATTCTTTAGCTACCGATTTAATCCCGCCGTTGATAAGATTTCCACTTCCAACTATTTTCCCCGAATAATCTAAAGTGCTATTAATCCAATCGCAAGAAAAATCTCCTAAAGATAAATCATCTCCCTTCATAGAAAAATTCGATCCAGAAAATCCCCAGGAAGATTCCATTGTTGACTCATCCAAAGCCTCAACACTTAATGATCCATCTTCCAACAAAATAAGACAGCTACCTTCCGGCAAATGATTAGCAAGTGCTTTTAAATTTGTAGGATTGGCAAGATAATTGGAAAATTGGTATTCCATTCTGCCATTTAAATCTACAGTAGCATGTAATTCCAAAATCATTTCAGGTGCTTCTATTATCATCGGTTTTACCGGAGGATAATGATGGATGGCAACGCGGATACTTACACCTCGATCGGAAACACTTGTTTCGCTGCTGTAATTGATTGGTTGGATGGGAAAACCCATCACTCGATCGATGTTTAGATAGGAATGCATATGGTGAACATACTGCTGCATTTTATAATCGAGCTCCGATTGAAACACATTTCGTGGGTTTACATCTGGGCTTGTACACTGCCTTGCATCTTCCTGAGCAGACCGTATGCTCCTGCCAAGCTCCTCTATCGTATTGTAAAGTTTGTTATCCATTAGTTTAAAAATGTTTACAGTAAACCATCTACTCTTCTTACTATCTTAAGTAGAAAACTATTTAATAGTTTTCAAATTTATGAAAAACAATATTACTAAACAAAATATTTAAACAGGAAAATTTATTATTTCATATAATTGGTAAAACAGAGATGATCATTTTAAGATTGGGAAGAAATTAGTTTCACAAGCACAACGCAGGCATATTTAATTAAAACGAACCAAAACACACCTTTTAGTTGCAATTCGATAAAAAATATCATTGAAAACGAGAGTTTTTAGTGAATCGCAATTTTTATCTAATCTAGATTGAAAGCATTTTTGATTTGTATAGATTATCAGACTAATTACATTGAATTAAATAAACAAAATAATTACAAAGATGATAATCCAATGTCTTGTAAAAGCTTAGTAATTAACAAATATTAGCAAATT
Source organism: Labilibaculum manganireducens (assembly GCF_002843385.1). Taxonomy (GTDB): domain Bacteria; phylum Bacteroidota; class Bacteroidia; order Bacteroidales; family Marinifilaceae; genus Labilibaculum; species Labilibaculum manganireducens. Next base: position 53,057 of record NZ_MVDE01000030.1, read on the forward strand.
TTTTTATTCTGTCTTTCACCCTATTGTGTATTTTGGTTGTCTTTACATTAAATACAGAATTAAAAGACGAATCAAATAAACTAAAGCAACTCAATTACATTGGGTAATACTTCTGTGGGAGGATCCAATTAATAAAAAGATTAAAAAATGAAATTGAAATTTACATTTCTTGCCATTCTAGTGGTAATGTTTAGCGGATTTTCATTTGGACAAGTTTTACAACCTGCCAAGTGGAAAGTTGAGTTTTCGAATAAAGAGGTTAAGGCAGGTGATCAGCTGGATGTTGTTTTTAAGGCTGCGATTGATAAAACCTGGCATGTGTATTCAAACGATTTCGACCCTGAGTTGGGGCCGGTATTAATTAAATTTGATTTTACAGAAAATTCCAGTTACGAAAGAATTGGTGAAGTAAAACCAATAAATGCTCATAAGCACCACGATGAAATATGGGGTGGTGAAGTAAGCTATTTCGAAAATGAAGCTGAGATGCGCCAAAGTATTTTGGTGAAGGAATTGCCCTTGCATGTAAAAGGAACATTCGAATACCAGACTTGTTCCGATGCTACCGGACAATGTGTAATGGGGGATGATAATTTTGATTTGCAGGTTAAAGGCGGAGCTGTTGCAGTTGCACAAAAAGCAAAAGATGAAGCACCGGCACCGGTAAAAGAATCAAAAGATAAGAAAGGACTTTGGGCAGTATTTATTTTTGCCTTTTTAGGTGGTTTAGCCGCAATTTTTACTCCCTGTGTTTTCCCTATGATTCCCATGACGGTTAGTTTTTTTATGCACAGCAGTGAAAATAAAGCAAAAGGCAGAATGCAGGCTTTCTTTTATGGGTTTTCTATTATTGCGATATATACTTTTATTGGTACTTTACTTGCCGTTGTTATGGGGCCGGGTTTTGCCAACTTCCTTTCAACACATTGGGTTCCTAATGTTTTCTTCTTCTTAATTTTCATGGTGTTTGCGGCATCCTTCTTTGGAATGTTCGAAATTACCATGCCAAGCTGGATGGTGAATAAGTCCGTATCAAACGAAGATAAAGGCGGATTATTGGGTGCTTTCTTTATGGCATTTACTTTGGTTTTGGTTTCGTTCTCATGCACAGGACCTATTGTGGGTGCCATTTTAGTTGCCTCGGCAGGAGGAGAAGTATTAATGCCAATTGTTGGAATGTTAGGATTTTCAATAGCATTTGCGATGCCGTTTACATTGTTTGCCATTTTTCCGGGATGGCTGAATAAAATGCCGAAGTCAGGTGGATGGTTAAATTCAGTAAAAGTGGTTTTGGGATTTATTGAGCTGGCTTTAGGTCTTAAATTCTTAAGCATTGCTGATCAAACTTATCATTGGGGAATTTTAGATCGTGAAATTTACCTTGCCGTTTGGATAGTTGTATTTGCATTATTGGGATTGTATTTGTTAGGAAAACTCAAATTCTCCCACGATAGTGAGTTGAAATTTGTTAGTGTTCCTCGTCTTTTGATGGCGGTTGCGACCTTCTCATTTGTAGTTTATATGATCCCTGGAATGTTTGGAGCTCCTTTAAAAGCTCTTTCAGGATATATTCCACCACAAGCAACACAGGATTTTGATATCAATCAGATTGTACGAAATAATGCGGGCAATGGTAGTGCAGTTCATCAGGAAGCCCATACTGCTATGTATTCAGACTTTTTACATTTGCCTCATGGCTTAAACGGATATTTCGATTACAAGGAAGGAATGGCTGCTGCTAAAAAGCAAAACAAACCAGTATTTATGGATTTCACAGGTCACGGTTGTGTTAACTGCCGGGAAATGGAAGCCAATGTATGGTCAGATCCACAAGTGTTGAAGCGTTTGCGCGAAGACTATGTGGTAATTGCAATGTATGTTGATGATAAAACAGAATTGCCTAAAGAAGAATGGATTGTTTCCAGTTATGATGGTAAAAAGAAGAAGACTTTAGGAAAGAAAAATGCCGATTTCCAAATTTCAAATTATAATATTAATGCTCAGCCTTACTATTGTTTGCTTAATTCGGATGGTAAAGATATTGCTTCACCAAGAGCCTATGATTTGGATGCAGGTAAATTTGTTGAATTCCTTGATGAAGGAATTCAAAACTTCAAGCAAAAAAAAACAGTAGCAGTAAGAGTTAACTAAATTAAAAGAGAAATTATTTTGTTTTAGCAAGACGGCAGGAAGATATTTAAGAAGAACATTAGTTAGTAAGTTAGTAGTTCGTGAGTTTTCATGTGTAAAGTATGAAAACGTGGTTAGTAGGGAAGATGTAGATGGCAGGGCCGGCAATCCCTGTCATCTCATCATCAAACCTGAATATTTTTTTAGCGACTAAAACAAAATCAAGATAAACAACAACAAACTTTAGTTAGTGGTGAAAAGGGCAGGGACGTCAAGTTATTTACCCCAATATCTGATCTGAAAAACTCCCTGCTCTTTTTTTTCGAAATTTAATTTTATGCTATGAAGACCACCATCGGTTCCCAATTGAACATCACAAGTTTTAATCAATTAGGAATTAATGGCAACCTGAGAACACTTTTCTCTCGGATTTTTTAATGAGAAGGAATTATAAAGTAAAATTTAACGTATGAATAAGATTGTATTATTACTCTTTGCGAGTGTTTTTTTATGCTCTGCTTTGGTCTCTAAAGCTCAGTATACAACAACGATTCCATTGAATTCAAAGGTGAAGCACGGTAAGTTGTCAAATGGATTGACTTACTATATATTGCATAATGAGGAGCCAAAAGACCGTGCCAGTTTTTATTTTGTACAAAACGTGGGAGGGATTCTTGAAGAAGATTCTCAAAATGGTTTGGCTCACTTTCTGGAGCACATGGCGTTTAATGGTTTGGAAAATTTTCCAGGTAAGAACATGCTTGATTATTTGGAAAAAAATGGTATTCTTTTTGGGCGTGACATTAATGCCTATACTGCTCAGGATCAAACTGTTTATAATATCAGTAATATCCCTACAGGGAATGAAGGATTGATGGATTCGGCTTTATTGGTTTTGCATGACTGGTCTGGTGGATTATTGCTGGAAGGCAAAGAAATTGAGTCGGAGCGTGGTGTTATTCATGAAGAGTGGCGTACCAGAAGAAATGTTCGTAAGCGTTTGGGAGATCAAACATCATCGGTGATGTATAATAATTCTAAGTATGCAGTACGTGATGTGATCGGTTCTTTGGATGTGATTGATCATTTTGAACATTCAGCACTTCGTGAATATTACGACAAGTGGTATCGTCCGGATTTACAGGCTGTAGTTATTGTTGGAGATGTTGATGCAGAAGATATTGAGAAGAAAGTAAAGGATTTATTTTCAAAAATTCCAATGAAAAAAAATGCTGCAGAGCGCACTTATACTAAGGTTGAGGATTCAAAAGAAGTTGGTTATGTTGCCGCTAAAGACAAGGAAGCTAAAAATCTTAGTATTATGTGGCTATTCCGCCGCGATTTGAATGCTGTTAAGAATGAAACCACTCAAAGAAACGATTTGGCCAAGGGTATGTTCAACCAGATGCTTGCTGCCCGTATCTCTGAAAAAACCAAGAAATTGGAATGTTCGGCTATAGGTATAGAGTTTGGAGGATATGAATTAGCGCGCACCAAAGGTGCTGACTATATTTATGTTGCACCAAAATCAGGTAAAGAACTGGAAGCTTTCACTGAAGCATTAACAGAGTTGGAACGTGTTAAGCGTTATGGTTTTACTGCTTCGGAACTAGAGAGGACTAAAGTGCAATATATGAGATCATATGAGTCATATGCTGCGAATTACAGCAAAATTACCAATGATAAGTGGGCAGAGCAATTAGGAGACCTGTTCTTAAAAGCAGAGCCATTTCCTTCGTTGGAGTGGGAAATGGAATTTGCAGCTAAAACGATTCCAGCCATCACACTCGAAGAGGTGAATGCGTTTGTAAAGTCTTATTCTAACGTTGATAATTCAGCATTAATATTACAAGGTCCTGATAACGAAACACAAGTTTACCCAACTAAAGAAGAACTGCTGGCTGTTGCAGCTAAAGTGAAATCTTCGAATGTGGAAGCTTATATTGATGAAGCAGGCAATCAGCCTCTTGTTGCTAAGAAGTTAAAGCCGGTTAAGATTTTAAGTCAGTTCGGAGTTGAGGGAACTGATGCTAAAGGTTATGTTCTTGAGAACGGAGCAAAAGTAGTTATTCTTCCTACTGAATACAGTAAGGATGAAATTTCAATGTCTTCTTTCAGTTTTGGAGGAACATCATTAATTGCTGATAAAGATCTTGCTTCCGCTGATATGGCAGCAAGTATTGTTGAAATGTCAGGTGTTGGGGAGTTTGATGCAACTCAGTTACAGAAAAAATTAGCCGGTAAAATTGTTGGTTTGAGTGCAAGTTTAGGAGAATTGACAGAAGGATTTTCAGGTTCTGCTTCTCCTCAGGATTTTGAGACTTTACTACAATTGCTTTACCTGAATTTTGAAGCACCTCGTTTCGAAGAAGCTCCTTTTAGTGCACAGATGGCACGTATGAGAGATTATGTTGCAAACATAAAAGTGGACAATAATAAAGCACTTCAGGATACCATAGCTTTAGTATCGACAAATTATTCTCCGCGCACCTTACTTTTTGGCGAGAATTTTATTAATAAGATTGACTTTAACAGAGCTTCTGAAATTTATAAAGAGCGTTTTTCCAATGCAAGCGATTTTACGTTCATTTTTGTTGGTAATATTAACGAGAAGGAACATTTACCAATGATTCGAAAGTATATTGGTAACATCAGTTCTACGAACAAAAAAGAAGCATATTTAGATCATAAAGTGGGGCCTGCCAAAGGAATAACAAGCAGAATTTTTGATCGTGAAATGGCTGTGCCTAAAACAACTGTTTCTTACTCCTTGCAAGGCGATTTCGATTATACTTTAAAGAACAGAATGATGCTTAGTGTAGTATCTCAGCTTCTGTCTAAAAGATATATGGTAACTATTCGTGAAGAAGAAGGTGGCTCTTATGGCGTTGGAGTTAGTCCTTCATCATCTAAATTACCAACACCGGAATTTTCATTGAACATCAGTTTCGATTGTAATCCTGAAAAGCGTGACCGTTTGGTTGAAATTGTTAAGGAGGAAATAGTTAAGATTCAAAATGAGGCTTGCGATGCTGTTGATTTAAATGAGATTAAGAACAATTTTATTAAAAGCAGAGAAGAAGCTGAATTGGAAAACTCTTTCTGGATGAGCAGTATTCAAAAGAACCTGATGCTGGGGTCGGAACTAACGTCTAAAGAAGATTACATAAAAATGATTGAAAATATCGATGCAGACTCGATTCAGAAATTTGCAAAAGAAATATTTAAAAACGTGAATACTGTTGAAGTTATCATGAATCCTAAAAAGTAGTACAACAAAATCATTAGTCTGTTTTGATTTAGTTAGGGCCGGTTGGTTATAGTAGGCTTGCCGGTCCGCTCTTTTGTCTGAAACTATTAACCAACCACTAGTAAATTATCGAAAAGCATACAGTTTGTTTTTCTTGAAAAATCAGTAATGAAGGAACTTTACCTGCAAAAACTAAAAGAAGAATTTGTTCCGGCACTTGGGTGTACAGAACCAGTCGCAGTTGCTTATGCTGCTGCAAAAGCAAGGGAAATTTTGAATCAATTTCCAGATCGGATTGAATTTCACGTAAGTGGAAATATTTTTAAGAATGGAATGGGAGTTGGAATTCCAGGTTCGGGTATGGTTGGCTTAACGATTGCAGGGGCTTTGGGTGCTTTGGGAGGAAATCCTATGGCTGGATTAGAAGTTCTGGATGGAATTAGTCCTGACATTGTTGAATTGGCGCAAACCTTTGTGAGTCAAGGAAAAGTTCAGGTAGATGTAAAATATGGTGTGGCTAAACTGTATATAGAATGCATCTGCTTTAAGGGTGAAAATACAGGCCGTGTTGTGATTCAGGATCGACATACCAATGTTGTTTTAGTTGAACGTAATGGCCATGTTATTTATCGAAACGCTCCTGAATCAGGAACCGGTGCTGTCGTTAGTATGAAAGACTGGAACTTCCGTAGTATTTATGAATTTATTACTACTGTTGACATAGCGGATATCGCTTTCATTGAAAAGGGAGTAAAGCTTAATAAGTCTATTGCAGAGGAAGGTTTAAAGGGGAATTACGGACTTCAGGTGGGTAAATCCATGATGATTAATATCCGGAAAGGAATTCTTAAAGAGGATTTAATGAACCGATCCATAATGCTTACAGCAGCCGCTTCAGATGCAAGAATGGCTGGAAGCGCAATGCCTGTAATGTCTAATTGTGGCAGCGGAAACCAGGGAATAAGCGTTACTTTGCCTGTGGTGGTTGCTGCAGAAGAATTTAAAGTGAGTAATGAAACATTACTAAGAGCATTGGCTTTGGCATTGTTAGTTACTATTTATATGAAATCTTTCGTTGGTCAACTATCTGCACTTTGCGGCGTTTTATTGTCTACTGCCGGGGCAGGATGCGGAATTACTTATATTATGGGAGGCGATTTCAAACAAATGGGGATGACATTACAGAATATGACAGGGGGTGTAACCGGTATGATTTGCGATGGAGCAAAGTACGGTTGTTCTCATAAGATTGCTGCAAGTGTAAGTGCTGCAATTCAATCCTCATTATTGGCTATGAATCACAATTGTTTAAATGGAATGAATGGTATTATTGATGATGATGTGGAAGCTACTATTCGGAATATTGGTCGTTTGGCAAATGAGGGAATGGAAGTAACCGACGAGGTTATTCTTAAGACCATGTTGGAAAAGATGAAGAAAGTTTCTTAAGAATATAGAAAGAAGAAAAAGATGGAAAGTATAGAGAATATTGAAAGAGTAAAGTGTTTGATAATTGGTTCGGGACCAGCAGGGTATACTGCCGGAATTTACGCATCAAGAGCAAATTTAAATCCTGTTGTTTATGAAGGTTTGCAACCAGGCGGACAATTAACTACAACTACTGAAATTGACAATTTCCCGGGATATCCTGAAGGAGTTACAGGAAATGTTATGATGGGTGAACTAAAGAAACAAGCCGAACGATTTGGCTGCGATTGCCGTTGGGGTATCGTAACCGAAGTAAATTTGAACGAAAGGCCGTTTAAATTAAAAGTAGATGGGAATAAAGATATTGAAGCAGATTCGGTAATTATTGCAACCGGAGCTACGGCAAAATATTTGGGTTTAGAGAGTGAAGAAAAATATAGAGGTTCGGGTGTTTCGGCGTGTGCTACCTGCGATGGTTTTTTCTACAGAGGAAAAGATGTTGCTGTTGTAGGTGGTGGCGATACTGCCTGCGAAGAAGCTTCATACTTAGCTGGTTTGTGTAATAAGGTTTACTTAATAGTTCGTAAGGATTTTTTAAGAGCATCGAAAGCAATGCAGGAAAGAGTTCTTAGAACAAAGAATATTGAAATTTTGTGGGAACACAATACAGTAGAGTTAACTGGTGAGAATGGGGTAGAAGGCTGTACATTAATTAGTAAAGTAGGCACTCCAATGGAGAAAGAAGTAAAGATTGCTATTGATGGGTTCTTTTTGGCAATTGGTCATCATCCCAATTCAGATGTATTCTCTCATTATATTGATACCGATGAACAAGGTTATATCCTGACTCAGGCCGGCACCCCAATGACAAATATTAAAGGCGTTTTTGCTTGTGGCGATGTTCAGGATCCAAATTACCGGCAAGCAATAACATCAGCGGCATCAGGATGTCAGGCTGCCATAGAAGCAGAACGTTATCTTGCAGAAATGAATTAATAAAATACAGCCAAACGCACCTTGGGGGCTGAATAAATAACTTCCATTATTTATGGTGCAAATTTCAGTAAAGAAGGCAATCCCGTATATTTCAGACATGTATTCGTTTTAAGCCAACGGTTGGGATTGCCTCTTTTTCGTAAACAATAAAAATTAAGAAAATTCATTCGCCCATCAAATATTTGTTTGATGGGCGTTTTAGTATGTCGGGTATGGTAATATGCTATCAAGATGAAATGTTCTTGAGTTCGCCCAGTTGACAGGAAGAACTAGCAATTGGCAAGGGTGTTGGGGGCGACCCCAAATCTGAAGGAAGCCATCAGCAAAGTCATCGTTCTAACGAACAGAAACTTGATATAAGGCTTATTAGTGTGGGTAACCGAGCTATGGATTGGGAAAACCCAAAAGTCAACCGTAACCACTAAGAGTAAATCAAGTAGGACGTGACGAAAGTACGTTATCTTATCCCGAGAGATCTCATAACCTGTTGTCCAAAACAACAAA
>NZ_MVDE01000031.1 GCF_002843385.1 Labilibaculum manganireducens
TCCCATTCCGAACAGAGAAGTTAAGCCCGATAGCGCCGATGGTACTGCCTTTTTGGTGGGAGAGTAGGTCGACGCCAACTTTTAAAGAGTCTTGTTCCAATGAGGAATGAGACTCTTTTTTGTTATAAAATATTTTTGTGCCGGATGGATTTGGTACGATTAAGGAGTAGATCCTCCAAAAGGATCAAAAGAATTAAGGTGTTTATAGCAGCAGGGTTCCACCTCTTTCCATTCCGAACAGTGAAGTTAAGCCTGTCAGTGCCGATGGTACTCAGACTTTCCCAAACTTGTTCGCACTTTCTTTGTACCGTAGCCATTTCTGGAATTATGGGCTATTGCCTTTTCGTGCTTCTCATAACCTAAATGATCATCAAGTTCCCCTTCGAGCATTTTCTCAATGCCTCGCTTTTGAACTTGCATCAGAAAGTCATTTAGCTGTTTTCCTGTTTTGAATTGCTTTAAAATTTCATCGGTCAATAAATCTTTTGGTTCCATAGTAAGTGTGCTTTTAATATGAGACTAACCTAAAGTTATTTCCAATTTTTTTCTTGAGCTAGAAAAAGGCTCCGAAAAAACCAGAATAACTTTACTTACACACTTTATGGGATACTGCTACATATTGGCATCATCCTGATTTATCGACTTACCTATTTTACCTGTTTGTTGTATCTCTATTTCGTGTGTACTGCTACATAAAGTAACTGTTAACTTGCGGGTATCGTAATTAGGTTTTAAGTGCATTACATAGGGTTCATCAGGGCATTCTGCACTCATTTTAGCAAATAAATCAAACATCTCTTTGGCATCAAAATATACCTTACCATAATATACTAGTCTATCTTTTACCCATTGAAAAGAAATATATTTAGTTACTGCTTTTGTTTTAAAAAAGTTATGCTCCAATTCTTCACCATGCATCGTATCCATTTCACCATTATAAAACTCGGACATTATATACAGTGTTTTATTGCGCGGTACGCTATCCAAGGCAATGGTATAAGAGAAGCGTTGCCTAAAAATGGTTTTAAAAGGTTCTTGCGTTATACCATGCTGGGCTATGTATTCGAGGGACCCTTTGGCTTGTTGCATTACAAACTCATTAAATTCGTCTCTAGTGTCAGTCATATCTGGAAACATCGACTTCCAATTGTACTCCATTTCTTCGCCTTGAAAGTGGGCAATTTCAACGATTCTGCTTCCTCAGGTAGTTATGCCGAGAATGTATTCCCTTTTGACTAGTAAAACCTTGCTTAAATAAAACTTCCATGGTATCTGCAGGAAGATCAAATTCGCCTTTGTAAAATTTATCTTCGGCATGCGAAAACCAGCCAAGGGTTAATTTATTGGGTACAAAATGCCCTGACGACATCTCCATGCCCCCCAAGCCCCAACCACCATATTGACAAATGCCTGTAGTTATACCACAACTCTGTTCGCCGTTTGAAAACGAACCAAAAATGCTTCGAATAGGGTAGTGGTTTGGAGCATTAATACCTGGTTGCCAATCTAGTTTAAGTTGTTCTCCTTTTTTCGCAGGCTTGCATGCAAATAGATTGAGTGCCATGAGTAGATAAAATAATATTCGTACCATGTTTGTTTAACCTATTTCTTTTGGTGTGGTTGTATCGAAGATTTGCCTATGCGACCAGCTTTTTTAATTTCTATTTCTACAGAGTCTTGTGTTTCCTGATTGTTCCCACGCAAACAAACACCTAACTTACCCGTACTAAAATCAGGTTTTAAATACAATACAAAAGGCTGTTCTTTACATTCTTTTTGCATACTAGCAAAGGCTTTAAATATTTCATCTTCGTTAAAGTCTATCTCACCAAAATACACTACCATACCTTTTCGCCATCTAAAAAATATATTTTTAGGTACTGCCTTGGTTTTAAAAAAGTTACTTTCTAGCTCTTCGTCTTCCATGGTATCCATTTCGCCGTTAAATGATTTAAACTGTATAAATTCTGTTCGGCTAAATGGTATGCTATCAATGCTTATGGTGTAATTATAACGTTGCCTGTATATTGTTTTAAAAGGTTCCTGACTAAAGCCGTGCTTTGCAATATATGCTTCTGCTCCTGGAGTATCAGCCATAACCATTTTATTATAATCTTCTCTACCCGATTTTTTACTTGAAGGGTACATGCTTTTCCAATCGTAATCTATTTCTTTGGCTTGGAAGTGACCTATTTCAACAATCCTTGAGCCAGGTGCCTCTGCCCATAATGCAATTCCTCCCTGAGGGTACATATTTACATAAAGGTAAACATACCCTTTTATGCTTCCATTAGGTCTTTTAAATCCCTGTTTCATCAAAGTGCGCAAAGTATCTTCGGGCAAATCAAAGGAGCCACCAAAAAATTTATCTTCGGCATAAGAAAACCACTTTACCGACAATTTATTGGGTATAAAATAAGAGGTACTCATTTCTAAACCACTCTGCCCCCAACCATCATTAACATCTGCCCGCGTTGTAAGTGGAGCCGATTTGCGTCCATTTGATAAACTACCACTTGCAACTATTATTGGATAATATTTGGGTGCATTTACACCTAAACGCCATTCTATTTTGGCTTTATTTTGACCAGTAAGGCATGATAGTAAGTTTAATGACATAATTATTATAATAAGGTATCTAATGTTTTTTTTCATTGCTTATTTTCGGTATTGTGTATCGTTTATGATTTCACGAGATGGAACATCGCGTACACTTGTTTTATAGGGGTTAAAATAATCAACTATTTCGTCTGTTGCTATGCATTCGTGTGAAGTATGAAAGTAATTTAAACGTAAGTATTTTAACTGTTTACGGTCTATTATTTTTTGATGCAATTCGGGATATTGTATAAAATCATCTTCATGTAAGTTTTCATTCATAAATTGGTTAAACCCCTGTTCGTATACAAATACCCATTGTTTCGGCACTTTTCCCCTGATATAATCTTTATAACCCGAATCTGGGATACCTGATCTTGAATGCATTTTATCAAGTATTGTGTCTATTTCGTTATCAGTAAATTTACTTTTTATTTCGCCTATTAGTTCCTGTACAGTATGATACTTCAGGGGTTTACCCTTTTTAAATACATAATCATCTAAACGATCATGTGTTTTTTTCAAATCGTCAGGAGGATCAAAATTATCATTTAAAGTTCTCTCAATAAACTTAATCTCATTAGGCTTACCCACAGCCTTTTTCTTCATAATATGTAAAGGAATAAAACTATAATGGTATTTAACCTTTTTTTTTCCTATTAAATACGTTCCCATAACAGATGGATCTACTGTTAGACTCGATCTGTCTTTATACCAACTATCTTCTAACAAGTACTCTATTTCTTTTTCAGCAGAACGGGACCGTGTTTGGAAGAATATTTTTTTATCTTCGTCTTCCTCCTCCAGATAACCGCCCCCCAAATCAGAGTGAACCCCTGGCAACTCCTTTTCATATTGCAATCCTTTGCTTGCTATATTAACAAGCGAAAAATTGGCTCTTCGTTCATCCATAGCAGTTAGATGCAATACATCATCGGCTCTAGTAACCTCATCCATAACAATTTTTGACAACCCCTTATACGAAGGAACTGTATCGAACAAACCGGCAAACTGCACCTTAATTTCGCCATCGTAAACAATTCCCTTTTCTTCAAATGCCTTACCCAAATCACCCCGTGCGGGCGTTGCTACTTCTTGAAATGAACGGGGGCCTGTTTGTATAGTTTTAGTACCTGCAGGTTTATTAATTTCGTAAATAAACTGCCTTGCAGCAGCAGCTCCTCGGCTAAAACCAAATACATCAAATGTAAGTGATGTGATTTTTCTTTTTCCTATCGATTTCTCAATTTTATCAGCTAACTGATTACATCCATCCGTAACTTTATCGGTTATACCCCTTTTATATGAGCCTACAGCACTTGAAATTTTACGATCTGGTAAATGTTTTTTTGTTCCTATACCGTCAACATATTCGGCTGTTTAAAATTTTAGCCGCTTTTTGGTTGAGTTTATTGAGTTGTACATCTCGTTGCGATAGTTCCACATCGTACTCAATAGGCATGGAAATCATTTTGTTGGGACTATCAATTTCTACATGCACTTCTGGAGAGTCTTTATATATCCTTAACCAATCTTTTCGTCCGGCATAAGGAGCTACTCGTACATATGTTTTAAGTGTTTCTCCCGTCACACCGAAAGCATCCAGCTGCATATACATTTCACTTTTACGCAGCAAATATATGGGGTTCCCTTTGTATTTATATTTGGCATGCAGCTTTTTAACAACAAACTCTGTTACTTCCTTTAAGGATCGTAGCTTTTTGCCAATCTAGTTTAAGTTGTTCTCCTTTTTTAGCAGGCTTGCATGCAAATAGATTGAGTGCCATGAGTGTAATCATTAAACATTTAACCATCGTAAGAAAATGGGCTGACATAGCTACATTTACATATTGGCATCATCCTGATTTATCGACTTACCTATTTTACCTGTTTGCTGTATCTCTAATTCTTGTGTGCTACTGCTTAAGGTAACTGTTAACTTACGGGTATTGTAATTAGGCTTTAAGTGCATTACATAAGCCTCATCTGGGCATTCTGCACTCATTTTAGCAAATAAATCAAACATCTCTTTGGGTTCGAAATATACCTTACCATAATATACTACTCTATCTTTTACCCATTGAAAAGAAATATATTTAGTTACTGCTTTTGTTTTAAAAAAGTTATGCTCCAACTCTTCACCATGCATGGTATCCATTTCGCCATTGAAAAACTCGGCCATTATATACAGTGGTTTATTATGCTGCACACTATCCAAGGCAATGGTATAAGAGTAGCGTTGCCTAAAAATGGTTTTAAAGGGTTCTTGCGTTATGCCGTGCTGGGCTATATATTCAAGGGAGCCTTTGGCTTGCTGCATTACAAACTCATTCAATTCGTCTCTAGTGTCAGTCGTATATGGATACATTGACTTCCAATTGTATTCCATTTCTTCACCCTGAAAATGGGCAATTTCAACGATTCTGCTTCCTCCCACATCCATCCATAAGGCCACCCCCCCCTTGGGATAAGCATTTACAATGAGGTAGTTATATCTAAAATGCGTTCCTTCTCGACCAGTAAAGCCTTGCTTAAATAAGGCTTGCATGGTATCAGCAGGAAGATCAAATTCGCCTTTGTAAAATTTATCTTCGGCATACGAAAACCAGCCAAGGGTTAATTTATTGGGTACAAAATGCCCGGATGACATCTCTTTACCACCCAAGCCCCAGCCTCCATATTGGCAAATGCCTGTAGTTATACCACACCCTCGTTCTCCATTTGAAAACGAACCAAAAATAGTTTCAATGGGATAGTGTTTGGGGGCATTAACACCTGGTTGCCAATCTAGTTTAAGTTGTTCTCCTTTTTTAGCAGGCTTGCATGCAAATAGATTGAGTGCCATAAATAAGTAAATTATATTAATTGTTAATTGTTTCATCTATTTTGATTTTATCCTTGATTTATTCCTCGTGATGGTTTAGTGCGTATACTGGCAGCATAGGGGTCGAAATAGGCTATGCCAGTAGCAGCTTTTAAACTACTACAATCGTGCGAGGTGTGAAAATATTGTGCTCTTAAGCCCATAAGCGTTAAATGGTCATTAATTTTTCGTTGTAAGTCTGGATGCCCGGGATAATCATTGGCATTTAGCGGCTTACTTTGTTCAGTAGTTATAGCTGCATCATTATTTGTTTCTATATGCTCAACTCTATGAGAATTAACTATACTTAGCGCATCCACTTTAGCTACATGAGGCTCGTTCAATAATGCTTTTGGATTCTCCTTTATTTTTATAAACTCAATTTCTCTGTCTATTTCCTTCCTAGTATAAAACTTCATGGGTTTTCCCTTTCTAAAAACATAATCGCGTAAGCGTTCATTGGTGTAGCTTAACTCTTCAGGAATTTGATGCTTTTTTAAAATAATATCTTTAAACTTAACCCCTTGGGTATTGAGTTGAGCCTTATCTCTCATAATATGAAGAGGGATAAAGCTATATTCATTTTTAACTTTTTTAGTACCTACTGTTTTAATGTAACCTTGTGCATTAATTAGCCCCCTAGTTAAAGTGCCTAAGTAGCCAAATTTACACTCCAATTGTTTTTCGCTCCAATACCATCCTTCTTCCAACAGATACTGTACTTCATCTTTCATATCGTAATAACTACCTGCAAATACTATTTTATCTTTTTCTTTTGCAATGGGTGTATACGATCCACCAATATCGCAATGTACTCCTGGCAACTCTTTTTCAATAGCCGAGCTACCTTTTTGTTGTATTGTAGTTAATGCAAAATTTTTGCGTCTTTCGTCCATAGCTGTAAGGTGTAAAATACTGTTAGCCTTACTTACAGCATTTAAATGTAAAGCCTTGGTTCCTCCATCTAATTTAGCTCTATAAGCAGGTACTGTATCGAAAATACCTGCAAATTCAATTGTAATATCACCTTCGTATATAAGGCTCTTGCCATGCAAAGCTTTGCCAAAAGCACCAAAAGGAGGTTGTTCGGGTATGTTTATTGTTTGCACATAACCTGAGCTTGTTCCATAGGATTGTGTTGTAGCTTCAACTTTATCCTTTGTTATTTCGTAAATAAAATGGCGTGCTGCGGCTGCGCCACGGCTAAAACCAAAAACATCAATGGTCAAGGTTGCAATTGTATCATCTTTAGCTATTTTTTTACACGCCTCTGCTAATTTTTCGCAACCTCGTTCTACTTTTTTATCTATACCAGTTGCTCCATCGCCAAAACCACCACCATATTTATTGTCATCTCCTCCTAAATTAACGCCAACTTTTTTACCATCCTCATCCAGAATATCTTCTCCATTGGATGTGGTACCTATTCCTTCAATATATCTACATCCTGTGCGTACATCTTTATTTGTAGGGTCGTCATCATAATTTTTAAACAAACGCGCTACATTACTATAATCATTGGCGTAACTATCGTCTATTTTTAGCCCTGACTTACCACTTCGTAAGCGTTTCTCATAAGCAGCTGCCATTTCAGCATTATGTTTGTGGCCATGAACACCTTCAAAAAACTCTAATCTCCCTTCGGTGTTAAATTTATTATTGTTTGTTCCGTCAAAGAACATGCTTACCCTAATATGTACACCATTTCCATCAGATAAATTTGCTTTGTTACTCACAATACTATCTTTGGTATTACCCGATGTTACCGTAAATTGATACGTACCATAATCGTTTGTCATACTCATATCAAATCCAATTTATTCGTTTTCTTTACTGTAATCGGGCACTTCGTATTCGACAATGGCCACATCGCTATTAACCGTTCCTGTTAATGTAACTACCTCTTCATCGTCCAGCTTATTGCCGTCTTTGTCTTTTATTCTGCTACGTTTTAAGTCAATGCTAACGGTATCTCCATCGGCAAAGTCTTTGGTAAAAACGCGCATTTTTATCACTTCTATCAATTTTCCTTTATCAATTCTTTCATCTGTTTCATCATCAAAAAACTCGGCTTTAATAATTTTAGGAGCAAGAGCTTGTTCTTCAGCTTGCTGTCTTAAAGCGTCCTGATTGGCTATGGCTTGATTAAGTTGCGCTCCATTACCGGATACAACGGCTTTAAACTTTTGCAGGGGTGTAATTTTAGGAAAAGGTATTCTTGTAACCGGTGTTACTGCTGTAGCACCACTTCCTCCTGTACCAATCAGCACAGTTGGTTCTCCAACTGTAATAGAACCTCCATGAGCTGTCATGCTCCCTATTGTTGCAGCTGGTTTTCCGCCAATTAGTACGGTTGCTTCACCCTGCACAATAGTATCGGGTGGGCCTACGCAGGTGCACATGTCACCCATGACGGCGGCAGGCTTGCCACCAATTAATACGGTAGGTACTCCGGGTCCGCTTACCGGTCCTCCTACATGGGGCACATAGCCCGTTACCATGGGGCATACATGCATACTCCCTAAGGTTGCTGCTGGTCCTGGCATAATCTTTTAGTTTAGTTAACTGTTACAATTCCTCCTGACACTTCCGCCATTGCACTTCCTGTTACTTTTGTTTGAGTCCCATTTAGTTCGGCACCAACAGATCCTTCTATAATGGTATTCATTCCGCTTAATGTTGCATCTGATGTAGCTTCCATAGCTAATTCTCCACTACTTGATATGGAGGTATCTCCATCAGACTGAACTATAACATTTCCCTTGGCCTGATTACTTAAGTCTCCTTCGGCAGATACATCAATATTGGCTTTTGCACCAATCCTTATATTTTTTTCAGCAGTAATATTGATGTTTTTGGCGGAGATATCAATATTTTCAGCTGAGTTAATGATTAATGACTTGGCTTGGGTATCAAAAGTGATAATACTGCCTTCGTTGTCGTATATGTTTATTTTTTCTTCGCCGTCGGTATCATTCAGCTCTATGGTGTGTCCACTTCGGGTTCGAATGGCTTTTATATCGTTGGTGTCGGTTGTAAAACTTTCTGGTTTGGCTGCGCCATGATATAATGTTCCAATTACAAAAGGTTTTTCGGCATTTCCGGCTTCAAAACCAACCATTACTTCTTCACCAATTTCTGGAATAAAATGGAATCCTTTATCCACACCACCATGTGGTTGTGTCATTCGAATCCATGGCGAAGGAGCAGTTAACTGCCAGCTAAACTGTACACGTATTCGTCCTATTCCCTGAGGATCGGCATTTTCTACAACCAACGCGGTTTGAGTCTGGCATTTAGGGAATAGAGCAACATTGGTATAGGGAGGATAAACAACATTTTCCGGAATTGCTTCGAAATTATTTTTGTAATCGCCCGACATCTGACAGGTATGCGATAGTTTGGTGATAATGTAAGTACCATAGGCTGTTTCTCCATTTGCAGTTTTTTGTGCAATAGAAATCAATCCACCCACTTTAAGACCTGGATTCATTGTGCTTCCGGTTAAAATAACCATACGGGCAACGTTAGCTTCACCTTGTTTTATAACAGCATTTTCTAATGCTTGGTTTAAATCTCCGTCGGCAGTATGTCGGTGAAAATCGACTATGGTTTCCTGCCCGTACATAGTTTCCGATTTTTCAGCCATTAGTGCATGATATCCTGGCAACTCAGTTCCGGCAGTGATCGAGCTTTCTAGTTTTTCATTGGAATAGTAATCCCTTGTTACGTAGTTAAATGTTTTTGGGTGAGTTTGCATTTTCAGGTTAAAATCCATCAAATCAATACCATATTTTAATTGTAATGGTTCCGATGTTTCCGATCCGAAAATTATTTTTTGTCCATCGTAATAAAACCATTCACCAAAACGCGAAGCCAACTGACTTAAAAAGCCAAAAGCACTTTGATTGTATTGCACTATGTATGGAAAAACATCTCGGGTAATTGGATTGATAGTGGTTTCCGTACCACTTTGATAAGAGGCAGTAACTAAACGAACTATTTCCGATAAATCTTTTTCTTCATATCCAATACAGTTTGGTCCATCTTCCAATAAAATGGTTGGACTGTATCCTTTAATTCGAATGTGATCTCCAATCGATGAGAATTCCGATTTTATGGATTCGGCTTCTGTAATAATTCCTATAAAAGTACCATCCGGAAGACTTGAGTCGCCAACATTATCAGAAATTAGAATTTCTATTTGTTGTCCAATTAATGATTGGGTTTTATCGATGATTGCATTTCCTTCCCCGGTAAATTGCTCCCACAATATGGTGATATCAAAATAGTGATGGGTATTTATTCCTTGAATAATCTGTAAATCAAGAAAATTAGGGTATTGTACTCCATCTATTTTTATGATTGTATTTGTTTGCAGTGCCATGCTGGTAGTTTTTAACTAGTATATTTTTATGTATGGATTTACTTTTTCCATCGTGAAATGCTTTCAAATTGTTTTAATTACTATCGAATGTTTTCTATCTGATTAAGCTTCTGCATTCCAGTCATTAACAACTGTAACATTTTCAAGATTAATTTCCCGAGCCGATAATTTCATTTTAGTTACCATGGGGTGTGAACCCTCAGAATGAAAATACTCGTGGTAGGAAACGCATAAGGCATCTGTGAAATCAAGTCTTTTTAACCGAGACATTGCATCTCTGCGATAAAAAGTTACACTTCCACTCTTGCGTTTATCAGGAGACGCCATCCAATCGAAAAATTCGGTACTGGAGGTCGATTCCAGTTCCAGTTCAATAATTCCTCCACCAACAGGTTTTTGTGAAGCACGTCCGTTAACAGTGATGGCTTGATCCATCCCAAAATGACAATTAATTACTTTTGCAACAGAGTTGTCTATAATAAATTCAGCCAGAAATGACATATTGATTGCGTTTTACATTGGGTTAAAAACAGGTTTGTCCGTTTAATTATGGTTTAGATGTTTGCTAAAACAAGAAAACGGAGTCGGTAAATTTAAAAATGAAGAAGGTGTCCAAAAAGGAATATTTTGTACCGGATTGTCATGTTAAGCGATCCCGATGGCTATCGGGACGAAACATCTGTTTTTCAAAGTGAAAGATTCTTCGACAAGCTCAGAATGACAATAGAACGTAACTTTTTAGACACCCTCTTCTTTATCAGGATTTTTTTATTCTTTTTTCAGGTAATTTTATATTTTTACCCTATATAAGAATACGTGATGGTATTCTTATTTTAGTTAGGAAGGACGACATATTTATGTCGTCCCTCTTTTAGGAATACGTGAAGGTATCCTGATTTTAGTTGGGAAGGACGACATAAATATGTCGTCCCCCTTTCCTAGGTAAGATTATACCCACTCATTAATGTGCTCACCATTACCCATTTTAATTTCACGGGCAGAGATGGTAAACGATTCAGCCATAGCCATATTATCAAAGGCATTAAATTTTTCCTCATATTTCACAAGGTATCCTTCAGTAAATGACAATTCTTTCTGTTTAGCGTCTGTATCGCGCTTTAAGAAAGTTACTGTGCCATCTTTTCTCTCAAAGTTATTACACATCCATTCGAACATATCAGTATCTCCAGTACTTTCCACTGTTAACATGATACGACCACCACGGGTAACAGATGATGGACGACCTGTGGCATCAACTTCTTGAGTTAAATCGTAATTGCAGGAAAGAACATTCATGGTCTTTCCACCTACGTTTAATTTTGCTTTAAATGACATAAAACTTAATTTAAATGTTAATAATAATAATAATACGATGGTGAAATTATGAATAGTATTTTAAAAATCCAATTATGCAGCATTGTAAAAGTTGATATCTTTCTTTCGTTGCCCAGATGTAAACATATTAAAAATACTCTGTTTCCCTTTTGTAATGAGGCTTTGTGGGTTTTCGAAAATATTAATTTTATATGTAAATATTTTTAAAATAATTATTATTTGTTTTTAAAGTATTAAGAGGGTTTTTATTTGCTTTGATGTTTTTATTCTGCTAAGTGTTATTTTCTTGAAAAAATAATTATAGATTCGTTTGGATTATTGCTATTTATTATTAACGTTATTTTTCAATTAATTTATATGACACATAAGAATACTTTATTTGCTAATGTTTCGGGCCTTTTTCTTTATTTTAATAAAGAATTACGGTTTAATATTTTTTCTTAGCTATAATCTTTCATAATTTTGTTAGCTGATTTTGTATTAACTGCAAAATCTGCTTAAACCTTTATTTTTAATTAATGCTGCGAAATAATTCATCATTTATTGGGAAGAATGAATTTGGGAGATTAATCCCGGCAATTGGTCTGTTGGTTTGTTTGTGCGGTTTGTTTTCTTGTGGGTCTAAAAAAATTATTCACAATACAATTTATCATGATGAACCTGCAATTGTGGCTTTAAAACAAAAGTATGCATTGATTCTTCACGTAGAGAAGGATCAAATAAAGAGTATTGCCTTATATCAAAGTATTGATAAGTGGACTATAGTTAGGGATTCAAATATGGCGAAATTGGGATCTTTAAATGTAAGTTTTATTCAATACTTATATTATTTAAATCTTAGAACTAAGTTACCTGCAGATTTTAAAGAGCTTTATGAGGCACGAAAAACTTATTTGTTTAAAGATTGTCATTTTTTAGAGGAGGGAGATTTAGTCTTTTTTAAAGAGAATTTCCGTGCTGTAAAGGAAGTCGGGTTTTATTTAGATAATGATGTTTTTGTTGCGGCCGATGCAGGAGGCGATCTTCGTTTTCATCATTTACGGGATTCAATTAATAGGTTTCATGTAATTTCAAATGCTAAGATTTTAAAAGATGTTGAATGAAAATACCTTGAGTGGGTGTATGCAGGATATTAATGGTTTGCCATTTAATCTGAAAGCTGAAATAGTTACCAATCTTTTGTTCGATCGTGGTCTGTTGCCCGAGAACTTGATGATTCAAATGAATAGTGCTTTCAATAGGCCATTCAGAAGAGACGTAGAGAAGGCCCGGTTGGGAATGAATGAAGAACAGGGATTGGTAAATTTGCTTCTTTCTCGAAATGGAATTTACGATTTATTGCCCGAAGGAGTTATTCATGAAAGGAATGAAGGAAGTGGAAGAGAAAGTGTGCAGCAATTAATTCAGCTTCATCAAAAACAAAAAAGAGAAGAGCGGGAGGCTAGAAATTTTTTCAAACCTTTTGAGAATGAATTGTTTAGGGTGTTGGTGAAGATTGAACAACAAGAAGTTTCTTTGCTTAAAAATCAGGATCATCAATTTCAAAGTTTTTTAGTCAGATTTTGGGATATCCATGGTGAGCTTGAAGAGTGTCAGAAGCAGTTTTTACTTAAGCTTGCTCCTTTGGCATATTCTTTAAAAGGAAATTTGGGCAAGATTTGTAAAGTGTTGCAGTTGTTTTTAAATAAGTCTGTCTCCTATGAAAAGAGCTTGATTTGCATAAAAAGTCAAGAGAAAAAAAGAGATAATGAAATTATTTTGGGTCGAAATTTTATTGTGGGAAATACAACGGAAGAACTTCCAATGGTTCGATTTTTGATAGAGGGAGTTGCGGAAAAAGAAATTAAGGATTATCTGGAAGGTGGACCAATTCATAAATTTATAGTGGAAATTATGGAGTATTTATTGCCGGTAGAATATGAGTTCGATTTTAAATGTAAAACGGATCAGGAGTTTTCGCCTGATGGTTTTGGTGTTCTTGGTTATTCTTCCGTATTAAGTTCCTAAAAAAACAGATCAGAGTTATGATTTTAAAAAATTTACTAGCCGGGGATATTAATGCGGTTTCAATATTGTTTCTCTTTTTTGGAGCGATGTTTTTTGCATTCTCAAAAAGCTTAAAAAAGTTGTTCGCACATGATAGAAAGAAGATGATTTTATATTTTCTTGTTGCGGCTCTTGCCTATACAGTTTGCGCTTTGTTTACAATTCGTAATTTAATGTTTTATGGTATAGCTTCCAACTATATTGCTATTATGGTGTTGAGTTTGTTGTTTGGTTATTTGATGATTGTGGCGTTAGAGAAATATTTCGAATGGCCTGAGAAGCTGAAATGGTTAGCACAATTCTTGTTTATACTAGTTACGGTTTTAATTGGTTTTATTGTGTTTATACAGATTGCCGGACGATTTGGGGTGAGTGGGATGCATTATTTCTTTTTAACCGCCACAATTAGTGTAATACTCCCATGGATATTTCGTTATTTATTTAACAGTGCAATGGATATCCCTTTGGCTATTTATAGGAAGTGGGAATATCCTGTCCATAAAAAATATGTAAGGCCGGAATATGAGGATTTAAAGAATCCATATATTATTACTTTGGAGTTTTTAAAGTCGAATAATGCTGAGTTTGTTTCAAGATTTAGAGTTCGTGCTCCGGAGAATATGGATTTTGGAATGTTTTTTTATCATTTTATTAATGATTATAATCAAAAACATCCTGAAGAATTAATTAATTACGGTGCGCAGGAAGATAAGCTGCATAGTTGGATTTTTTATCGTCGGCCTCGCTTTATTGGTCGGTGGAAACAGGTTAATACAGAGCAAACAGTATATAGAAATAACATAAAAGAAAACGCTGTAATCGTGTGTCAAAGGTTAAATGATTAATTTGTTTGACCTATTGGAAGACAAAAAAAACAGGCTTGCTAAATGAATAGTAAGCCTGTTTTTTTATTTAATTACCGGAGTTAGTCTTGGGCATATTCGCTGTCCCATTCGTTTCCATCATCTCCTTTTTGACCTTCCATTTTTATTAGGAAGTTCTTAGCTGGAAAATATGGTTTCATATGAATGTCAAGGTGCACCCGATCTTTTTGAATAGGATCCTGCTCAAAACGTTTAATGGTAAAATTTTCAATTAGTTTATCCGGACCAGATATGGTATCTAAAAATTGAATGATTTGTTTTAAAAGTTCCTTGCGTGTTTTGGCATTGAAATTCTCAAAAGCTCTGCGATTAAGAAAATCCATCATCACTTTTGTTACGTAATCAAAAACTCTAACAACCGAATAAGTTTGAAGGCCTAGATTAGCGCCGTTAAATAGAGTTTTGGCCGAGAAAGCCATAACTTTACCGTATTCGTTCACCATTGGGATTAATCCCATTTTTTCGAGGCTTGAAATTTCGCTTTTACGAAGATCAAATTTAACTCCTTGCACTTCGTTAATTCCACCAAACTTTTTACCTGCAGTCACCTGCGACATAAGGGTTTGGTAAACTTTACCGGCTAATGCTCCTGCGGGTGGAACGTAAAGGTCATCTTCTTCGTTTACTTCGTCGAATTTACCTCTGCCAACCAGCCAGTTACAGGTCATCATTACGTTGGAGCGGAACATGTCACCCCCCGAAAGGTTTGCGGCGCTAAACATTTCCATAACATCATCAGCTTCATCCAAATGCTCAAAATCGGTTACCATCATTACTTTGTTGTCGTAAGCAATTTTACCCCATTTTTCGATCAGCATGTTAGATCCCAGATAACCAGGTAAAACTAATAGACCATAGTTGTCACTAAGGTCAAGCCGATCGTAAGTATTCTTTATTTCAGACGATACAGCATCTATGAAACGGGTGTTGTCCAAATCCTTAATTTGATCCGGATCTGCATTCATTATGGATATATTTTTTACTTTATCTTGTTCGGAGTTTTTGTAGAATAAAGCCATGCTTCGGTAGGAGCGTTCCAAATCTCTGGTTTGTTCGATTACCGTGCCAAGGTTTTTCTTCAAGGTTTGGGCTGTTTCTGCAGCTTTTTCTTTACTGCTGTCGATCATCTCGTTTAGGTCGTTTGACCGGTTTATTGCTTCGGACCATATTTCAAGAGTTCTTTTTAATTGCTCTCGTTCCTCTTTTTTTGTGTTTTCTGTAAAGAAGATTTTTTTTCTGGCCTTACGCTCGGGGTTCATGTTTTGAACTCCTTCAATAGCTGTTTCAAGCAGATCAAATCCGCCATATTTTGCCAATTTACTTAAATTCTCTTCCAGGGGTAATTCGTTAGTTGCTAGCGAATTATCCATTTGCTCTTTGTTCTGTAGCATTTTATTATCTCTCCAATTCGTTTAATTCTTCAATTAATCCGCTGATAGTAGCCGAAAGGGCAGCCTTGGCATCGGGATCGGTAAGGGCAGCCTTTAAAATTTTATTCGTTTTTAGTTGTTTAATTATTTTGTTGTGCTGTTCTTTTTCAGTGGTTAAACTTTTAAGAAACTCACTTTGTGCAGTTATGCCTTTTATGCCAAAATCTCCTAAGTTTGTAAAGCCAATGGTTTCTTTTTGTGAGGTTCCTTCTGATGTCTCAAAATCTACTTCTATTTGAGGCTTATAGTGTTGAAAAACTTCTTCAACAGTATGGAGACCTTTTACAATATCTGGTTTAATCGGAGCGTCGTAAGTTAGTTTCTCGATTAATAGGGTTTTGTTTTGTGGAATTTCCTGGATTGCCTCACCGGCATCTAATTTTACTTCTGTTCCACCAAGCTCAAAATTTCCGTTCATGCTCTGTATCTTTTTTATTTAAATGTTAATTAATAGATTTCTATGGTAAAATATTATTGTTGGATTTGGAGTTTATTAGTCTATGTACCTTTGAAATGCAATTGGTTTTATTTAACCTTTAGCTTTAATTTTTTATTTTTATCGAATGATACAGTCACTTTTTGTCCGGACTGAAGTTCATTTCCAATAATCATTCGTGATAGTGGAGTGCGCAGTCTGGTGCGAATAATATTACGAAGAGGGCGGGCTCCGTATTGAGGAGAGTATCCTTCTTCAGCAAGTTTTTCTCTGGTTTTATTGTTGATTTCCAATTCAATTTCTTGTTGGTTGAGTGCTTCTGTTAGTTCCTTGAGTTGAAGATTAAAAATCTTTGTGATATTCTCTTTTGTTATTGGGGAGAAAGGAACTATCCCTGTAAGTCTACCTAGGAATTCTGGTCGGAAATAATTGGCCATGCTTTCCATTAATTTATCCGATTTTGGTAAGGTTTTCTTCTCATTAAACTGATCAACAATCGATTGGCTTCCTATGTTGGATGTGAAAAGAATTACTGCATTGGAGAAATCACCTGTCTTTCCTAAACGATCATGTATGGTACCTTCGTCAAGTATTTGTAAGAAAATATCGAAAACAGAAGGGTGAGCTTTTTCAATCTCATCAAAAAGAACAACCGAGTAAGGTTCTTGTCTGATTTTATTTACGAGCATACCACCCTCTTCATATCCTACATATCCGGGAGGTGCACCATATAATAAAGCTGCAGAGTGTTCTTCTTTAAATTCAGACATATCGAAGCGAATTAAGGATGCTGATGACTGAAATAAGAAGTTGGCAAGTTGTTTTCCAAGTTCTGTTTTCCCCGTACCGGTTGGACCTAAAAAGAAAAATGAACCGATTGGCTGTCCTGGTCTGTTAAGTCCAGAACGGGATTCGAGTATGGATTCACAAACTGCAGTTACTGCTTGGTCTTGACCAATTACTGCAGATTTTAAAGTGTCTTCCATGCCTAGTAACCGATCTCTTTCTCGAGTCATTATTTTACCAACAGGAATACCGCTAACCCTGGCAACGGTGTTTGCTAAATTGTGAAAGTTAATTTCGTCGGATTGATTGGATATCTCATGTCGTAAAATATCAATCATTTTGTAACAGTTGGCTACAGGTTCGTTAAGTTCATCTGACTCATCTTGTGGTTGCCCGATATAGGTGAGAAACTTTCGTAGTCCTGCATCGATAATGTCGATATCATTTGGTTCGCAATCGACTGCTTTTAGTTGTTTTTCTAATTGGTCGATCTCACTTGGTAATGTATCCATTTGAGCACGGGTTCCTGCCATGGTTCGATCAATAAGATCAATTGCCGAGTCGGGTAACTTTCTTTCGCTAAAGTGACGGGATGCAAGAGTTACAGCTTCGGAGATATGTTCCAGCTGTATGTTTAGCTTATGGTGATCCTGTAATTGTGATACTGCACTCAGAGCCATTTCAATGGCATGAGTAGTATCCGGTTCTTCAATATTTAAGTGTTCAAAAAGTCTTTTTAAAGCGCTGTCGCCATCAATTAACTTTCGGAATGAATCGTTAGGAATGGTTGTGATTAAAACAAAGTATCCTTTGTTTAATTCCGATTTAAGAAGGTGCGTTATTCCAGTATTCCCGGATTTATCATCTATTAGTGTCTGAAGATCATCTAGAAAAAGAATGGGACGATTTAGCTGTTCCAGTTGTTTAAATACTTTTCGAAGTCTGTCTTCTATTTCGCCTTTATAAGTAGCTCCTGCAAGAATACTTTCCATTTGAAGTTTAAATACTCTTGATTGTGTGAGCAGTGCAGGAGCTTTTCCTTGTGATATAATAGATGCTAATCCATTAATTATTACAGATTTGCCGACTCCTGATTCGCCGGTTATAAGCACATGTGGTTTTGTAAATCGGCCAATTGTCTCTGTAATATTTAATAGTTCCTGATCTCTGGCCACTACTGTAGAAAGTTGATGACTCTTTGCTAAACTAGTCAGATCAATAAGATATTCCAGATCTGATTTTGAACTCTTCTCTTTCGTTTTGTTAGTGTCGGTAGAATTTTCGCTAAAAAATTTATTAAGTAACTGATCGCGCTGAAGAGGGAATGTTTTTAATTGGTCGAAAGTAAAGCCAACACCTGGAGTTATTAGAGCTGTTAAAACACTAAGCGAATTTAATTCTGACTGTTGGTTTAGTAAATTCAGTTCTTCTGCTTCCTGAAAGATATTTTCTACTCCATCATCAGCAGGAATAGGATTCGATAATCTGCTGTCTTTTGGGCAGCCCTCCATACGCACGTCAGCCCATTCATCCAAATAGTAAACATCTACATCCATTGCAAATAGTTGTTCTCGGATGCCACTGTTTTTGTGAAGAAGTCCTTTTAGTAGATGTGCGGGAGAAAAGCATGGATTGCTGTTTTCTTTAGCGCATGATTGTGCTACTATTATGGCATTTTTAATTTCGTCGGATAGTTTAATTAAGCCATTTTCGATTTTTATCATGTTGTATTCTGTAATTAAACAATATGAAATAATATAAGTGGTAAAACAGGCACTTTAGAATCATAAAGTTATTAATATTTATTTTAAGCACATAACAAATATAATTATTATATTTTATTAACTAATTTATTAAAAATGTTTTTTGGTTAAATTAAAAATGGAAGTAATTGTTTTTTTTGATAAATTCGTAGTTTTATTACCATTTGTTAATCTAGATTCAGATGTGTTTTTATTTATTTAATTATAGTTTCATTAATATTGAAATTTTGAATGATATACTATTCGTTACCGTTAAAATTAGGAAGGTTGTGTGAAAAAAAAGATCATGAACATTGTAGTTTGAAAGAATCTATTTCTCAACACTTATATCTAATCATAACAACAGCTTTAGGAGATTGCTTGTATGATGAAACATTTGGTTGTTCCATCTGGGATAGTGATTTTAATAATAAAATTAATGATAGCAGACTGAAAGAAGAAATCAAATCAGGATTATGTTTGTCAATTAAAAATCACGAAAATAGATTGGATAATCTGGAGATAGAAATAAGTTTTTCGCAAGCATTAATTGGTGTTGGGGAAAATGTAACCTGTATGAAGAAGAAGTTGGATTTGAAAGTAAACGGAAGGTTAGCACAAACAGACGAGCCATTTGCATTTTCGGGGTACTTTTTCATGGGTCCATTGTCCTACTATTAAAATAATATGAAGTAAATGGAGCATAAAGAGTTAATAAAAGAGAGGATGTTGAAACAGGCATCACGGATGTGGGCTATTGATGAAGTGTACGATGAATCCTCTTTTGATCCTTTGGTACGAATTCTAATTTCGGCACTTGCCGCAGAAAGTGAGTCTATTTATCACGAAATGGATCAAGTGCAGGATCGTGTAGCCCAAAAATTAATGAATCAGTTGATTCCTCATATTCATGGCGGAGTGCAGCCTGGTTATTCTGTAGCAATTATTAATCCTACCGATTCGGTTGCATGTTTACCTGCCAATTATAAATTCTTGAGTCGGATACGAAACGAGTTTGATGCGCTTCGGGAATTGCAATTTATTTCTCTTCAGGAGACTTCTCTTTTTAAAGGAGGAGTTAAGTATATCCTTTCTAGTTCGGCATATTATCAAATGACCGATTATCGCTTTAAATCACGAATTGAATCGGATGTTCTAAAAGGAATCGTTCTGGATAAAAACGATGTTTTGCTGGGCATTGAAATACCTGTAAATACGGATGGTTTAAGTACATTTCGATTGTTTTTCGATTACAAAGAAAATACCTCTGTTCGGGACACTTTTTATAGACAACTGAGAAGTGCAAAATTTTTTCTTAATGACGAGAAATTAGAAGTTGAATTTGGATTGAATTCCGAAGAAGACGAAGAATTAACGGTTGATTGGGGAAGCTCGAAAAGTGAGTTGACAGGTATTAAAAAAAGGGTTCTGTCCTACTACGATAGACAATTTATAAGAATAAAGAAAACAAATTCATCCGAACAGGATTTTAAAGCTAATGGTTCCCAAACAGATGAGAATATTTGTTGGCTGCGAATCTGCTTTAATGAGGATTTTGATTCCGGAATATTATCGTCGGTAAATTGTTTTGCAAATGCCTTGCCAGTGGTTAATCTTACCGAAAGAGAGAAGGTTTTTAAGAGTAGTGAGAACTTATCGGTAATTAGCTTACAGGACGAGGAGGCTTTTTTTGCTCTGGATGTAGTGGAAGGAGATGATGGTGTTATCTATGAGGAATACGGAGTCCAAAATGGAAGCGAATGGGAAAATGGTACATTTCTTTTACGCAGGGATGGAGTAGCAGGCATGTCAACAGAAAATGCCAGTGAAGCAATTAATTTTTTGATTGGAAAACTGAGGAACGAAAGTGCTGCATTTGCAATGCTCGATAATGGTAAATTTTCGGATGACCTGAAAGTACTTGGACAAATAATAGCTCGTTTGCAGCAATCGGTAACCCAAAAGAAAAGGTATCATAGTCCCGTGTATATGTTTTTAAAATATAAAGAAATTGCTGATACAATTTTCGTAAAATATTATACCACGGCCGGAAAAATTTTAAAAGGAATAAAACCGAATACTCCAATATTACCCTATAAAGGGGCATCTATTCAGCAAGCTGGGGGCTATTTTATTACTCCTCTGACTGGGGCTCGAAATGTTTTAAACTCTGATGAACAATTATATAATAATAGGTATATGATGTTATCAGGAGGGCGAATTGTGACAGAAAAGGACATTAAAGCATTGGTGTATGATGTTTTGGGGGAAAGAATTGAACAGGTGGTAATTGAAAAAGGATTGATGGAGAGTCAGGATTCTCAAACTGGTTTTGTTCGAACTATTAATATCAAATTAAATAGCAAACGTGAAATAGGTGAGCAGGATGCAATGGTTCTTGAAGGGCGGGAAATATTGCATGTTTTAGATGAAAGAGGAAGTAATATTTATCCTTACTGTTTATTTATAAATGGAGTGCAAATATTCAAACAATAATGGCAAAAAATAATGGTGAACCTCGTCAATTTAGGATTGACTCAATGATTTCTAATTTTTTTATACTTCTCTTGATTCCGTTGTTGGCGATATTAGGTTTTAAATACTTTGATTATCAGGCCCCTCCAGAAGTTAGTTTTGAGGTGCTAGGAGATAAACATATGGCGAATGCAATGTTGAAGTTTAGAAATAATACGGCAGGAGATCATACTTACGAGTGGAATTTTGGAGACAGTACCGCATTGGTACATGAAAAGTCGCCTATTCATACCTATGCCGAGCATGGAGATTATACAGTTACGCTTATCGTTAATGATAGATATGAGTTTCAAGAATCGATTCATATAGAGAAAATTAAGGACGATGAGCCTGTTGTTGTTATTCCAAGAATTGCAGGCCCTAAACAGGTGTATGTTGGCACTTCGGCTGTTTTTACCTGCAGTGCTCAAGGAGGAAGCTCATGGGAATGGCAAGTTGACGGTTCTAGTCAGATGAATTCAAAAAGAAAATCCGTAAAATATACATTCACTAAACCAGGTTATAAGACGATTAGTTTGGTGGTAGATGGAAACAGGGAATTTACTGCTCAAAAGAAAATATATGTGCGTGTTAAACCAACTGAAAAACATAAAATTACCTCGGCTAAGAAGTCGGATGGCGAAATAGAAAAGGATTATATTCCAGAAACCCCAGAAGTGTACCAAGTGTTTAAAGAGATTGAAAAGGAAATTGTAAAAGATGAATCATTGCCCACTGATGGTGAGTTAACGGTTATGCTTCAGCAGATTGCCGAAGGAGTCGGAGATAAAGAGAAATTTTTGAAATATTTCAATGAGAGCAATAAATATTTAATGGCTAGATGCAATGGCAATTTAATGACTTTTGAGGCAATAATTAAGGATGTAGAAGGAAAGAATATTTTAATAAAAGAATTTTCGACAGAAAGAAGAAATAGTACCAACATTGTAAATGTTACGATACGATACAAAAAAAAGCGAGGTTCTAAAAACGATTAACTATGGTAAATGAAAATGATATGTTTCTGCCTGTAAATTGGGTAGATGGCATGAATATTAATAAAAAGCATTTTATTGCTCAGGAGAACTCATTCATTAAGAATAGAATGGAAGTGGCTGGATTGTCGGTTTCGCCACTAAATTTTGGACTTGTTAGGAGTGAAAGAGACTTTTTGTGGATGGATATTGACAATAATATTCAACTTTTGGTAACTTTTAAACCTGTAGGTATTGTTTTTCCTAGTGGCTTTTCCTACGCCATTACAAACGGAAAAGAATTTAAGTGTGATTTGCCTAAAACAGAAAGTGATGCGGTATATTATGTCGTTTTATCTATAGATCCCTTTTCCCGTCAACCAATTGGAATGGCAAATGCGGCGGAAAGTCCGGTTCGAAAACCTTTTGTAGCACCTGAAATGAAAATTTCTATTTTAGAAGAGGACGAATTATCGGAAATTTTATTGGGGCAAAATCATCTTGTATTTGGTAAAATAACAAAGATGGATGGAAGTTGGGGTGTAGATTCTGATTATATTATTGCGTCAAGGTTTATTGCATCGAATCCTGATTTATTTGATGTTTATAAGCAAGTGGAAACTTATATTAGTTCCATTGAGAAGTTTTCTTCCTCAATCATTAATAAAATCCGCCTGAAAAAGCAAGATAATCCTCTTGCCAAAGCTTTAAATGAAATTTGCTGTAAGTTGCTCGACTTTTTAAGTGTAACTCTTTCTAGATATAGAATTGTAACTCCTTATGACTATCCTGTTGAGATGGTAATTTTGGTGATGGATTTGGCTCGAATTGTTAAGAATTCAATTGACGGATGGCAAGCATGTGGTAAGGATGAATTTATGACTTATATATCGGATTGGTGCAATATTAACGAAGGGGAGTTTGAGGATGCATTAAACCGAGTTATTAAGCATCGCTACGACCATAATAAAATTAGTATATCTGTTGACAAAACCATAAAGCTGCTTAGTTTGTTAGAGCATGTGTTGCAAACTCTTTCAGGTTTAGATTATATCGGTAAGAAAATAGAGACCGATCTTTTTGTTAAGGAAGAAACACTAATGGAAGAAGAAATTGAAGGAACAACTACGGCAAAGAAAAAGAGGCCCTTCTTCTTTGGTAAAGAATAGTGCTGCGTAAATTGAATGTAAACCAGTAAAGCGTTTTGAAATATGAAACGTCCATGACAAGGATATTTTGACACACAGGGAGATGATTATTTCAGCATGGTAAGTTCTCCCGAAACAAGTTCGGGACAGGCTATATGGCAAAAACATACAATTATAATCATATGAAACTCCATGTTAAAGTCTTTGTACACACAAGAGAAAGATAATATGGTAAGTTCCATAGAACAAAAACTTAAAATATAAAATAGATGAAATCACTAAATGTAAAGCAACGCAGAAAGGCATTTATTAGCTTCTTTTTCCTGTTTCTTTTAACTACTTCCTTGGTTGTTGTTATTGTGTTTTTTAATTTAAAAGTACCCGAAAAAGAAAATAAATATTTGCATAATCGGTTGAATTACTTGAGTTTGGAGAAAAAACAAATCAGTAATTTTGCCCTTAAAATGGATAAAGTAAAAGCATTAATTGATATGATTCAAATTAAGGGCACTAATATTGAATTTACTGATCAGCTAATTTCAACAGAATTAGCTGTAATGAGAAATAAGTTTATTGCAGAAGATAGTGTTTCGAATGTTGGAATGTATAACAATATCATTCTTACCTATCTTGAGTTAAAGGAGGCGAAAATAGAATTACTTAACCTGGAAGATGCAAAAACAGATATTGAATCTTATGTGAGTATCATTGAAGAATTAAAAGAGAAACTGGAGGCAAAACAAAGAGATTTAGATATTTATCGGCACAATGCCAGATGAAATAAAGTCAATTTAAAGCATAAAAAAAACACCTAATCAAACGATTAGGTGTTTTTTTTTGGGGGTGGGCCCACATGCCCCGAAGTATCGGGGTGAACCATGGACTCAAATATTTTGGAGTAAGCAATCGACTCTTTCCTGCTTCGCAATTAGAGAATAAATATACTTTTTACTCTTTTTATTGATTGTTCAATTTTACGAGCTTGGTCTGTATATTCACAAGGAATTGATAAAGCTAAATCCCAATCGTCTACTTTAGTTGTGAATTTACTATTTCATAATATCTTTAATTATGCAGTATTAATCTATCTTCTGGAGGGAATTGCTTTTTTAAAATTAAAATAAGTTGGGGTTGTGTTGGTAAGTGTTTGAAAATTAACAATATGCCGACAAGTGTTTGGCTGGTATTGATAGAGAAATCCCGAAAACTATTGAAGGTTAAATATTAATAGGTAGAATTTAGTACTCCAAATGTAAAACCGATCTTGTTGACTATTCCGAAGAACGTAACAGTAGAACATTTTTTTTAAATTTAAATATAGCGGAAATCCACTACCGTATATGTATTCAATGGAGAGCTTAGTATCCGGGTTTAAATACTTTTTAAGCTTGGTATGGTATGCAGATATTCTATTTACCCAATATCCGGATCTTAAACAGGCCTATTCGCTGACTCATAATTTAAGAGTGATCTTAACACAAACCAAAAATAACAGCCTTGCTCATGCAAAGGTGGGATAGTTTTGAGAAGCCAGATACGAAGCTTTCAGGAGTATTGGAAATACGATTTAAGATTATTAGGTATTTTAAACTACTTTGATCATCGAAGTACAAATGCTTCTGCGGAATACTTTTTTTACGATTTTATTCATTGCACCTTGCCATATCTGAACCAACTTCACTAACAGTACATCGAACTTCGTAGGATATTTTTAACTATTTATTAGCATACAAGTGAGTAATTTGTCTATAAATATCGGAGAATAGAAGGACATTCAATTTGAAATAGTGTCGTTTAGATCTTCTCTTTTAATATGGAATATTTTTTCGGAGTTTACTTTTCCTGAGAGGTGTACCAAGTCTAAAAATTCATAAGTATAATCGTGTTGTGTTTTTCTGAGGTTAGATACGAATGCTTCGGTTGCAAGAAGTCGGGCTCCGTATTTTTTGCACTGTTTTTGTAAGCGAGAAGCTGTATTCAAGACACTTCCATGGTAAGCTATTTCTGTTTTTATATCGCCAACCTCGGCAACCATTACATTGCCTGAATTTAGAGATGCCGTAAATTCGGGATGAATTCCATATTTTTTTAAGAATAGCTTTTCTTTTTTATTTAAATCATCGATAAACTGAAAATAAAAGTTGATAGCTCTTTTGTAATTTTCTTTTTTATTGCCTTTCCAGGTTATAACCACCTCATCGCCTACAAACTGATATATAATTCCGCGATTATTTACAATGCTGCTACTGATGGTGAGAAAACATTCTTGCAAAAAAGCACTATAGTTTTCGTGTCCTAGTTTTTCAGAATAATTAGTTGATGAAACAAGGTCGAGGAATATGAAAATTCGGTTTTCTTCAAAGGGTTTTTTGTATTTTCCGAATAGTGAATTAAAAAAAAGCGACAAGCCAGTACGCTTTAACGCACCCAGAAATACATCTAATGTGTACTTGATAAACAAACCGATAATGAAAAAATACAAGCCAATTGGATTAAAAATAAAATCATTAATCTGTTTAACCGAATCTATAAATCCCAAACCTTTTTCAATGGAGTAATGAAAAAGGCCGAGACTTATACTCAATAGAGCAAAACCGATTAAATAACTACATAACTTTAAAAAAAATGTAATGAGAAAGGATTTTTTCCGGAAAGAATTTACAAAAAAAAAGATTTCAAAAACGCTGCTGATTATGGCAAAAATTGAAATTATTAGTATCGTAATTGTTATGTTATCGTTGATTAAAAACAATAATTTTGGGGTTCCTTCTTCAATATCATTTCCTAACATTGTTAGATATTGCAACGTAATAAATAATTGAAAAAATAGATTCCACCAAATTATGGAAAGAAAAATTATTTGTAGTTGCGACCAAAATTTTGGTTTGCCAAAAATGTATTGAATTACCGATTTCATTTATTTATTGGTGATTTCTATTTAATATCAGAAAGTGAAACACATATTCAGCTCAATGAGATGCCGTAGAGTGAAGATGTGTTTCATTTATGCAGCAAGATTGTCATCTTGTTATTTTCCAATGGATTTTAGATAGTTAGCCAATCGTATTTTGTAAGTACACAAAGCATCTGTTTCTCCATCCTTTGCTTCCTGAAGCATGGCCTGAGCTTCCAGTAAATCTGATGTATTTACCAAGCCGGCTGAATAATTGTCTTTAATAACTTTATGGTGCTCTTCTGCCTGAATAACAGACTTTTGGGATACCGTAATTCGCTGATATTCCTCATTTAAATCTCTGTATTCTTTCTCCATCTCAAGTTCAAGTAATTCTGAAGTTTCATCGATTTTGTTTTGAGCTATTCTAATGTGTACTTTGCTTTCCTTTAATCGATGACCTCCTCCCCACCAATCTGATATTGGAATACTTAAAGTGGCAAATGCTAATAAACTGGTATTATCATTGTCTAAAACATCCAGATACATACCGCTTGCACCTATGGCAAATTGAGGTAGTATATCTCCTTTTATCATTTTATACTTTAGCTCTTCTACTCTTTTAAGTTTGCTTAGAATTTTGAACTCTGAACGATTAACAACACTTTCATTGTGGATTTCGAAGTATTGTATTGGTAGATCAGTTGTAAGTAATTCATCTTCAAAACGAATTTTCTCTGAATATTTTATCCCTAAATGTTGACATAAGGTCATTGCGACCATATCTATAGAATTTTGAAGTTGTAATTTGTTTGTTGATAATTCATTCTGTTTCAATTGAACTTTTAACAGATCACTTTTTTGAATTAAACCTGCATTGTACGAAACTTCAACATCTTTTAAAAGAGTGTTAACCAGTTCTTCGTATTGTAAAAGTGTTATCATTTTTTCCTGCAATGAAATTGACAACCAAAAAAGCTCTTCCGTTTTTACTTTAAGCTGATCTTCGGTTAACGTCAGATTTTCTTTGTTAATCTCAACACCCAAACTGCTTAATCTATTACCGTTCCGAACTTTTCCTCCTGCATAAATTGGCTGTATGGCGGAAATATGGCCATAATTAGCATAATCCAATAGACGCATTTGCGTTCCTGCAAGACCTAATTCCAAAAGTTTTTTATCTGATTTAAAAACGGTTATTCCTGCATCAAGTTTCGGAAAGTAATTGGTGAAAGCATTTTTTTTCACCAATTCTGAAGCCTGTAGATTCATCTGAGCTTCTTTAAGTCTTTTATTATTTTCATGAGCTAAAGATTGGCATGAATCAAGCGATAAGCTTTGTGCTGATCCTTGAAAGGAATAAGCACAAATAAATAGTAATAATATATAGCGAGCCATTTTTTTTTGTTTTAATAAATAAATTAAACTACTGGTTGGTTTTTGTTCTTTGGTCCATTGCCGGATACCTTCCAATACAGAACAGGTAAGATCATTAGAGTCAGAACCATTCCTACAATCATACCAAAACAAATAACAGATCCTAATGGACCCCATAGTGGAGATTTACTTATAATCATTGGAACAACACCCATAGCAGCAGCCATAGAAGTTAGAAATATAGGTCTCATCCGACGTTTACCTGCAGCAATGGCTGCCTCTTTGTATGACAAATTATTATTTATTACCAAGTGCATGGCGTAATCAATCAGGATGATTCCATTTCGAACAACAATTCCTACTAGCCCTATTATGCCTATAAAAGATGTCATTCCGAATGGATATCCTGTTAATTTTAATCCTAAGGCTGCACCCAAGATACTCATTAATATGGTTGACATAATTAATAGTGCACGACGAGTGGTTTTAAATTGAACAATCAAAATAAAGAAAATCAATATGAGGCTAATCGATAAGGAACTGATTAAAGGTCCCATGTTTTCATTTGTAGCTTCATCATCACCACCATATTCAATATTAATTCCCTTTGGGAGTTCCAATTGATCAATCTGGGGTTTTATTTTTTTAAAAACACCGGACGGAATCACGCTTCGTTCAAGATCTGCTTTAATGGTAATTGTGCGCAGACCATTTCTTCGGCAAATATTTCCTTCTGTCCATTCGGGTTCAAGTGTGGCCACTGATCTAAGAGGTAGCGATTCCAAAGTTAAAGGAGATGAGATGTATTGATTCTCAAGATCGTTAATGCTATTGCATTGTTCCTCTTCTTTTGTTAACACAACGCTTATTGGATAATCTCCCTCCCAAATGGTTGTTAAAGGGATTCCATCAAGCGAAATCATCAACGAAGATGCCACTAAAGTTTTAGCATACCCTAACTGGTTGGCTTTGTTTTGGTCAATTTTAACATTAATCCCGCGGCGCATTTCTCCCCAGTCGCTTCGCACCCAGGTTATATTTTCATTTGTTTTTAAAATCTGTTCAACTTTACTTCCCTCTGTTTTTAATTCGGCAATACTGTCTCCCGAAATACGAATCTCGATTGGAGAATCGAATTCTTCCATGGCTAATTGTTTCCATCTAATTACTGCTTCGGGAAATATATTTGCATATTTTTTTGCGTATTCATCCAGTATTTCTATTGTTGCTTCATTAGAAATTGTATTGACCATGAGCTGTCCATAGTTTTTCGCAGGCAAATGAGGTGCATATAAATCATTAAACCGGGGAGATCCGGCACCAACAAAACCAGCAACATTGGTTACCCGTTCATCTTTTGAGAGTATTCTTTCAAGACTGTCTATAACCATTTCCGTTTCATTGAGCGATACGCCTTCAGGCAGATAGACTTCAACCGGAAATTGGCTTCGTTCCATTGCAGGAAAAAGTCTTTGATCTACTGTCGTGAAAATTAAAATGCCTAGTATTACTGATAATGCGCCCAAAGCAATTGTGGTTTTCCCATTTCTGAAAGTCCATTCAAGCATTGTATCGTACCAATTTTGCATGTGGTCTAAGAAACTTTTTTTATTGGTTGTGTTATCGGTTTGTTCTTTGTGCAGGCCTTTTTTGATAAAAATGTAGCACATAAAAGGAACTAAAAAGACAGCAACAAGCATTGAAACACCCAGAGCAATACCTATGGTTACTGGAAATGTACCAACAAAATCACCAGCCAATCCGGTTAGCATGAGCATGAGCGGGAAAAAGGATGCAACAATTGCAGCGGTGGCTGACAATACTGGTATCACCAGTTCTGTTGCTGCTTTCCATGCTGCATTCCATGGAGTTTCGTGTTGATCCAGTTTTTCCAGATGATTGTCGATAACAACAATAGCATTGTCAACAACCATTCCCAACACAACAATTAAGCCGGCAAGCGATACAATGTGTAACTCAATGCCCACCATTTGCATGATTCCCAAAGTAATTAGTATGGATATAGGAATGGTTATTCCGGCTACAAGAGCAACCCGGAAAGGCAGCAAAATCATGGTTACTACAAATACCGCTAAAATGGCAATCAAAAATTCCACCATAAAGTGGGAAATGGAGTGATCAACAACATCGGGAAGGTCAGAAATCACATTTATTTTTACATCATCCGAAGTTTTTTCCGAAAACCGGGCGAGAACTTCCTTAATATCTTCACCAAACTGAACAATATTTTTTCCTTTCTGCATTTCCAGAGAAATTAGCAGGGCATTGTTCCCATTGTTGCGGATAAAGTTATTAGTATCCTCATATTTTCGCTCAACCCGGGCAACATCTTTTAATCGAATAATATTTCCTTCGGGGTCGGAATAAATAATCTGCTCCAATAAATCTTCTTCCGATTCAAAGTGTGGAGGAAGGTGTACAGGAAGAATTAATTTATTATTATCAAGTTCTCCTGAATAATTGAGCGATTCCTGTATTTTGAATGTTGCAAATATGGTTGATAGATCAATATTATACTCATTCAGCTTGTCTTGCTGAATATACACGTAAACCTCTTCTTTTTGTGTTCCTGAGTGCTTAATTTTGGAAACAGAACTGACTTTACGAATGTCTGTTTCCAATTTTTCCATGATGTCTTCCAGCTGACGATATGATTTTTTTTCGGATGACATGGTAATCAGTAAGGCCGAAGTATCGCCAAAATCGTTGCTCCCAATTAATGCCAAAACATCGACAGGCAATTGCATTTTTAGTTCGGACAACCCGTGTCGTAATTTCGACCAAAATTTATCTGAATCGTGAACATTCTGATTTAACTCAACGTAAATAATCATCATTCCTTCCGTAGAGATGGAATGAGTTTTCTCTTTTCGTACTTCCTCATAGCCAAAAATGTAATTTTCAACGTCTTTGGTTAATTGCTCCTCTACTTCTAAAGAAGTAGCTCCAGGATAAAGAGCAATTATTACTCCCTGGCGGACAATAAATTCGGGATACTCCCGTCGGGGCATGTTTATCAAACCGAATATTCCAAGAATCATCATTACCAAAACAAAAGCCAAAATAATTTGGCGGTGTTTCATGGCGGATTCAATGAGATTTATTTTTTTATTCATTGTGTCATTTTTTTATCAAAAACAATAAAAAACACGCAAGGCTCTTGTAATACTACGTTGAGTCTGTGTTATTATTTGGAAATAGTTCGTAGTGTTGATTACTTAAAATTGACTATTGTATTATTTGATAGTTTTTGCACTCCCTCTGTTACGTACCAGTCGCCGGATTTTAATCCGGAGCTTACACACAGTTTGTTGTTGATGATACCGCTTATCTGAACATATTTTCGATTCACTTTTCTGGTTTCCTTATTGACAACATATACGTAGTTCTTTTGAAATTCATCTTGCATAGCCGACTGAATGGGAATGAGCAAATTTGATGTTGTATTTTGAAGTGGCAGATTGATCGTGCAAACCATACCTGGCTTTATTTCCAAATTATTGTTTTCAAGCTTGATTTTAACTTCGTAGGTTTTTGAAATGGTGTTCGCGATTACCCCAATTTTGAGAACCTTGCCATCGTACTTTTTGTCTCCAAGAGCCGAAAGAGTAACTTTTGCTGTTTGATTTTTTTCGATTTGGTTAATTTCATTTTCAGGAACAGAAATGCGGGCATAAATTGTTTTCATAGAAATCAGGTTGAATGCTGTGATTCCAGGTATTGCATTGGAGCCAACTTCAATGTTTCGTGTTCCTATTATTCCTGTGAAGGGTGCGGTAATAGTGCAATTATCGAGATTTTGCCTAGCAATTTGTGCAGCAGAATTGGCTTGCTCCAATTTCGATTTTACTTCTTCCCATTTAATTTCGGGCAGACTACCATTGTCATAAACAGATTTCATTCGGTTGTAGGCATCTATTGCTTGTTTTTGCATGGCCAAAGCGGCAGAATAAGCACTTTGGTAAGATGTTTTATTTAAAACAGCAATTGCCTGGCCTTTAAGAATATGATCGCCTTCCTCAAAATTAATTTCTGTAATTTCTCCCGGCAGTTGAAAACTTAAGGGAACCGATAAAATTGGTTCAGTTACGCCGGTATAATTCAGGATCTGTTCCTCACTCATCTCCTCGGCCATTGCAATTTTTACACGAGTACCTACAGGGGAACTCTCCTGTTCAGATTGTGCTTTTTTATCCTGTCCACAACTCAATACAGCACATCCAACAAATAGTGTTAAAATTATTTTCCTCATTGCTTTTTCTTTTTTAGTTTAAGATACTACTTTGGTATTCTGGTCGAAAATTGATCATCACAAATTATATTCCACCTTTTGACTTTGATTTCCTTTTAAATCTTTATCAATAGATGCAACTAACTAATTCAAATTAGTTTAAAACTAGCAAAAAATCCTAGGAGCCAATATTTTAACTGCTTTCAGCATTTTTTCTTCATCAAGAAAACCATCTTTTTCAATGGAGTATTCTACCAATCCATAAAAAGAAACCAGTGTCATTTCGGCAACCCATTCAATATCGCTCCGTTCCACCATGTTATATTCTCCCAAATCATATCCATCCTCTATAATCCGAATAATATATGATTTCTCAAATTCGATCATTTTTGAAAAATACTTTTTTGCAGCGATTTCTGCAAAATAGTTTTGTTTGATAATCCTGTAAAGATTAGCTCTTCGAATTACTTCTTTATGAAATTCTACAATGTATGTACTTATTTTATCTAACATACTTTTTTGCAGACTTACCTTGTTTTTAACAATTTGTCTGAGGGTAATTAATTCCAAATTAATAACAGCATCAAACACATCTTCTTTGCTTTTAAAGTAATAATACAAAGTGCTTTTAGCCTTTCCGCAAGCGGATGCTATTTCATCCATAGTGGTTTTTTTGAGGCCATACTGCTGAAAAAGCTTTTGGGCTTCGCTGATAATTTCATTCTTGGCTATTTCATCTTTATCTAGTATCATGTTCGATTTTTTTTCAAAAGTTAAACCTACTTATTTTTTCTATTCTACCAAAACAAAACAACTATTTTTCGACCAAATGAGTATTCTGGTCGATTTAGTGGCAGATACTATCTATTTTTGTAATGTTTTAAATTGTTTGTGTGAAGATGAGTTACCTGAAACGTACGTGCTGTATGTTTTGTTCAAAATTTCTACGATTCGGATATTTTGTTTTTTACTAATTTCTGCTTCATCCGAATTACGCCGCTTAGTTTTAAACAAAAAGCATAAAAAAAACACCTAATCAAACGATTAGGTGTTTTTTGTTGGGGGTGGGCCCACATGGGCTTGAACCATGGACCCCCTGATTATGAGTCAGGTGCTCTAACCAGCTGAGCTATAGGCCCGATGAAAACAAGACAGTAAAAGTATATTATTACCTTTGTTTTGCGAGTGCAATGTTACATATTTGTATTGAATTATTCAATATTTGAAACAATTTTTTTATGCAAAAATACAATTCCATCCCAAATATAATTTTCGATTTTGGAGGAGTACTCCTCAATATTGATACGGATCAGGCAGTTAAGAGTTTTAAAAAGATTGGCTTGGTTGATACCGATTTGGTGAAAAAAGAATATCAAACCAATGGTTTGTTTGATCGCTTGGAAAAAGGAACAATAAGTGCCGATCAGTTTAGGCTCGAAATAAGGGAGCATATTAATGGCGAAGTTAGTGATGAGCAAATTGATGCGGCATGGAACTCTATGCTCTTAGATCTGCCTTATGAGCGGTTGGAGCTATTGGAAAAGCTTAAACAGAACCATCGGATATTCCTTTTGAGTAATACAAATATAATTCACTGGGAAGCCTATATGGGAATGATTCAAAAAGTTCATGGTGTTTGCCTTTCCGACTTTTTCGAAAAAGATTATTATTCGCACAATATGGGGCTGAGAAAACCCGATCCTGAGATTTATACTGCTCTTCTTAAAAATGAAGGTTTACTTGCTTCGGAAACTTTATTTATTGACGATATGTATGCGAACTACGAAGCCGCAAAATCGGTAGGCATGCAGGCTCACTTTCTTGATCTGGAAAAAGGGGAAACGATTCTTGATTTGTTTTAAAATTAGGCAGGCTTATTTCTTACGGAAACTTCCCATTGTATTGTCGTAATTGATGTAATACAATCCATTTTGAAGGCCTTCCAATTTAATTTTGTTGCCAAAGCCCTTAAAAACGATATTTCCGTAGTTGTCGTAAATCTCGTAAAGGGTTTCACTGGTGAATAGTAGCTCATCTTTTACTTTTTCGGGACCAAATGTAATGCTTGGTAAAGCAGATTGATGCTTTATTTCGGAAGAATAATTAGGTGTTTCGGTATAATCTAACTGATAAATTCGGAATGTATTTTTGCCTGAGTGCGGGCGTACATCCAACTGATATTTATTTAATTGAGGGAGTCCAATGCCTTCAACTTCTCCTATGGTAATCCATTTGTTCCAACGGTATTGTTGAACGATAAATGGCAATGAGCCCAGTTCATCTTTGGTCGTCCAAATCAAGAATCCTTTTTTATCAACAACGGCGCTTTGCAGGTTGAATGAACTAATCGGCTTAATGCACTCTGGGTTAATGATTTTTGGCAAGCATCCATCTTTATAGTGGAGAGTAATGTTTATTTTCTCTCCAATGGGGAAATTGAATTTAGATAAATCGACCTCAAAAGCACTGCTGTTAATTTCATCAGCAGAGTTCATTCCATTAACAGTTACCTCATACACACAAAATCCCACTCCCGAATCCGAAAATGGGTTCATTACATAGATATTTTTGCCAAGGAAAATCCCGTTTAGTTCGAGTTTTTCTGCCTTAGCAAAATTAAATAAGAAAAGAAAAATGAGTAGTGTGACTTTGTTCTTCACTATGTAAAATCATATTGGTCTATATGCAAGATACTAAAACAAAGAGTGATAAAAAAAAGTTTAAAATGGATTATTTATGAATCCAATCTCCATGACCTTTAATGATCTCTGTAAGTTCATGAATGGCATTTTCCCTTGGTATATTTTTCTTAATCAATTCGCGGTTTTTGTACAATGATACTTTTCCCGGTCCGGCTCCTACATAACCATAATCTACATCACCCATTTCGCCGGGTCCATTTACAATACATCCCATTACAGCTATTTTCAGATGGGTTAAGTGAGAAAATTGTTTTTTGACTTCTGCAACAACATCATGAAGCTGGAATAGGGTTCTTCCGCAACCAGGACACGAGACAAATTCCGTCTTACTTGTTCTTACCCTTGCGGCCTGCAAAATCCCAAATGCTGTTGAGTTGACATCTTCATGGGAGAGCTCACCTTTATTATCAAGCCAGATTCCATTCCCGAATCCATCAAAATATAAGCTCCCTAAATCAGCAGAAGCCTTTAAATGAA
The DNA here is from genome assembly GCF_002843385.1 of Labilibaculum manganireducens. Classification (GTDB taxonomy): domain Bacteria; phylum Bacteroidota; class Bacteroidia; order Bacteroidales; family Marinifilaceae; genus Labilibaculum; species Labilibaculum manganireducens. Next base: position 34,845 of record NZ_MVDE01000031.1, read on the forward strand.
TATTTTCCAAATTTGATTCTTTGAATGATCTTTTGAAAATTACAGGTGCTTTGCATTTAGATTGAACCAATCGGAAAGCAAAAGCTCTTTGTTCCGCAAATGCATTTTGATGCACTGATGAGCAGACCAAAACGACTTTTGGATTCTTGATTATTTCCTGAATAAACCCGTCTGATAAATCAGAATAGGTGCATTCAACAAAATAGATATCTGTGTGAAAGAAGGAAAGGTTAGCATTTGTAAATTGATTTACCTGAAACAGAGGATAGGTGTTTTCAGCATAATTATTGGCCATTTCCCAGCATTCCTGATCTACAATTATTCCTAATTCTTTTGGATAGTCGGCAAAAATGGCATCGAAACCATTTACAAACAAATAATCGCTGGCTAACTTGCCTTTTTCCCATTCAAATGTATCTTCGTTTAAAATGTAACCGGCTTTCTCCGGCAGATCAGTTGAAATGCATTTTTCGTGACTGGCATCCGTAACCACAACAGGAACTTTTTGACTTCCAATATTCCCAATTAACGATGTGGATCTTTTATAAAAATCAAAGAGATTGATGTCTGTATTTTTAACCGGTAAAATTGGCGCATGACCAACTTTTTCAGAAACGTAATCGACTAGTTTTTTTCCTACCGGAGATTCTATTTCCGGATCTTCGGTAAGTGATATCCGAATGGTATCGCCAATTCCATCATTTAATAATGCTCCTGTTCCAACGGCCGATTTTATTCGGCCATCTTCACCTTCCCCCGCTTCGGTTACACCCAAATGCAAGGGATAGTGCATATTCTCATTTTCCATTTCACAAATCAGCAAACGAACAGTTTTCACCATCATTACTGTATTGCTCGATTTAATCGAGATGGCAACATTCTGAAAATTCTGTTCCTTACAAATTCTGAGAAATTCTAAAGTGGCTTCTACCATTCCACGTGGTGTATCTCCGAATCTACTCATAATCCGATCGGATAAAGAGCCATGGTTGGTTCCAATTCTAATAGCTGTATTGTTTTCCTTGCAAATGCGAAGTAAGGGAATGAATTTATCTTTTATTTTTTCAAGGTCTTCCTGATATTTAGTTTCTCCATAGTCAATACTAGTAAAATCGGCTCGTTTATCAACAAAATTCCCCGGATTGATACGTACTTTATCTACATATTTTGCGGCAATTAATGCGGCAGCAGGATTAAAATGAATATCAGCAACCAAAGGAGTATTGTATCCTCTTTTTACCAATTCTTCTTTGATGAACTTCAGACTTTCGGCCTCTTTTGTCCCTTGCGCAGTTAATCGAATGTATTCTGCTCCCGATTCTATCATTCTGATGGATTGTTCAACACTCGCTTCAATATTATTGGTATCGGTGTTGGTCATCGATTGAATTCGGATTGGGTTTGTACTACCCAGCGCAGTATTGCCAATTTTGGATTCTGATGATATGCGGCGAGAGTAGTTAAACAGATCTTTGCAAAAAAGTTGATGTTTCGGGAAACTCATTTTTTAGGTTTTAGTATTGAAATACAAAGGTAGGTAATTCAATTTTGAATTATTAATTACGAATTATGAATTACTGGTGAAAGAGCGAGAGAATTATTAAATTCACCACAATTTACATTTATTTTGTAATGCAGTACTTAGATGATTTTGAAGATAAGCTTTCTTACTTTAAGTACTTTTAACTCTAGACACTAAAAAATTAACTTTATGTCGGTAAAAGCTCAGGAAGTAAGCAAAATATACGGGAAACAAAAGGCTTTGGACAATTTGAGCTTTGAAATTAATCAAGGTGAAATTGTTGGATTCTTAGGCCCAAATGGCGCGGGAAAATCAACAATGATGAAAATTATTACTGGTTATATTCCCCAAACTTCAGGCCTGGTAGAGGTAAACGGACTGGATGTTAGCATGAATTCTCTTGAAATTAGAAGACAAATTGGTTATTTGCCCGAACACAATCCATTGTATTTGGAAATGTATGTGAAAGAATATCTCGGTCATGTGGCATCTATTTATAAATTAGGTAAAAGTAAGGCAAAGCGAATTGCCGAAATGATTGATTTAACTGGCTTAGGCGCCGAACAGAATAAAAAAATTGCTTCTCTTTCGAAAGGATACCGCCAAAGAGTTGGAATTGCTCAGGCCTTAATTCATGATCCGAAGGTGCTGATATTGGATGAGCCGACTACCGGATTGGATCCAAATCAGTTACTGGAAATTAGAAAATTAATTATTGATATCGGAAGCGAAAAAACTGTGATGCTTTCGACGCATATCATGCAGGAAGTAGAGGCTTGTTGCCAGCGGGTTTTAATTGTAAATAAAGGAAAGTTGGTGGCCAATCGGAATATAGATTTTCTTGCGTCCTCAAAATCATCTCATGTGGTCGAAGTTGAATTTGCTTCTGAAGTATCTTTAGACTTATTGCAGGAAATTAGCGGAGTGAATGAAATTGAAGTCCTTGGCGAAAATCGTTATTGTTTTGTTTCCCTAAGAGATATCCGTAAAGATGTATTTCAATTTGCTGTATCTAAAAATCTGGTGATTTTAGAGATGAAAACCCGATCGGAGAATTTAGAGGATATTTTTCATGAACTCACTTTGTGATTTTATTTGTTTTGATGTAGCTTTAATTTTACAGAAAAAACAATATGAAGGAAAACGAAATTACCGAAAAGATAATTAAGGCTGCAATGAAAGTACACACTAGCCTTGGTCCGGGATTATTAGAATCAGCATATCATGAGTGTTTGTTTTATGAATTGCAAAAAGCAGGTTTAAAAGTAGAAAAAGAAATGCCACTTCCTATAAGTTATGATGGTGTAAAACTGGATTGTGGGTATCGACTTGATTTATTTGTGGAGGATCAGGTTATTGTTGAGTTAAAATCAATTGACTCATTTAAAGATATTCATTTAGCACAAACACTAACTTATTTAAAACTTGCCGATAAAAGAGTTGGACTGATGATTAATTTCAACGTTGAAAAGTTAAAGTATGGAATTAAGAGAGTTATAAATGGGTATTAATCTTTCTATCCCGGTTTCTATTAGTAGCTATTTTAATTTTAGCTGTTTTTGCCCTCTGTGTCCCTCAGTGCTCTCAGTGGTAAAAAAATAAATTGAGAATAGGATTTCACAGCATGCAAAACGATTCTACCACAGAGTTCACGGAGTATCACAGAGAAAAAAAGAATCAGTTTAAGAATTAGACTTTTTTTATTTTTCAAAGTTTTGCTCTTCCTCTGTGTGTCTTTGTGTTCTCTGTGGTAAAAAGTTGGTTTTTAATTTAGATTTCACACCATGTAAAGCGATTCTGCTCCCGAGAACGCGGAATATCTCAGAGAGAAAAAAATCTTTCTTGTCTTTTATACCGATTCGTTTTAGAAGATATTTGAATTTTTGGCAGTATTGCCCTCAGTGCTCTCTGTGGTAAAAAGTTAGTTTGTACTTAGCCACCTTTCCGTAAAAAAACTGACCACAGAGAACATAGAGTTTCACGGAGAAAAAAAGAATTAGTTTAATTCTCATACTTTTTTTTAAGTCTTGTTCTTCCTCTCTCTGTGGTAAAAAGTTAGTTTGTACTTAGCCACTTTTCCGTAAAAAAAACTACCACAGAGCACACAGAGTTTCACAGAGAAAAAAAGAATTAGTTTAATTCTCATACTTTTTTTTAAGTCTTGTTCTTCCTCTGTGTGTCTTTGTGTTCTCTGTGGTAAAAAGTTAGTTTGTACTTAGCCACCTTTCCGTAAAAAAACTGACCACAGAGCACACAGAGTTTCACAGAGAAAAAAAGAATTAGTTTAATTCTTACACTTCCTCTCTGTGGTAAAAAATGTAAGCTGTAAATAGTAGGGAGTCTCAACGTATAGAAAAATCTTAGTTTGAAAACCCTCTTAAATCCCAGAAATTTATGGTAAAACCTTTTAGATATAAACCAAAAGTGTAACTATCACTATAATTAAGACTTGTAGCTCTTTATTGACTCAGAAGTCCCTGTTTTTCAGCTGAAGCTTTTGTTAAAATGTTGTAAAAGTGGCTCTTTAGTTTTGTTTCTTTCCGAAATAATACTTTTCTTTGCCCCGAAATAAGTGGAAAGATTTGGCTGCTTGCAACCACAGAAAAAAATGCTAAATGGTGAACTATATGCTTTTCTGCATGTAGACAACCAACCATTACTTTCCTGTATCATGTCATTATTTAGATAATGATCTTAAACAACATTGCCTGTCGTTACTATTGAAGGAATTCATGATATCGACATCACAACTAATTATTATTAAAATATTATGGGATATTTATTCACATCAGAATCAGTTTCTGAAGGACATCCGGATAAAGTTGCTGATCAGATTTCAGATGCTTTATTAGATAAGTTTTTAGCTTTCGACCCTAATTCGAAAGTTGCTTGTGAAACCTTGGTTACTACCGGACAGGTGGTTCTTGCCGGTGAAGTAAAAACCAAAACCTATATCGATGCTCAGGAAGTTGCCCGTGAGGTAATTAACCGCATTGGTTATACCAAAAGCGCATACCAGTTCGACGGTACTTCATGTGGTGTATTGTCTGCAATTCACGAACAATCAGCTGATATTAACCGTGGCGTAGATCGCGAAGATCCTATGACACAGGGAGCCGGCGACCAGGGAATGATGTTCGGTTACGCTTGTAAGGAAACCGACGATTACATGCCTTTGGCTCTTGAGCTTTCGCATCGTTTGCTGATAGAATTAGCAGCTATTCGTCGCGAAGGAAGAGAAATGACCTACCTTCGTCCCGATTCAAAATCGCAGGTTACCATTCAGTATGCCGATGATGATACCATCGAAAGAGTACACACAATTGTAGTATCTACTCAGCACGACGATTTTGGCCCGAACGATGAGTTGATGCTGGCTAAAATTAAGAAAGACGTTCGCAACATCTTGATCCCTCGTGTAATTAAGCAATTGCCAAAGCGCATACAAGCTATGTTCGATGAGAATTTTATTTTGCACGTAAATCCAACAGGAAAATTCGTAATTGGTGGTCCTCATGGTGATACCGGTTTAACTGGCCGTAAGATAATTGTTGACACTTATGGAGGAAAAGGCGCTCACGGAGGTGGTGCATTCTCAGGAAAAGATCCTTCGAAAGTTGACCGTTCAGCAGCCTATGCAGCCCGTCATATTGCCAAAAATTTAGTGGCTGCAGGAGTAGCAGATGAGTTGCTGGTTCAGCTTTCATACGCAATTGGTGTTGCCGAGCCAGTAGGAATTTATGTAAACACCTACGGCAAATCGAATCTTAGCCTTACCGATGGTCAAATTGCCGATAAAGTTACCGAGCTTTTTGATTTACGTCCGGCTGCTATTGAGCAACGATTGAAATTACGCAACCCTATTTACGAAGAAACAGCGGCCTATGGTCACATGGGGCGTACCCCTCGTATGGTAGTGAAAAAATTTGAATCTCCTTACTTTGATGGCGTTGAGCTTGAAGTGGAATTATTCACATGGGAAAAATTAGACTACATCGAGAAAGTAAAAGAAGCGTTCAATTTGTAAACAACAACAAATACAATATATACAAAGCCATTCCATCTATCTGGAGTGGCTTTTCTTTTTTCTGTAAATATTCATTCGGGGGTTCCCCTACGGGGCGGGCTTTCCATTCCAAGTCCTCAGTCGTTCCTCCTTGCGGGCTTTCCACTTCAATCCCTAACCCAATAAAAACCAATTATCATGAGGGTTATGTGTATTAAATGAATAATAATGCAATAAATATTACAACAAAGGCAAAATAAATGCATAAAAAATAATGAGGAATGCCAATATTTGCAGAGGGAAATCATAAAAAAGCAAAATAAATTACAAAAAAGTAAAATAAAAATGCATTTATAGTAGGGGAAAAACAATAATTATTAGCTTTATACTTATCGATATCATTGTTCGAAGTTGAATAATTATTACAATAAGAAATCAAAAAGTATGAAATCAAAAGTTAAAAATCCAATAGCAATTAATGAATTGATACTATCCGAAATGAATCGACAAGGATTAAGTACGGCCGATTTTGCACAAAAATTACAAATCAGCATGAATTCCATGTATCATATCCTAAAACGATCTAGCATGCAAATCGATCGGCTGTGGGATATTTGTGAAGTTTTACAATTAAATTTCTTCAAAGTTCTGGCTGATGAAATAAACATTAATAAGCCTGCTGATGCTCAAATAGACCAACTAAAACAGGAAAACAAAACTTTAAAAGAGGTAATTAAGATGTTAGGTAAAGGATAATTTGCTGGTTTTTTTTATCTGGGATAATGCTTCAATGTATCCTTTATACTCTTTTCAATTGGAACGAACTCAAAATTCAAAGCTTCTTTTATTTTCTGATTCGAGTAGTATTTGATATTGTGTGCCGATCGTGCATTTTCTTTTGTAAATCCGGAAGGCTTAAAAAAGAATATCTTTTTCAATAAGGCTAATCGCCAGGCAATTTCGGTCATTTTTGGGTTCGCATATTTTGTAGGTCCGGCAATGCCTAAACCTTTGGCAATGGTTTTAAAAACGAATTCGAAAGTGCAGTTCTCGCTGTTCAAAATAAAGCGTTCATTCACAATATCACTTTTCATCAATTCAATCATCGAATGGCTTACATCACGAACATCAACATAGCCCGTAATTCCTTGAGTATAGTATTTTAAACCTTTGGCAACAGTCTTAAAAAGAAGCGAACTTCCCTTGTCCCATTGTCCGGGACCCAAAATAATTGAAGGGTTCACAATCACCGCATTTAAGCCTTCTTCTACTCCTCTCCAAACCTCCAGTTCCGATTTAAATTTACTGTTTGAGTAGCCCGACCTTTTTTCTTCCGGACTCCATGGCGTTTTCTCAGTTACAGTATCTTCTCCCTCTTCGGGCGAACCCAAGGCAGCAATAGAACTTACCATGCAAAATTTCCGAATATTTGCATCCAGGCAGGCATTTACCAAATTGCGGGTTCCCTCCACATTAATATCCTGCATGTTTTTGCCGTCTTCCTTACTAAAAGAGACCAAAGCCGCACAATGGTACACATCTTCAATTCCATCAAGAGCATCCTCTAACGAAAAGGGATCCAGCATATCTCCTTCTATCCATTCAATGGATTTAAAAAGTTCGTTGGCATTGCTTGAGTAGTAAGTAAAAGTAGTAAGTACGAACTCTATATTGCTGTTTTTTCTTTTCAGAGCACGAACTTTATTGCCTTTCGAAAGTAAATCAAATAGTAAATGTGAGCCAACAAGACCCGTTCCACCGGTAACTAAAATCATGGATTAGTGAATGTGTTAAAGAGTGAATATGAGTTGAAACGCAAGGCCGCTAAGCCACAATGTAAGGAAATATAGCTTTGTGCCTTGGCGCCTTTGCGTTCTGTTTTTCTTTTATCTCTTCCAGTTCAATTTAATCGTTTGTGTCATTTTAGTATGAACACTTAAAGGTACCGGGCTGGTTCCTGCTACGCTTTCAATAATTTGTTTTTCCTCTGAAGTATATTTTTTATCAGGAAAGTTGAATTCAACAATTACTTCATCAACTCTTCTTGGATCACTCGCCATAATTTTAGTGATATCCAGCTCAGTTCCGGTAATATCAATATTGTTATCGCGGGCAACAATTCCCATTATGGTCATAATGCACGATCCTAGTGAGGCTGCTAATAAATCGGTAGGCGAAAATGCTTCCCCTTTTCCCTGATTATCAGTTGGAGCATCTGTAAAAATTTTATTGCCCGATTGCAAATGAATGCACTCAGTCCGTAAATCACCCAGATATTTTGATTTGATAGTTGTCATGCTGTTTTATATTTAGTGAAGTGTGTAATAAGCAATTTTAGTTTTGTGAATTTAAGAATTATAAAATAGATAGTAAAATCTTCATACGAGTTAGATAATAAAATTTACTCTTGTCAGAATGTATGAGATTAGAAGTTAAATTCCTTGTTTATTTTATTTTTTTTCAATTGCATCAGAAAGGATTTTGAGTTTTGCATGTAAGATGTTTATGGTATTCGCAAAGTGCATGATTTGATTTAATTCTTAGATAAGAAACACGCACATATAATAAAGCTCTGATTAGATCAAGTAAGGTCTGATAAATAGATCTCCTGAACAGCAATGTTTCGGAGATCTTTTTTTTGTTTCCACTTTCAAATTCAAACCGAAAACAGAGCTTATAATTTCGAATTATAAGCAATCAGCAAAGGCTCTAAAAAAGTCAATTTTTATTACTGATTAAATAGAGCTTAGTCCCTTGATTCTGCAAGCACTATGACCATCAATTCTTGTAATTTTTCTATATTTGTAAACTTTTTATAACAGATAAGATAATTTTAGTCGGAATAATGTCGGTAGACATTTGTCAATCAGTATCTAATTAGCATGGATTAATGATGAATACGAATGTGGATCGGAATTAGCGAATACAAGATAAATTTTACAATAAATGAGCACTAAATTCCCAGAGTACAAGAATCTTGATCTATCACAGGTCAACAAGGATATTCTAAAAGATTGGAACGAGAATAATACATTCGAGAAGAGTTTGCAGACTCGCGAAGGCAATCCCACATTTGTTTTTTATGAAGGACCACCTTCAGCAAATGGTATGCCTGGTATCCACCACGTTATGGCTCGTGCTCTTAAAGATATTGTGTGCAGATACAAAACTTTAAAGGGATTTCAGGTGAACCGTAAAGCAGGATGGGATACACATGGCTTGCCTGTAGAACTTGGTGTTGAGAAAGAACTGGGAATTACCAAAGAAGATATTGGGACTAAAATATCGGTTGATGATTACAACCTGGCCTGTCGTACCAATGTAATGAAATATACCCGTGAGTGGGAAGATTTAACTTCTAAAATGGGCTACTGGGTAAATATGGAAGAGCCGTATATTACTTACGATAACCGTTATATTGAAACACTTTGGTGGTTGTTGAAACAACTGTTTGAGAAAGATTTATTATACAAAGGATATACAATCCAACCGTTTTCTCCTGCAGCAGGTACCGGTTTATCAACTCATGAGTTAAATCAGCCTGGCTGTTATAAAGATGTGAAAGATACTACAGCTGTTGGTATGTTTAAAGTGGCCCGCGATGAGAAAAGCGAATTTCTTTACGAAGGAATAGATTGCGATGCCTATTTTATTGCATGGACAACTACTCCATGGACACTTCCTTCGAATACCGCTTTGGCTGTTGGTCCAAAAATCGAATACGTTCGTGTTCGCACTTTTAATCCGTATACAGGAATTCCTTGTGTGGTTATTTTGGCTAAAAATTTATTCTACAATTTCTTTGATAAAAAATACGAAGGACTTGAATTGGGAGAATATGAAGTTGGCGATAAGCGTTTAACCTACAAAACGCTTTCGGAACATGTAGGAGCCGATTTGGAAGGTCTTCGTTACGAGCAGTTAATGCCTTTGGTAAAACCTGAAGGTGATGCTTTCCGTGTCATCTTAGGTGATTTTGTAACAACAGAAGATGGTACAGGTATTGTTCACATCGCTCCAACTTTTGGTGCGGATGATGACAGGGTTGCCAAAGTAGCTGGTATCTCACCACTAATTCTTCGCGATAAAGAAGGTAAAATGCAGCCAATGGTTGATCGTACCGGGAAATTTTTCAAAATTGAAGATTTAAGTGAAGAGTTTGTAAAAGAATTTGTGAATGTTGAGGCTTACGGTGAGTATGCCGGTCGTTTTGTGAAAAATGCTTACGATCCAACCTTAACAGATGATGATGCGACTTTAGATATCGACATTGCTGTTGCCCTTAAGAAAGAAAGTCTGGCTTTTAAAGTCGAGAAGCATGTTCACAACTATCCACATTGCTGGAGAACAGATAAGCCAATTCTTTACTATCCATTGGATTCTTGGTTTATCGAAACAACAAAAGTCCGCGATCGTATGATCGAACTAAATAAAACCATTAACTGGAAACCTAAATCAACAGGTGAAGGTCGTTTTGGAAAATGGTTGGAGAATCTGCAGGATTGGAATCTTTCCCGCTCCCGTTATTGGGGAACTCCACTGCCAATTTGGGTGAGTGAGGATCGCGCTGAAATAAAATGTATAGGTTCAGTTGCAGAATTGAAAGCTGAAATTGAAAAATCGATGGTTGCCGGTTTCATGACCGAAAATATCCTGGCCGATTATATCGAAGGAGATAACAGCAAAGAGAATTACGAGAAATTCGACCTGCACCGACCATACGTTGATGGTTTGGTTTTGGTGAGTGAAACAGGCCAGAAATTGTTCCGTGAGCTTGATTTGATTGATGTTTGGTTTGATTCAGGTGCGATGCCATATGCGCAGCAACATTATCCTTTCGAAAACAAAGAGAATTTCGACAAGTTGTTTCCAGCTCAGTTTATTGCCGAAGGTGTTGATCAAACCCGTGGATGGTTCTTTACTTTGCATGCCATTGCAACCATGTGTTTCGATGGTGTTGCTTTCGAAAACATCATCTCCAACGGTTTGGTGCTGGATGCAAAAGGCAATAAGATGTCTAAACGTCTTGGAAATGCAGTTGATCCATTTTCAACCATTGAAAAATATGGTTCGGATCCGTTGCGTTGGTACATGATTACCAATGCTCAGCCTTGGGATAACTTGAAATTCGATTTAGGTGGTGTGGAAGAAGTTCGCCGTAAATTCTTCGGAACACTTTACAATACTTATAGTTTCTTCCAATTGTATGCGAATGTTGATGGATTTACTTATTCTGAAGCTGACGTGCCAATGGAACAGCGCCCTGAAATTGATCGTTGGATTCTTTCTCTGTTGAACTCCTTAATTAAAGAAGTTGAAGAGTGTTATGAAGCCTATGAGCCAACTCGTGCCGGTCGTGCAATTCAGAATTTTGTAAATGAAAACCTATCAAACTGGTACGTTCGTTTGTGTCGAAAAAGATATTGGGGTGGAGACTATTCTACCGATAAAATTTCTGCTTACCAAACTTTGTACAGATGTTTAGAGACCATTTCTGTATTGGCTTCACCAATTGCTCCTTTCTATATGGATCAATTGTTTAAAGATCTGAATTCAGTTACCGGTCGTTTTACTGAAGAATCGGTTCATTTGGTGAATTTCCCTAAATACGATCCAGAAGTAATTGATTCTGAACTGGAAGAAAGAATGGATATGGCTCAGAAGATTTCGTCAATGTCACTTGGATTACGCCGTAAAGTGAAAATACGTGTTCGTCAGCCTCTGCAAAAGATTATTATTCCCATTCTTGATGATTCTATGGTGCCTCAGTTAGAGGCTATTAAGAATATCGTTCTTTCAGAAATTAATGTGAAGGAAATGGAATTCATTACCGATACAACAGGTGTTTTAGTAAAAAATATCAAGCCTAACTTTAAGACCTTAGGGCCAAAGCATGGTAAGATAATGAAACAAATTGCTGCTGAAATTGGTAAAATGACTCAGGAAGATATTCTTGCTTTCGAAAAAGCAGGTAGTTACACAATTGTGGTAAACAATGAAAATGTCAGCCTGACTCCTGAAGATGTAGAAATTGTTTCTGAAGATATTCCAGGATGGTTAGTTGCAAATGAAGGGAAACTTACTGTTGCAATGGACGTAAACATAACCGAAGAATTACGTAAAGAAGGAATTGCCCGTGAGTTTATCAATAGAATTCAGAATTTAAGGAAGGACAGCGATTTTGATGTAACCGATAAAATTAAGCTTCAAATTATGATGCATGATTCTATTAATGATGCTGTAATTGCTCATAAAGAATACATTGGGACTCAGACCTTAGCAGTTAGTATTGAATTAGTAGAAAAATTAGCTAAGAATGAAGCTAAAGCAGTTGAGATTGAGCAGGGTGTAGAGAGCTTTATTAAGATTGAAAAAGTTAGTGAATAATCGATTTTTTGTTATCTTTAAAAAAAATAGAAACAATGGCAGAAAAGAAGCGATATACAGACGAAGAGTTGCAGGAATTCAAAGATTTGATTAATGCTAAACTTGAGAAAGCAAAAAAAGATTATGTGACTTTAAAAGCAGTAATCTCGAATAGTTCTGGAAATGATACTGAAGATACTTCACCTACTTTTAAAGTATTGGAAGAAGGCGCTTCTGTATTGTCGAAAGAGGAAGCAGGACGTTTAGCTGAACGTCAGGCGAAGTTTATTTCTCATCTGGAAATAGCTCTAATCCGCATTGAAAATAAAACCTATGGTATTTGTCGTGAGACAGGTAATTTAATTGCTAAAGAAAGACTTCGTGCTGTTCCTCATGCTACATTAAGTATCGAGGCTAAAAACAAACAGTAAGATCTTTTATTGAATATATCTTAATGATTGGAAGAATATTCTTCCAATCATTTTTGTTTACAAATCAGGGTTTCTATTTATTTGGAATCTGAAATAGATTAGCTGTTAACGATTAAATAGTCAATATGTCTTTATTTAAAAAATCGGTAGTACTTATTGTACTACTTCTTGTTTTGGATCAGGTAGTAAAAATTTGGATCAAAACCCATATGATGCTGGGAGAAGAGTATTCAGTATTCGGGGATTGGTTCTTGATTCATTTTATTGAAAACAATGGAATGGCTTTCGGAATGGAATTAGAAGGTCAGTGGGGGAAAATTCTTTTAAGTTTGTTTCGAATATTTGCTGTTTGCGGTATTGGGTGGTATCTGTACGATATCTCGACTAAGAAAGCGCCTTTGGGATTAGTAATTTCAATTGCTTTGATTTTTTCAGGAGCAATGGGTAACATTATTGACAGTGCTTTTTATGGATTAATTTTTAATGACAGCTACTATCAGGTTTCAACTTTTATGCCTGAAGCGGGAGGCTATGCATCTTTTTTACATGGCAAAGTAGTTGATATGCTTTATTTCCCTCTTCTGGAAGGAAGATTTCCTGAATGGTTACCCATGTGGGGCGGAGAACATTATATTTTCTTTCGTCCGGTTTTTAATATTGCCGATTCATACATAACAATTGGCGTTACTTTTATCCTTTTGTTTCAGCGAAAATATTTCATGAAAGAGCATAAATAAAAAAATAATTTATATCAATATAGTAAGTATAAAAGCCCGTTTAGGGCTTTTTGTACTATTGATAAGCAAGTACTGCCTGACCAATTCCTGATTCGTTAAAATGTCTGGAAATATGTAAGGTAAAATTTTCCTGTGACTTTTCTTTTTCTTACAAAACATAAATTATTATTTGCTGATTGTTTCAGATTGTCTTATATTTATTATTAAACTCATGTTTATGATTATATTTCTTGATTGAATTGTAATTAAGGAGTTTGTGTGTTAATAAAGACTACTACTAACGACTAGCAATTGTAAATTTATGCAAATACCATTCATTTCTATCAAACGGGAAGTATTCTCTTAATGGTAGTTTTTTTAATTTTTATCTGAATGATGTATGTAAGAACACTTCTGTAGCATACTTAAAGTATTCGATATTGCGCAATTGTTATATTAAATTGACTAAAGAGTATGAAAAGTAAGATCCGAATTTTAATAGTTGAGGATGAATATGCCATTGATGAAGGAATTCTGAACTGCTTAAACGATATGGATTATGAGATAGTTAAAACGGTATTTCATTCCAAAGCAGCTCTCGAATTTTTAGTGAGTACCGAAATCGATATTGTTCTGATTGATGTAAATTTGAACGATGATCTTAACGGATGTCAATTAGCAGAGATCATTAAATGTGAATTCAGAATTCCGTTTATATTTCTCATTTCAACTGTTGGGCAAATTAGTATTGAAAAGCTAAAGGAGGCGAATCCAAGTGTAATAGTATTGCAAAATCCGACATTAAATCAAATACATTTTTCATTAACAATTGCAGTGAATAATAGTGAGAAGTTGAATCACACTTTGGGCGAAAATAAAGAAGAAAATTTGTCCTTGGAGCATTTAAATAATTGTCTGTTTTTAAAGAAGAACAATCATTTTGACAGAGTTAATTTTGAGGAGATATTTTGGTTAAGGGCTGAGAATAACTATACGGTAATTCATACAACAAAAGGAGACTATCTATACTCAACTGTTCTTAAGAAGTTCACAGCAAAATTGCCGGGAAATCAGTTTATTAGGGTGCATAGATCATATATAATTAATCTCACTAAAATTGATGGTTTTGAAGGGAAAATGATCATAGTTGATGGCCAGCACATTCCAGTTGCAAAAACTTACTGCAATAATGTGTTTGATTTATTGCATACCATATAATTATCAGTTCCCAACCAGTAAAACTAATCAAACAGAACAGCAGGAAATGATAGCAGAAATAAGAACGGCAAACAAGTTATAGTTCTTGTTGAAACGAATTGAAGTAGATACACTTAATATTACCGAAACATCTGGTACAATTATTCTGAAATATCCAGATATATTCTTAATTATTTTTTGTTGAATTATTGGAACTGGCTGTAGAAGTATCAAAAGGAGAGGATAGTGCATATAAATTAGAGACATAATAGGAAAAGGAGTTACTGGAATTGAAAAAGAGGCAGTTTCATAGTTAGGAGACAGCCTCTTTTTTAGATTAAGCGATTTTGCGTAAGCAGTATCCCATAAAGTGTGTAAGTAAAGTTATTCTGTTTCTTTGGATTAGCCTTAGGATTTTTTAACTTAACATCTACTAATTTCAGAAATCCGGGGAATGCCGTTTATAGGTTGATAAATTTCAATCATTGCAACCGTGGCAGGAGCATTTGGAGAGACTTCTTTAGCATTGCAAATGAATCTGAAGTTGGTTCCGCCAACAATTTGGCAAGCTACAGCGAAAGGACTATATTCAACTCCTACCAGATCCTCAGTGGCTTTTTGAAATATATCTTTAGCTTCTTTTGAAATCTTTGTGCTGTAAGGAGTATAAGCACCTGTTGTTACTTCTGATTTTTCCATCTTTGTTTATTAATTATTGTATTGCAGGATATAATTCCTAAAAACAAATATTAAGTTAACAAATTTGTGAAAAAAATTAAATGAGTGGATGGCATGAATGTTTTAGTGAAAAGCTAGTATTTTTGAGTGAAAAAATAATAGTGATACTAATCGAACCTATAAAAGATATTTCAGAAAGTGATTCCTATTTTATAAATGAAATTTGGTTTTGTTTTTTGAGAAGTTGAATCGTATTATAAGCAAAAAAGCCCGTTAGGGCTTTTTTATGATTTAGTTTGATTGGCTTTTCTTTTTCGTTGTGCTTTAAAGTATAATATCTGACTGCGTAAACTCCATATTCCACCAGCTATTATAATGAGGAATATCCATTGTTTTCTGCCCCATCCTGCATCTCCAAAAATACCTTTCGACAGCATCACTAGAGACATGATTATTATTAGGCTTGTTACAAGTGCAGCAACATGTCCTACTGCGGCATTCTCTTTCTGAATGCCTGTGGTGCAAAAGTACAGTATAAGTCCAAAGAAAGTAGGAATCAAGGCTGTCAATTGCCAATCTCCTGCATCAAAGTACCTTGCTGAAACTCCAATTAATCCAACAAGTATTAGGATTATAGAATAAACTTTATTGATTTGATATGCTTCTTTCATGAATGTTATTTTTATTTAAATCAAATTAAAACACTAAAATACAAAAACTCATGAACAATCAAAACAGTTTCATCATTTGAATATTGATTACAAAATAGAAAGCATAAGAAAGGCCGTCACTCCTGACAGCCTTTCTTGGACAACCTTAAAACTCAACCATGTATTGATTATCGTACCGCGATTACCAAATACTTTGAAGATTTCCAGAATTCAACCGGATCCAGGATTGTAATGCCTTCAACTGTCTCAACTCCCTCAACCTTATAAGAGCTGCTTGGATGATTTGTTACAAAACTAATCTTCTTCCCGATGACAGGAATAGTAGTAACTTTGGTGATATCAATTTTTTCAAATTCACTTGTATTAAAATCTTTATTAAGAACTGCTGTTTTTCCAATTCCGATAAATCCACCGTCTTTGGTAATTACATTTTTCTCTTGTAATTCTTTGCTGGTTCCAAATATATAGTAAGCTGTATTTAGTTCGTTTGTTGCGTTTTCAATTACTTTCGTTTTGTTTTCGTTTTCAGTATTTAAAGCCAACACAGTTCCATTTAGCTCAGTCACTTGTCCATTTAAGTTATCTACTTCAATGTTCAATTTAGCTACTTTGTCATTCAGAACAATAATTTCACCTTCTTTAGCTTCCAATTCCGTTTTTAAACGATCAGTTAATTTGCGTAGCTTAGAGTTTTGATACCAGCTATTATTTAATTTTTTGTCTAATTCTTCAATTTTTAATTTGTTTTGTTCTAACAAATTATTGATTGAAGTTAAATCACTTGCAATTTTTTGTTTTTGAGATTGATTAGGATTCTCAGAGTTAACTGCAATAATATTTTCTTTTTGCTTAATCATTTCAAGATTTTCTTCAATTGAATTTAATGATCCAATAAATTCATTAATCGAAGAATCTTTTTCCTGAGCCATTACAGTTAGCTGCTGGTTTTGTTCTCTTAATTGTTTTAACTCTTTTTGATTACATGAGATAAATAATGGAACAAACAGCAATGCTATAAGAATACGTTTCATAAATTAGTTTTTAGAGATTAGGTTTCATTATCTTGTTTCTATTACATATATGAATATCATGCCAAGATTATACGCCAAAGGAGATTATTCATCTATTCATTATAACTTACATGTTATCAGTGATTAATGCGCTGTTTCGTTTGCGCGGATAGATTGCGGTTTTAGAGTTGAGGAATCGGAGTTGGGGAATATTTCCCCAGTTCATGGGTATAAAATACCCAAAAGGTTAAGGGTTGTTTAAAGGAATGTGTACCAGTATTTTGAGCACGGACTAAAAATATTCTTATTAACTTTACCTTAAAGAATTTAAACCTTACTGTGATATAAGAAAACAAATAAATTCAAATGGTATCAGAAAGTAGAAGTAATATAAAGGTAAAAGTAGTTGCAGGGTACATATTTGTGTTCCTGGCTATTTTTGCTTCTGTCTTGATTGCTTACCAGTCTTATAATAAACTTCTGGATTCTGTTATATACTTATCGAAACCGGATGCCGAGATTGCCAGAATGAACCGGATTTTGACAAATTTATCGGAAGCTGAAAATAAAATCAGAATTTATTCATTAACAAAAAAGGAACGATACCTGGCTAATTATGCTGAAAATATTATAGAGATTCAAAATGATTTGGATTCCCTTAGATATTTTAGTGATGATAGTAGTAAATCGTTTTTATTAATTGATTCAATGAATTATTTATTGGAGGAACGTGCTGATAAATTAGAGAAGTTTGTTGAATTAAAAAGATCAAAAGAGAAGGAAAATCTTTCTCAAAAAGCGATGGAGCAACTAAGTGAAGTCTCTGATGCGGCAAAAACCAAAATTAAGACTACCACAACTACTACAACGTTTTTGGATACAGTTGTTAGTCCGGCTGAGGTGAAGGAAAAGAAGAAGAAAGGATTTGTTGCCAGACTTTTTAGTGGCAAAAAGAGTGAAACCAAAATAGATTCCATTGAAACTGTAATTCAACGAACTCAAATTCAGGTTGATACTAGTTATTTGCCACAAGCCGATAGTTTGTTGAGAAGTTTAGAGAATATGTTGATTACTGCTCAGGCCAAAGAGCGATTAAACAGAGAGATTGTTTCGAATGAAGAATTGCGTTTAGTTGAGGAAAACTCATTAATGTGGGATAAAATTAAAATTTTATTGCGTCAGTTGGAAAAGGAAAGATTGCAGCAATTAACTCATGAATCCGATAGTGCTAAAATGATAGCGAGTAATTCAATATTTGTGATTTCTGTAATTATTATTGTTGGTTTTATATTGGGAATTCTGTTTATAATTTTCATTCTTACCGATATCACTAAAAGTAATTTTTACCGAAAGGAATTGATTGTTGCTAAAGGGAAAGCAGAAAAATTGGCAAAAGTGAAAGAGGACTTTTTAGCCATTATGAGTCACGAGATAAGAACTCCTCTTAATGCCATAATTGGTTTTACAAATCAGCTGAATAAAACAAAATTAGAAGAACAGCAACAGGGATTCGTACGGGTTCTTAAAAACTCTTCGAAACATTTACTTGGCTTGGTCAATGAAATTCTCGATTTGTCGAAAATTGAAGCTGGCAAACTACATATTGAAAATATTGCGTTTCAACCTTATTCACTGGTTTTTGACGTATTTGATGTTCTGAAGATTAATGCTGAAAATAGGGAAATCGATTTTACTTGGGAATACGATGGGGATTCTCAGATTAATTTGGATAGTGATCCGTTTCGAATTAAACAGATTCTATTGAATTTGGGTAGTAATGCCATAAAATTTACTTCGAAGGGATCTGTTAGAATCAAATCATCTGTTGTTCAAATCGATAAGTACTTTATGTTCGAAGTCAATGTAATTGATACAGGAATTGGAATTGATGAGAATAAATTAGAAACAATTTTTGAAGATTTCAGTCAGGCAGATTCGTTTTCGGCAAGGAAGTATGGTGGAACAGGATTGGGTTTGGCAATTAGCAGAAGATTATCACGATTGTTAGGTGGTGATTTGTATGTAGAGAGTAAGTTGGGTGAAGGATCTTGTTTTACTTTACGGATACCATTATTGGAATCGAAAGAAGAGGTGACTGAGCATAAAGGATTAAGAGAGGTTCTAATTCCTGATTTTTTAAAGCAAAAATCCTTTTTGGTTGCAGATGACGATCCATACAGCTTGTTACTGTTAAAAACTATTTTTTCCAGTTGGGGCTTGCAGGCAGATTTTGTGGAAGATGGATCTAAGGCCTTCGATTTGATCAGGCAAAAAGATTACGATCTGATTCTTACAGATATTCACATGCCTGAAATGGGAGGAATTGAGCTGTGTAAAAATATTAGAAAATTGGAGCAAACCCAAAAATCTGAGATTCCAATTATTGCTTTAACGGCGAATGTGAGAGAGTCGGATTTAAAACAGTATATACAATCGGGAATGACAGATTGCCTTGTGAAACCATTCGATGAGGCTGTTCTGATGGGAATGCTTCGAGATTTATTTGGGAATGCGAAAGAAGAGAGAATTGAATTAAAAGGTACTGACAAAACAATGTCGGATGATCTTTTCGACTTAACTCAAATTAAGCAATTTACCTCCGATGATCAGGGATTAGTTAATCAGATATTGGAGCAGTTTATTGTTTCTGCACACGAAAATGTCGATTTATTGAATAAAGCTTTGATTGATAAAAATTATCTGGCTATTGGTGAAATTGCTCATAAGATGCTTTCTTCGTTTAACCAGCTTAGGGTTGTAATTGTGGTTCCTATTTTAACGCGATTGGAAACCATTCTTCATAAAAAAGAAAATGCTGAGATAAACCACGAAGAGATAAGAGAGTTGGTTGCAACTGTTACTGCCAATACAAATTTAGTAATATCATCTATTCGTGATGAAATTATTGCCTAAGTCTATTTTTAAATATCGATTCCGTATTGTTTAATCTTATTGTATAAGGTTTTTCTGTCGATATTAAGCATTCTGGCGGCTTTCGATTTGTTATAGTTCACCTTTCGGAGCGTGGATACAATTAACTCCTTTTCGTTTGCAGCCTGAATTAATTTAAGATTGGAACCTTCCACAATAAAACTACTATTGGCATTGTTATTTAAGATTTCATGGGGTAGACTGGTTAGTTCTACTTTCTTTTCAGGACTAAGCAAAACAGATCTTCTTATAACATTTCGAAGCTCTCTTAAATTGCCCGGCCATGAATAAGATTTGAATTTTTCCAAAACCTCGGAGCTAAATCCGGTTATTTCTTTATTCAGCTCATTATTGGATAGTTCGAGAAAATAATTCGAAAACAATTCAATATCTTCAATTCTGTTTCGCAAGGCAGGAACAGTAATTTTGAATTCGTTTAAACGATGGTAAAGATCTTCTCTAAAGTCTCCATTATTTACTGCTACTGATAAGTCTTCATTGGTAGCAACAACAATCCGGACATCGACATCAATATCTTTATTGCTTCCAATTCTACGAACTTTACGTTCTTGCAAAGCCCTTAACAGCTTCATTTGAATTTCATAGGATAAATTTCCTATTTCGTCCAGAAACAAGGTTCCTCCCTGAGCTGATTCAAATTGACCTTCTTTATCGTTTATTGCCCCGGTAAATGAACCTTTTATATGACCGAACAGTTCGCTTCCTGCTAAATCTGTTGATAAAGCACCACAATCAACGGCAACAAAAGCTTTCTTTTTTCTTTTACTGTCAAAGTGAATTCTTCGGGCTGCAATTTCTTTTCCAGTACCACTCTCCCCCTCAATAATAACAGACATATCTGTGGGTGCCACCAATTTAATGTACTGGTCAATTTGTAAGGAATTTGGACTGTTTCCACTTACAAATTCAAGCTCTTCTTTGTTCTTCTTCTCTTGTGAATTTTTAGAACTTTTAGGTTCTTCTGATTTTGCAAGAGCAGAATTGATTAGCAAGAGTATTTCATCTGGGTTAAGCGGTTTGGTTACATATTCAAACGCGCCCATTTTTATTGCACTCACAGCGGTTCTTATATCAGCATAAGAAGTCATAATGATAACGGGAACATGAGGATGCATTGATTTTATTTTTTGGAGAAGTTCCAATCCATCAAAATCAGGCAAACGGAAATCACTTAATACAAGATCAAATTGATTAATCTCCAACTTTTTTAATGCTTCTCCGGCAGAAAACACAGTATCTGCATCAAAGTTTTTACGCTTTAACAAGCCCTGAAGCATCAGGCAAATAGTTGGATCATCATCAATTATCAATATCTTTTTCATGCGGAACCTTACCTTTATTTAATATGTGTGGGTTTCAATCAAAATTACATAAAAAGAGTGGATGAATGAAATGATGCCTCTCATTTTATTATTTATTAAGAAATGTGTTTTATTAAATTGATTAACAATAGAAAAAGGCCGGATTTCAAATGAGAGATCCGACCTTGCTTTGCGTTTTTTTTGAATTATATATTTTTTTCAGAATCAGCTAATACAAAATCAAGTTGCTTGGCAACCAAATTTGCTTTGGCAACCAAAATTTCAACTTTATCTCCCAGTTGATAAATTTTACGATGATTGCGTCCAACAATACAATAGTTGTCTTCGTCAAATTCATAGAAATCATCTTCCAACTCACGAATTGAAACCATTCCTTCGCATTTGTTTTCATCCAATTCCACGTAAAAGCCCCATTCGGTTACGCCGGATATTGTTCCCACAAACTCCTGACCAAGATGTTCCTGCATGAATTCCACCTGTTTGTATTTTATGGATGCCCGTTCGGCTTGTGCTGCTTTTTGCTCCATTTCACTGCAATGACGGCAATACTCTTCGTATTTCTCTTTATTTACCGATTTAGCACCCGAAAAATATTTCTCCAGTAATCTGTGAGCCATCATATCGGGATACCTTCTAATTGGCGATGTGAAGTGTGAGTAATGATCGAAATGCAATCCATAATGACCAATATTTACGGTAGAATATTCGGCTTTTGCCATGGAGCGAATCGCTAAAGTTTCCACCAGATTTTGAATGGTTTCACCTTTTACATCGTGCAATAAAGCGTTTAGCGAACTGGATATGGCTCCCGGATTTGTTGTTTTTAAACTGTATCCGAATTTTTGAATAAATTGGTTGAAAGTATTTAGTTTTTCAGGATTTGGCTGGTCATGAGTTCTGTAAACAAATGTTTTAGCAGTTTTGCCTTTTGGTACACGTCCAACAACTTCAGCAACACGTTTGTTGGCCAAGAGCATAAATTCCTCAATTAGCTTGTTCGAATCTTTTGATTCTTTAAAATAAACGCGTGTTGGTTTACCCGCTTCATCAATATCAAATTTTACTTCGAAACGATCAAAATCAATTGCTCCTTTTTTGAATCTTCTTTTACGCAGCAATTTAGCCAGTTTATCCAATTCAAGAACTTCTTCACTAAAATCTCCTTCTCCGGTTTCAATAATCTCCTGTGCCTCTTCGTAGGTGAATCGTCGGTTCGAATTAATTACGGTTTTACCAATCCATGTATTGATTACATCTGCAGTATCATCCATTTCGAAAACAGCAGAAAAAGTTAATTTTTCCTCATTGGGTCTCAGGGAACAAATTCCGTTCGATAAACGTTCCGGTAACATTGGAACCACACGGTCTACCAAATAAACAGAGGTTGCTCTGTCGAAAGCTTCTTGTTCAATGATACTCCCTTTTCTTACGTAATGTGTAACATCAGCAATGTGAACACCAATTTCCCAGTTTCCATTCTCCAAAGCCCGAATCGACAATGCATCATCAAAATCTTTCGCATCGTGCGGATCGATGGTGAAGGTTGTGGCCTCTCTGAAGTCTCTGCGAAGAGCAATTTCTTCTTTTGTTATTACATCGGATATTTCCTCTGCGGCTTCGTTTACATTTTCGGGGAAAATATGAGGCAGATCAAACTCAGCCAAAATCGCATGCATCTCGGTGTTGTTATCACCGGGTTTACCCAAAACAGTTGTAATCTGACCAACCGGATTTTTCGATTTTTTAGGCCATTCGGTTATTTGTGCAATTGCCTTATCGCCATTTTGTGCACCATTTAACTTTGCCAAAGGAATAAAAATATCGTATGGCATTTGTTTGCCCGATGAAACCAGAAACGCATAGTTTTTAGAAACATCAACGATTCCTACAAAAGTGGTTTTTTTCCTTTTAACGATTTCGACCACTTCGCCTTCGGGTTGCTTGCTTTTTTTACGTGCATACAAGGAAACTTTAACGATATCACCATGTAAAGCTCTATTTAAATTTGCCTGCGATACAAAAACATCTTCTTCAATTTCTTCCGAAACAATAAATGCAGATCCTCGCGCAGTCATGTCTACTTTGCCCGTGATGTTGCCAATTTTCGATTTTAATTTGTATTTCCCTGTGGAAATTTCGCTCAAAACATCTAAATCAACCATATCGCAAAGAATTCCGACCACGAGCTGTTTAGTGCCCATATCCTTAATCCCTAATTCGCCTGAAATCTGTTTGTAATTGAGCGTTTTTGTTGGGTTTTGGGCAAATATTCCATCAATTAGTTTTGTTAGACTACTGCGGTTATATTTTGGGCTTTCTTTTTTATTTTCTTTTCTATTTTTTTTTGACATTTCTTAAATTTTATAATTCTACTATTGAATTAATCATGTATGAGTTGACAGTTTAAAGTAAGAATAAAAAATGTATTTTGAATCTTAAAATCAATATTACATTGTTAAGGTTTTCTTCTCAGGCTATGAACTGTATCTATACTATTCTAGTTCGATTAATTTCTATATAATTCTTGTTGTTATTTCCTTTTTGTTGATTTTCCCTTACATTCAATTAGGAAGGTGAATGTTTTAAAGTAACCATTGCTGATGACGGTAATCGCAATTAAGGATATTGGAAAGAATATTTTATGTCACAAAGATAGTGAAGGAATCTATATAGACAATAAAAAGAGTGGATTATGATTGAACTTACTGTTTTATTGTTGATTTTAAGCCCAAACTTTTGAGTTGAAAGGAGTTTTTTCGGAATCTACTTCTTCGGGAAGTTCAAAATTAGGATGAAATGGTGCCTATCTATCAGAATTCTAAAGTTATTCGCAAGATATTTTATGGCGAGCAATAATTTTTTATAATTTTACACTCCCAATAGAATTTCGATTATATTACAGTTATGGAAAATAAGTTGTTCATTTATAATACTCTAAATCGTAAAAAAGAATTGTTTGAACCCATTAATGCTCCCCATGTTGGGCTGTATGTATGCGGTCCTACGGTATATGGTGATGCGCATTTGGGTCATGCCCGGCCAGCAATCACATTCGATTTGGTTTTTCGTTACTTAATGCATCTTGGATACAAAGTACGCTACGTTAGAAACATTACCGATGTAGGGCATTTGGTGAATGATGCAGATGAGGGCGAAGATAAAATTGCCAAAAAGGCTCGTTTGGAACAACTGGAGCCAATGGAAATAGTGCAGTTTTTTACCGATCGCTATCACAATGATATGCAAGATTTGAATGTATTGAAGCCAAGTATCGAGCCTCGTGCATCAGGACATATTATTGAGCAAATGGAAGTGATTGATAAATTGTTTGCAAATGGATTTGCCTATGAGAGTGAAGGTTCTGTCTATTTTGATGTAGAAGCATACAGCAAAAAATATGATTACGGCAAGTTATCAGGTAGAAAAATAGAAGAACTGCTTTCGAATACCCGAGATTTGGATGGACAGAGCGAAAAGAAAAATAGTTTCGACTTTGCGCTTTGGAAAAAAGCAAGTCCGGAGCACATTATGCGCTGGCCTTCGAAATGGAGTGATGGATTTCCTGGCTGGCATCTGGAATGTTCCGCAATGAGTCAGAAATACCTGGGTGCTAAATTTGATATCCACGGAGGTGGATTGGATCTGCAATTTCCGCATCACGAATGTGAGATTGCTCAATCGACAGGATCAAATGGTCACGAAGCTGTAAAATACTGGATGCATAACAACATGATCACCATCAATGGTCAGAAGATGGGTAAATCATTGGGAAACTTTGTGAATTTATCTTCTATGTTTTCAGGAGAGAATGATGTGCTGGAACAGGCATACAGCCCGATGACGGTTCGCTTTTTCATGTTGCAGGCTCATTACCGCAGTCCCTTGGATTTCTCAAACGATGCGCTTCAGGCAGCAGAAAAAGGTTTTAAACGTTTGATGACAGCTGTTGCAACGATAGATAAAATACAAGCATCGGCTTCTTCTTCCAATTCAGTAGAGGAATTAAAAGCGAAGTGTTATGAGGCATTAAATGACGATTTTAATACACCGGTATTAATTGCTCATTTGTTTGATGGAGTGAAGATGATCAATTCATTGGCTGTTGGAAAGGAAACGATTACTGCTTCTGATCTTTCTGTTTTAAAGGATTTGTATCACAATTTGGTGTTTGATGTGTTGGGCCTGAAAGATGAAGGTGAAACGGGAGGGAATAACGAGATACTCGATAAGGTTGTCCGTTTGCTGCTGTCGACCCGCGACGAGGCCAAAAAGAATAAAGACTGGGCTACTGCTGATAAAATAAGAGATGAATTGACCAATTTGGGCATTGTTGTAAAAGACACCAAAAACGGTTATGAATGGGAAATCTTAAAATAATACAAACTGTCCTGACTGATCAGGGCAGTTTTTTTAGTATGTCGGGCATGGTAACGTGCTATCAAGATGAAACGTTCTTGAGTTCGCCGAGTTGACAGGAAGAACTAGCAATTGGCAAGGGTGTTGGGGGCGACCCCAAATCTGAAGGAAGCCATCAGCAAAGTCATCGTTCTAACGAACAGAAACTTGATATAAGGCTTATTAGTGTGGGTAACCGAGCTATGGATTGGGAAAACCCAAAAGTCAACCGTAACCACTAAGAGTAAATCAAGTAGGACGTGACGAAAGTACGTTATCTTATCCCGAGAGATCTCATAACCTGTTGTCCAAAACAACAAA
>NZ_MVDE01000032.1 GCF_002843385.1 Labilibaculum manganireducens
TTTGTTGTTTTGGACAACAGGTTATGAGATCTCTCGGGATAAGATAACGTACTTTCGTCACGTCCTACTTGATTTACTCTTAGTGGTTACGGTTGACTTTTGGGTTTTCCCAATCCATAGCTCGGTTACCCACACTAATAAGCCTTATATCAAGTTTCTGTTCGTTAGAACGATGACTTTGCTGATGGCTTCCTTCAGATTTGGGGTCGCCCCCAACACCCTTGCCAATTGCTAGTTCTTCCTGTCAACTCGGCGAACTCAAGAACGTTTCATCTTGATAGCACGTTACCATGCCCGACATACTAAGAATACCTGCGATGTAAGAATCGCAGGAACAATGCCACCCCTCTCAACATCGAAACATTGTGCAGTTCCTAACCTCTGGTCAAGATCACAAACCAACATTTCCTTTTCCATATCCACGACCACAACGGTCGTGGTGCTACGACTACAACAGTCGTGCTACTACGACCACAACGGTCGTGGTGCTACGACCACAACAGTCGTGGTACTACGACTACAACGGTCGTGGTACTACGACCATAACAGTCGTGAAAAAACAAGAGCCGATTCGTTTGAATCGACTCCTGAATACAATTTCACCGTAAAACCGCACAACTTAATCTCCCGAACCTACAGGAACCAAATCTGTTAAAAAACGACCTGATCTCATACTCTTATAGTTCTTAAAAATTACTCTCACCTCTACCTGAAAACTACCTCTCTTTAAGACTTCAGGTACAAAAAACAACAATTCAGAGGGTTTGTTTTTTACCACATCAGCAACTTTGGTTACCACACCATCGCCGGAAATAAAAAAGATTCCCTGATCGGCATCTTCCTCATCGAATTTTAAAAGCGATCCTTTTAGGGAAGCAATCTGACCCGGACTAAAGGTCTCGTTTACGGCTTTGGTTTTTAAATCGGTGAACTGTTGAATCACCGGCTGTGCCACAGATATTTCTACCTTGCGCAATTCAATATTCCCAACCGCTTCGGACAAACGACTGCCGGCATTCAGCTTCAAACGAATAGAATGGCGTGATTTATCGAAACTATCGCTCTGATTAACAAACACCCCCGAAATACTCGGATACACCTTAAACAGCTCGGTGTTTACATTGTTGCCACTGGCCACGGCCTGCACCACAGCATAATTAAATTCTTCGATTACCGATAAAGCTTCGGCCTTGGTTACGGTAGAGCCTTTGCCAATCATTTGCTCAACAATTTGCTCTGTGCCAATGGTTTCGTTATCGGTTACCATGCCCATGTAATCATCAGGATCATCGGTAAGATGATTCGGAATTAATCCGTATCTTAACGTCATAATTTGAAAAAATTATATAAAAGGGACAGGGCCCGTTGGCTGCATTTCCTACCCGCAAAAGTTGAAGATGCTCGGCCAATGGGTTGCCTGTTTTTTTTGTATTGTTAAAAGGCGGCTATTTGTTGCCAAACCCCCTCCCCACGTAACAAAAACAGATTGAAACTATTCAATTATCTCCACATATCAAAACCATAATTGGTAAAACAGATTCATTTTTATGCTAACAAGATCACATCAACCCGTGGCATGCTTTCTGTTTACTGGGCTTTGAAGAAAAATGTAAAAAATGTTAAATTTATCAGATTTACCAAAATTCACCACAACAGCTCACAGCACATAAACAGACATTTATTCCTGACAAACAACACTAAATCCTTAATAAATCAATTTTCCTTAATAAAGCCAGGCAGGCAACACAAGACACAAACCCCTGACTGCGAATCCTTTCTTCACTATTTATATTGATAATGAATAAGCGAAGCTACTTTTCTGTTTATATTTTATGCTTACTTTTAGTGGTGTTTGTAAAAAACAGGAGGAACTTACACTGCCACAAGTAAAACATCTCTTGCAAAAACAGAAAGCCCATTAGGCGTAATTTTAATGGATAACAAAAAGGATAACAACAACTTACACGAGACAACAGATAAGTGATGTAAGACGCATAGCGTCTTAGCCACTTGTTAGCCTTAATTAAGCGTAGCAAAAAGCTATCTATTATGAACCATAAATAAAATAGATGACAATGTCTGGATTTAACACAATTGTAATATCTCAAAAAAGATTTATAGATATTTCACTTTCTGAAATCATGGAGAAACTATTATATGCTGGAGTCATCAATACAATTTCAAGCTTAATAAAAAAATCATATCAATTATTAAAAAAATCTAGAAAACCTAATCGCTACGAGGAGAAGAACTATATGATTACAAATATTTGTAGACTTTATGAATTTCCGAAATTCGAGATTGAAGACGTGTGGAAAAATGGAGAGTTAAGAAAAGTATTTTATGAAGTATCTATAGACCTACTCAAAAAGTTTAAAGTGAAAGATACTCATAGGCTAGAATATATTTCTAAAAACTTTGGCGTAAGAACAAATAATCAAGGGGAATTAGTAAAAGAATTAAAGAGGAAATTAAATGACTCAAATGACACAGACTTCCCGTACAAATTAGGATTTAGAAGCATATATGTATTAATTTCTGACAATATGAAAAAGGTAAAGGAAGAAGACCTGTTCTTAATTCTAAGAAAACTAAAACCTTTCTTTAAATCTTTTAAATATCCTGAGAGATGAAAGAAAGGACAGACTATTTCAATCCCCGCACGGTTCATATGCCCAGCCGTTATGGGCAATTAAGAAATGAGCCGTGAAAGAAAAAAAATACATTATTGAATATAAAGAGCTAATGGCTGAATGGGATTTTGATGCTAATAATCAATTATATCTCGACCCAAATAAAATTACTCACGGTTCTCATAAGAAAGCTCATTGGATTTGCAAAACTAATCAGACTCATAAATGGCAAGCAGAAGTAAAAAGTAGAGTAAGTGGAAATGGGTGTAAATTTTGTGCTGGCCAAGCTGTTTCCGATAAGAACTCATTGTATGTCAACTACCCTGAGTTAATGAAAGAATGGAACTATACGCTTAATGAAGCAAATGGAATAAATCCCAATGATTTCTCTTATGGTTCTCGAAAAGAAGTGTATTGGACTTGTTTAAAATGCAATGAAACATACCCATGCAGAATAAGCAACAAAGTTTTGCTAAATAGGGGCTGTCCATTTTGTAGCAATAAAAAAGTAAATAATAAAAACAATCTAAGCGTTCGGTTTCCATCTCTAGCAAATGAATGGGATAATAAAAAAAATGACAAAAAAGCAACAGAGGTTTTACCTCATACAAACAAAGTCTATTTTTGGGTATGTGCCAATGGTCATAGTTATAAAGCATCGCCAAATAATAGAACAACTGGAGATGCTTGTCCTTATTGCTCTGGCAATCAAGTTTGCGATGATAATTGCTTAGAAACTCTAAATCCTCAGTTATCCAAAGAATGGCATCCTACTAAAAACATAGACTTAACACCTAGAGATGTGACTGCAAATTCCAATAAATCTGTATGGTGGCTTTGTGAATGTGGTTTTTCATATAAGGCAAAGGTAAACAACAGAGCAAATGGTAAAGGATGTCGTCAATGTGCAAAAAGAATTCAATCTTCCTTTCCAGAACAGGCAATATTTTTTTATATCAAGCAAATATTTCCTGACGCAATAAATGGGTATATAGTAGAAGGAAATTATGAGTTGGATATTTACATTCCAAGTTGTCAAATCGGGATTGAATATGATGGATACAATTGGCATTCTAGTGAAAAATCATCGGAGAAAGATTCAAAAAAGAATGTGTTTGTAAACGAAAAAGGAATAAAACTAATTAGGATAAGAGAGAAAGGTTGTGCTCAATTATTAAATAATGATTGTATTATTATTAATTGTGTTGCTGAAACTCGAAACTTTCATATAAATGAAGTTGTTTTAGATTTGATAGCAAATATTAAAAAAATAGTCGAACTAGAAATAGAAGTGAAACCTAACATACAGACTGATAGATTTCAAATTATTGCACAATATAAAACAACTTTAAAGGAGAAAAGTATTGCTTTTACTCATCCATCTTTAATTGAAGAGTGGGACTCTGAGAAAAATAAACCTTTAAAACCAGAAATGTTTTCATATGGTAGTGATATTGAAGTTAGCTGGATTTGTAAAAATGATACTAGTCATAAATGGAATGCAAGGATAAATACTAGAACTAAAGGAACGAATTGTCCGATTTGCTATAAAGAAAGAAGAAAAAAAGCCCATAACAATGCATATAAAACATAAGGGCTACAGTGGTTTACGGAACGTTTGTGCTTTTAATCAGCCCCGCCAAATTTGCAATTTGACTAGTTGATTAAAAAGTTTAAATTTGTGTCTAATTGCAAATTTTGCTCGGTGCAAACATGATATGTAAGTGTTTAAAAATCCTTACGTTTCATATGCCAACGTTATGGGCAAGTTGAAAAAAATGCAGTATTATGCAAGTGCACTATATGCATTGCACATATCAGATATATGAATCTAAGATTATAATAAATAAGATAAGTCAATGGGCGAAATTCTATATCATTACACATCACTTGAAGTATTAAAAAAAATACTTGATTTTGAAAAGATCCGATTTACAAAGATGAATTCTTTAAATGATAGAACTGAATATGAATACGGGATTAAGCTTTTGAAAGATAAAATAACTGAGTTTGAAAATAATAATAAAATCAACAATCGCTTTGATTCTGAATTGTTAGACAAATTCTCATTTTTAGATGAGTTATACTCATTATCATTTACAGAAAGTGGAGACAAGCTATCTTTTTGGAACAGTTATTATGTTGACAAAATGACACCAATATGTATTGGTTTTGATTCAGATAAAGTTTTTATTAGTGATTTTATTATTAATCGTTGCATTTATGATGACCCTTATCCATCAATGAGTAAAGAACGATACATTTGGTTTAAGAATATTTTTGATATCAAAAATATATTGCATATTTCAAAGAATCGTGAATATATTCAAATTACGTTTCAGACAGCCCACATAAAGCAAAAATGCTTTGACATTGAAAAAGAATGGAGAGCTGTTTCTTTTGGGGTTAAAAATAGCTCATTGGGGACGTTTAACCGAGGAGGAAAAGAGGTTGATTATTTTGACCAACCTTTCAATACTGAAAGTATATGTGAAATTATTGTTGGTCCTTCTAGTCAACAAGATTTAAACTATCAAGAAGTTATGTCAGCCTTGTCTAGAAAAGGATTAAATAAGTCAGTTAGAAAATCAACTATTCCATTAGTATTGTAGACAAATATTAGTTAAACATGATTTTTGAAATTACAGTTAACTAATTAATAATTTGAGTAAACCAGCGCCTAGTCGAGTAAGCCAGGGGAATTTGACTTCGCCGATTTTCAATTCACCCCTAACTTCTCACAGAACCGTATCCCGAAAAAAATCGGGACGGGCAGCAAATCTCTCAATTGGCTTCGCCGAACTTCGTTTCATACGGCTCTTATTATGCAGTCAATTCAATATTAGGTCAACTGATAATCCAATGTCCAATGATAAAATAGATTGGGATAACAATTACAGATACGCCTTAACCATCTCACAGCTTTCACTTTTGCGTTTGTACTGGTTAAAATACGGAAAAACAGGAACTTATATAGACCATAGTGATACGTTTACGATTAAGACGATGTCAATAAAAAAATACTAAGGAGGAATATGGTATGTCACACATAAAGGCAAATGGTATACAAATTGAATATGAAATTTTTGGAAAGAAAATAAATCCTACAATAGTGCTTATTGCAGGAAATGGTGCTCAACTAAATTTTTGGGAAACAGATTTCTGTAAAATGCTTGCAAAAAACAATTTACAAGTGATACGCTTTGATAACCGCGATGCGGGATTATCTACAAAATTCGACGCAGCTGGGATTCCAGATATGACAAAAATATACCAAGCAGCACAAGATGGGAAACCAATTAAGACAGCATATTCATTGGAGGATATGGCTGATGATGTAGCTGGTTTGTTAGATACGTTGGAAATAAGTAAGGCTCACATCTGCGGTGCTTCTATGGGAGGCACGATTGCTCAGGTTTTTGCCTGTAGGCATCCTTCTCGTATATGTAGTTTAATTTGCATTATGTCATCTACAGGCAATCCGAATAATCCGCAAATATCACCGGAAACATTGGCGATTGTTACAGCCACCCCTCCATCTGAACGAAATGCATATATTGAGTATACTTTACGTATGTGGAAAAATATTTGGAGTAAGGGATTTCCTTTTGAAGAAGAACGTGCAAAACGGTATTGTGAAGAAAGCTATGACCGTTCTTATTATCCAATAGGAACTGTACGCCAAAATGCAGCGTTAGTAGCTAATGGTGACAGAAGACAACACCTTTCATTATTAACAATTCCAACGCTGGTAATTCATGGGACCGCAGATGTATTATTCCCTGTTGAAGCAGGTAAAGATATGGCACGCACAATACCTAATGCTAAATTGCTTTTGATTGAAGGAATGGGACATGATATGCCTAAAGGAACATGGAAATGCATAGTAGAAGCTATTATTAATCAGGTAAAGGACACGTCTCATTCATGTTAATGGGGAAAGATGCAATCACGTTTATCATATGTGCAAAAAATATTTCTAATAGAATTGTATATTTGTATAAATTACAATTTGACTTAAATATATGACAAGTAAATCTCAAATAGAAGTTGAAAACAAGCTCATTTCAATTGTAAAACAGGATGAGCAAGACTATATCTGCTTGACCGATATGATTCGGGATGAAGAAGGTTCTGACCATATTCGGAACTGGATGAGAAACCGAAATACTGTTGAATTTATTGGACTATGGGAAACTTTAAATAATCCGAATTTTAAACATGTCGAATTCGACACCTTTAGAAAACATAGCATATATTTTTCCTTTTCGAGATATGATTAATTTATTTACAAAACAAGAAGCAGGAGCAATTGGAATTATTGGAGGAATAGATGGACCAACCGCAATATTTATATCATCACAAATTAATTGGTATACAGTTGTTTTGGTTGCTTTAGAGATAATATGCGGAATATATTTGTTACTGACTCATTTGAAGAAGAAATAAACTCCACTGAATAGTAGTGGCAAGCTTGCGGATTACAACGACAATCAATGAAAAGTTATAAAAGATTTGGAATTAAACTTTGAGAAGACATATTATTACCCCCCAAAAGAATGGGCAGAGAAAAACTTGAACATCGTACAATGGACAGAGATGCCACCTGGAGAACATTTGTAAATTTTACAGGAAATTTAGAATTTAATCATCGTTTAAATTCTTAAAATGTAATTGAACAACTAAGACCAAGTTGCTTTGTATTGTAAAATGGTATCATCAGAGCAGTTTGTTTTCTGTTCTTTTTTCTGGTAAGTATTCTTTCATAAATCAGATAGGATATTTTTGTACTTAGTATTCCAATTCCTGCTCCTGCCGCAATATCAGTCACCCAATGCTTGTTATTCACAACTCTAAATATCCCAACTGAAGCGGCCATAGAATATCCTGCAATTCCATACCAAACTGAAACATCTTTATATTCCTGCCAAAGGAGTTCTGCATTCACAAAAGCCATAGCCGTATGTCCCGACGGAAAAGATGTAAATCCGGAATGATCGGGCCTCTCCTCTTTTGCCGTATATTTTAAAGTATTAACTACCGCTCCCATAATAAATAAAGAAGTTCCTTGTAGTAACAACTGATTTGAAAAGCTGTGTTTTCCTTTTACTCCCAGTAAGTTATTTGCATAAACCACACCTGCCGGAGCATACTGCATAAAATCATCAATCGTAAAACGCCTGTCAATATTCTCGGCCACTTCCTCCTGAATCTCCTCATTAAAAATCTCAAAACCATTACTCTCAAAACCAATTACACCAACAAATACTAAAGAAACCGGAATAATTGTTTTTTTGATGTTCAAGCCGTACTCATATTTATCATTGGACTTTGCATTCAAAGAATCTATTACCGAATAGTTGGCTAGAACCTGAAGAGGAAGAAGAAAAATAATAAGGAAATAGAATCGCATAATTCTTTTATAATTTAGGTTAATGAATCCTTCTACTCCAACTCAACTATTTTAAGAGTGCAGATTCCAATTGCTCAATTTAGGAACTAAATGTAATCCGAAAGCCTAAAGAAAATTTGAAGCTTATCTTATTTCTACAGAAGTATTTTTATCCAAGCATCTGGAAATTACTTGTTTATTTGGAACCAAACAAAATGACAGAAAATAAATTAGATAGAAAAAAGTATTTTCAAGTTAGGTTATTTAACAAATAAAAGCAATAACTTGTATGTAAACAGATTCATTTTAAGATATGTTCGCTTAATACAGAAGAAAAGCCTGGACGAATTTACTACTTCAATAACGCTAACAAACAACTTATATCATAAGTAGAAAAACACTTTGTCTTATGAGAATTATTTCAAAACAGATAATTTACAGCTCACTCATTTTCTGCCTCTTACTTGTATACGGAGGCTATATTCTGTCTGCTTTTTCCGAAATTGAATTCTCCTTATTCATTAATGCACTTTATACTCCTTTTCTCGATCAGTTTTTTTTCTGGATAACCCTGCTTGGAGATGGCAGCTTACTCCTGGTTCTTGCCTTTGTTTTCCTCTTCAAAAAATACTATTACGCAATACTTAGTGTACTGCTGTTGATATCCTCGGGTCTGATTTCCTATCTGTTAAAAAAAATGATATTTGTAAATTCAATGCGTCCGTTGCATTATTTATCAGTCGCCAACATTCACATTCCCAACGGAATTCATTTTTACTATAAAAATTCATTCCCTTCGGGACACGCAATGACCGCATTTGTTGCCGCAAGCCTGCTCATATGGATTTATCGGAAATCCCTCCTTAGTTACCTGTCCTTAACCATAGCAAGCCTGGTTTGTATCTCCCGGGTTTATCTTTTGCAGCATTTTTTTATCGATGTGTATTTTGGAGCTATTCTGGGTGTTCTTGAATCGGCTCTTTTCATTTGGATAGTAGAAACCAAATTAAACCGGCTTCAAAACAGCAAATTAAATTCATCCTTATATTCATTTCTTATCACAAAAATTAAAATTCCATTGCCATCCATAAATCCTAAAAGTAATGAGAAGCTTCCTTCTAAGTATGCACCCAAAAATTAAAATCCCTGTACTTATTCTGCTTTTGTATGTTATTGTTGCAACAGCTGGAATTAGTGGCTCAATTTATATTTTAGACGAGGCAAAAAATGCTGAGTGCGCCCGCGAAATGCTTGAAAGCGGAAATTATATTGTTCCCGGATTCAATTATGAATTGCGCACCGACAAACCACCATTGCACTACTTTTTTATGCTTTTGTCGTACAAAATCTTTGGTGTTTCATCCTGGTCAGCCCGGTTTTTTTCAATCGTTTTTGGAGCCTTAAGCTTACTAATTACATACTTTTTTGTGAAAAAATGGCTGGGCATTAAATCAGCCTATTTCAGTTCATTGGTTCTGATATCTTCCCTTCATTTTGGGGTTTTCTTTCACATGGCAGTACCCGATCCATACCTCCTGTTTTTCTTTACCGCTTCTTTATTCCTGTTTTTTGAATCTCTTCAGGAAAAAAACAGATTCGCTGCAATGGGCATGTATATTTGCCTGGCAATGGGCGTTTTATCGAAAGGTCCTATTGCAGTTTTGCTGCCCGGATTCATTATGCTCGTCTATTTACTGTTTAGCCAAAAATTACAATTTTCAACCATTTGGAGATTAAAACCCATATCCGGACTTCTCATTTTTGCAGCAATAGCTTTACCCTGGTACATTTTAGTCCATCTGGAAACCCATGGCGCATGGACGCATGGATTTTTCTTTGAACACAATCTGGAACGCTTTGCCAGTACCAAAGAAGGTCATGGAGGAAGCTTTTTAATGGCATCTGGTTTTGTACTGATGGGTTTGTTTCCTTTTTCAATATTTCTGGTTCGTGCCCTATCGCATGCTTATCGAAATAAAAAGAAGGATGTATTGCTGTTAGCTCTTGTTGCCGGACTTACAATCACCCTGTTTTTTAGTCTGTCGTCAACTCGATTGCCAAATTATACTGCACCGGCCTACCCGTTTTTTGCGATTCTTATTGGTACTTTGCTCGCCAAACAAAAACAGCTTGCATACAGATGGGAGCTCATTGTTCTGTTTATTGTTACCATTCTGATTATTACAGCAGGTTATTTCGCGCTGAATATTGAGAAACAATACACTCATTTAAAACCACAGCTATTACTGCTTTTGCCCGGACTCGTTGGAGCCGGATTTGCTTTGAAACTCCATAAAAAGAGAGCGTTAAATTTCACGATTCATTTAATCAGCTATTCTTTTATTCTTCTCTCCTTTTTCCTTTCGGAGATTGTTTTTTTTCAAATTGCCAAACAAAACCCGGTCACCCTGTCGCTGCCATGCATCAATAAAGATGAACCCATTGCCTGCTATAAAAAGTTCAATCCCTCCTACCCTTTTTATCTAAAGCAAAAAGTTATAAAGCTGGAAAGTATTGAAAGTATAAAAGATTTCCTGCAGAATCATCCTAAAGCTTGTGTTATCAGTACAAGCAAAAGCCTTCGGGATGTAAACTACTCTGATTTTGCCGTAAAAATATTTGAACAAAAAGATGTTTTCGAGAACAGAACCACCGTACTCTTAAAGAATAAATTCACTAAGAACTAAAAGCATGAAAAAACTCAGTCTTGTTATCTGTGTTTACAATGAGGAACTAAATATTGCTCCTTTAAGCGAGAAAATTATTCAATCACTAACCGATTACGAATATGAAGTTATTTTCGTAGATGACGGCTCAACAGATGCAACCCGAAACAACATTCTGAATATTAATGATGAACGCTTTGTAATGGTTCAACTTCGAAAAAATTACGGACAAAGCTCAGCTTTGGCTGCCGGAATTTCGGTGGCCACAGGAGAATACATTGCCACCCTTGACGGGGATTTGCAAAACGATCCGGCAGATATTCCCATGATGCTGCAATTGGCCGAAGACGGAGATTGGGATTTGGTAGCAGGAATTCGAAGCAATAGAAAAGATGGCTTGCTTTTGCGGTTAATTCCCAGCAAAATTGCCAATTACCTAATTCGTTTACTCACTAAAGTGGATATAAAGGACTATGGCTGTACGCTTAAAGTTTACAAAAATGAAATTGCCAAAGAACTTGGACTTTATGGAGAACTTCACCGGTTTATTCCTATTCTTGCCAGCTCGAACGGAGCAAGCATAACGCAAATACCGGTGAAACATCATGCCCGGCAATTTGGAAAAACGAAGTACAATTTATCAAGAACCTTTAAAGTTGCAAGCGATCTTATTTTAATGGTTTTTCTTACCCGGTACATGCAAAAACCGATGCATATTTTCGGCGGTTTGGGCATTCTGATATTTACAATCGGAGCCATTCTAAATGTTTATTTGTTGGGTCTTAAAATAATGGGAGAAGACATTTGGGGGAAACCCATCCTTATTTTAGCCTTGCTTATGGTGCTTGGTGGAATTCAACTGATTACCATTGGTATCATATCCGAAATACAAATGCGGACTTACTACGAATCGCAGCAAAAAAGTCCCTTTAAAATTAAAAGAATCGTTTCGGGCAAAGCAAATTCTCCTGCCAAATAGAAAAATCAAAAAAATGGTCAAACACAGTTCCATGAATATATCCCACAGTTATATGAACATTCTCCTAAAATGCCTGCAAACACTATCCCCCAGGCATGTACCACCCTCCAATTGGCAAGTTTTCCTCTCCAATTAGCATTGATGACCCTCCCTTAAGTAAATTTGATGTGAATAATTGGACTGAAAATGACCAATTGATTCCGAATTCCTGGATTAACCATAGAGTTCGGGATCAGAATGACAATAAGATTGACCTTATTGGAACCCTCTTTTTTAGTGAAAACTTTTAGTTCCCTGTTGGCTCTTACCATTTTTATATTTTCTAATTTTACATTTTCCTAAAAATATATCTATGTTGAAATTGAATGCCTTTATCCTTCTTGCAGGTTTTATCAGTTTGGTTTCCTGTCAGCAAAATAATGTTGAAATGTATGCCCTGCGGTTAAAACCGGGGATGGATCTGAAACAAGAAATGGCGCAATTTGTTGAAACCAATCAGCTGCAATCGGCATCGGTTTCTACCTGTGTGGGGAGTTTGAGAGAACTGATTATCCGGCCGGCAAATCAGAAAGAGCTTTTGCATTTGAAGGGGCATTACGAAATTGTTTCTTTGACCGGAACATTTGCAGACCATGGTAAAAACAATCATATTCATATCTCGGTATCGGATAGCACAGGCAATACGATTGGTGGTCATCTGGTAGATGGCAATATCATTTACACAACTGCAGAAATTGTTCTTCTCAATAATAAAGACCTGAATTTTACGCGTGTTGTTGATCCTGAAACAACATTTTACGAATTGGAAGTTGTGGGGAACTAATTCAATTAACATCAAAACTCATCTTATAAAAAATAGTGCTTATAGAATGAAGTCATACCCTGACAAGAACGATTTGTATACAGTCAGAGCATAACAAGCAGCTATTTTAAGCAGGCTGTTGATATTAAATTGGTATCAATTGTAAAACTCATACCAGCTTTTTCATTTTCTGTTTATCACCATGTGATGGCATGGATTTCCCAACAAATTTTTCAGCATACCGATCTTATTGGTATCTTCAAGTCTGATAACAAAAAAAGTTTTTAAAAATATTTACAATGAAAGGAATTCAGGATTACTACCCGGATCATTTTGCACAATGTTACGGTTGCGGCAGGTTAAATGAACACGGACATCAGATTAAAACTTTTTGGGAGGGTGAAGGAACGCTTACCCGCTTTGTGCCCAAAGAATATCACACGGCTATTCCTGGTTTTGTATACGGCGGACTACTGGCCTCGCTGATAGATTGCCACGGAACCGGATCGGCGGCATTGGCTCTGGCCAAAGCACAGGGCATTGAGCTTTCCGAAACCAACGCACCAAGATGTGTTACGGCCTCGTTGCAGGTAAAATATTTAAAGCCAACACCCATTGGCGGCGAAATAGTAATTAAAGGAAAAATTAAGGAAGTTGGAGCGCGAAAGGTGATTGTGGAAGCAGAACTGTTTGCAAACGGAGTGCTTTGCGTTGTTGGCGAGGTAATTTCGGTTCTGGTTCCCGATAATTTTGGCCTGTAAAAAATGAGGATGAACAAAAAGTTGAATCGTATACTATTCAACGACTTTTGCCCTTAAATTCACTAAAGGGAAGTTGTTGAAATTCAGGCTCCCTTTAGGGTCAGGGGTAAAAATGAATTTCATTTTAGTACGAAACAATTCCTTTTCGAACTGTAAATACAAAGGCCATCAGGATTTTTCCCCCTGATGGCCTTGTATTTTTCACTTATTACTTCTAGTCGGTTAATATTCCACCGGTAATCCGCACCAAAGCTGTTCTCGATTGAATGAGATTAAAAATGGCATTTACGCGTGCCAGGGCAACATTCTGATAGGTGATCTGAACATCCCGGTAATTGAATGAATTGATACTCCCCGATTCAAATTTTTCCTTTGAAATAGTGAGATTAAGCTCTGCCGCGGCCAAATTCTCTTCGGCAAGCTGATACAATTCTTTCCGCACCTCGTACAACTCAAATTGCTGAGCCAGTAAATTAGTCAAAGTAAGTTTTACATCTTCCGTTTCTATTTTTCCAATTTCTTCCTGAATTTTGGCTATCTGCATGGCTCTTCGGTTCGAATTCCCGTTAAAAATCATGAAATTCAAGCTTACATTGGCATAAAAGTTATGCGAATCGGTTGTTGAAGCAGGCAGACCATCCAATTTCAATCGGGTTGAATTCTCCTGTACTCCGGCCCCCAATGAAACTCGGGGATAAAAATTACTTCGTGCCATATCCACATCCCGTTTCAGCAGCATTTCCTGTATGTACCTGTTTTTAAGAGTATTGTTTCCCGAAAACATTTTATCCAGCAAGGCTGCCATCTGAAAGTCATCGCTTACGGGTAAAAACTCATCTGCGAAAACATAGGTTTTGCTCTCTTTAACCCCCAGTAAAAAATTTAAATCGCGAACAGCATTGTTGAAATTCACCTCCTGAATCAGGAAGGAGGAACGATCCTGCAGCCAGGCATTCTGAGCCTGCAAAACATCGTAGGTAACCGAACTTCCCAGCTCTTTGCCAATTTTCACCTTCTCGTATCGATCGGAAGACAACTGCATGATTCTTTGGTTCACCTCCATCCGCTCTTTCTCCAGCAGTACCTTGTAGTAGGCAAGAATGATCAGTTCAATTTTGTTTTCGACGGCAATTATGGTGTTGCCTTTTGATAACTGAGCCAGATCATCAAATTTATCTTTTCGAATCTGCACCGCAAAACCATCAAAAAGAGTCCAGCTTACATCCAATGAGGGAATTAAACTGTTTCTCATGAAATCCTTTTCTTCGTTATAATCTTTTGTATTTCGATACCCAAGATTAAATTCAAGACTGGGATAAGCTCCGGCATTTCCCCAGGTATTATTCAATTCAGATACCTTTTCAGATTTTCGATAGATCTTTAACTGATAATTGTTCTCCAATCCCACCTCGATGGCTTTGGACAAACTTAGTTCTTCCTGTGCCTGCACAATAAACTGACTGCTCAGAATGAAGACTATGAATAATGATACTTTTCTGATCATTTGTTTTGTTCTTTATTTGATCCCCGGTCCCCGGATCATAATCCGGGGTAATTTATACAGGGCGATTCATATTTTTTAATCCAAACTTACCTTTGATTCTTTCACCTTGGGCTCAACATCTCTGGGCGAAATTTTTTCGCCTTCCCATATGCCTTTTGTTATTCTTCTGATATCATTCAGAATTAAAATTAATACCGGGAAGAACAACAGAAGAAACAAGGTGCCGAGTAATACTCCGTATGCCAGGGCAATTGCCATTGGTATTAGGAACTGAGCCTGAAATGAATTTTCCAGAATCAAGGGATACAAGCCAACCGAGGTTGTAATTGTTGTTAAAATAATCGCTCTGAATCTGGCTTTACCTGCTGCTTTAACAGCGGGCTCAGGTTCCATTCCCTCTTCAATCAGCGAGTTGTACTTGGACAGGAAGACCACAGCATCGTTTATAATTACCCCCGAAAGAGCAACCATTCCCCAAACACTTAACATGGAAACAGGATATCCTTCAATTCCGTGTCCCCAGGCAGAACCAAGCCAGCCCAATGGAATCATCAGCAATATGATTATTCCTTGTGTAAAGCTTCGGAAATGAACCATCACAATAAAAACGATCAGCATGAAAGCGATGCTAAAATAGATTTTCAACTCGTGAATATCTTCGGCAGAACGTTTTTGCTGTCCCTGATACTCAGGACGAACG
Organism: Labilibaculum manganireducens; assembly: GCF_002843385.1. Classification (GTDB taxonomy): domain Bacteria; phylum Bacteroidota; class Bacteroidia; order Bacteroidales; family Marinifilaceae; genus Labilibaculum; species Labilibaculum manganireducens. The sequence continues at coordinate 15,438 of NZ_MVDE01000032.1, forward strand.
CTTGGAAATTTCGCTTCCAAATCGGGTAAAATTGTAGTTTCTATGTAATCCAGAATAGGTGGTACCGGTTCACTCGGATCTATTAATTCTGCATCAACACGAATCTCACGTGCACCATTGTAACGCTGTATGCTAACAGGGCCGCGTAAAATTTCATAATCGATTAATTCCGACAATGGAAATTCTCCTTTTGGCGTACGAATTCTCATGTCTTCCATTTGTCCGATAAAAACCCGGTCGGTTTTCGGATACCGAACCCAAACCTTAATCTCATCTTTTCCTTCCTGCAGGCGCTGTGCTTGTCCTCCGAAAAAGCCTTGCCGGATCTGCGATGTTATGGAACTTAAATTCATCCCCAGATAATAGGCTTTTGGTTTTAATTTAAGTCTTACCTCACGGCTTCCCAATGGGTTATTGTCGTTGATATTGTAAAGAGAAGACATTTTGCGTAACTCCCCTTGAAAATAATCGTTGGCCTGATTGAGCTGTTCCAAATCGTTTCCCAGCAAACTAATGGAAACAGGAGCTCCCCAACGGTTGCTGGCTCCAATGGTAAATTTCTCAAGATCGGAAACATCTCCCAATTTCTTCTTTACTCTGTCCGATATATCAAAACTTGAAACCGGTGCACCTTCCATATCACGCAAAGTAACAGACAGGTTTCCTGCATGCGGACCAGACTCCTGTCCTCCAAATGCATTACCCGATGAAAGTCTTGTATATTTGATGAAATTCGCTGTATCCTGAAATTCGTTCATCAATTCATCATTCACCTCCCAAACTGATTTTTCGAACTGCTTTAATCTGGCTATGGTGATTTCCTTATTGCTTCCAGGCTTGTAAGCTATGTTCACAGCAAAGGTGTCGAAAGCTACATTTGGGAAAAAGGTACTTTGAATGAATCCACCACTAAATAAGCCCATAGTAATAAATAATAGAGCTACAGGAATAAAAACAACAAACCATCTCCAACGAACGATACGATCCAGAGTCCCTGCATAAACGCGGTCTCTGACAAAAAGAATTCCCTTTTCAACTTTTCCTCTAAAACGGTTAAAAAAGTTATCCTTCCGGTTTCTATGCAATACTTTTTCGTTTCCAATATGTCCTGGCAATACAAAAAGACTTTCGAAAAGCGACAGACTTAAACATGCCACCACTACAAATGCCATTTCGTACATAAATTCCATATTCCCGGTAACCAGCAAGAGTGGTGAGAAAGCCACCATGGTTGTAGTTACCGAAGTAAGCACTGCAGGAACAACCTCCATTGTACCATCTATTGCCGCTCTTCGGGGACTTTTACCACTTTCAAAATGAGAATAAATATTCTCCCCGATCACAATGCCGTCATCCACCAGAATACCAATTATTAATATCATCCCAAAAAGAGAAATCATATTAATGGTAACCCCCATTAAGTTGGCAACAATAAACATCCCTAAAAAGGACGCTGGAATTCCCCACGCAACCCATATAGACAATCGGAAACTCAGAAAAAGTGCTAATGAAATAATCACCAGCAACAAACCATACCCGCCATTTTTAAACAGAAGATTCAATCTTGACTGAAGCAGACTAATGAAATCGAAACTGATTTCCAGTCGGGCATCATCATATTTTTCATTAAACTCTTTGGCGTATTTGTTACAGTATACCGATATGTCGTCCAAATCTTCATTATTCAGCTTGTTCACCTGAATTGAGATCGCCGGATTTTTATTAACATAGGTTGAATTCGGAACATCCTGAAACTGAAAATGGGTATTCGCTACATCACGAATCCGGATGTAGCTTCCGTCTGGATTTGCTTTTAAAATAATTTCGCCGATTTGATCCGGATCGACAGATCGGTTGCGCGAACGAATTAGAATTTCCTCTACCTCATTCTTAATTGTTCCTCCCGAAATATCGATATTATTATTGGCGATTGCTGCAGAGATCTCACTAAATGTTAGATTGTATCTTCGCAAATCATCTTCCTTCACCTCTACTGATAATTCCAGATTTGGAAAACCCGACAGAGATATTTGCGACATGACTTTCGAACGCATTAAATCGTCGTAAATCAGATCGGCATATTTTTTCAGGCTGATTAAATCGATATCTCCTGTAACCACCATGCGCACAGCAGGTGATGTAGCTCTCTGCTTTGCAATAACGGCTTTTTCGGCTCCCGATGGAAAGGTGGGAATTCCATCCACCGAATTTTTTACATCAGCTAATGTTTCATCCAAATCATAATCGCCGGTTGTGGTAATGGTTAATCGGGAAAAGCCCTCTGATGATACGGAATTCATTTCTTTGATTCCAACAATTCCCCGAACAGCATCCTCAATCCGCGAGGTTATGCCTTCTTCAACTTCCTTTGGTGAAGCGCCCGGAAACACCATAGAAACAGTGATGGTTTTAGACTCGGTTTCCGGAAAAAATGATTTCTTCATAAAGATCAAAGAAACAAATCCTGCAATAACAAGCACCGCAATAATCATTTTCCCGTAAAACGGATATCTTACAAATTGTGATATTATATTTCTCATTATACGCTATTTCTTGATTTGTACCTGCATGTTTTCAGTTGCTTTAACGGGAGGTTCCACAACCAACATCTCCCCCTCTTTCAAACCATTAAAAACCAAGGTGTTCTCATTTCGTTTGATCACCTTAATTTCCTTTTCTTTTAAGATACCGCCTTCAACAACAAACACTTTGTTAGAACTAAAAACTGCGTTTCTGGGAATTTCCATCGCATTGGCAATCTTTTTTCCATTAAAACGAGCCGTTAAAAACTGTCCCTGATACAATTCATTCCCATTGGTTTTCTCCAACTTTATAAAAACCGAAATGGACTGAGTTCCCTCGTCAACAAAATCAGATTTCCTCACCAATTTTCCGGTAAAAATAACCTCTCCATCCGAATCCAGAATATCTACCTTTTCATTTAAACTCAACCAGGAAATTTCTTTCGATTCAATAGGAACCTGAAGTTCCAGATTATTCGATTCAATAATACCGGCCAGCTTAGTGCCCATTCCGGCAACCGATCCAATCTGTGTATTTACCTCGGCATAAGAACCATCAAAGGGTGCATATATTTTTCTTTTATCAAACTTAACTTCAGCACTTTTAATGGCATAATAATCGCCTAAAATATTTCTGCTTGCCATAAATACCTTTTCCTGATCGGATTTTACTTTTGGCAATTCAGGAATGCTTTCCTCCAAATTGATCGCATTGAAAAAATTCATCCACGCCTCAAAATTATCCGCATAATCAACTTTAATATCAGGCAAATTCTCAGCCAGTTTATTCAGGAAACGACTTTTAAGAGCACGTAAATCCATTTTTGCATCTTCCTCGTAAATACGAATGAGCAATTGGCCTTTTTTAAACTTCTGTCCCACTTTTAAAGGAACACCTGCCTCAACAATTCTGCCCGCAACTTCCGAACTTAAATTCACTTCCAGATTAGAAGCCAATCGTCCTTTCTCAACTATAGGAGAAGATATTTCATTGTACTTTACAGCCTCAACTTTAACAAGTGGCAGCTTTTTTTTATCTAAATTCTTTTTAGGGGATTCTTTTAAACTGCTTAAGCCTTTCATAGCGGCAAAAGAAATTGCCAATGTTGCAATTACCAGTAAAACGATGGTTATTTTCCGATTCATTTATAAAATTTATTTGGAGTTTCTTAACAAGAATATTTACGATCAGTAATTTTTATTTATAATGCATAAAGATAGGTATTTATGAGATAATCTTAACCGATTTTAAAATTTTCATAAGGATTTCGACAAACCTCCCGATTTAAACTTTCAGTGAAACATATAGCGGGTTTTATTCGTTTCTATTTGAACATTCGGTTTTCAAAAACCAGTAAATTCAAAAAAAATTCCGATTTTTGACCACCAATTTTATTTGAACACAAAATGGAAAAAGAAAAATACGCAAAACTTAGATATCAACTCATGGAGTCCTTAACCTGGCCTTCATTATACATGTTTAAATTTATCATTCCCAATTCAGATGAAAAAGTAAAGGCTGTTAAGGAACTTTTCCCACCTGAAACTGAATTTTCGTTTAAAACTTCCAAAGACTTAAAATTCATAGGAATTACTGTGAAAAAAGAGATGGAATCAGCTGATGATGTAATCGATATTTACATGAAAGCACAGCACATCGAAGGGATAGTGATACTTTAACAAAAGCAACTGTTTACATCCTCATTAAAAAACTGATTATGCTAAAGAGTTGATTTAACTCTCCATTCCTCTGATTGCCTTTACGTTAATTAATTTGTGAAAAATCCCCTTTCTAAAATGAAAAGTGGATATTTTGTTTTACTTTCGGGCTTCTGAATAAAACTAACAACTTTTTAAATGATAGATGTAATTGATTTTGGATTGACTCGTGATGGAGAAAATGTACAACTATACACCCTCCGAAATAAAAATGGCCTGACAGCAAAAATCACCAATTATGGTGGTATTCTTACCTCATTTACCCTTCCTTTGCCCAATGAGGAGAGAGAAATTGTACTGGGTTTTGATTCGCTTGAAGAGTATACAAATGAGGAATACCTTAAAAACTATCCGTATTTTGGTGCTTTAATTGGTCGGTTTGGAAATCGAATTAACAAAGGATTAGTTACGCTTGATGAAAAAGAAATCCAACTTCCCTGCAACCATGGAATACATCACTTGCATGGTGGAAACATTGGCTTTGACCGAAAAGTATGGAAAGCCGAAATCGGTAACAATACTGATTTAAAATTAACTTACCTGAGTCCCGACGGAGAAGAAAATTTTCCCGGCAATTTAAATACTGAGGTAATTTATAAGTTGACTGATGATAACGAATTGCAGATTCATTACAAAGCTGTAACGGATAAAACAACTCCGGTTAATCTAACTCAACACGCCTATTTTAACTTATCAGACAATTTTGAGAGTATCTTAGACCATCAACTTCAGATTGATACTGAGTTTATTTTAGAAACAGACGATCTGTTGATTCCAAGCGGCAAAATATACAACATCAAGAATACTCTTTTCGACTTTAGAGCTAAAAAGCAAATAGACCGGGACATAGAAGATATTGAGAACTACGACGACTGTTTTGCTTTTGGCAAATCGACCGAAACGCCAAGAAAAGTAGCTGAACTTTCTGATAAAAATGGTGAAGTGACAATGGAAGTTGCAACTACATTCCCTGGTTTACAGGTTTACACAGGTAAATACATCGAAGCAGGAAAATTCGGTTCTTTCTCAGGTGTGGCTTTGGAAGCTCAGGGATATCCTGATGCTCCCAATCATGCAAACTTTCAACAGGGGTGGTTACAACCCGGCGAAGTGTACCAGCATCAGACAAACTACAAACTTATTTTCTAAAAAAATAGATAAGAGGCTGTTTCGAAAAGATTCAGCCTTTTTTATTGACTGTGTCTCCTCCTGAAATAATCGCGTTACACTAAAAACAAACTATCTGCCATTACAATTTTATTATCTGAAAGAAAAAACCAATCTTGCAGGCTCAGATTTCAAAACTTATTTTAATAAGATTGTCACGACTATGCTAACAGACATCATCATTGTTTTATCCATAATGATTTTAGGAATCGGAATTGGTCTCCTCATTGGCAACAGACCAAAGATCATTAAAATTACAGGCGTTTTAACTTCCTTTTCAATCTTCCTTTTACTTTTTCTTTTGGGGATAGGTGTTGGAACCAATAAACAAATACTAAACAATCTTGATTCTATTGGAATACAAGCTTTGGTCCTTACAATCGGAGCTGTTTTAGGTTCTTTACTTTGTGCCTATTTTACCTATATCCTATTTTTCAAAAAGAAATAGATGATTATCTCAGCATGGTAAGTTCTCCCGAAACAAGTTCGGGACAGGCTATGTGGCAATAAAAAACAAATTTAGACACATGAAAGGCAGTTTAATAATTCTTGGCTTCTTTATTCTGGGCTTAATCCTTGGACTAACACGCTTTTTACCTTCCTCCCTTTTAGAAGGAGATTTCAGTATATATGCTCTTTATTTACTGATGTTTTTAGTGGGTGTGGGCATTGGAACCGATCGCGGTTCGTGGAAAGTAATTCGTGAGGTGAACATCAAGATTATTTTGGTTCCTCTATCAGTCATTACAGGATCTCTTCTTGGAGTTTCTGCTGTTTCCGTTTTGCTTTCGAATATTAGTATTGGTGAAGCAATGGCTGTGGGAGCCGGATTTGGCTACTATAGTTTATCAAGCGTTATTATTACAGAATTCCATAGCGATACGCTGGGTGTTATTGCTCTTCTTTCAAACATCATCAGGGAAATACTGACTCTTTTAGCAACTCCTTTATTTGTAAAATACTTTGGAAAATTAGCCGGGATTGCATCTGGCGGCGCAACTGCAATGGATACAACCCTGCCGATTATTGTACGCTATTCAGGAAAAGAATATGCTGTCATAGCCGTTTTTAGTGGAATAGTACTTACCATATTAGTCCCCGTAATTATTCCAATCATACTTAAATTCATATGATTATAATTTTAAACTTTTGCCATATAGCCTGTCCCGAACTTGTTTCGGGAGAACTTACCATATAATCATCTCCCTGTGTGTAGAAAGCTTTATACATGGACGTTTCATATAATTTCTTTTCGGCTTTAAAAAAGAACTTAATGCAGTTTAAACTCATTTTAAAAATAATACACCAATAAACTAATTTGTTTTTTATAAATTTACTCCGAATCAACAAGCTTATCATGTTTTGTTTTAACGAATTTATACTTCTTTACAATTGTTCGTACAAAGGTTTGTTCGAATGTTGGATTTGTTAAATCTCCCCAATACCTCTTTTCACAACTTATTTTGTTCTGTGCATTCTAACTGATAATGTCCTTTAGTGAGATTCTTGTATCCCGAAGGCATAATTTAATAGTTTCCTCATTGAACAAATAAATTACATCCTGTTTAAATTTACCAATTCGTTCAGGTAATTAAACAAATACGCAATAATTATATATTAATTAACCAAATACCCATAATGATGTTCTCAAAAGAAACCTATATCAACAGAAGAAACAAACTTAAATCTGACGTAAAATCAGGAATCCTGCTTTTTCTTGGCAACGACGAAAGTGGAATGAACTATGCTGACAATACTTATCATTACCGTCAGGACAGTACCTTTCTATATTTCTTTGGTTCCGATTATGCCGGCCTAAATGCAATTATAGATATCGATGAAAATCGTGAAATTATTTTCGGCGATGAATTAACCATTGATGATATTGTTTGGATGGGTACCCAGCCTACCATAAAAGAGAAAAGCGAAGCTGTTGGAATTAAAGAGACAGCTCCCCAGTCAGAATTAAAAACATATCTTGAAAAAGCTTTGACAAAAGGACAAAGAGTACATCACCTGCCCTCTTACCGTCCTGAACATCAAATTAAATTACAGTCCTTATTGAATGTTCATCCCAATATTTCAGTAAAAAATGCATCTTCTGAATTCATTCAGGCGGTTGTAAATCAAAGAAATTACAAATCAGCCGAAGAAATCATTCAAATTGAAGAGGCTGTTAACATTACAGCAGAAATGCATCTCGCAGCCATGCGTATGGCTCGCCCGGGCATGAAAGAATATGAAATTGCTGCCAAAGTTCAGGAAATAGCAATCAGCATGGGTGGACAACCATCTTTCCCAACAATTGCAACTATAAACGGACAAACACTTCACAACCATTATCATGGCAATACATTAAAAAGCGGCGATATGGTATTGCTTGACTGTGGTGCTGAAAATGGAATGCATTACTCGGGTGATATGTCGAGTACATTTCCTGTAGCTAAAACATTTACAACCCGCCAAAAAGAAATTTATGAGATTGCTTTGAATGCTCACAATGCTGCCATTGCAAAATTGCAACCCGGTACTAAATTTAAAGATGTTCATCTTACTGCATGCCGAACTGTTGCCGAAGGAATGAAGCAAATGGGTTTTATGAAAGGAAATGTTGAAGATGCTGTTCAACAAGGAGCGCACGCCTTATTCTTTCAATGCGGTACAGGTCATATGATGGGAATGGATGTTCATGATATGGAAAATTTAGGCGAGGTTTGTGTTGGTTACAACGGCGAGGCAAAAAGCACTCTGTTTGGACTAAAATCATTGCGCCTGGGAAGAGAACTTGAACCGGGATTTGTATTAACCATTGAGCCGGGAATCTATTTTATTCCTGAATTAATAGACATGTGGAAAACTGAAAAACGATTCGAAGAATTCATTAATTACGATAAAGTGGAACAATACAAAGACTTTGGAGGCATTAGGAATGAAGAAGATTTCTTAATTACTCCTGATGGTGCCCGTTTGTTAGGAAAACCTATTCCTAAAAGCATTGCTGATGTAGAAAGAGAAAGAATCTAAAAATTATCATTAACACGCCCTATATTTTCTAAAATTACTAATCAATGAAACTTAAACAAATTACATTCCTTCTGATTGGATTTCTTATAGTTGGCAGCATCTCCTGCGGACAAACAAAACCAAAAAATCTGCTGACCCAACTTGAGGAAATCCCTGGAGTAAGTGTAAAAAAGATTGCCGGAGACTCTACTTTTGCAGCGTATTACGAACTCTATTTTACACAAGATCTCGATCATCAAAATCCCAAAGCGGGAACATTTCAACAACGGGTCTTATTGGGTCATCAGTCTTTCGATCAGCCTATGGTTGTGGAACTGGAAGGTTATCAAATTTGGTCTGAAAAGGCTGGGGAGTTGAGCAAACTATTGAATGCTAATCAATTGACCATTGAGCACCGTTACTTTAAAAATTCAATGCCCGATAGTCTGAATTGGCAATACCTAAACATCAAACAAGCGGCTGCCGATCAGCACGTAATCATTCAGGCCTTGCGTAAAATATATCCTAAAAAATGGCTGTCGACCGGAATCAGTAAAGGAGGGCAAACAACTATTTTTCACAGATATTTTTATCCTGATGATGTTGATGTTAGTGTTCCTTATGTTGCACCACTCAATCTGGCTCGCGAAGACAAACGAATCCACGAACGCCTTGCCAGTGTAGGCAGTAAAGAAACCAGAGATCAGATTTATCAATTTCAGCTGGCTTGTTTTACTAACAGAGAAAAATTACTTCCTCTTGCTGATGCCTATGCAAAAGAGAAGAACTATTCTTTCTCAATGGGTCTGGAAAGGGCACTTGATTTAAGTATTCTGGAATATCCATTTGCCTATTGGCAGTGGGGCGGAATTGACAGCATTCCCAATAAAAATGCCAATTATAAAGAGTTTTTCGAGCATTTGTTTAAAGTATCAAGTATCGATTTTTTCGATGTAAGCAACATCAAACCGCTTCTTGCATTTTATCATCAGGCATTAACCGAGATTGGAATGTATAGCTACGAAATTGCACCTTTCAAACAATACCTGAACGATGAAAAGGATATCACTTTCGATTTTACTTTCCCCAATGAACCTATCCGGAAATTTGATGCCTCATCGATGATTAAAATTAACAAATGGCTGCAGACTGATGCGGAAAAAATATTGTTCATATATGGTGAGAACGATACGTGGTCGGCAACAGCAGTTGATCTGAAAGGAAATGACAAATGCAAAAAATTTGTGAATCCCAAAGGATCTCACAGATCAAGAATCAACAGCTTTCCTCCTGAAATGAAGAAAGAAATTTTGAACACTTTGGAAGAATGGATGGATGTGCAATTAACCGTTATCAATGAACAGTAATCATTTAAGGGAATAAGTAGAAAAGAGCAAAGCACTCACCTTTATCCTCTCTTATGAAGGGGATTTAGAAAGCGAAAAAAAAGGATGCCCATTTATGAGCATCCTTTTTATTATACTAATGAATCGGAATTAAATCTCTTTCAGTTTTGGAGACATCACCACTTCAATTTTTGCAGGTGTTGAAAAATACTTTTTAGCAAAATTCTCAACCTTCTCTTTTGAAATTGAGTTGATCATGCTTTCGAAATCTTCTGTACTCATCATTTCCTCATCGTACACATAGTAACGATTGATCGTATTTAACCAATAGCCATTTTTACGAAGATTCTCCTGATGAACCTTAATGAAATTTTTCTTTGCTTCGTGTAAGTCATCTTCCTTAACACCTTCATTGAAAAGAGCCTGAACCTCGTTATAAACAATTCCTTTTAATTTTTCAGCCTTGGCAGGATCTGTATCAAAACGAATCACTAATTTATACTCTTCCCGAGGAAATTTATCAACCGAAGCACCAACTCCCACACCATAAGATCCACCTTCTTTTTCACGAATCACCTCAAGATATCTCTTATCTAAAAGTTTGGCAACCACATCCATCAATATTGAATTTTCTTTTGAATATTCAATATCACCATGAAAATCAATTTCAATGGTTGTTTTAGGAGTTTCCATCTCTCTGTCAAAATGGGTATAAGTATCTTTTTCAGGATAATCCACACCATTGTCTTTCCAGTTATCCTCACGGTCGATATCCTTAATGCTTCCCAAGTATTCTTCTATCATTGGTTTTGCTTCCGCGGCATCAATATTCCCTACAAAAACAAATGTAAAGTCGCTGGCATCAACAAACCGCTCCTGATAAATGCGTTTCATCGTCTCAAAATCCAATTTGTCAATCATATCTGTATCAAACAGAATTGTTCTTGGATTGTGATTGGTAGAAGTCATTGATACGGAATCACTAAACGCCTTATTTATATCAGCTCCCATATTGGCCACATAAGCCATATATCTTCCTTTCAATGCATTAAAAGCTTCCTGATCGAAACGTGGCTGCTCAAAATACATATGCACCAACTGCAATAAGGTCTCAAAATCCTTTGTAGATGAATTCCCATTAAGTCCTTCTGATAATTCACCTACATATGGTGATACCTTAACCTCTTTACCTGTCAATAATTTTTGAAGGCTAACCTGATCAAATTTGCCCAATCCAAAATTCGAAACAAAGCCGCCAAGCATTTCAGCCGAAGGCAAATCTTTTACACTGTATAATGAATTTCCTCCCTTACTAAAAGCTTGCATACTAATTTCATTCTCTTTGAAATCTGTTTTTTTCACAACAACTGTTGCGCCATTAGCCAATGTCCACTCGGCAGCTTCAAATCCCTTTAAATTAGATTCTTTCACAACCTTTCCTGCTTTAGGCTGCTCTGAAATTAAAGGTTCGTTTACTACCTTATCTTCATACGGTTTTAGTTCCATTTGTTTCACTTTCGCAACCACTGCAAGTAATTGCTCCTTAGTTGGCAATTGTAATCCTTCTTTTTCAGGAGCCGACAAGGTAATCACCTCATTCTCATCCGTAACCCATCCTTTTGAAATCGCACTTACTTCCTCTGCGCTAATACCAGGTAATAATTGTTTCATTGCTTCGAACTCAAACTCAATTCCAGGAACAGGCTCATTGGTTAAATAATTTTGCTGATAGCCACGAACCAAACGATCATTGTTCTGCTTGTTCCTTTCTTTATAAGCTCTTTCCATTTTACTCAACATAGCCGTTTTAGCACGTTCCAATTCAGAAGTCACTATACCATATCTTTTGGCTCTTTCTGTCTCTTTCAAAAGCACTTCAATTCCGCCCAAAATATTATCCTCTTTAAGGGTAACTCCGTTTTGAAAAACATCCATTTTTCGGGCTTTGTTATAGTATGCGGCATAACCGGTTATAAATGGTGCATTCCCTTTTTGGAGCAGTTCGTTATAACGATCTCCCAATACGCTTGAATAAAGATCTTCGATTAAAAGCCTGCGATAATAGTTTAGATTTTTTTCGGCAAAAGGAGTCGCTTTGTGTTTGTAAACAATTTCAAAACTAATTCTGCTGGCTTCAGGATCTGTAATTACACCAACAATTGGCTCTTTATTTTCAGGAACCTCGAAATACACTCTTTCTTCCGGATTTTCAACAGCAGGAATATGTGCAAACATATCCTTTATTTTTTGCTCAAATTTCTCTGCATCAATATCTCCAACTACAATAATGGCCTGCAAATCGGTACGATACCAATCGTGATAAAAATCCCTGATTACCTGATGGTCAAAATTATCAATGACATTAAGATCTCCAATAACATCACGTTTTTCATATTTAGAGCCTTGATAAACGAGTTTGTTTTTTTCTAAATAAACACGCATTCCTCCAGATCGGCGGGTTCTCCATTCTTCATGAATTACTCCACGTTCGCTGTCAATTTCCTCTCCATCGAGACTTAAGTAATTCGACCAGTCGTGCAGTACTAAAAGGGTAGAATCCAACAAATTTTCATTCGTAGTTGGAACATTACTTAAATTGTAAACAGTTTCATCTACATTGGTATAAGCATTAATATTACGACCAAATGCAACACCATATTTCTCTAAATAATTAAGAACACCTTTTCCTGGAAAATGTTCAGTTCCATTAAAAGCCATATGCTCCAGAAAATGAGCCAATCCATTTTGATTATCATCTTCCAAAATTGCTCCAACATTCTGAACAATGTAAAAGCTTGCCCGGTCTTTAGGCTCTTCGTTATGCCTAACATAGTAGGTAAGACCATTGTCTAATTTCCCGGTTCTCACATTCGGATCCATAGGAAGTTTAGCATCCATATTGTTTTGGGCGGACAGCATTCCAGTGCCGGTCAGTGCCAAAACAGTACAAAGACTCATTTTGCTAAATAAATTCTTAATCATTTGTGATTTGTTTTAGTGATTTGTAGTACAAAATACACAACATAAGTGTAACTTTTATAAATTAAAGAAATAATTAGCTATTTAACAATTTTCTTAATGATTTTTAACACAATATATATACTATTCTTTCACCTTTAAAATGATATCATTTACCTGTCAGTCAAAATTTCCGTGATTAATCTAAAACTTGATCGATTTAGAATCAATGAAAAGAAATATAGTATCCACATAGGGTCAAATCCTATGAATAAAAATCAAAAGAATAAATACGAAAAAAGGAGCACCAACCGGCACTCCTTTCCAATATTAAAAAAAATATGCTTATTTCTCTTCTTTTTCTTTGGTATCCGAAACATCGTCGAATTCAACGGTTTCACCTTCTTCTACTTTTTTACCCAAGTAGTTTGGCAGTTCCATTCCAGCCATTTTGAAAAGTTCTTCCATCGGAGGAATAGATCCCATCATGCCCTGCATAAAGTTAGCGGTAGATGTTTTGCCATCTTTTCCGTTTCCATTCTCCCAAACAGTAACCTTATCAATCTTGATATTCTTGATAGCATCAACCTGGGTTTTAACCAATTCCGGTAACTTATCAGCAATCATTAACATTACTGCATCTTTAGCATCGCTTCCGGCAGCATGAACAAGTTTGTCGAAACCTTGAGCCTGCTTGCTCAGAATCTCATAAATACCTTTCGCTTCTGCTTCCATTTTCATGAAGATCGCATCAGCCTCCCCTTTCGCATGTCGACGGGTTTGTTCTGCAATTGCCTCAGCAGCAATCTCAATTTTTTGTTTGTCAATCTCGGCAGGCACCACGACATTAGCAGTCTGTGTTGCTTTATCACGGGTTGCACGGGCATTTTCAGCCAATTGTTCTGCAGCATAAGCTTCCTCTAAAGCACGCGCCTGAGTTACTTTCTCTGCAGCCGAAGCCAAACGTTCTGCTTCTGCTTCTCTCTCTCTTCTGCGTGCATCCGAATTGGCAATGGTAATTTTTGCCGTATTCTCTCCTTCAACTGCCGATGCATCAGCAGCAGCAACCTGCACACGTTGTGCCTGATGTGCATTTGCTTCACCAATAGAACCATCACGGTTTTTCTCAGCAACACTTTTCTTAGCATCATTTATTGCCTTAGCCGCAGCTTCCTTACCTAGTGCTTCAATATATCCCGATTCATCGTTGATATCCGTAACATTCACATTGATCAGTTTCAAACCAATCTTTTTCAATTCAGCCTCAACATTATTTGATACAGCTGCAAGGAATTTATCACGGTTGCTATTGATTTCCTCAATATCCATGGTAGCAACTACCAAACGTAACTGACCGAAAATAATATCCTTAGCCAAATTACTGATATCTGCCTGAGACAATCCTAATAGCCGCTCAGCAGCATTAGTCATTACTCCTCCTTCTGTAGAAACTCCTACTGTAAAACGAGAAGGTACATCCACACGAATGTTTTGCTTACTCAAAGCACTTTTCAAATTGATTTCAATCGAAAGCGGTGTTAAATCCAGGAAGGCATAATCCTGAATAATTGGCCAAATAAAGGCTGCACCACCATGAATACACTTGGCCGAACGCGATTCGGTATCTACTCCTTTACCAACTTTTCCATACACAACCAAAACGCGGTCGGACGGACACCTTTTGTATCTCTTAAAAAACGATACAATTAAAGAAAAAACGGCAATTACAACGACCGCAATTAATAGAACAACATATTCTCCCATGATAACTTATTATTAATAGTTTACTTAATAAGGTTTTACAATTAAAATTTGATCATTTAAAACATCTACAACCTGAATTACTGCACCGGTAGGAATATCTGAATCACTATCGGTAACCGCATCCAAAGTTTGAAGCCCCTGCACTTCAATTTGTACTTTTCCCATTCCTTTTCTATTGGCCGGTACAGACAAATAAACATTGCCGATTTTTCCCTTGGCATTATTTATATTTAAGGTTCCTTCTTCGACCAGTTTTCCCATAAAATACAAAATAGAAGCCATAATTAACATCATTGCCAAACCAGCAAGAGTAGCGATTAATGTAGAGACACCGGCTCCTAAACCCATATCCAAACAAATAATACCCGTCCAACCGAATACAGCAAAAAAGGCAATCAGGTTCTTTAAGCTTATAAACTGAAAATCAATTCCGGCATCTCCTTCCACAGCAGCATCTGCATCTCCTTCAGCACTCATATCATCAATATCGCCACCTACGAAAGTAAGTACGATCTGAATTAGAAACAGAAGAGAAAATGGGACTGAAATGCTCCAGAAAATCTTTTCCACCATTTCCATTGAACTCCACCAATCTGAAATTTGTAGTATCATAATTATTGTTTTTTATTTAGGATGAAAATAATAATAAATATCGACCTATTATCCATTATGCTTACTAGTTATTATCTTTTTTGTCGTATTCTTATTTTTACATGTTTTTAAGTGTTTTTTGGGGGGTGAAAAAACCTTTTTTACTTCTTCAAAAAAAAAGGTTTGTTTGTAAATACAAGCGCCCCTCTTTTCTTCGAACATCTTCCCATTAAAATGTGAGAATTCACCACTTTTAACTTTTGTATGTGTTTTTGCATTGAATCTTTCCCCTGAAAGGAAACCGCAACGCAGTGAAGATCGTGAAAGCAATTTGAAATAATACGTAAAGGGTGTTGATTCCTGAAATTATCTTACCAAATTTTATACAGACAAAAAGGAGCACCGAATGATGCTCCTTTTATAGTTTAAGACTTTGTTCATCTATTATTTCACATCCACTTCAATCCAATTGGAACGATTTGGATCAGCAGGATCTGTCACCTCTTTTGCTGGTTTGTTCTCTAATTCCTTCATCAGCATTTCAATTGCTTTTTGCAGTGAAGGATCAATTCCTTTAGCTACTAAATGTGGTTCATCGTACACTTCTACATCAGGATACATGCCAACTCCTTCGATAATCCATTTCTGATTCTCATCGAAAATGCCAAAGCGGGGAACAGCAATGTAGCCGCCGTCAACTAATCCGGCATTGCCCGACATACCCACTAATCCACCCCAGGTGCGGGTTCCTATCAATTTGCCAAGACCTTTTTTCTTGAAATAATATGGGAACGCATCTCCTCCTGAAGATGAGTAAGAATTAATCAGCATTGCCTTTGGTCCATCGTGGGCAACTGCAGGAGTTTGATTCGCCTCAAGACCTCTTCGGTGCCAGTAAGACAATACATTACGATCTAAAAGACTGACCATTTGATCAGGAATAAATCCACCGCCATTGTAACGATCGTCAATAATTAAGGCTTGTTTATCGTGATATGCATACATGCCTCGGTTCAATTCCCTGTTGCCTTCCACTGCGGTATTGGGAACATGGATATATCCAATCTTACCTCCGGATAATTTGTCTGTCATCTCGCGGCGCTCGTTCACCCAATTCAGATACATCAATTCCAATTCACTTTCAATTGGTTTAATGGTATAGGTTTTTGCTCCCTCAAAACCGGGCAGGCTGTTCACGGTAATCTCCACCATTTTACCCACCTGATCTTCCAAATAAAGATAAGGATTCACGTCAGTACTTAACTCGTGGCCATTAATGCTTAGTAAATAATCACCTTCTTTTACATCAACACCTTGCTCGGTTAAGGGTGATCGTCGGTTAGGAGTCCAGTTTTCGCCCTGATAAATTTTAGAGATGATGTACTTACCGTTTTTTGTATCAGCTTTTAATTTTGCTCCTAACAATCCTGTTTCCACAGCTTTCACTTTTTCGAAATCGCCATAGTTCACATAGCAATGTCCGGTGTTGGTTTCCGAAATGATCTCTCCCAAAATGTAATCCAAATCGGCACGATGACTTACATATGGCACCAATAGATTGTAATTGGCTTTAATTTGCGCCCAATCTACACCATTCATGTTATCCACATAGTAGAAGTCCCGAAAAATACGCCATCCATCGGTGTAAATCTGATTCCATTCCTTTTTAGGATCAATCTTCATGTCCAAATCATCCAATTGGAGTTTGCCGGCATCAGCCGACTGACCAGCAGACAAATCGGTAATTCCATATGCATCACCTGCCCAATACAAGAATTTATCACCATTCCCAGCTAAAGAATAACCGGAAACCTTATCTAAAATCACTTCATCCTTCTCTTTTTCTATGATATAATGATGTAAGGCTCTATCGCTGGTATATAAGATTCCTCCTTCAACAGCTTCCAGATTCTCGTAATCTCCTGATGATAAAGGAAAAGCTGTAATGCGATTGGAGATGCCCTCAAAATCAATTTCAACTTTGACCTTCTCTTCAGGTTTAGCATCATCCTTTTTCACTTTTTTCTTTTCGTCAACAACAGGTTTATCTTCTTTCACCTCTTCAACATCATTTTTTAAAGCAAACAATTTAGGTCCGTCTGCCTTTAACGACATGGCAAAAATCCGGGTTGCATTGTTGTACAAATAATCAAACTCGAAGCTTGAAAAATCAAGGTTAAAATCACGGTTTGATAAAAAGAAGATGAAGTTTCCATCCTTCGAAAATACCGGTGATGAATCACCAAAAGTATCATCCGTTAAATGATAATTCTTTCCGGTCGTGATATTGTAAACCCAAACTGCTCCCTGATCATTATTACTGTCTTTCACATAGGCAATCCATTGCGAATCGGGCGAAAACGAGAATTCAGTAATTTCATTTCGTCTGGCAACATCAACTATTTTAACTTCTCCGCTTTCAACATTTAAACATTTCAACTTCAAAGTCCGATCGAAAAATAACATGTACTTACTATCAGGCGACCACTTGGCATCATACATCCATGCTGACGAACCAAAAGTAACTTGTTTTGCTTTTGCTCCTTTTTTATTCTCTAATAGATAAATTTCGTATTCCCCAGTAGCGTCGGAGTAATAAGAAATGTATTTCCCGTTTGGTGACCAGCTTGGAGCAGTTTCCCGAACTCCCTGAGTTTGTGTTAAGTTGATACTTGGTCCGTTCTTGGCAGGAACCGAAAAAATATCGCCGCGAGCATCAAACAAAGCACGTTTTCCTGAAGGAGAAACGGCAACACTTTGTATAAAATCTTTTACATTCTTATAATAAGGCAAGGTATTCGGATTATCGAAGTTGATGTTCACAACAACACGTTCCTCTTTCCCTGTTTCCAGATTTAGTTTGAACAATTGACCCCCATTCTCATAAGCAATCTGTCCGTTTTCCCCCGATGGCCACATTACATCAAATGTTTTATGATGAGTCATCTGAGTAATCTCTTTGCTGTCCACATCATATTTATAGATGTTCAATTTTAAATCACGATCTGATGCAAAATAAATGGCATTTTTGTACCAGGAAGGAATTTGATCGGAACCTACAAATTTTGTAATTCTCTCCGATTGATCATTTTCCAAATCATAAATCCATAAATCGGCAGCTCTACCTCCTTTGTAACGCTTCCAGGTACGAAACTCGCGACTGATTGGTGCATAGCATATTTTTTTTGCATCCGGTGAAAACACTCCAAATCCCCCTTCAGGAATTTGTAATGCCTGTTCCAATCCGCCATCAATATTTACCTGATAATACGTTCCGTTTCGCTCTCCAAAAGGAGTACGATTCATACGCACCAAAATGGATTTGCTATCCGGATTCCAGTCTAAAATGGCATCATCAAATCCACCACGAGGGGGCATCATTCCAACCGAATTGTAATAAGTTAACTGCTTAGGTGTTCCTCCTGTTGAAGGCATTACATAAACCTGACGGCTCCCCGAATACTCAGCAGAAAAGGCAATCCATTGCCCATCAGGAGAGATTTTAGGAAACAATTCCATTCCTTTGTGCGAAGTCAATCTTTTGGCATCACCTCCATCGGAATTTACTGTCCAAATGTCGCCCGCATAAACAAAGGCAATTAAATTTTTATTGATATCAGGATATCTCATTAAACGAACATCCTTTTCGGCCTGAGCACTTTTCATTGTCCCAAATAGAATAAGACAAAATGCCACAATTTTAAGATTGAATTTTAACATTTCAATTTATAAGTTAGTGTGTGAATATTATTTGGTGTAAAACAAATCCTTCCTTAATTACAGAAAGTATTGGCTTTAAGTAGCATGTCAATTTATTTTCATAAAAAACTTTCCGTGAAGCTACAAAAAAAGTGACATTCCTAAAAAAAAGGAATGCCACTTTAACACAATAATAATTTAAAACTACGAAGAGTCCTTGTCATTGTTAAAATTTAATTATCCTGATTGACTTGAATTCATTTTAAGAGAAACTTCATCCCCCAACCCCTTCTCCTGAAGCTACTCTTTATGCACAAATATTTGCTTTCCCAGACAATAGTTTGATTATAAACCTAAGCACCCCTCTGTTCTTCGAACATCTCCCCTTAAAATGGGAGAATTGTTCACAAACAGAATCTTCCCTTCTTGAGGGTACAGTACCGCAGTGGAGATTGTGAACGCAATTTGAAATAATATTGTGAACAAAGTGCCGATCCCGACACGTCGGGAAAAGGGTGTTAATTCCTGATATTATCCTTTTTATACTTCTTGTTGGCTGAAAAAAATCAAGAGCAACAAGATGTGTTTAAAGAGTTGCTGAAGGAGAAGAGGAGTTCATTCGTAGTGAAGATTGGAATTCCCTCTCCTTCAGGAGAGGGCTGGGTGAGGTTACAGTAATAAACAAAAAGAGGATGTCCAAAAAGTATTGTTCTATTGTCATTCTGATCCCGATGAATCGGGACGAAGAATCTTTCACTTTAAAAAACAGATGTTTCGACTTCGCTCAACATGACAATCCAGTACAAAATATTCCTTTTTGGACACCCTCTTTAACACAATAATAATTCTAAGTCTTATAATTCTATCAAACTAATGGCTGCGCCACCACCTTCAGCCAAATGGTATTCCAATTTCGACGTGTTATCTACCTCTTTATTTAGGATCTGAAACTCGGTTGGATTTTGATCCCAATGAGCATTTTCACCATCCAAATAGAGTGTTGCTTTGTATTTCTTCCCTGGAGTAAGAAAATTCAGATCTATATCCATATCGCGGGCATTTTCATCGGTTATTGATCCTACAAACCAATTTTCAGAATTACGATCCTTACGGGCGATGGTCACAAAATCCCCTATTTCTCCATTCAACACCTTGCTGGTTTCCCAGGTTACGGCTACGTCGCGAATGAACTGGAATGCATCGTTTCCTTTGTAATTCTCAATTAAATCGGGAACCATCTGAATTGGACTGTTAATTACCACATACAATGCCAATTGCTGCGCCAAAGTAGTATTCACCTGATTGTTTGGTTTGTGAGGTGTTAACTTGATATTGAAAATACCCGGCGTATAATCGATAGGCCCTGCCAACATACGAGTAAAAGCTACAATTGGCAAATGCTCCGGAGGATTTCCACCATCGCTTGCCCAGGCATTAAATTCCTGTCCGCGTAATCCTTCACGGGAAATGATGTTTGGATAAGTTCGACGCAAACCCGTTGCTTTGATTGGCTCGTGAGCGTTAACCGCAACCTGATATTTCGCACCTGTTTCAACAGCTCTCCGGTAATTGTTTACCATCCACTGTCCGTGATGATATTCTCCTTTTGGAATAATTTTGCCAACATAGCCTGTTTTCACCGAATGAATTCCCAATGAGTTCATTAGCTGATAGGCTGTATCCATTTGTTGATTGTAAGTTCTTGGGGCAGCTGAGGTTTCGTGATGCATGATCAACTCAACACCTTTTTCTTTTCCGTAACGAACCACTTCCTTTAAATCGTAATCGGCATAAGGAGTAACAAAATCGAAAACTCCTTCGCGATCCTCAAAACCAATCCAATGTTCCCAACCGGTGTTCCATCCTTCTACCAAAATACCACCAATCTTATTTTCCGAAGCAAAGTCGATTAACTCCTTCGCATATTTGGTTGTTGCACCGTGCTTGCCGCTGGCCAGATCCCACGATTTGGTTCCCAGATGCATATCCCACCAAATACCAACATATTTCATTGGTTTAAAATAATCAACCGACCCAATTTTATTGGGCTCATTCAAATTTACGATCAAGTCGGATTCAATTAAACCTCCTGCATTTTCAGAAATCTGAATGGTTCTCCAAGGTGTGTTAAAAGGAACAGCTCTTTTTACTTTGTAACCCGTTCTGTCCGATCCAACCAATTCACTTTCCAGCATCAATTTCTCTTTGTTTACTTTCAAAGTCATTCCTGCATAATCTGTAAGGTTGGCTTCGTGAAAACTCAAATAAATACCTTCTGCTGTTTTCATAGTAACCGGAGTGTTCACCGCATTTTCGGGTATGTAAGTTTGAGCCAGATTGTCGTTGGAACGCAATGCAATTGCATCGATACCAGTAAGCGAAGTAGTATGATATAAGTGCTCGTAAATGTCCCAATCACCTGGAATCCACCATACCTTGTGATCGCCGGTGAGATTAAACTGTGTATTTTCATCGGTAATGATAACTTCTTGCATAGCTTCTTGTTCTGGAAACTCGTAACGAAACCCAAGACCATCATTGTATACTTTAAACACCAAATTCATTTTTCGGTTTGGAGCCTGTTCTTCTTCTAAATTCAATACTAATTGATTGAAATTATCCACAACCTCTCTTTTCTCGCCCCACTGCATTTCCCAGGTAGAATTACTGGATGAAAGCTGTGAGCTGACAATCTTCCATCCTTTTTCGATGGATGG
This sequence comes from Labilibaculum manganireducens, assembly GCF_002843385.1. Classification (GTDB taxonomy): domain Bacteria; phylum Bacteroidota; class Bacteroidia; order Bacteroidales; family Marinifilaceae; genus Labilibaculum; species Labilibaculum manganireducens. The sequence goes on from NZ_MVDE01000032.1 coordinate 36,924, forward strand.
CATGTTCTGAAAATCGAAACCCAGAGTAGACGGCTCAATTACTTTTTTACCATTGAACAAAACCTCGTAAGTGGCCTGTCCTTCGACCATACTGAATTGAACGCCAATTTTCCCATCGGGCGATTCAACATTCCGGACTAATTTGCCATTGGCACAGGATGCCAATATCATTGCAAGACCAGCAATAAAACACAGTGTTGATTTAAAATTCATAGTTAATTGAATCAAAAGATTAGTATTAATTAAGTTCAAACTATAGTTAAACAATAAGAATGAATAAATGTCGTATTCTTTTCGGATTTACCCCTAAATCCCCTAAAGGGGACTTTCTCCGGATGCAGACATTGAGGGTGTTTGCATCGGGAGCCCCCATTAGGGGATTGGGGGTTAAAAAACGACAATAAAGAGTTTTCATTACTTAATTTCTATAAGTTCTGAATAATTATCAAAGTAACCAGAGAATAAGCTCAATAACTAAATACTAATTGCAAATATAGATGGATTTCAGCTCTCTACACATACAATCCTTTCATTTTATGGCAATTGAACAAATAAGATTCCTTGAAAAATATTGATAATATAAAGATGATACAATGAGCTAAACTGGCTTAATCACCACTTTTTGCGCTCAAAATCTTCACTGGAGATAATACTTGAACTTAATATAAAAAATTCCTCGTCCCCCAACCCCTTCTCCTGAAGGAGCTACTCTTTATTCACAAATATTTGCTTTCCCAGGCAATAGTTTGATTATAAACCTAAGCACCCTTCTGTTCTTCGAACATCTCCCCTTAAAATGGGAGAATCGTTCACAAACAGAATCTTCCCTTCTTGAGGGGAAGTGCCGACAGGCAAAAGGGTGTTGATTCCTGATATTATTCTTTTTATACTTCTTGTTGGTTGAAAAAAAATCAAGAGCAACAAGATTTGTATAAAGAGTAGCTTCAGGAGAAGAGGAGTTCATTCGTAGTGAAGATTGGAATTCCCTCTCCTTGAGGAGAGGGCTAGGGTGAGGTGACATTAATAAAAATAAATTTTAAAAAAAATGCCAATGAAACACCTAGTTAGTAGTACTCCATAGAATTATCAGGAGCTATAATCATGTATGAAAGAATAAAATAAAACCAATTCTCAAAAAAAGATGGATTAAACGGACTTTATCGCCATCACTTTTAAATCAAACTCTTCATTCGGATAAATGGAGCGATTCCTAATTTTAGTTTTATAGGTATAAATGGTATTCACCGAAAAATTAAGAATACCGGCTATTTTCTCATTGTCGTTTATGCCCAATCGAATCAGAGCAAAAATCCGTAAATCGGTAGTTAAACATTGAGAATCTTTTAAACTGATTCGATCTTTCTCTTCGAACAATTGATTGAACCGATTTACAAAATCAGGAAATAGTTTCAGGAAAATCCGATCAAAATCTTCAAACAAATTCTCGCGTTCTTTCTTCGAATTGTAATTTTTCAATTCCGATTCGATGGCATCGTACTGTTTCGTCATTAATTGGCGGGAAACGGCTTTTTTCATTGCTTCCAGTTTCCCGATAAACTGAGAACTAAAATTGAAATAGTAACCAACATACTCTTCTTTAATTTTACTTACCTCACGAAGCTGTTCATTCAATTGCCGAAGATTACCATTGCTCTCCAAAATCTCTTTACGGGCTTTTTTCAATTCCTTTACCTGCCGGTAGATAATGATGGAAAAAGAAATTAACAGCAAGGCCAAAAGAGATACAATCAGAGAGATATTGGATATGATCTTTTTTTCCTTTTCTACTTTGCTTAAAACAGCAGCTTCAATATCAGGCCGGATGAATGATATCTCCAATTGCCGGGCATTACTGCCGTAAAAAACAGCATCTTTTTGAGCTTCGGAGATAAACCGGTTTGCTTTCTCTAAATCTCCATCGTGAAAAAGTAGTTCTGCCAATACTTTCGCAGCCAGTGTTTCTTTTGTGGCAGACTGAATATCACCAACAACAGCTTTACAGAGATGATATTTTGCTTTTTCTTTTTCCTGTAGTTTTAAGTAGGAAATCCCCAATATGCAGTTGGTAATCGCAGACTGATGCGGGGTTAAATCCTTTTTATTTAATAAGGATGTGCAATACTTTTGAACATCGTAACTGGCGTTATTATTTTGACTTTTTAATGCCAAAGCCAGAATGTATTCGAAAGAATCAGGATCACCCTCTGCTGCAATTTTCTTCACATATGAATTCCCTGTTTTCCGGTATTTGGGCGCATAATATCCCCAACGGGAATTGGATAAATCGTAATAGGCACGATAAGCTGCAGAATAAAAATCAATGCGTTTTTTTTGATCCAAGGCCATCGGATCGATGGTCTGAATGCTGTCGATGGTTTCCTTGTACAATCCGCGGAGCAGAAGAATCAGGGAGATATTTGACTTGGCTTCGGCAATTTTTGATGCCTCCTGTAAACCGTAGGCCGTTTTCAATGCTAAATTCCCATACTGAAAAGCCGAATCGTAAACAAAATACTCGTATTCTTTGGTCAGTTTCACCAACAAATTGTACTCCTCGTTTCTTCGGTCCTCGAAATTGGAATGCTGCAGGGAATCTGTAAGCAAAGCGATTTTGTTCTTTTTTACCTGAACAATGCTGTCTTTTGCTTCAATGTATTTATTCGCCTCGGCAAACTGAAATGCAAGAGAATCATTTTGTCCGAAAGAATTCAGACTTAGTAAAACAAAAAATGTTAGAATGACACTTCTGTACATGTTTATTGGGATATGGGTTTGCTGAACAAGGGGTAAAAGTAAGATTAATATTTTCTGCGGCAAAAAAAATGCACAGCCCCAACCTTTACATACAAAACACTAAGAATATTTTATTTTCAGCTGGCTAAAGCTGCAATAGATAAAAACACAAGGATAACCGTAAGGACATTGCATCACGTTCCTTGATAGATTTAACCACACGATGCAATCGTACGGAAGCAGGGGTAGCAGGGGGCGAATCGGCAAAACACAACAAACTATTGATCATAGAAGAAATGAAAACAATATTTATCACTATTTTTTGTTCAATTAAAAAAAATACTATATTTGTTATTCTCACTGCACAATAAACTTAAATAAGTTGTTATAAAAGAGATATAGATCTACAGCGCGAGTGTTTTTGATCAGTAAACACATCAACATACATTGAAAAATATTGTTTTTTGATCAATAAACATATAGTTAAAAACAGAGAAATGGATCTTTTGCCACGTGTACTCAGTACAAAGCCTGAAAACCTGGGTTTTTGCCAAATGCACTGAGTACAAAGTTTCACAACTTGAGTTTTTGCCCCGTGACTATTTAGTGAAAGCCCGAAAAATTGGTTTTTTGCTTCGTGACTATTTAGTGAAAGCTCGAAAACTTAAGTTTTTGCCACGTGTACTCAGTACAAAGCCTGAAAACCTGGGTTTTCACTCCGTGTAGGGAATACAAAGCTCGGAAACTTGAGTTTTTGCCCAATGTACTAAGTACAAAGCTCGAAAACTTGGGTTTTGACACAATGTAGGGAGTACAAAGCTTGAAAACTTGGGTTTTTACACAATGTACTGAGTACAAAACAAAAATAACAGTTGAATAATCCATAAATATTAATTTAAAATAACAAGTTATGACATTGATTTCCAGAATTAAGACAACCAGTCGCAATGGCGACCTTAGTGCATTATTAAGCCTTATTCTAAAAGCATTTTCACAATACGATTGGAGTACTGACACTTATTTAACTTCTATTATTGCAAAAGTAAGTGCAATAAACACGGCACTCACCGAGGCTTTGAAGCGATTAACGATTTACTCTCAATTGGCAGAGAAAGACCATGTGCGCGATATGGAAATTAAAGCCTTGTTTAAGTTGGTAGAAGGCTATGTACATATTCCTATTGTTGAACTACAAAATGCGGCTCTGGTAGTAGACAATGTATTGGAGCAATATGGTTTGAGCATACAGAAAGAAGATTATTCCGAGGAATCGGCAGATACTGTCTCCTTACTCAACGATTTAAGTAAACCCGATGTTGCAGCTGCTATAGCAAAACTGCAAGGGGTCGCAGAAACGGTTGCAAATCTAGATGCAGCTCAAAAAGATTTTGAAAATTTAGCCTTGCAGCAAGCCAAAGGCGAGAGCGTGAAGAAAGATTTAGCTTCGGCAAGTCAATTGAAGAAAGAAGGCATCACAACGATTAATGATGACTTGATGGGCTATATGAACACCATGGCAAAGGTAAACCCTGCCGTTTATGAGGCTACCACCAAAACAATTGCCGAGTTAATCGCTAAAAACAATGAATTGGTAAAACGACGTTACAAAACAAACGAGGTAGATACCGAATTGGTTTAAAACTACAGCTAAGGGTTTCGCAAGATGTGAAGCCCTTTGTTTAAAATCATCCCACGCTGGCGGGATTGACTTAGTGCACATATTATAATACAAATAGAAATAAACGATTCAATATTAACCGGTAGCCGAAAAGGTTTATAGAGTAGGCATCATTAATAAATTAAAAAAAATGAAAAAGATTTTAATCATTACATTTATGTTGTTTTTAGGAATAACCAACTTAAAAGCACAAACTAACGAATTAATTGCTAAGACTAAAGAGGTAGCAATACTTGATGCTGTTTTAGATAAAGGATTATTTAATGATAATTCCCAAAAATTAGATATTACACTATTTGAATATTACTCTACAGCATATAAAAACAAAAGAAAAGAAATAACTCAATCAACCGGAAGTTCTGCAAGCCACCCGTCATCCTTATCAGATTATAAAGAGAGATTAGCCGAGTCTAAAGGGCTATGGTCCATAATAGGAAGAATGATGTCATGGGTAAAGAGTGATATCCCAGAAAATAGTGATGACACGGGAATAAACTAGGTTAAGCTAATAACTAGTTTACTTCCTTGAAGTTAAATTATTATTGTTATCAGAAATGGAAAAACAACTACACACAGTCGAGTAAGCTAGGGGAATTTCGCTCCTAGCTTTTCACAGAACCCGATTCTTCGCAAGAAATAAAAGACATTGCATGCAATATCCTTAAAAAAGAAGAAGAAAACCTTGCAAACGCCCCAGATCTAAATTAATACGTAATATGGCTAAGGATGCTGTTTTTAAAAATGTAGGGTAACCGTAAGGACATTGCATGCAATGTCCCTACCCCATACAACAAAAACACGAAGACCTTGGCAAATGCGCCTTATCTAAATTAACACCTGATATGGCTAAAAATGTTGGTTTTTTTTTAATAAAGGATAACCGTAAGGATCTTGCATGCAAGATCCATACAAGCATGCAAGATCCATACAAACACACAATGTCCCTACCACACAATCACAAATAAATAAAGATCGATGCATCCCAATCGTAAAAATATCCGAAAAAGAAACTACGATTATACCAATACAGGCTGGTATTTTGTGACAATCTGCACAAAAAACAGGGAGCATTTCTTCGGTGAAATCAGGAATGAAGAAATGCAATTGTCTGTAATTGGGAAACAGGCTCAGATCTTTTGGCTGGAGATCCCTAAACATTTTCCGAATGTTGAATTGGGAGAATTCGTAATTATGCCAGATCATATCCACGGAATAATTGGAATTGTAAACCGTAAGGGCGTTGCATGCAAGATCCCTACGGATATATCAAACATTGCATGCAAGATCCCTACGAGCAAGATCCCTACGGATACATCAAATAAAAACGAATACATGGCATCCATCTCACCAAAATCAGGAAGCTTATCTGCAATAATCAGATCCTATAAATCTGCGCTAACACGATGGTGCGGATTAAATGATTCCCATTCATTTAGCTGGTTAGCCCGCTTCCATGAAAGAATCATTCGAAATCAGGAAGAATATAACAGAATTGAGGAATACATTCATTCCAATCCAAAAAAATGTCAAATACAGACGTTGCATGCAACGTCTACATTGAAAAAATGTTAATCACCCTAAGAAAATCATCAAACAATTGGACACAAAAAAAGCGATAACCAATTACTGGCTATCGCTTTTTTGATTGTTATCAACTAATATTTCAGACTATGAACTGAAACAAATCCGTTTTATCGTTTAGGTATTCGAAAATAAAGTTACGCTCGGTCATTCTCTCTTGCAATCTTTGTAAATCGGTAGGATTTTGTACTTCGATTCCGATAACTGCCGGGCCTTTTTCCCTGCTGCTCTTTTTGTAGTACTCAAAATGGGTAATGTCATCACCCGCATCCAACACATCGTTTACAAATTCTTTTAGCGCTCCCGAACGCTGCGGAAAACGCACCATGAAATAGTGCTTTAAGCCTTCGTAAAGCAAGCTTCTTTCTTTGATTTCCTCCATTCGGGTAATGTCGTTGTTGCTGCCACTTAACACACAAACCACATTCTTCCCTTTAATTTCTTCTTTCATTAATTGCAAAGCGGCAATGGATAAAGCTCCTGCAGGTTCTGCCACAATTGCATCCTCGTTGTACATCTGCAAAATGGTTGAGCAGATGAGTCCCTCCGGAACCACCACAATTCCATCCAAAACCTTTTCGCATATTTTCCAGGTAAGATCTCCCACTTTTCTTACTGCAGCACCATCTACAAAGCGGTCAATTGTCTCCAAAGCAACATTGTCCTTTTTTTCAAATGCCATTTTCATGGAAGCAGCCCCTTCGGGCTCAACACCTATAATTTTTGTATTCGGACTAAATTCCTTGATCCATGCCCCTACTCCTGAAGCCAAACCGCCTCCGCCAATCGGCAGAAACAGATAATCAATGCACTCTTTAAGCTGCCTTAGTATTTCCAAACCAATGGTTCCTTGTCCTTCAATAATCTTTGGATCATCAAACGGGTGAATAATGGTTTGTCCGAGTTCTTTGGCATCTGCATTTGCTTTGGCCGAGGCATCATCAAAAGTATCGCCGGTAAGGATAATTTCCACCTGATCGCCGCCAAACATTTTCACCTGCTTAACCTTCTGACGAGGGGTTGTTTCGGGCATGTAGATTTTTCCGAAACATTTCAGTTTACTGCAGGAATAGGCAACTCCCTGAGCATGATTGCCCGCGCTTGCACACACAATTCCTTTTGCCAGCACCTCTTTCGAAAGACTGGCTATTTTATTGTAAGCTCCTCTTATTTTATAGGAACGAACCTGTTGCAGATCCTCCCTTTTTAAATAAATATTTGCTTCGCTTTTTGATGATAGATTTAAGTTTTTGAGTAAAGGAGTTTCCAACACCACCTCCTGAACCCGCCTGTTTGCCTTAACAATATCCGCCATTAGCGGATAATAATTTTCTTTTGACATTTCGTCCCCCTTTTCTTTTGTTAAAATAAATAAGCCTGAAAGTAACCAATTCCTTCAGGCTTATTCTTAGAAACTGTTTCAAATTTATCCTTCAGTTTTTTTATATGAAGAAATAAAGCCTAACTGCGTTAAATTCCATTTAAATAGAACCACTATTCTCATAAAATTTGCCTTATTACGCTTCATTTTTCATCAATAATAAATTCTAAAAACAAATTTAAACAGCTTCTGACTTATGATGTGTATTAAGCTGGGTTCAATTGTTAACTTATTGATAACCTATGGAATTTACTTTTAGCTTAGCTGCTTTTAGCAGGAAAAGTAACTAGTAGTTAGAAAACTCATTACCAAGTACTATTTACCTGTTGCTTAAAGATCTGTTCACAGGATAACTCAACGGTTTATGAAAGGAAACAATCATCGAACTCAGATCATTAACTAAGCATTTTGAATGTAATTTGCCAGCCAATCTCCCACTTCACTCGTTGAGTAAGCCTTTTTGCCATCAGCAATATCTTCGGTAACCACACCGGCTTCCAACGATTTATCAATTGCTTCCCGAATTAAAGCTCCTTCTTTCATCAAGCCAAATGCGTATTCGAACATCATGGCTGCAGAAAGAACCGTAGCGCAAGGATTGGCAATATTTTTACCTGCAGCTTGTGGATAAGATCCATGAATTGGCTCAAATACCGAAGTGTGAACACCTATCGATGCTGAAGGCAGCATTCCCATTGAACCTGAAATTACACTCGCCTCATCGGTAAGGATATCTCCAAACATATTTTCGGTAACCATTACATCGAAACGTTTTGGCCAGGTAATTAACTGCATAGCTGCATTGTCAACAAACATGTATTCTACTTCAATTTCAGGAAATTCAGGCTCAATTCTTTGAGAAACTTCTCTCCACAATCTTGATGTGGCCAATACATTTGCTTTGTCAACAATGGTTAATTTTTTGCGGCGTTTTCCTGCATATTCAAATCCCAAACGAACGATACGTTCAATTTCATCGGCCGAATACACACATGTATCGTAAGCAGTTTGTCCATCTTCAGTACGTCCCTGCGGACGGCCAAAATAAATTCCTCCCGTTAGCTCACGGATGCACATAAAATCTGCACCGTCAACCAGTTCGGTTTTCAATGGAGATTTATGAATCAGCGACTTAAATGTATTTACAGGTCGAAGATTTGCATACAAACCCAATTTTTTCCGCATGGCAAGTAAACCTTGCTCAGGACGAACTTTTGCACCTGGATCGTTATCGAACCGGGGATGTCCGATGGCTCCAAATAAAACGGCATCCGAATTCATACACAATTCATGCGTTTCATCAGGATAAGGGTTACCAACTTTATCAATTGCAACAGCTCCTACCAAAGCTTCAGTATATTCAAATTCGTGTCCAAATTTTTGAACAACTGCATCGGTAACTTTTCTTGCCTGTGCTACGATTTCCGGACCAATTCCGTCTCCGGCCAATACTGCTATTTTATACTTCATTATGTTGAAAGATCTTTAGATTAATAGTCCGTTAGATTTTAGTAATTAGTTTGATTTACAAGATGTTTATTTTTCAATATTTTAACCAATAACACGTTATTCATAAAACACACTAAAAAATCAAATGCTTACAAAATGGTAACAAACTATTATTAGATATGAGATGAATTAATTCAATCACCATCTAATTACATATTTTTAGTTTTCTTTATTGTTATTTGATAATTGCCCTGTGAGTACATTGTCATGCTGCTCAATTAGATTAAGCATCCGAAGAGTAGCTTTTATTGCAGCTTCTATCTGGTCAGGATCCAATCCACGGGTTTTAAATTCCTTACCCTTGTAATTCCATGCGATAAAAGCTTCCACCAAAGCATCTGTCTTTCCTCCCGGTGGAATCCGAACCAGATAATCGGTCAATATTGGCCGTTCTCTGCCCAATTCGTCATAAATGCTCCAAATGGCATTCATAAAAGCATCGAATTGACCATCACCAGACGATGTTCCTTCGTACATTTTCCCGTTTACTTCCAGATTAATAGAAACAAACGGACGCATTCCTTTGGATAAAGACAAAGAATAATGTTTGATCTGAATTGGCATCTCATCCATTGTCTGATTCAAAACATCAGAAACAATGTAAGGCAAATCATCTATGGTAACTACTTCTTTTTTATCTCCCAGTTCGATGACCCGCTTTGTAACCAGTTTCATGGTTTCTTCTTCCAAAGTAATCCCCAGCTCTTCCAGATTTTTTTTAATGTTCGCCTTACCCGATGTCTTGCCAAGAGCATATTTGCGTTCACGTCCAAATCTTTCGGGCATTAAACGGTTAAAATACAAATCATCCTTTGAATCGCCGTCGGCATGAACGCCACAGGTTTGTGTGAAAACATTCTCTCCTACCAAAGGTTTATTTCTGGGTATCCGAATTCCTGAGAAAGTCTCTACAATTCGACTAACAATATTGATTTTGTTCTCATCAACATTTATTTTACGAGCCAAATGATCGTTTATTACTCCTATTACGGAAGCCAAAGGAGCATTTCCCGCTCGTTCGCCTAAACCATTCACTGTTGTATGAATGCCATTAATACCAGCTAAAATTGAAGAATAAACATTAGCCACTGCCAAATCGTAATCATTATGAGCATGAAAATCGAAATGCAGTTTTGGATATCTTTCGCGGCAAGCATAACAAAAATCGAAAGCCTGCACCTGATTTAATACACCTAAAGTATCGGGCAACATGAAACGCTGAATGTTTTCATGTTGAAGTTCATCCATCAGATACCAAACGTAATCTCTTGAAGAAATCATCCCATTCGACCAATCCTCAAGATATAGGTTTACCTTGATTCCTAGATTTGATGCATAGGCCACGGCGTCTTTTATATCCTGAACATGCTGTCCCGGTGATTTTTTCAACTGTCCCTGTAAATGCTTTAATGAACCTTTCGACAGCAAATTCACTACTCTTGCACCACTTGCATGAATCCAATCAAGAGAGGCAGTTCCGTCAATAAAACCCAGAACTTCAATTTTGTCCAGACAATCGTTCTCTTCTGCCCATTTGGTAATTCGCTTTACTGCTTGAAATTCTCCTTCAGATACTCTGGCTGAGGCTACCTCTATCCGATCTACTTTTAAGGATTGCAGTAATAATTTTGCAACGCCTAACTTTTCCTCGGAATTAAAGCTTACCCCAGAAGTCTGCTCACCATCCCGCAGAGTGGTGTCCATTATTTCTAAGCTACGCAGTTCGTTCATCTTTGCATGTTCTATTAGTTATTGGCTTCAAAAGCCTCTATCTTTTCTTTTCTTGCGAGAAGGAAATCGATATCGTCGAATCCGTTCAGTAAACAATTTTTCTTGTAAGGATTAATTGCAAAACTTTCGCTTTCTCCATTCAGACTAATGCTTTGCTTCTCCAAATCAACTACGATTTTTTGTTCCTTATTTTTCTCTACGGCATCGAATATTTTCGCTAAAAATTCAGGCGAAACCATAACAGGAAGTACTCCGTTATTCAATGCATTATTTTGGAAAATATCAGCAAAGAAACTACTCACAACAACTTTAAAACCATAATCGTGAATTGCCCATGCTGCATGTTCCCTTGATGAACCACTTCCGAAATTTTTTCCTCCCACTAAAATTTCGCCTGAATATTCAGATTTATTCAAAACAAAATCAGGGTTTTCTTTTCCGTCAGAAGTATATCTCCAATCGCGGAAAAGATTTTCACCAAATCCTTCACGGCTTGTCGCCTTTAGGAAACGTGCAGGAATAATTTGATCTGTATCCACATTTTCAACGGGAAGCGGTACATATGTCGATTCCAATGTGGTAAATTTATCTATTGGCATAATTATTTCACTTTTAGCAGTTAGCCGATAGCTATCGTTACGCTAACCAAATACTGTTTAATTACTATTTACTGATAACTGAATTTGATTAAAACAATTCTCTAGGATCGGAAACAACTCCGGTGATTGCAGCCGCTGCAGCCGTAAGCGGACTGGCCAACATTGTTCTTGCGCCAGGTCCCTGTCTTCCTTCAAAATTTCTATTTGATGTAGAAACGCTGTATTTTCCTGCCGGAATTTTATCGTCGTTCATGGCTAAACATGCAGAACAGCCAGGCTGACGCATTTTAAATCCTGCTTCTTCCAAAATTTCAACCAAGCCTTCTTCTATAGCCTGTTTTTCAACTTGTTTTGATCCGGGAACAATCCATGCAGTAACTGAATCTGCCTTTTTCTTTCCTTTAACCGCAGCAGCCAAAATTCGAAGATCTTCAATACGACCATTGGTACAACTACCCACAAAAACGTAATCAACTTTCTTACCCAATAGTTTGTCTCCTAAACCAAATCCCATATAATCCAATGACTTTTTGAAAGTTGGCAATTCGGTTGGATCCACATCTTTTGCCGTTGGGATACTTCCGGAAACTCCAATTCCCATTCCTGGATTGGTTCCATAAGTCAGCATTGGTTCAATGTCCGAAGCCTTGTATGTATATTCTTTATCGAACTTAGCTCCTTCATCAGTTTTTAACTCTTTCCATTTGGCCAAAGCTTTTGTCCAGTCCTCACCTTTTGGTGCGAATTCACGACCTTCTACATAATCAAAAGTAGTTTGATCGGGAGCAATCATTCCTCCGCGGGCTCCCATTTCGATACTCATGTTACAAACAGTCATTCGACCTTCCATACTCAAAGCACGAACTGCCGATCCTGCATATTCAACAAAATATCCGGTTGCACCGCCGGTTCCCAGCTGTGCTATCACATAAAGTGTAAGATCTTTTGCGGTAACGCCTTTTTGCAGTTGCCCATCAATAGTAATCCGCATTTTTTTAGGCTTCGGCTGCAAAATACACTGAGTTGCCAAAACCATTTCTACCTCCGAAGTACCAATACCAAAAGCTACAGCTCCAAAAGCACCGTGTGTTGAAGTATGACTGTCACCACAAACCAGAGTCATTCCCGGTTGTGTATGTCCAAGCTCCGGACCAACAACATGAACAATCCCATTATATGGATGATTTAAACCATAAAGTGTAATGTTATTTTTCTCGCAGTTAGCCGTTAAAGTTTCAACTTGCTTTCTCGACAATTCATCCTTAATCGTTAAATGCTGATTTTCTGTCGGAATGTTATGATCTGGAGTTGCAATGGTATTTTCAGGACGAAAAACTTTCATTCCTCTTGCCTCTAATCCGGAGAATGCCTGCGGACTGGTTACCTCGTGAATCAAATGCTTGTCAATATAAAATACACTGGGGCCTCCCTCAATTTTCTCAACCACGTGGGCATCCCATACTTTATCAAATAGTGTTTTTGGTTCCATATTACTCTTTTAATACGATTATGTATTTGAGAAACTGTTTTAATTTATCCTTCAGTTTTTTTATATGAATAAATAAAGCCTAACTGCGTTAATTTGCCTTGTTACGCTTCATCTTTCACCGAAAAAAATTCTAAAAACAAATTCAAATAGTTTCTGAATATTTTTATCTAAATCTGTCTTATACTATTTTGGAAAGCGCATCAACCAATGCTTCAACAGAAGCTGTAATGATATCAACATTCGCAGCAAACCCGTAGACTGTACGACCTTTGTGTTCAACCTGAACATGAACTTTTCCCAAATCATTGCTTCCGCGGGTAAGCGCCTGAACAAGGAATTCACCCAAAGTGAATTTTTGTTCTATCAGTTTTTTAACCGCATTGAAACAAGCATCTATCGGCCCGTTTCCTTCAGCAGTTGCCGCACAGCTGACTCCTTTTATTTTCAGATGTACCGTAGCCATCGGAATGGTTGATTTACCGGAAACAACCTGCAGCAATTCCAATTCCACTGATTTCTGCAAATCATTGGCATCACCCATTAATTCCGAAAGATCTTTCTCTGTCAAATTCTTTTTCTGATCAGCCATCACCAAGAACCGATTATAGGCATCATCCAGCTGATCTTTGGTTAATGTATAGCCCATTTGACTTAGGTGATGATTTAATGCTGCACGACCACTTCTGGCTGTTAAAACAATTGCTGATTCCTTAATCCCAACATCAACAGGATCGATAATTTCGTAATTCTCTCTGTTTTTCAAGAATCCATCCTGATGGATTCCTGATGAATGAGCAAATGCATTTCTTCCAACAATGGCTTTATTTGCCTGAACAGGCATGTTCATTAAAGACGAAACCAAACGACTGGCAGCATAAATTTCCTTGTTCTTGATATCGGTATAGAAAGGCAAGGCATGATGCGTTTTAATGGCCATCACCACCTCTTCCAATGAAGTATTTCCTGCCCGTTCTCCAATTCCGTTTATGGTAACCTCTACCTGACGGGCTCCATTAATTACGCCGCTTAAAGAGTTCGCAGTAGCCATACCCAAATCATTATGGCAATGGGTTGATAAAATTGCTTTGTGAACATTGAAGACATTTTCCATCAGGTACTTAATTTTCGCACCATATTCTCCGGGAAGGCAATATCCTGTTGTATCAGGAATATTAATAACTGTAGCTCCGGCTTTAATAACCGCTTCAACTACGCGGGCCAAATATTCATTATCTGAACGCCCGGCATCCTCAGCATAAAACTCAACATCCTCGACATAACGCTTGGCATACTTTACTGCGCGAACAGCACGATCAAGTATTTCCTCGGGGGTTGAATTTAATTTTGATTTTATGTGATAAGGAGAAGTACCAATTCCGGTATGAATCCTCCCTCTTTTTGCAAATTTAAGAGCCTCGGCAGCTACATCGATATCCTTTTCAACAGCGCGGGTAAGTGCACAGATAATGGGATTACTAACCGCTTTGGCTATTTCGACGACTGAATTGAAATCTCCCGGACTTGAAACAGGAAAACCTGCTTCTATAACATCCACTCCAAGAGCCTCTAAAGTTCTGGCAACTTCAATTTTTTCAATTGTATTCAATTGACATCCCGGAACTTGTTCACCATCTCTAAGTGTGGTGTCGAAAATAAATATTTTATCACTCATTGTATTTGTGTTTTTACGTATGCTACTACTCGTTTTTGCTGCAAAAAAAAATTCTCCCTGTCTTTGGAAGAACCTTGCATGATAACCTTACATTAGTTAGAATATTATACAGTCTTCCTTGTTGATTCTCCAATAATGAGATCAATAATCAGGTTAAAACCAATAAGGATACTATCATAAATCATCTTACTAAAGTTTTGGACTATTTTAGAATAATGGGAGAAATCTCCCAATCCCTGACAAACCTAAAAACTTATGGTCTTTGGGAAAAACAATTATTCAATTGCAACTACGATCTTCAAACTAATTCAAATACATTTCCCGAAACACAAACTAAAACACAAAACCCTATTAACCTGCAAACTAAGCCAATCTTTGTTTTCTAATTAATGGGATATCCAAGCTTGAAATAAACCTGACAGGTTTTAAAAATCTGTCAGGTTTTGAATGTATTTCTAGTTATTTTCAGGTCTTAATTTACGAACAGCAGTACCCGCCTGCCACATTTCACTTTCGCGAAGTTCTTTTAATTCAGCATCTAATTTCACACGATAATCGCTTTGACTGTTGGAATCAATAGAACGTTGTGCTTCGTTACCCGCAGCAACCTCTTTATACAATTTTTCGAAAACCGGTTTGGTAGCATCACGGAAAGGCTTCCACCAATCTAATGCTCCACGTTGTGCTGTTGTTGAAGTATTTGCATACATCCAATCCATTCCATTTTCAGCAACCAATGGCATTAAACTTTGAGTTAACTCTTCAACAGTTTCGTTAAACGCTTCAGAAGGAGAATGTCCGTTAGAACGAAGAACTTCATACTGTGCAGCAAAAATTCCTTGAATACATCCCATCAATGTTCCACGCTCACCAGTTAAATCGGAGTAAACTTCTCTTTTAAAAGTAGTCTCGAACAGGTAACCTGAACCAACACCAATTCCCAATGCCACAACACGGTCGAAAGCTCTTCCAGTTGCATCCTGAAAAATCGCATACGAAGAATTCAAACCACGTCCTTCCAAAAACATTCTTCTCAAACTGGTTCCTGATCCTTTTGGAGCCACCAAAATTACATCAACATCCTTCGGAGGAATAATATTCGTACGCTCTTTGTAAGTGATACCAAAACCATGAGAAAAGTAAAGTGCTTTACCTGGCTTCAAGTATTTCTGTACTGTAGGCCAAACAGCAATCTGTCCGGCATCTGATAACAAATATTGAATAACGGTAGCTTTGTCAAGAGCTTCCTCAATTTCGAATAAAGTTTCTCCTGGAACCCAACCATCAGCGACAGCTTTATCCCAGGTTTTAGAATCTTTACGCTGACCAACGATTACGTTAAAACCATTATCTTTTAAATTTAATGATTGACCTGGTCCCTGAACACCATATCCGATAACCGCAATGGTTTCATCTTTCATTACCTCACGTGCTTTTTCCAACGAAAATTCTTCACGTGTAACTACTTTTTCTTCAACGCCACCAAAGTTTATTGTTGCCATTTTTTCTATTTTTTAGATATTAGATTTTAGATATTAGATTTTGAGAGTGAAATGTGAACGATTCTATTTTCTCACATCTCATTTCTATCATCTTACATCTATTTTTAATTTGATAATTCTTTTAAATAACTTGTAAATTCTTTCTGTTGACAGGATACTGCAACCCGACCCGAACGGGCAAACTGCAATACACCAAACTGTTCCAGCTCATTAAACAATTCCTGGTTATCAGCCTTATACCCAACCTTTTCAATCACCAGAAAATCTGGATGAACAGTAAGAATTTTTGCATTCTGACTTCTCATTAATGCTTCCAGATTTCCATTTAAATCGGGAGAATTTGCAATTTTAAACAATGCCACTTCCTGATGAACAATCTCATCAGCCTCAAAAAAGAAGGCCTTGAATACCCCAATGATCTTTTCGATTTGACGAACCACATTCTCAACTTTCATTTCATCCATAAAAGCAACAATGGTATATCGTGAAACCCCTTTTACTTCCGATTCGGAAACAGTTAAGCTTTCTATGTTAATTTTTCTTCTCGAGAAAACGATGGTAACCTCATTCAACAAACCGATGTCGTTTTCAGAAAAAACCGTAATTGTATATTCTTTCATTTTATTTAGATATTAGATGTGAGAAATGAGATACGAGATAAAACTCAATAAAATGGTTTATTCTCTTCACTTTAAACCTTCTCCTTTTACTTTAAACTTATTCCAACCGCATATCCGATACTGCAGCTCCCGGTGCAATCATTGGCAAAACATTACACTCCGTTTCAACAATCACTTCTAAAAAGAAAGCTCCCGGTGTTTCCAGCATTTCTTTTATTGCAGCATCCAAATCTTCTCTCTTCGATACTCTTTTTCCTTTGATTCCGTATCCATCAACAATCTTTACAAAATCAGGATTCTCCAGCTGAGTATTTGAAAATCGTTGTTCGAAAAACAAATCCTGCCACTGACGTACCATTCCTAAAAACGAGTTGTTTAATACAATTGTTTTAACCGGCAGGTTATACTGTTTGATTACCGCAAGCTCCTGTAAAGTCATTTGGAATCCACCATCTCCGGAAACAGATACAACCGTTGCATCCATATCAGCTATTTGAGCTCCAATGGCTGCAGGCAAACCAAATCCCATGGTTCCTAGTCCTCCTGATGTAATCTGAGTATTTGGGTTTTTAAACTCATAATACCTGGCACTTGTCATTTGGTGCTGTCCAACATCGGTACACAAAATAGCTTCGCCATTAGTCTGCTCCGACAGCAATCGAATTACCTCGGCCATGTTAATGTTTTCCTTATTGGCATAAGCCTGCTTACTAATTACTTTATCAAATTCAAGCTGATAGTAATCTTTAAAAGTCTTCATCCATGCTGCTTTTTCTCCACCACTAACCAACTTATTCAGTTCGGCTAAAGCTTGCTTGGCATCAGCAAATACAGGTACATCAACTATAATATTCTTGTTGTGCTCTGATCTGTCTATATCGATATGAATGATTTTTGCCTGTTTGGCATATTTTGCTGTATCTCCGGTTACTCTGTCGTCGAAACGCATACCAACTGCAATCAAAACATCGCACTCGTTGGTGTTCATATTCGGTCCGTAATTTCCATGCATTCCCAACATTCCAACATACAACGGATGATCGGTAGGGAATGATGACAATCCTAACAAAGTACAAGCAACAGGAACCTGAGTTTTCTCAACAAATTCCATCAATTCTTTTTCAGCTCCCGAAAGAGAAATTCCTTGTCCGGCCAAAAGCAATGGTTTTTTTGCACCATTGATTAATGCGGCGGCGGCTTCAATCTCCGACTGATTTATTTTTGGAACCGGCTGATAAGAACGTACCCTTTCGCATTTTTTATATTCGTAATCTGCTGTGGCAATCTGAGCATCCTTAGTGATATCAATTAAAACCGGACCCGGACGACCTGAACGGGCAATATAGAATGCTTTAGCAATTACCTTGGCAATTTCATCAGCACTTGTAATTTGATAATTCCATTTTGTTACAGGCATTGACAGACCAACCATATTGGTTTCCTGAAAAGCATCTGTTCCCAATAAACCACTGGCTACTTGTCCGGTAATTACAACCATAGGAGTCGAATCCAGATATGCATCCGCCAATCCGGTAATTACATTTGTTGCGCCAGGACCCGAAGTCGTAAAACACACACCTGGTTTTTTACTGATTCGTGCATAAGCCTGAGCAGAATGCATTGCTCCTTGTTCATGCCTCGACATGTACTGTTTCATTTCATCCTGATAATCGTACAAAGCATCGTAAACAGGCATGATTGCACCACCAATGTATCCAAACATGGTATCTACATCTTCCTGAATAAGCGTTCGAACCAAAATCTCGGCTCCCGATATTCTTTCAATGGTTTTAATCATTCCATTTGTATTTTTTGTTTTTGCTGCTACTTCCATTGTGTTTGTTGTTTTAGCCAAAAGTCGAAAGCAGTGAATTCCTTAAAATTTTTTGACTCCTTTGACTCTATTATTAATTCTTAATTAATAATTTATAATTGTCTAATTGCTCCTTTATCTGCCGAAGACACAAGTCTTGAATAGGCTTGCAGAGCTTTTGAAACCTGACGGTTACGTCCTCGCGGCACAAATGCTTCCTGACCAAATGCTTCTTCGTCTTTTCTTCTTTGTGCTAACTCTTCATCAGAAATACAGACATTAATGCTTCTTTTAGGGATACTGATTTCAATTTTATCACCATTCTGAATTAAAGCAATTGCTCCTCCGGCTCCTGCCTCAGGAGACACATGACCGATTGATAATCCGGAAGTTCCACCAGAAAAACGTCCATCGGTAATCAAAGCACATTTTGCTCCCAATCCCATTGATTTCAGGTAAGAGGTTGGATACAGCATTTCCTGCATTCCGGGTCCGCCAGCTGGTCCTTCGTAACGAATCACAACAACATCACCAGCATTAATCTGTTTTGTAAGAATGGCTTCGCAAGCATCTTTCTGTGAATAATATACTTTTGCCGTACCAGTAAAATTGAAAACTGACGAATCTACTCCTGCCGTTTTTACAATGCTCCCGTTTGGAGCAATGTTTCCAAACAAAACGGCCAATCCACCATCTTGAGTGTAAGCATTTTCCATGCTTCGGATACAACCGGCTTCTCTGTCTTTATCCAGCTCCTTAAAAGCAGTATTTTGAGAAGCAAACGTTAAGTTCCTACCCGATTGACCTGGTGCAGCATGATATATTTCCAGTGCTTTAGCAGTCAACTTTTCAGAAAAAAGATCATTCAATTCCAAAGCTTCTTTTAGGTTGGCAGAGTCAACACGATACACATCAGTATTTAAAAGATTTCCACGATCCAATTCTGCAAGTATACTCATGATTCCTCCCGCCCTGTTCACATCTTCGATGTAATATTTAGGCGAATTTGGAGCTACTTTACACAAATTTGGTGTTTTACGAGACAGTTCATCCATATCTTTCATGGTGAAATCAACTTCGGCTTCATGGGCAATTGCCAACAAATGAAGCACAGTGTTTGTTGATCCTCCCATTGCAATATCCAATGTCATTGCATTTCTAAAAGCATCCACTGTGGCAATTGATCTAGGTAAAACCCGATCGTCCCCCTCTTTGTAGTATTTATTCGTAATATCTACAATGCATTGCGCCGCATCAGTAAACAA
This sequence comes from Labilibaculum manganireducens, assembly GCF_002843385.1. Lineage (GTDB taxonomy): Bacteria > Bacteroidota > Bacteroidia > Bacteroidales > Marinifilaceae > Labilibaculum > Labilibaculum manganireducens. The sequence goes on from NZ_MVDE01000032.1 coordinate 56,497, forward strand.
ATCTTTACGAAGTTTATGAGTAGCCAATAAAGTTCCATTTCCTGCCAAAGCCAAACCTAATGCTTCATTCAAACAGTTCATAGAATTGGCGGTGAACATTCCCGAACAGCTGCCACATGTCGGACAAGCTGATTCTTCAATTTCCTGCATGCGCTCATCGCTGACACTATCGTCACCGGCTTTTACCATGGCATCCACCAAATCAAGCTTCTCGCCTTTCGACTCACCGGCTTCCATTGGTCCACCCGAAACAAAAACAGTAGGGATATTTAACCGCATGGCAGCCATCATCATTCCAGGAGTAATTTTATCACAGTTGGAAATACAGATCATAGCATCAACCTTGTGAGCGTTGCAAACATATTCAACACTATCGGCAATTACGTCGCGTGAAGGCAGAGAGTAGAGCATTCCGTCGTGTCCCATTGCTATTCCATCATCGATAGCTATCGTATTAAATTCAGCAGCAAAATAGCCGGCCTTTTCAATTTCCGTCTTCACCATTTGCCCTACATTTTGCAAGTGCACATGTCCCGGTACAAATTGGCTGAAAGAGTTCACCACCGCAATAACCGGCTTTCCGAACATTTTTTCTTTCATTCCGTTTGCCCGCCACAAGCTTCTTGCTCCGGCCATTCTTCGGCCTTGTGTGGTCTGATCACTGCGTAATTTATTTTTATACATTTTGGTTAATTCGTTAATAGTTTATTCTTGTTTGTTTCAGTTTGCGTCAAAAAAAACGCCCTTTCGTTGGAAAGAGCGCTAATAATTTCGTTTTACCGAAAGTTATTGTCTGTGCACGCTTTCCCTCCTTGTCATTCTAATAATGACAATTGAAATAATAATGACGATAATGACTACCTTAAATGATAACATACAATAACCGGATCAAAAAAAAAGCCCCTTCGTTTTGAAGAGGCCTTAGATATTTTGTAAAATTAAATTCGTTTAATTTAAATATGCTCAGCCTCGAATCGTGTCCAGAAGGACGCGAATAATGACGCTAATAATAATTACTGAATTAAATTGCATATTCTTTTTGTTGATTCGAACCTCTAAAGATTCATAATTTGTTTTTAATTTTGTCAACGAACATCTACAATCTCTCTTTCGATCTGATTACGTTGACAAATCTATGCGACAAATATAAGAGGAAAAATCCCTTATTTGCAAATCTTACGATTCCCAATTGCTTTTTTTAATCTGATAACAATCTAAATAATCATCATTAAACACTGATTATCAACACTTATAATTTTTAAGGTAATTGTGATTAAATGTAACTTTCAATTGGCAAAAAACAGATAAAATAAACCAAAAATAATTTTATGCAAAGCTTTGCACCCCTCTGCTTTTGGCCGAATTCGAAACAAAATACTTAATCCTTCTTTCTTAGTTTCCATCTACTATTCTGCCAAAAAAAGAGACTATTGATATTTAATTTTTCAACAGCCTCCAATTTTCATCACTTTTTACTTCGGATTTTTCTGTATTCCAGAGTATTCCCTCTATGGAAATTTAAGGATTGGTTTTTTTCCTGATGAATCGTCCAATTGTTCTTCCAATCCAATTCCCAACACTGTTCTCCAAAAAATTTTCAGCACTAAAATTTGTTCTGGTATTTCGAAAGAAATATTCCAGTTTGTAACCAGCCAATTCTTTTTCCAGATAAAGGCGATATCTTTCTTTTTCAATATCCTTAAGTGACCGAAAGCGCTTCATTTAGTATCTATTTTTTTTACAGTGTACCGTATTTTGTGAAAAGTTTGGAATAATAAACCCATAGCTTTGGCGTTAGAATCGATAGAATTCAGCTTGGTTCATTATTTTTATTTTCCTTTTTGAAAAGGAATCGATGAAAGAATCTGATCAATGGGCGCTCAATCAATGGTTTTTTAAGAAGATAAACCAATAACAACAAAAAGAGATAAAAGAAACCTATGCCCAGATAACCTGCGGCTTCATTTCCCAGCAAATCGCCCAGCCATATAGCAGCACTAAATCCAAAAAGGAACAATGCCAGCATAAGCAATATGAAAAACACAGCTGCAAACGTGATGGCAACAACGAAACGCATTAATTTTTCGAAACCAGCCAACTTATAGTATTCAACATTAGAATCGAAATACTCAATAAGCAACTCCTTTAATTGTGTGAACTGTTCGGCGATTTTTCCCAATATCTTTTTGTTTTAGTAAACTGAAACTTCAATAATTTGATTCCAATAACAAACAGATGCCAGAAAGAATTATGCTAATTCTTCTTCTTCCTTTTCTTTTCTTCTGAAGTCTTCTAATTTCTTCTCTAACGCCACAATTAATTCGTCCATTTTAACACGCATATTTTCTACACTCTTATCGAAGACAGCATCTAATTCTTCAGCCTTTTCTTTTGCCTTCGCCTTCACTTTTTTACGGGTTACCTCCCCTTTATCGGGAGCATATAAAACACCTAAACCAACACCAATTGCACAGCCAGCTAACAAGCCCGCAACAATTCCTCCTGTACTTGACATATCATATAATTTTTAAATGAAACAATAAATATATTATAAAGATTTGATGTATAACACCTTATATCAAGTTAAGGATTTTTACTGCAGTAGTCAATTTTTTCATTCTGCATCAGGTATTTTTTTTATATGTATATTTTGTCCGATCATACTATTAAAAACTATCTACACATGGAGTTTTACATAATCGAGTAGGTAGAGGGATTACTCCCTCGCCCTCTCACACCACCGTACGTACTCTCGTATACGGCGATTTCAAATTAATTTTGTAACAGTACATATTTATTCGACATATTAAACAAACCTAAATCC
>NZ_MVDE01000033.1 GCF_002843385.1 Labilibaculum manganireducens
CCATGACGTCGTAATGGAAATAGCATGTGGGCTACAAAATTTGAGAGTTTCTATCAGACGATGGAAGTATCCGAAGTTAAAAACAAATAAACAAAACTATATTTCTAATTAGGAATAATGTCTAATATCCTTAGGAAACTTAATTTTATCCAGAACTCCGCACTGCATCACCTCATCGTACGTTACCTCATCAAGATTTTTAAATTTCCCTTTTATAATTTTGTACTTTAATCCCTCACCTAATTCAGAAATTGTATCGGACACCAATGGTGAAATTTTAACACATTCAATAGTTCTTATTTTACTCTTTAAGCCTGATTCGTGAAAGGTTTGAGTTTTAATGGTTGTCGTATTTTCTATCACCAACGGTTTAGTATAAATTTTAGAGTTCACATCTGGATTTGAACCATCCAATGTGTACCTTATTTCAGCATCCTGCAATTTTACCTCAAAAGGCATTTCCATCTGATCAAAAAAGAAATTCTTATTAACTCCTCCATGCGGTGCCTGAATGAATGAATTTATCTCATATTTATGCAGTAATTCGTAATGATGATTCATCCTGTCCTGAAAATCATTCCAATTTCGTTGACCTTTAGATGACCACACAACTTCTGCCAAAGCGCAGATTCGAGGAGCAAGCATATACTCTACCCGATCCGGAGTATGCATATATTCAGTCCAAATATTTGCTTGTGCCCCTAAAATATATTTTGCCTCATCTTCATTTAATTCTGAAGGTGTTGGTTCAAATTCATATACTTTTTGTAAGGACGTAAAACCACCAATAGCTGTAGGTTCAATGTAATTCACATCCTGATAATGATCGAAATAACAATGAGATCCAGGTGTCATTATCACATCGTGCTTCTGTTTTGCAGCCTGAATACCTCCTGCAGTTCCTCTCCATGACATAACGGTTGCCTCAGGAGCTAATCCCCCCTCCAATATCTCATCCCAACCAATAATCTTACGATTTTTACTGATTAAAAACTTCTCTATGCGCTGAATAAAATAAGACTGCAGTTCATGTTCATCTTTCAGTCCTTCCTCCTTAATTCTTTTCTGACACAAAGAACATGATGCCCAGTTTGACTTAGGACATTCATCGCCACCAATGTGGATGTATTTAGAGGGAAATAATTCAATGACCTCCAGCAAAACATTTTGCAAAAATTCAAAAGTAGTCTCTTTCCCTGCACAATAGACATCATCAAAAACGCCCCATTCGTTCTCCACCTCAAAAGGTCCTTGGTTACAAGCCAGTTCGGGATAAGCTGCAAGTGCAGCCACAGAATGTCCAGGCAATTCAATTTCCGGAATAACTGTTATGAATCGTTCCGACGCATATTTTACAATCTCTTTAATTTGATCCTGTGTATAAAAACCCCCGTACTTACTCCCATCCTTCTCAATTCGCCACGCACCAATCTCTGTAAGTTTTGGATATTTTTTAATTTCGATTCTCCAGCCCTGATCCTCGGTTAAATGCCAGTGAAAAGTATTCATCTTATACATGGCCATTAAATCAATATACTTCTTGATAAAATCAACAGAAAAGAAGTGACGGCAAACATCCAGATGCATTCCCCGATACGGATACCTTGGCTCATCCAATATCTTTATGTAAGGAATTTTCAACTCAGTATTTAAAGGCACCAATTGCAAAAGGGATTGTATTCCGTAAAAAAAACCTTTGTCCGATTTTGCCTCAATCAAAACTCCTGTAACATCAACAATCAAAGAGTATTCTTCTTCTCCCCAATTGTTATCAGTAACTTTTCTAAAAATGATTTTATTAGATGCCGGTAACTTTCTCGTTATCTTTTTGGGAATTTCAACACCTGTTAATTGATTTATCTGATCGCACAAATAGGAAAGTAAAATCTCTTTGTCTTCCACTTCGTTCGAAAAGAATATTTTCACATCTTCTTTTAACAATAAACTACCCTTATCATTAATAATTCTTGATGGCTTTGGAATTATATTCACAGAATTACTTGTTTGTGCAGTGGAAGTAAAGGAATTCATAACTTGTGCGCTTACCAGCAACAAGAACAAAATAGAAGTTCTCATAGAATCAATTGATTAATTGTTTGTATTCGGCTTTTTGGAGATATAAAAATAAGTAAATAATTGATTGTCCTCCTATTATTCATTAATAAGCATAAAAAAAGTGGCATTCCTAACATGGAGTGCCACTCATCTCTTATCATTTTTTTTGTTAATATGAAAATGTTGTTGAATTAGGCATCGCCCCAACAGTAAATTCTTTTAATTTGCTGCCTGCAGGAGAGTAAACAAGTACTTTTCCAGGATTTGTTCCTTCACACAACCAAAGGTTTCCATTAACAGGATTCACATCCATACCGTAGAATGTTGCATCAATAAACTTAGATGTTGGTAAAGCTGTATCGGTAATGTTCATTGCGTAAACTGCATCAGACATATAATAAATTGATTTTCCATCTTTCGAAGCACAAATATTTTTCAGAGCAAATGAAGTAATATTTGTTAACACATAAGATGTTACTTCACTGTTTGTAGTATTAATTTTTGATATTCCGGCATCATCAATTCCAACTACATTCCAATTTCCATCATAAGAAGTAACACCTGCACAATATACCCAAACATCACCATTCGCATCTTTAGCCATATCTTTTGGACAAGATTTAACCGTTATTGTCTCCACTACTTTATCGGTATCAACATCAATTACCGAAACAGTGTTGTCGTCGTTCGACCATCCGCCACTGTTTGCAACATATAGCTTATCACCTGAAACAATCATTTTTTCCGGTCCTGCACCAACCGCAATTTGTCCGGTTTTAGTCATTGTTTTTAAATCAATAACGTAAACCTCATTATTCTGTTTTGCGTAATTAGCATCGGCTCCGTTACCATTTGAAACGTAAGCCTTTCCATTTGCAAAAGCAATTTCTCTAGGATAAGATAATCCATCAATAGTCGCGTAATGTACAAAATCGGAAGCTGTTACCACTTCAACATAACCGGCACCGCTTCCTGTTGTCACAACAATATATGCATATTCACCATTTATAGCCATCGATTGAGGATATTGACCTAGAGTAACACCACTATTTACTGATGAAAAATAATTATTGGTTACCTCATTATTTCTATTGATCATTGTAACTGAACCATTAGAGTTACCTTCGTTCAATACATAAAAATAGCCAATCTGCTTTTCACCAATACTAATATTAAAAATACCTGTCAATATATTGTCTCCATCTGTAACTGTAAAAGAAAACTTATCAGTTAAAGCTTGGCTTCCGTCGTGTACATATACAATTTTAGAAGCAGCTATATCAGCCTGAGTAAAATTTACTACAGAAGTTGTAGGATCTGAGGCATTTGCAAGAATACCATTCTCTGGAGCAATTGTTACAGTATATATAATATCAATATCATCTGTATCAGTATCTACAACATTTAATTCTGATCCTGTAATAGCTACTGCAGCACTATTTTCAAGAACAATACCATTATTCACCGACAGATTCGGCATTGCATTATCGTCGTCATCAGAACACGATACGAATAAAGAACTTGCAATTAACAGTCCTAACGTAAGATTCAAAAACTTTTTCATAGCTAATTAATTAAAAAATTACATTTACCCCAAAATAATAAGCTCTGCCAGGCATGGGGTAAAACCTGACAATTTCATATGATTCATCCAACAGATTTTCAACTCTACCCGTCAGTTTTATTTTCGCAAAACTGGTATCGAAACGATATCCTCCATTTAAATCTATCAGCATGTTTCCATCAACCTGATCTCCTTCCCAGGTATTGGTATTGGAGCGAACCGTTCCAAGTATTCCAAACTCCCATTTTCCAAACAAATAATCCGAAGAAAATTTGACTATGTGATGCGGACGATAAGCCAATGTTTTCTTATAGTTATCGCTTTCCTTATCATTATTGTAAGCGTCGTTACAGGCATATTTTAATGAAGTTCGAAGACTATTATTTTTGACCTTCAGAAAATGAGTCGCTTCAATATCAACACCTTGAATTACTGTTTTACCAATATTGATCGGTTTCCAAAGTGTTCCTGATCCTGGTTGCCATGCAATTAAATCATCATTAAGAGCCTTATAAGCATTAAAATCTAAAGTAATATCACCATACAATGCCTTTTGTGATAGCATCACTACTCCTAATTCATAATTCCATCCATTCTCTGATTTTAAATCAACATTCCCTGAAATATTCCAATAACGTTCATTAAATGTTGGTCTTTTATAATGTGTTGATGCTTTACTGCGAATATCTATAATAGTAGGAAATAGATGAATAAGAGAACTAAACGAATACATTTCCGGTGGATTAACCTCCGAATTCCACTCCTTAGCATAAGTAAAAATGAATGTTCCGATTAATGGTGTATACTTAGCTGCAAGTGTAGCACGCGACTCATTTTCGTGAATATTACCATCGTAATTATTGGTAATTCCTTTCAACCAATTGTATTTACCATTGATATCAACACTCCATTTATCTGAGAAATAATATCTCAAGTTGACATCATTTAACCAACGTTTCGATTCTATTTCTGAAAATATTTTATATCCCGTATTCGTTGCACTCCCTCTATCGGTATACTTCAAATAATCTGATAAATACGCAGATTTCGCTTCCAAACGAAATTTACCAATCAGTTTTTTCCAACCTATATAGGCTTTAAAGGATGAATCCCGTTGTTTCTGATAGCTAATAGGAGCACCAATTCCCATTAATCCACCAATATTCTTTTCTTTTACCTGATACCAGGCTCCAAAATCAATATAGTGTTCGTTAATTTTCAAGTGCAGGTCTTGAATCGTCCCAAACGCTCTGTTTTCATTGTTATTTAATCGTTCAGTGGGCGATCCAAAATCATGAAAATCGGTGTATGAAAAATCATTCTTCCCATATTGGAAAAAAGCTTGTCCGGAATAGGAAATCCACTTATTGGAATATTTCCCAAAGAGTTTTGTTTTTGTATTTGAGAAACTGCCTATTTCCGAATTCAGACCAACAGAAGACTTTTTCTTCCAATCGGGTGTATTTGACAATTCAATAGCACCACCCAATGTTCCAGAACCATATAAAGATCCTACGGCACCGTAAATCACCTGAACTTGATCAAAAGAACCTGCATTTATTAAGGATAAATCTGCCGAACCTGTTGTTAATGAATTAACAGGAATCCCATTCCAATTCACAGATGTATGTGTTCCTGATGCACCCCGCATCCCAGCCGTAGCAAGAGCCCCAAACGCACCATTCGAAGAAATATTTACCAAAGATGTTTTCTGAAGTAAGCTCGACAAATCCTTTCCATCGTATCTCTGAATAAGAATGGAATCAATTTGCACCGTTTTTTCGGTGGAAGAAAAATGCTGAAGTCTTGGCGCCACAATATCAATGGATTCAATCCGGATGGTATCCACACCTAAGGTTTGCGACCAAACACCAAAACTCAAAAAGCTTACAATTACTGTAAATAAAAATTTCAACTTCATCTTATAATTTGATAAAGAAGAAAACACAAGGACAGAACAAAAGAAATAGATGATTCAATCGTCTTCCAAACATCTTCTCCGAATGTTTTGAAAATTAAGTTTGCATTGGCAGGTCTTCTGACTTACTCAACTTTTTCGGCCTTCCCATCCCGATTTATCGAAACAGTGGCATTGTGGTGAAAAAGCTTTTTTCTGAGCTTACAGCTACGGGAACAGTTCCGGACTTTAACCGGATTCCCTTTTCATCTCTATCTGATTCATTCAGATATATGAGAACCAATTGCATTGCAAATGTATAAAAAAAATCAAAATCAGATTTAGGAATCTCTTATTTATAAAATATTATAAAACACATTGCAAATCAACCACTAATAACCGGCAAACAATAAAAAAAGAGACATCCCAAAACTGGAATACCCCTTTTAAACTGAATAAAAATTGTTTTAGAATCGATAAGTTAATTTAGCAGTTATCGATCAACCATACATATTATAACCATCTTTTTCGGTGTAATTTTCACCAAGTAAATTTGACAATATTAGTCCCAAAATATATCTGTTTTTTAAAAAGTATGCCTTGTAAGCTTACAATTACCATTTCCTTTTTAAAAAGTAAACCGTGTAAGCTTACAACTACCACTTTTCTTTTTAAAAGTATACTGTGTAAGCTTGCAATTACCATTTTCTTTTTAAAAAGTATAGCATGCAAGCTTACAATTGCTGTTTCTTTTTTCGAAAGTATGCTTTGTAAGAAAACAAACGCCATTTTTTTTTCTGATAATGTGCCATGTAAGTTTACATAGATCATTTTATTATTGGAAAACAATGCGTGTAAGCTTACAAGTTATCCTTTAGAATTTATAAGCGAACTTAGCAGTTATTGCTCTACCCGGCATATTGTATCCATCTTTTTCGGTATAGTTTTCATCGAACAAGTTAGCAACAGTTACTCCAAGAGTATATTTTTCTTTGAAAGTATAGCTTGCCGAATAATCAAATACCATTGAAACAGGGTGACGAAGAACTTTTTCAGTAACATTAGTACGAATTGGATAATATGTATACCAATTATCTTCATATCTATGACCAATATAACGCGCATTTAAACGAGTAGAAAATCCATTTAAATTGTCAAAATCAATTCCGAAATTTGCATTGTTATCGCGAACATATCTCATAGGACTGCTCTGGTTTTTATAAGTTCCATCATCTGTTTTAATACGCTCGGTTACAGCTGCATCAATAATATGAGTATAATTTGCGTATAGTTTCAAGGAATAATTGTAATCAACCAAAGCACCAAAATCATAAGATGTTTCAATTTCAATTCCATCCATATCGGCAAAATTGGCATTTTTGTAAGTTTTATACTCATCACCATTGTATGCTGTGCCATCCGGGTCTACAGAATAACTAACGATCATGTTATTATGATGTGTTTTAAAATAAGTAAAATCGAAATTAAAGCCTTTCCCAAAATTCTTATATTCAAATCCAGCATCAAAAGTATTACTTTGCTCATCCTTCAAATTTGGATTTCCCTTTGTGGTTCCATATGCGGTGGTATACAATCCTGCCTTTTGAAAAGCATCAGGAGCATAAAATGCATTTCCCCAACTGGAATGAACCGCTAATCCTTTAAGAAGTTCATATTTTACACCCACATTTTGTGTAAATACATTGTATTCCTCTGTACTTGCTTCATTCCCTAATAAATCGTCCGCTTCCAATTTCAATTTCACCAAATCATATCTTGCCCCTATGGCAATATTCAATTTTCCATTTAAAGTATTTGTATTTATCTGACCAAAAATGCCGGTCGATACATTTTTATATTTTGGAGTAGAAGGGGCTGTAACATCACCCAAAGTATTCCAATTATTGCTTTCGGAAACATCGTTTTTATTGTCGATTCCAAAAGCAATAGAGTGCTCTCCTACTTTAAAGGCATCCTGAAGAATAAAGCCGTAATTTTTATGAATACTCTCGGTATCACCATAAACTGAATTGAAAGTGGTTGTTTCCTCTTTGCTGTGAAAAGGAGATAAACTTAGCTTATGGTTTCCTATTTTTCCCAGTACGTCAGCACTTGTTGTATACTTATTCATATCTTTTGAATCCATACCATACACATGCCAAAAAGAACCTGGTGTTTCAACATCATTGGCAATAAACACCGACTGATGAATATTAATCTTCCAGTTTTCATCTAAAATGAAGCCTAAACGTGCACTTGCATTCTGTCTTTCAAATTGTGAATGCTCCATCCTCTTGCCGTAGGTCGTTGGATCCAATATTGTTTCAGCATCGCTTTTACCAAAGAAATTCTTTTTCCCAATTTTATAATCCTTTCCTTGTTTTTGGTAATTGCAGCTTACATCAAAATCCATCGACTCCGACAAAGCACCACCGGCACTTAAACTACCCGTATACGTTTCGAAGCTTCCGTAAGAAACACTTGCATTTCCGGTAATACTTTGCGTACTTTCTTTGGTAACAATATTGATTACTCCAGCCATAGCCGAAGAACCATATTGTGCTGAAAAAGGACCTTTTAAAATTTCAACCCGCTCTACATTCGATAGATCTATTGTTGCAATATTGGTAGTTCCTGCAGGTTTGCCATCAATTAAAATCACATTGTATTTGTTTGATGTAGATGGAGCGAAACCTCTCATACTTACAGCTGAAGAAATTCCTGGATATTGAATAATATCAACACCGGTAGTCTTTTTTAGCAAATCCCCCATATCAACTGCAGGAGTCGCTTCAATCATTCTTCGTGTAACCACCTCAACCTTTTGAGGAAGATCCTTCATTTTTGCATTTACACGTGATGCGTTAATCTTAACTTCTGATAAATTCAGGTGTCTCACTGCCGTTGTATCTTTGGCAGGATTTGGAATCTCATCAGCTTTTACTGCAGAATTTAATAATGACAGCAATGCAAAAGCCGTTAAAAATGTTCTTTTCATGTCTTTTAAGAATAAATGAAAATAAGTTTAACTAATGCAATGCAGACAGGGAGCTAAAAGAAAATTTCACAACATGACATAAAGAACCGGTCATGGCAGATCAATCCTTGTATCAATGTTCGATAAAGTTTTCGTTCACTTGCTCTTTTTCCCGAAAGCAATGACTTAAAATTGATTGCAAAGGCAGGTCTTCTGACTTGTTCTACTTTTTGAGGCCTTCCCATTCCAAAATCGGAACAGTGGCACAGGACTTTCAAAAAGCTCTTTTTAGAACTTACAGCTACGGGTATAGTCTCGGATTTTCACCGAATTCCCTTTTCATTTCATTCCTGAATAATGAGGAATAAAATACCGAATGCGATGCAAATGTATGTAAAATATTATTCTGAGAAATCTAATTTTAGAAATTTATTTGGCAGTATTTCAGGAGACTCTATAAATGAATAAAATACGGATTTAAAATTAATCGAAAACAAGAAAAGTTCGGAGATAAGCCAGCAGTTCCTGAATGCTCCGACATTTTTTCACCTCTCCATTTCGATGAATTTCCCATTCCATAGTATCTTCGAGCAATTTCACAGAACAATTACCGGCTTCTTCGCAAGTAACCTGATAACCTTCGCGGGACAATGCCCTTTGTGTCCAGAACCCCATTACATCATTACCCAAAACCTGAATGATCTGTTTTTTCTGGTAATTCATAATGAAATTTCCTGTCTTACGATCAAAGATGAATGATTTATTATGAAATGTCTCTTCGATGCTTCCATTCAAAACCAAATCCTCAGGAGCACCAACTTTAATCGTCTGCCCCCGTGCCATCAGCCAAATAACATCTGCAGCCTGAAGTGCTAAATCCAATTCGTGGGTAGAAAGTAAAATGGCCTTATTGGTTTCCCGGGCCAAACGATGCAGCAACCGCATGATGTCAACACGGTTTGGCAAATCCAAATGCGCAGTAGGTTCATCGAGCATAATTAACGGCGTATCCTGCGCCAAAGCCTTGGCGATCATCACCCGCTGCCTTTCTCCATCACTCAACTGATTGATAAAATGATCGGCATAATGCAATAAACCAACTTGTTCCAATGCCCCTTTAATTTTATCGTTATCCTCTTCCGATAAACGTCCCATCCATGAAGTATAAGGATGCCGGCCCAAAGAAACGATGTGGTAAACGGTGAGGTTTCCCACATTAATCCGCTCAGTTAAAACGATACTTAGCAATTGAGCAATCTCTTTAAAATTCCGATCACGAATAGGAATTCCTTCTACCAAGGTATATCCCGCCAAGGGCGATTGAATACCGGCAATGGTTCTCATAAGAGTCGATTTACCCGCTCCGTTCGGACCCAAAAGACAGACCATTTCGCCCCGCCTGATTGTCAGGTTGATATCTGAAAGCAAACATAGCTGTTCCTTCTTCCCTTGTTTGTATCCAATGGAAAGATCCTGAGTTACCAGTATGTCTTTTTGTACTTCTTTAATTTCACTCATAACCCAATTCTTACCCGGCAAAAGAAGCCTTCACATTTCTACTACGCATAATCACCCAAATTACAACCGGCCCTCCAAACAATGCTGTTACCGAATTAATTGGTAATGTATTCTGATTCCCTGGTATTTGAGAAATAATGTCACAAGCAAGCATGATAGCTGCACCAATTAATATTACCGCCGGCATTAGTACTTTATGACTTGCGGTTCTGAAAATAGATCGTGCAATATGTGGCACAGCAACACCAACAAAAGCAATAGGACCAGTAAATGCGGTTAAAGTTCCGGCAATTAATGCCGTACTAATAATAACGGCTATACGAGTCTTATTAACTGATATTCCAACTCCCCGCGCATAATTCTCGCCCAACAAAAGTGCGTCCAATGGTTTTATCAGAAAAAAAGCAATGATCAAACCGCTAAAAACAATGGGTACCATTACTTTCATTTCGGTCCATGTAACACCTGCCAAGCTGCCAAAAGTCCATACGATAAAACTTTGTATTTGCTCCGGATCGCTAAAATATTGCAGAATATTTACCACAGCACCGGTAATACTTCCAAACATGATTCCGATAATCAGCAGTGAAACACTATCTGATATTTTAAGAGAGGCCAAAGCAACCAGCATGAATACCAATGATGCACCAACAACAGCTGCAACCACCAATGCCCAACTACCTAAAAAAGCCGAAATAACTCCAAAAGCAACCGGCATTAAAGCCGATGCCATTACCATTAAAGCAACTCCCAAACTTGCCCCGGAACTAATTCCCAAAACGTAAGGTCCGGCCAATGGATTTCTGAAAAGTGTCTGCATCATTAAGCCTGTAACCGATAATCCGGCTCCAACAAAAATGGCAGTTAAAGCTTTCGGTAAACGAAAATTTAAAATGATGTAGTTCCATGAGTTTTTCACATCAGCACCATATAGTATTGCAAACACCTTTTTAAAAGGAATATTTACACTTCCGAATATCAAATCCAACAGGAAAACGCCACAAATAAGAAGGAACAGTATCCCAAATACGAGCGAAAACAATCTTCCATTTTTATTCAACAGCATAGCTTTCCTATTTCAATTGTTGATAGTAATACAGTTCATAATTTGGCAGCAATTCGGGATGTAAAATCTTAATCACATCTTTAAACACAACATCGGGTTGCATTACACCTGACTCAAACCAATCGTTGGCGCCGCTATCTTTCATTCTTTTTGTAGAACAAAAAACATGAGCTGTTTTATATGATCGAAATAAGGTGTAACGCTCATCCATGTTTTTCATATCCTCCAAAGTTCTGCATTGTCCGGGGCCAAACCAAATATCTGCTTCTCCCTGCTTATCGAAAACAACCTCAAAACTTAATGGCATACTGCCACTGGTGCTATCAGAAAACCAACAATAATCTGCCTTTCCGTCGCGAAGGAATTGCGCTAAGTAGCTTTGTCCGCCTGGCATATACCAAATGCCTTTAAAATTATAGCCCGAAAGAATGCTTGGTTTACTCTCCACATTTTCCACCAACTTTTTCAAATCATTGTATCTCTTTTCTACAGCATTAAAATGTTTTTCAGCCTCGGCCTCCTCATTAAAAAAAGCTGCAATAAATTTTGCCCATTCAGCACGTGCCAAGGGAGAAGTTTCCATCCACTCTATATTATAAGCAACCGGCAAACCTGCTTTCATTAATTTAGTTTCCTTGTCGGTGATGTTCATAAAACCGGCAACCATTACCAATTCAGGATCCAGCTCAACAATTTTCTCGAAATTCAGACTTTCCGAATGACCTACTGCTTGTATCGTTCCATTCTGAGCCTTTTTATCCAACTCCTCATCGTAAATACGATCGCGCAAAGAAACTGCAACAATTCGATCCTGAACGTTTAAGAACTTTAAAATTCCTATTTGAGTACTCGATAGCGCGGCAATACTCCTTACAGGAACCTCTACCAACAAACCATCAGCAGGAACCTGAATATCTGTTTTTTCCCCACGATTCTTCAAATAATATTTTTGGAAAATTTTGCCTTCGTTCCAAGGATCCCAAACAATCAATTCTTTTAAGCCATTGGCAAGAAGTTTAATTTGAAAGCCTTTGGCGTACTTTAATTGAGATTGATGATAAAAAGATGAATCGACAGCTGAATTATCAGCTTGTTTTTCTTTCTTTTTTGGATCGCCGGATTGACAGGAAACAGTACCCAATAACAGAATCAGGAGTAATGCCCAACAGCTTGATTTTAATAAATTCATTTTCTTCCACAATAATTGTGGGGATAGCAGACAAGAAAATACAATTACTACAATTATACCTTCGTTACTCAGTTCCCCGAAGTTACGAAACAGTTCAATTTATTAGGCAGGTCTTCTGGCTTTACCCAATTCTAACGCCTTCCCATGCAAAACTACATTCACATAGTGGCTGATTTGTCAGAACTTATCAATGAAAAATCATTGAGGGCTTACAGCTGCGGGGACAGCTCCGGTATTGCACCGGATTCCCATTTTAATTCTCAAAAGAGAGAAACCCAATTCCTGCAAATCTATGGAATATTTCGGAAAAAGAAGAGGTTTTAAAAAAGCAATCAGGAATAACTGTCGTACAAAAACAAAAAGACTGAATCGTATTGAACGAAACAGTCTTTATTATAAGGTGTAGAAATGTGGAAAATACAATTTAAAGCCACCTCGTTGTATTTCACTAACGTAAAGCATTCATCTGAACATCCAATTTCTCTGAATATTCCTTGATATCCTTTGTAATGAATTCATGAATTACAGTTTCAGGTTCAATCTCATAAATTATTTCTTTTACGCGCTTACTCGTAAATGGTAAATGCTGATCAATCTGCAGAACATGATTACGTGCTGTAGTATATTTCTCTGTATGATTTAAGTCTGACCATCCTGTTGGTAAACCATTCATAACCTGTTTCGTTTGATATTCTCCTGATAAACTCAAATTCAAATGCAGACTCTTAATTTTCGCCTGAATATCTTTCGACAATCGTGATATCCGATCCAAAACAAAATCAATGGCCTCATCCTCACATCTCAATGCAATATTCGTATTCATTAAATGTCCCGTATCCAAAAGTAGATTCCAATTTGAAAAATCCAATCGGGATGCAAAATCATCGGCCTCAGCCGGAAACAAAAAATCCAGACCCGGCCACCACAAATTCTCGATGGCTAATGTAACCGGAGGCTCTCCATCACCAAATTCCTGAGCCGTTCTGTTCAGCATTTCTGCTAACTCCTTCATTACCTCAGTGCTTTTATAGTTAAAATCACGCGTAAAAGCGTGTTCCAATTCTACATGTGCTGCGTGTATAACAGCATGAGATGGTTGAAAATGTGCTGCGTATTCCCACAATTTCTTCTGAGAAGTAATCATTTCTGCAGCATTCTTACCTCCGCAGCAAAACTGCAGATGCTCTGCTGACATATTAGGAAAATAATATTTGGCAGCATCCTCTCCTTTTCGCCAAACATCCAACCAGGTTACCCAAAATGGCAAATGAACACTTTTAACTATTCCTTTTGGAATTTCTTCGGATGGAGAATCATAACCGATTAGTAATTCAACCCCATCTATATTTTTTTCCGTTACATATTCTTCCAGTCCTTTCCATCCGTTCTCAAAACGACTCACATCAGATGGATAAACAGAGAAGTCCATTAAATTTTTATAATTCATATATAATAATGTATTTTTCACCAACACAACCACAAAATTAAGGGGCTGTTTAAAAATTCACATCAAAAATAGTCTTAAATGATCATTTTAACCCCCCCCTTACTATCTATTTCTGAATCCTTTTTTCACTCATCAGATAAAAAAATGACGTTTTGGCCATTTTTCGCAAAATTCGGAAACGTTATCATAAAAACAAATTTGCCGTTTAACGGTTAATAATGACAAATTTCTTTATTAAATCATTGTAACGCAAACAATTTCGGGAGCTCCCGCAACCGTTTTAAGTTGTTTTTTTTGTTATTTATTCAATTTTGGGAATTATTATTTAGATCATTTCTATGATTTATTTCTAGATTTACAATGTCAGCCAATCACAAATAACCGATGGTTGATTTTGTAAATTATTACTCATTTAAATTTAAAAAAGATGAAAACAAAAAACACATTTAAAGGATTGGTATTGGGAGTAATACTATTCTTAGGGACAAGTTCAGCATTTGCAACCGGAAACATCCGAATTAACCCTTATCTGGATACTGATTTATCAATTGTATCTATTATCAATCCAACCGAATCATTGCTTAAAATGAAGATTTACGATGAAGCTGGAAACTTGTATTATTCAAACAAAGTAGGTGGTGAAACTACAGCTCAAAAATTGTTTGATTTCTCTTATCTTGAAGATGGTACATACAAAATCGTTTTAACTGGTAAAGGAGATAATATTGAAAAAGAATTTGTAGTTGCCAACAACAAACTTGTTGCAGAATTAGCTGAGAACACTGCAGAAAAAACTCTTTTCAGAACAGAGGATAACAATTTGTTTGTAACCTACCTGTCTTTTGAAAACAAAGCATTCAACATTTCAATAAATGATGAATTTGGAAATGAAGTATTTAATGGCTCTTATGCATCAGAACCGACTTTCTCTAAAAAATTCAATGTAGAAGCATTGCCAAAAGGAGATTATAAAGTTCGTTTAGTGTCTGACAAAAAAGAGTACAATTATGCCTTCAGAAAATAGTGACCAAAGCGGTTCAAGTGACCAGATGATTCAAAAGAATCATTCCTATATAATAAGTGTAAGCCCAGAGAAATCGGACCTACACTTATTTTTTGCTTTATAAAAAAAACCTCCCGAAGGAGGCATTCTATTATTTCTCAATAATTACAACTCTTCTTACTCAGGCACAGCTTCTTCTTTCTTTACTGCAGTTTCTTTTGAAACAGGAATCTGACCAACTGGTACTGTAGATGTTCCCTTTTTTTTCGATTCAATTTTGGTATTTATTTTTCGAACCTTATGAATTAAGCAGCTAAACATGTACTCTTCGGCTTTCGGTTCATCCTCCTTCATGAGCATTTTCCCGGTTTTCGAGATATCACTTAACTGCTTCCAAAAAAGATTAAGTTCGGCATTGTTATCGACAACCAATTGCTTGCGTTCGCTTGTTTTTTGTTCCTGTAATAAATTTAAATCATACACTTTTTGAGTCATCTGCTCCAATTCAGTACCCAAACTATCCTTATACCCTTTCTCCTTTAATACTTCAAGATTTTTAGCAATATTTTGTTGAATTATTTTCGCTTTTGCACAATAGCCTTCAACATTTCTTATCCGGATCATTTTCTTCGCTTCTTTCACTCCAAAATCGGAGGCTTTAACTAGCATTACTTTGTTTGCCCGTTGAGTATAAGCTGCAATCAATTCCAACTTATGAAGAATTGCATCAAGACCACTATACAAATCAGAAGTAATTTTTTTAATCTCAGCGGTTTGCGTTTTCGACTGAGTAAGATCGGCCACCCGATGAATTCTATTCTGAAAATCAGTAACAAACTCATCATTAAATTCCGGCGAAAAGTTTGAGAACTTTTCACGGTCACGCAAAAATAATTGCAATAGAATCTCTCCCACTACTGGTAGTTCTTCTTGTTTGAATTTATAATATAAACCCATGTGTAAATAATTAGTTTGATTAATACTATGTTGATTTTAAAATAATTTGTTCCAAATTTCGACTAACAAACTCCCCAGGCACACTTCATATTTATTTTAAAGCTATACACTCAAAACAAATAACAGACTCACAAAATTTCACCCTTTCAATTCAATAACTTAAAACTTATTTTCACTCCCTTTAACTACATTACAAGTCCCTTGAGTTACATTTCAATTCCCACGAGCTGCATTACAAGTCCCTTTGCCAACAATCCGAATCCCCCAAGCTACATTCACAGTCCCTTAACTAACATATAAAGTACTTCACCCAACATTTAAACTCCCTTTGGTAACAATGGCAGTGAAAGAGACTAATTTCTCAATCACAAAGCCGGAAACCCCCATCTAACCGACAAAATCCTTAATAAAACCACCACCACAACCAACTATTTATCAGTTATTAAAAGTAATATCAGACAAAAAGAACGACAAAACAATCAGCAAATGGGGATAGCCCGATTTAAAGTATACCTAAATTAGTTTATTCCGCATAATTCATCAAATATTTTAACATTAATTTTACATATAGTAAAAACCTGCAAAACATTCAGTTGAATTTACTTGCGGAAGAGATCTGGAACAGGAAAATTATAAGAATGGTTTGGTTAACTTTTTTATCTATCCTGTTTTGGAGAAAGATGGAAAAACAAGTACAAATTAAATTTAAGTAAAGAATTTTCATTTAAAGAAATTTAATA
This sequence comes from Labilibaculum manganireducens, assembly GCF_002843385.1. Classification (GTDB taxonomy): domain Bacteria; phylum Bacteroidota; class Bacteroidia; order Bacteroidales; family Marinifilaceae; genus Labilibaculum; species Labilibaculum manganireducens. Next base: position 16,414 of record NZ_MVDE01000033.1, read on the forward strand.
TTTCCGCACTTAAAAATCTATTATATAACATCTTATATCTAAACAAAAACACGTGTTAAAATAAATAAGAAAAAATATATTCACTTTCATTTCAGGATAAAAAAACGTATTTTTGGCATCAATTAAACCACTATAAATTAATTATTATGAAAAAATTATTATTTGCTATTGCCATCTGCGGATTCGTATTTACTTCTTGTGGAAACAAAACTAAAGCTGCTGCTTCTGAAGAAAAAGCATGTTGTTCAAAAGAAAAAACAGAAGCTTCTGCTGAACTTGAAAAAGATTCTTCTAAATGTTGTTCAGCTAAAGCTGAATGTGCAAAAGATACTACAGCAACAGAAGATGTAAGCGCCACAGAGGAAGTTGATGTTGAAGAAGCTGCTGCTGAATAAGCAAAACAGGAATGTACTCTGCCTGCTCAAAAGAATACAGCAGAAAACAAGCAGGACACAAGCAAAATAAAAATCAGCCATGGAGTTTTTCTCTATGGCTTTTTTATTACAAACAGAAATTACTTTTTCCCTGCCTGCAAAAGTTTATTGGAAAGACTTCTAAACCGAAGCATAAACAGAAAAGAGGCTGCTCCTAATCCTGCCGGCAATCCCCACCAAATTCCCACTTCATTCATACCGAAAACAAAAGCACATAAATATCCGGTAGGTAACGAAACCAGAAAGTAGGCAACAAAGGTGAGTAATGTAGGTATGTTCACATCTGACATTCCCCTTAAAATACTTCCAAATACAATTTGAAGAGCATCAAAAAACTGATAAATCACCATTACAATCAGAAACTGAGCTGTTAATTGAATCACTGCCGGTTCCTGCGTAAACCAAGTAGGCAAAATATGTCGCAGACTTACAAAAAGTATGCACATAAAAACAACTATTCCCAACACCAAATGAACTGCAGCCCAACCGGAATTCTTCATTTCTCGGATACGTTTCTCACCCAGTAAAGACGAAATCCGAATGGTTGTGCTTGCTGCAATTCCCTGATAAATCATAAAACTAACCGTAGACAAACTCAATACAATTTGATGTGCTGCCAACCCTTCCACACTAATCCAACCCATCATTATGGTACTCAGCATAAATGCCGAAGCTTCCATTACCAGCTGAGAACCAATGGGTAGACCCAATTGCCAGATACGCCAAAAATCTTTCAAACAATAAACCGATTTCCTGATCATTTCCCGATATGGCATAAAAAATCTTCGAGTCCGAAAAACCCGGAAAAAAGCAATTGCCATAAAACCACGGGCAATTAAGGTTCCATAACCTGCTCCGTTTAAACCCATTGCCGGAAAACCACATTTCCCGTTAATCAAAATATAGTTTGCAGCTACATTCACCAAATTGGCAAGCAACATGATATTCATAGCCACTTTAGTATTGGCTAGTCCTTCACCAAATTGCTTGTATCCCATAAAAATCATCATGGGCAATATACTGGCCGCCAAAATCCACAGGTAACTTTTTGCATCAGTAATAATTTCGGATGGCTGTCCCATTCTTCCCATTAAAAGGCTAAGCAATAAAATTACCACGGTAAGTAATATGCCCATCAATATCATTGCCAGCATGCCGTTTTTAAACCACGATCCTATTTTCAATTTCTTAAAATCGCCTCTGGCCTCGCCTACCAAAGGAGTAATTGAATATGAAAATCCAGTGCCGAAAATAATCACCAGCCAGAAAATTGTATTGGCAAAAGAAGATGCCGCAAGTTCGTGAGTTCCCAAATGGCCAATCATCATGTTGTCAACCAATCCCACTGTGATTTGTCCCAATTGCGCTAAAACTACCGGCAATCCTAGTTTTACAATTGGACCGTAATGAGGTAAATAAGCTTGTAAGGAAAAGGCTTTCGAAATTCTGTTCATGCTAATTAAAATGTGACACTAAAATAAGTTGGATATTCTATTTGGGGAAGGACATCTGTCTTAGGGCTGGCAAATGTAAACATCACAATTGAATGCTCCAATTCCAATTGAGGAAATACAATTTCCACAATCAAACAACAGGCTGTTTTTCTTCATTAAATTGTAATCCCAACAATCAGGTATTGGATATCAATCAGCGAACATCTATATTTGTTGCATATTTGTCGAAAATGAGGAATTTCAAGAAACAAATGTTATGTCTGCTTATGCTAATACCAATGCTGGTATTGCTTGCGCATGATGTAATTCCTCACAACCACAACCATAACACCACCGAAGATCAACAAGTTTCGATTATTCACTTTCATCAACATGTGAAATGCAATACCTGCAATCATGGTGAAACGAACTGGAACCATCAAAACGAAAAAAGCAGTGAATCCTGCTGCATTCTGACTCATAATAGAGTTCAGCAAGAAATCAAATACCAAATCTTCCTTAAAGCGGATGCGATTCTGTTTGATTCGGAAGACATACAAAAAGTTAAAAAATTAAGGGTTCATAACTATATCCTGATTCCTGAACCGCTTCGGTTCTCACCTCTTAGAAGAGGCCCTCCAAATTCGATTTTAGTTTAAGCGTACTGATAGTTACAAATTATCAGCAGGCAGACTATCCAATGGACTGAACTCTATTGAGATAATCGATATACCTAATAATTAACGGTATAAAAAAATCACAAATCTGCAATAAGACCAATGTTACAAACACTTGTTTTATGCTGTAAAACCGATTCATTTTTAAAATAATTTCTGTCTGTGTAATCCCAATGCGTTTGGGACAGCATTCTATCGACTTATTTTAAGGTGTGTTTGGTATCATACAAAATACAAATAAAATGAAACAATATATCTGGATAAGCTTTTGCTTATCAATGCTATTAAGCGCCTGTCATTCTTCAGAAAGTTCAAATACCAATCACAAAGGTCACAATCATTCTGCCGAAACGGAGGCTCACGAAGATCATGCCACAGAAAGCCTGACCTTATTTAATGATAAAACGGAACTATTTGTAGAGTTTCCTACTTTGATGATAGGACATACAAGTCAATTTTTAACCCACTTCACCAATTTGGAAAGCTACAAACCATACACAGAAGGAAAGTTAACCGTTAGCCTGATAAAAGAGGGAAAAGTAGTTCGTCAAACAGTAGAAGCACCGGCAAGAGAAGGAATATTTACTCCAAATGTACAGGCAAAAGAAGCAGGAGTCTACACTCTCGTATTTGATATTGAATCGAAATATGGGAAAGAACAATTCTCAGCCAAAAATATTCGTGTTTATAAAGATCACGAAGAAGCAGAATTGGCTGAAACACCTGAAACCGCTGAAGGAATAAATTTTCTGAAAGAGCAAGCCTGGAAAATCGATTTTGCGACTTCTGAAGCTAAATTGAGTCCTTTTCAGCAAATCATTAAAACAACCGGAATTTTACTTCCATCTGTTAATATGGAAAAGCAAATTGTAGCCAAAAGCAGTGGTATCGTTCATTTTCAATCGCAGGATCTTGTTCCAGGCAAAAACATTAAAAAGAACGATCCGATATTCAATCTTTCAGGAAACGGCTTGGCCGGCAATAATATTTCCACTCAATTTACCGAGGCAAAAACCAATCTGGAGAAGGCAAAATCAGCTTTCGAAAGAGCTAAAACACTACGCGAAGATCAAATTATATCCGAAAAAGATTTTGTGGAAGCAAAAAGCAATTTCGAGAATGCAAGCGTAAATTACGAGAGCATCAATAAAGATTACAATTCGAATGGTTTTTTGATTGCTTCGCCTGTCAGCGGATTTATTTGTGATGTTTATGTGAACGAAGGACAGTATGTTGAAAAAGGAGATGTATTGGCTAAAGTTGATCAGGGATCTAAATTATTACTAAAAGCAGATGTGTATCAGAAACACCTTCAGCAATTGAAACACATTAAATCGGCAAACTTTAAATTACCGTACAGCGAACAAATATTCGATACAGAAAAGCTGAACGGAAGATTAATCGCCTACGGTAAAGACATACACGAAGATGATTATACAACACCTCTGTATTTTGAACTGGATCTGACTTCGGATTTATACGCCGGATCGTTTGTTGAAGTTTATCTGAAATCAGAAAGATCTTCAAATGTTCTTCATATCGAAAAGTCAGCGGTTCTGGAAGATCAGGGACTAAAATATGTGTTTGTGCAATTATCCGGCGAAAGCTTCGAAAAACGATTTGTAACTATTGGTATTAGTAACGGTCAGGAAGTAGAAATTACTTCAGGACTTAAAGCCGGCGAGCGTGTTGTAAGCAAGGGTGCTTATTTTGTAAAACTTGCCTCAATGGCAGGTGCATTGCCGGCACATACGCACGAGCATTAAATTTTGATGCAAGTGTATTTTAGGAATGCACAAGAAAGCTGGTTGAACTAAAACTGATACAAAAATTTAAAATAGACTATCGTGTTAAATAAAATCATACAATATGCATTACACAATCGTATTCTTGTACTGTTTGTATCCATCCTCCTAATTTTAGGTGGTGGCTATACAACAGCAAACATGGATGTAGATGTGTTTCCCGATCTGACAGCCCCAACCGTGGTAGTTATGACAGAAGCTCATGGAATGGCTCCCGAAGAAGTTGAAAAACTGGTCACTTTCCCTATTGAAACTGCTGTTAACGGAGCTACTAATGTCAGACGCTTACGTTCCTCCTCATCGGCAGGATTCTCCATCGTATGGATCGAATTCGAATGGGGAACCGACATTTACAAAGCCCGGCAAATTGTGAGCGAGAAGCTGCTGGCAGTTTCCGAAAGCTTGCCCGAAGGAGCTGGAAATCCTAGTTTGGCTCCTCAATCATCAATTATGGGAGAAGTTTTAATGATTGGACTGCAATCGGACAGCATTTCTCCAATGGAACTAAGAACTTTGGCTGACTGGACCATTCGTCCGCATTTGCTGGCGATTAACGGGGTTGCACAGGTTGTTGTAATCGGAGGCGAATTCAAACAATATCAGATCTTGGCCAATCCTCAAAAAATGAGGTATTACAAAGTCAGTATTGATGAATTAATGAAGGCAGCCCGCTCTACCAACCAGAATTCTGCCGGTGGATTTATCAACGAATACGGAAACCATTACAACATTAGAGGAATTGCCCGCACATCAGATTTTGAAGAACTTGGGAACTCTGTTGTGAAAATGTACAACAATATTCCTGTTCGAATTAGTGATATTGCTGAAGTTAAGGCTGCTGCTGCGCCAAAAATTGGTTTGGGAACCATTAACAGTGAGCAGGCAGTCTTGCTAACTGTAAAAAAGCAACCAGGCATCAATACACTAAAGCTGACCGAAAAATTGGATCAGTCTATTGCAGAATTATCAAAATCATTACCGGCAGGGGTTAGTGTGAATACACACATTTTTCGTCAGGCGGATTTTATTAACTCATCCATTGGGAATGTTAAAAAAGCACTGATGGAAGGTTCCGTTTTTGTGATTGTGATTTTGCTGGTATTTCTGATGAACTACAGAACAACCATAATTTCACTTTTAGCAATTCCAATTTCGCTTTTGGTAACCATGATCACTCTTAAATTTTTGGGCATTACCATAAACACCATGACTTTAGGAGGTATGGCCATTGCTGTTGGTGATTTGGTTGATGATGCAATTATTGATGTGGAAAATGTTTACAAACGACTCAGGCAAAATCACCTTTTACCAAAGGAACAGAGAAAAAAACCAATTAAAATCGTTTACTCTGCATCCTGCGAAATTCGTTCATCCATTATCAATGCAACCTTTATTATTATTGCTGCTTTTTTGCCCTTATTTTTCCTAAGCGGCATGGAAGGCCGAATGCTTCAACCACTTGGCATTGCGTTTATCGTTTCTCTTTTTGCTTCATTGGTTGTCGCACTTACTCTTACTCCTGTTTTGTGCAGCTTCATGCTCACCAGCAATAAAATGCTCGACAGAAAGAACAAAGAAAGCTGGTTGGTTGCTCACTTAAACCAATGGTATAGCCATTCTCTTGGGAAAGCCTTGCTCTACAAAAAATGGATCTTAGGTGGAGCTGCTCTCCTCTTTGTTGTCTCCATTTTTATCCTTTCGGGATTAGGCAGAAACTTTCTTCCTGAATTCAACGAAGGCTCTCTAACAATTACAGCGATTACCAAACCGGGAATTTCTTTGGAAGAATCGAACAAGATTAAAGTTTTGGCCGAAGATGCCTTGAGAACAGTTCCTGAAATCAGTTTAACCGCCCGGCGAACAGGCCGATCTGAGTTGGATGAACATTCGTTTGGTGTAAATACTTCTGAAATTGAAGTGCCTTTTACATTGACAGAACGAACCAAATCCGAATTCCTTCTGGAAGTCCGTGAAAAACTGAGTCATATCTCAGGAGTTAATTTCGCCATAGGACAACCCTTAGGACACAGAATAGATCATATACTTTCCGGCACTAAAGCCAATATTGCGATCAAAATTTTTGGTGATGATTTGAATTTAATGTTCAAACTGGCGAATGATATCAAAACATCGATTTCGCCCATAGAAGGCGTTGTTGATGTAAATGTAGAACAGCAGGTAGAAATTCCGCAAATTAGAATTTTGCCAAAACGCGATATGCTGGCTAAATACGGCATTTCAATTGCTCAATTCTCTGAATTTATTCATGTAGCATTTGCCGGATCGAAAGTTTCGGATGTGTTTGAAGGAATTAGAGCTTTCGATTTGGTGGTAAAGTACAACGAAGAAAACCGTGGTAGTTATGATGCCATTCAAAATGCCTTGATTGATACATGGGACGGAAAGAAAATTCCTTTTAGTTATGTAGCCGAAATTCAATCGCTATCGGGTCCAAATACCATTCACCGTGAAAATGTTCAACGCAAGCTGGTTGTTTCTGCCAATGTTGCCGATCGTGATCTTCGCAGTGTTGTTACTGATATTCAGAACAAAGTTGAGCAAGACATAAAATCTCCTGAAGGTTATAGAATTGAGTACGGCGGACAGTTTGAAAGTGAAGCCAAAGCTTCCCGGGTTTTAATGATTGCATCAATGTTCAGTTTTCTGATTATTTTCCTTCTGCTGTTTCAGGAATTTAGAAGTACTCAACTGGCAGGTATCATTTTATTGAATTTACCATTAGCGCTTATTGGAGGTGTTTTTACCATTTATTTCACATCTGGAATGCTTAGTATTCCAGCAATAATTGGATTCATCACCCTGTTTGGCATTGCTACCCGAAATGGTATTTTACTCATCTCGAACTACCAAAGTATGAAAGGGAAAGGCAATACAATCAAGGATATTATTGTTCAAGGATCTGTTCACAGATTGAGTCCCATTTTAATGACAGCATTGACAGCAGCACTGGCTTTAATTCCAATGGCAATAGCTGGCGATCAGCCGGGAAATGAAATTCAAAGTCCGATGGCAGTTGTTATTCTGGGTGGACTATTGAGTTCTACCCTACTGAATATTTATATTATTCCAATCGTGTATCTTTTACTGAACACTAAAAACAAAGGAAATGCTTAGAATATTATTAATCATCATCATAACAGGATTGAGCATTCAGGGAATGGCTCAATCCTCTGTTCAGAGAATTTTGCAGGAAGTTGAAAAAAACAATCCAAAACTTCAAGCGCATCAGCAATATTTAGAGGCGCAAAAATTAGGAATACGGTCTCAAAACAATTTGGCCAATCCTGAATTGGAATGGGAAAAAAGTTTTTCTTCGCAGGAAGGCAAACCCTACGAAATTTTGGTAAGTCAGAGTTTCGATTTCCCAACCAGTTATATCTACAAAAATCAGCTTAGAGATGAGAAAATAACTAATCTGAAAAATATCCAGGCAAAAGTAAGACAAGACATTTTACTGGAAACAGAATTGATTTGCTTTGAGCTTATTTATAGAAACAAACAAAATATAGAGCTGAGTACAAGATTGGATAATGCGGAAAGATTAACGCGCTTTTTTGAGAAGAGGTTACAGGAAGGAGATGCCAATATTCTAGAGGTTAATAAAATTAGAATGTTGGCTCTTAACACAAAAAATCAGCTGCAGCTGGTACGAAACAAAATATCCAATCTGAAAAAAGATCTACAAAAACAGAATGGAGGTTTGGAACTGAATTTAGATGACCTTGAGTATCCTGTTGTGAGTATGGACGAGGACACTAAACTTCTACTTGAAAATGCTGTAACCACCGATCCTTACTTAAACCAACTAAAAGCAAATGAACAGATAGCTTCGAAAGAAACTTCTTTGGTAAAAACAAATTCTCTTCCTAAGATATCAATCGGGTATCGCTATTTAGGTTCAGATTTGATGAAAGAAGCCAACGGTATGAAACTCGGAATCAGCATTCCTTTGTGGGAAAATAAAAACAAAGTAAAGCAGGCAAAATTAATGGAACTGTTCCGAAAAGAAGAGCTGTCCTTCGAGAAAATGGAGAAAGAAAATGAATATGAGAAACTTTTTCAAACTTTTTTCAGTCTAAAATCCAGTCTTTCCGACTATCAAAATGTGTTTGCAGAAAAGAAATATGATTCTCTTTTGCGCAAGGCTCTTGATTTCGGCGAAATATCTGGAATTGAATATCTTATGGAGAGCATTTACTACTACGAAAGTTTCGATACTTATCTTGAAATTGAACATGAATACAACATCAACAAGGCTAAGATACTAAGGTATCTACTTTAATACTTATGTAGATTCATTAAAAATATCACTTTTCGTATAACTTTTTTGAAACCCTTAGCGTAGAAGTAGCAAAACGGTTTCCGTTTTTAAGGTTTAAAGTGAATAGATTAAAAAAGGATGGGGTGGTTACCATCCTTTTTTGTTGTTCAATAATTAGTGTTTTTTATCGTAAATTATCAATATATTTATCAATTACTTGACAATAAAAAATTTATTCCTATATTTAACCTGAATTCTCAATTGAGAATTCAGGTTATAAAGTGAATTAGAGAAGGGATGGAGTGGTTGCCATCCCTTTTTCGTGCCTTTAATTTTGTGAGATTAAAAGATTATTTTGATGCTCCTACAAATCCAAATTTGAATACCAATTCAAGTCCAACGTGAATTGTTTTTTCATTATAACAAACAATACCAGAAATACCTGTTCCAATATTTTTAAAAAAGGCAACTTCTAATTCTGGTTTAATAATAACACCAAACATTTTGCTTTTTTCATATTCGAAAGTATAATTCGCACCGAATAAACCAGAATCTATTTCAATGTAGTTTATTGGTTCTTTAAAACTAGAATAAGTTAGTCCTGCTCTTAAATTCCATCTTGCTTTCTGATATCCTTTATACGGTAAAATCTTACCAACCAAAAAGGAGTAAGATTTTAATTTGTCTTTTGGATTACTCTCCCCCAAGTAAAAAATTGACACCGGTCCCCCATTATAATTCTCCGGCCGCAAAAGATCTTTTCGTTGTAAGTCATAAAAGCCAATCTGGAGCGATAGTTTTTGTTTATGAATGTAATTCAAATGAACTTCTCCTCCTATATAGTTACCTGCCGAAATTCCATAATCCACATACAGAAGATAATCTTTGGTAAACTGTGCATGTATTAACATTGGAGAGAAAATAAAAAAAAAGATATACAGTTTCTTCATCATTTAAGAGCATTTATCAAGAAAAAACGGAGAACCATAATGATTCTCCGTTCCATATTAAATATGACAAATTTCTTCTACTTAAATAATTTCTTCAACAAATCTTTCCCTTTCTTTTCCAATTCTTTCTTGGCCCGTCGTTCCAACTCTTTGGCCACAGCCTGCTGAGCCTGCTTAATTGCTTTACTTAAATCAAGCTTCACATTAGGATTATCAACTGTACCAGTAATCTTCACAGCAACATCAAGCTCTTTAACTTCATCGAAACCAGGTAATTTATCGAAATACTGATTTACCTCTTTGCCCAACTCATCTTTTGGTAATTTCATATCCATGGTAAAATTCAATTTTCCATCAACAGACTGAGTTCCGTAAATTTGTGCCGGATGACCTGCAACTTTAGCTTCAAATGGCTTTACCTCCACATTTCCATCAGTAATTACAAAATTCATATCGAATTGAGTTATCGAAATCCGTTTGTATTTGTCATTTTTTAATGCCGCAGCTAAGGCGTCGAAAGCTTTATTATCTTTTATCACAATCATTTTGGAATGAATTGCTCCATTTCCATTCAATGTATTCATTACCGGACTCATTTCCTGATCAAGCAAAGATGTAATCTTTAAATCGGATGAAATCTTACCGGAACAATTCATAGCAATTGGAAGCATCTTTTTAATCATGCTTAATGATTCGTATGCTGAATTGATATCAAAATCCTTCACATCCAAACCAAAATCAATGGCTGGTTTCTGAATATTCTTAGTGTTGTAGGAACCATTCATTGTCATCGACCCTTTTAACATATCCATGGATAAGTCAGTTAACTGTGCTTTAGCATTTTTAACAACAATTAGTCCCTTTACATTCTCGATATTCATTTTATCGAACTGTATCAGTTTCATCGAAGAAACCAATTTTAAGTCTAAATTAGCCGGAATTTCAATCACGCTTAATGGAATTGTATCCGAAACCGCTTTTGCATCCTCTTCCTCTGTCATAAATTCATTTATATCAAATAAATTTGAACTCAAAATGAAGTTTCCTTTTAAAACTTTATCTTTTAAAACGTAAGGGATATAGTCCTCTATTTTTCCAGTTAACTGAATATCCGAAACTCCAATTTTGGAGTTAAAAGAAGTCAGGCTGATGTATTTTGGCGTAAAATTCAGAACAGAGCTTATGATCTTAATTCCTTGAGGAAAATCAGGAGTGGAGAATTCAAAGTTTTTCAATTTCACATCCCCTTTGGTCGTAATTTTTTCATATTCCTCCTTTTCTATAGCAGACATCTTTCCGCTAAAACTAACATCAGAGGTAACAACACCTGTAATTTTAATGCTATCCATTGGAATTGCATGGCGAATTTTGGCAAAATCAATCACTCCTTTGAATAAACCATTCATGTAAGGATCTGATATTGGATTCTTTACATGGATTTCTGCATCAAATGGATTGTTGGCAACCTCAAAATGAAATGAATTTACATCAGCTGTCAATAAATCCAGATCTCCTCCCGGATGTTTTACTTCCGCATTTATGGTAATATTGTTAACCGATTCTTTAAGATCAGGATATTTTAGAGTAGCCTTATCAACTGCTAACTTAGCACCAAATGACGGCATATAATCTTCTTTATAATCCCCTTTTACGAAAGCTGTTACTGCCAGAGCTCCGTTAGTCTCCAATCCTTTAAGATCGGCTTTGAATACATCAGGAACCATTGAAAGCAAGGTTTTAAAATCTGCCTTCTGAGCATTCATTTTCAAATCCAGACTATAACCATCCTCTAACATTCCAACATTTCCATCTATACCGAACACCAGTTCATTTAAGGTTAGTTTATTCTCTTTGAATGTGAATATCATATTCTGAAGATCAGCTCCAATAACCGCATCAAGCGATACACTCGCCTTTTTCAAATATTTTACACCATCGTAATCCAAATCAATTCCTGTAATTTGCGATTTTACATTCAAATTCGTCGATTTCACTGTAAAATCACCATTTAGCGTCAAATCCAAATCATCTACAACAAGAACAGTTTTTATGGATGCATCCGCGTAACGCAAAAAGAAATCTTCAATACGTACTTCTTCAAAAATCACTTTAAAATCAGAAACCTCGCCAGTCTCCTCTTCCACCACTGCCTCATCAGATTCTTTTACAATATCCCAATTTGCTTTTCCCGATTCCAAAACAACAGCATTTACTTTTGCGTTGGCCAACACAATTGCCCCAACTTTTATTTGAGTGCCGGACAACGCTGAACCCAAATCAACTGCAGTATATAAACTACCAACTGAAGCCAAAGTGTCAGTTGAGAATTCATTTTTGCCAACAACAGTTACATTCTCAAGCTCAACATAAAGGTTTGGGAAATTTTTAAACATCGATAATGATAAATCTCCTATTTCTACCTTAGCATCTATCGTATTATTAATTTCGGTTTTTACCCGCTCCATTATCTTATCTTTAAAGAAAAAGGGTAAAATGATTAGCAGTGCTAAAAGTAAGACTACAAATCCTCCAAAAAACTTTAGAAACTTCTTCATTATATCATTTATTTATATGGTTTTACATAACAAAAGTACAAAACCTTAAGCATTATACTTGATTCAATGAAAAAATAATCATGAACAAAGTAAATTTAGTTTTTTTTATCCTTAACTAAAATCCTAACTAAAAGATTTAGAGTTTTTTAATACCAGCTTCATTCTGAAGTTTCATTTTTATTAAAAAAAGACTCCTATTTATAGACTCAAAATGTAAAATTTATCTATATTTGCACCGCATTACCGAGGTAATCATGGATGCGTAGCATAACTGGATAGTGCACTACGTTACGGCCGTAGAGGTTGGGGGTTCGAATCCCTCCGCGTTCACGAAAACTCATCAAGAAATTGGTGAGTTTTTTTGTTTTAACACCGTTTTTATATTTACTCTCCACAAAAATATCTCGCTTAAAATAAAAAAGAAAGCATAACTGGATAGTGCATAACTATTTCTGGGTTACGGCCGTAGAGGTTGGGGGTTCGAATCCCTCCGCGTTCACGAAAACTCATCAAGAAATTGGTGAGTTTTTTGTTTTACCTATTTATTTAAACAAAAATATTTTTTTTTCGTAATATTTAAACATAGGCTTGCAGTATGAAAAGAAAAATAACTATATTTGCACCGCCTTAAAAAGGAAAAGGATGCGTAGCATAACTGGATAGTGCACTACGTTACGGCCGTAGAGGTTGGGGGTTCGAATCCCTCCGCGTTCACTTAGAAACTCATCGAGAAATTGATGAGTTTTTTTTATGTACTAAAATCAATACGAATTCAGGGATGAGAATCTAATTAGGGTTCGTAACAAGTTCATCACGAAGGGCGGGGAATATACCTCCGCGTTCACAAGAAACTCACCAATTTCTTGATGAGTCTTTTTGTTTTTAATCAAAATGAACAAGAATGATTGCCCCTACTGATTTAAGATCAATATGTTTGGAAACAATAATGTATTTTTAGAAGATTTTACTACCAATCAATTTTACCGCCCAAGTCCCCTTTCATCAACTGTTCCACTTCCTCCACACTAACGTCATTAGCATCACCTGAAATCGTATGCTTCAAAAATGAGGATGCAACAGCAAAATCAATTGTTTTTTGAGGATTGTTGGGATAAGTAAGAAAACCATAAATTAATCCAGCCATTAAAGCATCCCCTCCACCTACACGATCGACAATATGAGTCATTTGATAAGTTGAAGATTCCGATACTTGGTTTCCATCGAACATGATCCCCATCCAACTATTGTGATTAGCACTAATGGTTCCTCTTCGTGTGGTTATAATTTTTTCAAGCCTTGGGTACTTTTCCATCAAAAGTTTGGATACAGTACCAAAAGTTTCATTCGAATACTCAGCATCAGCGGATAAATTGGTTTGAATACCCAAAACTTTACCTGCATCAAACTCATTTCCTATCAGCACATTTGTTTTAGCAATTAAGGCAGGCATTACTTCTTCCACCTTATTGTTTTCCTTCCAAAGCTTGCTTCGGTAATTTACATCACAAGATACGCTTATTCCCATTTCGTTCGCTTTCGTAAGTGCTTCTATCAGCAACTCGGTAGCACCTGAAGAAATAGCAGGCGTAATACCCGTCCAATGAAACCAGCACGCATCCTGAAATATATCATTCCAATCAATCATGCCTTTTGTAAATCCGGTAAATGCCGAATTGGCGCGATCATAAACAACTTTAGAACCTCTGGCCACAGCGCCTGTTTCCAGAAAGTAAATACCCAAACGTTCCCCGCCAAAAACAATATAGCGCGTATCTACACCAAATTTATTAAGGATTGATTTACAAGATTTTCCAACATCATTGTTGGGCAAGCGAGTAACATAAGCCGTTGGTATTCCAAAGTTAGCTAATGACACAGATACATTAACTTCGCCACCACCGTATGTAGCATTAAATGTGTTGCTTTGCAAAAAACGTTTATAATCAGGTGTTGCCAATCGCAACATGATTTCTCCGAAAGTGATTACTTTTTTATTCATTGCTAATTCCTACTATCATTTAAATCTAAAACTCAAGACAAACACCTCTTTTTTTCATCCTGTAAAAAATCATTCGAAAAACACCACACACTGTGCGCGTTAACGGATTAGGTCAAAAAAAACTAAAATAAGCTATAATTAAATTTTGAAAACAAACACATATACATACAACACAACAGACATTATGCTCTAAAACAAGGAGTATTATCGTTTAATTTAAAAAACTCAAAAAGAATAAATTAATCCGTGCTCGTTAACGGAACGAATATACGTAAAAAACTAAAAAAACACAATTTTATAGCAATAGCTAAAATCATTCTCTTAATAAAACCAGTTCCGGTATTTAGAAAATATTCATAAATACCAATGAAAAAAAAAAAACTCCTTGAGAATAAAGACTGACATATTCCTCCTAAATGCCACCTTTTCAATTTAGAGAAACGAAATTAAAAGACATGTGAGTCTTTAAATCCATTTATTTAGCTTATTTTTATTCCGTCTAAATCCCAATTAAAATAAGTGACAACTATTACCACAAGCAAATTGTGGATTTAAACCAAATAACCTACTTCCTTTTGAAGTAGAATAAATTAACCAAACAAAAAACATGAGTACAAATTTTTCTGAATACATACAGGCTTTTGAAAAGACTCTTAAATCTGTTTTTCACGAACGGGATGACATTAACAAATTTAGTTCGCAAAGAGGTTTTCCTCCTTTGGTAATGAGAGAAGTTATGTCAGGAAACCCACTTTCCGTTGCAATTCCTGAAAATTATGGAGGTAGAGGTATTAAAGTAAAAGAATGTCTGGGCATATTAGCCTCTGCTGCATATGAATCTCTTCCTTTATCGCTGACCTTTGGAATTAATATAGGTCTCTTTCTTGAACCTGTGGCCAAATATGCAAATGAGATCGTAAAAAAAGATATTTTTCAACGCTTCCTTACCAAACAAAATATGGGCGGTTTAATGATTACTGAACCTGATCATGGAAGTGGTGCTTTAAATATGCAAACTTCATTCACAGAGAAAGACGATCGTTTTCATATTAAAGGAACGAAACATTGGCAGGGACTAACCGGTTTAGCAGATTATTGGTTAATTACATCACGTCATCAAAAACAGGATGGACAACTTGGCAGAGATATCGATTTTTTCATTTGCGATGTAACTCAAAAAAACCAACAAGTCGTTGTTGAAGAATACTATGACAATCTTGGTTTGTATATGATTCCTTACGGCAAAAATAAGCTCGATTTACAAATACCTAAAAACTTCAAATTAAATCCTGAAACAACTGGAATTAAAATGATGCTTGATATTTTGCACCGCAGCAGAATGCAATTTCCGGGTATGGGACTTGGTTTTATTAAAAGACTAATGGATGAAGCTTTGAATCAATGTAAAAATAGAATTGTTGGCGGCAAAAGTTTAATCTCTTACGATCAGGTACAATTTCAAATCTCTAAAATTCAGAGTGCTTTCACAATATGCTCGGCATTTTGCTCTCGAAGCAGCACAAAAAGCAGCATCGAAAATGATCTTTCGGCAGATGGAATTGAGGCCAATAGTGTAAAAACCATTGTGACTGATTTAATGCAGGAATCTGCCCAAACACTGGTTCAGTTATCTGGCGCAAAAGGCTATCGACTTAGTCACATTGGAGGCAGAGGAATTGTGGATAGCCGCCCGTTTCAAATTTTTGAAGGAGCAAATGAAATGCTCTACACTCAAATTTCAGAAATGGTAATCAAACTAATGAAAAAGAAAAAGGAATTCAACCTGTTTCAATTTCTGAAAAACTTTGATTTAACGACTAAAGCATCCGAATTCTTTAAAAAACAAACTGATTTTTCTTTAAACACCGATTTACCTCAACGTAAATTAGTTGATCTGGGAAGAGCCATAGGTAGAATTGTATCAGCAGGATTAGTAATTGACCTTGCTGAAAAAGGATTCCGAAAAGATTTAATTGAAAACTGTTTGTCTTCTCTTCAGCAAGACATCAGTAATCTAATCTATTCTTACCACAACAGCAGTAAAATTACAAGTGTTGATGAATATCAAGACGGAAGTTCATGGTTGGAATTCTCTTAATTCAATATTTATTTGTGCTATAATACAATGGTCATCTGCATCAGATGGCCATTTATATTTTTAAACAATAAGCCCTATCTCCTATTACCCTATAAATCTCCAGATTTCCCCTTCTGTTCTTGAAAAATTCTATTACTATAATACATCTAAACTTATAACGTAAATGTAAAACGGATGTTATTTTAAAGCCAGATGCTACAGATAAATCAATCGTCTTTGTTGAAATTTACAACTTTTGGCTTAGTAATTAAAGTTCATAATTAGCTAATTCAATATATTATTCTCAAAACCAAATTGACACGATGAACCAATTCGCAGATGAAATTCTTGTATTCATTGATTCCTTTTTAATATAAGAGCAGAATCTCATTCATTAGTACCAAAACTAAAAACTAATACACAAAGGCATGAGAATTATAAAATTAACAATAATATTAAGAATTGCTGTAATGATGCTTTTAGATGTAAACTTTGCACAAGCTCAACAAAGAGATCAACAAGGTCCACCTCCAATTCCAGATGCATCACAGATAAAAACAATGGTGATGAAATTATCAGGTACTCTCGTTCTAAATGATGTCCAAAGCAAGCAAATGTATGATTTATTTACAGCTCATTTTGAAGAATTATCGGCTAAAATAGAATCATCCAACCATCCTAGAAGCGAAATGGAAGCCTTAAAAACTAAATTTGAAACAGAAGTGAAATCCATTTTAACTACCGAACAGCAAAAACAATTTGAGGTTTTCATGAAGCAAAATGAGCCAAAACACAGGCCTCATCATTCCCAAGAATAATCAATTGTAAATTTCCGGTTTATGGATCATCTTCGAAAAGATGTTCCATAAACCAATCTCACTTTCACAACAATATTAATCAAACCTGCTTGTGATCTTTTCTTCTGGAAATAAAACTCAGCAATTTGCAGATGAAATTTACCCATTCGTAGAATCTATTTAAACTAAATACAAAAAAAAACTTCCTTTGACAGGAAAGCTATCATATCACAAAAAGAAATAAACAACAAATAAAGCTGGTAATAATTTGAAGCTTTCTCTTAAAAATAAACATCTTGGAATTTTCAAAAAAACCTTAGCTAATACAATGTTTACTCAAAAAAGAAGTGAAAATATAGTCTATTGTTTAATATGCGCTATTGTATTGGCTTTGCCAGTTTTCACATTAAAAGGCGGTGATGAATTTAGCTGGAGCAGAGTTATTTTAGAGTGGATTCGAGTCCTCCCTTTTTTACTTATTTTCATTATAAACAATAGTCTGTTGGTCCCCAAACTACTATTTCAGAAAAAATTTATCTGGTATTTCACCTCAATATCTGCAATAGTTATTTTGTTTTCTGCTATAAACCATTTACCTAACGTACTTCATGATTTTTTGTTTTCCGGACACATTCCTAGGAATATGCCTATGCATCCCGGTGAACATATGAAACCGGAAAGTATGATGGATCCGTTTCGAAAACCACCCAATGATAGAAAACCACTGTTTGAAGGTTACAAATCTTTCAACTACATCATTTTCGAAAATATGATTATTTCCTTTTTGGTGATAGGTTTCAATAATGCTATAAAGATAGGTATTCAAAGACATTTAGAAGAATTGCAACATGAGGAAAAAGAAAAAATTTATTTAAAAACAGAACTCTCCTTTCTACGCCAACAAATTAGCCCTCATTTTTTCATGAATACACTCAACAACATTCACGCTCTAATAGAGATAGATCAGATTCAGGCTCAAAAATCAATAATAAAATTATCTAAACTAATGAGATATCTACTGAATGAATCGCAACAAGGAACAGCAACAATCAGAGAAGAATTTGAATTCATGACTTCCTACATCGACTTGATGCGTATTCGATATTCAGATAAAGTGAAAATTAATATAGATCTTGATGTAAAAGAGGATTATATAAAAATCCCTTCCTTACTTTTTATTTCTCTGGTAGAAAATGCTTTTAAATATGGGGTCAGCTATTCACAGGAATCCTATATTTTCATTGATGCAAAACAGGATCAGCATTGGTTGATCTTTGAAATAAAAAACAGTGTATCCCCTTTATCAAAAAAAGAAAAAGGTATTGGTGTAGGCTTGGTTAATTTGCAAAAACAATTGGATATTCTGTTTGATGGGATCCAGAGCTTAAACATTACTGAAAGTGAAAACGAATATTACGTTAGACTTACAATTCCTTTAGAAAATGATTAATTGCATAGCCATAGACGACGAACCCCTAGCTTTAAAACAAATAACCGGGTACATTGAAAAAACTGCTTTTTTAAATCTTAAGGCTAGCTTCGAGAATGCCATGGATGCTCTGCAGTTTATTGCAGAAAATAAGATTGATCTGATTTTTCTGGATATTCATATGCCCGATCTGAATGGTATGGACATGGCTAAATCACTAGACAATCGTCCAAAAATAATTTTCACAACTGCGTATAGCGAATATGCAATAGATGGATTTAAGGTAAATGCCCTTGATTATATCCTGAAACCTCTTGACTATACTACTTTTTTAAAATCAGCACTAAAGGCTCAAATGCACCTCGACCACATCAGTTCTAAAACCGAAGATCTAAATGCAAATTCTGATCACTTATTTATTAAATCGGAATACAAAATTATCAGAATCGAAATTAAAAACATACTTTACATTGAAGGTATGCGAGAATATGTGCGCATTCATTTAGATAATACGAAACCATTAATGACACTACTTAGCATGAAGAAGATAGAAGAAAAACTTCCATCCTCACCATTCATGAGAGTTCACCGATCCTTCATTGTAAACCTACAAAAAATCACAACTATAGAACGAAGCAGAATCATCTTTAATGATGTTTACATTCCAATAAGTGATCAATACAAAGAAAAATTTCAACATTTTATCGACAATAATTTCCTGATTTAAAAAGTCAGAGAATAAATTTTAATTCCACTTCGTTGTCGCGCCCTTCTTTTTGCTTTAACTGAAACTGCCCTTTCGGATTAATTTTCAAGCCCTTTTCAGAGGAAGAACTCGTAATTCTATCCTTTAACTCAGTCTGAACTTCCTGTGACAAATGATCATTAAAGTGCAGAAAAAAAGAATTTAAATTCGCATCGTCAAACTGAATCAAGAAAGCATTGCTGTCTACAAACAACAAATCATCATAAGGATAAGAAATTGTAAATCCCAGCTCTTCAATCAACTCTTTTATTTTTGTTAATTCCCGGTATACCGCACTCATAGATGTATTATTTTGTATGACAAATAATTAATTCAAACAAATGTTTCAGATTAAAAAGATTATCTGCCTGCTCGGCAAACTGGCATTCAGAATGTAAATGATTAAAAGCCTCTTCAAATTCGGCATCCGAAAACTCCAAATCCTCAACAATCTGAAACTTTCTAAATTCCATAATTCCATTTAATTTGTAAAGCGATTTCCGAAAACTGGAATCGCGATCCGCGTTTTTCATGAATTTTATTGCATTTCCTATCGACATATGCTTAGATTTTACATTTTTGTTAGTATTTTCCAACTCAATCCAACATTTATGTAGGACAAAGTCCTTTTCACAACTGATTACAAATCCAATAAACAAAGTAATTATAGAAAATCATCTCTGTTTTTATAGAATTACTGCAATTCATATGCCAAGGAATTTCTGCTCTGTACAAAAGAAATACCCTCAATTAAAAATTTCATTCGTTGATAAAATCCTCCATTCCGTTGATTCCTTTTTCAAAAACGGCTCTATTGTAATATTTTCGAAACAAAATTAATCAACTGGAAACCAAGTATGAATACGGAATGTTTTGATCAAATTAAATTAGTAGACATGGAAAAGGTGAGGTTAATGAACCGAACAGATCGGAAGTTTTGGTTTCATTCCGATTACCTTCCTAAACTATTACAGGAAGTGCAACATGACTACCACCTCCTATGCATCGAAGGGAAAAGTCTACTATCCTACTCTACTGCCTATTTCGACACCAAAAACGACCGTATGTTTTCAGCCCATCACAATGGCAAATTGAATCGTTTTAAAATTCGAAAAAGAACTTACATTGATTCTGGCATTCATTTTTTGGAAATCAAATTCAAAAATAACAAAGGAAGAACCATTAAGAAAAGAATCCCTTGTGCTCTCGATAATTCCTCATTCACTAGTACAGAATCTCAGTTCATTAATTCACACACTCCATTTTATACAAAAGAATTAATTCCCTCCTTGCTCAACAAATTCTCACGATTGACTTTAGTGAACAAAAACCTAAAAGAAAGATGTACCATCGATTTAGACATTGAATTTGAAGTAGCAAATCGCATTGTTACCCTTGACAATCTGGTTGTTGTGGAGATAAAATCGGATGGAAAATCTAATGTGTCGCCACTAGCACAGGCTTTGCGCAAAAATAGAATTAAAACCAGTGGTTTTAGTAAATACTGTATTGGCCGCTGCATCACCGATCCAATTCTAAAGCGGAATATATTCAAAGAAAAAATTAGAACCATCGAAAAAGTTACCCAAACAAGTATTCATATAATTTAAATAAGCATGCTCGATCTATTACAAATTTCAGACACGATTAGCAAAACAGTACCTGCTATAACTGAAATAAGTTCTTGGGAAGAAGAATTTCGATTTTTGGGAATCAAACTGATTAATATTGGCGATTTTACAGAACTCATCATCCGTTTCATTTTTAATACCTCGCTTATTTTTATGGTAACCCATGGCATGTATGCAAGGAACAGCAGTCGGAAAGATTTTTATTTCAGCTATCTATCTATTGGTGTGATTGTTTTCTTACTATGCTTCCTGCTAAACAGTGTAAAACTCGAACTTGGATTCGCTCTTGGCTTATTTGCCGTTTTTGGAATTATCAGATATCGAACCGATGCCATTCCAATAAAGGAAATGACTTATCTTTTCATCATTATAGGTATATCAGTAATGAACGCACTTGCCAACAAAAAGGTAAGTTATGCCGAATTAATCCTGACGAACTCGCTTATTATTGCCGGACTTTGGTTTCTCGAAAAAAGATTAATGCTTAAGCAGGAAAAATCCATTAAACTGATTTATGAGAAAATTGAAAACATTCACATGGAAAACCATGATAAATTGTTGGACGATTTTCAAACGAGAACAGGAATCAACGTTATCCGATATGAAATTGAACGAATCGATTTTCTGAGAGATGTTGCAGAAATAACCCTCTACTACAATGTTAATGGTCAATAATAATCAACCCAAATCTTAGATTATGAAGCATCTGATAAGAAAGACTCCCTACCTAATTATACTACTTTTGATTCTTGTTACTTCGGCAAGAGCACAGGAAGTTGAAAATGATTTTCAAACAAGAACATCAATCACTTTAAGTACAAAACTGCTCAAAAACCTAAAGCTCGATATTACGCCTGAATTGCGTTTCGAAGACAGCTTTACTCTTGACAAATACCTTTTGGAAGGAAAGCTTTCTTATGGAGTGTCAGATAATTTATCACTTGGTGCAGGATACCGGTATTACGTAAATAAAAGAGAAAGCAAAAGCACCGAATTTGATAATCGGTATTCATTCAGCATAAAATACGAAAAAGTCTGCCTCCGTTTCGAACCATCTCTAAAAATTAGCTATACTAACGACTCTGATGATGATTCGAACAGTAATTTACTTCGATGCAAAGCCTCGGTGAAATACAATATCCGAAAATGCAAAGTAACTCCTTTTGCAGGTGCCGAAGCTTTTCAGGAGTTTAACGGCGACGGCCTTATAAAAATGCGGTATTTTCTTGGTCTGGATTATAAAATCTGCAAAAAGAATTACATCGAAGCCAGTTATAAATTCGATTACTTTCAGAATGAATTAAAAAATAAACACATTGTTAGCATCGGTTATAAATTTAAATTTTAAACACAGTATTACAAACTAGAGTATCAGTCTTTAATTTCATTTCTGTTATAAATAATGCATTAGCAATAATAAAAAAAACAGCAAATGAATCTGTCTTATACTTTTATCGATTACGATACAGCATTCAATCATACACCGCAAGTCTAAGGTTACAAATATAATTAAGGATAAATGCTGTTACAAACTATTTAAATTAACCATTAACAAATTACACTATGACAATGGAAAAAAAATTATTTTTCGTCGCCGCGGTATTTCTAAACTTTACCTTTCTTTCGTGCGAACGAGATACTAAACTGTATCAGACCGAAGACGAAGAGGTAATTAATGACGAAGGAAATGCAGAAAGTCATGATAATTCTGATGATTATACATGGGATAACACCAGTGAAATTCCGGTCTTGTTAAACGATAATTCAATTGTGTGCAATGCAATTGGTGTAAGCATAGACGAAAGTACCCTTACCATAACATCTGCAGGTACTTACAACATTAGTGGTTCACTCTCCAACGGACAAATTATTGTTGATACTGAAGACGAAGACATTGTTAGACTCCTACTAAATGGAGTTACGATTACCTGTTCGTACAATTCGCCCATTTATGTGAGAAATGCAGAAAAAACAATGATCGTACTGCAGGAAGGCACGCAAAATTACCTTACCGATGGAATAACATACACTTATGCCGAGTCTGATGATGATTCCAACGCAAGTATTTACAGCAAAGATGACCTGACTATTTACGGTAAGGGTTCTCTTACCGTAGCTGGAAATTTTAACGATGGAATTACCAGTAAAGACGGCCTTATTATAGAAAGTGATTTAATCACTGTGAATGCGGTTGATGATGGCATAAGAGGAAAAGACTATCTTATAATTAAAGATATAGAGCTTACTGTTATTTGTGGCGGGGACGGTTTAAAATCTGACAACGATGAAGATTCTTCAAAAGGCTATATTTCTATTGAGACGGGAACATTTACCATTACCGCAGATGGCGATGCCGTTTCTGCCGAAACAGATGTTTTAATTGCCTATTGTGAAATGAACATTATATCAGGAAACGGCAGTACTGGCAGTGTTTATTCAACTACATCCATGAAAGGAATCAAAGCAAATGAAATAATAAGTATCGACAATGGCATTTTTACGATTAATTCAACTGACGACGCTATTCATTCAAATGGAAGCATCACCATTAATGAAGGTACTTTTGAGATTGCCTCTGGTGATGACGGCATACACGCTGACGCTGACCTGGATATCATTGGAGGATACATCAACATCAGTAAATCTTACGAAGGATTGGAAAGTGCCCAAGGAAACATCAACATTTATGAAGGAGAAATATTCGTAATATCGAGTGATGATGGCGTTAATGTCTCCGCAGGTAGTAATTCTAACAGACCTGGCGGAACAAAATCCTCAACCTCTTATTCTCTGAATATTTACGGTGGCTACATTGCAATTAATTCGAAGGGAGATGGATTGGATTCCAATGGTGCAATTACTATTAGCGGAGGAACTATAATCGTTAGCAGTTCTGAATTAAGTGATAACAATGCCATAGATTACGATGGCTCCTGTGTAGTTAGCGGAGGATTGATTATAGCATCAGGTACTTCGAGAATGAATCAGGCACCCAGCACATCTTCATCTCAGTACTCAGTTTCAATCACATTTAGCTCAACTCAAAAAGCAGGAAGAATGATCCATATTGAAAGTACTGATGGCAGTCAAATTCTGACGGTAAAACCTAAAAAATCTTTCCAGTCTTTGGTCGTTTCTTCTCCCGATTTAAAAAAAGGAACTACCTACAATATTTATCAGGATGGAAGTTCTACCGGATCAGAGGAGAATGGCCTGTACACAAATGGGACATATACTGCAGGTAGCAAATATTCAAGTTTTAGCATATCAAGCATGGTGACCTATGTAAATTAAAAAAAACATAACTCTATGATCTTTGCAGATTCTTTCATAACAAGAAAGAATCTGCTTGCTTTTTTAGCATCACCCTCCTAATCTGAAACAAAATATATTTAAAATAAGGATAAATTTGACTTGCCGTTTGAAATATTATAGAATTCTACCACTTAAATCTTTGTTAGGTCAAATCGAAAATTAAACTTCATTGGTAATAGTAGGCTGACAGTTTTGCACCATCTTATAAAAAATTCTTATCCAAATATTCCTGAAATCTCTCTTTATACATATCACTCACCGGTATGTATGTCTTTCCAAAAATTATTCGGCTACGTTCTATGGTGTCAATTTTATCAAGATTGACAATATACGACCGGTGAACACGCATAAATCTGTCTTCCGGCAATTTTTGTTCAAGGGACTTCATTGAATTGAGCGATAAAATTGGTTTCTCGTTTTCTATTGTATGAACTTTAATGTAATCTTTTAACCCCTCGATGAATAAAATATCATTAAAATTGATCCTACGGATTTTATATTCCGACTTAAGAAACAAAAATTGACTATTGGCTTGAATGATTGGTTGTGCATCCATTTCCAGTTCACATTGTTTATGCGCTTTTCTGGCCGCTTTAAGAAATTCTTCATAGCTAAACGGCTTCAGTAGATAATCAAGCGCATTTAATTTAAAACCTTCAAGAGCATACTTCTCGTAGGCAGTTGTAAAAATGATTTTATGCGCACCTTCAAGACTTCGTGTAAATTCAATCCCTGTCAAATCAGGCATTTGTATGTCAACAAAAATTAAATCGACCGGTTGCGACGATAAAAAATCAATCGCATCCAGCGGATGATCAAATTCACCAACCAATTCCAGAAAAGATGTTTTCTTAATGTATTCGCTCACCAAATTAAGGGCAAGCGGTTCATCGTCGATAACAATGGCTTTCAATTTCATATGATTATAATTTTAAACTTTTGCCATATGGAACTTACCATGCTTGGAATAATCATCCCCCTGTGTGTCAAAATCGCTTTGGCATGGCTCGTTTCATATTGTCAAATTTTTAATGTTCAGATAGACCCTGAAAGTTGGTTCATTGTTGCTGATTTTTAAATCGTATTGATCGGGAAATAAAAGATTCAGCCTCTTTTTTACATTTTCAAGACCTATACCCGAGTATTGCAAATCATCCACCCGACCTCTTTGCCCAACACTGTTTTCACAATAAAAATGAATCTGGTCATCCTCAATTTCCATTCCAATAGTAATGAATGAGCGGTCGCGGTAACTCAATCCATGCTTAAAAGCATTCTCGACAAATGGAACAAAAAGTAATGGTGGGATCGAAAAATCAGTATAGTCTTTCGGAAATTCGATCTGCAATTCCACTCTGGAACTCAGCCTAAGCTTCATCAGATCGATGTAATTGCTCATAAAATCTATTTCGTGACTCATTAGCGTTTCGCCATGTTCCGATTCGTAAAGCAGATATCGCATCAATTTCGAAAGTTTCAGCACCGATTCCTGTGCCGTTGACCCGTCAATACCAATTAGCGAGTAAATATTATTTAGGGTATTGAAGAAAAAGTGCGGACTAACCTGATTTTTCAGGAAGGCCAGTTCCGAGTTTAGTTTTTCCTTTTCAAGCTCCTTTTGTTTTTCTTCATTCTGTTTCAATTTTTTCATCACACCAAGCCCCATTGCAAAACCCGAAATCAGAAACGAAACCAGAATGTGGTTATAAATCCCGAAAGCCTTCATCGGAGGCCGTATGTTATTGTCTTCGGTCAATTTTTTCATGACTTCCTGAAATTTGGCATTCTGAACCGAATCAAAAAGAATCGTATCATTAATATAGGAAGTCAAAAAGTAGGTGCCCAGAATCAATCCGGAAAGGATAACAAGATAACTTACTTTTCTATCCTGAAGAAAAAAACTTGGTATCAACCAAAGATAGCCAACATAAAAAATAAATCCTGCAGAAAGAGTATGCACATAAAACTGATACAAATGATGCCTGTCACTTGAGTCAAAAGCATTATTTAAATAGAATGGAATACTGATAATTATAATCCAGGCAATAACATGCAATCCTATGCTGATTTTTTTATCAGATATGCTTAAAATTTTAGCCATTGATTTTATTTTTACCAAAGATAATTAACCGCTACTCTAAAAAAAATGTTTTAACCAAATTCAGGTGTTCCATGCAGGCAATTAGAGATTCCCTTTGTCTCTTTTTCTTCCATCTTATCCAATCATCCAATATTATTCGTATCTCAAAGCATCAATCGGGTTTAAGCTGGCAGCTTTGCGGGCAGGGTACCATCCAAAGAAAATACCGATGGCCGAACAAACCAGAAATGACATAATCACTGAAAAGGAAGAAATAACTACCGGCCAGTTCATTACCGAAGCTGTAACCTGCGTAGCCAAAATTCCTAAAGTAATTCCAATAATCCCACC
Source organism: Labilibaculum manganireducens (assembly GCF_002843385.1). Taxonomy (GTDB): domain Bacteria; phylum Bacteroidota; class Bacteroidia; order Bacteroidales; family Marinifilaceae; genus Labilibaculum; species Labilibaculum manganireducens. The sequence continues at coordinate 42,974 of NZ_MVDE01000033.1, forward strand.
AAATGCGCTTAATAAAATTGATTCAATCAAGAATTGCATCAGGATATCATTTCCACGTCCACCAACCGAAAGCCGAAGACCAATTTCACGAGTACGTTCGGTAACAGATACATACATGATATTCATAATACCTATACCACCTACCAACAGCGATATTCCTGAGATGGCACCCAACAATGCAGTCATCACATCACTAATGGAGCTAAACATCTGAACTATTTCTGCTTGCGATCTCACCTGAAAATCATCTTCCTCACCCTCTTTTAGTTTATGACTGGTGCGTAACGATTCTGTAATCTGAGTGATAGCTGCATCATTCAATTCCTCGCTAACTGCTGATGCCGCAATACTCTGAATGTGAGTAATAGCCAAAATTCTTTTCTGAACCGTTGTATAAGGAGACATAATCAGGTCATCCTGATCCTGTCCCATCCCATTTTCACCTTTTTCACTCAAAACTCCAATAATAAGAAAAGGAATGTTCCCAAAACGAATTGTTTGACCTATAGGGTCTTTATCAGGAAACAAATTTTCGACAATGGTTTTGCCAACCAAACAAACTTTAGAATAGGATTGGATTTCCTTCTCGGTAAAACTCCGCCCGGATTTAATTGTATATTTACGAATATTAAAATATTTATTATTTACCCCATAAATAGTTGTTGGCCAGTTTTCATTGCCAACAACTGCCTGACCACTTGAACGGACTTCTGGTGAAATAGCACTGATCGCCGGACAATTCTTCTCAATAAACTCTAAATCTGTCAATTTAAGGTTTTGCGCATCACTATTTCCCATTCGTACTCCTCCTTTTTGCTCTCCTCCAGGCATCACAAAAATAAGGTTGGTTCCCATATCCGACATTTGTGACTGAATACTCTTCTTTGAACCCTGCCCAATGGCGAGCATCACAATCACCGAAGCCACCCCTATAATGATGCCCAGCATAGTTAAGAATGCTCTGAATTTGTTACGTTTCAAGGCACTTAATGCTATTTTTACTGAATTAGTATAATTCATAATTATATATATATTACAATTAATAGAGTTCTTCCAACGGAAGTGCATTGAGTAATTCGATGGCATTATTTTGTTTGCTAACAATTTCTTCACGAATAATATGCCCGTCGCGAAAAACTACTTGACGGGTCATAAATTTAGCGATGTCAGGCTCATGAGTAACAAACACAATTGTTTTCCCTTTTGAATTCAAATCCTGAAATAATGCCATAATTTCGTAGGAAGTTCGGGTATCCAGGTTACCGGTGGCTTCATCAGCAAGAATTACAACCGGATCGTTTACCAGCGAACGGGCAATAGCTACACGCTGTTGCTGCCCTCCCGAAAGTTGATTTGGCATGTGATGTATGCGATCACTCAGACCTACGGATTCAAGAGCGGCTTCAGCACGTTCGCGACGTTCTTTCGGTTTAATTTTCGAGTTGTAAAAAAGAGGAAGTTCAACATTTTCGAGTGCCGAAGTTCTCGACAAAAGATTATACGACTGAAAAACAAATCCCAGTTTGTGGTTGCGCAAGGCTGCCAGTTCATTATTCGAAAGCTCTCCCATACTTATTCCATCCAAAAGGTAAGCTCCTGAAGTTGGTTTATCCAAACAACCTAAAATATTTAACATGGTCGATTTTCCTGATCCGCTGGTTCCCATAATAGCCACGAACTCACCTTGTTTAATTTCAAGATTTATACCTTTCAAAGCCCGCACCGTAATTTCGCCAACATAAAAATCCTTTTTCAGATCTTTAACTTCTATTATTGTTTTCATCTGTTTGTATTTTTCATGTTCTGGTCAGATGGAACTAACCACGATTAAATAATCATGCCCATATGTGAGTCAATAATTGTTTAATTATGGATCGTTCATATCTGTTTATTTAACTGATTTTTTATTACCTCCTGGCCTTTGTGGCATAAACGGACTTTGGCTGGCTGCTGGTGCAGAAGTTGATTGAGCTGCAGATTCAGTATTCATTGAAACCACAACTTCGTCGCCCTCTTTTAACCCTGATACAACTTCGTAATTAATTTCATCAGTGACACCTACTATGACATTTTGTAAATGAATGATACCACCCTGTTTCACCCAAACAATTTGCCCTTCCCCGTCTGATTTCTGAAATTCAGCATTTCCTTGTCTCAATTCAGACTCTGGTCGCTCACCAATCTGTTCATTCCCTCCCAAAACAGATTCATTGTAATTTTCTACTGCTGCAGGATCGGGTTTAAAACGAATGGCTTTTGCCGGTACCAGTAAAATATCTTTCGCTTCAGTAACAAAAAATGTTGCATTAGCGGTCATTCCAGGCATTAGTATTTTCTCAGGATTTGGAGCATTAATAATTACGGTGTAGGTAATAACATTAGATGATTCAACCGGTTGCAATCTTATTTCGGTAACCGAACCAGAGAATTTTTTTAAGGGAAACGCATCAACAGTAAATTCAATCCGTTGACCATTACGAACCTGTCCTATATCAGCCTCATCAATATTAGCTTCCACACGCATTTGAGTCAGATCATTTGCAATCGTAAACAAAGTTGGCGTACTAAAACTTGCTGCTACTGTCTGTCCTTCGTCAACAGCCCGTTCAAGAATAATCCCATCAATTGGTGAATAAATTCTGGCATACGACCAATTAATTTTATTTTTGTTGTATACTGATTTTGCATTATTCAGACCCGCTAAAGCATTACTATAATCATATTCAGCCAAATCAAAATCCGATTGTGCTATCAGTTTTTTATCAATCAGTGCTTTGTAACGCTCAAAGGTTGCTTTTTGGTATTTCACCTGTGCTTCAGCCTGATCAACCGAAGATTTACTTTGTTCCAACTGTGCCAATAATGGTGTTTCATCCAACAGAGCTAATAACTGTCCTTTTTTTACCTGCGAGTTAAAATCAACAAATATTTTCTCGATAACACCTGAAACCTGAGTACCCACCTCTACAGTTTTAACAGCTTCGAGTGTTCCTGTTGCAGTAATTGTATTACTAATTGTTCCTTTTTCAATTTTTGCGGTTTCAACCGTGATACTTTTTTTATTACTCCCAAGGGATCTGGAGATAAAAAAACCTATGGCAAGAATGACCACAACTGATCCAATATATATAAATTTCTTTTTCATGATGATGTATTTATTTTGTTTCTGTTTCTACTCAACGACAATCAGAGTGTCAATGGAATTCCTTTATAAAAATCGAGCACCTTATAACTAAAAATCATATTGAATTTTGATTGCAGCAATTCGCTTTCAGAAGTGATTAGATTGGTTTTTTGAACTAAAAAATCCACCGAGTTAAGCAAACCCAATTTGTATTTTTCATTCGTCACGTCATACGATTCCTGAGTCGATTTATTTTGCTCCAGACTGGCTGTGTAACGGCTTTGAGCCGAAACCACATCAGCGCAGGCTTGTTCAATGCTTTTACGCAGTTCGTTTTTCGTATTCACAAGATCCAACTCTGCTTCAAATACCGATATGCTTGCAACAGCCACATTTGTTTTAATTTGTTTTTTCTGAAATATTGGAATAGATAGTGAAACTCCAACTGATGGGTTTACTTTATCATTTAACTGACTAAAATATCCAGAACCTGTTGTTAAGCTGGAATAAGCTGAAGACAACCCCGCATTCATTGAAAGACTTGGAAGCGCATCTGCTCTCGCAATTTTGATACCCAACATGGCGCTTTCTTTAGTAAGCTCAGCATATTTAATTTGTGGCTTAATACCCAATGCCAGATTGTAAATTTCCTGTGCCTCTGGCTCACCGGACTCAAGCAACATGCTGTTCAAATCAGGAGAACTAATTTCAAAACTCATATCTACAGGAAATTCCATCAATTGCATGAGTGTAACTTTGCTCATATACAATTCACTTTTCGCTGCCGCTAAGGTTGATTTTTCCATTGCAAGTTCGGACTTGATCTGCAAATAATCCGACATCGAAATTACCCCCAGGTCTACCCTTTCTTTTGCCAGATCCAACTGCTCTGTAGTTGACTCAATTTGCTTTTGGGCATTACTAACGCTTTCTTTTGCATACAAAACCTGGAGATAACCATTAAGGATATTTAAACCTATTGATTCCTTTACCTCTTCAGAATAAAAATGCCCGCTCTCTAAATCAAGCTTTGCCGATTTAATCTGATTCGTTAGTTTATTGCCATTAAAAAGGGATACATTTGAATTCACAGAATAACTGGTACTGTTTGCACCTTTACTACTTCCATATTCTCCAGTTGTTGAATCGAATCCTTTGTACCAGTTAAAATTTTGGTTCGCCGATGCATTCAGTGAAGGCAATCGGTTGGCTTTTGCCTGTTTGGAATAAAGCTCATTTTTGTTATTTAACAAATCAGCTTTCTGAACTGTAATATTATTAGTCAAAGCATAATTAATACAATCCTCCAAAGTCCATATTTTGTTTTGGGCTTTACCTGTAATACCTGAAGTGAGAATCAAAAATCCGGCAATCAGTAAACTTGTTTTTATTTTTTCCATACCTATATTGCTATTTTAACCTAAAACTACTGTTACAGCATATTTTGAAGGCATTAAATAGACAATTGGCAGATTTTCACCGACGTTTAGGTGTTTTTTGAGTTTGGTGAAAAATCAGTAATCTCAGAATAAGCGAATTTAAAAGACTTTAAAAAGCTAAATTTTTCATTCCTTTTATAAATTTCAGCTTGTTTTTCACCAGCGATTTATAAAAAGAACTATTTTTATGCCGAAATACTAAAGATGATGAAGAGAAAGTATAAAGTATCGGTTATTCAGCTTAACCTAAATGACATACCCGAGAACAACCTTAAAAAATGTTTAAGCTGGGTAAGAGAAGCTGCGAAACAAGGAGCAGAGGTAATTTCATTACCAGAACTATACAGTAGTCATTACTTCTGCCAGAGTGAAGATGTTGACAATTTTGCCTTGGCAGAACCTTTGTACAGCACGTCATTTACAGCTTTTAGTGCTTTGGCAAAAGAGCTGGGTGTAGTGATCGTTGTTCCGTTTTTTGAAAAAAGAATGCCAGGCATCTATCACAACAGCGCATATATTATTGATACAGATGGATCGGAAGCTGGCTTGTACCGAAAAATGCACATCCCGGATGATCCTCATTTTTACGAAAAATTCTACTTTACTCCGGGAGATTTAGGCTTTAAAAGTATAAATACCAGTAAGGGCAAAATAGGAACCTTAATTTGCTGGGATCAATGGTATCCTGAAGCTGCAAGATTAACTGCACTAAAAGGAGCCGAAATTTTATTCTACCCTACTGCAATTGGTTGGGCGCCGCACGAAGTTGAAGAGTTTGGAGAAAAACAACACGGCGCATGGATGAATGTAATGAAAGGTCATGCTGTTGCAAATGGAATTTATGTTGCTGCAGCAAACCGAATAGGATTGGAAAAATATGTTCCCGACACAAATGGGATTATCTTCTGGGGAGGTTCATTTATAGCCGGTCCGCAAGGTGAAATATTAGCTCAGGCTTCTCACGATAAAGAAGAAATATTAATTGCTGAAGTCGACTTGGATTTACAAGAGAATGTTCGCCAAAACTGGCCTTTTTTCAGAGACAGAAGAATTGATGCATTCGGAGAAATTACCAAAAGAGCAATTGATTAATTATGAGCGCACAAAACAGAAGATTCCCGGCTGAATGGGAAAAACAACAAGGCATTATTCTTTGTTTCCCGCACAACGGGAACGATTGGCCTGGAAAATATCAGGCCATACAGTGGGCATTTATAGAATTCATTAAGAAAGTTGCCGGCATTGAGCAAGTTGTGCTTGTAGTGGCCAATGAAAAAATAAAACAAAAAGTAAGCAGGATGCTTACAACGGCTCATGTAAATCTTGCCAACATCGATTATGTGCTGCACAAAACAAATCGGAGTTGGATGCGCGATTCCGGGCCGATTATTATAAAAAACGGAACCGATTCACGAGAAGCATTAAACTTCAATTTTAATGGCTGGGCGAAATACAAAAATTTCCAGTTGGACAAACCTGTCCCTGAAAAATTGGCTTCCTTTCTTAAACTTCCTGTAACACAGGCTATGTATAAAGGCAAACCTGTAATTTTGGAAGGTGGAGCTATTGACACCAATGGCAAAGGAACGCTTTTAACTTCTGAGGAATGTTTGCTCGACCATGAAATTCAGGTTCGCAACCACGGCTTTACCAAATCAGATTACGAAGCTGTTTTTAAAGAATATTTAGGAATCACCAACACCATTTGGCTGGGAAATGGAATCAACGGAGACGATACGCATGGACACATTGATGATTTGTGCCGTTTCGTTAACCAAAATACCATTATTACAGTGGTTGAGTCAAACAAAGAGGATGCAAATTATCTGCCTTTGCAGGATAACCTTACGCGATTAAAAAATGCCAGACTGGAAGATGGTACACAACCTAATATTGTGGAATTGCCAATGCCTAGCAAATTAGAATTCGATGGAATTAGAATCCCTGCAAGTTATGCTAACTTTTTAATTTTAAACCGTTGCGTTCTTGTTCCTACGTTCAACGACAGTAAAGATCGAATTGCATTGCAGATTATAGCCGATTGTTTTCCCGACAGAGAAATAATAGGCATCAGCGCTATTGATTTAATTTGGGGTTTTGGAACCTTACATTGCTTAAGTCAGCAAATTCCTGAATAAATCACTTTGCAACAATAAAATACAAACCACTGGAAATTCCAGTGGTTTTTGTTTCACTTTAAAAATCGTAACGAATACCAGTGAAGATGCCAATTGAATATGGCTTGTAATCATACTGATTACTTGTGTTAATAGAGTTCAGATAATATTTTACCGAAGGTTCTAAACCAATTTGAAGTTTTGAGTTCAGCCTGTATTCCAAACCAAAACTAAACTGAGAACTGAAGTTTGTTGTACGAATGCCATCAATTTCCCCTATCTTTTTATTTCCCTGTGATTGGTCATACACACCATTTCCAACAATCATATTGGCACTTAATCCACCCGAAACGAACATCCCTACTCTCTTCTGAATAAGATTGTAACGCATTAAAAGAGGTATTTCTATCGACTTAAAGCTTTGGATTAAATCTTCCGAAGAAGATGGAGAATAAGAACTTGAAATTTTTTCGCCGGATGCTGCAGTCATAGGTAAATTACTACCTCCACTTAATTTTATTGGTCCTGCTGCTGTGTGTTCCGGATAAGTTCGTGTTAATACAACCTCATTATTCACAAAATTTTCATCAGATCCAAAAATTGGATCGGCATACATAAGGGCATCCCGGCTTCCACCGCGAGCACTCATATCCTGACCAAAGCGGTTGTAAACTATTCCGGTTTGCACAGCCAATTTCTCATTCATGGCATAATTCACCTTAGCTCCTCCTCCAACACTCCAAATTCCAGAGCCTGCATTACCACCTTTACTATCGCCCGAATAAGAAGAATAACTAGACGAAACCTGACCTATTATTGACCATCTGTTTTCTTTGTTTTTATCATGCCCCAATTGCTCAATTGCCAAAATATTTTTTTGAATTTGTATTTCATCCGCTAAAAGTACTAAATCCTGTTGCTTGGCTAATTGACTCGTATTTGGAACTAACTGAGAAGGAGGATCATACTCGAAATTCGAAAGCTTTTCCTCCGTTTTTCGATTCATCAATCCATTCACAAATTCACTATCCAAAAAGGCCAAATCTTTTTCGTTTGATAGAAATGTGGTGTTTAATTTCGATGCTCTAATTTCCGTACCATTAGAATCTGGAAACTTACTAAGCAGACTGCTTGTATTTCCATTGTTAAATATTTCCGGTGAGTTCGCATCCTCTAAATTCGGTTTATGAGATACTTTATCTGCAATCATTATTTCCTCTTGCTCATTTTCAGACACATACAATTCATCTGAAGTATTCGCATTATTGATTAATTCCTTTTTAGTTGAACTATTCGTTTTGGAATCTATTTGCTGATCGAAGTTTCGCACAGAATCATTTTGAAATGATGTACTATTTTCAGAAAGAGTATTTAGTTGCATGTTGTAGTTTGACTGCCCACTAAAATAGTGATTGCCTATAGCCAAGAGCAAAAGAATTGACGCAGCAACACCTGTCCACATGTAAATAGCAAACAACCTCTTCTTCTTTGCTGCCATCAGCTGACTGTTTATTCCTTCCCACACTTTAGGGTTCGGAGAAACTGACAGATTTTTTAATCCCTCGGCAAAAAGACTATCCATATGTTTGTTGTCCTTTAGCATACTCTCAAATTATTCTCTTTCACACTTAAGTAATCATTTACTTTTTGTTTTAAAATAGCTCTTCCCCGAGCCAAATTAGATTTTGACGTTCCAACTGAAATATTCATCACTTCAGCAATTTCGTTGTGCGGATATCCATCCAAAACATATAAGCTAAATACCATTCGATACCTATCGGGTAATTCCTGCACCATTTTAAGCAAAACATCTAAAGAAATATCCAATTCGGAATAGTTTTCATCTCCATCATCTTCTATCTCAAGAAACTCATCAACAACTTGAATTTTCTTTGCTTTTCGAAATTTTTCGAGTGCGGTATTCACTATTATTCTCCTCATCCATCCTTCAAATGATCCTTTAAACTGATAAGATTTAATATTCTGGAAAATTTTAATGAACCCATCCTGCAAAGTGTCTTCAGCCTCGGCCAAATCTTTGGAATAGCGCAAACTCACCCCTAACATTTTAGAGGCAAATTCTACATAGAGAAATTCTTGAGCTTTCGATTTTCCCTTAATGCAATCCTTTATGATTTGATCCAACAGATGGTTTTCCAACTTCTTTCGTGGTTTAGCGCAAAACAGATTTGTCTGTTAGTTGCAGTAATTACAAATAGGTTGCGTTAAATTTAAGCTTTTTTTAAATATTTGATCCTCATCTCTACTCCTTAGATTTTCAAAATAAATGTAAAAAATAACACCTCCAAAAGCAACCAATTTCATTTTTACTCATCAAAAAGATAAGTCAACAGAAATATTAATTTAATATTTATTTAAAAATGAAAAAGTTAAAAATTAGCCTTCTATTATTAATATCCATATCATTACTGTCTGCATGTGACACAAACGATATTCAAGATGTTCAATTTAATGGTGCTGGCGATGTATTTGTGCGCTGCATTAAAGTTGGTGATGAAACTCAGTATGCTCCGGTATTTTATTCTTACTCGAATGAAAATTTATCCTTAACATCAGTTGAAAGTCCTGTATCAGAAGTGCCGGATTACAATTTAAGTGATTATTCTGCTGATAAAAGAGTGTTTAGACTACTTCCTAATGCTGCAGATTATTCAACTGATGATGTAGCCAATGGTATTTATCAATTTAAATTAACCTCTACAAAACAAGAAACAATCCAAACTCAGGATAAACTTTTGGATTCGAGAATTGACCCAATGGTTATTACTGATTTTACCTATACTAAAGAAGGCCATATTTTCGAAATTAAGTGGAATGAGTTGAATCATGCCGATACTTATGTGGTAAAATTAATGGTCGAGAAAGATGGATTGTCTTATTACATTTCTGATCGAATATCTGCAACAGAATATAAGTTTAATCAAAACTCAAAAAACTGGGCATACAATATTCAATTAACCGCCGGAAAAACTTATTGGCTAGGTGTATTTGGTTATGAATTTGAAAATTCTTCAGTCGCTGATGGATCAAACATCAACTGCGAAACTGTTGAGTACAAAGAGATTGTTTGGTAACAAAAAAATCCCGCATTCCAAAAAGATGCGGGATTTTAATGTTGATCGTTAATTAATTTATGAACCTATATTTAATCAGAATATATTCTGATAATTAGTTCTAATTTAGAAACCGATACCTAAAATAAGGTTAGCAGTTTCTGCCTGTGGATTAATACCGATCTTAGCCCATGTATTCAAAGAAAAATTCTCGGTAATTTTTACTGTTCTTGAAGCAGAAGCTCCAATGTTTACGAAACCAAAGCTCTCTCCGTAAACCTGATTTTCAAATGCATTAAGACCTGCAAATAAAGAAACTGTCTCTCCTCCAATTTTTACTGGATAGCCAAACTCTACATAGGTTGAGTAGTTCTGATCTCCGTTTGCATCCAAATCGCGACCATAAAGCATTGTACTCCAACTAACACTTAACGGAAAGTTATCAGCTACATAGAAATTGAAACTCGCATCAATCAAGTGATTTGTTGTGCTTTTGTCCAAATCAAGATAGTTGTAATCGTCGATAGAAGCTCTGTCTCTGTTTGCGAATAAATCCCAAACTGCAACATTAAAATGATCACTAAACTTATATCCTACGTGAAAATCGAACTCTGAATAAGTATTGTCAAATGCATATCCACCCCATGCTCCAAAAGTAAAATTTTCATTTGTATATGCCATATCCATTTCGAAGTTAGCAGTATTACTTACCATGATACCTCTCCAGTAGTGACGGGTAGTTACCGATGGACTTACTTCTACTTTACCTTGTGCGTTAACAGTAAGGTTTGAAGCCGTTATTATCATCAGAACTAATAATGCTGATAGTTTGAATGTAATTTTTTTCATCTTAATTTGAATTAGTTTCTGATAAGATTTGGATTAGCATGTATTCCAAATCTCATCAGACAGGTTAATTTTTGTAGTGGTTAATTTTATTATAAAGACATGAAAAGTACTGCCGCAATTACAGCTCCCAATACTGGTGCTACAATTGGGATCAAAGAATATCCCCAATCACTTGTTCCTTTATTATCCATTGGAAGAATTGCGTGCATAATTCTTGGACCTAAATCTCTTGCCGGATTAATTGCATATCCTGTAGTTCCGCCAAGTGAAAGACCTATAGCAACAACCAACAGAGCAACAGGTAAAGCACCCAAAGTTCCCAATCCAATTTTAGCACCTTCAATTCCTGAAGCTTGCAACGATGGACCTGCTAAATAAAAGATTACGAACACCAATACAAACGTTCCTATTATTTCGCTAATTGCATTGCTGGTAAGGTTTCTGATAGCTGGCCCCGTAGAGAAACAAGCTAATTTCGCTCCACCATCTTCTGTAGCATTAAAGTAATCGCGGTACATTAACCAAACCAAAAATGCTCCCATAGCCGCACCCAGCATTTGTGCTGCAATAAAAAGACCAACCTTCGACCAAGCAAACATACCTGCAACTGCAAGACCAATAGTAACAGCAGGGTTAAGATGTGCTCCTGAAACTGGACCTGCAACTGCAACTCCAGTAAATACCGCTAATCCCCAACCTAAAGTGATAACTATCCAACCACTGTTATTTCCTTTTGTTTTATTCAATACCACATTCGCTACCACACCATTACCTAGTAAAATTAGCAGCATTGTTCCTAAAAATTCTGCAATAAATTCATTCATAATATAAAATATTAAACAGGTTTTGTTATTAAAAAAGAAAATACCAGATTGTTTCTTTTCCTCCAATCTATCCATCACAAATCTGGTATTAATTCAAATAGCTTCTATTTAAGCTTACTCATCGATATCCCAATTCTTAGAACGTCCTAAAGCTTTATTCCAACCGGAAATAAGTCTTTTAGATTCGTCTTTAGCCATTGTAGGTTCGAATTTCCGATCCATCTGCCATTGATTTTTAATATCATCTATACCATCCCAATATCCTACTGCTAAACCAGCTAAGTAAGCTGCCCCCAAAGCAGTTGTTTCAAGAGTCTTAGGACGATAAACCGGTGCATCAAGTACATCCGACTGGAATTGCATTAACAAGTTGTTAATTGCGGCACCACCATCCACACGCAGCTCTCTAATTTCGATTCCAGCATCAGCTTCCATCGACTTCAAAACATCCATTACCTGGAAAGCGATTCCTTCCAAAGCAGCTCTTGCAATGTGAGCAGCGGTTGAACCTCTTGTAAGACCTACAATTGTTCCTCTGGCATACTGATCCCAATGTGGAGCTCCTAAACCTGTAAGAGCAGGAACCATAAATACACCACCATTATCTTTTACTGAAGTAGCCAATGCTTCAACATCTGCAGATGATTTAATAATACCTAATCCATCGCGTAACCACTGAACAATTGCACCTCCCATGAAAATACTTCCTTCCAGACAGTATGTAGTTTCGCCATTAATTTTCCATCCAATAGTTGTAAGCAAGTTATTTTTAGATTTTACCGGCTTATTTCCTGTATTACAAAGCATGAAACAACCTGTACCATAAGTATTCTTAACAGAACCCGGCTCTATACACATTTGACCGAAAGTTGCAGCCTGCTGGTCACCGGCAATACCTGCGATAGGTACTTTATGAGCAAATAATGTGGAAGTTGTATATCCGTAAATTTCAGAAGAAGACTTAACTTCCGGCAACATGCTTCCAGGGATATTTAACAGCTCTAACATTTCAGTATCCCACTTAAGAGTGTTAATATTATATAGCAAGGTTCTACTTGCATTACTTACATCAGTTACATGAACTTTGCCTTTTGTTAATTTCCAGATCAACCAGCTATCTATAGTCCCGAATGCCAACTTACCAGCTTCTGCTTTCTCGCGGGCACCATCAACATTGTCAAGAATCCATTTCACTTTCGTTCCTGAGAAATACGAATCAATAATCAATCCTGTTTTATCCTGAATCATATCAGCATGTCCGGCAGCTCTTAATTCATCACAATATTTTGAAGTTCTTCTATCCTGCCAAACAATTGCGTTATAAATTGGCTCACTGGTTTCACGATCCCAAACAACAGTTGTCTCTCTCTGGTTGGTAATACCAATACTGGCAATACTTTTACCATCAACACCAGCATGAGTAATTGCTTCTGCTGCTACACCTGCCTGAGTAAACCAAATTTCGTTTGCATTATGCTCCACCCATCCTGGCTGAGGAAAAATTTGTGTAAACTCTTTTTGCGCAGTACTAATCATCTCGCCTTTCTTGTTGAAAACGATAGCACGAGAACTTGTAGTTCCTTGGTCAAGTGCTAAAATAAACTTGTCTTTCATATTAATTCTAATTTTGGGTTATTGTGTTATTTAATTATCAATTTAATAGTAAGCTTATCAATAGATAACAATCCGGTTTTATAGATTTCTATCAGTTCGTATTGTTTATTAGGATCGCATAGAATGAAATACAGATTTTCATTTCAATTAAATATTGTATTTAGTTCATTTATTATTTAATTAAATCGATTGCGTTATTCACTCAAAACAAAAAAATCCAACTACAATACTGCTAATCAAAATAGTAGGGCACAACACATATCTTATCCACTTCTTCATTTTATCAGTATACTTTAATTTCTGTAATCGATTGCAGCAACATTGTAAAAAAAATCCCACTTAAAACTTCCCTTTTTCAATCTATCAAAAGCTCTGCAAATTTTTCTTTTTAGAGGATGGAAGAAAGGTGACAAGAATAACCACCTTTCTTCCTGGTGTAAAATGTAAGTGGATTTACGCTGAGTTAATTTTGTGCCAAAAACTAACTGATTAATATTATACCTAACAATTACAGCAGTACCTTTTTAATTTCCGAAGTACTGCTAACTTCTCACCGCAAATCCACTTCCTCAATTACTAATTATTGTAATATATATCGAGATGCTAACTCACTATATTTTTTAACCTGATCTTCTTCCCACTGCTTGTCGTACCCTAATTCTTTGGCCAACAATTCAGCAACTTTAGGAGCCATCAAAACACTTTCTTTTGCATCCAAAAGCAAACATCTTGTTCTACGGGATAATATATCTTCAACCGTTCTGGCCATCTCGTGTCTTGCTCCCCAAACTACCTGAGCATTAATTACCTTCAATTTTTCACTTAAATATTGATTTAGTCCGGTTTCTTTTTTTGCAAGATTTAAGATTTTTTCCTCATCAGAACCATAGAAAGACATTGGATTTTTCAAATCAACGCCATTCTTATAGCCATGTATTTTCAAATCACGGGTAATCGATTTCTTTTCCGGAAGTTTACCTGTTTTTGCTACAGTATCAATAACATCCTCTGCCATTTGGCGGTAGGTAGTCCATTTACCTCCGGTAATTGTAACCATTCCTGATTTTGAAACTACAATTTTGTGTCCTCTCGAAATCTCTTTGGTTCTTTTGCCCTCACCACTTGGTGCTGCTAAAGGTCTTAAGCCTGCAAACACACTTCTTACATCAGATCTTTTTGGCGGTTTTGTTAAGAATCTTCCTGCTGTTTCTAAAATAAAATTAATCTCTTCTTCCAAAGCTCTTGGTTCCAATTCTGCAGAATCCTTTTGTACGTCAGTTGTACCAACTACAACCTTACCATGCCAAGGCACTGCGAAAAGCACACGTCCGTCAGATGTTTTTGGAATCATAATAGCATGATCACCAGGCACAAACTCCTTATCCAACACCAAATGAACTCCCTGACTAACTTTTACTATGTCTCTTGCTTTAGGTTCATCCATCTTGATGATTTCATCAACAAATACACCTGTAGCATTTAGAATAACCTTCGCTTCCAAGGTGTATCTGGAACCGCTTTCCATATCTGTTACCAATACAGAATTTACTTTCCCATTGAATTTCTTTAATCCATCTCCCTTCATGTAGTTTACAGCAACACCGCCATTTTCTACAAATGTTTGACACAAGTTAACCGCTAATCGAGCATCATCAAATTGACCATCGTGATAAACAACACCACCACAAAGATTTTTTTCTTGTAAGGTTGGAATATATTTTAACGTACGCTTTTTTGAAAAAGGTAAAGAACGACCATAACTTAATTTCCCTGCCATTAAATCATACATGGTAAGTCCTAATGTGTAGTAAGGAGTTCCCCACCAAGTATAATTAGGAATAATGAATGATTGATCTTTCACAAGATGAGGAGCATTTTGTTTCATTAAACCTCTCTCCCGAAGCGCTTCCAATACAAGAGAAATATTTCCTTGTGCCAGATAACGAACTCCTCCGTGTACCAACTTGGTACTTCTGCTCGATGTTCCTTTAGCAAAATCATCTTGTTCCAAAAGCAAGGTTTTATATCCCCTTGTTGCAGATTCAATAGCTGCACCTAAACCTGAAGCACCACCACCTACAATGATAACATCCCACTTCTGATCCAATTTTTCAATTTCCCTAATCATCCTATCTCTTTCCATAACAGCTCAATAAATAGTTTATTCCTAATCTGAACTACTAAAGTTCTTTTTCCCAAAACTCCCAAATACTTCCATAAACATTTTCCTCATCACGAACACAGTTGTTTTTTTGCAGCACCAAAATGTCGAGGAAAAAGTCGTAAAGGCGATCGCCTACTTCCAAATTAAATCTCTGATCTTCCATTGCTAAATAATTTTCATTTAAAAATTAAATCTGTATACACAGTACATAGTATAGCTATGTTTCTTGTGAAAAAAATTGGAAGTATTACTTCCTGCGGATTATTATTGTGATTTTAGATGTTTCTAAAGCCTTTAATAATTCCTTCTTTACAAAGCTAAATAAAATACTTAGCTTTGCAAGGTATGTAGTATTATAATTGTTAATTCTTATTTAATCTAAATTCCACCACGAGCCAATAAAACACTAATAATAAATCAGTTATAATTCTAAATAAATATTAAATTTCTTAAAAAAACCAAAAAAATAAACTCTTAAAAAATCGAGTAGGTAGAGGGATTACTCCCTCGCCCTCTCACACCACCGTACGTACTCTCGTATACGGCGATTTCAAATTAATTTTGTAACAGTACATATTTATTCGACATATTAAACAAACCTAAAT
>NZ_MVDE01000034.1 GCF_002843385.1 Labilibaculum manganireducens
AACTCTTCATGTCCATATCAACAACTACATTTCTACCCTCTGTAACGTAACTACAAGCTCGCCTCACGGCTTGCTGCACATTACGCTTCGGACGGAAACCGTAACTGTGATCTGAAAATACTTGTTCGTAAATTGGGGTCAGAACCTGAGAGATTGCCTGTTGGATAATCCTGTCTTTTACTGTTGGGATTCCCAACTGACGTACACCTCCATTGGGCTTGGATATTTCTACTGCTTTTACTGCCGAGGGAAGGTATTCGCCCCGAAGTATCTGATTTACTAACTCGTCTCCTTCTTTTGCAAACCAGGCAGCAAATTCTCCCACTGGAACATTATCTATTCCTGCTGCGCCCTTGTTCTTTTTCACCTGTTTGTAGGCTCTGCTCAGATTATGTGCCGAGCATACAATGCCGAGTAATTTTCCTGTAAAGACTCGTCCTTGATTCGTCTCTTTACCTACTTGTTCCGTCAATGTTGGTATCGCTCCGTTTACGTCTTCGCGATTTGCAGATTGACCAATAGCCTCCTGTTTATGTTCTACGAACATATCGCGTTGGTAAGCTATTTGTTGCTGGTACTCCATAGGTAAAAGTCTTGTCCGACTGCTTCTTTAATTAACTGATTCAGACCTTCTCTCTGTAAAAAAAAAACAGAAATACTATGTCCTCTGCTGACTTCTCACAACCTTTAGCTGATTGTCTCCGCTCAGTTTGTTTGATCAAAACAGATTATGAGATCTCTCGGGATAAGATAATATACTTTCGTCTGGTTCTACTTGATTTACTTTAAGTGGTTACGGTTGACTTTCGGGCTTTCCCAATCCATAGCTCGGTTGCCCACACTATTAAGCCTTATATCAAGTTTCTATACGTTAGAACCATGACTTTGCTGATGGCTTTCTTCAGATTTAGGGTCGCCCCTAACACCCTTGCCAATTGCTAGTTCTTCCTGTCAACTGGGCGAACTCAAGAACATTTCATCTTGATAGCATATTACCATACCCGACATACTAAAAAAGCCCTTGAGAAACAAACTCAAGGGCTCAACATACTATATTTTACTGTTTATGCATCAATATTGGCATAAGTTGCATTCTTCTCAATAAATTCTCTTCTTGGAGGAACTTCATCACCCATCAACATAGAAAACACATGATCAGCCTCAGCTGCATTTTCAATTGTTATCTGGCGTAATGTTCTCACTTCCGGATCCATGGTTGTCGACCACAATTGTTCGGCACTCATCTCTCCAAGACCTTTGTAACGCTGAATGTGCAAAGAAGATTCTTTTCCACCACCCCATTCTTCAATTAAGCGCAAACGCTGATCTTCATTCCAACAATACTGTTCATTCTTACCTTTTTTAATCAAATACAATGGAGGTGTTGCAATATACAGGTAACCACTTTCGATTAATGATTTCATGTATCGGAAAAAGAAAGTCATAATAAGAGTCGCAATGTGACTACCATCGACATCCGCATCACACATGATTACAATTTTGTGGTAACGAATTTTTTCCACATTTGCAGCTTTACTATCCTCTTCGGTTCCAATTGTAACCCCTAAGGCAGTAAATATATTCTTGATTTCTTCACTTTCGAAAACCTTGTGCTGCATGGCTTTCTCAACATTCAAAATCTTACCTTTTAACGGAAGAATTGCTTGAAATTTACGATCTCTGCCTTGCTTGGCTGTTCCACCCGCCGAATCTCCCTCGACAAGGAATACTTCACAATTTACAGGATCTTTATCCGAACAGTCGGATAATTTACCAGGCAATCCGGAGCCACCTAAAATTGTTTTTCTCTGAACTAATTCACGGGCTTTTCTGGCGGCGTGACGAGCCGTAGCTGCCATTATCACCTTCTGTACAATGGTTCTGGCATCTTTTGGATGTTCCTCTAAATAATTAGCCAGCATTGTGCTTACGGCCTGATCAACAGCAATACTTACTTCAGAGTTTCCCAATTTTGTTTTGGTTTGTCCTTCGAACTGGGGCTCTGCAACTTTCACAGAAACAACAGCCGTTAAACCTTCACGAAAATCATCACCGCTAATGTCAAATTTCAATTTTGACAACATTCCTGACTTATCAGCAAATGCTTTTAATGTTCTGGTTAATCCACGACGGAAACCTGTTAGATGAGTTCCACCCTCTATTGTATTGATATTATTCACATAAGAGTGAATATTTTCAGAATAAGAAGAATTGTATTGAAGTGCTATTTCAACAGGAACTTCATTCTTGTCTATCGAAACATGAATGGTTTCCTCAATTAACCGCTCTCTTGTGCTGTCAAGATATTCAACAAATTCTTTTAATCCTTCTTTTGAATAAAAGGTTTCGAAACGAGGTTCTCCATTCTCATTTAGATCTCTTTTATCTGTAAGATTCAAACGGATCTCTTTATTCAAAAATGCCAGTTCTCTTAAACGTGCAGCTAAAATATCGTATTTATACTCTGTTACGAGGAAAATTGAATCATCTGGTTTAAAAGTAATATAGGTTCCTGTCAAATCAGATTCACCTATTGTTTCTATCGGCGCCAATGGCACCCCTTTTGAATATTCCTGACGATAAATTTTTCCGTCACGATGGATTTCTGCAGTTAAAAGTATCGACAATGCATTAACACAAGAAACACCAACCCCGTGCAAACCTCCGGATACCTTATAAGAATCCTTATCGAATTTACCACCGGCATGCAAAACAGTCATTACTACTTCAAGTGCCGATTTGTTTTCCTTCACATGCAGGGAAGTAGGAATTCCACGACCATCATCCTTAACGGTAACTGAATTGTCCTCGTTAATAAACACATCGATATTTTTACAATATCCACCCAAGGCCTCATCAATCGAGTTATCTACAACCTCATACACCAAATGGTGCAAACCTTTAATATTTACATCACCAATGTACATAGAAGGGCGTTTACGAACCGCTTCCAATCCTTCTAATACCTGAATACTATCAGCAGAATATTCATTATTCCCGTTTGGTTTCTTTTCTAAATCACTCATTTATCAGATCTTTAGTTGTCAATCAAATAATTTAACCAATAAATCGTATGATTATTGATCAAATCATGATCTTATATTCTAATATTTTTTTTGTACAAAAATTAATTTATTCTCAGGAAAGTTTTTTTCTGACTAAACCGATAAAAACCAGTAGTGAGGAGAAAGACAAAACACACTTACTATCAGCATGTTAATCCATTACCAAAGCCTAAAAATAAAAGTAAAACAAAGATAGTAAAAATGATGAGTTTACCGGCTGTTTTATCTGGAAAAATCGTGCTTTTTAATAGTTTTTGTCAAACTGTTTTTAAAAGTACAAATCAGAAGAGATATGCGTCCGTTTATGTTTACAATTCCATAGAATTACTTCGGCGGGGTCTTTTCATTTTAAACCTGATAATAAAACTATTAATATCAGTCCCCGATTTAGTCCGTCCGTATTCGTGAAGTTCAAATAATGTAGTTACATTTTTAAAATTTTTAGGCATTGCTTTCCACATCTTGTAAAAAACAACCTGAACATTCTCCAAATCGGCATTATCGAGCTTTATTTTAAGAACCTCCCTGTTCTTGGGCATTGCAAAAACACTTACTCCGTGTGAATCCCAATCGATCGATTCTTCGGCCACAAAAGCCAGGTTAAGGGTGTCCCGGGTAATATCAAACAGGTAGGTTACTCCCATATCCTCCATTCCCATCTCCATTAAAATTTCGAGTGGTTTTTGGTCATTATTGACTGAAAGCTTCCACCGCTCTTCTTTTTGAGCACAAAGCTCACTTACACATGAAAAAAGTATAATAACGAACGGAAGTATATATCTTGATTTACGAATCAATTTACAGGACATAATTTTGATAAAGATTTGATAATACTATTAAAAATAGCAAAAAGCGTGCAAAAAACAATTTGCAAACATAAGCAAAAATTAAAAAAGGATGCTCTACAAATAGAACACCCTTCTGTAAAATGCTTTTAATGCGATCTAAAATACGACCTTCACACCCAATAGAAAATTAAGTCTCTGAGAAGGATATCCATCCCACTGATAGTATTTGTCAGCAAATAGGTTATTTACTTTCCCAAAAGCCGTAAAATGCTTATTTAAACGATAATTCGCACCAATACTCAGATCATACACGGCATCTAATGTTTTTACAGTAGATCCCATAGAAACAGGTCTCTCGCCCAATATATTAACTCCCGCCAGAAAGTCAAGATCATTTGTGAATGCATATGTTGCATTTACATTCATTTCAAATTCCGGCTTGTGCCAAGCCTCTGCTTGCTTATCGAGAGTATATTTATTGAACCAAACTGCTGAATTCAATTCCAGTTTATCGGTCCAACCTATACTTACTTCTGCGCCTAAACGAAGCAAACTAATATCATCATAAACCACATCAAATTTATTTGAATAAGTAGTACCGAAATAATCTACATTTGCCGCACCGGCATTTCTTTGCATAAAGAAGTACTGATCATCAACAGAGCTATATTCAGCCGATAATTTAAAAGATGAATTAGAAGACAAACTGCCTTTTACACCACCAAACAATTTGTATTTTTGATTGGAAGGCACCACATTCAAACCTGAGTAAACGTATGGATTCTCAGCAATAATATCATTGTAATTATTCATTTTTAAATCCCCGTTCAATCCTGCAAACAGGGTCATAATACCATCAATTGCTTCAAAATCGACAGCTATATCAGGATACAGTTTTGCTTCTGAATCGTCGCCCATAGCAAGAACAGTATTCAATCCTAATTTCAAATTCAATTGTCCGGTTTTAAGCGAATATTGAGGGTTTAAATTCCAAACGAGAGTATTCCTTTCAAACATAGATCCCAACTCTTGCATACTGGTAATTCCGTCGGTTGCAAAATAATCAAAAGATGATTTCAAACTCCAAAAACCATCACCACGACGAATTTTAGCCTCGGCACTAATCAATACATCATTCTCTGTTACGTAGATATCATCCGTAAAGTGCTCGTATTGCAAACCAACACCAAAATTCAACTTCTCTTCATCTTTAAAGGCAGTAAGAAACTCTGCATTCAATCCAAAACGATTTTGAACCTGCTCAGTATATGGAAATAAATTCACATAATCTGCCACAACATCATCTTCTGCCGGAAATCCGAAAAAATCGTATCCTTTGTGTTCGTAATACACCTTTCCTGAAACCTTTCCTTCATCCAAATACACACTGCCATATACTTCAGCCAATTGTTCTTTCCAATCGGGCTTTGCTTTCCGACCATTTTCCAACTCCAATTTTCCGTTGGTGGAATAATGACGAATATGAATTCCAAAATCGCTTATTTTCGAGCGTTGGTTATTGAAACGATAATCCCCGAACAGGGTTGAATAATTACCCCCTGCAAGAGTTAAGGCATGACTGTTAATTGATTGCAATGGCTCACCAACAATTCGTGCTGCCGGGATTAAAGCAGGAGAAAATCCTACGGCCAAAGGTTTTGTTTGTATAAAGTAGGAAAACGAAGGAGTGAAGGTTGCTGTATCCTGAACCACCGGCAACTCTCCAATTCGCTTTGATTTATTTATTTTTGGCTGATAAGCGGTTTTCACCTTCACTTCTTTATTTAAATCTCTTTCTTCCTGCGCATAAGAAACTGAACAAGCCAAACCGGCTATCGCCACAGTGAATATGATTTTTTTGAACATTTCTTTTTTTTATTAGTGGTTAATTACTTAATATCTAATCTATTTAACATCTTCTCTAACATGATTCTCTCCTCTTCTAATTTAAGAGAATCTGTTTTTACAGAAGACTTTTCAAATAACTTATTGCTTTCGGTACTGTCGGCTCCTTCGAACTGAACCTTTACTTCATTATTGGTTATTTTCTCTTCGGCCTTTTTCTCACTGGCTAAAAGTAGATCCAATTTCGCCTGCGCTCTTTCAATAATCCCATCGTTTTTTACCGCATAATTATCAACAATACTTTGCAGGGTATACCGAGCCTGAAATGGATCATTCTTCTTCATAAACACATCCGACAGCAAAAGAAAACTTTCTGCCAGCCAGTAATGATGAGGAGAATTCATTTCTATGAACCCGTTGATTTCTTTTTCGGCCAAATCGTACTGATTATTCCCAAAATAAACTTTTGCCAACAGATATTTTGACTCTGCCCCTTCAACACTCTGAGTTTCCTTAGCCAATTCCTTAAAATCGTTCGATGCAGAGACTGTGTTCGCCAAATTCAAATAAGATTTGCCTCGTTTGTACTTCGCTTCCCGGATTAGCTCTTCCTTCGATTTGGCTGCCTCGAGTACATCGTTCGCAGCCTGAATGGTATTTTCATACTCCTTTAAACTATACACCGATCGCATGTACCCCACTTTGGCCAATTTCACATTCTCCGGAATCTCGGCCATTTGTTTCAATCTCGAAAATTGCTTTTTGGCCTGAGAGTAATTCTTATTTCTGTAATTCAATTGCGATGAAGCCAGCAAAGCTCTTTCTGTAAACAAGTTGTTCGGACGATTCAGCACCAGTTCGAATCCGGCAAGTGCCTCATCGAACTTTTGCTGATTTAAAGCTGCGTCTGCTTTGTAGAATTGCGCATTTAACTGAAACATTCCATTTGGGAAATTGGATAAATACTCATTCAATGCATTTGTACCTCGCCCGGTATCGCCTGACATGTACAATCGTTCGGCTGAAATATACGAAAGAGAATCTTTCTCTGAACTTCGAATTGCTCCACCTCCTTTAAACGACTCTGCGAACGCAAAATAGTCGTTCACATTATTCATATCAACATAAACATTCTTTAATCCGATAAAGGCACTTTTCTTTTCTTCGCATTGCGGATAATTTAAAACCACCTCTTTGTATGCACTGATAGCTTTTTGGTATTCTTTTGCATTGTAATTCAGCTGTCCTAACTGCAGCAATGATTTAGGTGCATAACTGCTGGTTGGAAATTTGCCTGCTAATTCTTTATAAATAGATACGGCAGTTGCCTGATCGTCCAGCTTCACTTTTGCACTGGCCAATCCGAACAATGCATCATCTAAATATTCCGAATCGGGATAAGAAGTACGTATCTGCTCCAGCAATTGTACCTTTTCGCTTGTGTTGCCCAGTAATCCAACCGAAAGAGCCTGCTGATACAATGCATAATCGGTATCCCATTTGTTGGCAATCGCTGATTTTCTGTAATATTCGGCCGCATTTTTATAATCTCTGTTCAAAAAGAAACAATCGCCAATGCGGTTGCAGGCATCCGAAACAAATGTGCTTTTTTTGTCGGATTGATTGACAAACTTGCGGAACCAATCGGAAGCTTCGTTGTAGTTATCCTGCTCGAAGTAAGCATATGCAATATTGTAATAGGCACGCTCGTAATATTCCGAAGAACCGGAACCCGGCGACAATAAAAACTCGTTATAAAGAGTAGTTGCCTTAGCAAATTCACCCATTCTGTAATAAGCTTCTGCTTTCCAGTAGATGCATTCGGCAGCAATCTGAGAATTATAAATTTTGTATTGCAAAGCGGCATTAAAAGATTCGATTGCCTTGCTGTAATTCAACTGCTTCATCAACTCTAAACCTCGCAGCCAGGAAACTCTTTGGTAAGCTCTTTTAATCTCCGGAGTTTTATTTGCAATTTTATCCATAGAAAGTAAAGCATCTCCATAATTCCTGGTGGTCATGTACACTTTCACCAGGTAATCGTAAGCTTCATCATTACGATCAGAGTCAGGATAGTTCTGCAAATATTCATCGAAAGCCTTTATGGTCTCGTTAAAAGGCGAATAAGAAAGCTCGTAGGTCAGTTTCGCAAAATTAAACAAAGCATCCTGCTGCATGTTTTTATCGAAATCCATTCGGGCAGTAGTTGCAAAAGCAACTTTAGCTCCCTGCTTATCTCCCAATTGCAGAGAACAATCTGCCAGACAGTAATTGGCAACCATCAGCAACTCATCATTTTCGCCGCCAACTCTCTCAAATTGCTCAACTGCTTCAGCATATTTCTTTTGCTTGTAAAGACAATATCCGTAAGCAAACTTGTCCTCACGCGAAAAGCTTTTCTTTCCTTTATCCAGAAATGGAATTGCCTTTTGGTATTCTTTTAACTGGTAATGAGAAAGTCCGATCATCTTCGCAATTTCGTCGCTTCGTGTTACCGAAACATCATCTAAAAATTGCGGAGCATATTCAATTACCTTCGCATATTTCTCCTGCAGGTAATAAATTTGTGTGATGTAGTAAGGAACAATTGGCTGAAAGGTTTTATTCTTAATCAGCTTTTCGAACCCATTCAGCGCGGTTTGATAATTTCCGTTTAAATAGGCAATGTGAGCATAATAGTAATTTGCCGGAGCGTTATATTCCCCCGACACTTCAATAATATCGAAAAAGAATTGTCTGGCCTCTTCATATTTCTTTTCCACAAAATAAGAATAGCCCATTTTAAACTGGTATTCGGTTCGCTGATCGGGATTTAAGGCATAAACATCAACCTTTTTAAACCATTCCAAAGCATCCTTGTATTTCTTGCTTCGATACTGCTGTCTTCCCAACTGAAAATATGCTGCCTGCTTTAAATTACTCTCCGGATGTTTCTGAATAAAAGATTTCATTTCCTCTTCGGCCTCTGGACGAAAAAGTTCGATGGAACACCAGGCCATATAAAAATCAGCTTTGGTGGCTCGATCGGAATAAGCATCCTTCTCCATTTGAATAAAATCGGCGAATTCGTGTCTTGCTCCGCCATAATTTTTGTTTTGGAACATTTCCATGGCCGATTGCCAAACTTGATTGCTGCTTTTAAGAGGCAATGATTTTTGGGCCTGAACTGTAAATCCCAAACATAAAAAAAACAGGAAAGTCAAAATCCACAAACTATATTTATTTCTCATACTTCGTTGCGTGTGTAGGTATAACAAGTTAAAAAAACGTTGAATATCCAAGCCTTTCAGTGGCTGATTTCCGAATCAGATTCAACTCATAAAATCAGGCCTAAAGGTATAAATAATCTGTAAGCTTATCGTATTTCAAACGGTGGAAAGAAAGAAAAATTGCACTCTGTTTTGATAAAGAAAAGAGCAATAAAAAACCTTCTGCCGAAATAATTTTTTAGATTTGTATGTCAGCATACAATTTGAATCCTAAAAAAACGAAATACATGACCGAATCTCCTATCATTGAACTTAAAAATGCAGTTATCCGCCAGGCAGATAATATTATTTTAACAGACGTTAGTTTGGAAATTGAAAAAGGAGAATTTGTTTACATCATAGGAAAAGTGGGCAGTGGCAAAACCAGTTTAATGAAAACTTTATACGCCGATCTGCCAATAAAAGAAGGAGGCGGTTCGGTTGCCGGATTTTATCTTCCTATCATCAAAACAAAACAAGTTCCTTTTTTAAGACGAAAAATTGGTATCGTATTTCAGGATTTTCAATTGCTGACCGATCGGAATGTTCATTCTAATCTGGAATTTGTTTTAAAGGCTACCGGCTGGAAAAACAAAAAAGAGATTGACCATAGAATAGAGGAAGTGCTGAGCAAAGTAAAAATGGATAAGAAAGGATATAAAATGCCGCATGAGCTCTCGGGAGGAGAACAGCAGCGAATCGTTATTGCCCGCGCCTTACTCAACTCTCCGGATATTATTTTAGCCGATGAGCCAACTGGTAATCTTGACCCCGAAACATCGGATGAATTGGCTGAATTGCTTATGGATATCAGTAAAAACGGGCGGACTATTGTGATGGCAACACATCAGCACGATTTGCTGAAGAAATTTCCTGCCCGCACTCTTGAGTGCAAAGACGGAAAAGTGATTGAGATATCAAATCCTAAAACTGATGAAGAAATAGAGATTGAATTGGATTAGCACATCAGAAAACACCCTAAATCCCTAAAGGGGCTTCACTACTTATAAGTACGGAATTTTGCGAGAAACCAGAACATACCATAAGGATTTTGAGAAATTGAAGCTAAAGCACAGTTTGATTTTTCCGCTCGCTTTTGTTTTTTTGATTTGGGCTGTTGAAATATTTAAATGGGGACTTGACCTTGATTTGTATTATCTGGGAATTTTCCCTTTGCACACCAAAGGTTTAATCGGAATTCTCACCAGTCCTTTAATACATAAGGATTTTAGTCATTTAATGGCCAACACAATTCCCTTTTTTGTTTTAAGTTGGGGTATCTTCTATTTCTATCGTCCGCTTTCGTACCAGATATTCATACTGTGTTATCTTACAACAAACATTCTGGTTTGGCTGGGCGCACGCGAAGCCTATCATATTGGTGCCAGCGGATTGGTTTACGCTTTTGCATCTTTCCTGTTTTTTAGCGGAATTATCCGCAATCACTATCGTTTAATTGCTATCTCTTTTATTGTGGCTTTTCTGTATGGCAGCTTATTTTGGGGCGTGTTCCCAATTTTAACTGATGTTTCGTGGGAAGGTCATTTGTTTGGTGGTTTCTCTGGAATGATTTACGCCTTGGCTTATCGAAATAAAGGACCGAAAAAACCAACAATTATTATTCCCGAAGATGATGATTCGATTCCTGAGGAAATCTGGAATTCGGAGGATTTTGAAGATAAGGAAGTGTTGAGGAAATGAGCAGTTAGCAGTTAGCAGTTAGCAGTTAGCAGTTAGCAGTTAGCAGTTAGCAGTTAGCAGTTAGCGAAAAATAAGGAAAAAGATTGAAGGGGAAAGGTTAAATAAATTAAACTTTTCGAAATTGAGACAATCAATACCTTTCATTTATAGAAAAACATTTCAACAAAAAAATAAGTGAAGAGTTCCTAAATATCTCCTTTCTTTACTACTAAAGACCTCACCCTATTCCTCTCCTTTAATGACTACTCTTTATACAAATATTTGCTTTCTCAGGCAATAGTTTGATTATAAACCTAAGCACCCCTCTGTTCTTCGAACATCTCCCCTTAAAATGGGAGAATCGTTCACAAACAGAATCTTCCCTTCTTGAGGCTACCATAACGCAGTGAAGATTGTGAACGCAATTTGGAATAATATTGTGAACAAAGTGCCGATCCCGACACGTCGGGAAAAGGGTGTTAATTCCTGATATTATCATTTTTATACTTCTTGTTGGTTGAAAAAAATCAAGAGCAACAAGATGTGTATAAAGAGTAACTTTAAGGAGATGAGAACATGGCTTCGAAAACCTCCGTAATATTCTCAGAAATTGAATAAAAAAAACGTTTACAGGTCTTCGACTCTGGCAGGTTTTTAATTGTATTTTTCTTACTATAAAAACAAATGGCATCCTCACTTGTTGTGCGAACGCCATAAATTTTATATTCTACGGATTATTATTATTTCTTGTAGTACTTCATTGCCTCCGGCAAGTAAGCCTGAAGATCTTTAACACGGGTTGCATCGGCGGGATGAGTAGATAGAAATTCCGGTGGTTTTTGGCCACCGCTCTCTCCCATTCGCTTCCAAAAATCGATTGCTTCTGCAGGATTGTATCCGGCCATAGCCATAAAAATCAGACCCATTTTATCAGCTTCGGTTTCGTGAGAACGCGAGAAGGGAAGCATTACCCCAACATTAGCACCAACACCAAAGGCAGTCATCCAAATTTGTTGTGTTTCGGCAGGTTTTTCGTTTAGGGCCATTGACAATCCCGTACCTAAAGCCTGAATTCCCATTTGCTGACTCATACGCTCGTTACCATGGCGTGCAATGGCATGTGCTATTTCGTGTCCCATAACAACAGCCATACCGGTTTCGGTTTGTGTGTAAGGTAAAATTCCTGTGTAGAAAACCACTTTACCACCTGGCATACACCATGCGTTAGGAGTTTCATCATCAACCAGATTGAACTCCCAAACAAAATTTGCAATGCGGTCGCTCATGCCGTTATCATTCATGAATTTTTCCACTGCGGCCGAAATTCGGGCACCGCAGGCTTTTACCATTGCCGATTGCTCTTTGTTATCGGAAAGTTTACTTTCCTTTAAAAAGGCATCGTATTGAGTTAAACTGGTAGCAATCATTTCTGTTTCGGGAAACAGATTCATTTGTTTTCTTCCGGTAATGGGCACAGTTGCACATGCAATTGCAAACAACAAAAAGCCCGAAAGCAAGATGGTACGCCTGTTTTTCTTCATCATTATCTTATTTTGATTTTAATAATTGGTTCTTCAAAAATTTATTTCTAAATAAACTCAACGCTTACAGTTCTTCGACGCTGTCAGGTTTCAATAAAATTAATTCGTGCGATGGTTCATGTCCATTATTCTATTCTCAGGGTGCTGCCCTGAGCTGAAATAGTAAATCCCTTCAGGCTTACAAAATAATCACTCTACACTATTTACTGTTTACTGATCACTGTTTCCCGTTCTCTGCCTCCAGTTGTTTCAGCAGATCACCGACCTTCGTAACAGGCAGTTTGCAGGTATTATTTTTACAAAGATAGAAAGTTGTTTGCCCATTTACATATCTATTTTGCAGCAAAGGCAAACTGCTTTCGGTTTTGCTCCCTGAAATCAAGACATTGGGTAAAAATAATTCTTCAATTTTCCGTTTCTGAACTATGGCATCTTCTCCTGCAACAACAATTTCGATGAGTGGATTTGCCAACCAAAAATACAACTGTCCCCAATTGGAATGATAGGATAGTGACTTTTCGAGACGTGGTTTTACGTTGGCAAGCATCTGTGCAGAACGCTCAACATATCGGCTGTTTCCCAAATAACTTCCTACTAAAAACAAGCTTTTTGCAATGGATGAATTGGATGATGGAATTACATTATCGATCAATTCCATTTTACGGGCAATTAAATTCGGATCCTCGTCGGATGTGTAAAAAAACATGCCCGACTGCTCATCGGAAAAATGAAGGATAACATGCCCGAGCAAATCGTTGGCTTTCAGCAGCCATTTCTCGTTAAAAGTTGCCTGATAAAGTGCAGTAAAAGCCTCGATAGTGAAACTGTAATCGTCTAAAAATCCGTTTATTTTCGAATTCCCGTCTTTGTAATTACGATGCAAATGCGCTTTTCCTTTCCAAAGGTATTTTTGAATGAACTCAGCATTTTTAATGGCTCTGTTCAAATATTTTTCATCACCCAAAGCCTTGTAAGCATCTACGTATCCTTTTAGCATGAGTGCATTCCAGCTGGTTAACGATTTATCGTCCAAACCAGGGCGGATCCTGTCCTTTCTTCTCTCCAAAAGAGCTCTTCTCCCCTTCTCCAAAACTTCGTCCAGTTTCTTTACGGATATTTCATACTTATCGGCCAATGCTTTTTTATCAGTCTGTATCATCAGTATGTTTCCTTCCTCCCAATTGGCCCGGTCGGTAATGCCGTAATACTCACAAAACAGCTCGGATTGACTGCCCAAAAGCTGATCGACCTCCGATTTTTCCCACACATAAAATTTCCCTTCCACTCCTTCGCTGTCGGCATCGAGCGAGGAATAAAAACCACCTTCGGGCAAACTTAATTCCCTATCGGTAAACTCCAAAGTTTGCTGAATTACCTGTTTGTATTCGGGAATTTTAGTGAGCTGATAGGCTTCGGCATACAAACTAACCAACTGCCCGTTGTCGTAAAGCATTTTTTCGAAGTGCGGCACTTTCCAAATGGCATCGACCGAATATCGGGCAAAACCTCCGCCCACCTGATCGTAAATACCGCCCATGGCCATTTTATCGAGCGTAAGCGTTACATGATTAAGCGCCGGCTGATTTTTTGTGAAATAGTAATAGCGCAATAAAAACTGAAGTGAATTGGGCAATGGGAATTTTGGCGCCCAATTGTTTCCCCCTTCGCGGGAATCGAATTCGGATTCCCATTGGCGAAAGGCTTTTTCTAAATCTGCGGCAGCGAACCGGGATACTTCTGCTTTTACTGCAATTATTTCGTTTTCACGGATTCCACCCGCCAACTGACCGGCCACCTTCTTTACTTTATCCTGTTCATTGATCCATGCATTATGAATTCCTTTCAGCACATTCATCCAATTATCGGCAGGAAAGTAAGTGCCTCCAAAAAACGGTTTCCCATCGGGCATAGCAAAACAGTTCAAAGGCCAGCCACCGCTGCCGGTCATCATTTGCACGGCATCCATATATATCTGATCGATATCGGGCCGCTCCTCGCGATCGACTTTTATGCAAACAAAAAATTCGTTCATCAGCTTGGCAACCTCCTCGCTCTCGAAACTCTCGCGCTCCATTACATGACACCAATGACAGGCGGCATAACCAATGCTCACCAAAATTGGTTTGTTCTCGTTTTTGGCTTTGGTCAAAGCCTCTGCGCCCCACGGGTACCAATTAACAGGGTTGTGTGCATGCTGCAGTAAATAAGGACTATTCTCCTTAATTAAATGATTTGTATGTGTGTGATTCATTGTTTGATCGTGATTTTGAGAATTAGCCGGACTTACTTTTACAAGCACAAGCGATATAAGCAGCACTACCCGTATCCATTTAATCCTCATCGTTTCCCTTGTTTTTAAAGTAAACTAAAGATATAAAATTATTTTTAATCATTTTAAATAAGAATGCAACAAACGGGTTGCTGCAAACAAATAAAATCATATCAATATCAATAGTGATAAAGCATGAAAAATTGAGTTTTGACACAATGTACTAAGTACAAAGCCTGAAAACTTCAGTTTTGACATAATGTACTGAGTACAAAGCCTGAAAACTTCAGTTTTGACACAATGTACTTAGTACAAAGCCTAAGAACTTTAGTTTTGACGCAATGTATTGAGTACAAAACTTGAAAACTTGAGTTTTTGCCCGATGTACTCAGTACAAAGCAAAAAATGATAGTTGGAAAACTCAATAAATACAAAAACAAATCAGTCTTTGGAATATTTCAATTTCAGTGGGCTAAAGCCAAGCTGCAATAGATAAAAAACACAAAGCATTTACTAATGCAAGTAGAAAATCAGAGTGTTTATCACTCTTGTTTTCAAGCAACTGATAATGGAAAATTAATGACTGAAGGAGTGAAATGAAACTACTGCAAAAACATCTATTGCTGTTGCTTTTAAGCAACTGATATTATGCAATTAATTAACAGGCTTTAGCCACATAAAATAAACAATATCGGTTCGTGGCTGCTTTTAATAATGCGAAGTTGCTAAAACAGTACAAAGCAAATAGAAAGTCCTAAACTGCTTACTGAAAAAACAAATCAAGTAAACGCCCATAGTTCCGGCAGCATTTTCCAATTCTGTTTTGTCCTTTATTTAGAACTATTCTCAGAATCTAAAATCAGTCTTTTAAAATACTATTTTGTTAATTTTAAAAACCGAAAGGATAAAACACTTTTGCGTTTGGGGCAAGGCAACTCGCGATTTCAATAAAATTATATCTTTACATTCTAAACCATAACAATAAAATAAATATATATGAGCAAAGATATACGTTGGCAGCAACGGTTTATAAATTTTAGTAAAGCATTCAATCAGTTATCAAAGTTTATAAAGCATGAAGAACTGAATGAAATGGAGGAACAAGGACTAATAAAAGCTTTTGAATATACATATGAGTTAAGTTGGAAAACGCTGCAAGATTTATTGAGAGATAAAGGATATAGCCAAATTGCCGGACCAAAACCTGTAATTGAACAAAGCTTTCAAGATGGATATATTACCAATGGAAAAGGTTGGATGAGAATGCATCAGGGTCGAAATTTGGCAAGTCATACATATGATGAAGAAACAGCAATTGAAATAATCAAAGGGATAAGAAATGAATTCTTTTTTCTTTTACAGGATTTGATGATTCGATTGGAAGAAGAAAAATCAAATTCTCAAAATTCCTTATTTGATGAATAAAAATTTAAATGTTGGATTAAGCAGTTGTGACTTAGAGAGCATTGTTAAGATTATTAAACAATGCTCTAAAGTTAATGAAGTAATATTATTTGGTTCAAGAGCTAAAGGAACTTTTTCTAATGGTTCTGATATTGATATTGCATTAAAAGGCGAAAATATTTTACTTAATGATGTGCTTGATTTATCAATTGAGCTGGAAGGATTAAATCTTCCATACAAGTTTGATTTAATTATATTTAACCGCATAAAAGAGAAAGCATTAATTGAGCATATTTCAAGAGTGGGAATCTCGTTATAATGGCAATGCCCCCGCTACCGCACAATTTTATTGTGTGATAAGTAATAAAAAGAATAAGTTTTTCCATTTTATGCATCCTTAAAACCGCTATGTTTAAAACTAAATTGAGCAGTTTAATGAGTTTTTAGACAGACTAAAGTTGACATTCATTATAAAAAACTCGTAATCAAATTGAAAATAGATAGAACAGATAAATTCACGACAACCTCCGTAATCGGGCTTACAAAAGTTACGGATTCCTCTCATTATAAATTTAATGTCGCCAAAATAGTTACTTATCTAAAAAAATACAGCGAGGACTTACCAAACTTGTATGTTTGGAATGTAAATATTGAAAAATTAGTCGGGCTAAAAGTATTGACAGAAAAAGAGCGAGACAAACTCAGTGAGATTAAACCTTATGAAAAGGAAATAATTCTCAAAGATAGAATACGAAAGAAATTAAACGAATTCTATCATAATCAAAAAAACGAATTTGATAATCTGTGCTTATGGATTATTAAGGATTGGGGTGGAATAACGGGCGCAAAAGATGAAAATACTATAGAATTAATTAAACAGTTTTTAAACCAAAACGAACCCATATTTAATAGAATTGCAAGTGCTTCAAAAGTCGGTGCTTATATGTTTCCTGAGAAATATACAATATATGATTCAAGAGTTACCTATTCATTAAATTGGATAATCTTATCGGAAAATGCTGGAGAAAAGTTTTTCCCAATTCCTGAAGGAAGAAATTCTAAAATGTCTGCGTTTGATATGAACGTATTAATTAGACTAAGAAACATTCAGAAATATAAACCAATTAATACTGAGGAATTAACAAAAAGACTTTACATCAACAATAAAGATAAGAGTTACTTTATTCCAACTAAAAAAGCTTATTCCGAACTGAATAAATTGATTAAAGACATTAGTAGTGATCTTTGGGAAGGCGAAAAATCTAAAATGCTTTATTACACAGAAATGCTTTTGTTTTCTATTGCAGACAAAGAAATTTTCAATGATATTACTAGTAAATTAACATTGAGTATAAAATAACGAAATGCTAACAAAAGCTAAATTTTCATGGGCGGTGATGAAAAGTTTAAATGCATAGCACTATTAATCCCGGCAAGTCAGGATCAGCAAACATCAGCAATATGAAAAAAAAGAACTGGGTAATCAGAGTCGGAATATTTTTGATTATTTTCTGTATTCCATTTTTTCTATTGATAGCTATAATTCCATTTCTCGAAATGGAAGCTAAAACCAAAATTACACTCTCCACCATATCTCTGGTTATTGGCGAAGTGCTGTTTTGGCTTGGAGGAATAATGGTGGGGAAAGAGCTTTTCAGCAAATACAAAACCTACCTAAACCCTAAAAACTGGTTTAAAAAAGCAGCTAAAAATCAGGAATCAGAATGATATTTCGATGGCAGTCGTAAAAACTCTATTCCCTCCATTTTATACCAATTCGTATTTTTCTCCCGATAAATCGGGAGAATCACTGAGTTTTAAATATCGGTATAATAACTGTGTGTAAATTTTTATCTAAAATGATATTAGATAGGAGATTCATAATTCAACACCACAAAATCGACAATTTTGGCTGCCAGACTCGCCGTATGCATGTCCCTGTCGAGCGATGGATTTAACTCTGCAATATCAAAAGCAATTACCTTTTTCGTTGCAAACAAGAAACTCAGCAGTTTAAATACAAAATAGGGCGTAAAACCCAATGGCGACGGCGCACTTACGCCAGGTGCATAAGCCGACGAAAAGCCATCCATATCGATGGTAATGTACAGATAATCGTTATTGGCAATAATGGGTGTCAGTTTGTTTTTAAGGCTTTCCATTTCCATTGCCGATGATTCACAATCGTAATTAATAGAATAGTTGATGTGCTCTCTTTTTGCAATATCAAACAATTCTTTGGTGTTGGATTGCTGCTGAATACCAATGGCATAATAATCTACCAGATCACCCTTTTCGTGGCATTCCGAAATAATCTGATTGAAAGGAGTTCCGGAATTTCCTCTCCCCTCTACCGGGCGAAGATCAAAATGCGCATCGAAATTAATAATGCCCACTTTTCGTTTTTGGGTCTCCTTAACGGCATCGCGTATTCCCATAAAATGTGCGTAAGACATATCGTGTCCGCCACCAATGCCAATCGGAAATATTTTCTGCTTAATTAAGTCGGAGATTGCATAGGAAAAAAGTGCCTGACAAGCTTCCATATCATCATCGTTGCAAACAATATTGCCGGCATCAATCACACGTTTGGACTCGAAGTGGATCGGCAGTTTTGCCAATCGGTCGCGAATCGCCTTAGGTCCTTCGTGCGCTCCCATTCTTCCGCGGTTACGTCGTACTCCCTCATCGCACACATAACCCAAAATGGCAATATCGATCTTTGAATCATCAGACTGCTGATTCAATTCATCCCAGTTTACAAATTCAATTTGCTGGTGCCAATACTGCTTCCCCATGTCTGGATTTGATTTTCGTCCTTCCCAATAACCTTTTTCAGCAGGTCTGTATTCAGCATTTATCGATTCATTATCTCTTCTCTCCACAACTACAAATTCGTATATATGAAATTGGTTCAGGAAATACCTGAACCAATTCTATTTTTATCTAAAAACGATTTTTAAAAAAGATCAGTCAGCAGGTTGTCATCTACCAGATTGGGAACGGTTACCTTTAAATCTGGTGTGCGTTCCATTTCCCTTTTAATGGCAAACATCGCTTCCTTATTTCTTGCCCAGCTGCGTCGGGCAATCCCGTTGTTTACATCGTAAAACAACATATTTTTTAAGCGTGCATCAGCTTCCCTGGTTCCGTCAAGCAACATTCCGAATCCACCATTGGTAACCTCTCCCCAGCCTACGCCGCCGCCATTGTGAATCGACACCCAGGTTGCACCTCTAAAGCTGTCACCAATCACATTCTGAATGGCCATATCAGCAGTAAACTTACTGCCGTCGTAAATATTTGAAGTTTCGCGGTAAGGCGAATCTGTTCCACTCACATCATGATGATCGCGCCCCAAAACAACCGGTCCTATTTTTCCTGCTGCAATGGCATTATTAAACGCTTCAGCAATCTTAGCACGTCCTTCGGCATCGGCATATAAAATACGGGCCTGCGAACCAACTACCATTTTGTTCTTCTTGGCATCCTTAATCCAGGTAATGTTATCCTGCATCTGCAATTGAATTTCTTCCGGAGAACTTTCCATGATTTCCTGCAATACATTCATTGCAATCTCGTCGGTCTGATCCAGATCTTCTGCTCTTCCCGAAGCACAAACCCAACGGAAAGGTCCAAATCCATAATCGAAACACATTGGGCCTAAAATATCCTGAACGTATGATTTGTATTTAAAATCAATCCCGTTTTCGGCCATGATATCCGCGCCGGCGCGGGAAGCTTCCAGCAAAAAGGCATTCCCGTAATCGAAGAAATAAGTTCCCTTTGCCGTATGATTGTTAATAGAAGCAGCATGGCGGCGTAAAGTTGCCTGTACTTTTTCCTTGAACAGCTCCGGCTCTTCACGAATCAATCTGTTCGATTCCTCATACGAAGTATCCACAGGATAATATCCTCCAGTCCAGGGAATGTGCAATGATGTTTGATCGGAACCAATGTGAATGAAGATATTCTCCTCATCGAAACGCTCCCAAACATCCACTACATTACCAATAAATGCAATGGAAACCACCTCGTTGGTTTCTTGTGCTTTTCTTACACGGGCAACCAATTCGTCCATCGAATCAATCAAAACATCAACCCAGCCCTGCTCATGACGTTTTTTGGCTGCTTTGGGATTCACTTCGGCCGCTACGGTAATACAACCGGCAATATTTCCGGCTTTTGGCTGTGCTCCGCTCATTCCACCTAATCCGGCAGTTAAAAAAATCTTTCCTGAAGGAGTTTCTCCCTTTTTCAGGATTTTACGAAAAGCATTCATCACAGTAATGGTTGTACCATGAACAATTCCCTGCGGACCAATGTACATAAACGAACCAGCTGTCATTTGTCCGTACTGCGATACACCCAGCGCATTAAATTTTTCCCAGTCATCTGGTTTGGAGTAGTTAGGAACAACCATACCATTGGTAACCACCACTCTTGGAGCTCCTTTCGAAGAAGGAAACAATCCCATCGGGTGACCTGAATACAGATTCAAAGTCTGCTCATCTGTCATGGTCGCCAAATACTGCATGGTAAGCAGGTACTGCGCCCAATTCTGAAAAACAGCTCCGTTACCGCCGTAAGTAATCAACTCCTCGGGATGCTGAGCTACTGCAGGATTCAAATTGTTCTGCATCATCAGCATAATACCTGCTGCCTGTATCGATTTGGCAGGATATTCCTGAATCGGGCGGGCATACATTTTGTATTCAGGCTTAAACCGATACATGTAAATACGACCAAAATCCAATAATTCCTGAGCGAATTCAACAGCTAACTCTTTGTGCCAATCCTTTGGAAAATAACGCAGAGCATTACGAATTGCCAACTGCTTTTCCTCTACCGATAAAATATCTTTCCTTTTAGGAGCTCTGTTGGCATCCTTCGGATATGCTTTTTTTGCAGGTAATTCTGCTGGAATCCCTTGCAATATCTGTTCTTGAAATGTCATACTTTCGTCTTTACTATTTCACAATAAAAGCTCTGGTCTTCACAAAATCAATCATTGCATAGATATCATCTTTCAACACACGATCATCTTCCAGCTTATCCACTTTACTTCTGATAATGTTAAAATTCTTTGTCATGATATCTGAGAAATGATTAGGACTTCTAAATTCTAATGCCTGAGCGCCATACATCAACTCAATGGCAAATATTTTCTCGATATTACCTAATATCTGATTGAATTTTCGTCCCGAGATACTTCCCATCGAAACGTGATCTTCCTGTCCTAATGAAGTTGGAACACTATCTGCTGACGGAGGAAAACAAAGTGATTTGTTCTCAGTAACCAGTGCCGCGGTAGTATATTGAGGAATCATAAATCCTGAATTTAATCCACCACTTGCAGTTAACAAACGAGGCAATCCAAATTTACCTTCCAACAGCAGGTAACATCTTCTGTCAGCAATATTACCAAGCTCCGATGCCGCTATGGAACAGTAGTCCAAAGCCATCGCCAAAGGTTGTCCGTGGAAGTTACCACCCGAAATGGCTTCGGTATCACTTAATACAATTGGATTATCAGTCACCGAATTCATTTCGATTTCAGCCAGCTCATTCAAATGATACCATGCATTTCTGGATGCACCATGAACCTGAGGAATACAACGTAATGAATATGGATCCTGAACACGTTCACAATCAATATGACCCGCTAAATTTTCTGAGTTTTCCAACAGCATACGCATGCGTTCCGCCACTTTAATATTTCCTTTAAACGGACGAATTGAATGTAATTCCGGTTTGAAAGGAGCAGCACTTCCCTGAAAACCTTCCAGACTCATTGCTCCTGCAACATCTGCCAAATCAAGAAGATATTCCATTTTATACAAACCACGGATTGCATGTGCCAAAATAAACTGAGTTCCATTGATTAAACCCAAACCTTCTTTTGCTTCCAAACGAATAGCCTTCAGGCCATTCTTTGCCAATACTTCTTTGGCAGGAACAATATCTTTGCCGATCCAAAATTCACCTTCTCCTAAAAGAGGTAAAAATAAATGCGACAAAGGAGCTAAATCGCCCGAAGCACCAACAGAACCCTGTTCCGGAACAACCGGAATCAAATCATTTTCAATAAAAAATAAAATACGCTCAATCACTTCCAACCGAACACCCGAAAAACCCTGCGCCAATGCTTGTACCTTACAAATCATCATGATTTTAGATAACTCTTTACCAATAGGATTTCCAACACCTACAGCATGGGTTATCAGCAAATTCTCCTGTAATTTGCTCGTTTCTTCCGGCGAAATCTGAGTATCGCACAAAGGTCCGAAACCGGTATTTATTCCATAGTAAGCTTTATTGGACTTCGCCATTGTTTCAACCTTGGCTCTGCAAGCATTCACTTTACTGATAGCTTCTGCAGTTAATCCCGCTTTAAGCTCTCCCCGAGCAATTTGTATCGTCTTATCAACACTTAACCGATCAATTCCGTATTTAAACATAGTTCAAGTAGATTTATTTTTTATTACAAAGTTATTCGTAATTTTGATACCCAACAAGACTATTATTGTCATCATTTAATAACTATGAGTAATCAAATAGAGTTCAGACATTACAAATATTTCCTTGCTTTAGCAGAAGATCTGCATTTTAGAAAAGCAGCAGAAAGCTTGTTTATATCGCAGCCAGGATTAAGCCGGCAGATTAAACAAATGGAAGAGATTCTTGGAATCAGCTTGTTCGAACGCCATAACCGAAAAGTAAAACTTACTATAGCCGGCCTTTACCTGCAAAAAGAGTTGACCAATAATTTTAAACGTTTGGATGAAATTATAAACCATGCTAAACTATTACATGATGGCTTGAATGGCAATTTGAATCTCGGCTATGTTGGTTCTGCCATGCAGGATGTAATTCCGGAACTATTATTAATATTTAAGCAAACCCATCCAAATGTTCTTTTCAGTCTAAAAGAAATGGACAACAACAAACAAATCCAGGCACTGCTTAATCATGAAATTGATGTCGGTTTTGTGAGAATGGAACGAGTGCCCAGAGGATTAAGCATTCAATCTGTTTTTGAAGATACATTTTCCTTAGTTCTTCCTAAAGATCATCCAATTAACGAATCGAACTTCACAAATTTGTCTCAATTTAAAAATGATTCGTTCATCTTTTTTGATGCTTCGTACAGTGAATCGTATTTTGAAAAAGTAATGCAAATTTTCGATGAAAGTGGTTTTGCACCATTGATTTCGCACAACACGGTTAATGCCAGCTCGATATACCGGCTGGTAGAAAATAAATTTGGTGTTTCAATTGTACCCACTTCTCTGAAATTGGGCTACGACATGGGAATTAAATTTATCGAATTGAATAAAATACCTCAGAGAACAACCTTGCGGGCTGTCTGGAACAATAAAAATACCAATCCAATATTAAATGACTTTCGTACCATGATTGATAGCAAAATGGCAAACAGGTAAATTCATCCAGACTAAGAACATTTACTCTTTGGTTAAAATTCGTCGTTTCAGAATTTGACTTACGTGAATAACGAAGTGAATATATCTTCTCTTAAAATTTCACGAACTCAGGAATAAATATAATAAATAAAAAAAGGGAAGTTACTTCGCAATCAGAACATTAAAATATGTACTTTTGCGACTGTTTTGCGAAAAAGCAAGAAGAAGTGTCCTTAAAAAAACACTTTAAATATATCAATTAAGAATTTTAGAAAGAGCCTGTATGAAGCGAGTTAATGCGTACAAAAAATTATTTAATGTTGATCAGGATACTGATCTTAAGAAATTAAAATCAACTTATCGAAATTTGGTTAAAGAGTGGCATCCTGATAAATTTCAATCTGATGATGAAAAATTTGCTGAAGCAGAAATCAAAAGCCGCGAGATTATTGATGCTTATCACTTTTTGGTAAGTATTGCTCCGGAGACAATTGAAGCAAACCTGGAAGAATATACTTCAACAACTACCGAATCGGGCATTGCTGATTACAAACACAAAGGCTTGTTGCTTGAAATCTCTTTCACCGATGGAACTACTTATGAATATTTTGGCGTTCCAAAAAACGTATTCAATAAATTCATCAATTCAGATAAGCAGTATCGCTTTGCCAAAAGAAGCATTTTCAACTCTTACCTGTACCGAAAGTCTAAAAAGGACGCCATAGCAGCCTAAAGAATATATGATCAATAAAAAA
Source organism: Labilibaculum manganireducens (assembly GCF_002843385.1). Lineage (GTDB taxonomy): Bacteria > Bacteroidota > Bacteroidia > Bacteroidales > Marinifilaceae > Labilibaculum > Labilibaculum manganireducens. The sequence goes on from NZ_MVDE01000034.1 coordinate 24,020, forward strand.
CCCAAGCTCAAAAAGCCTGGGTTTTTTATTTTTCAATCCTCCCAAAACCAATCAACTGGTTTTTAACCATCCGGTAATGCTTAAGCGTGGCTGATTACTGAGCAAAACTTCATGCTCGAGTTCACTGCTCTTAAAAAACACACATTTGCCGTTAAGCGGAGAAATACACTGATTGTGATCCGAATGGTAAATGCACAATTCGCCGCCATCACCCGGCTTCCAATCCTTATTTAAATACATGATCATAGTGAAAGCTCTTCCCTTATTATTCACAAACTGATCGAGATGCTTTTTATAGAAAGTTCCCTTTTCATAAAGAGCATAATGAAATTCATATCCGGTAATGCCTGTATAGCAAGTCTGATTTAAATAGGCAACAAAACGATCCATCAAATTAAAAAAACAGTCCTCGTGTTCATCATGATGTTTGCGATCGAGCCAATGTATTTTATCGCTGCGAATTAATTGATTGTGAACTAAATCAGTATTATTCCCAATCCCGGCAGGCAGCATCTGCTTTTGCGACAACAATCTTAACAAATTGCCTTTAAGCTGAGAGGTCAGAGTTTCACTCAGGAAATTATCTGTCAGTCCAACATTAGTTTCTAAATAAGTGCTGACCAAATCATCGAATGCTGTATTCAACTGAATCAATTAATGTGTATGCGAAACGAATCCGCTGAACTGCAAGGTAGACTATTAAATTGAGATCTTAACCTGTATTTTCTCTATTATAGAATAGAGAATGTTGCTATCCAAAATAAAATTTAATTAAAAGTTTACAGATCAAATATTATTGATAAATTTAAAAACGAATAGATTTTAGTTATCAAAAAAATGCATTTATGAGCTTTGGCGGATCAGTTCAGGCAATGATTATCTCGATAAGGAACAATGCGAGACCTAAAAAAAACATCTTCCGATCAAGAAATAAAGATCATGTAAACCTGCACTCTGAAGAAAGTAATTTGGAGTACAAAACTGTATCTGAAGCCGAATTAAAGCAAATCAAGAAGAAGATAAGGGCAAACGCCCGTAAAGAAAATCGAAAACTGAAAATTTGGGTGCTTATAATAAGCATACCAATTCTTATTGCAATCTATTTCGTGATTCAAAACAGAATTGATAATTTTCATGAAGATAAAAGAATTGAAGCTATTGAAAAACAAAAAGCAATTGATGCAATTGAACTTGCAAAGGAAAATAAAATTCTCTATTTACTAAAGGATGGAACAAAGTGGTTAAACACTGGACAATATAAAAATGCCAAAACTCAATATTACAAAGCCTATAAAATAGAATCTGAAGATTATCGAATTAATTATGCAAATGCCAAAGCTTACGTTTTAGATTGTATCGAAAACAATGTCAGATGCATAACTGCCGAAAGAATGGTAAAAGGATTAAAAGAAAAGTATGGTGATAAAGCTGAAATATTGGATTTGGAACAGCTTCTTGAACAGAAATAGACTTATGATCTCACTTTGTTTCCATACCAAATAGTCCTATTTTTCTAAAAAACACTTAAAATGAAAACAAACCTACCCGAAAACTTCAAAAAAATCAACGAATATTTCTCTCCCAAAGTGATTGGAGAGGTAAACGATTCTTACGTTAAAATTGCCAAAATAAAAGGCGACGAACTACCGTGGCACGATCATAAAAATGAAGATGAACTGTTCTATATCATTGATGGCAGCCTTTTAATGGAAGTTGAAGGCTCAGAACCGTTTACTATGAATGCCGGAGATATGTACATCGTTAAGAGAGGCACTCAACATCGGGTATCCGCAAAGGAAGAATGCAAAATCATGCTGATTGAAAACAAAACTACGGCTCATACCGGAGATGTTGAATCTGCAATAACTAAAAATATCCAAGATCAGCTCAAATAGGATACTATCTTATTTAGAATCATCCCGCCAATTTAATTTGTCGCTGCAATGTCTAACTACCTAAAATTGCTTCTAAATTCTATATCTTTATTCATAAAAATAAGCTGAGTGATAAATATGGTGCATATTAGAAGAATTTTTCTGCAGATTTTAATTTTAACAGCGCTTCTGCTGAATGCATCAGCACAGGACAATGCAATAGTTAACAAAATAAGGTTTACAGGAATCGATACACTGCAAAAGGAAATTCTTCTTAAGCAGATGAATACCAAAGCCAGACCATTTACCGGGAAGTTGACTTTTTGGAAAAAAACCACCCGATTTTCCAGTTTCACATTCGATGAAGACTTACTTCAACTGAAAAAATACTATCAGAAGAATGGTTTTTTAGATGTATCAATTACATCGGATCTTCTGCCAGACAAAAGAAACAAAAAACTTGACCTTCTCATTCACATCCGGAAAGGAACTCCTATTTCCATTGGTAAAATCAACTATTCCTTAACCGGAACCGAAGCAAACATGCAAATTTTAGAGTCTGTAAAAATGATTCTTCCCCTAAAAACCGGAAACCTGTTTCAAGATGAAAAAATCATCGCTTCCGAAAATTTAATCCGTGAAAAATTCAACCGTGAAGGATTTCCTTTTGTGAAAGTGGAAAAAAGCATCCATTTAAATGAAAAACTACATACTGCAACTATTAATTTCATTGTAAACCCTGGAAATAAAAGTTATTTTGGTAAGATTAATCTGGAAGGAAATTCTGTAATCAACAAAGCATATATCCTGAAACATGTTGAACTTAGCAAAGGTGAAGTCTTTTCTCAGGTGAAAATTGAAAAGACTCAGGAAGAATTGTTCGACATGAATCTATTCCGGTACGTAACCATTCGTGCAATGATGGATAGTGTAAATCATGACTCAGTGCCAATTTCCATTCACATAAAGGAGCTTCCCCGCTGGTCCGTAAAAATTGGTGCCGGATATGGAACCGAAGACAAAATCAGGACATCCATTCTATTCAAACGATTAAATTTTTTAGGTGGAGGAAGAACTCTGTCGATTAAAGGACAGCACTCTTACTTCACTCCGCTTAGTATCGAGAGCAAATTTATACAACCCGATGTTTGGAGCAAAAATCTTGATTTCATTTTAAATCCGTTCTTCTCGCGTGAAAAAGAAGACAGTTATGAAGTAGACAGGCTGGGAACTTCGGTTACTTTTCAGAAGGAATTAACGAAAAAATCTGCCGCTTATATTTCCTATACATTTGGTAAGGATAAGGTAGATATATCGAAAAGCAAAGGCTCCTTATCGATTGAGGATGCTGACAAATTGAATCACAATAAATCAGGTGTAACATTGGGCTACAACCTAAACACCACCAACGATATTTTTTCTCCTGAAAAAGGATGGAAATATGAAGGAACAGCCACTTATATGGGAATAGGTTTCAATTCCCAATTTCATTACTATAAAATTCTGACAGAAATAGACTATTTCCACTCACTGAGGAAGAATGTTGTTTTTGCCGGAAAAATAAAAACTGGAATTATTGAACCAACCCAAGGCGATTCTCAAAGCCCTATCGAAGATCGTTTTTTAATGGGAGGAGCACTATCCTTGCGTGGCTGGGGCCGTAATCAGATCTCTCCAAAAAACGAAGAAGGAAACAAGTTGGGTGGAAACAGCATGATGGAAGCCAGTGCTGAAATAAGATTTCCATTGTACGGTATCTTTTCAGGCACAGCCTTTACGGATTTTGGAAATTCATGGTTAAACTCATGGGAATTCAAACTAAACCAGCTAAACTACAATGCTGGCTTGGGCCTACGTGTGAAAACACCTGTTGGTCCTATTCGTTTGGATGTTGCAAGCCCATTATTCGAGGGAAAATTCAGAACCCAATTCTTTATTACTATTGGGCATGCATTTTAATGTGAAATGAAATGATTGAAGGAATGAAACGATTTTTAAAAACAGCAGGTATTGCAAGTGCAGGAATAATTATTCTCCTGGCGATTCTGCTTTTTCTCCTTTCTACCGGACTTTTCAATAATTGGATTTCGGAAACTGTGTGCCGAATAGCCAATCAACAGCTAAATGCAGAGCTTACAATAGGAAAAATTGAAGGCAACCCTCTCTCCCATCTTATTGTAAAAAAAATTGACTTGGAACAAAACAAGAGTAAGCTGATAACTCTTGATGAACTGGAAATAAAATACAACATTTGGAAGATCGCAGTAAAAAAACTTGAAATTACATCTCTGAAATTAAACGGAACATCGGCTTTCCTGCAACAAGACAAGGATGATTTATGGAACCTTGAAAAACTGATTCCTGTTACAGAAAATTCAGAAGCTAAAGTTCCTTCGAATCCCTTTTCATGGGAAATAGAATTGGCAGATGTATCTACGAAGAATTTTGAGGCCAAAATCGTGGCGAATGACAGTACAAAATTAATTCCGCAGAATATAAAATTTGATGCTTCTCTCAGTTTCAAATTTGCAGCTGATTTTATGAATATTGATCTGCACAAACTTGAAGTAAGCACACAAAAACCTGCTCTGGAAATTAAAGATTTACATTTTCAGGCAAGTGTAATTGATTCGGTATTTAGCTGGTCCAATTTTCAACTTCAACTTCCTAAATCAAAGCTTAACTCAAAAGGTTCGGTTCCTTTCAATCAACTGCTTGGTTCCGAAGTTTCTTTTCACGCAAACCCATTCGATTTTGAAGATGTAAACGAATGGATTCCTTCAATTTATGGTAAACCCAACATTAATCTCGAAATTTTCAAGACCGAAAATAACAGTCAGGTAGACTTCTCTATAAAACAACAGAATCAGATTATTAAATTACTGGGGGAAATCAATGATAGTAACAGCTTGCCGGATTTTCATTTCACAATGGAAACCGATAGTGTAAACGGAGAGTACTGGACTCATAATAATGACCTTAAATCAAATATTAAAGGTGAACTTGAGCTTACAGGAACGGGGCTGGATTTTAAGGAAAACACAATTCACGCCACAGCTAAGTTTGCCGATTTAAAATACAAGACTTACGAATTAAATGATTTTATTCTGCTTGTTGATAAAAACAAAAATAAACTCGATGCAAAGGCAAGAGCAAAAACCATTTTTGGGAATTTAGATTCAAAAATCCATATTGAAAAGCTATTTGAATTGGCCAATTACAGTGCAGAACTAAAAATTGGAAATTTAGATTTAAGCAAACTAAGCGGGAATAAAAATCTAAAATCAAACATTAACATCGACCTAGAGGCATCCGGACAAGGTTTTACCCCTGGTGACCTGCAAACAAAACTTCATTTAAAATCGACAAAATCAGTCCTTTTTAATCAGCCAATCAAAAACTTAGATGCCAATATCCTCATCAATAAAAAAGAATATCTAATTAATGATTTCAGCTTTGAAGCGCCTTACTTAAAGGCAATTCTTTCGGGAAAGGGAAATAGTACCGAAAACAATCTTATTCATTTGGAGCTAAAATCAAAAAACCTAAATGCGCCTCTTATCGCCCTGGGCTTGAAACCCGTCGATTTTAACGGCGAAATTACAAGTGACTTATCCGGACCTTTTAATACTTTGGATTTTAGAAGCAATATCAATATCGTACATGCCGGAATCGACTCACTCGTTTTGCAAAATTTCAAAGCTAAGCTTCATTCGCGCTTTTCGGGGGATGAACTATTGGCAAATATGGATTCGGTCGGGAAAAAAGACACAAGTACAAATGCCTTTTTAAAAAACATCTATCTAAGTGCAAAAGCAAGTGCAGATTATATTACATTTGAAAAGTACTATATGGCGAATACGAACTTAACTTTTGAGAAAAACCAGGAAAACAGTAGTGGTAATATTACTTCCTCCACAGCTTTAGGAAATCTGAAAACCAAATTCTCTATTGAAAACCTGTTTTCGGTTCCCGCATATAAAATAAAAAGCAGCTTGAAAAATATTGATCTTTCCATGATCACAAAAAACAAAAAGTTCCGTTCCGATTTGAACTTCGAAATAGTTGCCACAGGGAAAGGGATTCAACCCAAATCAATGAATGCTGATCTGGAAATTCAATCGAACGGATCATCTATATTTGATTTGCCTATTGAAAAATTCAACGCAAAAATAAACTACAATAAAGGAGAATATCAGGTAAACGGATTTCATATAGAAACGCCCTTTGCTTTCGCCGATTTAACGGGCAAAGGAAACTGGAAAAAGAACAATCAGCTCAAATTAAATATCAAAACTACAGACATTCAGCAGCTCATCTCTGCCTTAGAAACAGACAAATTACAACTTGTTGGACAACTAAAAGCTGAAATTAAAGGTCCGGCCGATTCTCTGCAAATATCCTCTTCGGTGAATGTAACTGAATTGAAACTCGATACCATCAGCATCAATAAAATAACAGCTGATGCTGAAATCCATTTTGTAGATTCAACATATTCCGGATTCATGAATCTTTTGGTGAGCGACTCTAAAATGCAGGATTTTAATCTTCAGGAACTTCATTTTAAAAGTAAGTTCAATCAGCAGAAAGCGGTTAATTCGTTCGCCTTTTTTGCCAACGATTCTTTACATGGTAAAATTTTATCCGAACTAAAAATCAATAATAACCCCAGCATTTCCTTTCAGGATATACAATTAAATTTAAACAATCAGATTTGGAAGGGAGGCAACGATTCCAACTACATTAAATTTAGGCAGGATTCTATTGAAATACACCAATTTGAACTTAGCTCGCAGCAAAGTGCATTAAAAGCAAATGGAATATTTGCTTTTAAAGGAACTGAAGATCTGCATGTTGAAATTCAGAATCTTAACCTGATCAACATTTCAGAACTACATTTTTTGCCCTATCAGATATCAGGAAAAGTGAATGCTTTTCTCGACATTGCCGGAACAGCAAACAAACCAATTATTAAATCTATTCTCACTATTGATCATCCGGAAGTTGACAGCCTGCGATTTAGCAAATTCCAATCTGATATCAACTATACAAACGAAAAACTTCGTTTTGAGACATATCTTGATGGCTATTCCTCACGACTTATCAACGCAGAATTTGAACTTCCTATGCACTTTTCATTTACTGAAAAATTTCTGCTTCCCAAGGAAGACAATCCCATCCATGCCATTGTAAAAATCGATCAACTCGATATCAATAAATTCAATCGTTTTATTCCAACAACAGGAATTGAAGCTAAAGGTTTGCTAAGCATGCAACTCAATATTGATAACACCATTAACAATCCTCACATAAGTGGTTATCTAAATTTAGGCAAGGGTGCTTTTCAATATAAAAAACTGGGAATGGATTACAGTGATATCGAAATGCGCAGCCGTCTGGCAAACAACTATTTTTATCTCGACAGCCTTCTCATAAATTCCGGAAAAGGAAAATTGCAACTGAAAGGATTGGCTGAAATGAAATCACTGATTGATACAGAACTAAAAAGCATTAATCTGGATGTAAAAGGGGAAAACTTCAAGGCTTTCGACTCCGAATTAATAAAGGCTGTTATCAATACAAATCTTAGCCTGAATGGTTCGCCCGAAAACCCTACCTTCAAAGGAAAAGTAACAATTTTAAACTCAAGCCTAAATACCGATATATTCCTAAAAGAATTCAATCGTGTTTATGATGATTCCAACCAACCACTCTTGGTTACTGCACGGAAAAATGAAGAAAATGAAGAAATAAAGTACACTATAAAAAAGAATTCAGCGCAAAAAGATCCACCTTCAATTTATAAAAAACTGGAGGGGAATTTCGACATCGAAATCCCTGGAAACACCTGGATAAAAGGCAAAAACATGAATTTTGAACTGGCCGGAAATCTACAAGCGATAAAAGAAGGTGAACAGATAGACATTTTCGGAACTATGAACGTAAAAAGAGGATTTTATAAAATTTACGGACGAAGACTTGAATTTGAAGAAGGTGAAATCACCTTAACAGGTGGAGCAACTCTAAATCCGATTGTCAATTTCAAAGTTGCCTACAAATTCCGCGATCCGGATAATCAATTGCGAAAACTTAGCGTAAATGTAACCGGACGAATTAATAAACCGGAAGTCAAATTTTTTCTTGACGATACCTCCATCGAAGAAAAAGACGCCATTTCTTATCTGATATTCAACAAAAGCACGAACCAACTTGATACAAGAGAAAATACATCAATGAAGAGTAGTAATATGGATATCGCTAAGGATTTTGCAATCGGCCAATTCTCGAATGTACTTAAGGATGCCTTACAATCGTCACTTGGCTTGGATGTGATTGAAATTTCGGGGAAAAGTGGTTGGACGCAAGGCAGTGTATCGGTTGGTAAATACATAACAAACAATTTGTACCTGAATTACGAACGAACATTTGCCATCGATAAAAAGGATAAAATTATTGAACCTGAAAAAATTTCAATGGAATATCAATTTTACCGCTCTCTTTTTTTACAGGCGACCAATCAGAGTGCGAATTCCGGTTTTGATTTCATTATCAAATGGACCTGGAAATAAGTTGTAATTCCAAACCTGTTAATTCGGTAAATAAAAATAAATACCCAAGCCATTTGTAAATAGAATATTTCCATACAAAGAATGCTCCAAAAAAACTGCGTTTAACGATTTGTTGCGAAGGTAGGTAAAGGAAAAAATAAGACTGCCAACAAAGGTAAAAATCAAAGCCATCCAGTTTCTAAAAATAATATGAGCCATGGAAAAACAAACCGCATTGATCAACAGCAGCAATAATGGATTTCTAAAAAGAAGTTTATACCGATAAAAAAAGAATGCCCGGTAAATGAATTCCTGTGTGTATGCTGACCAAATAGGATAAGTGAAAATTACAGCAAGCCAAATCCAAAAATTATTCCTCGGAAGGTAAAAAAACACATCTCCCCTAAAAATATAAACCCAGATTGATGTAATAAACAGCAATACAAATCCTTTCAATAAAATTTCCTGCCATGGATAGTCACGCTTAATTCGAAAAATACCGCGGTCAAAATTTTTATCCCTAAAAACAATAAAGAGACAATAGAGAAATACAATAACCAGAGGCACAGCTTTATGAACCGGTATAAGCTCGTAAAAATACAAGACAGGAAGTACCAGAAACATAAAAATCATTTCTAACCACAGGTATAATTTCTTCATCTCACCACCCACTAAAAATTTGAAAACAATAGAAACCCAATTGAAATAAGAAGGACTCCTTATTAAGACTCGTTCTACTTAATTTACAATTTTTAGATGGATTTTGTTTCAAAAACTTTGGTGAAATTTAGGAACGGAGGATTTTTATTGACTAACGAAATAATAGGGTTAATAAATCCATAAAAATGATGATAAAAAGCCTTTTTTAATTGATTTATCTTACTCAAAAACAGACAAATACCTACAACTCGTTACAACGCCCAGCTAGAATTCTTTTCTTTGCGCTTTTCTTGCAGCAATAATTAGTAAATAACCCGCAATTACCGGTCCGTAAGACACAAAATAATATCCCTTCATGTCGAACCAATGGAAATAGGTTCCCAGAGTAATGATACCACCAATTATCATTAGAGTCCATCCTATCAGGCGTAATTCACGAGCCTTAAACTTCCCTTTCTTCTTCACTTCTCCCCTCAGCATCCGATCATCAATTGCGCGGACAATATCCTTGATCAAATCTTCTTCGATATTTTTTCCTGCTAATTCTTTACGGATTTGGGAAAAATCCATTCCCTCTATTTTCTTTTGGTGATACAAATCAACCAACTCTTTAAAGTTATTTTCCATAATTCAATTGTGCTATTCGTTCAACAAAACTAACTACAATTGAACACATATTCAAAACAGTACCGGTAAATCTTTCAAGCATTAAGTAAAAACCAATCATAAACACAAGAGCAATACAAACTACCACTACAATACAACTCATCACCATATAACCAGAATATATCACCATACAAAATGAACCTACTACCAAACGACTGGAACATATCACCATATAAATGGAATCCATCCTCGTATAACTGGAATCTATTATCATAGAACTTGAATTCATCACCACATAATGTGAATACAGCCCCGGTAAACTAAACCATTTAAAGAGTAAAAACGATTCCCATTAAAAAACAGGCTTCCCGAATAGGGAAGCCTGTGATGTATCTGATCAAAAATATTTGTTCTATTTATAAATTGCCTTTTTAGCAGCAAGCAAAGTATTCTGTAATAAGGAAACAATCGTCATTGGACCAACACCACCCGGGACAGGAGTTATGAAGGATGCTTTAGGAGCAACCTCATCAAACTTCACATCACCTAACAGCTTCCAGCCCGACTTTGTTTTATCAGATTTTACCCGGTGAATTCCAACGTCGATAATCACAGCACCTTCTTTCACCATATCGCCTGTTAAAAACTCTTTCATTCCCAAAGCAACTATAACGATATCCGCCTGACGGGTAATTTCCGCAATGTTCTTTGTTCGGCTGTGGCAAAGAGTAACTGTACAATCGCCATACTCGGCTTTACGCGACATTAAAACACTCATTGGAGTACCTACAATGTTGCTTCGGCCAATAACAACACAATTTTTACCTGATGTTTGAATTTTATATCTCTTCATTAGCTCAACAATACCTGCTGGCGTTGCCGGCAAATAGGTTGGCAGGCTCGACACCATTTTACCAACATTCATAGGATGAAATCCATCAACATCTTTTTCGGGACGTATGGTTTCAATCACTTTCGATTCTGAAATATGCTTAGGCAATGGCAATTGAACAATCAAACCGTCTATATCGTCATTATCATTAATCTTTCTAATTTCGGCCAATAATTCTTCCTCGGTAATATCCTCTTCGAAACGAAACTCTGAAGATTTAAAACCTACCATATGACAAGCTTTCACTTTTGCAGCCACATAAGTTTCACTGGCTCCGTCGTGTCCAACAATCATAGCAGCCAAATGAGGAGTTTTTCCACCAGCCTTTTTGATTATTTCTACTTCGGCAGCAATTTCCTGCTTCACCTCTGCTGAGATTTTTTTTCCGTCGATTAATTCCATGGTCGTATCGTTTTGCGGTATAAAAAATGCCTGACCAAGCGACCAAGCATTTCTATTTGTAAGTTTATTATCTTCGGCCTCCCATATTCCCCATCATTCGGGACATGTTTCCGCCTTTTGTCATCATTTTCATTAATTTTCGCGTTTCATCGAATTGTTTGATTAAACGATTCACGTCCTGAATGGTAGAACCACTACCATCGGCAATTCTCTTTCTTCTTGATCCGTTAATTAATGCCGGATCTTCTCTCTCTGCCGGAGTCATCGAAAATATAATTGCTTCAACACCTTTAAAAGCATCATCATCGATATCAACATTCTTAAGTGCTTTTCCAACACCAGGAATCATAGATGCCAAATCTTTCAGATTACCCATTTTCTTGATCTGCGAAATCTGAGACAGGAAATCGTTGAAGTTAAATTGGTTCTTGGCGATTTTCTTCTGAAGTTTTCTAGCTTCGTCAGCATCAAATTGATCCTGGGCACGTTCTACAAGTGAAACAATATCACCCATACCCAAAATACGATCGGCCATACGACTGGGATGGAAAACATCAAGAGCTTCCATTTTCTCTCCCGTACCAACAAATTTGATTGGTTTGTTAACAATTGAACGAATTGAAAGCGCAGCTCCACCACGTGTATCACCATCCAATTTTGTTAAAACAACACCATCAAAATCCAAACGCTCGTTAAATTCTTTGGCTGTATTCACCGCATCCTGACCGGTCATGGAATCAACAACAAACAGAATCTCGGAAGGATCAATGGCTTTTTTAACCGCCTCAATTTCCTTCATCATTTCTTCATCGATAGCCAAACGACCAGCTGTATCGACAATCACCAAATCGTTTCCGTTTGCTTTTGCCTGCTTAATAGCATCCTGAGCAATCTTAACAGGGTTCTTACTCTCAATATCCGTATATACAGGAACTCCAATTTGTTCTCCTAATACTTTCAGCTGTTCGATCGCTGCAGGACGATATACATCGCAAGCAACCAACAATGGATTCTTAGAACGTTTTGTTTTTAGAAGATTTGCCAGTTTACCTGAAAAGGTGGTTTTACCCGACCCCTGCAAACCAGCAATTAATATTACGGCAGGTTTTCCCTGAATATTTATATCAACCTGTGTACTCCCCATTAATTCAGCCAGCTCATCGTGAACAATTTTCACCATTAACTGATTTGGTTTTAATGCGGTTAGTACATTCTGTCCTAATGCTTTTTCTTTTACTGTATTGGTAAAGGACTTGGCTATACTAAAGTTTACATCGGCATCCAAAAGGGCACGTCTCACATCTTTCAATGTTTCTGCTACATTGATTTCAGTAATTTTTCCTTGCCCCTTTAATATCTGGAAGGATCTCTCAAGTCGTTCGTTAAGATTTTCAAACATTATTATACAGATTTATATTTCACTGCAAAATTAAAAAAATCTGCTTAGCGATAAAGACTATGCGATAGAAATGTCGATAATTTTATCAATGATTTTTCATTTTCGTTAGAAATAGTATTAAAACAACACTTTTAAAATAAAAAAAGAGCGAATTCCAAAAATGAAATTCGCTCTCTCAATAACAAATATATTTTTACATTCTTTCAGGAACACCAATTCCTAACAATTCCATTCCACTTTTTATAACCTGTGCAACCTGCTTAGAAAGAACCATTCGGAAGGCTCTTAATTCAACATTGTCCTCTTTAGCAATTGGAAAATCGTGATAAAACTGGTTGTATTCTTTCACCAAATCATATACGTAATTTGCAATTTGTGCAGGACTTGTTGTATCACCGGCTTCTTTAATGATAACCGGATAATTGGCAATCATTTGAATTAAATTTGATTCCTTCTCAGAAATTTCAATAGCTGTATTTGCGAATTCAGGAAATTCAATTCCTTCATCAACAGTCTTTTTCAAAACCGATTGAATACGAGCATATGTATACTGAATAAATGGTCCTGTATTTCCGTTAAAATCAATTGATTCTTTAGGATTAAACATCATATTCTTTTTAGGATCGACCTTAAGAATAAAATATTTTAATGCTCCCATAGCAACTTTATTATACACATCCTCAGCCTCTTCTGTAGAATATCCCTGAAGCTTACCCAATTCGTTTGAAGTGTCGCGGGCCGTATTTACCATTTCATCCATTAACTCATCTGCGTCAACAACAGTTCCTTCACGGGATTTCATTTTTCCTTCAGGCAATTCGACCATACCGTATGAAAGGTGCTGAATTTTATTACTCCACTCGTATCCCAGTTTACCTAAAACCAGCGACAACACCTGGAAATGATAATTTTGTTCATTACCTACAACATAAATATGCTCATCGATACTGAATTCATTGAATCGTTCGTAAGCTGTCCCAATATCCTGTGTCATATAAACAGAGGTTCCATCATCACGTAACAGTAGTTTATGATCCAATCCGTCTGCCTCAAGGTTAGCCCAAACAGAACCGGTATCTTTACGGTACAAAACTCCTTCTTCCAAGCCTCTTTCAACAATTGCTTTTCCCTGCTTATAAGTCTCCGATTCGAAATAAACCTTATCGAAATCAACCCCCATTTTTTGATAGGTAACATCGAATCCAGCTAAAACCCAGTCGTTCATCTTTCTCCATAAAGCAACAACTTCCTCGTCGCCCGCTTCCCATTTCACCAACATTTCCTGAGCTTCCAATAACAACGGAGCTTGTTTTTTAGCTTCGTCAGCATCCATTCCGTTGGCTGCTAAAGCTTCAATTTCTTTTTTGTATTCCTGATCGAATTTCACATAGTATTTTCCAACCAAATGATCTCCTTTTAAACCTGTTGATTCAGGAGTTTCCCCTTCGCCAAAACGCAACCAGGCAAGCATCGATTTGCAGATATGAATGCCACGGTCGTTCACCAAATTTACTTTGATTACTTCGTAACCATTCGCTTTTAAAATTTGAGCAACAGAATACCCCAATAAATTATTACGAATGTGCCCCAAATGCAATGGCTTATTTGTATTTGGTGAAGAATACTCGATCATCACTTTTTTAGCACCGGCCTCTAACTTTTTAAAGCCATAGTTTTCCGATTGAAAAGCAGTATTCAACACTGATATCCAATAAGAACTGTCAATAACCAAATTCAAAAATCCTTTTACAACATTAAAAGCTGTTACAGCGTCAATATTTTCCTGAAGAAAAACACCAAGATCATTGGCTGTAGCTTCCGGTGATTTTTTTGAAAAGCGCAAAAAAGGAAATACAACTACAGTTAAATCACCTTCAAATTCACGTCTTGTTTTTTGAATCTGAACTGTTTCATTATCAATTTCCTGACCATAACAACTATTTACGGCCTCTACAACCTTACCTTTTATAATGCTTTCAATACTCATCTGAAAATTCTTTATTTCGAATTCAACTATTTACAAACTATATCTCTTATCAGATCAAAAAGGTCTTTTAGCCAGTCTGGATTTCCCATGCATTAACCGCCCAAAAAGTACCCCATAATCCGAATGTGCAAAGATAATACGAATAAAATAAATAGTTCCCTACATTTAGAAAAAAGTCATTCATGACCTTGTTTATGGAATCCCTCAAATAGCCTCATCTATTTAACTTCTGATAAAGCAACATTACTTACCTTTGAAAAATTACAAAACCTTGTTTATTTTTAATTTGATATTTTCTAACTCTTTATTAAAAAAATAGAAATAAAAACAACAAAAACTTTCATTTTAAGTTATAACAGTTAATTGCACAAATTCTTAAGCCCAAAAGAATGAAAAACATTCTCCTTCTTCTATTTTCATTAATTACCGCCTTTCACGTCACAGCAACCGTCCAATCAGAAAGAATAGACTTTACAATAAAAAACGCAAATCTTGATCGCGTAATCGAAATTGCCCAATCCTACTTCAATTCAAATAATGCTGAAGCTTTAAGATTAAGCTTGCAGGCCGCTGAAAAAGCACTTGAATTTGAGAACATGAAACAATACGCGATCGCGAATGAATTATTGGGGAGAATATATTTGTATCAGGGAGAATTGAAAAATGCCGAAACCTGTATTGATATTTCTCTTGAATATTGGAAAAGCATGAGAGACACTCTGAAAATGAGTTTTTGCTATGGTTATTTAGGCGATTTAAACTATTCAACATGTAACTATGATACCGCAAAATTGTTTTATCAAAAAGGATTTGAATTAAAAAAACTAACCCAGGACAGTATTAATTTCAGTTTTAGCTACAACGCCATTGGCAATATAAAATTAGAAAACTGCAGATACGATGAAGCATTAAAAAATTACCATAAGGCATTGGAGCTAAATATACGCTTTAAGAACAATTCCGGCATTTGCTACACCCACAATGCATTGGGAAATGCTTATTTTGAAATTAATGATCTGGAATCATCAAAAAAACATTTCGAAAAAGCGCTGGAAATTGGCAAAGAAAATCATCTCGACAAAAATATTGCATATACTTTAAACCATCTGGCAAAACTGCACAACAGATTAAGCAATAGAACTACAGCCATTGATCTATACAATGAGTCGTTACAAATCAGCAAAAAACTATTATCGAAAAATGGAATAGGACTGTCTTACATGGGAATTGGCGAGGTCTATCAAACCCTCATGCAGAATGACAAAGCTTTAGAATATCTACATAAAGCACTAAAGCTTTTTGAAGAGCTTGGATCTCAAAAAAATATTGCGAATTGCTACTTAAACATTGGTATGGTTTTATATGAAATGAAAGATCACACCATCGCTCGGGAAAAGTTTCAAAAATCAATAGAAATAAACGAACAAATCGGATATTTAAAAGGCAGTGCCGATGCTTATCGAAAAATAGGGAATACCTATTACCAGGAAAAAAATTACCCTCTTAGTCTTTCCAACTACAATAAATCGCTTTCCATTCAAAGAAAAATAGGCAACTTAAAAGGAATCGCATCCTGTTATACAAATATTGGTTTAATTCATGTAAAAAGAGATAGTTTGGCGTTAGCTCTGGATGTTTTCAATAAGGCAATTGTTATTAATATGGGGATTAATAATATTGGCGGAGTCGCATCAACTTACAATAATTTGGGTGAATTATATAAGACTAAAAACAACCACAAACTGGCAATTCAATATCTGTTAAAAAGCTTTGATATAGCCTCTGAAATTGACCGGAAAACACTCATGGCTGAGTGTGCAAAAAATTTATCAGAGATTTATTCTTCGGATAAAAATTATAAACAATCCTTGCACTATCATCAATTGTATTTCGATTTGTACAACCAAATGTACAATGCACAAATGGAAAATAGAATTGGTTGGATTCAGATGCAAAACGAAAGAGAAAAACGAGTAACTCTGGAAAAAATTTTCGCCAATGAAAAATCAATCGAAAAAGAAAAATTAAATAAGCAATCCCTTATCAATTCATTTTTAATAGTAATTGTTGTTCTCATTCTGCTCTCAATAACATTAATTTACAGCCTATATCTTGCTGTAAAAAAGGCAAATAAGAAATTAACCAACGAAATTACGGTACGGAAAAAAGCAGAATTACAGCTAGAGGAGAATCATCGAAATCTTGAGAATCTCGTAAAAATACGGACGATTGAATTAATTAAAGCAAAAGAAAAAGCAGAACAATCGGATCAATTAAAATCCTCCTTTTTAGCGAATATGTCTCATGAAATTAGAACTCCAATGAATGCTATTATTGGATTTTCTAAACTGCTGACGATGACCAATTCTTCAAAAAAACAAAACCATTACACTTCAATTATTTATGAGAACGGACATGTTTTACTCACTCTTGTCAACGATATCATGGATATTTCGATGATTGAATCAAAGCAGTTGAAAATTAAAAAATCCAGTTTCAAAGTTTATCCAATGCTCGAAGAATTAAAAAGCATTTTCGATGAGCTTAAATATGCTGACAAAAAAAATCATATTGAATTTACCATTCACTACAATGATATACCTACAGATCTGACAATTACCTCCGACCGGGTTCGAATAAAACAAATTCTGATAAACCTCCTGCGAAACGCGTTAAAATTCACAAAATCGGGTCATATTGATTTTGGAGTCGAATTAATTGAAAACAAAATACGCTTCTTTATTAACGACTCAGGCATTGGTATTCCGTACGAAGATCAATCTTTAATTTATGATCGATTTAGACAGGCAAGTAATAATTCTGCAGAGCACGGAGGTACAGGTCTGGGACTAACAATTTCAAAGAGTTTGGTTGAATTACTAAATGGTAATATTTGGTTTACGTCGAAACCGAATGTAGGAAGCCAATTTTATGTCGATCTTCCTTTCCAATCAAATCCCATTAAGATAAATTCCGAAACTTCAGAAGACGGTATGGAAGCAGATTTTACCGGAAAAAAAATATTAGTAGCAGAAGATAAAAAATCAAATTTTCTTTACATTAAAGAAGTACTCCGAAAGACAAATGCAGAAGTAACCTGGACAAAAGATGGGGCTGAAACTGTTGAGCAGTTTAAATTAAATCATTTTGACTTGGTATTGATGGACATTCAATTACCAAAAATTGACGGATACGAGGTTACTAAGAAAATAAAGCTGCAAAACCCACATGTGCCCGTAATTGTTCAAACTAAATTTAACCATCAGGATGAAGAACAAAAACGTTCAGGATCTGGCTTTGATGGCTTCATAATAAAACCCTATACCGGGAGTGAACTTCTTCGTATCATATCACAGAATTTATCTTAAAATGTTCTTTCCCAACTCTCAAATGCTTGATCTCAACCATTATTATTTTTGATAAAAAAAATCTGCGCCATGAAAAAAGTAATTTTACCATTATTTATTATCATCACTCTAATAGTAAGCAGTTTTATTTTATATCCTGATGTAGAAAACAAATCTGATTATGCAATTGTAATTCATGGCGGAGCCGGAACTATACTGCGTAAAAATTTCACTCCTGAAAAGGAAACACAGTATAAAAAAGTACTTCAAGAGGCTCTCCAAATTGGTGATTCCATATTAAGAAATGGCGGAAGCAGCCTTGATGCGGTTGAAAAAACAATTCGTATCCTGGAAAACTCGCCCCTGTTTAATGCTGGTAAAGGTGCAGTATTTACCAATTCCGGAAAGAACGAACTTGATGCCTCAATTATGTGGGGAAAAGATTTAAACGCAGGAGCAGTAGCTGGCGTTGATGATATAAAAAATCCTATTAGCGCAGCCAGAGAAGTCATGGAAAATTCAGAGCATGTAATGCTGAGCGGCCACGGCGCTTCTGAATTTGCTAAAATGCAAGGTCTGGAAATAGTTGACCAGAGTTATTTTTTCACACAAAACAGATGGGATCACCTGCAGGAGATCCTTAAAAAAGAGAAAGAAATGACTCCGGAAGATCGTCACGGTACAGTTGGATGCGTAGCTTTGGATAAAGATGGAAATCTGGCGGCCGGAACGTCTACGGGAGGTATGACAAATAAGCGTTTCGGGCGTATAGGAGACTCTCCTATTATTGGTGCAGGTACTTATGCCAACAATGCAAGCTGTGCAATTTCATGCACTGGTCACGGCGAATTTTTTATCCGATTAGGTGTTGCTAAAGATATTTCATCCATGATGGAATACCAAAATATTAGTTTGGAAGAGGCCAGCAACAAAGTTATTGATAAATTGACTAAAATTGGAGGAACCGGTGGAATAATCGGCCTTGATAAAAACGGCAATATTGTAATGAAAATGAATACAGATGGTATGTACAGAGCTTATTCCAATTCAAAAGGGGAAACTGAGGTATTGATCTATAAATGAGAATAATTTATTTTGCAAAATGAATATTTCAAGCTAAATTAAACTTAGTCAACAATCACACAAAAAAAATTAAGCTATGAAGATAAACCTTAACGGAAAATGGAAAAATCAGTACAATTCAGAAATGGATCTAACTGTTACAGAAAATCTTGTAAGCGGAACATTTCAAACTGCAATAGGGCAACCCAAATTCGAAGAGAAATTTGAAATTACAGGAAAAATCAATGCTAATGTGATTGCATTTATGGTAGATTTTGAAAAGTACGGATCTTTGGCTTGTTGGACAGGTCGTTTTGAACTGGACGAATCCGGACCTGTAATTCACACCATGTGGCATTTGTCACAAAGTGAAGGTGGTGAAGAAGAACAGCTTGCCAAAGCAATTCTTACAGGAGTGGGAACTTTCAGAAAACCATAGGTATAAATTAAGAGAGTGTCCGAAAAGTAAAGTTTCCCTTGGAAATGTCATGTTGAGCGAAGTCGAAACATCTGTTATTCAAACATAAAGATTCTTCGGCAAGCTCAGAATGACAATAAAATTGAACTTTTCGGACACCCTCTTATTCATGTATCTTAATTAGACTGCAACATCTAAATTATCAATTTTACCAAGTAAGTCATGTGTTGAATCTAACAAATCATCGTATATGGATTTATAATGATTCTTGATTTCTTTTGCAGTTTTACCACTTAATTTTTGATTAATACGGGCAATATATTCATTTCGTGACGCAGCCGCCTCATTCATGATAACATACACGTCTTCTGAATTTTCACGTCCAAAGAAATTCAAATGAATGATACCTCTCATTAATATCTCGTTTGTTAGGAAATTTATGTCTTTTTTAAAATTTCTTCTGCTTGCCATAATTAAAATTTTAGATTTTGATGATTGCTAAATTACTAAAAATACCAAGAGTATGCATTCCAAAATTTATAATTCACACACATATTTTATAATCTTTAAATCATTGCAATTGGTGAGTAAAAAAAGTTTATTTGTAGTTGTAAATCTACATTAAGAACAGAGGTTGTTGATTATGAGCGAGTGTTTCCATTATATTTTTCTGAAAAATGAAAAAGCAAAACCTGCTAAAGATTTTAATGATAAAATCTTTTTGCGGGGAATAAGCCTGTATGAAGTTATTCGGGTCGTTTCCGGGAGAGCTTTATTTCTTGAAACACATTTTCAACGATTAACAAATTCAGCGGCTTGCCTTGAACAGAACCTTTGGTTAAACCTGCATCAAATTAAAGAAAGTATTTCCAATTTAATTGCATTGAACGATTCCCAAAACGGCAATATCAAATTAGTATTTCATATCGACGGTGAAAATAAAACTTTTCTTGCCTATTTTATTCAGCATTATTATCCCAACGAAGATCAGTATAAAAATGGTGTTAGAACTCTTGTTCATCAGGCTGACCGACCAAAACCAAATGCTAAAGTATACAACCACTCCCTTCGTTCTACAACCAATGATTTAATTAAAGAAGCTGAAATTTTTGAAGTACTGCTCCTAAACTCTATGGGAAACATTACTGAAGGGAGCAGATCTAATCTTTTTTTTATTAAGAACAATGAGTTGCACACTGCTTTAGATACAGATGTTTTACACGGAATTATTCGTAGTAAAGTAATTGAAGCTGCTGAAGAACTTAAAATTCCTATTCAAAAACACTCTATTCAATATGATGATTTACCAAGTTTTGAGGCTGCCTTTTTAACTGGCACATCGTTACAGATTTTACCAATAAAAAGAATCAATTCAATTAGTTACTCAAGCTCCCATGAGATTATTGGCAGGTTATCTGAAGTTCTTCGTACTAAAATCAGTGAATATTTAAAGTAAATATCCTATTGTTTAGGAAATCCTATCACCACTTTAGTTCCACTTGGAAATCCTTTTTCATCTGTCAAGTCTTCAATAAAATATTCATATACCCGACCATTATTCAGAACTTTATTCAATAATTTAATTCTATCCTGTGTAATAATCATTGTTTTATGATGGACTTTAATATTCGAATCCTCGTGCAGGTCTTTGGCCTTTTTGCGCCCGACACCATTATCTTTAATAATACATTTTAAATAACCATCCTGTTCAATCTCAAAATTCACATCAAGATTTCCCTTTGTCTCCGATGCTGCAAACCCATATCTTATTGCATTTTCCAAAAATGGTTGTATCAGCATTGGCGGCAATTTAGACTTAAAAGGATTAATTGCTGTATTTACACTTATTTTGTATGAAAATTTATTAGAAAAACGCATTTGCTCCAACTTCAAATAAAGTTGTAAATAATCAATTTCATCCGATAAAGAAATAAAATCCTTATTTGCACTTTCAATCTTCTTTCGCAGCACATTCGAAAAATCTGAAAGATATTCCAGAGCACTCTCTTTTTGCTCTTCCAAAATATAACTCTGTATTGAATTTAAAGAATTAAAAATAAAATGCGGATCCAACTGGTTTTGTAACGATTTCATTTTCAATCCTATAACTCTATTCAATTGTTTAATCCTTGTCTTTTCTCTTTTTCTAATAAAATACGTATAACCCCACATGGCGACATAAACAAGTCCTCCAAAAATCAAGCTCAACAATATAATGAACCACCACATTTTCCACCACGGAGTCTTTACAATAATATCAAAAGAAAAAGGAATAATAACACCTTCGCTTAAGTGTTTTCCTTCCACTTTTAGTGTGTAATTACCACTTGGCAAATGAGAAAATACAGCATCTGAGGAAGGACTCCAATTTGACCATTTCTCATCAAATCCATCTAATAAATATCTAAACCTAACATTCGATATATTCTGGCAAAAATCTATTCCAAACGTAAAAGCTAAATCATTCTCATCATAATTTAACTCAATTGGTGAAATTGGTGAATTAGTCCATTCATCTGCCTGTGAACTATCAGGCATCCAATCTTCACCATGGATCCTAATTGAAGTAAGACTAATTTTATCCTCAAAATGCTTTCTTTTGCCAGTATTTGTCTCTATTTTTAATAGTTTATTCTTTGTCTTTAGCCAAATATCCTGATTCTTATCAATAACTGACTGTTCTCCGGTTTGGTCTAAATACCCATCTTTCGAGTTCCAGAATTTAAATTTTAAATTTGAATTTTTCAGCCATGAATTGTACTCAAAACGATGTACCCCCAGATTCGTTCCGCACCACAATGAGCCATCCTTTAAATATTGGATTCCTTGAATTGATGTCCCTACTAATCCATCCAAATCTGTAATGGAGTCAATAACAACTAAGCTATTCGATTTACTTTTCATTTTGTAAATCAAACCATTATTTCCACCGGCAATTATGGTAGAATCCGGCAATACCAGTATGTCATTTAATACATTGTGAATATTTGAATTCTTTCTGTTAAAAATCCTAAATTCATTATTCTTAAATTGAATAATACCTTTCTGTCGGGTTGAGATCCATATCGAAGAATTCTTCGCAACCATTTTACTAACACCAATGCCGGCCGACTTCGGAAATTTCAATATTGGTTTTTGTGAATCCCATCCGCTTTTAGAATAAAACTTAAATTGATTCTGCCAGAAACAAAGTAAATCGTCATCTTCTGTAAACACAAAATTCTCAGCTGGAGTAATTCCAATATATTTTAATTGACAGCTATTTGTGCTAAAGGTGTAAAAACCTCTGTTTGTTGATATCCAAACCAGTTCGTGCTTGTCTGTACCTAATTTATAAATCGAGAAATCTTTAGGACACTTAAATTCCCTGCTAGCCAGAGAACAGAAATCTTTAACCAATAACCGGTGTTGAACCTGAGAATTTTTAAGGATACTAATTTCATTTTTGCTTGCCACAATTATATTTCCTCTGCAATCACAAATCAAATCCTGCAAAAGAGTATTTTTAAATCCCAACAGATCAGAATCCAGGTAGGTAAACTTTGAATTTTGCAATTGAATTAAACCGTGGTTATGCGTGCCAATCCATAAATCATCGTATCCTTTTCTTAAAAAAATAGAATGAATAACGTACTCATCCAACATTTTCTCTGCAGATAAATCTGATAATAAATCACCACAAAGTCTTATCAATTTTTGTTTCTGTATCTCTTTTTCAAAATATCTCAACAAATAAAAGTCTTGGGTTTCATTCCCTTCAGCTTCAATAACATCACAAACTAATTTCTTTTTTGTTTTCGTGTTAAGAGTAAACGGTTTACCCGATTCCAGAAGATTCTTTAGCTCAATACTATTGTTTTGATAACCAATTTCAACTACAGGTAAATTTGGTTCGGTATGGTATTCCCGAACCTTTCCCGATTCCATTTCAAATTCAACATTCTCTTTTTGAGAGGCACTGTTCGCAACCAATTTATTTTGAAATTGTCGAATCTTAAAAACTGGCTTTTTCCATAAATTACCGACATGTTTCAATTTGGAGTTTTGCTCTTTGTATACAAATACCCCTTCTGATGATCCAAGAATTAGATGATCACTTGCAGCGTTTTTCACAAGACACGCAATACCGCTCTCTTCTGCTACGGAATCCAACTGAAAAATTGAAAGTTTCTTACCATCAAATTTACAAAGACCAACACCTTGTGCCGAAAACCATAAATTCCCTTTTTCGTCTTCACAAATTGAGTTAATTCTTTCTCCCTGCAGTCTTGAAAGTTCTTTCCGAAACTTAATCTCTTCACCAATAAATTCAAACAGTCCTGCATCCGTAGCAAGCCAAACCAACCCTCTTGAATCTTCGAAAATATCAAAAACAATATTACTGGGAAGTCCATCAGCCATTGAAAAGTTCCTTGTTGATTGCAAATATGCTTTTACACACATTGGCATCCCAACAAAAAATAATATGATCAAAAATAATACTCTTCGGATAAAAATCATTCTGCAATAATAGTAAATAAGAATAAATTAAAAATGTGTCAAATGTGCCAAATGCGTCAAGTGTTATTAACAACTACTTATTTACTGAAAAATTGCATTAACATACTCGAATAATTACTGCTCAGTATACTTTATCCACATCAAAATCAAGCCAAAGCATAAGTTTGCTTATTTACGATGATTCTGAATTACAAATAACAAGCATGATTTCACAAGAATTAAAGTCAAAAGATTAACAATTTTCAATTTGTTTCGTATTTAATTTATGATTTTAAAACATAAAAAGGCTCAATTTTAAATTGAATTTGTAAACCATTCATATAATTTCACTTCTTTTGTTCTCTTAATTACCAATTGAGAAAAATTATTTTATGAAATATACTTTTACTGCAACAAATTTAGCGAAGCTTAGCGAAGAGTATTCTGAGAATCAAAATTTTGTTCTTAATACACTCCCACGGTTAAAAATTCTTCATGCAATAAAAAAAGACCTAAATACCATTACTAATTTGGAATGGAACATAGAATACAGTCCTGTAAATATGAACATGAACCGTGTAACAATCCACTATAAAAATCAAACATATAAAGATTTCAATTTTTTTTATGAGATTCCGCTTTCCTTAAATTTTGAACTACGGGTCTATCTTTCCAACTCATCCATCCATTTTATTGATTTGTACAATTTTCTTCTTGAAAAGGAAATCCTTGCCAAAGATCAATTTTCGATAAAAGCGGCTTATCATACTATTCCACATTTCATAATCAACAAAAAAACCAAGCGTTACGACATAAGTATCATCAATAAATATTCTTACACAAATGAGTTTAATAAAAACTTAATTGATGAAAATGTGAAGAATGATATTCAATCCGGATTTGAAATATTTAATCCGGTTTTTGACCAAATAATAGAACAATTCAAAATTTGAGTTAATTTTAGAATATGAATTTAAGGCCTTTAAAGCAGAAGCAAAATAATCTTAGTATTAGTAGAGCCTACTTTTTACTATTTCTTGTCTTAACGGTAAGCTTTCTTGTTGGAATAGGAGGCATTTGGATCTATAAAGAAGTCTCAAAATTCGCAATTGAATCAGAAGCACTTAGAATTAAATCCATCGCTCAACAAAAAAAATCGCTGATAAGCAAAACCGAAGAGTGTACTAATTTTATCAATTATCAGAATACTCAGGCCGAAAACAGAATTAAAAACAGACTTAAAAACTTTGTTAATCAAGCACATGCTATTGCATCGAACATTTACAGACAAAACAAAGGAAAAATCCCTGATCAGGAAATAAAACGCAGAATTAAGCAAGCTATTTCCCCCATGCGTTTCTCGAATAATAAAGGATACGTTTTTATTAACACCTTGGCTGGAAAAGGTATTCTATATCCTTTATCAAAAGAAAAGGAAGGACAGAATTTAATTGATTTTCAAGATCTTAACAAAAACTATCTCATTAAGAATGAAATCAACTTAATGATGTTTCAAGATGAAGCTTACACTAAATATGAAAATCCGAATAAAATAAAAAACAAATACAATGCTTACACAAAGGTATCATATATCAAGAAGTTCATACCTTACAATTGGTACTTTGGGAGCTTCTCCTTTTTAGATGACCTGCAGGATGAAAATCAAAAAGAAGCGTTAAATAGAATTAGTCAAATCAGCCTTGCAGATAATAATTCCTTCTTTGTATATAAAAAAGACGGAACCTGTCTGCTTCATAATAATACTGAAAGTATTGGGAAAAACTACCGAGACTATAAAAATGCTCTTCGTAGAAATAATGTTGAAAATCTTTTATCACACGCAGAGTTAAAAAAGGAAGGTTTTATCGAATATGAAGATCCTTATTCGAATCGAGGCAGAAAGGTCTCGTACATTGTAACAATTGAAGATTGGGATTGGATAATTGGAGCAGGTATATATACAAGAGACATTGACGCAAACATTCAAACAGCTCATATTGAATTGCGGAAAACGGTTTTAAATTATATCTATCAGATTATTATTTTGATTGGAATTACCATTCTAATCTTCTATTTTACTTCGAAATTTATTTCAAAGAAGATGAATCGAAACTTCGTTTCATTCAATAATTTTTTCCGTAAAGCATCCACTCAATCCATTAAAATTAATCCTGATGAATTATATTTTCCGGAATTTCGGGATATGTCGAAAACAATTAACAGAATGATTGACATTCGTAGTCAGAAGGAAAAAGAATTAGAAATTGCTAAGGAACGTGCAGAGGAATCTGATCGTTTAAAATCTTCCTTTCTTGCCAACATGTCTCATGAGATACGGACTCCTATGAATGCAATTATTGGATTCTCTGAGTTATTACAAGAAGATGATATACCTTACGACACCAGAAGACAATTTTTCAGTCACATAAAAAACAGTGGAAACGCCTTACTAAATTTAATTAATGATATAATCGATTTTTCCAAAATTGAATCGGGTGAGCTTAAAATTTCAAGAACTATTTTTAATTTGAATCAGCTTTTTGATGAATTGCATCAAACTTTCGAAAAAATTAAAACGGGCAAAGGGAAAGATCATATTGATCTTCAATTCCTAAAAGGCTTAAATAACGAACAATCTGTTATTTACACTGACCCTTTTCGCTTAAGACAAATTATTACAAATCTCGTTGAAAATTCGTTAAAGTTCACCGAAAAAGGCAGTGTTATAGTTTCGTATCAATTAAATGGGGGTGAAATAATCTTTTCGATAAAAGATACTGGAATTGGAATATCTAAAGACAAGCAAGATGTTATTTTTAATCAATTTAGACAAGCAGATGATTCCCATGCTAGAAAATATGGCGGAACTGGTCTGGGACTTTCCATATCAAAAAAACTGGCAAAACTTTTGAATGGTAAAATGTGGCTGGAATCTACCTTAAATGTTGGAAGCAGCTTTTTCATCAGTATCCCTTATCAGAAAAAAAAGTCTTCTGCAGTAAATTCAACATCAAATGAGGATTCTGATTTCAATAAAAAATTAGCCGGGAAAAAGATTCTGATCGTGGATGATTATAAGGTGAATCTCACCCTCTTGGAAAAAATGCTTAAAACGACAGGAGCTGAACTCATCATTGCTCAAAATGGAAAGATAGCCGTTGATTATTGCATGAATAACCATTTTGATTTGATTCTATTAGACCTGCAAATGCCAAATTTAAATGGCTACGACACATTTAAACTAATTAAAAAAGATAGCCCAAACACAAAAATAATTGCTCAGACAGCCTATACCTTAGCCAATGAAGAAGAACAGGTTCTTAAGTCGGGATTTGATGGCTTTATTACCAAACCAATTATCAAGCAGGAATTAATTGAAATTATCCACAGGATGATTTAATGAAAGTCTAGAATTTCGGACACTTAATTCGACCAATTTGTCTTCGGCGCCTAAGATTTTTTTCCATAGAACCTGACGATCTGTTTTTAAACCTCATTAAAAAAGAAATTTCGTGAGCTCCTGTGTTTGTGTGTATTAATTTAGAAACCGTTTTATCATAACTATATGAAACCTGCCACCAATCACGAATAATTCCTAATTGCAGGATTATTGCATCGTATTCCAACTCCAAATTATCTCTGTACCACATTCCGTAAATAACAGAACCTTTTGAGAGATATAAGCCGTAATTTAGCTGTCGGTTAGCTCCTTGTTGTTGAAGTAAAAAATTAGGAGCTAAACTAAAATCAGCTCGATGCAAACCATTTCGGAAAACCGGCACGTTAACACCACAATGTAAAGTGTATTTTCTTGGCAACTTAGAATAGTCACTTTCATTTTTAAAAGTTTCGTCTGGTTCTGTTACATGATGAGCAGCAAACCCAATAAACCAATTTTTAAAGGAAGCGATCATTCCGGTTGAAAAATCGAAATAATTCCTGCTTAAGTGATCAATAGCCCCTTCTCCTGTAAAAGGATTTATCAAGCCATTGATATAAAATTCATCAGTCTGGTCCGGATAAGTAAAATTGGTGTCATCCAACTTTCGTTGAATAAATGAAACCTGAAAGCCTGTTTTTATCAACAAATCACGGGACACCCGAAGTGTGTAGGAATACATCCCACTTGCCGTTGTGGTACTAATTGTTCCATCGCCTTGTTCATCCTGCATAATCTGAAGTCCAAAACCACCGCCAAGCGCATTTACATATTGGTCGTAAGCTACGCTGTAGCTTATGTAAGCTGAGTTTAACTCAGGCCACTGATTTCTGTATCCAAATGAAATTCTGGGATCGAAATCGGAACCGGCAAATGCCGGATTCAAATAAATTTTATTCGCATAGAACTGAGAGAACTCTACATCTTGTGAAAACAGATTTAAAGAATTCAATAGTAGTATAATAACACTTACTATTTTCAGTTTGTTTCTCATTATCTAAATAAGGTTACGGTACCGTGAGCCCGTTCTTTTCCACCATAAAAAATCATCCAAACATATACGCCAATTTCGGATTCTTCTCCTTTATAGGTTCCGTTCCAGCCATCGTATTTCAACTCATTATTACTGACGACATCTTTTCGCAACTCGAAAACCTGCTCACCCCATCGTGAATAAATATACAATTCAAAATCGGTAACTACACCTTTAAAAACAGGATAAAATATCTCATTTGGGCCTTTCCCGTTTGGTGTAAAAACATTTGGAACAACCATTTTAGGTTGTAACAATTTCACTGCCGCTGCTGATTGTGCAACACAACCAAAATCATTCATTACCTGAACAGAATAGTCGCCGGGTTCTTCAACCTCAATACTTCTCCAATCTGATCCTGTGCTCCAATAGTAAGAAGAATAACCCGCACCAGCATCTATCGTAACAGTCTGACCTTTGTAAAAGCTTAAGGTATCTGCAGCCAAACTTAACTCAGGACTAGGATAAACCTCTACATGCAAGGTATCTGTGCCCATTATACCGTATACATCCCAAACACTTACGATATAATTGCCCGATTGGTTCACATTAATTGTTCTTGTTGTTTCACCGGTACTCCATTGATACCTTTCCCAGTGCCCTGGATCCAGCATAAGAGAGGTTCCCTGACAAATACCGGCATTTCCCCCCAAATTTATATTTGGAACAGGATTTACAGCTACTTTCACTTTCCCATTACCTCTGCAACCGTTCATATCTACAACATTCACAGCGTACTCTCCGTCTCGGTCCACTTTTAAAAATTGTGAGCTTTCCTGATTGTTCCACTCATACTGAACATATCCACTGCCTGCATCAAGTAAAAGAGTAGTTCCTTCAGCAATTGTAGTATCGCGACCCAAATAAACATTCGGATTATCGTGAACAAATATTCGAATTTCATCATTCCCCACGCAACCAAAATCATCAGTAGCTTTCAATGTAAATTCCCCCTCTTCGTATACATAAATTTCTTTTGTTTGTCCGCCGGGAGTCCATTCTAAATGATATCCATCAGGTGCTTCAATAATCAACTCTTCACCTGCACAAATAAACAAATCAGGCCCCAGATCAACTATAGGAAGATCATGAAAAACTACATTTACAGAATCGTAACCAATACATCCATTCAAATCTCGAACCTCAACAGAATAAACACCACTGGTATAGGCCAATCTTGTCTGAGTTGTAATTCCATCATTCCATGAAAAGCTTTCGCCATCACCTATATCCAACATCACAGATTCTCCATAACACATATCAATCTGATTTGGAAGAGAATTAATTGGCAGATGAATTATTTCAACATGAACACTATCGGAGCCAAAACATCCATTCTCATTTATAATATTTAAAGTGTACCATCCGGTATCCCCTGCCTTAATTGAATAATTTGTTTCGCCCACTAGCTGAGAACCATCCTTATTCCATTGATACGAATATCCTGTTTGAACAGGACCTTCTATATATGTTGAATCTCCATAACAAACCAAATTTGTTGAGTAAGATAAAGTAAAATCAAAAGCCGGGTAAAAATTTACTGTAACACTATCTGTTGCAACACATCCGTTCGCATCTGTAAAATCAACAAAGTAATTATTTGGATCAGATACTGTAATTGTTTGAGTCGTTTCACCGGTATTCCACAAATAACTGCCAATTTGAGTTCCCGCATCAAGAACTACAAAATCTCCATCGCAATGTGTTTGATCTGCTCCCAAATTAACTGTTGGGTTCGAATGTATTGTTGCATTAGCATCGTCTGTTGCAGAACAGCCGTTCACATCAGTTATTGTTACTGAATAATTGCCACTCGCTGAAACTGTGATTGTCTGTGTTGTTTCACCGGTACTCCATAAATAGGTTGATCCTGCGTTGCCGGCGTCAAAAGTGATCGTATTTCCTGAGCAAGTCTGCTGGTCTGCTCCTAAATCAACAACTGGATTCGGATGTATTGTTGCATTGGCATCATCTGTTGCGGAACAGCCGTTGGCATCAATTACTGTTACGCTGTAATTTCCACTCGCCGAAACTGTGATTGTCTGTGTTGTTTCGCCGGTACTCCATAAATAAGTTG
>NZ_MVDE01000035.1 GCF_002843385.1 Labilibaculum manganireducens
GTAGTCGGTGCCACAGCGGTTGCTGAACACTCACCAGTTACATCTGCTAGTGTTGGTATTACTGGTGGAGTCGTATCTTCCACAATTACATTAATTTCACAACTGGAAGAATTCCCGTTCACATCAGTAACTGTAAGTGTTACTGGATTTACCCCTAAATCACTACAAGTAAAATTGGTTTTACTTAAAGTTCTTGTAGCAATACCACAAGCATCAGTATAGCCCGGATCAACCTCATCTACCGTAAGATTGTATGAACCTGAAGCAGTCACATCAACAGTAACCGCTTGAATTGCTGTCATGAATTGTCGTGAAATACCAGGCCCTTCCCACTCCAGTTTTATAATCGCGTTACCGCTATGCTCACTATACTCTAATACTATTGGAACCACTTGTCCCGCTGTTAAAGTAATGGTTCCCTCATCAACAACAAGAGCATGTTTAGGCCAATTATCAATAATTAGCTGCCCATCAACCCATAATCTTACACAATCATCCGAGTTTGTATAAAAAGTATAATCTCCCGCCTGAGTTGCCCGAACACTTCCGTAAAACCGAACTGAAAAATCATCTGTTCCAACAAGTGTGGATTCGGGTGCGCCAGAACCCCAACTATAATTTAAAGTATCAACAATTAAGGTTTGTATAAATGTTTGGAAATCGTCTCCTTTGTAATAATCGGCACTCAAAGAAGGGAGTTCCGGTGGTGTATTATCAGTCACAGTTACAACCTGTGTGGTTGTTGCTGTTAAACCTGCATTATCAGTTACTGTCCAAATTACTGTTGTTTCTCCTAATGGGAATGTTGCCGGTGCATCATTGGTTACTGTTGCAACGCCACAGTTATCAGCAGTTGTTGGAGTTCCCAATGCAACTGAACTAGCTGTACATGAATCACCATCTGAATTGGCTGTTACATTAGCTGGTGCAGTGATTGTTGGATCTTCATTATCTATTACTGTTACAACCTGAGCTGATGTATTTGTATTTCCTGCGCCATCAGTCACAGTCCAAGTTACCGTATTGGCTCCCAACACTAAACTAGCGGGACTTACCACAACACTGGAAACACTACAATTATCATTACTGGTTGGCGCAGTTAATTGTGAACTTGCATAAGTGCAAACTCCCGCATCGGCATTTACACTTATTCCGTTTAAGGTTTCTATCGTTGGTGCTTCGTTATCTTCAACAAAAACATTTGCACTACATATTGAGGTATTCCCTGAATTATCTACAACTGTCAGTTCAACAGTATTAGGAGATGATAATGGTAAAGATATATTTTGATTAGGAATACCTGGTCCATTAATTACTATGGTAGCATCAGTACAACCTAAAATCTCTGGTGTAATTGTTGCGCAATCAGAAGCACCCCTCCAAGCATTTGCTGTCTCGACTGTTCCACTTCCACCACTGTTAGGCAAACTAAAAAAACCACCACAATCCAAAGTTCCTTGCAGGGTATTCAACCCTGCTGGAATACCTGAACCTGAGAAGCTTATATCATACCCAAGTGTTACGGTATACCCATAACCAGAATCACAAGTAGTGCCAACAGGATTAACAGAAATAGGCCATACTTTTATATTAACAGAATAACCATTACTTGAGGCTACAACCTGATTAGTAGAAACATCATCACAATTAAAATCTGTCTTTGATAGTGACATTGACGCTATACCACAGTTATCGCTTGATCCATTATCTATTTGTGCTGCTGTAATGCTAGCATTACCACTTGCATCTAACTGAATCGTTATATCTTTACAAACTGCCACAGGATCAATTACATCCTCAACTGTTACTGTACTTTTGTTATCAAGCTCAACACCACATGTAGAAACTAAATTTTCTGCGTATACATTATAAACAGTAGTTACTAACGGATTAACATCAAATGTGATGTTCCCACCGGTTCCTGCGATCGCAGTTCCAACATCACTATCATCACTATCTAAACGTAATTGATAATTAACTCCAGATTCACTGTTAGTAAGAGTTATTGATGCTGTTCCTCCAGGACAAACAGCAGGATTATTAAGTGTAAGACTTTGATCCGGTAAATTACTTACGGTAACAGTCAGATCCATATTAGCAGAAACACACGAACCAGCTGTTTCTTCAAATGCTCGAACCAAATAATCTCCCGCAGTAACATTCCACAATATTCCAATTAAACTTTCACCAGAAACAATAAGCTCACTATACTGAAACCCAGGTGTCACCAAATCCTGATCAATAACAGGAGAACCACCATTGTAAACAGCACCTCCTTCAACAGACCAATAAATTGTAGATCCAGCACTTCCTTCAACCTTATATTGCTTTAACTCACCAGTACACACATCTTCCGCAGGAGATAATACTGTCTGAGCATAAAGATCGACTTTTACCAAAGTAATCAGAATAACCAGTATGAAAATTTTTATGTGTAAAAGTTTCGTCAAGCGTTCTGTTTTGAAGTGGAAATTATATATTAGGCAACAAAATAAATCATTTTTTTCTTATAACTAATCACTGATACGGCAAATGTTAAAAAGTGTTGTGTTTTTTTTATAATAAACAGCTTATTATTTGTTTAATTTTTCAACAACAAGCTGCAAAACACAGATTTAAGCATTGTTTTATGTAACTTATTTTTGTTTAACCTAAAAATATCTTTCATTAATCAAGGTTTTAATGCCACTAGTCTAATTTTATAAAAACAGACGCCCTACACCATTCTTAATCCAATATCTACCACGCACTATTTATTTGCAATTTAAATAACATTGCAATATTAGTATCTATTCGTGATATATTCCCTTAGGGGCAGGTTCAGTCCCTATAATGTAACTTCCAACTTCGGCACATGATTTAGAATCGGTTACTGTAACAGAATAACTACCAGAATTAAGTCCTGTTGCATTGGGTGAATTCAGGCTTCCATCATGACTCCACGAATAATTATAAAGGGGACTGGAACCAAAAGGTGTTCCTCCTGATACATCTACATTTAATAAACCATTACTTCCATCTGAACAAAGATTGCTTGATGGGTTAAGAGACACAACCGGATGTGGATTTACTAACACCCCAGATATATACTCAGTATTTTTACAACCATTTGATTTTGTAACTGTTAATGAAAAATCTTTAGCACTTAGAACCGCAGTATTATAAATTGCAGTTGTATTCGCAGAAGTTGGGCTGGCAATACCTGCAACAGGCGTCCATGAATAGATATCACCTCCACTGCTATTTAAAATAGTTGAAGCTAAATTAATCACCTCTCCACTACAATATTCTGTTTTATCTGAAGCGATCGTAAAATGTGAATTTTCATTCACCGTAAGAACCATAAAATCGGTATCAATACAGGAAGCCGAAGCTGATGATGACTCTTTAACAGTTAATGTATATGTATATGTTCCAAAAGGAATAGTATTTGCTACAGTAGGGTTTGAAGAATTTACATTACTTAAATACGTTAATCCAGATGCAGGAGAACAAGACCATTCGTAATAAATACCTCCACTCCCATTTAACTGAACAGTTGCACCTTCGCAAATTTGTTTAGATGGTCCTGCTTCCGCAGCTATAGGAGTTACCGATGGAATAGTCACATCAAAATCTTCAGAACGGCAAGCAAATCTATCTTGAACCGTAACGGTATAAACTGTTCCTACCGTCGGATTATTTAGTGTAAAAACATTGTCATCCTGAAAAGCTCCTCCATCTATACTATATTGATAATCTGACGGATCTAAACCATTCTTCAAATCAACTGTTATTGTAGCAACAGGTGTAGCTCCCATACAAGAAACCAAACTTGTTGGAGAAGCTTCTATTTCAGGTACATCAATAATAGTCACAACCTTTTCATAGTAATCCGGTGCTGAACAGGGACAACTTTTTAGAAAAGAGAGACGCAACTCTTCATCGCCTTCAATTCCCGTATCAGATAATGCTTTGTAGTAATAAACAACCTCAGCAATTCCTGCAGGTATAGTAACCGAACTTGGCAACTTACCATCTCCAATCTGATTTCCCAACTGATCTACATAAATATAATCAACACCATTTTCGGCAGTTCCTGAAATATTTAAATCAAATTTCATTTCTCCATCTAAATTCTCTAACCGAACAAATTTGATATAACTATTACTACAACCTTCATACATAATATCAACATCATTCTCAATGCCTATTCCATTTTGAATCACAACTTCGTTAGATTTAAAACTTTCAGCCTCAAGAAATACTGCAGAATTATATTTATCATCCGCAACATCTGCAATTATCAATCGGATATGATAGGTTTGACAAGGAAGAACATCGGCATTAGCGGTCAATACAGTAGTCCGTCCATCAAACTGGGTTGCAAATCCTCCTGTTCCATCAACGTAATAAGTTGAACTACCACAACCACTATTATTAACATTGTTAATTGATACAAAATTCGAACTCCCTGGGAGTAAGGCAATATTCTTTCCTCCATTTAAAAATGGCCCTGAAATTCCCGGTCCACTTATAATAAATCCAAAAACGTCATTGTATGATCCGCAGGCATATTCCGGATATTCCTCAGAAGCAAATATATACCTGAACTCAAGCTTATCTCCAGCTGGAATAAAATCAAATTCCAAAATCTGAACATCATTTGGGCTACCAGTCAATCTGGTAACATCTGCATCAACGGTTGCACCTCCAATATTTGAACTTACACCAGTACTATTATTTGGGCCTTCAGCAGACTGAACATTTCCTGTTGAAAGTATAATTCCGGATGAAAGAGGAAAATCTGAAGTTCCTGCATTAAAATATCCTATTCCTCGATTAACATCCCCTCCGTATGTTACATTATCAGCAATCAAACAACCATTCACTAAAACATTCTGAACTAACTCATTAGGAGAATAGCCATTTTCAGGACTTTGTCGGTCAACCTGTATGGGATCAGTCGAAGGCAGATCATCATCAACAATAGTAATCATCACCATCTGAGTCCCATTTTCTGTTCCTCCTGTAACATTAGAAATACTAACATTCAAACTTTCATTCCCTTCAACGTCTGAATCATCAACTGCACTTAAGGTTACACTGCCTGTTAAATTCCCCTTCAGTATTTTAATCTGAGGTTTAGATATTGAATAATCTGAAGCTGAAGCAACACCAGACATAGCGAGATCAACCAAAACATCAGTAGAAGCAACTCCATTTAATGTGGCTGTAAGAAAGGCCTTTCCACCATTCTCATTGATTGAATTTACATCAACGGACAGACTAACCTCAGGTATAAAAGCCTGAACAGTCACTTTTACATTAAAGCCTGTAGAATTTCCACCAACATCTTCAACTGTAAGCACTACAGTATTAACTCCAATATCTGCACTTGAGAAACTTGATTTACTCAGACTTCTAGACGTCACCCCACAGGCATCAATAAAACCCGGATCTACGTCTATTGCATTTAGAGTGGCTGCACCCGATTCATTAAGTATTAATGTAATTTCGACAGTTGTATGATCAGCAATAGATGATTTAGAGAACACCTGCCGGGCTATTTCAGCATCAGTGGACGCCCATTCTAGTTCAATAACTGCTCCCCCTCCATTTTCAAAATATTCCAGAGTGATTGTATGTTCTCCTTTGGATAAATTCTTAGTACCACTATTAACGGTTGGCCCATGATTTGTCCAGTTATTAATAACATTCGAACCATCAATAACTAAACGCACTCCATCATCTGAATTTGTATAAAAAGTATAATCTCCAGTTTCAGGAACAACAAAACTTCCACTATAGCGAATTGAAAAATTATCATTTCCAAGAAGAGCTGTATTTGGCGAGCCATTACCCCAATTGGTATTAATCTCTGTCACAGATTCTGAGTACTTCAGTTCATCAAAAGCTACTCCATTATAATATTCTGCAATTAAATTCAATAAGGATGGAGCTAGATTATCTTCAATTGTAACATTCGCAGTACAATTTGATTGATTCCCATCTTCATCTTCAACAGTAAGGGTCACCGCATTAACACCTATGTTCGAACAATCAAAAGTACTTTTATCCAAGCTAAATAGTAAATCGGCACTGGCTGTCTCAGCATCATTACTTCCATTATTTATATTTGCTGGAGTTATATTTGCATTTCCAGAGGCATCAAGCTGAACTGTGTAATTTTTACATATTGCAATCGGGCTGGCTCCGCTCGCAATTACATTCAAGGTGTAGTCTTCCAATTCTCCCCAAGTTGTATTCTCGCATGGTGTAGCTGTATCCAAATAATTAACTCTTATTCGCATTGTTGTAGTTCCAACCACGGCACCAAAAGGCGGAGTAACTATTACGGTAAAAACATCATCACCACTTTCCGATGCAATGGTCTCTCCTGCATCTTCAAAATCGCCATCTTGATTCCAATCCACCCAAACCCCATATGTATCATTATCATAACGACCATTGGTGACCGTCAACAAATTATCAGTCCCAATTTTAACATCGGTCGACTGAGAGTTTGTATAATCGCTGTACCCATCAGAACCACTATTATTATTAATATCACCAATAAGCACGTTACTAATATATTCATTATTTCCCCATTGGTAGTTAGACACAGATGGTATACAAAATGCCTCACTTTCATCGATAACCAAAATTTCGGACACCCAACCTGAATTAGTCGACCATTTATTATCAGAAACAAAAGAAAATGTAATTGAATTCCCACTAGAGGTAATTATTGAAGGCAGATTATATCCGCAATAAGTACCAATCTGAGTGGAACCAGTACTGTTTCCATCATGAGCACTTAAAGCATCCTTATTACAATTCCAGCTTTGTTCAACTGCAAAATTTGTGAAAACTACACGAATAACAGTACCTGGTGCTGAACTAAAAATAATAACACCAGATTCATTTCTTCCATAATTAGAAGTAGCCCCTCCACTATCAACAAAGCGATCTCCAGTCACTACATTCACAGTTGTAGTCCCTGAGGTTGGCATTACACGATCTGTTTGAGCATTAACTTCTATAGAAATACCTGTAAAAAGAAAAATAGCATACAGTATCCGAAGTAACAATGAGGCAAAAGAAGAATTAAGAGTAGAATCTTTCATAGGCTAATTTTCAGAAATATCTGGCAAATAAATAGTCGAGCTCAAAAATAATTAATTATTCTTAATTGCTATGGCTTACGTAAAAAAAGAAATTTTGTTTAATTTTTCGTAAAAACCAAATTCCCCCTATCAACTTACTCATGATAAATGCCTTCTGGATTTGGACTTTGATAAATTACAACAATCGCCGTATTTGTTAAGTTCGCTTCACACACAGCACTCACTGCTTTAATGTTGATCAAATTATCCCCAACAGAAAAACCTAATGTAGGTATATTCATACTAACATCAGCACCATTACCTGTAACAGAACTCCCAATTTGAACTCCTCCTTTATAGGCGGAATACACAACACCACTTTCGCTTCCTTGTATAGTAAGTTGCGCACCATCACCAATACACTTCGTATCGCCAACAACAGGTAAGCTAATATCCGGTACACCAGTCACTATAACGTCTATTATACATTCCGAGGAATTGCCATTAACATCAACCACCGTAAAAGTTACTGAATTACTTCCAGCATCATCACAAGTAAAAACACTCTTACTCAAACTTCTGGAAGCTATACCACATTCATCTGAATAACCAGGATCAACCTCATCTGCGGTTAAATTATACAAGCCACCGGCTGCACTAAGATCCAATGTAATATCCTGACAAGTTCCAGTACTATTACTTTTTACAAATTGTCGGGAAACACCTGGCCCCTGCCACTCCAATTTAATAACTGCTCCTCCACCTTGTTCATAAAACTCGAGCACGATTGGAACAATTTGTCCTGCAGATAAAGATATAGTTCCTGTATTAACAGTAGGGCTATGGTTTGTCCAATTATTAATAACCTGCTGACCCGCAACCCAAAGTCGCACACCATCATCAGAAGTAGTATAAAATGTATAAGTTCCTGCCTGAACAGCTTGAATATTACCTTGAAAGCGAATCGAAAAATTATCATTTCCTACCAACGAAGATTCTGGTGCACCAGATCCCCATGAATAATTTATTTCATCAACGGGCAAAGTTTCCATGAACGTATCGAAATTTTTCCCATCATAATAATCTGCCTGCAATTGTGAGATTTTTGGAGGAGTAACATCAACAACTGTAACATTAAAACTATGTGTTGCTGTATTGCCCGCATTATCTGTCGCAGTAAATGTATTAACTGTAGTCCCTACCGGAAACAATGCCCCAGATGGCAAACCACCCGTCTGAGTGACTAAAGCACCTTCAAATTCAACAACATAACGCTTCCAGTAAGTATCAGGAAGGTCATTCCATTCTCCATTATCATACATTTGAGTATAATCTTCATTTCCTGAATTATTTGGTTCTCCCCCTCTCCAATTCAAGTAAGTTACAGGCTCCCCGTTTCCCCATACAAATATTCCTTCAGTTGCAGCATCAGTCAAACCAATCCAAATATCTCCAACTTTACTATCTATAAAATCATTCTCAGCTTGACTGGTAATTGTAACTAAATGCCCTCCGCTGTTAATGGCATTTTGTATTGCTGTAGTGGCATTTTCACTAGCATTTGAATAGTAATAAGTATGATTATACAGTTCTCCCAAATAGGTGAATCCAGGAAGAGTTCCCGAAAAAGCAGGAAAATTATCAGTAGCTTGAGGAATATCATAATTAACAATCTCACCACAATCACTTCCCGATGCATTAACTGTAATATTTGGTTGAGGATTATGAAAAACGGGAGCCTCTGTGTCCGGAGTCAATAGCGCACCCTTAATTTTTAAGTTATCCAGATACACATACCTACTATTACTAACATTAGACGTAATCCTAATTTTCACACTGGAATTGTTATCAAATCCACTACTCAAAGAATATGATACTTGTTCCCATTGATTATATTGACAATTTTGAGTATACAAAGTTCCACCATAGCCAGCACCACTATCTGCTGAAAGTAACCATTGATGAGTTTTATTGGTATTCCCATACCAATAACCACCATCCCACTCCACTTTAATATCCTTATAACCAACTGTTGAAATACTTAATTCAAGCCTTTGTCCATCAACATCAGTATAAAGAGAAGACTTAGAATTCCCATAATTAGCCGAAAAATATAGATTACCATCCGTACTAAGATTTGGAGCACCAATAGCACCTGATTCCGCACTCAAATCTCCATTTGCAGTAAACCGATATTCAGCCAAAGTAACTTCTTGTGCACTAAGTCCTGCACTTGTACATAAATAAATAATAAAAAGTATTGAGAATTTAATAAAGAGTATTTTTGTAGAGTACATATTTTACAGTTAAAGACAGATGGTAAACTCATTTTGGGACTAAAAACTTAAGCATAGTACGCAAAACTACCACTTTTGTTTACTTTTATCCTGTAAAATACAGAATCAACCACCTACTGCAATGACAAATTTAAAGTACCAACATATTTTTTTCGACCTTGACCGCACCCTTTGGGATTTCAATAAAAATTCCGAGGCAAGCCTAAATCTGCTCTTTAGGGATTACCAATTGCAATCAATATTTGGAAGTTTCCTGTTTTTCAAATCACGATATGAATATCATAACGGCAAATTGTGGAATGCCTATTATCAAAACAGAATAAAAAAAGAGGATTTGATGTACCGAAGATTTTACCTTACATTAAAAGAAGCAGGACTTGATGATTTGGTTTTGGCAAAAGAGATTGCAAATGATTTTATCGAAATTAGTCCTTTACAAACGGCTACCTTCCCAAATACGCATCAGATTCTTGAATATTTAAAAAACAAAGGATACCAATTGTATATTATCACCAATGGTTTTATTGAAGTTCAGGCTAAGAAACTAAAAAATTCAAAACTAGACAGCTATTTCATGGAAGTAATAACTTCGGAAGATGCTGGTGCCAATAAACCAACTCAGCAAATATTTGAATATGCATTTAAGATGGCCGGCGCTTGTGCAAAGAACAGCATAATGATCGGGGATGATCTTTCTACAGACATTGCCGGTGCAAAAAAAGTCCAAATGGATCAAATTTATTTTAACCCACACAAAATCAATCACAAAGACGAGCCAACATTCGAGATCAATGATTTATCAGAAATCAAAAGGATACTGTAATATGCTAACCAACATATTTGCATTACAATCTGCAATCAAATTTTAATGTTCTTAAACAATTCACAATAAAAAAGACCCATTAACAGATCAATAGTAAGCAAATATCATTTATATTTGCAGAGGTAATCAGCAAAACCTGATATACAAACAAGTTTTGCTGCCAACATCGGTTTGTACTGTGACATTCATAAATACTTCTAAAGGGTTAGTGAAGTTACTAAGGTTAATAGATTACAAATGGTTAATAATATATTGAAACTGGTATATAACCAATGTTGGAATATGAAGGCTGCGTTTAGGGGACGCAGCCTTTTCTTTTGCCCTAAATTCTGTAAAAAGTGTCAAGGGACAAGGAGAAAACAAGTACCACGGAGAAAGTTTAAAGAAAATAAAAGTAAAACCTAGGGACTAGTACCAAGAATAACGGACTACGGAGTAGCACAAAATACCTTCCACCACAGAGGACACAAAGGAACACAGAGAAAGAAAACAAACCAAAGGACAAGGAATATGAGTCGAAAACATTTGATTTTTGGACCTTTCAACTTTTCGACTATTTGACCTTTCGAGACTTTTCGACTCTCTTTACGTTTTACGTTTCTTCTTTTTAGCAGCAGGAAATAGTACATTATTTAGTATTAAGCGGTAACCGGCCGAATTCTGAGAAAGTTTAAAGAAAATAAAAGTAAAACCTAGGTACTAGTACCAAGAATAACAGACTACCGAGTAGCACAAAATACCTTCCACCACAGAGGACACAAAGGAACACAGAGAAAGAAAACAAACCAAAGGACAAGGAATATGAGTCGAAAACATTTGATTTTTGGACCTTTCAACTTTTCGACTCTCTTTACGTTTTACGTTTCTTCTTTTTAGCAGCAGGAAATAGTACATTATTTAGTATTAAGCGGTAACCGGCCGAATTCTGAGAAAGTTTAAAGAAAATAAAAGTAAAACCTAGGTACTAGTACCAAGAATAACAGACTACCGAGTAGCACAAAATACCTTCCACCACAGAGGACACAAAGGAACACAGAGAAAGAAAACAAACCAAAGGACAAGGAACATGAGTCGAAAACATTTGATTTTTGAACCTTTCGACTATTTGACCATTTGACCTTTCGAGACTTTTCGACTCTCTTTACGTTTTGCGCTTCTTCTTCTTTGCTGCGGGAAACAAAACATTATTCAGTATTAGGCGGTAACCAGCCGAATTCTTTTTTAAATTAAGGTCAGTAGGCGGATCCCCAACTAAATGCTGGTAATCTTCAGGATCGTGCCCCCCATAAAAAGTCCAGGTTCCTTTCCCAAAATTTCCATGAATGTATCGCGCCTCACCAGCAGCTTTATTCTCTCCCATTATAAGTACACTTGGTTTTATCAACTCCAACTTAAAAGCAGTGGTTTGTCCCATAAAACCTTTTATCAAATTCTTATGATTCTGACACAACATGGTTGGTACCGGATCCCATTTTGCAGAAAACTCAAACAAAGAAAAATAATCCTCATCCAGCTTTAGTTTTCTGGTTAAGGTCACGTCAATATCCGAAAACTCATATACATTAGGATTTTTTTCAAGCGTAAAATTCTGAAAGGCAAATGTCTTTGAAAAATCCAGTTGAGACTGAACATCCGGCTCAATAGGATCTCCATCGAACACAGCATCACAAATATCATGTTTTCCCGAGGCCAGTGCTATATCAAAAGTATCAGTGGCAGAACACATTGCAAATAAAAATCCACCAGTCTCAACGAAATTTCTTATTTTAACAGATATTGCTTTTTTTAAATCGGAAACTTTCGAGAAACCATATCGGTTAGCCATCTCCATATTGGACTGTACCTCATCTTTATACCATTTCATATTTCGGTATGAGGTATAAAATTTACCAAACTGCCCTGTAAAATCTTCATGATGCAAATGCAGCCAATCATATTTCGACAGTTTCCCGGTCATCACCTCATCATCATAAATAATATCGTAAGGAATTTCGGCGTAGCTAAGTGCCAGGGTTACTGCATCATCCCAAGGTTTTTTCCCCTTTGGCGAATAAACTGCAATCAAAGGCGGTTTT
The DNA here is from genome assembly GCF_002843385.1 of Labilibaculum manganireducens. Lineage (GTDB taxonomy): Bacteria > Bacteroidota > Bacteroidia > Bacteroidales > Marinifilaceae > Labilibaculum > Labilibaculum manganireducens. Next base: position 12,284 of record NZ_MVDE01000035.1, read on the forward strand.
TCCAACTTAACGGCATCCATATTCAACTCATCGCTCGCAATCTCAGTCAATATTTGCTGAGCAGAAACATCGCTGAGAACAGAAAAACTGACACCTCGAATCTGACACTCATCCTGAATTTCTTTCTGGAAAGGAAGCAAAAAAGATCCTCCTCGATAATTTAGCAACCAATGAATCTGATAATCCTTTTCCAGAGTCCAAAAAGCAATACCATAGGCTTTAAGATGATTCTTCTGAGTATCATCCATCTGAATTAATAAACTTGCAGAAAAGGATGTATATGCAGATAAGGCGAAAAACAGTAAAATAACTATTTTTCGAAAAAATATTTTCTGGAACAATCTATCTTCTATCATAAAAACAAAATAACACATTCTATTTGAGAAGACGTTTCATAAGGTCATTAAAATGGTGCAGCATCATCAAAATCGCTGCCCCCACCAAATCCTGCACTAAAATCATCAAAGCCGGAAGATTCCTGATTCATGCTGGAACTGAATGTTTTCACATCCTCTAAACCCGGCGTAGCAAATGGGTTTAATGATTCACCTTCCAAATCGGTAAATCGGGCCAACTGGTTACGGAAACGAAGCTGTATTTCTCCGACAGCACCATTACGGTGTTTCGCAATAATAATATCTGCAATACCAATTAATGAATTTCCTTCAGCATCCTCAGTTATTCCATATCTTTCCGGACGGTGAATAAACAACACCATATCGGCATCCTGCTCAATTGCACCCGATTCACGCAAATCGGAAAGCATTGGTTTTTTTGCATCCCCTGTTCTTTGTTCAACACCACGATTCAACTGAGAAAGAGCAATTACCGGAACGTTTAATTCCTTTGCGATGATCTTTAATTGCCGTGATATTAAACTCACCTCCTGCTCACGATTGCCACGCATATCAGAACCAGCTGTCATCAACTGCAAATAGTCAATCACAATACAACTAATATCATGTTTCGCCTTTAAACGGCGACATTTGGATCGCAGCTCATAAATTGACAAACCAGGTGTGTCATCCACATATATTGGGGCTTCAACCAGATCTTTAATTTTAACATGTAATTGTTCCCATTCAAAATCTTCCAAACGCCCGCTTCTCAACTTTTCAGAACCTAATTCTGTTTCGCTTGATATTAAACGTTTCACCAACTGATCACCACCCATCTCGAGTGAGAAAATGGCTATTGGTGCTTTGTGGTCAACCGCCATATTCCGGGCCATCGACAACACGAATGCTGTTTTTCCCATAGAAGGACGAGCCGCAATAATTACCAAATCAGATTTTTGCCATCCCGATGTAATTCTATCCAATGCAGTAAAACCGGAAGGGACACCACTTAAACCATCGGTTCGTTTCCCCGCTTCCACAATTTGGTTGATTACCTCATCAGCCAGTGGACGAATATGCGAGGATTCTTTTTTGATATTTCCCTCTGCAATCTCAAAAACATCTTGCTGTGCCCTGTCCAGCAAATCAGCAACATCAACACTCTCATCAAAAGCCTGAGTCTGAATTTCGGATGAAACCCGAATTAATTCGCGCTGAATAAACTTTTGAGCAATAATACGTGCATGAAATTCGATGTGAGCTGCCGATGCAACCCTATTTGTAAGTTGGGTAATGTAAAAAGGCCCACCCACAGCATCTAAATTGCCATGTCGTTTTAACTCTTCAGTAACCGTTAGGATATCAACAGGTTCCTCGTTAATTGAAAGTGATAGTATAGCTTTGTATATTTTTTGGTGAGCATCCTTGTAAAAGGAATCAGCATTTAAAATATCCCCAACCGAAATCATTGCATCTTTTTCAAGCATCAATGCTCCCAGAACAGCTTCCTCAAGCTCTAATGCCTGCGGAGGAACTTTCCCATAATCAAGATCTACTTTGTTCTTCGGTTGATTGTTATATTTATTTGCCCCAGCCATAAAATATTAAATTCTAACAGTTTACTTTTCCTTTAAAATCAGCACACTAAGCACTTTTTCAAGCTCAAAAAAAGTTCTAAAAAAAATATAGAATGCAGTGTCAAAGATAGAAAATAAAAATACTACAAATTGATTTTTTTTGCTCTTATAAATCAAGTATTTTTACCATTCAATCATAAAACTTATTACTTGTGCTTCGCTTCCCAAATGCTAAAATCAATATCGGCTTAAATATCGTTGAAAAAAGATCTGACGGATTTCACAACATAGAAACTATATTTTACCCCATTCCTCTTACAGATGGTTTGGAAATTGCCGATTCGAACAAAGAAACAATCTACAACTTCAGTTCATCAGGCATTCCTATAAAAATAGACGATAAGGATAACATTGTCTGCAAAGCATTTGACTTGCTTTACAGGAAATGCAATATCCCTTCAACCAATATTCATCTGCACAAAAATATTCCATTTGGTGCAGGATTAGGAGGAGGATCATCGGATGCCGCCTTCATGATTAAGATGCTAAATGAGAAATATAAGCTAGAACTTTCATTTGATGAAATGAAAAATCTGGCAGGACAACTTGGCAGCGACTGTCCTTTTTTTATTGCCAACAAACCTGTTTTTGCAGAAGGGAAAGGAGATATTTTCTCAGAGATACATATTGACCTTTCCGGGTATTACATACTTCTGGTAAAGCCAAACATCCACATCAGCACACCCGAAGCCTATTCGAGAGTTGCACCTTCGCAACCCAACAAATCATTAAAAGAACTTATAACTGAACCCATCCAAAACTGGAAAAACTTAATTTTTAATGATTTTGAAAACAGCATATTTCCAAATCATCCCAAATTAGGAAACATTAAAAATGATTTATACAACATGGGCGCAGTTTATGCTTCAATGTCGGGCAGTGGCTCTTCATTATTCGGAATTTTTAAAGATGAACCCGAGTGCCCTGAAATATGGAGTGAATGTTTCTGCTGGAAAAGCAGACTGTAAAAACCTTAAAACAGAATGAGCCTGTTCATAACGAACAGGCTCATTTTTATTTCAGTTCAGAAAGATTACTCAATTTCCACCATTAATAATCTGTTGGGAACCTTTTCTCCTTCAGTTACATAAACCTTGGCAATTTTACCATCAAAAGGCATTTTAATCTGATTCTTCATCTTCATAGCTTCAAGAATCATCAGGTTTTCACCTTCTTTAACTTCCTGCCCTTCTTTAACTAAAATCTCAACAATTGTACCTGGAATGAATGAATTAATATGCTTCGGATTAGGTCTAACCCAAGGCTTTCTATTCTCAAACTTTTTGGTTAGTTCTGTTGTATAAACAGTACCATCAACGTTGAATTCTTTTAAATTTCCCATGTCGAATACTTTTTAGAATGGAGGAATACCGTGTTTTTTCGCAGGTCTGCTATCAACTTTGTTACTTGAAACCTCAATTGAATGCAACAACATGTTACGTGTTTCCTGTGGTTCAATAACTGTATCGATATAACCTTTAGCTGCCGCAACATAAGGATTAGCAAACTTCTCTCTGTATTCAGCTACTTTTTCTTTTCTCATAGCTTCAGGATCGGCTGCTGCCATAATCTCCTTTTTAAAGATAATGTTAGCGGCTCCATCAGGTCCCATAACAGCAATTTCGGCATTTGGCCATGCGAACATGAAATCAGCCTTCATATGGCGGGAGTTCATTGCAATATAACCTCCACCGTAGGCTTTACGGATGATTACAGTAATTTTAGGTACTGTAGCTTCACTGTACGCATAAAGAATCTTAGCTCCGTGACGAATAACACCCATATGCTCTTGATCTACACCTGGTAAATAACCCGGCATATCTTCAAGGGTAACAATTGGAATATTAAAAGCATTACAGTAACGAATAAAACGTGCTGCCTTATCTGATGAATCACAATCCAATACACCCGCCAGCACTAATGGCTGATTAGCAACAAAACCAACCGTTTCACCATTCATTCTACCAAAACCAACTACAATGTTTCGTGCAAAATTCTCCATACTTTCGAAGAAATCAGAATCATCGACAACAGATTTGATTACGTTTCGGATATCATATGGCTGAGTAGGATCAGAAGGAACAATTTCTTCAATTTTGTATTCTGGTCTTGGTGGCTTAGGAGGAAATGCCTTAGCTTTTTTAGTATTATTCCATGGAATGAAAGTTAACAGCTTCTTAATTTGTTCGAAGCATTCGTATTCGCTAAGAGCATAAAAATGAGCATTACCAGTTATTTCGCTATGAACTTTAGCACCACCCAGTTCTTCCATCGTGATTTCCTCACCCAAAACTGTTTTTATTACCTCAGGACCAGTAATGAACATTTTAGAAATGTTCTCTACCACAAACACAAAATCGGTAAGTGCAGGAGAATAAACAGCTCCTCCGGCACAAGGACCAAGAATTATTGACAATTGAGGAATTACTCCGGATGCAAGAGTGTTTCGGAAAAAGATTTCACCATATCCTGCCAGTGAATTAACACCTTCCTGAATACGGGCTCCCCCCGAATCATTAATACCAATCAATGGCACACGCATTTTTAATGCATGATCCATGATTTTCGTAATTTTACGTGCATGCATCAGACCTAGAGAACCTCCGGCTACGGTAAAATCCTGTGCGAAAATACACACCGGCTCACCATAAATAGTACCGGTACCAATGATAACACCATCACCGTGAAGTTCTTTCTTTTCCATACCAAAGTCGCGAGCTTCGTGCTCAACAAACATATCGTATTCATGAAAAGAATCTTCATCTAAAATAGATGTTACTCTTTCTCTGGCAGTCAATTTCCCCATCGCAACTTGCTTCTGAATGGCTTTTTCACCGCCACCTTGAAGCACTTTTTCTTTTCTCTTTCTAAGATCAAGAATGTTTCGTTTCAATGACATAATTTGTACATTTAGTTAGAAAATATATACTTTCATATATATGTTGAATTTCATCAGTTCATGAAATTCCAAGATACAACATTACTAAATTTTAGGGTAGAAAAAAACTCTACTCAACTCCACCCCATATTTAGCCACATATAAAATAAGCTCTTTAGCTTGATAATCAAATCAATTCACAAAAAACTATTTAGATTTTTTCTATTTTGGCGCGATTCGATACAAATATACCGCTATGAATGAAAAAACAATATTAGGCAACCAAACAGCAAGTATTGGATTCATACTTCCGTTTGTTGCAAATACGATAGATATCTGCATAAAAAGTATAAATGAAAAACTTAACAGCAGTCCAATCCCTAAATGCAAACCCATTCCTCCACGAATTTTGCGTGATGCAAGTGATACACCAATAAGCGTAAGAATAAAAGTCGAAAACGGATTCGCCATTCTCTTGTATTTCTCAATCTTATAAGCTTCAATATTGCTGTCACCACGCATGGACTGTTGTTCAATGTATGCGTTCAATTGAGGCAAATTCATTGCCTCAACAATATTTTTTTTAGAGCCAAACTCTTCCGGTCCAAAATTAAAAGTTGTATCCTTCGTCCTTCCGTTTTCAAATGACTCTTTATCCCCATCTATTCTTCGAATAAAATAATCATTTATAGTCCATTTATTTTTCTCCTTACTCCACCGAATCGATCTGGATGTCAACTTAGAGACCAGCTCCTTTCCTTCGAATTTCTCCAACGCGAACTTATATCCTGTATTACTGGCTGTTTCGTAATTAATCATGTAAATAAAGACACCCGGCTCTATTTGCCTGTGAATATTACGTTCGTTATTTCTGAATTGCTTACTGATATAGGTCGCTGTAAAATTCAGCCTTTTTTGATTCGCTGGAGGAATTATATAATTACTTAGAAGAAACGAAAATATTCCAATAATTAGTGCTGAAATAAAGTAAGGATACATCAATCTGCGAAAGCTTACCCCACTGCTTAAAATGGCAATTATTTCAGTATCATAAGCCATTTTAGAGGTAAAGTAAATTACGGCAATAAAAGTAAACAACGCACTAAAAAGATTGGCGAAATAGGGAATGAAATTTAAATAATAATCGAAGATGATTGCCCTTAGAGGAGCTTCCTTATCGATGTATTCATCGATATGTTCCGAAAAATCGAAAATAACCGAAATACTTATTATCAGAACAATAGCGAAAAAGAAAGTTCCCAAAAACTTTCGGATAATGTATAAATCTAATTTTCTCAAAACCTGAATTTTAAATTCCTTATTTCCCGAAAATTGCAGAATAACAAATTTCGGAATAAAAGTATAACTTATTCTTCAATTACCAATCGAGCAGAATCTATTGTAAGCTTTTTTAACAGTTATAAACGGGCAGCTAATTTCTTAACCATGATTTCTTTCCATGATGCAAAAGTTCCTGCATTAATATGCTCTCTTGCTTCGCGTACCAGCCACAGGTAAAAAGCCAGATTGTGAATACTGCAGATCTGGGATCCCAGCAACTCCCCCGAATGAATCAAATGCCGAACGTAAGCTTTTGAATAGGCCTGATCCACATATGATGTTCCATTAGGATCTATTGGTGAAAAATCATCATGCCATTTCTTGTTTTTAATATTGATAATTCCTTCACTTGTGAAAATCATACCATTTCTTCCATTTCTGGTAGGCATTACACAATCAAACATATCAACACCTCTCGAAATGGCTTCCAATATATTAACAGGAGTTCCAACTCCCATCAAATATCTCGGTTTATCTTTAGGCAGAACCTCATTTACAACCTCTATCATCGAATACATATCTTCCACCGGCTCACCAACTGCCAAACCTCCAATTGCATACCCTTCCCGATTTAGAGATGCTGCATGTTCAGCTGCTTTAATCCGCAAATCGTTGTAAACACAACCTTGTATTATCGGAAATAAAGTTTGCGAATAACCATATTTTGATTCTGTCTCATCAAATCTTTTCACACAACGCTCTAACCATCTTTGAGTAAGCTCAAGTGAAGTTTTTGCATACTCATAAGTAGATGTTCCGGGAGGACATTCATCAAATGCCATAATAATATCAGCACCAATGGTTCTTTGGATATCCATTACATTTTCCGGAGTAAAGAAATGCTTCGAGCCGTCAATGTGTGAACGGAACATTGCACCTTCCTCTGATAACTTCCTGTTTTCAGCCAAAGAAAACACCTGAAATCCACCACTATCTGTTAAAATAGGCCGATCCCAACCATTAAACTTATGTAAACCACCCGCCTTCTCCAGCACATCCAAACCTGGACGCAAATACAAATGATAGGTATTACCTAAAATAATTTCGGCATTAATATCATCTCTTAACTCTCTCTGATGTACACCTTTTACAGAACCAAGTGTTCCTACCGGCATAAAAATGGGCGTTTGAATTTTCCCATGATCCGTAGTTAACTCCCCTGTCCTCGCCGAAGACTTAGTATCTGTATTCAGTAATTTAAAATCCATATGACCTATTTATATTTACTTACAATCAGGTATCTCAACCAATTAGTAAAAAAATCAGGCAGCAAAGATACTAATTAATCTTATTTCTGAATCACTTCCCTTGTCCGAAGGTAAACTGACAATCCCTAAAGCTAGAATATCAGACACATAGACAAGTCATCTTTGCTAACATAAATCAATCTGCATATCAAAATTTTTTTATCGATAAGAATCTCTTATTTTTGAGGCACATAAACATGCCTGAATTTGGAAACAATAATTACTCTGCCGACTTCTTTTAATCAATGGGCTATCCTCATTGTTCTCTTGGTTGCTTTTTGCATACAGATGTTATATCAACTTCGGTACATCCAATTATTCAAAAAAGAGAAAAAAACCAATCACAACATAAAAACAGAACCTGTTTCTATTGTTATATGCGTGAAAAATGAGGAATGTTATTTACAAGAAAATCTTTCACTATTCCTGGAACAGGAGTATCCCGACTTTGAGTTAATTTTGGTTAATGATGGTAGTGAAGATGAAACCGAGACGATAATTACAGAGTTTCAGAAAAGATACCCTCATCTTCGCTCTACAAAAATACCTTTGGATGATAAATTTCAACACAACAAAAAGCTGGCCTTAAGTATTGGGATTAAAGCAGCTAAGAATGAAAAAATAATTTTCACCAATATCCATAGTAAACCCTCAAGCAGCAAATGGCTGCAGGAATTCGTAGACTCATGGGACAAAGGAGTACACATAGGCTATGCTAATTTTGAGAACAAAAAAGGCTTTTTTTATAATTTTCTTAAATTCGATTTACTCTCAAAAAATATCAAAAGTGCTGGTTTTGCTTCTTCAGGAAACGCTCATTCCGGAAATGGTGATAATTTGGGATATAAAAAATCCGATTTCTTTGCAAACAAAGGTTTTGTGAAGCATTCCCACTTTGAGGCTGGATATGATCACCTAATGGTTTTTCAACTTGCTAAACTTTCCGGAGCATCTGTGTGCCTTCAGCCCGAGGCCAAAATTAACCTGTCTTCAATTTGTGCTTTTGACCAATGGATCAGAATCAACAGACATTATTACAAATGCAGAAAATACCTTCCCTTCAAAATTCGTTTACTTATTGACTTAGAACCAATAAGCAAAATGATCTTTTACAGTATCAGTATTTACGCGTTACTCTTCACACACTTATACTTTTTCACTGCAATTATATATTTAACAAGAATAATACTAATTAGGAGCTTATTTAAAATAAGTACCAGGCATTTGAAGGAAGAAAATTTATTTTTATCTTCGTACTTATATGAGATTTTTGTGTTATTTTCAAAAATATATTTTTTGTCTACAAATTTCATTCTCAGTAAAAGCAACCAATGGAAATAAATCCTAACCTCTCGGAAAAAGCTCAATACGACTACAGGCTTGTTTTATCTGCTATTAATGGTACTCAAAAAGCATATGAGGAGCTTTTCAAAAGATACAAAGACGCGATCTTCTTCATGTTGCTAAAAATGGTGAACAACAAAAATGATGCAGAAGATTTAACGTTTGAAGCATTTGGGAAAGCATTCAGAAACATCAAACAGTATTCTCCAAAATATGCATTTAGCACCTGGCTGTTCAAAATTGCTTCCAATAACTGTATTGATTTTCTCCGAAAAAAGAAAGGCAATACTATTTCTATTGATGGGAAAGATGACTCTGAAAACGAGAGAAGTATATCTTTGGAATCCAACACGCTAAACCCTGAACAAGAATTTATTAGGGATCAGAAAGCCCGAATAATGCGCAGTGAGGTAGGTCGTTTAAAAGAACGCTACCGAAGGCTAATAGAGTTGCGCTATTTTGAAGAATTTTCCTATGAGGAAATTGCAAAAGAATTAAATCTGCCTATTGGCACTGTAAAAGCACAATTATTTCGAGCACGGGAATTACTTTTTAACACTCTAAAAGATACTGAGATAAAGATTGATAAGAAAAAAGACTAAACAGCATCCTCACTTCTTTTTCATTCGCATCTTCAAAATTTAGCCTATATTTGCCAAGTTTAAATTTACATTTGGCATGGAAATCATCAAAAAATACTTTCCCAATTTAACTGAAGAACAGGAACAAAAATTCTTCAGATTAAAAGAATTATACACTTTTTGGAATGAGCAAATTAATGTTATTTCCAGAAAAGATATGGATTCACTCTATGAACATCACGTTTTACATTCTTTAGCAATAGCCAAGGTGATTCAGTTTACTCCCGGCACAAAGATAATGGATGTTGGAACGGGTGGTGGTTTTCCAGGAATTCCACTGGCTATTTTATTTCCAGAATGCAGTTTTTATTTAATCGACTCGATCGGGAAAAAAATAAAAGTTGTAACCGAAGTTGCGAATGCACTAAATCTGGAAAATGTAAAATCCGAACACATTCGCGTACAACAGGTTAAAGATAAATTTGACTTTATTGTAAGCAGAGCTGTTACGGCATTCCCAAAATTTGTAAACATGGTTCTTAAAAATAGTAGGGTGAAAGATCAAAATAGTTTACCCAATGGAATAATTTATTTAAAGGGTGGTGATTTTGATGATGAAATCTCCGAATATGGAAGCAGAATCAGTGTTTACGAATGCTCAAATTATTTCTCGGAGGAATTCTTTGAGACAAAAAAAATAGTACATCTTGATATTTAGTGAAAATAAAAGGGCTGATCTTTTTGTTAGATTAAAAAAAACCCTATTTTTGCAATCCGAAATCAACGCATATAATAACTTTATTCGATAAAAATTTTTCGCGATGAAAAGAACATTTCAACCTTCAAATAGAAAGAGAAGAAACAAGCACGGATTCAGAGAGAGAATGGCTTCAGCAAACGGCAGAGCTGTATTATCTCGTAGAAGAGCCAAAGGCAGAAAAAAACTATCTGTTTCTAGTGAACACAAACACAAGGCTTAATTTTTAAATTAAGTTGACGATATACAGAAAGTAAAGGATTCTATATTCTTTACTTTTTTGTATTTTATAGAATAGACAATATTCTATTATTGATGAAGATGGAGTTCCGAGGGAGCTCTTTTTTTATGGATTAATCTCAAATCAAATAATTAGTTCCGGTTTGCTCCATTTTTTTCTATAATCTAAAAAATCTCTGCTATTTTTGTAGAAAGCAAAAGAAAAGTAATTCAAGCAATATTTTCTTTTGCAGGTAGTTGTTTATAAAGAATTCTAAAGCCCCTAATGAGGATGAAATCAGTAAATTTCTTTACGAGTAAGCTATTTCTAATACAGATTGGAATCGCTTTATTAATTACAATAGTTCTAATTTGGATCACTCTAATTAGTTTAAGATGGTACACCCATCACGGAGAAGAACTTGAAGTTCCGGATTTATATGGTATGAGTATTGAAGAAGCCGGAAATAAACTGGAAACTGAGCAATTGGTTTTCTCTATCTACGATTCTATATACAATCCCAAATTTGCTCCGGGCACGGTTCTTGACCAAAGACCTTTAGCTGGTGCGGTTGTTAAAAGAAAGAGAAGTTTATTTTTAACCATTAATGCCAACAAACCTGAACAGGTTCGTTTCCCTAATTTGGTCGATAATTCATTCCGGCAAGCCTATGAATTATTAATAACCAATGGTTTTCAGATTGGAAAATTAGAATACGCCGAAAATCAATTTTTTAACCTTGTGCTATTTCCAAAATACAACGGTGATACAATATTTGCCGGCAGTATGGTTGATAAAGGCGCAAGCATAGACTTAGTTCTGGGAAAAGGGGATAACAATGGAACTATTGCTCCAAATTTAATTGGGAAAACAAAATCTCAGGCAAAAGAAAAAATCATTCTATCCAATATGAATTTGGGAAAAATACAATTCGATCAATCAATTACCAGCCATTTTGATTCTATTCAATCCAAAGTTTGGAAACAATATCCTTCTTTTGATAACGATCAAAGGATTCAACCTGGTTCTAAAATTGATATCTGGCTAACACGGGATTCGGTAAAACTACAACGCGCTGATTCTCTGCAGCAACTAAGTTTAAGCAACTTGCTTTACTAAAACAACTGAAAAAATGACTGAAAAAGAACCATTAGATAATTTCAATGTTGACGAAGATTTGGATGCAAACCAGGAACAATTCGAACATTTTCGTTTTGAGGCCGATCCTGGACAAAATCCTCTTAGAATAGACAAATTCTTAGTTGACCGAATGTTAAACTCATCGAGAAATAAAATTCAAGATGCTGCTGACAATGGAAACATTTTGGTAAACGGTGTACCTGTTAAGAGTAACTACAAGGTAAAACCAAAGGATGTAATCACCGTTGTGTTGAGTTATCCGCCAAGAGAAATTGAAATTATTCCTCAGGATATTCCTTTAAATATTGTTTATGAAGATGATGCTTTTTTAATCATTAATAAAGAGCCGGGAATGGTTGTACATCCTTCCTACGGGCACTATTCGGGAACATTGGTTAATGCTTTGGCTTTTCATTTGCAAAACCTCCCTTTATTTAATGCAAAAGATCCTCGTCCGGGGTTGGTGCATCGTATTGATAAAAACACATCCGGGATATTGGTAATTGCCAAAACCGAAGATGCTAAAACCAAACTGGGATTGCAGTTTTTTAATAAAACAAGTGACCGTAAATACAGAGCATTGGTTTGGGGAAATCTTGAAAACGACGAAGGAACAATAACGGGTCATGTTGGAAGAAATCTTAAAAACAGAAAAGTTATGGATGTTTTCCCTGATGGTGAACATGGAAAGCATGCTGTAACCCATTACAGAGTTTTGGAAAGACTTGGCTATGTAAATTTGGTAGAATGTGTTTTAGAAACCGGAAGAACTCATCAAATCCGTGCCCACTTCAAAAGTATTGGTCATCCCCTATTCAACGATGCTGAATACGGAGGAGATGATATCAGAAAAGGAACCACCTTTACCAAGTACAAACAATTTGTTCAGAACTGTTTTAAAATTTGTCCGCGCCAAGCCTTACATGCTAAAACATTAGGCTTCAATCATCCGGTAACCGGAGAATATATCTCATTTGATTCGGAGATACCTGATGACATGTCCACTTTAATCCAGAAATGGAGAGATTACACCTCTAACAGACCTATAGAGGAAGAAGAAGAGCAATAAAACTATAATATACCCAATGAAAAGAACAATCGCTGTAATTGCAGGTGGAGATTCTGCTGAATTTGAAATCTCCCTGCAAACTTCAAATCATATTTTCTCATGTCTGGATGCTGAGAAATACACTCCTTACTTAGTAATACTAAAAGGACCAGATTGGAATATAAAAATCGACGATCGATATTATCCGATCGATAAAAATGATTTTAGTTTTAGCACTGAAGAAGGTAAGGTAAAGTTTGATTTCGCGTATATTGGAATTCATGGAACTCCCGGAGAAAATGGAATTTTGCAGGGATATTTAAAATTACTTGCTGTTCCCCATTCAACCTGCGATGTTTTTAGCAGTTCGCTTAGTTTTAATAAGCATGCTTGTAATTCCTACTTAAAATCGTTGGGCTTTAAGGTTGCCAAGTCGATTCTTCTTAAAATAGACCAAAACTATTCGACCCAAGCAATAAATGAAAATCTGGGCATGCCTTGTTTTGTGAAACCAAATGCAGATGGTTCTAGTTTTGGGATTTCGAAAGTTAAAAAAGTTGATGAACTGGATGAAGCCATTGCCAAAGCTTTTGGTGAAGGAAAAGAAGTTATCATCGAAGAATTTATAGACGGATTGGAATTCACCTGTGGTTTAGTGAAGACAAAAAAAGAATCCCTTGTATTTCCAGTAACAGAGGTATTGCCTAAAAAGGAATTCTTCGATTACGAAGCCAAATACGATCCCACAATGGCTGATGAAATTACACCAGCGAGAATTTCAGAAGAGCTAACTCTTCAAATACAGAATTTATCTTCGGAAATTTATGACGCTTTAAAATGTAAAGGGATTGTTCGGGTTGATTACATGCTTCGAAAAGATGAAATTTTCATTTTAGAAGCGAATACTATTCCTGGAATGACAGCAACGAGTTTTATACCCCAACAAGTTGCAGCTATGAATATAGATTTAAAAGATATTTTGAGTATGGTGATTGAAAATGAATTTTAAATTAATTTAAACATCTGAATTACTGACAATTACAATATTTAGTTAAATGAAGAGAAAACTGTCTTTTTTTCATTTTTTTTTCATTTTTTTCCGTCTCAAGGAAAGACTTGCAGCAAAAGGGAAAGAGTCATTTTTATGAAAATCAATCAGACAAAATATAAACTCTAAGCTCTTACTAACCAAAACTTTTTCAGAACCCTAACGTAAACACACATAGATTTAATGAATTTATTCAATTCATTATTTTCATAGTTAAATTTTAGGGTTAGTAATAGAACAAAAAGGAGGCCGGGGCAGCCTCCTTTTTTGTGCCCATAATTTCGCTCTTGTTTATAAAAAAAATCCGATGAAAATTAACTCACCGGATTTTAAAATATTTATCTGATATTACTTAGTCAACATCGATATGTTCTTCCATATAAGCTTCTAATGGTGCACATGTACACATCAGGTTTCTATCACCAAAAGCATCATCAACACGAGCAACCGAAGGCCAAAATTTATTATCAGCAACCCAACTTAACGGATAAGCTGCTTTTTGACGATTGTATGTATGATTCCACTCATCAGCAGTTAATACCCTATGTGTGTGAGGTGCATTTTTCAATACATTGTCAGAAACATCAGCAACACCATCTTCAATCTCTTTCATTTCTTCATTGATTTTCGCCAATGCCTCAATGAAACGATCCATCTCTTCCAATGGCTCACTTTCGGTTGGTTCAACCATTAATGTACCATGAACAGGGAAAGATAATGTTGGAGCGTGGAATCCATAATCCATTAATCGCTTAGCGATATCGGTATCGGTAATTCCAACTGATTTATTAAACTCGCGGCAGTCAAAAATCATCTCGTGCCCAACGCGCCCTTTTGCTCCTTTATATAAAATTTTGAAACCCAGCTTCTCGAAAGATGAAGCCAAATAATTAGCATTCAAAATTGCCGTTTTTGTAACTTGCTCCAAGCCATCAGCACCTAACATGGCAATGTAACCATAGGTAATTGGCAATACACTTGCCGACCCGAATGGTGCTGCTGCCACTGCCGTAATTGCATTTTCGCCGCCAGTTTTCACAAATTTGTGAGCAGGTAAGAATTGCACCAAATGTTCAGCCACTGCAATTGGACCAACACCAGGTCCGCCGCCACCATGAGGAATTGCAAATGTTTTATGAAGATTCAAATGACAAACATCAGCACCAATTGTACCCGGATTTGTTAAACCAACCTGAGCATTCATATTCGCTCCATCCATGTAAACCTGTCCTCCGTTTTCATGAATCAGATTCATCATTGCCTTAATACCTGTTTCGAACACACCATGTGTAGATGGATAGGTGATCATGTATGCACACAAATCATCTTTGTGTTTTTCTGCTTTGGCTTTTAAGTCCTCAAATTCTACGTTTCCGTTTTCATCGCAGTTGACAATCACAACTTTCATTCCAGCCATTGTAACCGAGGCAGGATTTGTTCCGTGTGCTGATGATGGAATTAAAACCACATTTCTATGGCCTTCACCTCTTGAGATATGATATTCGCGAATCACCATTAATCCGGTATACTCACCGGCAGCACCTGAATTTGGTTGTAAAGTACAACCTGCAAATCCGGTAATAACCGAAAGCCATTTTTCAAGATCTTCAATAATTTCCTTGTAACCAAGAGCCTGATCAACAGGAACGAATGGATGAATTCCTCCAATCTCCGGCCAGCTGATTGGCAGCATTTCCACTGCGGCATTCAGCTTCATTGTACACGATCCCAAAGAAATCATAGATGTATTCAATCCAATATCTTTCTTTTCCAAGCTTTTAATGTAACGCATCAAAGCCGTTTCGGAACGGTAACGTTTAAATACATCCAGAGTTAAAAATTCACTTGTTCTTGCATATTTTGAATCGAATGAAATTTTATCTTCAATACCCTCCACAACAACTTCATTTTTACCTGCTGCTTTTGAGAAAATGGTAAGAACAGCACTTAATTCCTCTGCACTAATTTTCTCGTCAATTGAAATACCAATTGTAGTATCGTTAATGTAATAGAAATTGAATTCAGCCTGCAATGCAGCTTTGCGAATTTCCTCAACAGAAACCCCGGCAGGAATTACAACCTGCAAAGTATCAAAGAAGTTTTCAACAGTTTGTTGATACCCCAAGGATTTTAATCCATCAGATAAGATACCTGCAGCTGAATGAATGTGCATTGCAATTCTCTTCAAACCTTCCTGACCGTGATAAACACCATAGAAACCAGCCATTGTAGCTAACAAGGCTTGCGCTGTACAGATATTAGAGGTTGCTTTTTCGCGCTTAATATGCTGTTCGCGGGTTTGCAAAGCCAAACGCAAAGCATTGTTTCCCTGAGCATCCTTGGTAACGCCAATAATACGTCCGGGAATGCTTCTTTTGTAAGCTTCGCGACAAGCCATATATGCTGCATGAGGTCCGCCATATCCCATTGGAACACCAAAACGCTGAGATGTACCGACAACAATATCAGCACCCCACTCACCTGGAGGTGTTAACAGCACTAAACTCATTAAATCAGCCGATACAGCAACCAATGCTTCAGCCTGATGAGCACGCTCAACAAAAGCTGCATAATCTTGAATACTACCGTTTGAAGCCGGATATTGAACGATAGCTCCAAAAACCTGATCAGTAAATTCAAATGTATTGAAATCACCAACAACAAGCTCGATTCCCAGAGGAGTTGCACGAGTAGTTAAAACGTCAAGAGTATGAGCAAAAACATTCTTATCAACAAAAAACTGATTTGCATCAGCCTTTTTCTTGGCGCGGGAACGCAGAGCCTGCATCATATACATTGACTCTCCTACGGCAGTTGCTTCATCTAAAAGAGAGCTATTAGCAAGTTCCATTTTGGTTAAATCCAAAATCATAGTCTGGAAGTTCAATAAAGCTTCCAATCTACCCTGCGATACTTCTGCCTGATAGGGTGTATAAGGGGTATACCATCCTGGATTTTCCAATACATTTCGCTGAATAGCAGCCGGAGTAATGGTATCGTAATACCCTTGTCCTATGAATGTTCGGAATACTTTGTTTTTAGCAGCAATTCCTTTAATCTTCGAAAAATATTCGTATTCTGATAATGCTTTTGGAAGGTCTAATGCTTTTTCCAAACGAATATCTGAAGGGATTGTTTCATCAATCAGGGCTTCCAGAGAAGGAGCACCAACAGTTTCCAACATTGTTTTAATATCGCCGTTACGAGGTCCAATGTGACGGGAAACAAACTTTTCAGTTGCCATATTGTTGTTTAAATTAGGTGTTGTTTATAAAATATTTGTGTTCGTAAAAGTAGTAAAAGATTTAAATTTACGAGGAGGTTGAACCCTGAATTTAATCACTGTTATCCAATATCCTCATACCCAACAACAATCCCTCTTAATAAACTGTTTTATAGAGTGATACAAATATGATTTTTATCACATTTACAGCTTTCTTTTAAGTGAGTTTGGGATACAAAGAGAGGGTGTCCAAAAAGAAATATTTTGTATTGAATTGTCATGTTGAGCAAAGTCGAAACATCTGTTTTTCAAAATGAAAGATTCTTCGTCCCGATTCATCGGGATCAGAATGACAAATAGAACAATACTTTTTGGACACCCTCTGGAATATTTTAATTGATTTAACTCAATCCTTTTAAAAACAAATTCTTAGATCTTTCATGTCCGATAGAAGTTGCCGGCCCATGCCCTGGGTAAACACAAACTTCATCGTCAAGAACCAAAAGTTTGGTTTTGATTCCTTCAATTAATTGCTCGTAATTTCCGTAAGGTAAATCGGTTCGCCCAATACTTTCGCGGAATAAAACATCACCTGCAATTAAAAATTTTTGTTTCTCATTATAAAACACCACATGACCAGGTGAATGTCCGGGAACATGAATCACTTTCAACTCCGAATTTCCAAATTTAATAATGTCACCTTCCTTAATCAGCTTCCCAATAGGAGGTGGCTCCACTACATTTTCCAATCCTAATCGAACCCCGTAATTAGGAGCTTCAGCCAACAAAAATTCATCATCTTTATGAGCTTCAGTAAGCAGACCAAACTGATCTTTCATAAATTGATTGCCCAAAACATGATCGATATGCAAATGTGTATTCAACTGCTTTACCAGTTTCAGCCCTTTCTTTTCAACCAAATCAATCAGCTTTCTGCCTTCGTCTTTAAAGAAAACACCACAGTCAATCAAGACTGCCTCCCCTGTTTCATCATGTAATATGTATGTGTTTTCCTGCCAGTGATTAAACACCAATGTTTCTATCGTAATCATATTCGAATATTTTTAAGTAGCCCAAATTTACATTTAATCATTAATTTAAAAAATCCTGATGAGAGGAAAATTTAAAAGCCGTTTATAATTATTTATTTCAACACTTTACGAATGAAAAACAACTCACACATTCTGATTTTTCAAGCTAAAAGCTTCCAAAACATGATAAACGGGTCCATCTTTCGTAAGTAAACTTTCCATGAGTACAAACTTATCGATAAGAAGCTCACTATCTTCCCATTCTTTCCATTTCAGCAGGCATTTCTTTACCTTTTCAGGATTCTTAACTCCTCCTTTAATCCTGCCAATAGTAAGGTGAGGTGTATATTTATAATCCTCAGACACTTTACTTTCAAGGTGAATTCGAATTTTCTCCTGCAGTTTATATAAGCCTGAAGTTGAATTAATGCCAGCCCATAAAATTCTTGGGTGCTCGATTGAAGGAAAAGCGCCGAGCGATTTTAAATTCAACCGAAAAACATCAAAATCAGCTCCAATCGTCTTCAATTTATCCATAATCGCAGCCATTTCCTCAATACCTGTCTCTCCCAGAAAAAGAAGCGTAATATGAAATCCGTTTTTATTCACCCATTTTATTCTTTCTTCATCTAAATCAAATCCAACTTGACGAAAAAGCTCATTAATTTGATGTGTATTATCTATCTTTATTGCAACAAATATACGTTTCGTCTTCATTCTTATAATTTGTATTTATAAAAATGGAATTAGTTCAGGCTAATTCCACAATGAAATATAAAGAACAGATATTCGTTTATTTAAAACAAACATCATAAACCGTAAAATAAAGTATCTAAAAATGAATTCAAAGAAAAAATTTGCAGTTGTTCTAGCAGGATCAGGTGTCTATGATGGTTCTGAAATTCATGAAGCAACCTTAGCCTTATATTCCATTTCAAAAAACGGAGGAAGCTATCAGGTTTTTGCTCCAAACGTCAATCAATACCATGTAATTAACCATATTACAGGAGAAGAAATGCCCGAAACAAGAAATGTATTGGTCGAGGCTGCCCGGATTGCACGAGGAAATATCAAAGATTTAAAGGAGTTCTCGGCCGACGAGTTTGATGCCATTCTTTTCCCCGGAGGATTTGGTGTTGCAAAAAATCTATGCACATTTGCTTTTGAAGGTGCAGGCTGTCAGGTAAATCCAGATGCTGAAGCCGCCTTAAAAGCGATGCACAAAGCAAAAAAACCAATCGGTGCCTTATGCATCGCTCCTGCCCTTATTGCAAAAGTTCTGGGAGATGTTGAAGTTACCATCGGACAAGATGAAGAAACTGCTGAAGCAATTTCTAAAATGGGAGCAACTCATGTTACAACAACTCACGGTGAAATTGTATTTGATAAAGAGAATAAAATTGTGACAACTCCTTGCTATATGCTTGATGCAACAATTGCTCAAATTGGTGATGGCGCAGACAATGTAGTGAAAACAATTATGGCATTATAAATAAACCATTAGCTGTTGGCTTTTGGTTGCTTGCCATTAGCCAACATCATAATTCCTTCTATGAAAAACCGAAACACCAAAGATGCTGCCGAAAATCACATCTATCCTTTCATCTTTTCCAATTTAATCCTTTTTGCCGCTGTTTTCTTCTCCCTTAATTCTGCGTATGAGGCGGCAATTCTTCTGTATAGCATGGCTCTGAATCTATTTGTCAACTGGCTGATTTTTTATTCCTCGCAAAAAAAGAAATTGATTCATTTTTCCGAATACTACAACAACATAATTATAGGAATATTTTGCATTGCCTCCTTTTTACCGGTTTTTTTCCTGATGCTGCCTGTACTTCTTTTTCCTGAAACCTCACGCTTTATTCTACTAATATCAAGCCTGTTAATTTCTTTTCTACTCAAAGCAATCATCATTAAAAAATATAAATGGGAAAGAAAGGCTGAACAATACATGAACCTGTACAGAATGAATATCGAGGAAAAAAAAGAACAAGCCTTTGACGATTTAAAGAAATTTATTGAGGAATCGGGGCACAATAAGTTTGCTGATTACTTAGAGAAAAACCAGATGTTTGATCGCAGAATGGAGGAATATTTAAGCACTAAACGTTAGGGAAATCTACACTTTACAGGCTTCTTCACCTTCTTTTATTCTATTTAAATGACAGAATAACAATTTCCCGGTTTTTTCATCACGCAGGTGCATACCGTTCCCTTCGCAATATTTAAACGAACTGCAATCGGAGCATTCACCTGTCTTCATCCAACTTCTATCTCTATAAATGGAATATTGATTCTCCCAGGTTGTCTTAAAACTATTGTGATAGATATTTCCCTGCGAAAAGTTATCCCGAAGATTTGGACATGCCGAGATGGAACCGTCTATCAGAACAGAGGCTACATTAATACCCGCCCGGCAAAAAAACAGATTATCACGCACCTCACCTTCGTAATTTCCTAAAAAACCTTCGCAACCGTAGTTCAATTTGATGTCGCCTTTTTTTCTTTCCCTGGCAATAAAATCGAACAAAGATTTAAATTGTACCGGATTCAATTGCAATTCGTTATGCTCCTTTGCCCTTCCTATCGGAAAAACCGTGAATAGCCGCCACTCTTTAACCCCTTTTGATAAAAGCAGCGCCTTGATCTGGCCTAACTCATTAAAATTCTTTTGATTCACACACGTAACCACATCAAATTTAAGATCTTCCGTTTCGGACAAAAGCCCAATGGCATTTACTGCATTTTCAAAACTTTTTGGATTCCCTCTCAACCAATTGTGCGAATTCTCCAATCCATCCAAACTAATGGTAACGGCACGCAAACCAGCTTGCAAAAGAGATTGCAATCTTTTGAAAGTAAGATGAAATCCATTGGAAACCATTCCCCACGGAAATCCCCTCTCATACAATTGTTTTCCACAAATTTCCAAATCAGTTCGCACCAATGGTTCTCCTCCTGTTAAAACAATCATGGTTTTATTTGGCTCTACAATACCGGATACATCATCAATAGCTCCAATAAAATCGGAAATGGGCATGTCCTTTACCAAGGCTTCTTTTTTACAATCGCTGCCACAATGCAAACAATTCAAATTGCAGCGCAAGGTACATTCCCAAAATATATAATTGAGCTGATGCAGCTTTTTTGCATTGTCCCGGTATTTTCTAAAAAGTTCAAGAGCTATTTTTTTACGCAACGAGAGTTTCGAATTCATTATTTGTCCTCTGATAGTTCAACATTCACTTCCTTTGCTGTTTCGCCACGATCCCACGACCCTGTACTATTTTCAAACTGAGGATCCTTAAACTCTACAATACTGTCTTTTAAAAGGTAACTGCCATTATCACTGCCATCAATATCTTCGTACCTAACTGTAAAATTTTGATCCTGAGGAAATTCAACAACCTGCAAAGCATACTTTCCCTTTTCATCGGTGTAAGTTGAATCGTATTGCATTTTCACTTTAATATTAGGTATCGCCACCTTATTCTCAGAAGTTACTGCACCGTAAATTTTGAAGGTTGCATGAGGTGTTCCATACTCAACAGCACCATTTCCACCACCATCGCATCCGGTAAAGGAAATTGTACCACCTATGCCCATAATGGATAAAAGAACGGCAATTAATTTATTGTACTTCTTCAATACTTTTTTTCTCATAACATTAAGTTTTAACTATCTGATGCAGAAACATACTAAAGGTTGCTTCTAATAAACAAAAACATGATTATCAATTTATAAGAAATAAACACGTTAATCAACACAAAAATACCCATTCTATTGACCCTTCTGTTCTGCGGACCGTCCTTCGTCCCTGTGATTCTCCCTTCGCAAAAGTAAGCGCTCTTCCCGGGGCTTTCAGAAGGTTTTTAATTTTAATTGATCCTCCTTAAAGGCAATTTTCCCGGAGGCAGCAGTTCGCCTCGTTTCATTCTGTCGAGTATTTCTTCAATCATCCAATCGTTGCCCAAAGGATCGTATTCTGCTTTTAGCGATGAACCAAACATCACAGCCACCGATTGCCAAAATATTGCTGTAAATGATCCTTTCAACTCTTTTAAATGATTGTAGCCGGTGTTTCCGGTTTCCCGATCAATTAACTTCATCAACAATTTGCCTTGCGAAATTCTGAGTTTCATCAGAGGTTTTTTGTAATCTTTCATCAAGCCATTGTATTCTTTTCGGATGAGTTTACGGCGTTCTTTTTTGCTTTCAATTCCTTCTAAATCTTTGGTAAGCTTCCCGATGGTTTCATTGGCGGCCTCGGCATATGGATAAACGATACGAATATTTCGAACCATCCGCCAGTATTGCCTTGTGTTTTGATAGTGCTTTCTTCTCTTTTTTTTGTAGCGTAAAATTTTAACCTCGTCGAGATTTACATGCAAATTGGTATCGAGGAAAACGACAGTGTCTTGTTGTGAAAATGAGCGAATACTGCACAACTCCTTTGCTGATGCCGAACCAGCAAAAGCAAATAAAATAATCAAGCCTGTTGTAAACCATCTGACCATAACGAAAATTCTTAATCAAAGATAATCTTTCCTATCTTTAAGTGTATTCTCAAGCAATAACTAATCCATAAAAATCCCTGTAAAATGAAAAAATCTTTTCTCCTCTGCTTGCTATCACTCTTCGCATTGGCAGTATTTTCTCAAGACCGGGTTACCGGACTTAATTTTGCAACAAGATCTGAAGTTATCGCACAAAACGGGATGGCTTGCACCAGTCAACCACTAGCCACTCAAGTTGCACTAGACATATTAAAAGCCGGAGGAAATGCAATTGATGCTGCGATTGCTGCCAATGCCACTTTAGGACTAATGGAACCTACCGGAAATGGAATTGGAGGCGATATTTTCATCATTTTGTGGGATGCAAAAACTAAAAAACTGTATGGTTTAAATGGAAGTGGACGTTCCCCAAAATCGCTAAATCTTGAATATTTCAAGAAAAACAATTACACTTCTATTCCATCATTTGGAGCCTTGCCCGTTTCTGTTCCCGGTTGTGTCGATGGATGGTTTACCGTGCATGACAGGTTTGGGAAAATGGATATGGAACAAATTCTAAATCCAGCAATTCAATATGCCAGAAATGGCTTTCCGGTAAGCGAACTTATTGCTTACTATATGAATACCAGCGCCAATAGATTAATGAAATACAAAGGATTTTCGGAAACATACATGCCAAATGGAAAAATGCCTAAAAAGGGTGACATCTTCAAGAACCCATATTTAGCAAATACATTGGAAAAAATAGCAAAAAACGGCCGCGATGCGTTCTACAAAGGTGATATTGCCAAAACCATTGCAAAATATATGAAAGAGCAAGGTGGTTTTCTTTCTTACGATGATTTGGCCTCGCACAAATCGGAATGGGTTGATCCGGTATCTATAAATTACCGGGGCTATGATGTTTGGGAACTACCACCCAACGGACAAGGCACAGCAGCTCTTCAAATGCTAAATATTCTTGAAGAGTACGACATCGCACAAATGGGATTTGGAAGCAGTGATTACCTGCATACTTTTATTGAAGCTAAAAAACTGGCCTTTGAGGATAGAGCAAAGTACTACTGCGACCCTGACTTTTCGAAAATTCCACTAAAAAAATTGATTTCGAAAGAATATGCACTTGAAAGAAAAGCTTTAATTGATCCCAACAAATCAGCCAAAAGCTATCCTGCCGGCGAATTGGAACAAGGCAATACAATTTACCTGACTGTGGCCGATAAAGAGGGAAATATGGTATCCTTAATACAAAGCAACTACCGGGGCATGGGATCAGGAATGACTCCTGATAGTTTGGGATTTGTGTTACAGGATCGAGGAGAATTATTCAGTCTGGAAGAAGGACATGCCAATGTGTTCGAACCCGGGAAACGTCCGTTTCATACAATTATCCCAGCTTTCATTACCAAAAATGGCAAACCATACGTCAGTTTTGGTTTAATGGGCGGTGCCATGCAACCACAAGGTCATGCACAGATTGTTGCCAATTTAATTGATTTTAAAATGAATCTGCAGGAAGCCGGTGACGCAGCAAGAATTCGTCATGATGGTTCGTCACAACCAACCGGAGGGAAAATGACAGATGGTGGATGGGTAAATTTAGAATCGGAAATTCCTTACCAAACTATTCGTGAGTTGATGGAAAAAGGCCACAAAATAAAATATGACATGGGCGGATATGGCGGCTACCAAGCTATTCTGTTTGATGCTGAAAGAGCTGTGTATTTTGGCGCCTCGGAATCTAGAAAAGATGGGCAGGCTGCTGGATATTAATTGGGAAGAAGCATACTTGAAAACACCTTTAAAATATGAGATGCAAATTATTAAATGTGGCTAAAGCCTATTTATTAATTTGACAGGGACAGTTGGCTAAAGCCAAACTGCAATAGATGTTTTGCATTCGTTTTATTTCAATCATTTACATTTCTATTATCTGTTTTGCCTAAACAAGAGCAATAAACACTCTAATTTTCTACTTACATCAGTAAATGCTTTGTCTTTTTTACCCATTGCAGTGTGGCTTTAGCCAACTGAAATTAAAAATTCCTAGTTTTGCTTTAACATCATCCTACTCCTTCAATCTCCTGCTATCGTGAACTTATAACGGGGAAAATTGCATTAAGATGAACAAAAAAAAGCTGCAGATCAATCTACAGCTTTACAATATTTTTTAAATTACTCCTTGTAATGGGCTTCCTATTGCAATATCCCCTTTGCTAAAAGTCCCTCAAATTATACCATTACCCATAGTAGCAATTCAATGACCGGAACCATCAACCTACCGTTCCTATTGGGCAGTTCCTGCCACACGAATGCTTAGTTGTTGTAAGCAGTACTTCATTCCGACAACCAATCCTTTGATATTTGTAATATCTTATCGAAATCATTGCCTGTATTAGTTATAATATTTCCATTTTCAACATAGCTATAACATAAGCCAATATTCTTAAAATCAATTTCATTTTTCGCAAATGGGTGATTAAATAACCAATAGTTAGCATCAGGTATAATATGAGGAAAAACCCTTGTAACAAATACACCACTAAGATTTTTCAACCTAGGTCCGCTATCGTGTAGGAATACTCCATTCCTTTTTCTTATCAGCTTTGTATCTCTATTATTTGGATTCTCAGACCATGAAATCGCTTCAGAACCCCAAATTGCATTTTCGATATCATCTATAGCCGAAGATTTATAATCTAAAGTATTAATGCAAACGATAAATGGTTTATCTAACTCACCGTAACGTTTCGCTTTTAAGTCAACTGAAGCTCTTATGGCGTCTTCACAACCACCGTAAAATATCTCAGAAGGATATATACCAATTGGTCTAGTATTTTCTTTTACTTTGGCTGAAGGAACTAAGGGTATTGGCTTAACGATTAGGTGAACATCTTCATTTTCAAATTCGATAATTGGAATCCGATCAATACCGTATTTCTCAATCTCATGTGTCAAACCATCGGGATCAATTTTATTTATTTCTTGCGAAATATATTTTATTAATGGTTTAGCACTTGGTTGTTTTGTAGTTTTAAAATTTAAAGTATCAAGGTTAAGCAAGAAACCTTTCAATTTTAGTTTACTAAGGTCATCATAGAAATTATTTATTTTTCTTTCAACAGCTTCCTGAACATGGGATTTGTCTTTGACAATTTTTGCTTCAACATAAATTTCTAAGCTACCTTTCTTAATAAGGAAATCAGGTCTCTTTGGGGAATTAGGTAATTCAGGATGTATTAAAACCTCAAATCCAAGATTATTAAATAACTGATAAAGAAATAGTTCAAAAAAACAATCATCAAAATGTTTTATAAAACTAGCCTTGAATTCCTTTTTCTCATTCTCAGGATACTCTAAAAACCATTGGTTTAGCTTATTCCTAATTATAGAAATATCCTTTCTTGCACTTCTATTGTAATAATCAAAATTTGTTTCATTGTGTCTTGCTGGATCGAGTGAAATTCGCTCTATATCTTCAAATAGTTTCATAATTTATTCTGTATTGCTTACAACGTTTAGTGGTCGAGTAGGTGAAGGGAATCTCACCCCTCACCTCAAATGTCGTTAAGTTAAGAAATTAAACTCATGTTTTTTGTTATTTTACAAGGTTCCAAAGCTTGCAATTCACTCTTAAAACACCTATATTCAATGTATTAACCAATATATTTATCAAATTATGGTCAAAAAAAACAAACATGAATCAGCAGCATTGGCATCGGATTTAACTTAAAAACCATGCCAAACTTATTGAAACACTGAAAAATAAACTATTTTCTCAGTATTTTTTAGAGAAATATAGAATTGGCGTAAAATCCTTTGTCAGAAAACGAAGTTTAGACTTTGTTAGTGTTTTTATGTTTTTATCCAATTTGTTGAAATCTTCATTACAAACCGAGTTGGATAATTTTTTTAAAATTTTACAACACAAAGAGCTACCTGTAAATAAAGTTACAAAAAGTGCTTTTAGTCAAGCAAGGCAAAAGCTTAAATATCAGGTTTTTGTTGAGTTGAATCATGATCAGGTAGATTTTTTTTACGATAAATTCCAGTACCGGAAGTGGCATAATTACCGTTTGGTTGCCATCGATGGTTCCACATGCCGTTTGCCATACAGCAAAAAAATTGTTGAAGAATTTGGAATCGCAGATACATCTGAGACAAAAAGCCCAATTATTTTGTCCAAATTATCACAGGCCTATGACATGCTCAATCATATTATAATTGATGCAAGCTTGGCAAATTATCATGTCGGAGAACACGAATTGGCCCAACGGCACATCGATTATTTACAAAAAGGGGATTTACTGCTTTTCGATAGGAACTATGCTGCGTTTTGGTTGTTTGCCCTTTTACTTTCAAAAGGAATGCATTTTTGTGCGCGCCTGAAAGTTGGCTCATGGAAGCTGGCAAAGGAACTAGCTGCGACTGGAGAAAAAGAGATGACGGCTGAAATTTATGCAAGCAAAGCAAGTAAAAAGAAATGTAAAGAACTTGGTCTGAGTGATAAACCAATAAAATTACGTTTTGTTTGCTTCGAGCTTAGCACGGGTGAAAAAGAGGTACTTGTGACAGACATTATCAATGAAATAGAATATGAAGAATTGGAAAACTTGTATCATCAGCGTTGGTTTGTTGAAGAATCTTATAAACATTTAAAATCCAGGATCCAGATTGAAAACTTCACGGGAAAAAGCCCTTTAGCGGTAAGACAGGATTTTTATGCTAAAATATTTACGGGAAATTTAACTGCAATCCTTGCTTTTCCTGTTCACCGACAAATAAAAGAGAATACTAAAAAACGAAAAGCAGAGTACCAGCTCAATTTTACACAGGCAGTAAGCAAAATGAAAGATTCTGTAGTCTTGTTGTTTGTTCGGGCAGCAGATATGGTAAGTGAATATATTTCAAGCTTATGGAAATTGTTTAGTGCGAATACCGAGATCGTTAGGCACGGAAGGAAAAATCCGCATAAATTCCGGAAAAGCAAGCGCATATACCCAACTGCATATAAAACCCCCAAATAAATTACAAAACATAGTAATTTAAAGGCTTTATCGAAATTTAACTTTATTTCGACAGGAAAAGCCATGTTCCTTTCTAAAAGGGTGCGGTGTAATGCAATGATCATATTATCAGCTAATTGCGGACACGATTGTCGATTAATGAAAAAATCACGTGAGTGTTAAGGATACTATGAATTCAAAAAATAACTTCATAAAAACAAATAAGCCAAGCTCATGAGAAATGAGGTTCAAAGTCACTTCATACTTGAGGATAAATTCCAACACAAAATCAAATGTTTGTATTTCTGCCGATTAACTTAACGACATTTCCCCTCACCTCTCACAGAACCGTACGTGAAAGTCTCCCTTCATACGGCTCTTGTCGTATATAAATCGAGTTACAAGTTAAATAGAAAAATTCAGTTTCAAGTGATAAAACAAATAGAGAAACTGTTTCTTTATTCTCTTAAGCCACGCATAAGCGCAACAAATACTATTCTTGTAACGTTTGTACTTTCGCAGCATAACATACTTTGCGACTTTTGACAGAATATTGCCACTTCCCGACACCTCTTCAGTAGTTCACTGGATGTTTAGCCTGAGCTTGACGAAAGGTTCATCTCTTCTATTAAAACCTGCTATACTCTTGGTATAGATTTTACTCCCGAAAATTATCACGGGTGTTCGTGATTGCTTCGCAATTCCTAAACGCTCAATACACCATGGCTCTTTACCAAAGCACCTTTAGGTGGTTTAGTTCGTAAATTGTTTATTTCAAAAGCACTCATGATTTACGCTTCGCTTCAATTGATGCCCCTTCCCGTAAAACAACATCGGTGGGTCAAGCTTACAACTGCTATCCACCATCTCAAATAAAGCATGCTGCACGGTTTTATGCCGATGTGCAGCTTCTTGGCACACTATGAGTAGTGCGGACTTCAAAAGACAAATCTTTCTGCCCACACTGATTTATATTTGGAACTAAAGTATTCATTTTCATAACGTAACCCACCATAAAGCATATGCAATGTTAGGTGTTGTTGTTTATTCATTTTTCATCTTTGGATGTAGTTGTGCTATATCTTTAACCATATATTCCAATGGCTCTAATTTTTTATGTGGCACATTTCTATTGTCGGCATTAATTACTATAACCATATCCAAATCAGGAATAATATTTATAATTTGTCCACCATTTCCTGGAATAAACCAAGCGTTAAAACCAAATTCGGTTTTTACCATTTGCCACTGATAACAACTATAAAAAGGGTGTTTGATTTCAATAAATGGAGTAAAAATCTCTTTTATCCAATTTTCAGATACGATTTCTGTATCAATCCATTTCCCCTTGTTCAAATGTAATAGTCCATATTTCGCAATGTCTCTTGATTTAAGAGATAGTCCACCACCCCCATCATAAATGCCATTTTTAGAAATCCAGTTATATTCTTTGATTCCAAGTGGCTCAAAAAGGTATTCTTGAGCAAATTCTGCAATATTTTTACCCGTTGATCTTTTTATAATTTCACTCAAAATAATATTGTTAGGTCCACTATACACATATTTTGTTCCGGGTATTGTATCCATAGGTAATTCTAATGACGATTTCAACCAGTCTTCTGTTTTATCCATTTGTCTACCCATATTGTTCTGGTCAGTAAGGGGTAAAGAATGTTCATCCCACTTAAAACCTGATGTCATAGTCAACAGATCTTTAATCGTTATTTTGTTTTTTAGAGTGTCTTTTTTAAGATTTTCATATTCAGGGAAGAAATCTAACATTCTTTGATCAACGCTTTTAATACACCCTTGTTCTATTGCTACACCAATCAATAAAGAATTGAAACTCTTCGTATTCGATGCTAAAATATGAAGTCTACCATTTTCCCAATTATTATAATATTGTTCTATCACTAAGTTGTTATTTTCAATCACCAGTAAACTATGTATATTCCCATATTTACCATTACAAATGTCTTGGTTTAGTTTATTGAATATGGCTGTATCTAATTTAGATGAATCAAGTGTAGATACCTTCAGTCCATCGTTTATGTCAATTGGTTTCTGATAGGAGCAATCATTTTTTGTATTGCAGCCAATGAAGCTTAAAATAATTAAAACTCCAATTAGATTTTTCATGGTATTTGGTTTTTCTTTCAATAACACCTAATGGTAAATTGTATGTTACGTAAGGGTTTGCGTGTGATTATCTGTCCGCATAAGGACGAGATAATGAGCGGAAAACCGCCACTGGCATACCACTGAAACCCTTATGGAATAGTTACCATGCATTTTTTAGTTTAGTCCTGTTTGATTTAATTGTTTAATCCTTTTTGCTCGCTTTTTTTGATAATCAGCAATCTGACCATAAAATTTTGATGATTTCGAAAAAATCAGATGAGTCAAACCACATGCCATTTTATATTCATCTGGTCCCTCAATCGTACACATTATTCCAGAAATATCTCCACTGTTAATCACATCTATGATTGTCAATTCTGTTTTTAAGGTAATTGGATGTCCATTTTTGCGGAAAATTTGCACTAACTCCCGAATTGGGTAAGTTTTTAAGGGAAGATTTTCTTTAAGCTTTTCAGTTAACTCTTGATATTGTATTAAAATATTATCCATTTTGTCATTGATTTATATCGACAAATTTATAATTTATTTTAATCTAATCGTCAATTTATCAATCGTTTGTTTTAGAACTCATTGTTTTCTAATCAATGAAAATAATGCAAAATCTGTCAAATTTTAACGCTGTATCAAGCAAGCTCGCATCACGCAAAATTTGACTCTCTCCGTACTTGCTTTATCTAGAAATCTGTCCAAATTATTTATTTATAATCTCTTTTTGTCTCTGCTTTATCTGCTTTTTTATCTGTAAATCAGTCGTTTTGACAATTGCAGAACTTTTAATCAAAAATCAGTCGAGTAGGACAGTTTTGTAATCTAACCCACTCATAAAGTTTTAAAATACATTAGTTCGAAAATGTAATCATTTAATTTAAAGTCCTTAAAATCAGTTGAAAATGAGCCGCTATTAAAATGCATGGTAACGTTGAGTAGTCGAGTAGGCAAAGGGAGTTTGACTTCGTCGATTTTCAATTCACCCTAAGCCTCTCACAGAACCGTACGTGATACTCTCCCATCATACAGCTCTTGTCGCATTAAAATCGAGTTACAAGTTAAATAGAAAAATTCAATTCCCAGTGAATAAAACAAATAGGGAAACTGTTTCTTTCTTCTCTTAATCCACACATAAGCGCGACAAATACTATTCTTGTAACGTTTCTACTTTCGTCGCATAACATACTTTGCGACTTTTGACAGAATATTGCCACTTCCTGTAAAACGACATCGGTGGGTCAAGCTTACAACTGCTTTCCACCATCTCAAATAAAGCATGCTGCACGGTTTTATGCCGATGTGCAGCTTCTTGGCACACTATGAAACGTTGGGGATTGCGGAGAGGGAACCTATCAACCGATAAGAACCTTGCCAGCGGGCGATGCACTCGGCATACCACTTAAACCCCAATATTTTATACCGCGTGTTACCCACGGTTATTATTGTCTTTCATAAAATGGTTTTGTCTGTTTGATAAAATAATCTGAGATTCCTCCCTTGTTATCAATCTGCATAAAATCAACTATCTCATTTTTATCCATACATTTCTCTGTTAATGGTCCTGCTTCCTTTGAAATATCTCTCAATTCTCCATCTAAATCAATCGCAATGACTAAATGTGGAAGTTTCTCGTTTTTATCCATCTTGATTGCGGCGAGGTAGGCAGCTTTAACAAATGGTCTATTTTTAAATAATGATTTCAATTCATTAACTAATTTGTCAGGATAATTTGCTGGCTGTCCAATTTGTACTTCAGTATCAGATTGAATTGTCATTTCATTATTCTGCTCGAAAATTGAACCATTAAGTAAACTCTCAATCTCCTGAGGAATCAATTCTTTACCATAGTCAGAGTATGGATTAAGAATAAATGTCGCACCACGTGTAAAATCAAACAAATCTTGTCCTTTAATCGCCATGAATGGGACTTGTTCCTTTACAATCGCTTTATCAAAAATCCTGTTGGTCGATGTGAATAATGGAATTTGTCCGTTTTCAAAAGTTACAAACTGAACTGTCGTATCCTTTTCCAGCACCTTTGTTCCTTCTGAAATTCCTTCCTGTCCATTTGTAAGTACAATCAATTCGCTCCATAGAAGTTTTGTGTAAAAATCATTACGTATTGATGCATCTGAAGCAGCTCTCATTAATAATTTCTCAAGTTCGTTTTCAGGAAAAGTATTATCAGTTTTTTTCTTCTTTAATCTATCAAATAATCCCATAGTTGTATCTCAGGTTTAATTGTGGGTAACGGTGGCATGAGAAGCTGCCGACTGCAGGCGAATTTACTTTCTGGATACAAGAACGTAAAAACGGGTGACAAGCTGGCAAGTAGAACATCACCGGCCTTTTTTTATACCACGTGTTGGCTGCCGTAGTTTTTCACTTTTGTTTTCAATATTTTTTCTTCATTTAGATCAGAAGAGTACAATCTGAATTCAACCGATTTGTCTTTGAAGTACATTTTTACATTTCGCGACATGATTAAATCATCAAAGTCAGATATTAAGGAACTTAAAAGATTATCTTGGTTTTCATTGTCATATTTCTCAATCCATAATAAGTCATTTCGAACAACTAATTGATTTGAGTTCTCTGGTTTGGAAGATATAATCAAGTTGTCAAAATGCCAATTAGAACTATTCTGTACAAGTGATATTCCATTGTCAATGGATTTCTGATATTTAAGATACTTTCGAAAGTCCTTAATTCCAAAAATTATAAATACAGTGAACACAGGAATAAAGTCGTTCAATTGAATGTTGTCAATTGAATTAAAATGAAAGATAAAAACAATTCCGACCGTTCCCAATATGCTAACAATAAGGAATCTCCATAAATTAAAACTTCGTTTCATTTTATTCTTTTTAAGGTTAGTTAAAATGTAGGTGTCGTTACTATGGCAGCCAACGGCAGTCTGTCTAATAACCTAAACTAACTTGCTTAGATTCTCCTATTTATTCATTTTTACAGACTACTACTTTATATAAATCACTGTCAAGCTTTGCTTTTTAGACAGTCTGACGATTGGCAATATGGCATGAAGCGGATTGCGAGTGATATACTATCAAACCGAGATGAAGTTTAAACGGGCAAAACCCGCTCCAATTAAGCACTTCACCGCTTTTTGCTATATTGCGTGTTGGCAGCTGGTGATTTTTCATTCAGCAATTGTCATTTATTTTAATTTTTTCAATAAATCTTCATTTTTTATTTTCAATTCTATTTTTGGATTAATCTCAATTAAATGATTCAAAAATCCAGCTTTGTTCTTTGGTGAAATCAATATTGTCCCTTTACGGCTATAATTAATCTCTAATCTGTCAAGCGAATTTGCTGGTGAACTTAATGGGTTGTTTGATTCTGATATTTCTCTAATTGAATCAATCGATATAGTTTTATTAACCATAAATCCACTTTTTACTATTAAATCCTTATCCGTAATTAAATAATAAGTCGTTGTGAAGATATATCCAATAAATCCAATCACTGATAGAATAACTGCGAGTCCAATCCAAATCTTGTTGTAAATCATTGGAATAGACACTCCTCCTAAAACGATAATAAGAAAAAGAAGTATCCCAATTCCTACTTTTGAATTATATTTTATCATATTTATCAATCTTTAAAATTTAACTTACTCTATACTTTAAAAGTCAATCGATATTTTTTCATGCAAAATAGCCAATCTCTATGAACCTGATGTTTATGTGTCTTGGTTCACTTGCTGTCAACGGTCTATGTATGTTTTCGTGCGGGACTTCAACGGACTACCGTTTCAAGTTTCCACTGAGCCAAATCTGCAATTAGTAAGTTACATTTTTCCTTTAAACTTCAAATCACAGATTTGGCGGTGCTCAAACAAAGCTATAGAGCTTCAAACATACACCGAAACCCGCATGAAATATACATTTTGTTAGCAACTGGGCTTTGTACTTCTTTTATGAATTTCCATAATACTTTTGTTTTCTCTTATTAAATGCTGGCATTGCACCTTCCAATACCTTTACAATACAGTTGTTGACTTTATAATTTTCAATACTTCCTGAAGTCACAGTGAATTCATGTCCATTTTCTTTAGCAAGGTCTACATATATTATTTGCTCTGCATCTGCAACTACGGCTAGATTAGGATTGTGGGTTACCATAATAATCTGTCGTTTTTTCTTAGCTTCTTTAATAAATGGAACTAAAATATTTGCAACACTGTAATTATCAAGATTATCTTCTGGTTGATCAATAATTAGAGGAATATCATTTTTATCTAAAAGTAAGTAAAAGATTAAAAGTAAAGCGCCCCTTTCGCCAGGAGATAGTTGTTCTAAATTCTTATCACCTTGTTTCAATTGATAATTATAATCTAGAAATTTTAAAGAAAACAAGTAACTATAAAAATCCTTTATCTCTGAAACTTGTTCACCTATAAATCTATAACCACCTTGAGTTTCTCGCTTATCCTCTTTTAATGCATTGATAATTTCTGTAAGGAAAGTTAAAATAGAATCTGCATTGTCAAAATCAGTTTCCGATATAATATTATTTAATTGGTACTCTCCATCAATGATTCCCTTGAACGTACCTGCTTTTTGCTTATTAATAAAAGTCATGAATTTTTTTACAAAATCCGATTTCAATACCATTGATGCATTAATATTTATTGGATATTTATCCAACAAAGTTCTGTTCTTATCAATTACAGTATCGAGTTTTTCTTTTACAGCCTTATATATATTTACGACTTCATATTTCTTAATAAATATTTCCTTAGTTTTATTTATTCTTTGTTCATATTTATCTTTAAGATCTTTTTGTAGATCATTTTCGATATACTTTATAGAAGAAGCAAAGAATTCAATAGTATTTGGAATTGTACTTGTACCTTTAATTTCATTTTGTTTTGTAATCCATGTTTTCTTGTCCAAAAGATACTGTTGATATTTACTTTGTTCAGAGCCAAGTTTAGCTTGTTCTTCTTTTAATAATTGTTTCTTTTCTTGTAATAATACAGGGATACTTTTGGTAGTAGTGTTTGATTCTTGTTCACCAAGTTTCGTTTTGATTAAGGATAATTCATTTTCTTTTACTGAAATAGTCGAATCAATTTTTGTAAAGTCAGTTTTGAATTTGATTACTTCTAAAATGTCTATTCCTAAGTTTGTCAATTCTTCTTTCTTTGAATCAACATAGCTTTGAATTTCAGAACCCTTAAGTTCAATATCTCTCTTGGTGTCTTTTAAAAATTGAAGATTAAGTAACAAAGACGATTTTAATAGCTCATTTGATGTTTTCTGAGTTTCTATCGATTCAATATCTATCTTAAGTTGATCAATTTTTGCGACTTGTGCCTCGTTAGCCTTCTTTTTTTCGGCATCAATATTGGGATCTGTAATTACAGGCGGTTTTACAAGCGCTTTTAGCTCATCTTCTTTTTTTTGTTTTTTATTTTTAAGTTCCTTTTTGAAAGTGGGATTCTCTTTCTCTTCTAAACTGATTATGTTATGATTAATTTGACTTAATTCGCTTATTAAATAGTCTATTTCTTTTTCGACACTTTGTTGTTTGGAATCAATTAATTCTTTAAAATTTAATTTTCCATACCTATCAGATTCTTCTAAATGTGCGAAAACAACTTTCTCTATTTCATTTTGAAATTCCTTCGTATTAGAAATTTCATTGGTAAGTCGTTCAAACTGACCCTGTGGAAGATATTTTACTTCTTCAATAGATCCAATAACATTAGTATCAGCTAAATTCTTTTCTGTAACTTTATCACTCTCCCAAGTTAATGTAGCATTAAAATTATTAGCATGTTTACCATCACGAAATTTACTCTTCTTCAGAAATGAAAAATCGTCCTGATTATTATAGTCAGAGCATAAAGCAATCATATCAGCTATTGCACTCTTGCCACTACCTTTATTACCAATAATAGCTACAAGTTCATGATTCATTGGAATGGTTATATTGTCAAACCATTTACCATACCTTTCATCATAACCATCTACGCTTGTAATTTTAAGTTCTCTAACGTATTTAGTTCTATTTGTATGTACTCTTTCAAAAACACAAGGATTTTCTCCAATATAAACTCTGCCTTTAGGTTCATTTAAAATCTGCCTTAAGCCATCAAAAGTTGGTTCTGCTTTTATCCAACAATTAGCTTTAAGTTCATAACTAGTAACTTTATGATTATCGGAACAAATAATCATTGGTAAAACCGATTTAATAGCAGGAAAGACTTTTTTATTATAATCGTTTTGATCTTCTTCTTTTCCAAGTTCAAGAATATCAATATGATTTATTACTAAATCAGTTTTCAATGCCATTTTAAACGAAACAGAATTTGTAATATTTTCAATTGTATTCGTTTTGTCCCCTGCATGAACTGTAACAAATCCACCTAATTGATGAATTAATTTAGAAGTATCTTTTAAATCACAATGGATATTCTTATCTCCACCCTTATTAACAATATCTGACGCTGTAATTCCACAACCTGATTGTAATTTTATCCAAATATCTTCAATATTGGACTTTTCTGAAAAGATACCAATAAAATGAATTGACTCACTTCCTCCAAGTTCAGCCCTAAATTCAATACCTGGTAAAACTGTAACTTTTCCTTTACCAAGTTTTTGCAAATTCCTAATTCGTACTGTATCAATAATATGGTGGTCAGTAATTGCAACTACTTCAATATTATTTTGTATTAACGTATCTATAATTGTCTGATCCGAGATACTCTTATCTTTATAGTCGTATGATGATTGTGTATGGAAATGTAAATCCCATTTTCTCCATTCTGCTCCCTTGATATTATTTTCACTTATCATTCTTGTGATTGTATGTTATGTATGTGTATTTTGCCTTGTTGCTAACGTTACGTGTATGGTGTCGTGCGGGATTACGAAGCGATTACCTGTCAGTTTACACCAACTTTTTTTACGAGCCACAAACGCCCGAAAACCGCTAAAACCCGCATGCACTATACATATTGTTGTGTTTTCGTGCTTTATTCTCGCAGTCAACCTGTGTGTTGGGGAGACATGCTCTTTAAGCAAATTTGGTCGTGCGGTTGATATGTGCGTTTGCTTAATGTGCATGGCTCTATGCGAGCGATTTTAGTACTTTAATTATCAAATCATTTACTTCTTCATTGTTCATCCTATTTATATTTTCAATCAAATCGGCTTGTTTTGAAGAATCTACTTTTGCTTTAATTAATTCAATAACATCCTTTTGGTTATTAGATTTAGGAATTACGCCATTGAGTAGTTTGCTAAATCTACATGTTTGACCAATTTCAAATTCAATATCAACTATCAGATTATATTTTCCTTTTGTTAGTGGCTGTTGTCTATCAATCTTGATAATTTTCCCAGAGCCTAAGGGATGATAATTAACTTTATCATCTAATTTGTAATCATCTTTATCTAATTTGAAATCACGTATGCTTTTAATTATTTCTTTATCAGTTTCAGAAATATAATTATCCTCAGAAATTGCTAACAATCTCTTTGCTGTTATATCTAAGTAATCAAAATCTTGTACAGTTTTCCATTTTTCAGGAATAACAGACTGTCCGTGTAAAGCTCCCAATAATCCGCCTGTAAATGCTGCAATACTGTCAGTGTCTGAACCAAGATAATTAACAGCATAGACAATCCCGTCAATTGGTTTGTTATAAAACTTACAGGTTAAATAAATACCTGCAAGAACTGTTGCAATCCCTGAACCTTTAGTTTCTTTGGCAACACAGCCAAGTTCGTTAAGAATTTTTTCAGGAGAATAATTTCCTGTCAGTCCTTTATAAATTAACCTTAACTGCTCCTGAGTTTCATTTAATGTCTGATTGTATTGCTCAATAAAAGTGGTTTTTGATTTCTTGTTCCATTCATGAATCCAACTGGAATATTCAACTTTATTTAAAAAGGGCAGAGAAAACTTCTGTTGGAAATCTTGTCCGATTTGAACAATATATGATTCTGCATTAAAGTCATTGTGATTAATTGGAATAATTAAGTCAACCGCATATGCATACAGAATTGCTCCTAAAATAGCTCTTGAATGACCATGAGTAACAATGCTGTTTGCAAAGACTTCTTCCTTAATTGTTTCTATATCTCTAAAATTCGCAAGGGCAATTGGTAAAATTCTCATTGCTGCACCATTAGCTCCACTTTCCCTGTAATCTATTGTATTATTGCCTGCTTTAAAGGTGAAAAAGTTATGATTCCATTTAGCGGATTTTCGTTCTATTTTTTGTGCGGCATTTTTTATCGTTCTTCCTGCACCTCTTGAATATAAAAGCCAAGAAGGTAATTCAGCTTTTGAGAAATAATCATGGTCAACATTACCATTTGGCTTAATAGAACGTGCCACACTCAATAACAATTGCGTGTCGTCAGAATATGAGCCCGCTTTTAAATAATCAATATACCCATTAAAGCGTCCACCAACAGTTTTTTCCCAATTGTGAAATTTATCAATTGAACTTTGACCAAATTTGGTTTGTAGATTATCATTTGAATACTCAAATTCCGTCATCCAACCCAATGCATCGCCAATTGCTGCCAGCTTGAGTGCACCTTTATATTTTGTTTCTGCTTTCATAATCTTGAGCTTTCAAAAATAGATGAATCAACAACAAATTTTGATGTATCGAAAGAATTCATTGCAGCTTTAGCTTGTGCTAATTCATCATTATTTCTAAAACATATTTCAGTAATATAATCAGAATTAATTTCATCTTTCACTAAAACTTCAGCTTGAACATCTGTTGGGTATTTCAACGGTAGATTCCTTCTTAATAGGGAACGTTCGCCATTAAAGGTGTTTATTCTTAATTCTGATTTAAATAATAGTTTCAATTTCTCTAAATCTCCTGATATACCAAATTGCCTTTTTGCTGAGCTTGAAGCGGCATTTGTTACAGAAAAAAGTGTATCTGCTTGATAAAGATAAATTGGGTTTATTTTCAAAACACACCATGTAATTGTAAAATCCTCTTTAGTTCTTTCTTGAAATTTTGAAAACAAAAATGAATTTGTTGATGATATTGATAGGTTAATATAATTCGTGTCATCATATCTAACAGCATCGGTAAATTGAGCATAATCGAGAATATCAAATTGCTCAATGTCTAATGATTCGAGCTTGGCTCTACTCATCAATTTACCATTCTCTAGAATACTATACAGATTTTTCGTAGCTGTAAAGTGTACTAAGAATTCAATTTCTCGTTCGGAAATGAATTGTTTGAAATTGTCGGAATCTTGTTTAAAGTTTAGCATAATTGATTCTAAAATGGTAAATCATCAGTATCGTCAAGTTGAACATTTATTTCCTTTGAACAAACATCAACTAGCTCCTCACTTATTTCAGAAAGATATCTTGATGGATTACCACTACTGAACATATATAGATTCAGTCTAGCTCTTGTCATTGCTGTATAAAGTAATCGCCTTTCTGTTGATACATGAAATTCGTCATTTTCATCATTGAAACCAGGAGGATATGGAATAATATCATCGTTTAAGTCAACAATGAAGACATTGGTAAATTCTAAGCCTTTTATTGAAGACAAAGTACATACCTTTATTGAGTTACTTTCATAATCAACAGCTTGATTTTTACTTTTCTTCACATATTCAATTTCAAAGCCATCATTTTCTAATCTGCGAGCTATTGAATCAAGACCTGATGTATTTCGATGTAAAATTACTGTACTATTAATCTTGTTATTAGTGATAAGATTATTTAACTCCTTTTTTACATACGCAAATTGACTTTCGTAATCCTTAAAATAACCAATTTCAGGTTTCTTTTCTCCTTTTAGAGCTGTTTCAACTTGAGTGAATTCGCTTTTGTCAGTTTCTTTTTCCAACAACGATAAAGCTGCTCTTGCAATGTGGACAGTATTTCTATAGTTTTTCTTAAATTCAATAGTACGTCCACCACGTACATTTAATCCAACTTCTGACCAAGAAAAACCACTTTTAAAAATACGTTGTGCCGCATCTGCAATAATTGAAATGCTATTTGTTTCTGGAGAAACAAGTTTGGATAAAACTAATATTTGAGCTTTGTTTAAATCCTGTGCTTCATCAACAATCAAATGACTAAAAGGAGGTTCAAAAGATGCATTTTCATCAATTATTTTTAACGATAAAATTGCATAATCATCGAAATCATATTTACCTCTTACCTTTAGTTCTTCTTGATATGTTTGATATATTTTCCAAATTACTTGTTTGTCTTCTTTTACAACTCTGTCTGTAGTACCACGACCAACCCTTTTAGCATCAACATATTCTTGCTCCGATTGAAACAATTTTCCTTTCATCCAAGATATCTCTTCTCTAAAAAACTCTGTCGTTTTTCCTGCAATTGAATGATTACTAAATCTGGATTTAACGGTTTCAACTAGGTCTGTTTGAGCTTTCCCGCTAATTGTTTTCCAATCACGATTTACGTATCCGTTTTCAATAGTTTGTACTGATAGTGATATTCCGTTTTGTTCAAGGAAGCGATATGCCCATTTATGGAAATTGGTAATCGTTACATTTATTCCTGGTTCTGTTGTTGGATTAAGTTCTTCTGAATCCTGCTGATAACCTCCTTCAATTTTATGGCTTACTTGTGTGATATATGCAGACAATGTTTTATTGTAAGTAAATATTGCAACTTTTGCTTCATTAAATAAATTTGATTGAGTGTCAAGCAAATGTTTTGCCCTATATAATGCAACTGTTGTTTTTCCACTTCCAGCGACTCCTTTTATCTGTATCGGATTTGTCACTGGTAAGAATAAAACATTCTTTTGTTCTCCTGTTAATTTAATTGTCTTTAGCATATCATTCTCAATTTGTGCGTCGGCTTCAATTTGGGTCTTTTGCAAGCTGAAGCGTCAGCATGTGGGTTTGGGCTTGCAAATGTGCCAAATGTGCGTTGGCTTTAGTTGCACGGTCTCTCTTTGCATGAAACACAACGTAAAAGTGTTTTATCCTTTCGTTTTTTAAAATTAACAAAACATTATTTAGAACACTGATTTTTACTTCTCAGAATAGTTCCAAATAAAGGATAAAACATAGTTGGACAATGCCGCCGGAGCTATGGGTATTTAATTGTTTTGTTTTTTCGCAAGAGGTTTCGGACCTTCTGTTTGATGTGTAAGTTAGGAAACCAGAGTGTTTCATAAGGATTTTTTGCTTTGAATAATGCATAGTTTACCCTTTTAGCTTATGCTATTAAATTTACTTTTTAAAATTCAAAGAACTTTTTGATCACCCAATCGATCAGGTTTCTGGTTTTGGCAAAGCTCTGCATAAAATTCTGCCTTTTTTACATTTCGGGCAATGGCTTACGTCTTTACCTGTGAGTAAAGAGTAAACTTCAATGGCTGATAATCCCTCGTATTC
>NZ_MVDE01000036.1 GCF_002843385.1 Labilibaculum manganireducens
TAAGTAACCAAATAGACCATATTCCATTTTCCTAATAAAATAAACCTAGTAGTAACCAATAAAACCAAACAGCAATGAAAAATTTTGAAATAGTATCCCAGGAAGAATTACAGAACATCAAAGGTGGCATCAACGAAATGACCGATAAATCAATATGTGACGATTACATCGTGTAAGTAACCAAATAGACCATATTCCATTTTCCTAATAAATAACACCTAGTAGTAACCAGTCAAACCAAACAGCAATGAAAAATTTTGAAATAGTATCCCAGGAAGAATTACAGAACATCAAAGGCGGTGTAAACGAAATGACTGAAAAATGCACCCTTGAGGATTGTATCGTGTAATGACCAGATTGATCATATTCCATTTTCCTAATAAATAACACCTAGTAGTTAACCAGTAAGACCAAACAGCAATGAAAAATTTTGAAATAGTACCTCAGGAAGAATTACAAAATACCAAAGGCGGTATCAACGAAATGACCGATAAATCAATATGTGACGATTACATCGTGTAAGTGATATATCTTCAAAAAGATTGACAAAACAATTATAATGATTTATATTTACTGAGCCCATGAAAAATTTTGAAGAAATATCTATACTAGAGTTGCACCTTACCAAAGGCGGTGTAAACGAAATGACCGATAAATCAATATGTGACGATTATATTGTTTAAATAATCCAAATATATATTTCCTATAAAAATTTTATCAATAAAATTAGTGTACTTGTTTTTAAGTAGTGTAAAAAACAAAAGACTAATTGACTCTATTATTGAGACCAAATTCATTTGCATGGAGAGACGTCCTACATATAAAGAACTGGAGCAATTGCTAAAAGAAGAAAAAGCTAAAACTGCCAAGGCAGAAGTACTTAAAAATTCTTTTCTGGCAAATATGTCACATGAAATTAGAACACCAATGAATGCTATTATTGGTGCTTCAGAATTATTACGTGACGATTCTCTTTCAAAAATAGAGCGAAATGAATTTACTAACATTCTTAATACCAGCAGTAAAGAATTGTTGGATTTATTTAATAGAATACTTGAACTTTCCCAATTAGAAAGTGGTTCTATGAATTTCCAGGAATCGGAAATATCAGTTCACGCTTTATTTATCCAATTGTATTCTGTATTCGAACAAAATATTACTGATTCTCAGAAAAATTTAATTCTAAATTTTACTGAAGATCTTCAAGAAATTAAAATATTCACGGATCTTGACAAATTAAAGAAGGTTCTATCCTATCTTCTAGAAAACGCAGTGAAATTTACTGAGAAAGGAGATATTGATTTTGGTTGTGCAATTCAGGATAGAAATAATATTCTTTTCTATGTAAAAGATACTGGTCCCGGAATTAACGAAACTGAACAAGAACAAATATTTAAAAAATTCACGCAAGTGGATAATTCGTACACAAGAATTTATTCAGGTGCCGGATTGGGTTTGAGTTTATGCAAAGAGATTGTAAACTTTTTGGGTGGTAAATTATTTATCGATTCACACCTGGGACAAGGTTCCATTTTTTATTTTACAATTCCCCTAAAATATTCAGAATCAAACATCATTTTAAAAGAAAAAATAGAAGCTATTTTAAAGCTTAATATTAACGATATATATTCTTTTTCCACTATTAAAAAGAATATTGCTATTTAGGAAAATTACTAGGTAATAGAAAGGAGCTTGCTGGTCACAAGCTCCTTTTTTTTATTTCGATTTAAAGGATATTTCTTTTAAATTCAGTAGGAGGTCAAATACAATTGTTAGTATCAAAAAGTTGAACTTTTGATCCCAATCGTAGAAAAATCCTGCACAAGCCACAATCATAAATAGAATATTTGCCAAACGCAAAACATCCAAAATTTTAAATGATTTAACGCTTTCATAATTTAGTGTACTAAATCTGTAAAATACATTAAGAACCAGTCCAAGACTTAAAACAGCCAATCCGTATTTCTCAGCCTGTAAAATAAATAAGGCACCAATAATAATTAGTATTGTTGCAATGGTATAAACAATTGGTAATATTTTATTCATCTGTTCTTGCTATTAAAAAAGTAATTCAGGATCAGTAAATTTGTTTTTACCCAAATGTGCATACGCCAGAGGAGTTACTTCTCTTCCGCGAGGCGTTCTTTTAATAAATCCTTCTTTGATTAAAAACGGCTCGTAAACTTCCTCGATTGTACCACTATCTTCACCAACAGCAGTTGCAATTGTAGAAATACCAACCGGCCCTCCATTAAATTTATCAATCACAGTATTTAGAATTCTATTGTCCATTTCATCCAAACCGTGTTTATCAATATTTAATGCTTCCAAAGAGAATTTAGTAATACTCAAATCTATATTTCCATTTCCCTTTACCTGAGCAAAATCGCGCACCCTTCTTAAAAGTGCATTTACAATTCGTGGTGTTCCTCTGCTTCGTGAAGCAATTTCACCAGCAGCTTCATGAGAAATCTCTACGTTTAAAATTTTAGCAGATCTTTCCACAATTTTAGTTAAAATAGGAAGGTCGTAATACTCTAAGTGACAATTTATTCCAAAACGTGCACGCAAAGGTGAAGTTAGTAAACCCGAACGAGTTGTTGCACCAATTAATGTAAAAGGATTTAATTCAAGTTGGATGGAACGTGCAGCGGGTCCCTTATCAATCATTATATCGATCTTGAAGTCTTCCATAGCAGAATACAAATACTCCTCTACAATCGGACTTAAA
Organism: Labilibaculum manganireducens; assembly: GCF_002843385.1. Taxonomy (GTDB): domain Bacteria; phylum Bacteroidota; class Bacteroidia; order Bacteroidales; family Marinifilaceae; genus Labilibaculum; species Labilibaculum manganireducens. The sequence continues at coordinate 2,732 of NZ_MVDE01000036.1, forward strand.
CGATGAATTTCGTCAATAAACAACACATCGTTAGGTTCAAGATTAGTTAAAAGTCCGGCAAGGTCTCCTGGTTTATCCATTACCGGACCCGAAGTAATCTTTAATCCAACACCCAATTCGTTGGCTAAAATATTTGAAAGTGTTGTTTTACCCAATCCAGGAGGTCCGTGAAGCAGCACATGATCCAAAGCCTCTTCCCGCATTTTTGCAGCTTTAACAAATATGCTCAGGTTTTCAACTGTCTTTTTTTGACCTCGAAAATCACTAAATTCAAGAGGTCGTAATTTCTTTTCATACTCTTTTTCGTTGTCCGAAAAATTATTATCTCTGATATCCAAGTGATCCTCCATTAGAAGCAAGATTTGACTACATTCATTTGTAAACAATGAAGTGATTTATACAAAAAAAGGTTACGGAAATTTATTGATCGCTCATTCAGAATAAGATTAAATCCTTTTCATGGATAAAGCTGAAGCTGCAAATTTATTTAAAGATCTAAACTTTTTAGCACTTTAAACAAATTATCAATTTCAAAAGGTTTCGCGATATGACCATTCATACCATTTCTCAGACATTTTTCTTCGTTGGCAATCATGATATCTGCAGTTAAAGCTATAATTGGAATTTTCCGACCATTTTCCAGATTTCGAATTGCTCTCGTTGCATCTAATCCATCCATTTCAGGCATCATGATATCCATTAAAATAAAATCGTAATCGCCTTGTTTAAACATCTCAATTGCCTCTATTCCGTTATTGGCAACATCAATTAAATAACCATATCGTCTTAAAGTAAATTTAACAACGGTTTGATTTAACTTATTATCCTCAACTAATAAAATGGAATAGTTTTTTGTTTCCCAGCTCATATTGTATTTCGTGGATTTTTCAATGCAATGCAAGATAATAAAATCATTACAAAAATTAGATATTTGGTCGAACTAATGATTTGAATATATTTCAAGCCTTCAGAACCAAATTAACCCTTATCAACAAGTCTAATATTATTATTTGTTTTTTAAAATTTCTTAAAAGAATATAATGATTAATATATCCTGTTAATACTGTTGGTAAGAGTTTCCGTATTTTGTTGATTTTTGATTAAAATTAAACCTAGTAACAGGAAATGAACAGGTATTGTTAATTTTATTACATTTGATTTACAATGAAATATCAACGTTATTAACAACTTGTTAATAACGTTAAATATTAATAAAAATTTAACTTATTGATATTAACAGTCTGTTGAAAACCTGTTGAGAGATGTAAATCTTCAAATGAAAAATAAACTTGTAATGGAATAATATTTTTTCTATACAATCAGGAAATTGTATGATCCAAAGAAAAGATTGTAAAATTTAGTAAGGAAAAATCAACAGTATGTTAACTGAATGTGAACAAAAATGTTGATAGCTGTAAAATTCTAATGTAAGTGTCAGATTTACAGTCTTATCATTCATTGTTTTTATTCAGTTGTATGTAGATATTTTAAAATCTCTTTTTTTCAAGCAAATGAGTAATTTTAATTAGTTTTGTAGCCTTAAACAATGAAATATTTTTGTGAATTTTAAAGAATAGATTAAAAATTAAACATTTTTTAATCTGCTTTATTTTGAAAAATTACAAATATGAAACGTTTATGCCAAATCGATTTTGACACACAGGGAGATAATTATTTCAGCATGAAAAGTTCTCCCGAAACAAGTTCGGGACAGGCTATATGGTAAATAAAAAAGAAATAACAAGTATATGAAAACACTAAAAATAGCTATTGCATCAGATCATGCAGGTTATCAATTCAAGAATAGGCTTGGAGAATTTTTAAAGAAAAACGGTTATTTAGTAACTGATTTTGGCACCGATTCGGAAGCTAGTATGGATTATCCGGATACAGCTCATCCATTAGCAGAAGCTGTCGCGTCAGAGAAATTTGATTTTGGATTTACTCTTTGTGGTAGTGGAAATGGAATTACCATGACTGCAAATAAGCATCAAAAAATTCGTGCGGCATTGTGTTGGAATTCTGAAATTGCTGAATTAGCAAGGTTGCATAATAATGCAAATGTGTGTGGAATTCCCGCTCGATTTATTTCTTACGAAGAAGTAGAAAAAATTGCAAAAATATTTTTATCAACTGATTTTGAGGGTGGTAGACACCAAACTCGAATCGATAAAATTCCTTTAAAATAGTGTGCTATTTTTTTTGATAAACAGAATCTAAATAAGGAATTAAAGAATTAAAGATGCTTTATTAGTAGTAAATATTGTTATATTTGTGCTGATTGTTAGATGAATATGAGAGTAATACTAAATAGAAAGAATGTTATCGAATACCTGTAAATATGCAATTCGTTCAGTAATTTATTTATCGCTGAATGGCACAGAAGGAAAGAAAATTGGAATCAAAAAGATTTCGGAAGATTTAGAAATTCCAACTCCATTTTTGGGCAAAATATTGCAAAGTTTAGCCAGACAAAAATTGCTTACTTCAACAAAAGGGCCTCATGGTGGATTTGGTATGGGCAAAAAGCCATCTGAAATAACTTTAATGAATATTGTTGAAATAGTTGATGGATTGGATATGTTCGAGAATTGTTTGATTGGTATGAGACCCTGTAAAACACATACAAATAAACAATCACCTTGTCCGGTTCATAACCAATTTGGAAGTATCCGACAAACCATTTATGATTTATTTAATGGCAAAACAATTGGTGAATTAATAGATGAAATGGGAACAGCTGAAGAATTTATTAGTTTATAGTATTTTCTTTAAAAAAGATATTTTATTGAAGGGCTTGCAGTTTAACAGCAAGTCCTTTTGTTTTTTTAACCAAGGATACATTATTATAGCAAAAATACCTCCTAAAATATCAGCGAATAAATCCCAATAATCGCCGCTTCTATGTACAAAATAGTTTTGCTGAAGGTACTCTATTAAGCCTCCGTAAAAGGCAATTAATGCTAGTATAATTACGGCACTATAAATACGTTTTAATTTCGTTTGAATACTTAGTTCTGCAAATAAGAAAATTCCCATTATAAAGAACATTCCGAAATGAACAAGTTTGTCGAAGTGTGGTATTGATATTAGTGGAGTGTTGGGAAGGTCATCTCCAGGAATTGAGCATAGAATGAAAATGACAACTGCCCAAAGAATGTTTCTCCAAAATAATTTAGTATTCATAAAGTTTTGCTGAATTTTATTCAAAGGTAATACGCATTTTTAAGATTTTTATTTTTTCAGGAGAATACTTTCTTTTCTATCAGCGTAGAATTTTCACCGGAAGTGATTGTAAAGAGGAAACAATTGATCCGGCACTTGTAAAATATTGTATATTTATGATATCTAATTTTGAGTATTTATAGTTTTAAAAGGTACTTATTGGATACAAAAAAAGGAATCAATTTGATCCCTTTTTAAGTTAGCATGCTGTTTTAATCAGTACTTTTTTAAGCTGCCCAGAAAAGAAATATCACTTGTAATTTTAGGTTCTCCCTTGTATTTAACCGAACCAATTCCTGAGATACTTACCCGAAGATCTTCTTCTACACAAACTTTACCACTTCCAACTCCACTAATATCAATACTTCCTCTTTTTGCAATCAGATCGTAGGCGCTTACACTTCCTGCTCCGGAAATATTAATTGATACTTCGTCGCATTTACCAGCTAATTTAATAGTTGAAGCACCACTATTATCAATTGTTAATCGATTGGCTGAAAGTTCTAAATCAGCAGAAGATGCACCGTTTATTTCAATATCCAACTCATCAAAACGAAGCATTTGATCGCTTTTTAAAGAAATTGCACCATTGGCTTTTAATCCGCTAAGATGTTTAAAACCAATGTATAATTTTAATTCTTTTGATTTGTAAATACTCTTTTCGGTTGATATATAAAGTACGTCGCCTTTTACCTGGGTTTTAATAATATCCATAAGATTTTCATCGGCAACTACTTTTAGGCTGTAATCATCATCCTGAGAAAGAATAATAGTAAAGGCTCCGTTAACTTTAATGGTTTCGAAGGTGCTTACTTCTCTTTCCTCTGTTTGTACATTTCCATTGCCTTTTACTCCATCTGCCTGAGCAGGAAATATACATATAAGGCTGATAAGCAGAATCGATACTAAGGAAAATATTTTTCTAATTGGATTCATAACTACTATTTTTAGGTAAAAGTTCACTTTAGCTTTGTTGATATAAAGACGTTTCGGGAATATAAGTGTTGCATTTTTTCGAAACTGATTGTTTTTAACAGCTAACAAAAGTTAACAAGATTTTTAATTATTCGCTTGTTGAAGAGGAAAATTTGTCAAATGAATTTACCTTGCAGAAAAATAGATTGATATGTCGGGAGTATATTTTCACATTCCATTTTGCAAACAACTTTGCCACTATTGTGCTTTTCACAAAAGTATTTCATTGCAGGCAAAAGATGATATGTTGGAATGCTTAAAGCTTGAATTAAAACTTAGAAAAGGATATTTAGGTGATACAAGTTTAAATACCATATATTTTGGAGGAGGAACACCATCAGTGTATCAACCAAAAGAAATTGAATCGTTGATTGATGAAGTGGCCAAGTATTTTACCATTGATGTAAATGCGGAAATTACATTGGAAGCCAATCCTGATGATCTTACTGAAAAATACCTGCAGGAGCTAAGTAAAACCAGGGTAAACAGACTCAGTGTGGGAATTCAGTCGTTTCATGATGAAGATTTGATTCTTATGAACAGAAGACATACCGGTAAAGAGGCTTTTTATGCTGTTCGCAGAGCTCAGAGTTTTGGTTTTGACAATATATCGGTAGATCAGATTTATGGCGTTCCAGGTCTGAGTATGGAAAAGTGGAAGGAGAATTTAGATCTGGTTTTTGACTTGAATGTTCAGCACATTTCATCTTACCATTTAATGTTTGATCCGAACACGATTTTTACAAAAAAGCTGGAAAAAGGACAGTTGGTTGAGATGGATGAAGAAGAGAGTTTTGAGCAGTTTAATTATTTGATTAATGAAGCCAGAAAACATGGTTTTATTCATTATGAAATTTCTAATTTTTCGAAAGAGGGATATATTTCAAAACACAATTCAAGTTACTGGAAACAGAAAAAATATCTTGGAATTGGACCATCAGCTCATTCCTACAATTTGGAGCAAAGAGAGTGGAATATTGCCCATAATTACAAATATATAAAAGCAATTAGGGAAGGATTGAGTTTCTCTGAAAAGGAAGAATTGAGTGAATTCGATCGTTTTAATGATTTTGTTTTGACTTCGCTTCGAACTTATTGGGGAATGGATTTGGAATTGGTGCGTAAGGATTTTGGCGAAGATCTTTATCAGCATTGTATCACAAAATCTAAAAAGTATCTTTTATCTGATCATGTAAGACAAGAAAATAATTGCATCATTTTAAATGATAAAGGTGTGTTTGTATCCAATGATATTATGTCCGATTATTTTTGGATTGAGGATGAATAATAGAATGTAAATACAAACGTTGATAAAGAATATATAAATTACAATTCTATTTTGGATGAAAGCAATTACTTCTTTTTTACTTGCGTTTATTGTACTAGGCATTTCAAATGTTTATTCGCAAAACGATTCAATTCAAGTCTTGAGCCCAAACCATTTTAACAGGGTTTTACAGTTAAATCCAGACGTTGTACTAATAGATGTGAGACCAAAGAAGGAATTCAAAAAAGCTCATATTAAAGGTGCTCATTTAGCTCAAAATTCTGAAGAATTATTTCACTTGATTGATTCTTTGGGAACATCGAAAGTATACTTGCTTTATTGCAAGTATGGAGAGCAAAGTGTTGATGCCGGGAAGATGATTTACGAAAAGTATAAAATATCTGTTTGTTCCCTGGAAGGAGGATTGGATGCCTGGCTTCAGGAGGGAAAAGAAATTGAGAATTGATATTATTTCTGCTGCAATTCTTCCAACAAATTAGGTTTGAATAAACAGGACTGTGTTGGGTCTGCCAATTTAAACTGTTTTGGTACCATTTCTCAAACAATTGTTCAATTCGAATTTTAAATTGTAAGAATTTTTGCAGCAATTGATTCAAACAGATTTGGTTTGAAGGATTGGACTGAGATAGATCTGGCAATTAGAGATGTTTTTCAAAAAACTGGAACATTATAAACAGAGAAATAGAAACAAAACAAAAGGCAGACCCTTGAAGATCTGCCTTTTCTAATTATCTGTATTGTAGTTAACTATTGTACAATAGTAGTTCCGTTGTAAGCTTTATTTAAAGCATCCGACAACCAGGAAGGTTTTGCAGTACCTGCACCAGCACCTGTTGCGTCAGCATTTTCTGTAACTGTTAGTCCAGTAATGGCTTTTACATCATTACCAGTTCCCATATCAACAAATTTAACATTGGTAACAACAATATCACCAGCATCAATTCTAGCATGTGCGGCAGCATCTTTTGTTGCGTCATCAGCATAGAAATATGCCTGAGCTTTGTTAGCTGCCAATCCGCCAATTACAATGTTGTCAATGTTCATTTTACCAGCACCTTCTTTTAAATAGAATGGTTTTTCACCCATTCCGTAAACAGTAAGGTTTTTTAAAGTAGCATTGGTCATAGGAGTTGCAGTACCGTTATCACCATTGTTTGATCCTTCAATTCCTGATTTTGTAGAATTGATTGATAACCAATACTCTCCGGTTCCATTCCATCCGTCAGCGAAATCAATTCCATCATCTTCACTGTCAACAGAAACAAAGTGAGTAGCGTTTACAGTTCCACCGAAAAATTCCATTCCATCGTCACCACCTTTATAAGATACGATATAATCAAGAACAGTTGCAGAACCAACAGCGAATAAAGAAAGTCCGTTAAACTCCTTGGTATCAGTATATTTGTAACCTGTATATTCCAAACGCAGGTAAGTAATGCTTCCTGAATTATCATCAGCAACATCGCCGCCATAAGTTAAACCGGAAACTTCAGCACCAGCACTGGCGTCAGCTTTGTTGGTTGGAGCATATCCGCATAATACCAATCCACCCCATGCTTCTGCTTCTTCTTTTGCACAAGTCATAACAACAGGAGCATCAGCAGTACCATTTACAAAGATTTGAGCTCCTTGTTCAACAGCGATGTAACGAACTGCAGCATTAGCCTGAGTTACTTCCGAAGCGATAATTACAGTTCCTGCAGGTATGGTTAATTTTGCACCTTTTTTAACAATTACAGGACCATCAAGAATATAAGTAGTATTGGAATCTAATGTTTTATCTGATGTGATATCTTCGTTTAACACCAAAGTAGCTTTTACTGCATCACCAAAAACAGTAGTTGTTGCATTAATTGTATTTAATGCGTCTGGCATCCAGTCTGGTTTGTTGATACCATTACCAGCACCACTGGCAGAAAAGTTTTCTGAAACGGTTAAACCTGCCACAGTCTTAACTGTATTTCCTTCACCCATATTTACGAATTTAACGTCGGTAACTTTAATATCACCAGCATCAATTCTAGCATTTGCGGCAGCATCTTTTGATGCATCATCAGCATAGAAATAAGCTTGAGCTTTTCCGTCTGCTAAACCACCAATAACGATATTATTGATATTCATTTTACCAGCACCTTCTTTCAAATAGAATGGTTTTTCGCCCATTCCAAATACTGTAAGGTTTTTTAAAGTAGCATTGGTCATTGGAGTTGCTGCTCCGTTATCGCCGTTGTTTGATCCTTCAATACCTGATTTTGTTGAATTGATTGAAACCCAGTATTCTCCGGTTCCAGACCATCCGTCAGCAAAATCGATTCCATCATCTTCACTGTCAACAGAAACAAAGTGAGAAGCATTAACCGTTCCACCAAAGAACTCCATACCATCATCACCACCTTTATAAGATACGATATAATCAAGAGTAGTTCCAGAACCAACACCGAATAATGAAAGTCCGTTAAACTCTTTGGTATCAGTATATTTATAACCTGTATATTCCAAACGCAGGTAAGTAATGCTTCCAGAATTATCAGCAGGAACATCGCCACCATAAGTTAAACCGGAAACTTCAGCACCGGCACTGGCATCAGCTTTGTTGGTTGGAGCGTATCCGCACAATACCAATCCCCCCCAGGCTTCAGCTTCTTTTACATCACTGGTCATTACAACAGGAGAATTGGCAGTACCATCAATATTTATTTTTGCTCCTTGTTCAACAGCGATGTAACGAACTTCACTGTTTGCAGAGGTTGGTGTTGTGGCTTCGATTCTTGTTCCCGCAGGAATTGTTAAAGTAGCTCCCGATTTTACAAGAAGTTTTCCTGATAACTTGTAAATTTTGCTGGCATCCAATGTCATGCTTTCGGTAACATCCCCCTTAAAATTTTCAACTGTAAATTTATCAAGCGGGTTATCAGTCCCATTGTCATCATCTGAACAACTTGATAAAGCAATTACAGAAATCGCTAACATCGATAACAATAAATTTTTCATTTTTTCTTTTTTTTTAATTATAAAATGGAATTTTTTTTAAAATGTATAGTTTGCTCCCAAACTGAATTTTACTCCTTTTTTATGGTGTTTAACTAACCAGTTTTGGGTTTCATTTTCTTGAATTCTATCTATATTTTGGTTTAATATGTTTTTTACAGAGAGGCTTACACCGAACTTTTTCAATTTGGATTTTACAACAAAATCGAGATTGTGAATTTCCTTGTCTATCTGATTTCCCAGTGATGCATATCCAATTAGATTTAATCGGTCAGAAACATAATTGTAGGAAAGGGTAGAGGTTATTGAATTAACAGTGTTCCAAGAGTATTTATAGCTTAAATTTGCATTTGCAATAAGTGGAGCGGCTCCTTGTAATTCCTCTTTATCTTTATTGAAATTTGCATTTACAAGACCTTGAGATTGTTCGTTAATTTTTTCACTATCCAATGTCTGCTCAGTTTTCATTAAGGTAAGATTGGCTGTTGTGTACAGTTTTTTCGCAGAATTTCCGGAAGAAATTGTGAAAATATCTTTTTTAGCTTCCAGCTCTACTCCATATACATAAGCCCAATCTCCTGTATTTGCATAGGTAAAATCGTTGCTGGCGGATGCCATTACAAATTTGTTGATTGGGTCTACGATGTATTTACCAAAAACAGCAGCAGAAAATAGTTCATTTGGTTTAGGATATACTTCCCACTTTAATTCTCCATTGTAGTTTTTTGAAGGAGTTAAATATGGATTTCCTAATGATTCTTCGTCTTTATCTTGAAATGAAAATAAGGCAGTTTCTTTAAATTGCGGAAGCGTATAAGTTACACCTGCTGCAAACCGCAGGTTCGATTTATCAGTTAAAGCATATCGCAAGGATAGATCAGGCAATACTTTTAATTCCGTGAAATCATTTTGGTCGTTTCCTAAAGCAGTATTGTATTCAATTTGCTGATAAACATTTTCAATTCTAACGCCTAATAAAAGCAACAAACGGGCAGTAAAGTTGTATTCTAAGGAAGCAAATCCTGCATTGATAGCCTGTTTTCCATCGTAAGTATCAAACACAATAAAATGACTTGATCTAACCCTTAAGTCAAACAGTTTATTTTGGAGACCTTCATTGTTAAAATAGGAATCAATATCATCAACATTAGTAAGTCTATTGTTCAAAATTTTATGATTGAACTGAACAGCTTCAAAGCTTCTTGTTTTGAATTTTCCTGAATAGCCTACACTTAATTTTCCTTTGTATCCGGCATCTTCAAATCCTTCTCCAAATTTGTAATCCAGATTAAAATTTCCTGCTATTTCATCCTCTACCAAGTCATGATAATATCTGCTGTTATTGGCCGGATCGTTGGTTGCAAATTCTTTTTCAGTATCTGTACCATTTTCCATGGTAGTATATCTTCTGTCAGGTACAATGTTGTTTACTTTATTATAAGCAACTCCCCAATGAATATCTGTTTTAGAATTTAGTTTATGATCTCCGAGTAACTGATTTACGAGTACTGTGTTTTTTTCATATTCCATTTTACGAACAAGTGCACCCTCTTCAGCCAAATCTTTAATGTATCCTGTTCCACTTCCAATCCAATCTTCTGAAGTATTCATAAACATTGAATTCAAGTAGATATTGGAACTGTTCCAATTGTAATTTAAATTGATCATTCCGGTTGTTTGAGTATCGTATTGGTACTCCTCCCCTGTTAAATCCTTTCTTAAATCATTGCTGCCGTTTATTTTTCTTTCGGCAAGTTCTCCATAGTAGTATTCGTTATCGAATGACAATGTTCCAAAAACATTTAGCTTGGAATTTTCAAAATCGAAAGTTTTTCCTCCCGATAAGGCTAAACCTAAATTCGGATAGATTGTTTTCTCCTGAGGATTCCATTTGTTCTCAAATTTGTAATTTGAAAAATCAGTTGGATAATCTGAGTTATAAAATCCGGTCAAATTAGGTCCGTCACTCATATAGAATTTATCGGCATCCAGTGTGCTTGAGTTCAAACCTGTTTTTACACCTATCTTAAAAAAGTTTTCGCCATTATGCTTTTTCGAAACAATATTGATGTTGGCACCAGCAAAATCACCTGATAAATTCGACATTGAAACTTTTTGAACATCAACAAATTCAATAATATCGGTTGAAAATAATTTCAAATCGATATTTTTAAACTGAGAATCGTTTGATGGTAAAGGCAACCCGTTAAGGGTGGTTGAGTTGTAACGATCACCCAATCCACGAACGTTTAAACCATTGGTTCCTTCTTGTTTTGAAATTCCCGTAATTTTAGTTGCTGCAGCAGCAGCATCGGAAACACCTTGGTTGGCTAATTCCTGCGCACCAATAGATTGTTTAATTACTGCAGATTTTTTCTGATCCAACAGCAATACAACTTCAGATTCTCGTTTTGCTTTGGCAAACACTTTTACATCGTTTAGCTCCACTGTTGAAGATCCCAATACAAAATCCACACTCACCGAGTTTCCCTCATTAACGGTGATGTTTTCTTTTGATAAGGTTTCGTAGGAAATAAAAGAACATTTAAGAGTTACAACGCCAGCAGGAATATTTGGCAGTGCATAATTACCGTCAAAATCGGTTACGGTTCCAATAGTTGTACCGTCTACATATACCGATGCTCCAATTAATGCTTCTCCGGTTTTTCCATCCTTCACATTTCCTTTAGCGCTTCCCTTTTGCGCAAATACACTAATTGATGAAATGCTTAGTAATAAAACTAAGATTACTTGTTTAATCATTTTTTAAAAAATAAGTCAATACATTTTTACTTTCTAATCACATTGCGATGTTAGGGAAGAACTGTGATTAGAATGATAAGTACGTTTTAAGTAAAAATTATCAAATTAAACTGCTGGTGTTAATTTTAAGTTAGGGATTGATTCGTTTGTAAAACAAATGTGAAGTGAATGTAAAGATGATATTTACATTGATAATTGAGGCAGTAGGTAAGTAAATTGTAATTAGTGTGTTATCTCTATTTGCTGCGTTATTATTACAATGAAATTGCGAAATTATTACAGTATTTTTTTAAGACAGTTTTTTTGATTTATTTATTTTTTCGGGTAAAAATGATCGAAAATTTATCACGAAATATTTTTCATTATTTTATGACTAAATTATGGGACTAATTATTTTTATGTCTTAATTATTAAGATTTTATTAATATTTAAACGATTGAACTACAATAAGATTAATGAAAACTTAACATAGATTTCAACTATTATCTTACTTTTATTTAAATATTTGCTGATCGAAAAAGAAGTGATTCAGTAATCCTTATTTTACGTCGTTAGTGTTGGTTTACTTACTTGAAACAGCGTTTTAAAATATATATGAAACGTCCGTAACAAGGATATTTTAACACTGGTGATAATTATTGGTTCATGGCAAGTTCTCCCGATAAATTCGGGACAGGCTATATTGCAATTAAAAAACATATTATAATCATATGAAACGTCCATGCCAAAGCGATTTTGACACACAGGGGGATGATTATTCCAAGCATGGTAAGTTCTCCCGAAACAAGTTCGGGACAGGCTATATGGCAAAAACATACAATTATAATCATATGAAACGTCCATATCAAAGCGATTTTGACACACAAGGAGATGATTATCTCAGCATGGTAAGTTCCATATGGCAACTTAAAAACAAATTATAATCATATGAAATTGATTTCATCAAAAAAGGTTACAGTCTATCTAAGTTTATTTACTGCATTGCTAAGCATATTACTATACGGGCTCACCTATTTTTTACCCTTTAATTTGTTGTATCTGATTATATTTACAATTATAACAGGTTTGCTGGTTTATTTCATGGCAAAGTATCTTGTTGATCGATTTTTATATTCTAAAATCAGAATACTTTATAAAACAATTCATGATACTCAGTTAATTGATAAGGATTTAGCTGAAAAAGTTCAAAATACTGATGCTTTACATGCCGTGGAAATGGAAGTGATGGAATGGAGCGAAAACAGGGGATCGCTGGTTTCACAATTAAAAAAACAAGAGAAATACCGAAAAGAATTCATTGGTAACGTCTCTCATGAGCTTAAGACACCTATCTTTAATATTCAAGGTTATGTTCTTACCTTGTTGGATGGAGGTCTGGAAGATCAATCCATAAACAGAATGTATTTGGAGCGAACCGAGAAAAGTATCAATCGTATGATTACAATTGTTAAGGATCTGGAAGTTATTTCAAAACTGGAATCAGGAGAATTAAAATTGTGTTTTGAGCGGTTTAATATTATCGATTTAATAAATGAGGTGCTGGAGATGCAGGAAATTAGAGCTAAAAAGAATAATATAAAGCTCGTTTTTGTACAAGAGAATGATAGTTCTAAATTTGTGTATGCAGATAAAAAGGAAATTTTCCAGGTTGTAAATAATCTGCTTGTTAATTCTATTAAATATGGAAAAAACAAAGGAACTACTCATATTGAAGTAATGAGTATGGATAAAACGTTTCTGATTGAAATTCGGGATAATGGTATCGGAATTGAGCCCGATAATCTTCCCCGGATTTTTGAACGTTTTTTTAGAGTAGATAAAAGCCGGTCCCGAAATATGGGTGGTTCTGGATTAGGACTTGCGATTGTCAAACACATTATTGATGCTCATAAGCAAACGATAAATGTTAGCAGCACGTACGGTGAAGGTGCAAGTTTTACGTTTACATTGGATAAAGCAAAATAAATAAAACTAAATAACCAAAAGTATAATGGAAAGCAGTAATTACAAGATTTTATTGGTAGACGATGAATCTGATATTCTTGAGTTTTTGAGTTATAATCTGAAAAAAGAAGGTTTTCAGGTTGCTACAGCTGGAAATGGCGTTGAAGCCATTGACAAAGCTAAAAAATTTCATCCCCATTTAATTATTTTAGATGTGATGATGCCGGAAATGGACGGAATCGAAACATGCGAAAAAATCCGTTCGATACCCGATTTTCAAGATGTGTTGATTTCTTTCTTAACTGCACGTGGAGAAGATTATTCTCAAATTGCAGGTTTTGAAGCAGGAGCTGATGACTATATCAATAAACCAATTAAACCAAAGGTATTTATAAGCCGGGTAAATGCTCTTTTAAAAAGATCAGGACGAATTTCTGATGATACTTCTAATCCATCAACGCGATTAATTACGATTGGGAATTTATCGATTGACAGGGAGCGTTATCTAATTATTCAAAATGGAAATGAGTTCTCATTGCCAAGAAAAGAATTTGAGTTGTTATTATTGTTGGTATCGCGTCCGGAAAAAGTATTTACCCGCGATGATATTTATGCGGCCATTTGGGGCGAAAAAATTATTGTAGGAGATCGTACAATAGATGTACATATTCGAAAACTGCGTGAAAAAATTGGCGATCGTTTTATTCAAACAATTAAAGGAGTAGGATATAAATTTGTTGATGTAGATTAGGCATATGCCAGGGTGGCGATACTAACTTTTGCACCCTCGGCTTTTAATAGGGCATGAGCGCACGCCTCAAGGGTTGATCCTGTGGTTACTACATCATCAACCAATAAAATGTGCTTGTTAATTAGATTCGATGGCTCTATCAACTCAAAGATGTTATCCACATTTTGCCATCGTTCTAATTTATTCTTTTTAGTTTGTGATTCGGTATGAATCTTTCGGATTAAATTTTTTGAATCAATAGGTTTCAGCATAGATTTTCCAAGACCAAGAGCTACTAATTCTGCTTGATTGTATCCTCTTATTTTTTCTTTTTTTGAATGCAGTGGAACAGGAATAATAACATCAATATCTTTAAAAAATTCTGAATTTTTTAGGCTTTCACCAAAGTGTTTTCCCAATGCTATTCCAATTTCTTGTTTATTGTGATATTTCAATTTGTGAATTAGCTTCTGAAACTGACTCCCTTTGCTAAATGTATAATACGAAGCGGCATAATTAATATTTACTCTACCCCAAAACAATATCGAGACAGGATTGTTTTTATTCAGATGAAAATCAGTCTTGGGTAAATGAAATAAACACCTGGTACATATTGTTGTTTCATTTTTAAAAAGATAACTACCGCAAGCCTCGCACAGTCTGGGGTAAAACAAATTGAGGAAATCATTAAACCATGTTGATATAGAAAGTTTTAATGTCATGTTGCTTGGGTTGTAATAATTTCTCAATAAAAATTTAACTCTTACTTAATGGTTTGATAAGTTTATTCTAATCTCTTTCAGATTATACTGAGCTATCTTTGTTGTGAAAGAGAATGGTAAATAAAAGAGTTAGTAATTACCTTCTAAAATAAGAAAATTAAGTTAATTAAAAAAATATTTGAGGATTGAATGTTCTTCTTAAAACTGAAATCAAAAAAAATGAAAAAATTAGTATTCCTTTTTGTTGCACTACTTGTTTTAGGTCTTGAAAGTCAAGCTGTAAATGTAGTTACGCCTGTGGGCGATAAAGAAATGGAAGTTGCCGAAATGGCAACAATGACAACAACAAGTTTAACTGGTGTTGTTTTGGATAATGAAACTGGTGAAGCATTAACAGGAGTTGCTATCCGTTTCGAAGGATCAAATGAAACAGTTTACACAGATTTTGACGGGAATTTTAAAATTGCCAATATAGTTCCGGGAAATTACAACATTTTATCAAGTTACATTTCGTATAGTGATAATAAATTAAAGGATGTAAATGTGAATGGTGTAAATAATGTTATTCGCCTGGTTCTTAAAAAGGATTAATTTTTATAGATGAGTAGAAAATTACCAATTGTTTTAGGCATTCTATTTTGTCTGATTACAAATCACTCCATTTCCCAGGTGATTAAGGAAGTTGAAGGATTGTATTACAATACCACCGGAGATCTGTATACGGGAACATATACCGAATTTTACGAAAGCGGTAACAAACGAATAGAAATGAATTTAGTGGAGGGAAAGCGAAATGGAAAAATTACGCTTTACTTCGAAAATGAAAAAATTCAGGAGGTTCGTTCTTATTCGGACGGACTAATGGATGGTACCTGGATTACCTGGAATGATAATTCTGTAAAAATTGCGGAAGCAACTTATAAACGGAATAAAAAACACGGGAAATGGTATATCTGGGATGATAATGGTGTTAAAAGATACGAGATGGAATATAGTGAGGGTGAGAAAGTTGGAACCTGGTATATTTGGGATGAAAATGGAAATCTTCTAAAAGAACGCAAGTTTTAGTAAATTCAACAATAATAGTTCTCTGGAGTCGCTTAATGAAAATTAAGCGGCTTTTTTCGTTTATTCTAATTGTTTGTAATGAATACATGAAAATTGTTAATAATTTTGCAATAGAAGCGTTAAACTATAACAATGGTAATCTGAAATAGAATAAAATTTAATGAATTCCTTTTTCCAAATAGTAATAAATGTTAAAAACCAGCTGGTTCAATTTTTCAGTTTTCTTTATTCTGAATTTGTTGGTTTTTTGAGAAGGAATAAATATGGTGTGATGGGCACACTCGCTTTTCATATGCTTTTGATTATACTGCTTCTGGCTTTTAAACTGAATACGAAGAGAGAATTTTTAGAATCGGAAATTTTAATTGATATTCCTCCCGAAGTGGCCGAACAGTTCCTTAAAGAAGAGAAGGAAAAAATTGAAGAAGCCCTCGAAGAAAAAAAATCTGAAATCTCTAAAAGCGTAGACGAACTTCTTCGGTCAATTGCCGTAAACCAAAACGTTGCAAAATCGAAAACGGATCCGAAACGAAACGTCGATAAAATGATTGAAGAGATTCGAAAGGACTTGGATGATTATGGTTCTGACGATGCTGCAAGTAGTTCAGGGGACTTAAAAGAGTTTAAAAAGGATAGTTTGACCGATGCCGAGGCAAAAGAAAAACAGAAGCTTTTAGATTCTTTGGAAAGTATTGAGTACAGTGGTCCAAGCAGCGTTTATTACAGTTTGGAGGGCCGACATAAAATCTATTTGCCTATTCCGGTATTTAAATGCGAAGGCGAAGGCTTGGTTGTTGTTCAAATTGCTGTTAATCAGGCAGGAAGAGTGATACAATCCAAAATTTTGGAACAGGAATCAGGAGTGCAGGATGATTGTTTATTTGACGCAGCATTACAAGCTTCACGAAAAACCAGATTTAACATCAGTACTAGTAGTCCTCAGCAACAAATTGGTACAATTACCTACCAATTTGTAAAGCAATAAAACTGTTGTATTGGTTTGCTGATACAGCATGAAAATATATTCTTGATTATTAAGCAATAATATATAAATTGGAAACTCATTTTATTAAAAAAAATAATTTCGCTATGAGCTTTTTTTTAGCATACAAACTTCGCAAAGCTTCTGATACTCTTGATATTGAAAATAATAGAGATACTCTTAGAAAAGACTTTGAAGACTTTAAATCTTTTTCTGTTTCGGAAGAATTGAAAGATTATTATGATTTGGAAGCCTATATTCAGTCTGAGAAATTCAAATCAAACAGAAAAACAATCGAAAGTAAGTGCTATAAAAAGAGTGATCTTTTTAAGGATGAAAAGGATTTTAAACGTTTTCAGCGATCTAAAAAATTCAAGACTTATTTTCGATTAAAAGGTTCTAATGAATTATCTACTTTTGAACTAACCAAAGTATCAGATGAAATTTCGCGATTCAAGGAATTGGATTCTATTGTTCACTCTGCAAATTTTAATAAGAAAGAACAGTTAGAAGAATTGAAGGAGTTTAAGCTGATGAAAAGTTCTCAGCATATTAAGGACTTTTTTAAGTTTGAAAAATCGAAATCCTATAAAATTTATAATGAGCTTGAGGATTCGAAAGAACTGGAAGAGTATTTGAAATTAGAGGAAAAGATTAGTTCTGAGGAATTCCGGGAAGAAAAAGCTGATTTGCTGGATAAAAAGAGATTCGAAAAGACCGATGATTATAAGAAGCTTCAGGAATATCTGGCTCTGAAAGAATCCGACAGATATAAAAAGTACTTTGAGCTTAAAAATAAAAATCCTTTTGGAGAATTAAACAAATGGGAACTTAGCTTTTCTGAAGAATTTGATTCCAAACAATTGGATGAAGAGAAATGGATCAATAAATATTTTTGGGGTGAGGAACTGCTGAATAAGGGATATAGTTTAAATTCAGATTTACACACTTTCACCGAAGGTAAAAATATAGATCACGCGGCTTCTTCAATTCTGCTGCAGGCGCGAAAAGAAAAACATCAAGGTTTGTTGTGGAAGCCAACAATGGGTTTTGTGCCTACAGAATTTGATTACACATCTGCAATTATCAATACCGGAAAATCATTTCGCCAAAAATACGGTCGTTTCGAAGCCAAAATAAAGCTTACAAACCCAAATCAGGTTATGCATTCATTCTGGATGGTTGCTGATAAAAATTCTCCCCATATAGATGTTTTAAAGACTTCCGGTGATGGAAAATTGTTGATAGGAAACTATTGGGGGAGTGAAAATCAAATTCATTCAAAACATTTTAAAATAAAGGGAATTGACCTTTCTAAAGGTTATTTTATTTACACCTTGGATTGGAATAAAAATGAATTGGTTTGGAAAATAAACGATGTAGTGGTAAAAACTCAGACCGAAGGCGTTCCGCAAGACCCAATGTATTTAAATTTTAGTATGGGTATTACAAAAGAACAGGCAAACGTAAATGCTTCCCTCGAAATAGATTGGGTACGATGCTACAAAATAAAGGAATAAAAAAAGTGCCCCGGTTGCGGGCACTTTTTTAATTTAATGATGTTCCGACATTAAATACACTAAAGTAGTTATCTATTGAATCGGCAAGTTGAGATTTCAGATCATCCAATTCTTCTTTTTCCATTTCTTCTTCATCCCAATAGGTAAGGACGATATTAAGGTAGTCTTTAATTAGTTCAGGAGATGTTTCAAGACCCAGGTCACTTCTTAGCAACAAATTAAACTCGGCAAACCATAATAAGGCTATTTTGTGTTCGTGAACAGTCCCTTCAACAAATGAACTTAAAGATTTAAATTCCAAAAATTTCTTGATGGTTCGTTCTGAAGCTAAATAATACAATTTAGTTCCTAATTCTAAAAATTCTTTCTGTAGTTTTTTAAAATTACTTTTACTTTTCTTTTCGCACAATATTTTCATGAAAAATGCATTAATCCGTAAAAATTCCTCGCGTTTTTCGTTAGAATTATTTGCAGAAGTAAGAGATCCGCTCAATTCATTTTTTATTTCAATCTCACCAGAATCCCTTGTGGTATTTCTCCTTTCCTGGATTAAAAAGGAAATTAAGAAAGCGAGTGCCGCCAAGCTTAAAATCTGTAATATCATTGAAGTGATTTCCATGAGTAGTATTATTATAAAGATGGTTACTATAGTCGAATGTCTGTAACAAGTTTGTAATGAAAAATTTACGAATTATTATGTTCTTACACAAAACAAGAATGTCCGTTTTTATTTATCCATGTTTTTGTTGGACAAACAGACTGTTTTCCGAGACTAAAAAATGATTTTAAGTTTTTATAAATTTCTCAGTAAAATCAATAGAATCAGACCTTTTCAGATTATGTTTACAGGTCGTAATTTGTATCATTTTCTTTTGGTTATTCAATCTTGATTTTGATGCATAAATGAAATATTAGTTATCTTCAATTAAACAGTACGAGCATATGATATTTTATAAAAAAAAAGCTGACCCTTTGGCCAGCTTTAATTGGATGAATAAAATAAACTATTTTTTAGAAAACATATCGTATAAACGATGTTCAATTTGAGTTGAAAGGCGGAACATGACCGGCGCAATAATTAATGTTAAAAAAGTTGCAAAACTAAGTCCGAAAATAACAGTCCACGACATAGGTCCCCAAAATGCAGTACTATCGCTGCCGAATGATAATTGCGGATCGAATTCACTAAACAAAGTAAAGAAATCGAAATTCATACCTACGGCAAGAGGGAACAGACCAAGAACTGTTGTGATTGCTGTTAGCATAACCGGACGTAATCTGGTTTTACCTGCTTTTGCGATACAATCAACTTCTTCGGCAGAAGTTAAATATTTGCGTTGGCTTTTGTCAATGGTCTCTATTTTGCGTTTTCGCAGCAAGTCAATGTAATCAACAAGCACAATTCCGTTGTTTACAACAATTCCGGCCAATGAGATAATACCGATTCCTGTCATTAAGATGACGAATGGCATATTGAAAATACCTAAACCAAGGAATACACCGATAGTACTAAAGAGTACGGTAATCATTATAATCAGCGGCTTAACTGCCGAATTAAATTGCGTAACCAATATAAGGGTAATTAAAGCAAGGGCAATTAATAAAGCCTGAGTTAAAAATGCTGATGTTTCATCCTGTTCTTCTTGTTCTCCGGTTAACTTGTGAGTGTATCCTTTTGGCATTTCGGAATCGGCTAAAACTTCCCTTATTTTAGCATTTATTTCATTGGCATTAAACCCTTCTTCTACGTTCGAGTAAATTGTAACAACACGTGTGTTATCAATTCGATTAATTCTTTCATAAGTTGAACCATAGTTGTAGCTTGTAACAGCCGATATTGGAATCTGAACCATTTGGTTACTTACCGGACTCATTACATTAATTTTCTGGTTCATAAGAGAGGGAACGTCATATCGGTATTTATCTGCCAGACGGAGCATAATGTCATATTCATCTTCGCCATCTTTAAATTTGGATACTTCCAGACCATATAAGGAATTACGGAGTGCACGTGCTACCTGATTAGTTGATAAACCAAAGCGTCGTACCTTATCGCGGTCGATATTGATCAGCATTTCTGGTTTTCCCTGATCCAAATCGAGTTTCAATTCTTCAATACCGGCAATTCTTTCGTCATCTAGTTTCTGTTTGATACGATTTGCCTGAATTAGTAATTGTTCAAAATCATCACCTGAAACCTCAATATTGATTGGATGTCCAACAGGGGGACCTTCAGAATTTTTTTCTACAAATATTTTAGCACCGACAAAACCTTTAAAATTTGCAGTTAGTTTCTTCATTAATTCGGAAGTACTAACTCCACCTCTTTGTTTGTATTCAACAAACGAAATACTTGTTAATGATTTATTTGCTGAACGGGAGCCTTCAAACATGCCGCCTTTACCTGAACCTACATTGGTTGAAATGGAACGAATGATATCTTTATAGGGTTCCATTGTTTTCTTTACAATTTTCTCAACCTCAACTGAAATTTCGTTCGATTTGTGAATATCAGTTCCCAATGGAAGTTCCATGGTAACGTAAACAGACTTGGGATCGTTATCCGGAAAGAAAACGACTAAAGGCTTGGTTCCAAAATAAAACATGATGGATACAATCATTAAAACAAAAGTTCCAAGAAAGAAAAGTAAGGGACGAATACCTTTAAGTGCATACCTCAGGGTTCTTTCATACGAGTTTTCGA
The DNA here is from genome assembly GCF_002843385.1 of Labilibaculum manganireducens. Classification (GTDB taxonomy): domain Bacteria; phylum Bacteroidota; class Bacteroidia; order Bacteroidales; family Marinifilaceae; genus Labilibaculum; species Labilibaculum manganireducens. Next base: position 23,641 of record NZ_MVDE01000036.1, read on the forward strand.
GTGCAACCAGAAATTTTAACTGAAACCAACGTGCAAAAGGTTTTAGCACCACTAGATTTGTTACGATTAGTAAGCCCATGCATGCCAAAAGATTCGCCATGATATAAGTATCGAGCATTCCAAATGCTTTGGATACGTAGAATGGAAGTGAGGCAATTAGGAAAGATCCTGAAATAATAAGGTACTTTTTTGCGTCAATCTTTTTCGAAATATTATCGATTTTTACAAAACTAGCCGTAAATACAGGATTTAGAATTAATGCTACAAACAGCGATGAAGATAGTACGATGATTAAGGTAATAGGCAGGTATTTCATAAACTCACCCATGATTCCACCCCAAAGCAATAATGGGAAAAAGGCGGCAAGGGTTGTTGCTGTTGATGAAATAATCGGCCCTGCAATTTCACTCACTCCTTGTTTGGTTGCTTCTAGTTTCGAAAGGCCTTCTTCATGCAGACGATATACGTTTTCGACCACAACAATTGCATTATCAACAAGCATTCCCAATGCCAAAATCAATGAAAACAGAATCATCTGATTTACCGTGTATCCCATTTGATTGAGAATAATAAACGAGATAAACATCGACATAGGAATTGCTAAACCTGAGAAGAGTGCGTTGCGCAATCCCATAAATAAATAAAGAATCAGGATAACCAATAACATTCCCATAATAATGGAATTTTCAAGGTCGCTAACCTGACCACGAACATCTTCTGATGTATCATCGGTAACCGTTACCAGCAATCCTCGTGGCAAATTCCCCAACTCTTTCTCTTTCGAGATAATTTTATAGATTTCATCGGTTGCAGCCAAAAGGTTTTCACCGGATTTTTTAGAAATTGAGAGGGAAACTACGGGATTGTTATTCAATCTTGAAATGGAAGAAAGTTCTTCATATCCATCTTCAATTTCGGCAACATCCTTAAGATAAACCACTTTACCATTGGTAACTTTTACAATGGTATTTTCGATTTGCTGCATGTTGGTGTAATCAGCACTGGTTCGAATGCTTCGCCGGGTATTATCAGTGATTAATGTACCTGCACTCACTGTAACATTTTCATCGCCAATGGCAGTCTCAATATCTTGAAAGGAAACACCGTTTGCTTCCATTTTGTGCAAATCAGCATTGATCTTAATCTCTCTTTCATCAACCCCTTTAATATCAGCCTCAGAGACTTCAGGTAAGGCTTCAAACTTATCTTGAAGATCTTCTGCAAATTGTTTTAATTCGTTCAATCCAAAATCGCCCGAAAGGTTAATGTTTAGGATTGGAAAATCAGCAAAATCTATGTCTTCAACAATTGGATCCGTATCCAAATCATCAGGCAATTCACTTAAAGATTTGTCTACTTTGTCTTTTGTATCCTGAAGAGCTTGTTTTACATCTACATCAGTGTTAAACTCAACAACAATCAAACTCATATCCTGATAGGAGGCTGAAGACATTTTCTTAACTCCTTTTAAGGATTTTAACTCCTTTTCGATGGGTCTGGTTATCAGATTCTCGATATCAACCGGAGAGTTTCCCGGATAAGGAGTTGAAATTAAAATGTTCGGAATCACTACTTCAGGAAAATATTCCCGAGGCATACTTTGGTACGAAAACCAACCAAACATGCAGAGAATTGCAGTTAGAATAAAAATGGAATTCTTATTCTTTAATGCTCCGAATGTTGGTTTAAACTGCCTTTGATTTTCTTCGGCAGAGCTTGTATCTTTGATTTTATCCATTTTATTTGAAATTATTTGGTGCTAATCAGCGATCCGTTCACAACTTGAGAAAACCCATCTGTTATAATTTGGTCACCTAGCGAAAGACCAGAATCAATCATCGAAACATTGTTGTAGGTTTTGGAAACAGTTACATATGTTTTTCTGGCCACAAGGTTTTTCCCCTCTTTTTTAGCTATGTAAAGGTAGTTTCCTTCAAAATCTTTTTTAATAATGATTGAAGGAACAACCATGGCATCCTGAACTTCATAATCTTTGATTTTCATTACCGAAATCAAATTTGGCTTGATCATGTGTTTTGGATTGTTAAGGTTGATTCGAATTTTAAAACTTCTGTTTGCAGGATCAATTACATTTGATGTGCGGTAGATATTTGCTTTGGTCTGGTAATTAATAGCCGGGAAATCCAGTTCTACAGCTTCTCCTGCTTTAATAAAATTTAAGAATGATTCAGACACATCACCTTCAACATAGACTTTATCAATATTAACCAATTGAGCAAATGGAATAGAAGGTCCTGCCAATTCGCCTTTTTTCTGATGTATTTCATCAACAATACCACTAAAGGGAGCCATGATAATTGCCATATCTTTTTGAGCTTCCAAACCTTCCAGTTTGCGTTCGAATCCTTCTTTATCCGCTTTTGCCTGCAAGTATTCTATTTCAGAACCAATCTTTTGGTTCCATAAACGCTCCTGTCTTTCGAAGATTGTTGTGTTTAGTGCAAGATTGGTTTTTACTTCGTCAATTTGCTGCTGAATTTGAGATGTATTCAATTTTCCTAAAATATCACCTTTGTTCACATGCTGTCCTTCACTTACATCAACAGAAATAATATTCCCGGCAGTTTCCGGAGTTATCGTTATGTTTTTATCGGCTTCCACATTACCGGTTACTTGTATATAATGTTCAAATTTTGATGTCGCTAATTTTTCAACAATCACATTTATCGTTTCTTCTTCGTTATTTGTACTTCGAATTTCATTTTCCAAATCTGCTATTTTGGTTTTCAAAATAGAAAGTTCTGATTTATACTGTTTTAATTGTTCAGATTTGTTCTCATTTTTTTCCGAGTTTTTTGCAGAACAGGCAAAAAGTAATGGAATAATACAGGCTATAAGTAAGTTCTTCATTTAATAATGTTTTTTGTAGGATGTTAGTATTACATTTTACCCAAGGCTTTTTCAAAGGCAATTTTCGAATTTAAAAGCGAGAGTGTTGAATTAATATATGCGGAATGCGAATCCAGGTACTGTTTTTCATTTTCAGATAATTCTGTACTTGTAGATATTCCTTCCTTAAATTTGATTTGTGTTCTATCGAAAATTCGTTTGGCAATTTTTAAGCCTTCGATATCATTTTCGTATTTTTCCTGAGCATTCAACAAGTTGGTAAAGGATAGAGTTACATCCATTTTAAGATTTTGTTGAGTCATTTCCTGTTGATTTTCCAGCTTCATAAAATTGATTTTCTCTTGCTTAATTTTTGAACGCTTTTGGCCTGCCGAAAAAATCGGCATTTTTAATTGAAATCCAAGAACTGATGATTTAAACCAGGGAACATCAGATCTGAATACATTGGTATAATCTGAACTGGTGTTTTTACCATAGTTGTAAAAGGCCGAAATAGTTGGTAAATAAGCCGCTTTTTCATTTTTTATAATCAATTCCTGCGCTTTTAATTGGGTTTCAATAATTCTGAAATCAATATGATCAGACATATTAAAATTCGAAATTACAGGCGATTCTGTTCTAATAGGATCAACCAGTTCTTCCAGGCTATTGGTCAACTCAATTTTTTCATCAATTTCGATCCCTAAGCCAAATTTTAATATAATTAGGGAGGTTTGAATAGCTCTTTTGGCATCTGCTAATTGATTTTTATTTGTATTGAGCATCAGGCGAATTTGATCTACATCCAATTCTTCTCTAAAACCATTTTGGTGATACGCATCAGTTTCGGTTAGGAGTTTCTGATTAATTTCGAGATTTTCCTGAACGGTTTTGTAATTTTCTTCGGCAACCAAAACGGTAAAGTAGGCTTGAGACACAGTATTTTTAATCTCAATTTCTGATTTCTCTTTTTGATTCTGAGAAAGTTGTACAAAAACTTTGGCAGCCATGGTTCCAACAATGTAAGATCCGTCGAAAATTTTCTGACTAACACTAACTGAAGCAGAGCTGGTATATCGCTGACCAAATTTAATTGGAGTATAAGTTCCTGGTGTGCCTCCAAAAAATTCAGAAGGAAGCAAGGAAACAGATAAATTTAGATTATTGTTGTAATCAAGAGCTGCGTCAATTTGAGGCAAACCATCTGCAATTGTTTCCCAAACCTTTTTTCTGGCCACTTGTAAATCATATTCGGTTGCTTTTACCGAGTACGAATTCTCCAAAGCATACTGTTGTGCTTCGGCTAAGGTAAGTTTTAAGTTGGATTCAGTTTGTGCTTTTGCGGGAGTACCGAGTCCAATAAAAATCACCATTAATGCTGGTAGGATGTTTTTCATTGTATTATTTAAATTTATTTTTAAAATATTCAATTCCTTTATTTGTACAAATACCATAAAGATGATAGAGTGTCAATTCTCGGTGGATATCAATATTAAATACTTCTTCCATTGAAAAAACCTGATATTCGGTTGTACCAAGATTCAAGTAGAACCCAACCAAATTCTTACTAATGAAATCAATATTTAATTCCGGTCGGTATAAGCCTTCGTCAATTCCCTTTTGCAGATTATAAAGTAATTCTCGTTGAAATAGTTTAATCTTTTCATCTTTAAAATTATTCCAAATCTCCGGGTAGTATTTTTTTAGATCATAGTCCAGAGAATCACATTTTTTAAGAATTTTTTCGTTAATAAAACTAAAAAACTCAAAATACTGGTCGAGTGCGTTTAAATTGATTATTTGATCAGATTTAAAGGAAAACTGAGGATTCTTAATATCCCATTCGCAGGCTTCATTTATTAATTCATTTTTGTTGGTGAAATAATTGTACAATGTTTTTTTAGACATGCCCATTTTTGAAGCAATGTCATCCATACTTATGCTTTTTATACCATATTGGAAAAATAATGTCCAGCTGGCAGTAATGATATTTATTTTTTGCTCATTCATTATGCAAATATAAATCAATAAAAAACTGCAGAAACTTTTTTTGTATTAAAAGTTTCCTTTTGATGATTAAATCTTGTTAACACTAAAGTCATTTTAATTTTATAGGTTTAATATTGCAACAATAAAAATATAGATCTTGTTTTATTTCAGATCAACTTATTAGGTAACTCTTCATATTTTATCGGTAAAAGGATTGAGACAAGCTATTTTACAGGAAGGACTCTTTGTATTTGTGAACTAAATACTAAAACGTGAATTTTGTGGTTATTAAAGGAAAGATGATTTGTATGAAAAATTTAATAGGATTTTTTTTGTTGTTTATTGCTGGTAACAGTATCGCACAAGTTTCCTTGGTTGGAGGAGAACGTATTGATTATTTCAGCAGTTGGACTGAACGGGGAGCTAAAGTGGTTCCCTCGGGGGAAATACATCTAAGTGCATTGGCTGTAAGCAGATATGGGAATTATCCCAAAACGGAAATTAATTCTCAGTTATTACTATTTCCATTTGCTCCTAATATTGGAGTAAAACATGAATGGTTCGGACAAAACACAATTGTTTCGACCCAACACAGCTTGTATTATCCAACGCTTGGTCTTAAATGGGCACGAAGTAGTGGATTTCAAGATCAAATCCCTAAGTCGGCAGTAGTTCCGCATATTTTTACCTTTAGAAATGAATTAATTGTTAGTCATATAATTAATCCCCAGCCTAAAGATTGTTTTATTAAACTTCCCGATTTAGTACTTACAGGAAGGCTTGGTTTTGATTTTTCGTTAACATCAGGAGACTCTCAGTTGCCATTGCTCGATTATCATTTTTTATATCACAGAACAGCATCCTATTACAACAGCCAAAAGCTTTATTTTGCAGGAGTAGAATTGGATGGGAATGTTTACCGGAATTTTAACTTTTCGATCAATGCAGATTATTATTCTATCGATTTTAATGGCGAATGGGCTGCTGAGAGTCAGGGGAAAATTCATTGGCACCGCGATAGTAAATTTTCTGTTTCGGGAGGGTATAAATTATACTACCTGAACACCAATTACGGGTCTCAGTTTTTAGCGATGCCGGTTATCGATTTTGTCTTTAAATTGAATCATACAACCCGTCTTCAGAATGGTTTATTTAAAAAATAGAAGAGGGTGTCCAAAAAGTAAAGTTTCACTTGAAAACGTCATGTTGAGCGAAGTCGAAACATCTGTTTTTCAAAGTAAAGATTCTTCGACAGGCTCAGAATGACAATAAGATTGAACTTTTTGGACACCCTCTTCTATTTTTATTCGTGATACAAACTAGTGTACAAATATCTTTTTATATTTCTTTTGGGAGTTTTTTTAAATTCCTCGGGAAATACTATGACCCGTGATATTTTCATATAGGCAGGAAAGCTTTTGTTTAAAATTTGCTTGTCTTTATTAAGTGCCTCTTCAATTTCGTCTTTGTTTAATCCTTCCGCATCACAAGCTTCGTAATCCGGATAGATCAGTGCAATTAGCTTGTGATCTTTATCATCAGTAACAATTGATTCCTGAATAAACGGCATATTATTTAAGCATGCTTCAATTTCTTCCGGATAGATATTCTGTCCGGATGGACCAAGCAGCATATTCTTACATCTGCCTTTGATGTATATGTTATCGTCTTTATCAATGATTCCAAGATCACCTGTTCCCAACCAACCGTCCTTATCAAGAGCTTCTTTTGTCGCTTCAGAATTTTTGTAGTAGCCTTTCATTACGTTGGAGCCCTTCACCTGAATTTCACCAACAATATTAAACGGATCGTCAGATTTGATTCTAACCTGCATGCGATCAACTACTTTCCCACAGGAATGTGCACGAAATTTACTGTTTGGACTATAACTAATTAATGGACCACACTCCGTCATTCCGTAACCAACAGAAAATGGAAATTCTATTTTTAGAAGAAAATCTTCCACTTCTTTGCTTAAGGCCGCGCCTCCAATAATCACTTCGATAAATTTCCCGCCAAAGGTTTCTGTGAGTGAATTTCGAATCTTTTTGTAAATTTTCTTTTCCAGTAATGGAATCTTAAGCATCAGTTTCACTCTTCTGCTTTCCAATACAGGCAATATTCTTTTTTTATAGATTTTCTCCATTATAAGAGGAACCAAACAGATTAACCGAGGTTGTACTTCCTGAAAGGCTTTGGTTATTATTTGAGGAGTTGGCACTCTTGAGAGAAATATAACATGACAACCACAACAGAATTCGGTGAGGAATTCGAACATACAGCCGAATACATGTGCCAATGGCAAAAATGAAACGATCTTGTCCTGAGGACGGAAATCCATATAATCGAAGCCGATTTGTATATTCGAATACAGAGACTCATAGGCCAGCATTACTCCTTTCGAAAATCCGGATGTTCCTGATGTATACGATAAAACTGCAATATCTTCATCTTTAGGATTGGCGTAATCCAGTTTGTTTTTATCAACCCTATTTTTTAGTGATTCTGCATTGGCTTTTTCAACTGATTTTTTCAATTTGTCGCACGATGAACAAAAAACGTTATAATCCTCCAATGAAATAATACCTTTCAGTTTTTCAATTTTTGAATCATCAATTTTATTGAAAATATTTTCGGTCGTAAAAAGTAATGTAGATTCGGAATGGTTAACAATGTGATGAATATCGCTGGAATTAAAATCGGGGAGAATGGGTACAATTACAGCTCCATAAGTTATGGTTCCCAAATAAGTAACGGCCCAATTGTTTAAATTACGACCAATAACTGCAATTTTGTCTCCTTTTTTTATTCCTAACTCTTTAAAAAGAAGATGCATCCAATGTATTCTTTGAGCAACTTCCTGATAAGTTAAGGTGTCTTTTTGGTAATTGGTAAATGCTGGTTGCTCCCAGTTTTTATGTATGGTTTTTCGAATCTTTTCGATTAACTTATTCTCAATCATATACTTACTGATTATTTGAAGGCCTTAAAGATACTAATCTTGACAAAAAATCATAATCATACTTGTATTAAATTCCTTTGTGATATAAATAAGTGTCATTAAATCAATCGTTTGCACAACTGCCTTATTGTTGAAAAAAAAAGGTATTTCAGTTTATTAAGAGAATAAATATCCAGTTTGTCTTACGATTTTGACTGATTATTTACTTAATAAGACCATAATTGAATCCAATTTTATATTTTTGTAAACTTATTATCTCATTAACCAGTAATATAAAATGGAACAGAAAAGAATTAAGATCAAAAAGCTGTTGATTTCAAATGAAGTTGGCAGTGAAGTAAATGTGAAAGGTTGGGTTAGAACCAAGCGTGGAAATAAGCAAATTAATTTTATCGCTTTAAATGATGGTTCTACTATTAATAATCTTCAGATCGTTGTTGATGTTCCAAATTTTAATGAGGATTTATTAAAGAAAATTTCTACCGGGGCAGCAATTTCTGTTGTTGGAGAGGTTATCGCATCGCAGGGAAGCGGACAAAGTGTTGAGATTTCTGCTACAAAAATTGAGGTTTTAGGTGTTGCCGACCCCGAAAAATACCCACTTCAACCAAAGAAACATTCTTTGGAATTTTTGAGAGAAAAAGCGCATTTACGTTTTCGTACCAGTACATTTAGTGCGGTTTTCCGTATTCGCCATGCAATGGCTTTTGCGGTGCACGAATTCTTTAATAAAAAAGGCTTTTTCTATATGCATACGCCGCTTATTACAGGTTCGGATGCTGAAGGTGCCGGTGAAATGTTTAGAGTAAGTACTTTGGATGCTAAAAATCCACCTTTAAACGAGGATGGAAGCATTAATTATAAGGAAGATTTCTTCGGGAAGGAAACGAATCTTACAGTTTCCGGTCAGTTGGAAGGTGAATTGGGAGCAATGGCTTTGGGAGAAATTTATACTTTTGGTCCTACATTCCGGGCTGAAAATTCAAATACAACCCGTCATCTGGCAGAGTTCTGGATGATAGAACCTGAAATGGCTTTCTATGATATCACCGATAACATGGATTTGGCCGAAGAGTTTTTAAAGTATATGATTAAATATGCTTTGGATAACTGTATGGAAGATCTTGAATTTTTGAGTAAGAGATTAAAAGAAGAGGAAAAAGGGAAAAAAGCAGATGAACAATCAATGGAATTGATTGAGAAATTGAAATTTGTTTTGGAGAACGACTTTGTTCGTTTAACTTATACTGAGGCAATTGATATTCTTCGTAACTCTCAGCCCAATAAAAAGAAGAAATTCCAATATTTGATTGATGGTTGGGGAGCTGATCTGCAGTCGGAGCATGAGAGATATCTGGTAGAGAAGAAATTCATGAAACCGGTTATCTTGATTGATTATCCAAAGGAGATTAAATCTTTCTATATGAAACAAAATGAGGATGGAAAAACTGTAGCTGCTATGGATATTCTATTCCCGGGAATTGGTGAGATTATTGGAGGATCGCAGCGTGAGGAAGATTTGGATAAATTGGTGACCCGTATGAAAGAAATGGGTATACCTGCTGAAGATATGGATTGGTATTTAGATACCAGAAGATTCGGAACAGCTACTCATAGTGGTTTTGGATTAGGATTTGAAAGAATGATGTTGTTTGTTACCGGAATGGGTAATATCCGCGACGTAATTCCTTTCCCAAGAACTCCAAAAAATGCTGAGTTTTAAGAGGGTAAAAATCAAATGATATTGAAAACCGTATTGCATATGTAGTACGGTTTTTTTGTGCTCTAAATTATGAATGTTGAAATTGAAATTTGGGGTTTTATTGGATGTTTTATCCTGATAAGGCAAAGCCTGACAGAATTATTTATAAAAAAAACGATGAACTAAGCTACTTATTTTGAGCTTTTTGAGTACACCTGTTATGCTTAAGATTTTGATACTTACCACTTATGGCTTGAAAATTGTACTTGAGTGATGATCTTCTTGTAAGTTCACAAGAGAATATGTACCTTGCTTCATTCAAAAAAAAGAACGGAATCAGTATGCTAAAGCAAAGTTTACAGCAAAAGTTATTACAGAAATTATCGCCTCAGCAAATTCAGGTGATAAAATTGTTGGAGCTTCCAACTTTGCAGCTTGAAGAGCGAATTAAAAAGGAGTTGGAAGAGAATCCTGTTCTGGAAGAAGGAAATAATGAAGAGGATTATCAGGATGATAATCAATCTGATGAAGCTCCGGAGAAAGACAAGGATCAGGAAGAATTTTCTTTGGAAGATTATATGAATGATGAAGATACTCCATCTTATAAACTTTCTGCACAAAATTATTCGCAGGATGACAAGCACGAAGAAATCCCTTTTTCGGGAGGAACAACTTTTCATGAATTGCTGATATCACAATTGGGATTGCGCATTCTTACTCCAGAAAAATATGCTTTAACGGAATATCTGATTGGAAATATTGATGAAGACGGATACCTGCGAAGAGAGATTGAAAGTATTGTGGATGACTTGGCTTTTTCGATGGGAGTTGAAACTTCTTATGAAGAATTAGTGGAATTGTTACGGGTAATCCAGGATTTTGATCCGGCAGGAGTTGGTGCACGCGACTTGCAGGAGTGCTTGCTTCTTCAGATTGAACGCAAAGGGAAATTTAATCCAGATGTAAAATTAGCTAAGCTGATTCTGAAAAAGAATTTTGAAGAGTTTACCAAAAAGCACTACGATAAAATTCAGAAGAGAGTTGGCGCAAGTGATGAAGATTTTAAATGTGCTGTTGACGAAATTTTAAAGTTAAATCCAAAACCGGGAAGCACATTCAATAACCCATTAGATAAAGCATCGCCTACTATTATTCCCGATTTTATATTGGAAGAAGAAGATGGTGATTTGTTGCTTAGTTTGAATTCACGAAATGTTCCCGAACTGCATATTAGCAGAGCTTATTCCGAGATGCTCGAGGATTATTCCGGCAATAAGAAAAATCAGTCACGAGAGAATAAAGACGCTGTTATGTTTGTGAAGCAAAAGCTTGATTCTGCAAAATGGTTTATTGATGCAATTAAACAAAGACAAAATACATTGTTGATAAGTATGAACGCGATTATTGATTTTCAGCGGGAATATTTTCTGGAAGGTGATGAACGTAAACTCAGACCAATGATTTTGAAAGATATTGCTGAAATAACAGGGCTGGATATTTCAACTATATCACGGGTATCAAATTCGAAATACATACAAACTCATTTTGGTATTTTTTCCTTAAAATATTTCTTCTCAGAAGGTTTGCAAACCGATTCGGGAGAAGAGGTTTCGACTCGTGAGATAAAGAAGATATTACAGGAGTGTATTGATAATGAGGACAAGAAGAAGCCATTAACTGATGATAAGTTAGCCGTTATTTTAAAGGAAAAATCGTATCTGATAGCCAGGCGTACTGTAGCTAAATACAGGGAACAATTAAATATTCCTGTGGCCAGATTAAGAAAAGAATTATAAATTTTGTTAAAGAATAAACGAGTTGGTGCAAAGACAATTATCTTTGCACCTTTGTTTTGTTAAAGGGCTTGGATAAATGATGTAATCTTTTTCCACATTTTCTATTCTGCATTTTAAATCTACTATTATGAATTTCGCTCGAATAATATCAGGAGTGGCACACCCAATGTTAATGCCATTAATTTCTGTTTTTGTTATATTTCATTCAGGAACCTATCTTGACTTTGCACCCCATCAATTGGTACGTGTAATTTATATGATTGTAGTAATTTCAACAGTATTACTTCCCTTAAGTATTTTGCCTTTACTGAAGAATCAGAATATCATTTCAGATATTGGTTTGGAAAAACGTCAGGAAAGGCTCATTCACTTAGTATTAACACTACTATTTTACTTTTTAGGCTATTACATGTTGCTTAAATTTCCAATCACAAGGATCGTTGCTAATTTACAACTGGCTGCTATTATTTCTATCCTTATAGTTACTCTTATCTCACTAAAATGGAAAATTAGTTTGCATATGGCAGGTATTGGGGGCTTTTTAGGAATGGTAATTGCGTTTACCATACTTTATTCCAGTTCTCTAAAACTTGTATTTATGGTGGGGATTATTTTTGCCGGATTAATAGCATATTCCCGGTTAAAATTAAACCTGCATACTCCATCTCAGGTTTACGCAGGTTTTATAGTTGGTTTAGTAACAATCTGTTCTTGTATGCTGCTAATATAAAATTCTATTATTTATTGGTGCAACAACCACAAATCCGGTGTTTTATTCAATTTCCGTAAGCGAATCAGTTCTTTTACTGCAGTTTCTTTTTTATTAAATGATTGCATTATAACGCGGAACTTGCCGTTTTGTTCCATTACAATACTTGGATATCCTTTTTGGTACAATTTATCTTTAAAATTTTTAGCCTGACTAAAATTATTGTAGCTGGCGGCTACAATGTGATAATCAAAAGAATTCCTGTTTTCAGCAATTTGCTCACTTGTAAATTTTGGATCTGGTTTGTTTGGTTCAGGTGTTAATTCAGGAATCAATCGTTTTGCTGTCTGTTCTACAACCTTACCTTTTTCAATCGGAGTTATTGTTTTTTTATCTTTACATCCGGAAAAAAGAAGAAATACAAGAATTAAAAAGAAGTTAAATTTTACCATTTCGATTTCAAGTTTCAAATCATCGTTTAATATAAAGCCAGTTTTCTTTATGCTCCTCAGATGCTCTAGCCGATTTTAGTTCCTGAAAAGCAAGAGTTCGATCTGAAAAAGCTTTATAAGAAACCCTGTGAAAACCATTTGCAGCTTCAATAATTTCAGAATTATAACCATCCTTGGTTAATTTTTGCTGCAAACGTTCCGCATTTTTCATATTTTGAAAACTAGCTAAAATTAAAAAATATTTGTTCGGAACCTGTTCAACTACAGGTTTAAGTTTCTTTTTAGCTACTACGGGTTCTGCCTTGGTTTCAGTTTTTGATGATTCTTTTTTTGCCTCCACCTTTTCAGCAACTTCTTTTTTTACGGGAGTCTTTTTTTCATCCTTGCAGGCCGAGACACCAACTGAAAGAATAAGTGAAGCAATAAATACGGTTTTAATATATCTTCTCATAAGGGTAGGATTAATATTATAGTAACAAATTTACAATTTTATTAATGATTTCAATAATACTTCGTTTATTTGTTATTTCATTAGTGTCAGATCAACCTTATTCAAATCGGGCTTTGATTCCTGTCATTTCATGAAAACACGAATATTTTGCCAAAACACTAATATAAGTATGAATTTTTGATTAAAAAAAGGATTCTTAAGTCATGCTTCGTGAAATATATTAAATTACAAAACAATTAAAAAATAAATGTATGAAGACAATCGCGTTGGTTGCTCACAATGAAAAGAAGAGTGTGATGCTTGCCTGGGTAAAAAGGCATAAGGATGAGCTTAAAAAGCATAAATTAATAGGGACTACAAATACATCAGAATTATTAAATTCTGTTTTGGATCTTGAGGTTAAAGGTTTTGGTCATGGTCCTAATGGTGGAGATATTCTTTTAGCTGCTCAGATATTGGAAGGCAAGGTAGATGAAGTAATTTTCTTAATTGATGCTGAAACACCGCACGGACATGAGCATGATATTCAAACTTTAATAAGAACATGCGTAATAAATAATGTGCCAATGGCCTTAAATGTGGCTACTGCAGATTATTTGGTAAAACTTAATCAATCAGAGGCATAAAAGTGTTAACGTTAAATTAACACAAAGATAATGTTTGTGAAATATTAGCGTCTCCATGTGTTTGTATGTTTGCGGGGAATTTACGAACTTATAACATGGAGAACTTTTACTTAATTATTGTAGTAGTGCTTTTTGCACTGGCTATTTCTGACCTTATTGTTGGGGTTAGTAATGATGCCGTTAATTTCTTAAACTCTGCATTTGGCTCCAAGGCAGCCCCGCGTTGGGCGATTTTAGCGATTGCCAGTCTTGGAGTTTTGGTTGGAGCTACTTTTTCCAGTGGAATGATGGAAGTTGCCCGTAAAGGGATATTTCATCCCGACCAATTCTATTTTGCAGAAATCATGATCATTTTTATTGCGGTAATGCTAACGGATATCATTCTGTTGGATTTTTACAATACCGTAGGTTTGCCAACCTCAACAACCGTATCGATTGTATTCGAATTACTGGGTGCTGCCGTGGCTGTGGCCGTTGTAAAGATCATGAACTCTTCTGATCAAACAATGCTTGACTTAGGAAGTTATATTAATTCGGCAAAAGCATTGGCGATTATTACAGGTATCCTGTTGAGTGTGGTAATAGCTTTTTTCTCAGGTGCTCTTGTGCAGTACGTTAGCCGTTTGATTTTTACTTATAAATTTGAAAAAACATTTAAGTATTTCGGAGCACTTTTTGGTGGGTTTGCAATTACTGCAATTACCTATTTCATTTTAATAAAAGGAGCCAAGGGGTCTTCTTTTATAACGAAAGAAACTCTTAGCTGGATAAAAGAAAACACACTAACAATTATTTTGGTTTGTTTTGTAGGTTGGACAGTAGTTCTGCAGGCTTTGGTGTGGTTTGTCCGTTTAAACATCCTAAAAGTAATTGTTTTGGTCGGAACCTTTGCTTTGGCAATGGCTTTTGCGGGTAACGATTTGGTAAACTTTATTGGAGTTCCGTTGGCGGGTTTCAAATCGTTTCAGGCATTTATCGCCAATCCAGGTACAGATGCTTACGGAATGACAATGGAAATTTTAAACGACAAGGTGAAAACAGAGACTTATCTGTTGATTATTGCCGGTTTAATAATGACAATTACTCTTTGGTTTTCTAAAAAAGCCAGAACAGTTACCGAAACTGAAATAGGATTGAGTAATCAGAATGAAGGCGAGGAAAAATTTGGATCATCCTTTTTTGCCCGTCTTTTGGTTAGACGTTCTTTGTCTGCAAATAGTAGCTTAAAAAGTATATTACCTGTTAAGTTTCAGGAGGGGATTCAAAAACGATTTGCCAAGCCTTCAGCTCCGGCAGGTATCGATAAAAAGGATGTACCTGCTTTTGATATGATTCGTGCTTCGGTAAACCTTACTGTTGCAAGTATCTTAATTTCTATAGGTACATCTCTAAAATTACCTTTGTCTACAACCTATGTTACATTTATGGTTGCAATGGGTTCTTCACTTTCCGATAGAGCATGGGACAGAGATTCTGCAGTTTACCGAATTACAGGAGTACTTACCGTAATAGGTGGTTGGTTTTTTACAGCATTTTTTGCTTTTACCGCAGCTTTTATTTTCGCAAGTTTAATTAATTGGCTTGGTGGATACGCGATCATTGGTTTATTAGTTGTAGCTGTTGCATTTGTTGTGCGGTCACATGTATTCCATAAACGCAAATCGAAGGGGCAAGACTCTGCCGAAGAAATTGACGAAGAAGATGCTTCTATTATTAGTAAAGGAGAGATTCTTGAACAGCTTACTCATGCAGTGTCGGTTGTAACTACTAAGATTCCTAAGGTTTATGCTAAAATTGTTAACGGTTTGGCTTTTGAAGAACGTGGTACTCTTAAAGAATCTCTAAAAAAAGTAAGGAAGCTCGACAAGGAAGCTAAATCACTGAAAGATCAGGTTCCTTTTGTTGTTCAGAAACTTTCTGAGGACAGTATAACAACAGGACCATTTTACGTTCAATTGCTTGATTACTTAAGAGAAATTGCTCACTCGATTAATTTTATTGCTGAGCCTGCTTTCGATTATGTGGATAACAATCATAAATCATTGGTTCCTGAACAAATCAATGAGTTAAATATAATTCAAACAAAGCTTGAGGATTTCTTCAAAACCATAAACCGTTTGTTAAATGACAATAATTATGATTTAAATCAAATCGAAAAAGCTTTTGGAAAGCAAAAAGATTTACTGTCATCTTTAAGTAAGTTTAGAAAAGAGCAAATTAAAAGAATTAAGGCTGAGAAGGTTGGAACCAGAAATTCGGTTCTTTATTTGGGAATTATTAATGAAACCAAAAACCTTGTGCTTTATTCCGGAAATCTTTTGAAAGCATCCCGCGATTTTACAACGACAAATGGCGTGATCGATCTAACAAATGACGATTTGTAATTAGACTATTATTCAAATTAATATAGAAAGGGTATCCGATTTTTTTGGATACCCTTTTGTTTATTTTATTTTTCGCTCGAGAATGCCTTCCACATCAAAATATTTTTCAAATTCTTTTGTATGTGTTTCAATATACTCTTTAAAACTTTTCGAGTTGGGAAATACCTTGTTAAACTGATCTTTTGATAAAAAGAAGACTTTGTAGCGATTCCCGGCAATTGGCTTGTAACGATAAATCATAAAACCCTTATCGCTGTCTGCACCAATAAATTGCATATTAAAATAAACATTTTCGTTTACTTCCGACGAAAACATTCTAATGTTGATAATCGATTCAATATTCTTCGTTGAGTCTGCAATTTCTTTTAATTGAACAAGGTACTCTGTATCATTAAAAGGAATCACTTCGATATAACCCGATGCTTCTTCTTTTTTATTCTCGGAACTAAGAATCCATTCTCCCAATAAACTTTTTTCGATTACAGAATTCCCCGAAGGCGATATTGGTACTTTCGATTCATAATGATTACAAGAAGTCAAAACTAAAATTCCCAATAGTAGTAACAGCACTTGTTTTTTCATAACTCAATGGTATTTAATGAAGAAGTTCGAACAGTTTTTCCATTCCAACGCTCGCCTTTTCTCTAATATAAGTAATATTTCTGTTTGATCGCATTAATGGCTGATTTGGATCGATGACATAAACAGCTGTTTTATTTGGAATATAGTCGATTAAACCTGCTGCCGGATACACATTTAATGACGTTCCAACAATCACAAAAACATCCGCTTTACTAACAATAGCCACCGCTTCGCCAATTGCCGGAACACTTTCGCCAAACCATACAATATGAGGCCTCAATGGTGAACCTTTTTCACAAGTGTCGTTTAAAGTTAGTTCCCAATGATCCAGATCATAAATTAATTCAGAATCAACTGTACTTCTTGCCTTTTTTAACTCACCGTGAAGATGCAATACATTTGAACTTCCGGCTCGTTCATGCAAATCATCAACATTCTGAGTAACAATTTCAACCTCATAATGTTTTTCAAGTTCCGCAATAAGCAAATGTCCCTTATTGGGAAAACAATCAAATAACAGTTTACGGCGCTCGTTGTAAAATTGATGCACTAAATGCGGATTTTTTTTCCAGGCATGCGGACTGGCAACTTCCATTACATCGTATTGGTCCCAAACACCACCCATGTCTCGAAATGTTCGGATACCACTTTCAGCACTCATGCCGGCACCACTTAACACAACCAATTTTTTCATACAATAAATAGATCTTTTCGACTCAATTTAGTTATAAAATAAGATCGTTCAAAATTTATCAATTCGGGCAATTATCTCTTTAAACGAATTAAGCAAGTATGAGCATATCTATTTTGCTAACTTTTTAAAATCACTCCCCAAAAATCTGTCGGTTTGCTTGCCTTTTACCATATGGTAATCGAAATAATAAAATTTTGCGTCGCCGGCACCAATAAGCATTTTAAAACATCTGGCCTTGTTTTTTGTTTTTTCGGGGCCAACTTTATGCAAAAAGATAATATCGTTGTTCTTATTTCGAATGGCTTCCTCAATTTCATTGGCTTCTACCAATTTCACTTTGCCAGAATATATCTTTCGTATTTTAGCTGCGGAATTAATGTCGTCATTCATTTCATTCTTTAGCAAATAGAGAGTTTTGTCTTTAGTTTCGGAACTGTTTTTATTGTAGTATTTCAGTATGTTTTCAGATATAATGTCAGGATTTTTAGTCACCAGTGCAATATGATTTTGCATAAACAGAACCAAAGAGGTGAGTTTATAAATGTAACTTTCTTCATCAACCTGCACATACGATAATGGGATTGAACACAGGTCAGGCATATCACCAATAACATTTGCCTGTCCTCCCAAAAGCAGACTTAAAAAATTGTATTTGGCCTTGGTTTTGTCTTTATTAAAAGTAACAATACTTGTTACTAAAAATGAATACTTAGGATTGAATCGTTGTTTTTCGAATTCTGCGTTCGAAATAAATTCATACTTGGTAATCGTCCAGTTTTGTTTAACCGCTTCTTTTATCTTGTCATTAAAATCGGAAAACAGATTATCTTCCAAAACCACAAGTGTTTTTGTGTTGTGAAATCTATTGTAGTCAGATGCGCTTGGCAAGTGTTCTTGTGAGAATGACTGGATTCCTGCCAGACAAATTGCGATTGTTATAATGATTCTATTCATGGTTTTACATCTTGATAATGTGTTGATTTTCTTGTTCTTTTATGGTTTTAATACAATTCAAGTATTGAATTTAATCAAAAAAATTATGTCCATCAAAATGTAGAACGAATTGTTGTTGGTATTATTTTCGATCCCGGAAGAATTTTCAAGAGAATGATTGCATGGTTTTTCTAATTGGGTTTAATTTAGAATTTCTAAAATCTGCCGATCTTTCCATTTTTATCAATCTTGTTTCCTATTTTTGTTGCTATGATTGATCAGTCAACAGTTGCACGAATTTTCGACTCAGCCGAAATTACCGAAGTAGTTTCCGATTTCGTGACTCTAAAAAAAAGAGGCGTTAATTTTCTGGGATTGTGTCCTTTTCATAACGAAAAGTCGCCATCCTTTACCGTTTCTCCTGCCAAAGGCATTTACAAGTGCTTTGGTTGTGGAAAAGGTGGAAATTCCGTGAACTTTATTATGGAGCATGAGCATCTCGATTATGTAGGTGCATTAAAATATCTGGCAAAAAAATACCACATCGAGGTTGTTGAAAAAGAGCTTTCGCCCGAACAGGAACGACAAAAGAATGATCGGGAGAGTATGATGATTGTAAATTCTTTTGCTCAAAAATCATTTACCCAGAATTTGTATGAGCATGCTCAAGGCATGGCCATAGGAATGGGATACATGCGGGAACGCGGATTTCGAGATGACATTATCAAGAAGTTTCAGGTAGGTTATTGTTTAGAAGCTTGGGATGCTTTTTCGAATCATGCTCTTGATTGTGGTTATAAAAAGGAGTATCTGGTGAAAACCGGATTAAGCATCGAAAAAGAAAACCGATTGCTCGATCGCTTTCGCGGAAGGGTTATTTTTCCGATTCACGGAATTGCAGGCCGTGTTCAGGCATTTGGTGGTAGAATACTTAAAAATGATGCCAAAGCAGCCAAATATTTAAATTCCCCCGAATCAGAAGTATATCACAAAAGCCGGATTTTGTATGGAATTTTTCAAGCCAAGAAATCCATTGTTCAGAACGAAAAGTGTTTTTTAGTTGAAGGATACACCGATGTACTTTCATTCCATCAGGCTGGAATCGAGAATGTTGTTGCTTCATCGGGAACGGCTCTTACTGCCGACCAAATACGTCTCATAAAAAGATTCACCAATAATATTACCATTATATACGATGGCGATGCCGCAGGTATTAAAGCTTCACTTCGGGGAATCGATCTAGTATTGGAACAGGAAGTAAACGTAAAAGTTTTACTATTGCCGCAAGGCGAAGATCCTGATTCATTTTCACGAACCATGGGTGCCAGTGAATTAAAGGAATATATCGAGAAGAATGAGAGTGATTTTATTGTTTTCAAAACCAATTTGCTTCTAAAAGACGCAAAAGATGATCCGGTAAAAAGAGCCAATCTCATTATTGATATTGTGCGTTCCATAGCCATAATTCCCGACGGTATTGTTCGGGCAGTTTATGTGCGGGAGTGCAGTAATATACTAAATGTAGATGAAAGAGTATTGTATACCGAAATCAATAAAATAATTCATAGAGTAAAAGAAGATAGCTGGAAGAATGAACAAAGATCCAATTTACCGGAAGATCAGACTACAGATAAGTTGTCGGAGAATTCTGCATTTCTGCGTTCAGCAAATGAATGCGATTTGGAGGAACGGGCATTGATTCGAATATTGCTCAATTTTGGAAGTGAAATTCTCTATAGTCAGAAAGACGAAGCAGGAAATGAGGAGCAGTTGTTGGTTGGACAGTATATTATTACAGAGCTCTCCAATGATGAACTGGAATCAGTCAATCCATTGTATCAATTGGTATTCGATCAGTACGGTGAAAATATGGAAAAGGAAGCTTTCAATACAAAAACCTTCTTTCGTGATCTTCCCAACGAAAAAGTAAATCAGTTAGCTGCCGATATTCTTAGTGAACCCCATCAATTAAGTGGTTTGTGGACTCGTAATGAAAGCGTTGTTGAATCAGAGGAAATGAAACTGAAAGAGATCGTTCCTAAATTGGTGAATGAATACAAAGGGAAAAAGGTTCGCTTGTTAATGAAGGAAGTTATGCAGGAAATGCAGAAGGCTCAGGATACCGGTAATGCCGATCGAATGATGGAACTGATGAAGCAAAAAATGGTGCTCGATCAAATTAAAAATGCGATTTCAAAAGAACTGGGAAATCGAACCATATCATAGAATCTAATAAAACACATATATATGAAGACCATATTTATTGAATCCAAAGAGCAAATCGACGAAATTATCAACTCATGCGATACCTGCTTTTTGGGAGTCGTCGATCCGGAAAACAAACCATATGTTATTCCTATGAACTTTGGCTTTCACGATAATTATATTTATTTACACGGAGCAGGCTTTGGAAAACTAATAGATTGTTTAAAATTGAACCCGGAAGCATGTGTTACTTTTTGTACACCTCCAGTTTTGGCTTATCAGGATGTTCACATGGCATGCAGTTACCGCATGAAAGGAAAAAGTGTTGTGGCACGTGGCCCTATCGAGTTCATTATCGATATGGATCAAAAAGTTGATGCGCTGAACATTACCATGGCTAATTATACAGATCACAAATTTACCTACAACACGCCAGCCGTTCGTAATGTAGAAGTATACCGTTTGAAAATTGACGAAATTACCGCTAAGGAATTTGGTGCGCCGCATGGCAACAATTTCCCCTGGCAAATGAAACGAGACAATAAAGAATCTTAAAAAGACCTATAATACAGCAAGCCTTCTCATCTCGGGGAGGCTTTTTTTTTGTTTAGGGCGTTTCCCTCATAAATTCGGGTCAGGCTTTCCGTTCCTACTCCTCGCTTTACTCTTCTCTTATATAGCAGCAAGTAAATTAATCAACTTGCCTCTTCCAATTTCTCAAATGATTTTATACAGCGCTGTGGGGTATCCACTTCAATCCTTAACGCAATAATATACAATTTGCTCAACTTGGCACATTTGACAGTTGTAATTTGTTTCTCATAAGCATATATTTGCTTATTAACAAAATAACATGTGATTTGTGCTTGTTTCACTATTACAGTGCAAAATAGATGATTCAAATAAACATATTTAAATAATATTATTTGTAAATACTTAACATTTAATCGATTATGAGAAAATTAATTTTTGCATTCTTATTTCTTTCCTTTGTTTTTGCAGCTTGCGATAATGGAAGTGATAAGAATTTAGATGATTTAAAAAAAGAAAATCAAGAGTTGAAAGATGCGCTTGCTGCCAGCTCTAAAATTACCAATGTAGAATTTACAGCATCTGAAATGATATTAACCTATACTAATGGGTTAAAGTTGACAACTTCCATACCAGATGTATTAAGAGGTGAAGATGGTACTACGCCAAAAATTGGAGAGAATGGAAATTGGTGGATTGGTACTACTGACACTGGAGTTCTTGCACAAGGACAAAATGGTGCCGATGGCACTGATGGATCTGACGGTACAGATGGAAGTTCTCCAATTATTGGCGAGAATGGAAATTGGTGGATAGGCGATACCGACACAAATGTTGCTGCTACGGGAGCTTCTGGTGTTGCTGGTGTAGGAATTCAATCAATAAGTTTCGATCAGTCAACAGGAGTAATGACCATCACCTTAACAAATGGAACTGAATCAAAATTTGTTATCGACAACAAAGATGGAAGCTTGGCAGCATACATCATGGAAGATTTAAATGGAAAGTATTTGGTGAAAAGCATTACCATGGGAGATATTCCATACGCTGAGTTTGAATATAACGATGATCACCAAATTACTAAATTGACTTCTTATTCGGCTAATGGGTATCAAACCTTTAAAAGGTTCGAAGTTGAAAAAGAGTATGCAGATGGGAAGCCAGGTAAAGTGCTTACCAGACGTTTTGCAACAGAAAAAACTACAAAATATAGTGATGAAGAGTATATAAATACAATAACCAAGTATGTTGAGTTCGATGAAGATAAAGGAGAATGGTTTTTGAGTGAGGAGTATGGAAGAATATACTATTATAGCTTCCGTAATAAAACTAATGGTAAATTTAAATACTATAGATATATTGCAGTTAAAGATGATCGATTGTATAACGAGATATCAGAAAATTATGATGGTACATATAGAGTTTATTATTATCAATCTAGTGTAAAGGTTTATAATGAAGAAACAAGTACTGATGATTACTATTATTATTACGATGTTTTTGATGAGTGTTATGTATATGAAAATAGTCAGGACTATTGGGAAAAATCGGTGAAAATTTCTGATAATGAATTTAAAATATATAATCAAGGCACTGACTATTTCAATGTTAATGGAAGTAGTGATTATCGGGAATATTATCATTTGGTAAGTACTAGAACTATTAAAGGAGAATTTAATATTGGAGAATTAATGAGTGAAACCTATTCTGATTTTGTTTATGATTCAAGTAATAAAGTTGAAAAAATCTATGAAAGCCAAGAAGAAGGTGTAGAAGCAACCTCATACATTCGAAATTCTTATAATGGGGATAATTTAGCCAAAACAGAACGTTTTAATAAAGATGGTGATAGTTGGGTGAAAGAAGCTAAGTATTCAACCTATCAATACAACTCACAGAATTTATTAACTCAAGCCATCGAACACGATGCGGAAGGAAATGAGAAAGTAATTTCTAAAATTGAGTACGATCAGGAGGGTAATCCTATTGAGATATTCAAATACTATAGTGAACAGGTTGGTCGTTACGGAATAGTTAATCCAGAAACTGGAATCAGAGAGTATCAGGATGTTGTAGTCGCTGAAGCTGGCTTGTATTCTTACGCTAAATTGGAATACAATTATACCATGAAAAATTTCTTTGGAAATACGATTGCTGGTTTATTCCCAGAATTGTATGGATTTAATTTTAACAATTCCTTGAAAAGCGGGACTTTTTCAAATTCTATAAATGCAGGTGCTATAGAGTACAAGAATTTCAATGATGGGGGTTATCCTCAAATAATGGAATTTATTGGATCGGGAGATGATGATTCATCATTCATTGGTCAATTAAAAATTGAATACATCAAAATTGAAGATTAACTTTTATTAAAATAGATATTGATTCGCCGCAAACACTGTGGCGAATCAATATTTGAGTTTAAAAGAAAAATTAAATTATTAATATCTTCGGTGGCTGCTTCAGTAATAAATTGAAGCAGCCATTTTATCTTCTGCCACATGTCTCAATTTTTACGACTGAATTTATTGATTTCAGTTTTGCTTGTACTTATACAACCTTCGTTTGCTCAAATGTCAATTAAAGGGATTGTTGTGGATCAATCAAGTGGTTTGCCAATCGAACGGGTAAGTTTAAGTGGTTTATCGGTAAATAAAAATGCTGTAACCAAAACGAATGGAGTATTTTTAATCGAAAATGTTCAAACGGATTCGGTGTTATTTGCAATTCGTCATGTATCGTATCGTGCAGATACTTTATGGATTAGTGCGAATACGGAAAATTTAATTATTGAGCTTGCTCCTTTGGTAATTAAATTGGACAACATTAGCGTATCAGCTATGGCGCAAAGAAAAAGTAAAAGACCGGTTGATAATGTAATATTGGGAATAAAGGAAATTGAAGCTTTACCAATCCAACTTGGCGAAGTAGATGTTTTGAAAGCATTAGAAGTTCAGCCAGGAGTCTTTAGAACCAGTGAATTGAGTTCGGCAATAAATGTAAGAGGTGGATCTGGTGGACACAATAGTTTTTTGCTAGACGGGCAAACCATATTTAATCCGAATCATCTATTGGGCTTTATGAGTACATTCAATGCTGATTTAATAGAAGGGGTTGAAATGAGCAAAAGTGGTTATCATCCAAATTTGGGAGGTAGTTTATCTTCATTTATCCAGATATACAATAGAATTGGTAACACCGATCAATATAAAGGCAAAATAGGAATTGGATTACTGTCTTCCAGGTTAATGATAGAAGGACCTCTAAAAAAAAATAAATCATCGATAATAATTGGTGCTCGCAAGTCTTATTTCGACCTTTTCACAAAAACCTATAATAGAATTCATGAAGGGAAAATTGATTTTACTCCTCTTCCGGAATATAGTTATAATGATATTCAGTTTAAACTTCATTCGAGTTTAGGCCGCAAAAGTTTTATTGAATTTATTGGTTTTAATAGCTCCGATAAATTGGATTTGATAAAAGAGAGCAGTAAAAAACTAAACACTGGTTGGAGCAATAAATTTTTGGCACTTCACTTAAAATACTATCCTTCAGGCAAAAATTATTTTAGTTTTAATTCAGGAGTTAGCTCTTATTCGTTTGATTTGGATAGAGATTTTAATAGTCATTTGTTAATGCGTAGTGATATTTATCGTTGGAACAATTCTTTTAATTGGGAAAGGGAGTTTTCTAAAGTATTAAATATTTCAAGTGGATTATTTTTTGATCGAACCTGGTATAGGCATAACAACAGGAAACTAGAGAACCAATTACTGCTTGAAGAACAAAGTGAAAAGCTTCAATCAATATATACAGGAGCGTATATTCAATCGGAAATAAATTTGTCTTCCACAGTCAGGTTTGATTTGGGATTAAGGCTAAATAGTTTCTTTCAAGACAAATGGTTTTTGAAACCTGCTCCCCGATTAGTTTTGGCTTATGCAAAAAATGATTTACGAATCAACCTTACATATGCCCGGACTTATCAGTTTGATCATTTGATTACAGCATATGGCATGAATTTGCCTAACGATATTTGGTACCCATCTGGCAGCGATTTTCCGGAAGAGAGCTCTGATCAGGTGACTATAGGAGCTAAAAAGAAGTTCAATAAAATTTTACAGGGCGGTATTTCTTTGTTTTACCGAAAAATGAATCATCAGTTCGATTATAAGGAAGGAGCAGATATAGTATTCGAAAGTGTAAGTGAGCAAATACTTATAGGAAAAGGTGAGGCCAAAGGAATAGAGGCTAATTTCAATTTATCCTTAGGTAATATAGCGAGTGATATTAACTATACTTTGGCAGACACATGGCGAAAAACAGATGGTATTAATAATGGACAGAAATATCATCCTTCATTTGATATTACCCATAATGTTAATGCATCGTTTCAATACAAGATAAAAGCAAATTTGTCTTTTTGTGCATCTTGGTTTTTTGCTTCAGCTCAATATATCACTTATCCCCAAGGATTAATGTTGGTTCAAGGATTTGGAAATGACATTGCAAAACAAAATTTGGTTCCTTTGTATGGGAAGAGAAATAATGTTCAAATGCCTTCAACTCATCGTCTTGATTTGTCCTTAAATTATTCAAAGGAGCATTCAAAGGGGCGGTCTGCAATAAGTATAGGTGTGTATAATGTTTACAACAAGGCAAATCCATATTTCGTTTATTTTGATACAGAGAAATCAGAAATAAATTCAACCCGAATAATACCTAAACAAAAATCAATGATTCCATTTTTACCCAGTTTTAATTACAGCTATGAATTTTAATCGAAGACAAATGCGTAGTGCTTTTATATGGACAGTATTGATTGTGATCACCCAAACGCTGCTATCATGCATGCTCAAAGATGATGTAGATATTGAATTCCCGGATGTAGAAAGCCAAATGATGCTTGAATGTTATTTATGTCCGGAGGAAAATTATGAGTTGACATTTATGGAAACGAATAAGCTTAGTGAAGATCTAATTCTTCAGCTCAATTGGAATGCAGATATCACTATTAGATCCTATCATGACACTATTTCCCTTTTTAATATTTTGAATATAGAGAAAGAAACGGGGTATGTATTCAATTACGGTACTCCATCAATTGTACCGAATAATGAGAGCGGAACTTACTATCTGGATGTTGTTACAGAATCTGGCATTAAAATTACAGCTCAAACGAATATTGTATCTCCTGTTAAAATTAGTGAAATACAGCTTAAAGATAAAAATCTAAGTGTTCTTTTCACAGCAGATACTGATTCAACTCAACGGTATTATTCTTTGTTAGTGGAAGGATATCTGGATGGTGAATATACAAAAGTAAGAGACTATATAAATGCAAGTAAAACAAATGAGAATGAAATTACTTATTCGGTTAAAGCGAGTTTTTATAAATGGGAATCAATAAAAGTAAAGTTATTTCATATTACTATGGATAACTATCATTTTCAAATGTCAGCGAAAAATGCCTTAGCCGCTAATATGGATCCATTTTCTGTTCCAGAGGAGATTAAGTCAAATGTAAGTGGCGCAAAAGGGGTATTTACGTACTTTACTGTAGATTCTTTACAGATTAAATAGTTTAGTAGTTCGCATATTTCTGATTTCGATTTTCATTAACAATACTTCACGTGGTATTACAAATACCAGTCATATCTTTATTTCAAAGATTAAAGTAGTTTTATTTTATCGGGTTATAAAATGCTTGTAATTTGGAACACCATCAGGAATCATTCACTCATTTACTTTTCATCAAAAATTATTCAATCAGGTTATCAATGAGTTAAGATAATGTTTAGAAATACTTTCCAAATGCATTAGGAATTAGGAAAAATAATCATTTATCTTTGCACCGCTTTCAAGGGAAAGTGTCCGGTGTTTAGAGTGATTTGGGGAGTAATTTTTTTATCACAGGAACGGGCTTTATTTTTTTTGAAATTTTTTCACTTAGGGATTAGGATTTATTAAAATAAATGATTTATCTTTGCACCCGCTTTCGGAGCTAACGAGCTTGTGAGTCACCAGGAAACTTGGGGATTACAGCGAAATTACCCTGAAAAAAAAGTTGAAAAAAGATTTGCAGATTAGGAATTAAATTCTTTATCTTTGCACTCGCTTTCAGAGACAGAAACGACTGTCTTACAGAGAATGAAATTTTAG
>NZ_MVDE01000037.1 GCF_002843385.1 Labilibaculum manganireducens
TACACCAGACATTTTGTCTAAAATATTTTTTATATGATATTTGCTATTGGATTTTCCTTTGAGAGTCATACTTAATAATTGCTTCGAAAACAAACATTAAGATACTGATTCTTAAGGGATTATCCAAGCTTAAACACTGCTTATTCTTCTCATTTTCAACATTATAAGTCAAAACTTAACGAACTATTGTAATAGTAGATATGAAAAAATATAAATCATCCGTGATAAGGCTTTGCCGCTTCTCTTTTTATGCCCTGTTTTTTGTCTTTGCCGCATGTCAAAAAAATGACAAGGCTGTAGAAATGGATTCGTTTGTCAGTTCATTACTAAATAAAATGACATTGAAAGAGAAGCTGGGGCAGCTTAATCTGGTTACTCCGGTAGCAGTAACAGGCCCACTATCTTCAAAAAATGTAAAAGAAAAGTTAATGGATGGCACCGGGGGCAATGTCTATGCAGTGATGCAAGACCCTGAATTTGTTCATTCATATGTTGTGTTAGCTGATAGCTCAAGGCTTAAAATCCCCTTATTGAATGGTTTGGATATTATTCATGGTTACAAAACGGTTTTCCCTATTCCTTTGGGCTTATCATGTTCGTGGGATACTGTTTTAATTGAAAAAACTGCAAGAGTAGCCGCTATCGAAGGTTCTGCCGAAGGGTATAACTGGACATTCTCGCCCATGGTTGACATTACACGCGACCCACGTTGGGGAAGGGTTATGGAAGGTTCAGGTGAAGACCCTTACCTGGGTTCTGTAATTGCACGTGCCATGGTTAAAGGTTACCAGGGATCAGATTTAACAAATGAGACATCACTTATGTCCTGTGTCAAACATATTGGGATGTATGGTGCTGCCGAAGCTGGAAAAGATTACAATATCACCGATATGAGTCGACTAACCATGTATCAAAATTATTTGCCTCCTTATAAAGCAGCCATTGATGCGGGTGCCGGAAGTGTTATGACTTCCTTTAATGAAGTAGACGGAGTGCCGGCAACAGCGAATCAATGGTTGTTAACTGATTTACTAAGAAGTGAATGGGGGTTTGATGGATTTGTAGTTTCTGATGCCAATGCAGTAGCAGAATTAGAGGCTCATGGGGTGGCAGGAGATTATAAGCAAGCAGCAGTATTGGCTCTAAATGCAGGCGTTGATATGGATATGGCCAGTGAAAGTATGATGGCTTCATTGGAGCAAAGCTTAAATGAAGGTAAGGCTGATATAAAGCAGATTGACGATGCTTGCCGCCGGGTGCTGGAAGCAAAATATAAATTAGGGCTTTTTAAAGATCCGTATCGAAATTATTCGCCAGGAAAAGCGGAAAATATTGTTTTATGCCAAGCGCATCGCCATTTATCAAAAAAAGCTGCTATAAAATCTATGGTTTTGTTGAAAAATGCCAATCAGGTATTACCCTTAAAAAAGGATGCTAAAATTGCCCTTGTAGGCCCATTTGCTAACGATAAAGGCGAGATGTTTAGTATGTGGGCACTTAGAGGCGAAAAGGATAGTGTAATAACTATTTTAGAAGGCATCAAAAACCTAAATACTAACGTTCAATATGCAAAAGGAACTCAAGTGATAGATGATAAAAAGTACAACTATAAAACTCGCTTCTATTTTGATGAAGATGAACAGCAAAAAATGGTGGCAGAGGCTTTAGAAATATCAAAAGGTGCGGATGTTATTGTTGCAGTATTAGGTGAGTCACGCAGAATGTTTGGCGAAGCAAGAAGCATGACTAATATTGAACTTCAGCATTGTCAGTTGGCGTTCTTAAAAGCACTCAAAGCAACCGAAAAACCTGTTGTGTTGTTGCTCTCAAATGGTCGCCCGTTAGTTATTAGCGAAGCCTATCAATATGCTGATGCCATTTTAGAAACATGGAAATTAGGTACCGAAGCCGGAAACGCAGTGGCCGATGTATTGTTTGGCAACTATAATCCATCAGGTAAGTTAACGATGACTTTTCCTGCTTCATTGGGGCAAATACCAATTTATTATAATCATAAAAATACAGGAAGACCTTATCCTTCAAAAAAACGGGGTATGGGTTATTTCTCAAATTATATGGACGAATATAATGCACCATCATTTCCTTTTGGGTTTGGATTAAGTTATACTTCGTTTGACTACGGAAACATTGTATTGAGTGATACAATCATTACCGGAGTTGAAAACAAACTGACTGCTACAATTAGAATTAAAAATACAGGCAAATATGCAGGAGAGGAAACAGCACAGTTGTATTTGAATGATCCTGTGGCATCAGTAACGAGACCTGTTAAAGAGTTAAAAAAATTTCAAAAAGTGTTCTTACAACCGCAAGAAACGAAGCAACTGACATTTGAGCTCACAAGTGAAGATCTTAAGTTTTATAATAGTAAGCTAGAATGGGATTGGGAACCTGGGGAGTTTGTAGTTTATATTGGAACAAATTCTCAAGAGGTTGAAAAGGTTGGATTTGTTTGGAAGAGATAAGTATATAAAAAGCAACAATGAAATAGGCTTAATCCTAGTGAATTAAGTTTAAGTAGATAAGAGCTGTTTTTTGTGGTGAGTAGAAAGTTAGACTAAATTAGAATAGTTTAAATTGTAAAATTATGAAAAAATTATGCTTATTATTAGTTTTTAGGTAGAAAATATTAGTAAAAAAATAGAAGCCCCTTAAAATAAACTATTTAATGATGAAAAAGAAGAAAACCATAGCGTTGGTGGCTCATGATAACAGGAAAAAAGATTTAATGGACTGGGTTGCATACAACTGGAAAGAATTGGTATTACATGATCTGGTATGTACCGGAACAACAGGTTCGTTAGTCGGTGAAGTGCTGGAAAAAAAATGTGAGGAAAATAATGTAGTTCCCCCGATAATAACCAGGCTTAAATCCGGGCCATTAGGGGGAGATCAGCAACTAGGTTCATTAATAGCAGAACAAAAAGTAAATATCTTGATCTTCTTTTGGGATCCGATGCAGCCACAGCCGCATGATGTAGATGTAAAGGCCTTGTTAAGAATATGCGCACTCTATAATATTGTAACAGCAACCAACAGATCAACAGCAGATTTTGTTGTTTCAAGTCTATTATTTCATCAGGACTATAAACCTATGTTGAAAGATTATACTGCCTATATAAAACGGCAAATTGATCCGTCTTCTTAAAACCGGTTTGCAGGATAAAAAGTCATTCCTGCAAATAATGAATTTTGTTGTGCCATGAAAAATTACATTTGGATTACTGATGATTTGGAAAATTCCTTGAAACAAAAAGAAAAGGTTTCCAATCAATTAACAGTGCAGTTAGAGTATGCAATTGGCCATTGCAAGATTGCATTGAACAAATTGCGGGAACATGTTATTGAGGAAGGATTCCCGGATAAAGCTTCTGAAATCTACTTTTTCAAGAAAATCAAACCGGGAGTATACAGTAAAATGTTATTCTATCAGGCTGTTTTTGAACTGGAAAGTTTTCGAATGATTGCGAACAAGGATTCTTACAAAAAGCATCTGGATACTGAGATGGATAAGATTACGGAATACTTTGAGAAAAATCATGTCAAGGTTCAGTATTACCAATGTAATTTTGAGCATCTGGATGAAAAATATTTTATCCGCAGTGAACCGGAAATTCCTGTTCAGTTGAAAAATCACTTTTCGCTGATTGACGAAGCCTTTTTTACCTGGCACGATCATACCTTTTCAGTAATTATGGCTTTTTACTTGCTTCTGGAACATATTTGTAATGAGTTGCGAAGCCTGAATTCCGGAAGTGAGTTATTATTATCGGAGAAAAAGTCACAAATGCATTGGACAGGAAGCAAGGTTGCCCTTGTTGAATTAATATATGCCTTGCAGGGAAGCGGAATGATCGATCACGGCAATATTGGCATCAAAGAACTTGCAAATCGGTTTGAATGTCTGTTCAATACAGACTTGAAAGATTATTACCGTTCCTGGATTGAGATCAAACAGCGAAAAATAGAACCAACCAAATTTATCGATCTGTTGCAAACAGTATTGCGTTCGAGGATTGATGAATCGGGGAATTAATTTAAATTATTTTGAAACCCATGTTTAATATTTTTGTAATTGTAGTAATATGAATGAATGAAAATGATCCCGATTGGGATACTCTTAAAATATAAAAAGCGTTAGCTTTTTATTCTTGCTTCTAAAAACGCCAAATAATTAAAATGCAACAAGAATAATGAGATGACGCTCACGTTTGGCGTGGGCTATTCTTATTTGTTGCATGGGTGATTGGCGTTACCTGGGAGCAGTAAGTTATGGTTCCACGCCTCTTTGTTTACATACGCATTGCTGTTTTTAACCCAATAAAATTTATTGAAATGTTATTTAATCATCCAAAGTTTTGTGAGAATGCCGATTTGGTATCCGTAATTTCCCAATGTCCTTTTGATTCTCCCGTAGATAATTGTCCTTTTAGACAGTATTATATGCTTCAAAACGAGATTTTACAAATTCAGGAATTACTCTATGTTCCAGAAAATCAACTTGATAAAATGAGGGATTTTCACCGGGAGTGTTTTAAAAAACAAATTCATAAAAAGAAGGTTAGGTTGGATAAAGACTGGAAGTATGCAGCATCCATATTGGAAAAGTAATTCCTGTTCATCAATAAATAGTTCCCAGCATGGGAAAGAACTGTGAACTAATCAGTTTAAAGAGTTGCAATTTGTGGTCAAAGTCATATTGTTTCATTTAAACAAGAATCTTATGCCAACAGAAATTGTGACCACCGATGATTTACGGGAATTCAAAATCGAATTACTCGACGAACTCAAAAAAATCTTAAAAGAACACCACGGACAGCCCTCTAAAAAGTGGCTGAAAACCTGTGAAGTACGTGAATTGCTGGGGATCTCCCCCGGAACCCTTCAAAACATGAGAACAAATGGGACACTTCCTTATGCTAAAGTAGGAGGCGTAATGTTCTATGACTATGAAAACATCAAAAAGATGTTGGATAAAAACCAGGTGAAAAGCCGTTTTCCCTCTGAGAGCCTTAAATGAATTACATTCGCCATTTGAATGGGTTTTTTCAACGCTTGGAGCAGGATGAAAGAATGACAGCATATCACATCAGCCTGTACCTGTCCTGTTTTCAGCTATGGAACCTGAACCGGTTTAAAAATCCCATTTCCATTTGTCGCTTTGAAATGATGAGACTCTCCAGAATTGGCTCAGTAAATACCTATGCCCGTTGCATGAAGCAACTCAGTCAGTGGGGGTATCTTGAGTATTCTCCTTCCGCCAATTTGCATTCTGGCAGTATGCTTAGCTGTATCAGATTTGATATTAGTGTCGAGACCACAGGAGATACAGCAAGTGATACACTTTTAATAAACAATACAAACAATAAAAAGGAGAGTAAACAAGACGAATCTAAAAAGAGACAGGGAAAAACAGCCAAAACCAGATTAAATGTCAGCACCGACAAAGATTACTCCGAACCCCTATAGTGAGGCAGCCAGTTTCAGAGATGGAAATTACCAGTTTAATTTTTCAAGCTGTTTGAAATGGCTGGAAAAAAATGGTCAAAATGCCTTTGGTTCTCACTTTACAATCAGCAGGGAAGATCATGAATTGATTTTCAAACTACTGGTTTATGCAATAGGGGATAAAGACTGTTGCAAACAATGGGGAATAAGCCTTTGCAAGGGGATTCTATTGATTGGTCCAATCGGCTGTGGTAAAACCTCTTTGATCAGCTTGGTGAATAACTTCTTTCCTGTTGAAAAACAATTTCAAATGAAATCATCCCGGGAAATCAGTTTTGAATTTGAAAAGGAAGGTTACAGGGTGATCAACCGTTACGGCAGCGGGTTTGTACATTCCCTTGGAGGACGAATCCGATCCGGAATTATCTGCTTCGATGACCTGGGGATAGAACAATCACAAAAATACTACGGCAATGAATGCAATGTTCTGGCTGAGATACTATTGAGCCGTTATGATCTTTTTGTGCAGAGAAAGATTCTAACCCATGCAACCACCAATCTTTCTGCCTCGGAGCTGGAAACACTTTATGGAAATCGCGTTCGCAGCAGGATGCGGGAAATGTTTAACCTGATCGCTTTTGATAAGCATTCCAGAGACAAAAGAAATTGAAGGTTTTCCCTTGTGTTACAGCATATTCACTTCATCTGTTCAATCGCTGTTTTTCCCTGTTCGTTCCTCCCTGGGACTACCGCTTTCTTTCACAGGTTCAGTAAAAAAGAAGTATCACACCCTACAGCAAAAGCTTCCTTTCAGTCAGGCTTTTCTACTAATTTTTGTGTTGAAACATGAATTGAAGGGAAGAAGAAAATGAGCAGGTATGCCCCGTGCAGACCCATTCAGCTCATTCATTCATTCTTACCGTAAAATACACCACTGCTTTCTTTTTGGAATTTTATCCGGTATTCATTACTTCCCTAAAAGCGTCTTTCACTCCCCGGATCAAGAGTATGCTTTCACCTTAATTATACCGTTTAAAAAATCAAATATCTATCGTTATTACAAGCATACACCTGATTTTTCCACCGCATAGCATCCTTTTGCCTGATTGAATAAAAACAATCAAAGAAAGCAAAAAGAAAGCCCAATGTAGCCCGGAGTCCCGCAGGCTTCCGCATTTTAAAATACAAGGCCGGGCAGGGTACCCCTTAGATTTACAAGAGCCTGTTTTAAGCAGGCATAGTTTCGGGCAGCCTTGTATTTTATCCCACTCCAGGCTCTGTAATGACTTTCTTTTCTTTTTTTGTGTCTTTTTTCTCTTCTTTTAATGTAATCAGGCAACAAATAAAACCAAAGAGGTTCATCTGGTAACCCAATTGGAGGTGAAATGGATTGGCACCTGTCAATTGGTTTAAAAAGAGGTTATTTTCCTTTAAATAAACTGATTTTAATTGATCAATAAAAAACACCCAGCTTGTTCCCAAGCTGTGAAATCAGCCCATTTCAATTTCAGAGCTTTGTTTCATCGAATCCGAAATGATCCGGTTCGAAAATTAGTAATTCATAAACGAAATACAATAGCTAATGTTTGGATTGGAACAAATTGCCTGGTCTGATTTTCTTAGCCTGATTGCTTTGCTGTTTCTGTTTTGGTACCTGTTTTTGCTTCAGCTTGCCTGGAGAAAAGACAAGACAAATCAAAAGCAAGCCCTTTTTGAAAATGATGCCGGGCTGGACTCTTCAGGAAAAGAACTTTCCCTTTTAAAAGTTTCAGCAGGTGATTTTACATCACAGCTGAAAGCTCCTGTTTCCGAAGAGAAACTTTCATTGGTTTCCTCTTTCTATGAAGAAACCGGCATGGATGAAGGCTATGAACTGGATTATTTCCTGGGAGGGCATGACGCTTCCCTGTTTACCATTCTGAGCTAGGTACAATGTGAATAATAACCATTAAAATACATTTCTTATGAAACGAATGACCCGAAAGATTTTTCAAAACCTGTCCAGCCTGCTGCTAGGGCTGTATGGTTCCCTTTCCCTGCTGATGGCACAAAGTTCAACCGGGATTGACCAGGCCACCACGGAGATCAGTTCCTATGTCGATCCGGTTTCCAACCTGATCATTGCCATAGGCGCAGTGGTTGGGCTCATTGGCGGAGTGCGGGTGTACATCAAATGGCAAAGCGGCGACCAGGACACCCAAAAAGCCATCATGGGATGGTTTGGTGCCTGTTTGTTCTTAATCCTTGTGGGAGTTGTCATCAAAGCATTCTTCTCCTGATGGAAAGCTATCACATTCAAAAGACAGACACCAGCCTCTACGTCAAAGGCTTTTCAGGGAACCTGGTTTATCTGGCACTGTACAGCATCATCGGAACATTTATTCTGTTTGTCTTGCTCTACATCCTGGCTGGAGTCTTTACCGCCCTTGTTGTGTGTACCCCCTGCTTTTTTACCCTTCTCTACCGGCTCAGCAGAATTCAAAAGAAATACGGACACAATGGATGGAGCAAAAAAAGACATGCCGGGAAACTCCCTCAGTTTATCACAGTCAAAACAAGAATCTGTCAAAGTTAAATCATGAAACGAACATGAATTTTAACATTCTAAAATACTCACAAAAGAATGATTAAAATTCATCGGGAGTTCCATGTGGCAAATGAAAGTAAATTTTAAACACATGAAAGTAAAATCTATTGATAAAACCCTGGCCCTGCTTGGATTCAACGGGAATTTTCTGGTTTCCAATAACCTTGATTTAAGTTTTGGACTGAAACTAAGCCTGCCGGAGCTGCTGTCCTGCAGTCAGGAAAAGCTTTATGCATTGCACGATACTTTTAAGCGTATTGTCAATTTGCTGCCTCAGAATACTTTGTTTCACAAACAGGATTTTTTCTTTGTGGAAAATTTCGAATCTGCCCGTGCAGGCAGGAGAAAAGACGGAACCTCAAATCTGGACAGCAGCTACACACAACACTTCGAAGGAAGAGAATTTTTGAAACACGAATGTTACCTCTATTTCAGTTTGCTGAACAAAGGCCTTTTGAAAAATTATCTGAACTCATCACTTCTTTTTTCACAGAAAGCAAAGAACTCAGAGCTGAAAATGAACGAAAGAGCCCTTGAGTTCCGATCCGGTTTGATTGCTTTGCTCCAACAAAGCGGGATCAGCTGTCAGGTCATAAGCAAAGAAGAAGCAGTGGGAACAGAAGCCTCACCCGGACTAATCGAGAGGTACCTGACGCTCAACTTTGGAAAAGGAAAACCATTGCTGGGAGGAATCGATTTCAGGGACCGCCTGCGGGTGATGGATCAGTTTGTGGAAATCCTGAGCCTGAGTGATTATTCCCATGTTCCTTCCCGGGTGAAGCCGGCCGGAGAACACCCCGGGACGGGACTTCCCTGTTCCTTTGTTTATCCGGTCACCCATCACCTTCCTTTTTCCCATATCACCAACCAGTTTATTTACATGCCCGGACAACAGGAAGTAAAATCCATGCTGGAAAGCAATTACAAAAAAATCTACAGCCTTTCCCGCTTTTCTTCGGAAAACAAGATCAATGCAGGACTCATCGAAAATTTTCTGGATACTGTTCAGACCACAGGAGAAAAGATTGTAAAAACCCATTTCAATGTCATGCTGATGGATGAGTCCATCGGGAAACTAAAGCAAAACAAAAGTGAATGCTCTTCCGCATTTTCACTGATGAACTGTTTCCCCTACCAGCATACCTTTGACTTGCCATTTCTGTTTTTTTCCTGTGTTCCCTTTTCCACCCAGTTACCCGAAACAGAACTGTTCATTACACAAGTACCACAAGCCTGTTGCCTGACCAATTTTGAAGGAGAGATCAGAAACTCGGATTCGGATTTTACCATTCAATTGTCCAACCGTCAGGAAGGCTGTCCGGTTCGTATTGACCTTTCCGATGAGCCCATGGAGAAGCATTTGATCCACAACCGAAACAAACTCATCATTGGCGGATCAGGCTCGGGAAAGTCCTTTTTTACCAATCATCTTTTGCGGCAGTATGCAGAAAGCGGCAACTGTCATGTGGTCCTGCTGGACGTTGGGCGAAGCTATGAAATGCTGACCCGTTACCTTGGTGAAAGTTTAAAAGATCAGGGCGGTGCCATGATGGTGGAATTCACAACAGAAAATCCCATTTCATTTAACCCTTTTGTCATTGAAGGAGAGCTAAACGTAGAACGGAAACAAACCATTCTTTCGGTGATCTATACCATATACAAGGAAGATCTATCGGATATGGAAAAAGATGTGATTGCCCATTCGGTAACTGACTTTCTGAATACCCCGCAGCTGGAACGGTCTTTCAACGGCTACTACCGTTTCTGTATGGATTACATTCCTGATCTGGTGGAACGGCAGTCTCTGGACTTCAACAGCAATGAATACTTTTTTATCCTGAGCAAATATTTTGAAGGAGGAGAGTACGCTTACCTGCTGAACAAACCCATGCAGACCGATGAATTCTTTGCCTGTCCCTTTCTGGTCTTTGAGTTGGATAACATCAAGGATCATCCCGTGATTTTTCCGGTGGCAACCCTGATTATCATGGACATTTTCCTGCAAAAAATGAGAAAACTAAAAGGAGTCCGAAAGGTGATCTGCATAGAAGAAGCCTGGAAAGCCATTGCCACACCACAAATGGCCGCATACCTGAAATACTTTTTCAAGACCATCCGGAAATTCTTTGGAGAAGCCATGGTGGTGACCCAGGAGGTCGATGATATTATTTCATCTCCTATCATCCGGGATGCCATCATCAACAATGCAGACACCAGAATCCTGCTGGACATGAGCAAGTTCAAAAATAAATTTGATCAAATCAGCCGGTATCTGGGGCTTACGGATTTTCAGAAAGAACAGATCCTTTCCATCAACAAGAACCTGCCCGGAGACAGGAAATTAAAAGAAGTATTCATCGCACTGGGATCCTATTCAAGGGTATTTGCCCTGGAAGTGAGCCGTGCAGAGTATTTCTGTTACACTACGGAGCAGAAAGAAAAGGAAATGATCCTCAACAAACTCTCCGGGGAGAAATCCCTGATAGAAATTTTAACAAACATGTAGTATAACCATTAAAAATAAGTGGCATGAAAACAACAATTATCGCATTTGGAATAACAATACTGCTGTGTGGAGTCAAACTTCAGGGCATGGCCCAAACACCAGTCACCGATGTAGGAGCAGGAATACAAAGAGAAGCCTTATGGACACAGGAAAAAGGCATCCTTTCCAAAATCAACTGGTACAATGTTCTGATCAAAGCACTCAGCGGGGACATCAGGGGATTGACAGGAGAAATTCTGGGCATTGACCAGAAGATGATGGAAAGCCTGGAGAAAGTATCCGCCCTGATCAAAGACTACAAAAGAGTACAGGAAACCCGGAAGATGCTGGATAAGGTGATGGACATCTACACAGAAAAGTTGCCAAAACTGGTTCAGGATGGAAACTTTACCAATCAGCAGGCGGTAGTCATCGTTCAATCCTTTGATTTGATACTGGATGACAGCAGGCAGCTGGTCAACACCATCCTGAACACCATCCTGAAAGACAACCTGCTCATGATGGATGACAAGCAGCGTTACGATACCATCAACGAAGTTTACCTGAGTGTCAGACGGCATTACGGAACCATCTGTTACCTCTACAACAAATTGTTGTACGCCTCCTATTTGAGAAGCTATGAAAGCAAAAACCTGGAAGGCTTTGCCCTGTATTATTCTTTGTATCAATAATTCTCAGACCATGAAAAGATTCAAATTGATAAGTATCCTTTGCCTGACTTTCCTCTTGCTGCAATCAGCAGGCATGGCAAATGCCCAGGCCGTTGCCATCAAAAAATGGAAGGGGAGGTACCCCAGGATGAACAACAACTATCCGCAATCCTTTATTGCCTTTCGGGGATGGCTGCCCCCCAAACCCCATTTGTTCATTAAAACACCACTCACTCATTACTATTGGAAAGTCAAGTCCATGCCGGTAACAGATTCCGGGGAGGTTTTGGGAAAGACAAAAACAGGATTGCTGCGCATCTTTTCCAAACTCATGGAACGCACTCAATTCAAAGGAAGGTACGAAGAAACCGAAATGATCAGTCTCATGACTGAATCGCAAAAACAGATCGGACGAAAGCTGTCTGACAGCAGGAAGGATCAACTGGCAGACATCTACGGGCTCACAGCTTCCTTTCTGGAGCTTTACCAAAGGCTGGATGATTTCAAGCAGGTAGATCAGGGGAAGGAGGTCAAAAAGATATTGCAAAAAGAGACTGATGAGCTTGTACAGCAATTTTTAATGGTCAATCTTTTGGCAACCGACCATGGAGAGAAATTCAAAGCCTTTTCAAAAATAGAAAGATCGCTGATTCTGCTTTCAGGCGAGGTAGATTATAGTCATAATAAAATGAACTTTTTTAATTCCTACGGAAAATATCATAACAATCATTACGCTTTTTTAACCCAATAAGACATCGACATGTTATTACAAGTCCTCACAACAAATGAATTTTTTACTTTCACAGACAGTTTGGTGGAATCTGGAATTGATCATGCCCGGATCCTAGTGGACATGGCAAGAGCCATAGGAGGAATCGCAGCCTTTTTCTACATTTCCAAACGAATCTATGAAGAGCTGATTGCTGACAATCCAATCTCCCTGCTGCCCTTGCTTCGTCCCTTTGCCTTTGTGTTGGTGTTGAGCTTCTGGGGCGTGTTTGTGAACCTCCTGATGGTACCCACCAAAGGACTGGCTTCCCTTTCAGAATCCATATATGCCGACAAAAAACACATTGTCGCACAACGCCTGGAGGAGAAACAAAATGCCATGCTCGCGTCAGACCTTCCGATTTTCTATGAGAACCAGGAAAAAGAAGCCGCCTTATGGGACAAGGGAATCAACCTGTTGCTGACGAGCTATAACATCATGACCGGAAGAGCCATTCAAAACCAAATCAATTTTTACATCATGGATGCCATCCGTCAGGTTCTGGAATCCATATTTGAAGCCATTGTTTACCTGATTGCTTTTTTACGAACCATTTTTTGCGTTTTGCTTGTGATCTTTGGACCACTGGTTTTTGCCCTCTCCATTTTTGATGGCTTTCAGGACAACTACCTGCAGTGGATCGCCAGGTTCATCAATGTAAATCTCTATCTGCCCATCGCACTCTTAATTCTCTCACTGGTACAGGAAATACTCATTTACATGCTGGAATGGGAGATCCTGAAAATCAACAGCATGCTGATCTATCAACCACAACTGTTCTATGTGACCAATTTGGTCGTACCCATCTGTGGCATAGTCGGAATGAGCCTGGTTCCCAAGATTTCCTCATGGATTGTTCAGGCCTCAGGCACAAATTCCGGAGGAGGAAGAATGTTCAGAACAGCAGCCACCATGGCCGTTACAAAAGGAATGATGAAATAAAAACAGAAAACATCATGAGAAAACAATTCGACATCCAAAGAAAATTCCGCTTTACAGTTTACGTACTGCTGATTACAGCTTTATCAATGATGGGAGTCAGCGTATATACCTTTACAATCTCATCAAAGCTGGTAGAGCGCTCCCGACAGAAGATTTATGTGCTGGACAATGGAAAGTCCCTTTTGGTAGCCCTAAGAGAAGACATCACGGAAAACAGAAATGCCGAAGCCAGGGATCATGTAAAGCGCTTTCATGAACTGTTTTTCACTATGGAGCCAGACAAAGACTACATCGAAAACAATGTCAGGGAAGCTTTGCATTTGGCAGATCGTTCTGCCATGGAGCAATACCAGTCCTACAAAGAGAACAATCTGTACAACCAGGTGATTGCTTCCGACATCAGCATGACCCTTCAGACAGATTCTGTCCGGCTGGACTTTTCCGCTTATCCCTATCGTTTTCATTTCTACGGTAAACAGAAGATTGTACGCAAATCCAACATCACCATTCGCAGTTTAGATACATCCGGAACATTAAGAAACATCTCCAGAACGGACAACAACCCACATGGCTTTTTGATCGAAAACTGGCGCATTGTTGACAATAAGGATTTGGAAAGCATCAAAAGGAAAATTTTTTAAAACAATAGATTCTTAGATTTTAGAAATGAGATATTAGACTGACTTACAAGATGCTTATTTTCAGACTTTTATGACGGGTGTCTTTTAGGTGAATCATGCTAAAAAACAGATACTTACAAGAGTTTAACGAACTATCGTTAAAAGAAGAAGGAAATATGAAAAATAAGACAGAAATAACTAAAGAAAGAAGCTTCAAAGGCCGGTTAAGAAAGTGGATTAATCGAGCAGATACCCGGGACAGGTCTCTTGATTCCAAAATCCGCATAAGAAAATGGATACTCATCCTTGGTGTATTGTTTGTCCTGTTTGCAGCCTCTTTTTTTCAAAACCCTGTGATTGACCTGTCACAAAACAGCTTTGCACCGGGAGGAATGGAAACAACAGAAAACGAAGCTGTCATCCCCTCTTTTGAAATGCCTGTCGATTCATTTGAACTGTATCTAAAACAACACATTCATGAAAACTTATCTGAAAAAGAATAAAGCCCTATTGATACTGCCTTTGGTGTTGCTTCCTTTTGTCGTTCTGATCTTTTATATTCTGGGAGGAGGAGAGAAGGCAAGCCAAAATCAAAACCAGACAGGGCACAGCAGTAATGAAAAAGGAGCCAATTACCTGCTTCCGGAAGCTGAAAAGAGCATTGAGATTTTTGATAAAATGGAAGCTTATCAAAAACAGAATTTGGCTGTCAGAAGCGGCACTCAAAATCCTTCCGTTGAAAGCAGCGAATCATCTAACGATACTGACCTGGACTTAACAGATGTGAATACCGATAGTTTAAAAGCATTGCTCCAACACCAGGTCAAAGCTGATGTGTCCGGTCAGTTGCTGGCCCACATCAAGCAAAAAGAGGAATTGGTACGGGAAGATCTGGAAAAAGAATTGTCTGAAAAAGAAAGCTCTTCCAACAGGAAAATAAAAAAGGACAAAGCACCTGTACTGCATAAAAAAGAGAAAAAAAGCTTACAAAGGATGATGGAAGATCAACAATCCGGATTTGAAGAACTGGAACAGGTCATTGATGAAAACAGCAGTCTGAACCGGGAAAATGATTCTTTGAAGTATTACCTCCAACAGGCACAGGAAAAGCTGTCAGACTTGAATCAGAAAAAACGGATGAGTTTTTCTTTGGAAAAGAAACAGCGGGTTGGGTTCAATGGAAAAACGCCATCCAATTCTATGATCAAAGCAGAAATCTATGAAACAACAACAGTCCTGAACGGGAACCGCATTAAAATGCGCTTGCTGGAAGATGCCTGGATAGATGGCAAAAAAGCCGGAAAAAACACCTTCTTCTATGGAATCTGTAAGATTAATAACGAGAGACTTAATATAGAGGTTCTCAGCTTTCCGTTGGCGCAAAATTTTCTTCCTGTCGAATTGCAGGTTCATGACCTGGACGGGCTTCCCGGCCTGTACATACCCGGTAATGCCGCAAGAAAAGTCAGCAAGGAAATAGGCAGCCGCACCAACACTTCAGCCCTTTGGAGTATGAGTACCGATCCTCTTACCGGTATCGGAATCAATACCGCAGACCGTACCGCACAGGCACTCATCAAAAGAGTAAGACTAAAGAAAATCACCATCAAAAAGAACAGCCTGGTCTATTTAATCAATCAAAATCAGCAGCCATGAAACATATTTTAATCAGCCTGTTTTGTCTTTTTGCAAGCATTGGTTTGGCAGGACAAAACAGGATCACCATCAATGTAAACAAAGTTGTTCACCTGATCTCAAAAGAGAAGGTCACTTACCTGCAGACAGGGAATCCAAATTTTGTGCTGGCAGAAATAGTACCGGAACACCCAAATCTTGTTCGAATCAAGGCAGTGGAAGTCTGTGAAGGAGAATCTTCAATAAGCCTGGTATCAGATGGCAAATTGTACTCCATTAGCTTAAACTATGGCGAACCCGGAGAGATTTCCTACCCGCTGGATGGCTTTGATGCCATGAAGGCTGATCTTTATCAGGGAACCTTGATGAGCCTGGAAACCCTGAAGAAAAACTGCAGATACCTTCTCTCTCAAAAGAAGAAACACATTCGAAAAAGTAAATCCGGAAAAGATGGAATCAACATTCAGATCAGAAACATCTTTCTGTTGAATGAAGCCCTGTTTTTTGAGCTGGAGATTGAGAACAAAACCAATATGGGCTATGATGTGGAAAGCTTCCAATGGTGGATCGATGACAAAAAAAGGCTGAAAGCAAGCAATACACAGGAATACCGGATTCAACCCAAATTTCAATACCGTGGATTACAACGAATCCCTGCCAAAACCAAAGTGCGGGAGATCTTTGTCTTGCCAAAATTCACCATTCCCGGGAAACGTATTCTGCGAATTGAAATGCTTGAAAAGGCACTGGGCAATACCGGAAGAAAGCTTTCTGTGGAGCTTAAAAACAAACACATCCGAAGGGCTGAACGTTTATAATATCCAACAAAAGAAAGGAGTAAAGATGACTGGTGAATCAAGAGAACTGGTGAGACTGCATGAAGGATTTCGGTTCTTCTCTTATCTCTTGCTGATCATATCCCTGTATTTGAATCAAATCCTGTTTTTCAAAACCCTGGGAATATACATGAT
Source organism: Labilibaculum manganireducens (assembly GCF_002843385.1). GTDB lineage: Bacteria > Bacteroidota > Bacteroidia > Bacteroidales > Marinifilaceae > Labilibaculum > Labilibaculum manganireducens. The sequence goes on from NZ_MVDE01000037.1 coordinate 16,150, forward strand.
CGAATTGGAAGGGCTGATCACAAAACTGAAAAGCCTTGATTTTTTATCCCATCCTGTCTGTTCAAAGACGGTTTGTATGGGCTTTTTGATGGTCACCTGTATCGGAACAAAAGCCAAAAAGGACAGGGACCTGAAAATTTCCGCTTTGCTGTATCAACTCCTGTTTGGCCTTTTGCTTTACTGGGGAAGTCTGCTGATTGCAAAATGGCAGGCAGGCCTGTATTTGCTTTTCTCCTTTTGGGGCTTTGTAGTACTGAACATCGCTTTTGACAATATTTCCAAACTAATCAATGTAAACCTGATGAAAGACCGTTTTAATCACGAAAATGAAAGCTTTGCCCAGGAAGAGGAATTGAAGGAAAACGAGTACTCCGTGAACCTGAAAAGCAAATATCAGCTTCAGGGCAAGGAACATGACGGCTGGATCAATGTGATCAATCCCTTTCGGGGAAGCATGGTGATTGGAACCCCCGGATCAGGAAAATCCTTTTCCGTAGTCCTTCCCTTTATCAGACAACACCTGGGAAAAGGCTTTTCCATGTGCATTTATGATTTTAAGTTTCCCGATCTCTCGGAAGTCACCTACAATCATTTTCTGAAAGCCAAAAAGAGAGGAAGACTGCCTGAAAAGTCTGCCTTTTACATCATCAATTTTGATGACATCACCAAATCATACCGATGCAATCCACTGGCACCTGAATTTTTGGAAAGCCCCATTGATGCCTTTGAATCTTCCCGGACGGTGTTGTATAACCTGAACCGGGAATGGATCCGCAAACAGGGAGAGTTCTTTTCCGAATCCGCAGTCTCCTTTTTTGCAGCCGTCATCTGGTTTTTGAAGCGATATAAAAACGGAGAGTATTGCACCTTGCCTCATGCCATAGAACTCCTGCAACTGGATTACGAGGATCTCTTTGAAGTACTTTCCCGGGAAAAGGATGTGGTCAACATCATCAACCCTTTTATCAATGCACATCAAAGAGGAGCCCATGAGCAGCTGGAAGGTCAGTTGGGTAGTCTGAAAATTGCCATTTCCAAGATCATCAGCAAGGAAATCTACTGGATCTGTTCCGGTAACGACTTTTCACTGGACATAAACAATCCCAGTCAGCCCAAAGTGCTTTGCCTGGCCAACAATCCCCTTCGCATTGAAATGTATGGAGTGGTTTTGTCCCTTTTTATCACCAGGATGCTTAAAGTAATCAACCGCAAAGGACAGCACAAATCATCATTGATTTTTGATGAGCTGCCTACTATCTATTTCCGGGGACTGGATACCCTGATTGCCACAGCGAGAAGCAACAGGATTTCAACCTTACTTGGTATTCAAACCATCGATCAGTTGATCCGGGACTATGGCAAGGAGCAGGCCAATGCCATTCTGACCAACATCGGAAACATCTTTGCCGGTCAGTCTGTTGGGGAAACGGCTAAATTCATACAAAACAGGATGGGTAAAATCCTGCAGGAACGGCAATCCGTCAATATCAACCAGAATTCCCAATCCACCTCCTTTTCCACACAAATGGATTTTCTGGTGCCGGAAGGAAAGGTTGCCATACTGCCACAGGGCTGTATGGTGGGGCAGGTCGCTGATAATTTTGGACAGCAGATCAGGCAAAAGAATTTCAACAGCCTGATTCATGTGGATACAGAGCAGGTGGAGAGAGAAGAAAAGAACCACAAGAAGATACCAAATATTTACCAGTTTGATGACCTGGACAAAGTTATGGAAAACAACCGCACCGGAATCTGTAACGACATTCAAAAGATTCTGATTGAATGCAAGATCAACAACAAACAGCAATTGTAATAATCATTAAAATTTTAAGACAATGGAAATGGAACAAACAACACGGATTGCCAAAGATGAAATCCCTTTTGAAAAATTGGAGAAGGTAGGCATCAAAAGAGATTTTGTAGACCGAATGGAAAGTCAGGAATTGAAAGATTTTTTAAATGGTTTTCGATCAGCTAAACTCTATACGGTAAATGCTAAAATCAATGAGGAAAACTTTCGGATTCCCACGAAAATTCGCCTGCAAAAACTGGAGAATGGAAGCGTGAACATTAAAGTGCATCCCATTCAAAGATTACATATCCCGGAGGAATATATGCAGCACAAATTTACCAAGCAGGAAAAAACAGCCTTACTTGAAAACAGGAATCTGGGTAAAACTTTAGAATTAAAAGGAAGAGATGGAAAGAAGGATCATTATTATCTGTCCATAGATCCCAAAACCAATGAACTGATTCCACTTCGGACAAAACACATTCGGGTACCGGAGAAAATAAAAGGAGCTTCTTTATCAGAAGAGCAAAAACAGAAACTGGCAGCAGGAAAGAAAATCACTTTGGATGGGATGACCGGGAAGAATGGCAAAAAGTTTTCAGCATCTCTCCAGGTAGATGCCGCCAACCGAAGCATTAATTTTTCCGGATTCAAGCAGGAGAAAGAACTGGAGCAAAAAGCCGAAAAGAAGAAAGGAGCCAAACAGAAAGTTGGTTAGAAAAATGAAGGTACTTGAGTTCGTTTGAGGAAGATCGTTCCAACGAATGGGAGGCCTTCCTTTTTTTAAGAATATAAAACCACAAAACAGACTTAAAAAGAATCTGTAAAGAGAGGCATGCAAGATGTGTTTTTGTAATACAAAAACTCTTGTGCCTTCTGGCAGGAACCTTTCATCTCAGATGAAAAGCTTGATTCTGCGAAGGCTAATAAATGAAAAGATATGAGACCCAAAACAGCAGATCATGATAAATTGGGTGAAGGGGTTCGGATTCGATTGACGGAACTGGAAAAGAGATTGCTGTTGAAAAGATCTCAGAAGGAAGGCTATCGGACCATTAGTGATTTTTGCAGGGCAAAGCTGGTTAAGAAACGGGAAATCAAAAAAATAGAGGTCAGCAAAGAATTTGTGATGATTACCAAAAAGCTGGACTATGATCTCAATAAAATTGGCGTGAATCTTAACCAGGTTTCCAGAAACATTAACGCTCAACATGTTTATCAATTCACAGCTTCAGATCGAGACGTTTTTATGAAGGTTTTGCAAGAACTTCGAAATTGTTTTTCAGTTTTGCAGAATTACATGGATATGATAGAATAAAGCTAAAAGTCTTTCACATGGTCATTGTGATCCATCAAACCGCAAGTACTGATAATGCTTTTCTTTATAATGAGAAGAAAGTGGAGGAGAAGCATGCTACATTTTTCCATAGTCGAAACACCAAAGCTATTAACCCCTTTTTATACGATAAAAAGCACCGTTTAAAAGAGTTTACAGATATTGAAAAGCTAAATCCTCGGGTTAAGAATAAATGTCTTCATATCTCCTTTAATCCATCTACAGATGATTATCTAAAATTAGGTGATAAGATAATTCGGGAGGAGATGGATAAGCTGATGCAGCATATGGGCTATGGTAATCAGCCTTACTTTATCTACAAGCATAAAGATTTGGATAGAGTCCATTTTCATATCGTTTCATCAAGAATTGATCGTCATACAGGCAAGAAAATCAAAGATAATCATGAGAGACAAAAGGTTCAAAACTTCATAAAGGAATTAGAGCTTAGACATCAGTTGGATAATAAAAATATGATTGAGAAAGCGGTATTCAAGTTCTCAGCACGAAGTAGAAATATCAAGCAAAGCCTAGAACATCTTTTTTATCATTTGAATCAACTGGACATGTTGCAATCTAAAGAGCAGTATGAGCAGTATCTGAAGCTCTTCAATGTAGAAATTAGAAAATCGGGAAGAGGGCATATCGTTGTCGTTACTGATGGGAATGGTAAAGTGATTCGTTATCCGATTCGATTGTCAAAATTCAAAGAACAACCCAAATTCTATCAGAAACAAAAAGAAAAGGTTGATAAGAATGAGCACATATCAGAAGAAAGAAAGCTCAGAAAGGCCGGCTTCAAAACAGATTTTTTGAAAGAACTGCTTTGGCAGATTAGAAAGAGAGATCAAAATCAAGAGCTAAAGAAAGAGTATCGTGTGAGAAGCAAGAGAAAGAAGAAGAGGTAGAAAATGGTATTTTTCTATACTATCTTGCAAAGAGAAAAAGTTATTTCCGATTTTTCTTTTGAGCTAAATAATGGCTCCAAAAAAATCAGAATAACTTTACTTACACACGTTATGCGATACTGCTTAAAATTCCTTTAAGAGCATTTCAAGACGCTTGAATTGCTCTTGATAAATCGTAAACTTATCATAAATATAGACATTAGGGTTATTATCTTGAGCAACTCGCCTTTTTGTTTTTTGGCTTAAAAAATATTCACAGATATATTTCAATCGTCCTAGTTTTTCTTTATCAGAGATTTCTTCAATCATATCTAATGCGAGAGTGTTCATATCTTCTGCTAATTGTTTTGGAATACCTCTAACAAACCCTGTAGGGTTGACCATTATATCAACTTTACTTTTTTTCAAACATTTATTCAAATAACTTTGATACATTAGTATTTCAAACTTTTCTTTTTCTTCTTTTGTCAGAATCATATCTTTTACTATTTATGGATACTATGCTTAATGCTTGTATATCTGAACAGTAATAAAATCAAACTAGTATTTTGCCTCCTTCCTATAATATATACTGTCCTAAAACAAGTGCTCTTTTCTAAATACCTCTAATTATTGAGAATTGGATTGTGAGATACCGATCATTGTATAAGAGCTTTAAAATTATTCCAAAGAATTGTTTGCATTGCTATATAATCTTGATTCAAAACAATTGCTAACTCTTTGACGATATTATTAATGTTTATAGGAGTAAAAGGTTTATCATTATACTTTACAAATGGAGCGTCAGTTTCCAATAGTAATCTTTCTAAAGGAATCATTTTAATTAATTCTTTGCCAGAATTAGAATTTACCATTGAGTAGTTTATAGAAAAGTAATACCCATTTTCAATAGCTTGTTCAAGTATTGTTTTATTACCTGAATACCAATGCAAAATTATTTTACCATTAAAATTTCCACCAATAATAGATACGACTTCTTTAGAACTCATTCTTGAATGAATAGTCAATATCTTATTCCCTATAATATTACAGCGATCAATGAGTTCTGTAAAAAAAGAAATTTGCAAATCTTTAGACCCCTTACTAGTTTTAAAATCCAAACCTACCTCACCTATATATTTTGCCTCATTAAGTAATGTCCACATTTGAGGAATATGATGCTCATATTGAGATAACAATTCAGGATGAAAGCCCAATGCAGGTCTAATATACTTACTTGATAAACTGTTCTTTAGTTTAGTATATAGAATAGGTAAGTTAGTAACTGCTATTGTGTAAATTTCATTTTGATCAATCTCTCTGATAATTTCTTTCGATGATTTGAATAAATCTAAATGAAAATGAGTGTCGTATAAATGATTAGCCATTGTACTTATCTAATAATGTAGTTAGTTCATTCATGCCTCTTCTATACAACTTTTTAAAATTATCTTGATTTGAGGCTATGGGACCAGATTCTTGAATTTTAAAAGAAGTATTAGAATTGGTTGTTTTATAATCAAGGATTCCAATTTTGTAAGAATTTAACTCAGTAACTGCTTTACCAATATTAAAGTCTTTATCTCGATAAACAGAACTATCTGCTCCATAGGCTTTTTCAATTGATGCCCTTCTAATAATACAAGGCAAACAAGTACCACAATGAGATGGTGCATTCTCCCTTTGGTAACGACCTAAATCAGGATGTGAACAAGACATAGTTTTAGTAATATTCCTTTTAATGAAAGCTGGCACTTTACAATTTTGAATCATCTCTCCTTTAGTAAAGAATTGATATGGGTTTACTAATTCAATCTTAATATCCATATTTGTAAGCAATAGTTGTAATAGATTCATATAATATGGGTGAGTTGTTCTAGTACTACTACTACCTAGTCGAGTATTTGTAAGTGGTATATTTAACGAAATCAATCCGTTTTCAGGAATATAAAGTTTTATATCTTTATCAACTGCTGAAGCTAGAATAATAGCATGTGCAAAAAACATAAAGGAGCGGGTTCTTGTTGAATCCTCAATACCTTTTATTGGAGCTGCAAAGAAGTTGAAAAATTGCTTTTCATCTAAGTCAAATTCTTTTGTAAGTTCTGACTTTACATTGTTTTGATATTCAAGTACACCTTTGCCACCACCATAGTGTCCTACGAAGGCAATGTTTTTATTTTCACTCAATAAATCTATTGCACCGATAAAAGAGTCGAGTCCGCCAGATAGCATACAAAAAGCATCAGGAGAATACTTCTTTTTTGTTTTTATAATACCAGCTGATACCTTTTTCTCTTTTTCATTTAATTCTCTTTTTCTAAATTCAAATTGCCATATATCACCACTTAAAAAAGAAATCATTTTTTCAAGTAAAAACTTGTTTTCATTCCATTTATCGAGCTCTAATACAGGCATGTAAATTTTCATTTCTCTGGTCCAAGCATCATAAGTACCACTTCTTAATACTTTACGGTCAGCATAATATACCATTAAAGAAATGTAAAATAAATCGAGAGCCTCATTTGAAAAGAATTTAGGAAATTGAAAAAGCCTTCTATAATATTGATAAAATGTCCAATGGTATGATTTTTTATCTGTTAGGTTGACTTCAAAGACAGATCTATCCACAGAAAAGTCATCACTATTATTCAATTTGCAAACCATATGATTCATAGCATATCCTCCATTACTTTATAGCATTGATTATATAGGCTTTCCACCTCTTTACTTACATTTCCATTAAAATCAATTTGTGAGAAATCATTACCTTTTAGGGTCGTTTCCACTTTAGAATTAATATATTCTTTTAGTTCCTTTTCTTTGCTAATTGCATCTGCTGGAGAAGATGATTTAGTTTCAATTCGACTGCCTAAATCATTAATTATACGCTCATATATGTATGATTCTATTTGAATTGGAATCATATCATTCAATAGCTCTTTATCAATTTTATCTAATGTAGAAATATCTTTGTTTTCATCATCAATTCTTTCGTAAAGAACCTCCATTGTTCTAATTATAGCTTTTCTCGCAACAGAGTCTTCTTTAGTTACAGGTACTGGTGCTAAACGGTTAATTACATCATTCAGAATATCCTTTGCAGCCCTTCCTTCATAATCAATTTTATATTGAGATAATGTTTCTCTAATTCCTTGATTAGAACTATTGATTAAGAACTGTCCGAAACTTGCAGTTGATTTAATACCACTCGAAGCTGATTTTGCTGCTCTTTTCGCACCACCATGAGCTTTTACGTAAGTTGCAACTGCTCTCTTATAGTTGTTTGAAGTTCCTGATGCGTATCGAGACATATTTTTCTTAGCTGTACTCCAGCTAGAATCAATATTATTTGAGTTTTGTTGATTCTCTTGGCCATCATCACCATTATCAGATTCATCATTCCCGTTTTGAGTTTCTTCATTTGATTCTTGTGGATTATCACTTTCCGGTGAATCAGGGAATGAAGTATCTTCAAAATCATCTGGTAATAGAGGATTGCCAGAGGGACCATTGTACATGCTTGAGGTTCCCATATTATAATTATTTTAATTCAATACTAATAGCGTTTTTCAATCTAGGATTATCTTTCTTCCATTTTCCAAGTAGCTCATTTATTTCTGTTGTTTTATTTGCGATAGTAGCAAACTCTTTAATACGCGGAATAAATGAGGCCTTAACAATATTACTCGGTATAGCATTTAAACAGACTACCGTTTCCGTATAGATTTCCTCTCGACTCCCCCCCCAAGAAATAAACGACTTAAACAAATCGGCAGAAATATCTGAGGCAATTTCTATTTCTGAAATAATTGCTTTAAGAACTTGTATTGCCTCAAAATCACTAATCTGTTTAGCTTTCTTAAGAGATTCTCCTCTTGCAGAATCACTACCCGATAATAATCCTTTCAATATGTTTTCGGCTTCAAAGCTTAGTTGTTGAATTTCTGAAGTACTCCTTAATTGAAGACTTTCTCGTGAAAAATAAAAGTATGGTTGCAAATTGATTCCACTCAACTTTGGTTCTATTTTTATCCAATTGATAAACCAATCATCATCTTTCCACAGCTTAAGTTTGTCGACCACATCCCATTCATCATTTTCAATTGATTTTATTTCTCCTGGCAACCCCTTTTCAATTGATTGCATTTCACCTAGCTCTTTGAATACATTATCTTTGAAATATTCAAGCAGCATCAGTTTCGATAAAACTCTCTTATCCAAATCTATCCCTTTTATTCTTGCCATTGTAATTCGCATAGAAAGTGAATTCAAAAAGCGTTTACAATGCCTAGGATTGCCATTCAATCCCTTTGAGAGTACCCCTGATAATTGGTTAGATAAAGCAATTACCTCTTTTAGTTTTTCTTCAATTACAGGGAATTTACCTTCAATTAAGCTAAATGACATTGAAAAGTTTAAGAAATCTTTTTGCCTTTCTTCTTGAATAAATTTCAAAACATCAACATGTTTTTCTTTTAATTCGAACTTTAATAAAAGACACATAATATAAAACTGTACTTCTTTATATCCAAGCTGTGGTATTTTAACAGGATATTGAATTATTTTCTCCAAGTATTCTTTACTTATGTCTATGTGATTTCCTTTTATTTCAGGGAACTTTTTACGAACAGCATACATTACTTGACGCTCATCAGAACCAATTATAAATGAAGTCCCTTTGGCAAAAAGGAATAGACGAATAGCTTCGAAAGTTTCAAGTATTGTATCTGGATTACATCTATCTAATTCGTCAATGAATACAACTAACCTTTTAATCTCTGTTTTCTCGAGTAATTCAGCGAAATCACTATGAAATGATTTCAGGTTCTTTCTTATTTCATCACTTTTAAGAGTTTTTCCAAGAACTCCTTTTATATCTTCTTCGGAAATATCTCCTGCTTTTTCTTTTGCTTTGGATAAAACTGATTGCAAGGTTATATCTGCAATGGTTCCAATACCTCCAGTCAACATAAAATCTAGCCCATATTTAGCCCCCTTGCTAGCGAGTTTAAAAAAATCAATGTTTTTGTATAACCTTTCAATAATATCTTTCGCGTTATTAGCAGTAGTTACCTTTTTGTTTATTTCATCTAATATTGTACCAATTAAAGCTGTTTTTGCATCCTCATATCCTTCAAATAACCAACCATTAAATTTTAAACACAAATAATCCTCGTTGCTTGATAATTCTTTTAAAGTCATCTCTATAAGACTTGATTTACCACTACCCCAATCTCCATAGACTCCAATACTTGAAGGAGATAAATCATCGTTTTCAATGATATCTTTTGTTACACCTATTAAATAATCAAAATCTAATAGATCTATATTGGTTTCACTATCTTTCCACATAAGGTTATTTTTGAATAAAGTCTCTGTCGTTTGCTTTGTATGTTGGCAGAGATAGTTTCACAAAACTCAATTCTCTTAGGTTAAACTCCCATCAGATTATCTTTTTTATTATCAAGGATCTATTCTTAGTAATCATAGGTATGAGAATTTGTATACTATAACATACAGAAGTCAAGTAAAGTTATTAAATATAATCTAAGATTAATACTGTCAAGTCTGTCAACTTTATTATATAGATAAATTATATTTAAAAGAGATCAGTATTTCTATAATGAATACCATATTTTATGGTGATGTTTTTTTTTCATAAGTAGTATACTTTCGTAGTAAACAGCGATCTAGTAAATACAGTAATATTGTATATGAGATAGTTTTTTTATACATTTGTTCACAAATATTAAACGTTCACGTTTCGTGAACACTATAAAATTGTGAACATGGAATTTATTATCCAACAATTAACTCAGAATCTCATTGATAATAATGGGATTCAAGCCTATTGGGAAAGTGGGAGGGACTTGGATGGGATATTATTTCTCAATACTCAAGGACATGAACTAAGTTGTATCATCGAAATAAAACAAGAAATTCGACAGTATCAACTTGAAAGTATTCGATTAAACAATCAGAAATATGAGAACTATATGATTGTGGCTCACAGAATATTTCCGGAAGTAAAGAAGCAGCTGAGAAAACAGAATATTGCCTATCTGGAAGAATCTGGTAATCTATATTTGAGCAGAGGGGAAAAGCTGATTTGGATTGATACCAATAAAGTGAAGCCTGATACAAAATCAACAGGAAACAGAGCTTTTACAAAAACAGGGTTGAAAGTTCTATTTCAATTACTGATAAAAGAAAACTTATTAAACAAGACACATCGTACTATTGCTGAAACCACCAATGTTGCATTAGGTAATATTCCTCAGGTGATAAATGGTTTGAAAGATACCGGTTTTGTTTTAAGACTTAACAAGAGGGAATTAATCTGGGACAATAAAAAAGAGTTGTTGGAGAGATGGATGACTGAATATGAAACTACCTTAAAGCCTATTATCTTTCGAGGAAAATTCAAATTTCGTAAAGATTGGCAAGAAATAGAGTTTGAGGACAATGAAACACTTTGGGGAGGTGAACCAGCAGGTGATATACTAACGCAATATCTGAGACCAGAAAAATTTACGATTTATACTAAAGAAAGCGCTAATAATTTGATACGGAAGTATCATTTAGTTCCAGATAAAAATGGTAACGTAGAGGTATACGATATGTTTTGGGAAAATAAAGAAACGAATAAAACGGTTCCTTACTTATTAGTTTATGCTGATTTGATCAGTCAAGACAATAAACGTTGCCGTGAAACAGCACAAATGATTTTTGATGAATACATCCAACCAAACTTATAAGGAGCTTGCAATACCTTATTTTAAAGAAGTATTTGATATTATTGATGAAGTAATGAGACTTCAAAAGATGCCTTATTACTTGATAGGAGCCAATGCTATGGCTTTAGAGTTGTTAAAAAAAGGAATCCCACCTTGTAGAGGTACCAAGGATATCGATTTTGCTATTATGCTCTCTTCCCTCTCTGATTACGACGATTTAATTAATCTTTTAGAGGAAAGAGGATTTAATAGGGTGAAAGCACCTTGGACCGTTTATTCCGAAAAATTCAATGTTGCAATTGATATTCTTCCTTTTGGTGAAATTGAAGAGCATGATACGCAAGATTTTATTGATCGTAAATCCGATTTACATCTTGTAGGTTTTAAAGAAGTTCTGGCAGCCTCAACTCAAGTATTCATTGAGGATAAAATTGCTCAAATTCCACCATTACCTGGAATGGTAATTCTAAAGCTGGTCGCATGGAGTGATCGCCCTGAAGAAAGGGATAGTGATCTGTATGATATCTTAACGATAATTGAGCATTATTTTGATTTCAATTATGATGAGATCGTAGAGTTTCACAATGATACCTTTCCTGAAGGTGATAATGAATTTGATCAACTAAAAATTTCTGCTAGAATTTTAGGTCGAAAAACAAAGCAATTCCTTCAAAAGTCGGATCCACTTAAGGTAAAAATCATACAATTAATGGATGGGAATTTAATTTCACCCGAATCTTCTGTGATTGCTAGACATTGGACTTATGACCGTGAATGGGACATCGAATACGCCTATCAAATCTTGCAAGAGTTAAAAAGAGGAATTTCAGAATAATATAAAATATTGTCTTTCCAGTAAAGGATCATGTGATATCACAATAGAGTCTTAATAATTCACTTATCTAACACAGGTTTATAGACTATGTGATAATTACTTTTATCGAAGCTTTCTTTTAAGTTTACTCATATCTTTGCTTACTTTTTCATTAACTACTTTTGAATAAATCTGAGTGGTACGAATATTCTTATGACCAAGCATTGAACTGATCGATTCAATGGGGACACCATTGGCAAGAGTAATTGTAGTAGCAAAAGTATGCCTAGCGATATGAAAGGTTAAATTTTTATTAATTGATGCAAGATCCGCTAACTCCTTTAAATAAGCATTTAGTTTTTGGTTGCTAAAACTCGGGAAGATATGATGCTCTGTTTTTTTAGCAGGATGATCGACATATTTCTTAATTAAATCGTGTGCTTGTGGAAGTATAGGGATATTTGATGGTGTTTTTGTTTTTTCGCGTTCCAACAAAATCCATAAATTGCCATCTATTCCAATTCGTATATTTTCCTTGGTAAGGTTTGAAACATCAATATAGGCTAGACCCGTATAGCATGAGAAAACAAAAATGTCTCTGACAACCTCTAATCGAGGAAAGGATAATTTTAGGTTTTCAAGTTTCTGTAATTCATCTTTAGTAAGGTATTCTCTTTTTACCTCTATTAATTTTGTTTGATATTTTGCAAATGGGTCTTTATCCAACCATTCATTTCTAATTGCAAGATTGATAACCTTGCGCATATTTTTCAAATATTTATAGGTGCTGTTATTATTGCATTTTCTAACTGTTTTAAAATAGTGTTCAAAGTCAATGATAAATGAATATTTAAGACGTGTTAATGGGATATCATTTATTTTGTATTGATACTTTAGGAATCTTTTAACATGGTCAAGCGTCGTGATATATCTTTTTACAGTTGCTTCAGCATATGAAATGCCCTGCAATTCTTTTATTTGATTGTTGTGATATTCAAAGACCTGGATTAAGGTTCTTTTGTTTTCCTCAATACCCAAAAAGCGAGCTTTTAACTTCTTTGCAGAGATTAGATCACCATTTTTAACCATCTCTGTGTGGTGGTCATAAATGCTATTTTTTAAGACATCCAAAAATTTATTGAGTTGTCCAGCACCTTTCTTCTTAGTTATAGCTTTACTGAGCTTGCTATCCCAGTCTTGAGGATTAATAGATCTACCTGTAGAGATTTCAACACGTTCATTGTCTATAGAGAAACGGATGTAAATAGGGGCTTCTCCGAGCTTATTAGATCTGTTTTTTCGAATGAGAAAACTAATGTTTAGTGTTGAAAATGTATTCATACTATGATATTATTATTAGATCATTCAGGGCAGTTTTTAGTAGGATTTGTAGGATTAAAGTGGTGATGTTTAGTAAATCTAATGAAAATTCAGCAGTTTTGAAAATATATTTTCAATCCTAATTTTATTTAAGCTGTTTTGATTCAGTTTGTTATGATGAGATTGGTGAACAAAGTGGATTCTGAAATTTGTTCACCGTAGAGTACACCTTCCTATTGACTTTATATGTAATAGAATGAAATGGCTGAAAATAGAAAAGACTGTAAATCAGTGGATTTACAGTCTTTTGGATTAGGATGATTCCTAAATTGCGGAGAGAGAGGGATTCGAACCCCCGGTACGTTGCCGCACAATAGTTTTCAAGACTACCGCATTCGACCACTCTGCCATCTCTCCAATATACTTTGAGCTCTAATTGCTCTGCTATCTCTTGTGATAACGGGTGCAAATGTAGAATAAAAAATACTTGCAGCCAAACATTATTTTACTTCAGAGAGTAATTTATTTGAAATAGCTTGATCTTCAATTCAATTATTTTTAATTACCCATGAATATCCAACTCATTCATCATGTAAAGTGAGTGTTCAATCGTCTTAAAAATCTCCGGGCAGTATTCATTTACGGCTTTTGGACTGCCAGGCATGGTATAAATTAGAGATTTATTCATAACACCTGCAATGCCGCGACTAACCAATGCATTTGGCTTTTCCATTCCATATTTTACCCGAATCAATTCCATAATTCCGGTTATTTCTTTTGTGATGTGTTTTTTTACTACATCAGGCGTAATGTCATTTGGTCCAATCCCGGTACCACCTGTGGTGAAAACAAGATCGAAGTCCTCTTTTTTTGCTTTTTCCAGTAAATTGGTAAGATCAGATTCTTGATCAGGAATAATGAATTTTTCTATTTGATAATGGCGGTTTTTAGATTTGAAAAACTCTTCAGCCATTTTCTCCAGTAACGGACCACTTTTATCTGCATATTCACCTCGGCTGGCTCTGTCGCTAAGAGTGATTACCATGGTTTTTATTACTCTAGGATGATAGCAAAGAACATCACCGGCTTTTAAATTACCTCCGTTTAAAACTCTGCAAAAAATGCCTTCTTTTGGCATTACACAGTTTCCTATTTCGCGAAAAATACTGCAATTGTCACCGTGACATTTTTTTCCAATTTGAGTCACTTCCAAAATTATGTCACCTATATGGAAACGATCAAGCGGAGCAGTCAGATGAAGTAAAAGTCCTTCGGTGGTGATATTCTCGGCAAATTCTCCAAAATTGATATTGCGTTTGGCTTGTACCGAAAATTTGTCGATACTTTCTTTGGCCAGCAAGCTAACCTGACGGTGCCAATTTCCCGAATGAGCATCATTTACAACACCAAGTGAATTCAATTCTATGGAATCAACAGGCTTTTTGATCACGCCTTTTTTTTCAGATATATTTACAGAGAGTACTGATACTTCTTTTGTGCTCATGTTTATCGTGTTTTATTGCTTCAAATTGGTTTTTGTTTTTTCTATAAGCTCAATTTCGCCTAATACCATTGATTTATCAACAGCTTTGCACATATCGTAAATGGTTAGCAGAGCGATGCTGGCAGCGGTTAACGCTTCCATTTCCACTCCTGTTTGGCCAATGCATTTTACCCGGGTAATTACCTGAACGCCCTTTTCAATAATACTGCACTTTACTTCAGCCTTTGTAATCTGAAGCGTATGACAGAGAGGAATCAAATCACTGGTACGTTTGGCCGCCTGAATACCAGCTATTTCGGCAATAGTTAATACATCGCCTTTTTTAAGGGCATTTTCTTTTATTAATTCGATGGTGCGAGCCTCTAAGTGGATGATACCAGCAGCTTTGGCTTCTCGTATTTGCGGAGCTTTATGTCCGACATCAACCATATTGGCTTTTCCATTCTTATCGATATGACTAAAATCTCCCATAAATTAAATGTTGTTTACTGATAACTGCTCTCTGTTTACTGCTCACTGTTTTAACCTCCAATACCGTAAAAACTGCCGTTTTTATTTTTAGTGCCGGCCTCTGGTTTTTGGTTGATCGATTTATCGATTGCCTCTTTATTGCCTAATTCTTTACTATCGAATTCGCTGGCATTAAACAAGCAGGGTTTTACTTTTCCGTTGGCAGTAAGCCTAATCCTGTTGCATTCCAAACAGTTACCGCCTTTTCCACCTTCAACAACAGAGAATTCTCCAGTGGATAAATCCATCTGTTTAATGAATCGTAATTCCAGATTATTACTCTTGCAAAACTGGCGTAAATTTTCCAGATCATCCAAATCTGCATCGAGCATGCGAACACAGTTTATTTTTACGGGATGCAATCCGGCCTTTTGAGCCGCTTTAATTCCTTTAAAAACATCTTCGATATCACCCAAACGGGTTATTTTCTTATATTTTTCAGGATTAAGTGTATCCAAACTAATGTTTACTCTTTGTAAGCCAGCTTTGGCTAATTGATCAGCAAACTGATCAAGTAATATGCCATTTGTTGTCATTGCAATTTCACCAATACCTGGAATATCAGATAACAACTGCACCAAATCAACAATTCCTTTTCTAACCAAAGGTTCGCCACCGGTAAGTCGTATTTTGGTGATTCCACTTGCAACAGCTTCTTTCACAAAATCGGTAATCTGCTCAAAACTCAATATTTCATCGTGAGCCATTAAATCAATACCCTCTTCGGGCATACAATAAGTACATCGAAGATTGCATCGGTCTGTTACCGAAATTCGCAGGTAATTTATATTTCTGTTATAATTGTCTAACATGAACAAATTCTCCTTCCGTAAATTCATCAACCTCTCTTGGAACTGCCATAATTCCATTGGCTAAAGTAAAAGCATTAATGTGTGCTGAACCATGATAGCTAATGGGTACAACCTGATTGTCAGCATTAAAGCGAACGGGCAAAAATTCAAGTCTGTCAGTTCTTTTTCGCTGGTAATCTGATGCAATTGGCATTCGTACCATAGGTGCGTTGTAATCATGCCCCATAAGTCGGTAAAGTAATGGTTTGCCGAGTAATTCGAATTGTACGAAAGAGGAAACCGGATTTCCTGGTAAACCCAAAACATATTTCTCCTTACAGGTTGCAAATACTGTGTGTTTACCGGGTTTAACCATAAGCGTATGAAACCAGATGTTGAAACCCATTTCTTTTAGAATTTGGGGAATGTAATCGAAGTCACCAACCGAAACACCACCCGAAATAATAAGCACATCATTTTCTTCCAAACATTTTACCATTGCTTCTTTAGTAGCCTCTTTCGAGTCAGAAATAATTCCGAGACTATTGCCACGAATGCCCATTTTTTGCAATTGCGCCTGCAACTGCCACGAGTTTACATTGCGAATTTGAGATATTTCCGGTTTTTGGTCTGGTTCAACCAATTCGCTTCCGGTTGCAATTGTCGCAACTTTTGGCTGCCTGAAAACGAGTGGATTTGCGCATCCTACACTTGCCAAAACAGAAATGTGCTGAGCCTTTAATCGGGTTCCTCTCTTTAGAACGACATCATTTTCTAAAATATCTTCCCCTTTAAGGCAAATATTCGATTTTGTTTTGTCTTTCGTAAAACGAATGTGAGTGTTATCAATTTCTTCCGTGTGTTCAATCATGATTACTGTGTCGGCTCCTTCAGGCACCATCGCTCCGGTCATAATTTTGGAACACTGATTGTTCCCGACAGCTTTGCTTGGAGCAGACCCTGCTGCGATAATCTCCAAAACTTCAAGATTGTTTGCCAAATCAGATTGTTTACAAGCATATCCATCCATAGCCGACTTATTAAATGGCGGAATAGACATGTCTGAAAGAACATCTTCTGCAAGAACCCGATTCAAGCAATCTGCAAGATTGATAGTCTCAGTATCTAACTTTTTAGTGGCGTTTTTTACAGTTTTTAAAGCCTCGTGAAACGTAATCATATTGTTAGTTTTTTATTTTCCATTCATTATTAGTAAAAGAAATGTTATCTGCAGTAAAATTGAAATTCTCACCATTAAATTCAATCCATTTATCTGCTAATTTTCCATAACCAACAGCTCTGGTTTTTATATTTTTATTGTCTTCTTTGTTGATCATTAGAAACAAACCTGGTTCAATCAAATCCCGCATGCCTCCCGATTCACAAATTACAGGAGTTTCTGCCGAAAGTATTTTCTCGAAAAAGGAGAGAACCTCAGGCAAATGATCATCTTTAGCCTGCACGTAATAAACCTTTTTGCTTCCTGCCTGAAACAAGCGATTGCTATCCTTACTGCCTGTTTTACTAGTTTCTTTTGCAATTACAAAATTATCAGTTTCGCTGATAATTTCTAATTCTTTGTTTAATTCATGAAAGTGAGGAGATATTTTAATACAAACCAACTCATTTTCACATTTCAATTTTTCTATCAATCGACATGCAAATAGGGTTTTCCCAACGTTTCTGCCGGTTCCTGCAATTAATAATATGTTCCTTTTACTACTTATCATTTCTTAAATATAAGAAACCTCCAATTCAATTCAGAATCGGAGGCTTATGTTTTTAGTTTCAACAGTATATAAATTGCTAAGGCAAAGCACATTTACTTAACTATCGGGATCACACTAAATCACAAAAACACTCCTTTCCAATTTTAGGGTTTAAGCCCAGCGGGAGGCAAATTCGTTTCCCAATTTACCCATCGGTTTATAATTCGTTCCGTTTTGTTGTGGTTTAGAAATTATAAACTCGGAGATCACTTTATTTCAACGGTAAAGATATAAATATTAATGAATCTACAAATGTGTATGTGTGATGACAAAAAAAATGATGCAAAGCTTCATTATTCTATTAAGAATGGGGTTTCTATAGAAAGCCTGCGGTCTTATAGTATTTAAAATGGAAACGATTGTGTTCTAAATGAAAAGAGAACTGAATTTATTTTGTAATTTATAATTAGTTTGATTAAAAAAAAGAATTCCTTGCTATATTTATAAGCTTATTAAATGAGGCTAATATGGGAAAAGGGAATCATGGACATGCGCATCACGATCATAGTGATTTAAAAGGGCGAAATTTGGGAATTGCAATTCTACTGAATATAGGAATTACAGTTGCTCAGGTTATAGGAGGATTTATGTCGGGCAGCTTGGCTCTTTTGTCTGATGCCATGCATAATTTTAGTGATGTTCTTGCTTTAATCATAAGTTGGTTTGCAAGTAAATTATCGAGTCGTAAACAAACCGCAAAACAAACATTCGGATATAAAAGGGCTGAGATATTAGCCGCTTTGTTTAATTCAATATCTTTAGCTGTAATCGCATTTTTTCTTTTAAAGGAAGCTGTCCAGCGGATTTCAGAACCTCAGGAAATTGAATCAGGATTGGTGATGATTCTGGGAGGATTGTCAATTCTATTGAATTTGCTTAGCATGTTATTGGTAAAGAAGGATGCTAAGGATAATATTAATATGCGATCGGCTTATTTGCATTTGTTATCGGATATGATATCATCGGTTGCAGTGGTATTGGGAGGATTGGCAATGTATCTTTGGGAAATTTCGTGGATCGATAGTGTACTTTCAATACTCATTGCGCTCTATTTGGTTTATTCGAGTTGGGGCTTGGTAAAGGAAAGTATCCGTATCCTTATGCAGTTTGCTCCTGTGCATCTCAATCTGGACAAAATTCTTCTGAAAGTTAAAGAGCTGGAGGAAATTGAAAATATGCATCATGTGCACCTATGGCAACTGGATGATAAACAGATTAATCTTGAAGCTCACATTAGTTTTAGAAACGATATCAATTTGAGTGAAGTAAGTGAGGTGCTGCATAAATTGGAACATATGTTTCAAGACGAATTTGAAATTAATCATGTTACACTTCAGCCGGAAATAAATGGTTTTTGCGAAGATGAGAGTGTTGTAAGTCAGGAAAGAAAACATACGCATTAGCCTATTTTCTTTCCCGATTTAATATCTTAATTGAATGAATTAAGCAAGTCCATTGGGTTTTCGACAAGGATTTTTGCTCCGTTTTCAAGTAATTCTTCCATGTCGCGGAAACCCCATAAAACGCCTGCTGCGTACATTCCCGAGTTTTCTGCTGTCTGCATATCAACGCCCGAATCACCGACATACATCATTTCTTCAGGAGCAATGCGCATTCTTGTACTAATAAGTATTGCTCCTTTAGGATTTGGTTTTCTTGGAATATCACCACCTGCACCAATTACCATTTCGAGTGTCCAGTCAGCGAGTAAAACATTCACTACTTTCTGAGTTAACTCATTGGCTTTGTTCGAGAATATGCCAATTTTAATATCTCTTTTCTGCAGTTCGGTAAGAAGTTCTGCAATACCGGGATACAAACAAGTTTTAGTAATGCAGTTTTCATCATAAACAATCATCATCCTGTTAAAGCAGGCTTCTAATATAGATTCATCATTTACAGAATCGGGCAGGGCATTTTCAACCAGAGCTTTCAGTCCGCGGCCAACAAATGTTTTGTACGTATCATAGTCATGTGTTGGAAATCCTTTTTCTGCTAAAACAACATTCATTGAATCGGCAATGTCTTCAATTGAATTGGCCAGTGTGCCATCAAGGTCAAAAACTACTCCTTTTATCATTACAATCTGTATTAAGTTTAAGAAGTACAAATATTGTAAACTCAGGTTAAGTATGCAAAGGGAATCTAATAAAAATTGAGCATAAAAAAAGCAGTTAATTAGAATTCCAATTAACTACTTAAGCTCTAAAGTTTTATTTATCTAATGATGGTTCTTAATTCAGCATTGTAATCATTGGTAATATCCATCCATTCATTGAACATGTTTTGCCATGATCCTTCTCCGTATAGTTTTTCAAACTCTTTTTTAAATCCACTATCCGAAGACCAATCGGCATAGCTTTTAAAATCCCATATCATTCCAACATCCGCACTTTCGCTTGTATGTAATGGGTTGTTGAAAATTAGAAATGCAAATCCTAATTTCTCCGATGTTTTCATTAATTTTTCAGCAAGTGCTTCAAAACGGTAATACTGTCCTCTTTTCAGATCGATTGCCCAGGCTTCATAATACTTGGCATTCATTAAAATTTCTTTTCCAAAAGATAATTTCGGGTTGTAATTCCAAAGATTGATTGGACCATATTTTTGAACCAGAGGTTCTACTGTTTTATCCCAATCGTCCTCATGACCATTTTCTTTTGCCGGGCGGGTATCCAGAGCAGCATATGTTGTGGGACCCATAATCCAAACATACCAGCCGGCTTTATCACCGTATTCAACTTTTCGTAAACCTGCCACATAATCACCTTTTGGATGAAATTTTTCATTGTGAGCTTTAATTGCTTTTTCGAACTCATCAGCCATTCCTTTTTTTGGCAGAATGTAAACACTTTCAACAACTGTTTTCTCTGCTTTCTCATTGGTTTGTGCTGTAACAGCAAAACTGAAACATAAAGCAATTGCTAAACCAATTATTCTCTTTCTCATGATAATATTGTTTTGGTGAATAAAGACTTAATTTACAATTTTATTTAGAATAATTCTAATTAAAATTTATTAAACATCTAATATTGAGGGTGTAATGGGTATTTTGTTTTTAGTTCTAATTGAGGAGGAATCACAATGAAAATTGTTGGAATTGTATTTCTGCAAAAGCAAAAAAAGGAAGAATAATATCGTTTGCATTGGGTTGCAGCATTATTATTGGGCAATAAAATTTGAAAGAATCCTTTTGAAATGATACAGATAAGAAAAAAAAAAGCATATATTTGAAACTCTTAAAGATGAGGAATAGCTTTTTTGAAACAGATAAATAACATAGCGATTGAAATGAACATGTTGGGAACCAGCATGGGAATGTCTATGTCTGAAACTTCTATTTGTACTATTCCTACGATAATCACAACTACAACCACAACCCTTTAGGGGGTTGAATTTTTACATATCGCCACAGGTGAGTAGTTGATTGCTCAAAAACCATAGGGTATTTTGTACCTTGTATAATAACTGATTATTCAATAGTTAGTGTTATCGGAGCATTCTTAATAATAAAGCAGAATAACTATTTAACCAAAATTTATATCAACCGATGGACAACCGGACATTTGTACGGAAGGGAATCTATCTTAAGAAATTAATCAATGAAGGTTTTAAAATTTGGAGGGAGCTCAGTTTCTAATTCAGAAAATTGTAAGCGCGTTCAGGAGATTATTAAAAGGAATTATGCCAACTGTAAGCAAGTTGTAGTTGTTTCAGCTTTTGGCGGAGTTACCGACGAGCTGGAAAGATGTATTAATCTGGCCAGCAATAGGAATAAAGAATATGAAAATTCCCTTTTTAAAGTAAAGGAAAGGCATTTTCAAGTAATTAATGAACTTAATTTACCAGCAGAAATAGAATTGGGTACATCAAAGAAATTTGATGAGATAGCAGAACTACTTCAAGGGGTTTATCTTTTGGAAGAAATCTCGCAAAAGGTGAAAAATTCCGTAATGGGATCAGGTGAGATATTATCATCTTTAATTTTTTCAGCCTATTTAAATCAATGTGGGATGAATACTGTGCTTTTCGATTCCAGAGACTTTATCAGAACACAGAATGGCAAAGGAGTATTTCTAAATAGCGAGCAGACCAATAAGAATTTGGAAGCCGTTAAGGATGTAGAATTTCAAGTTGCTTTGTTTCCCGGTTTTATAGCTTCCGGTCAAAAAGGTGAAATGACATTGCTTGGGCGTGGCGGATCGGATTACACAGCTTCTATTTTGGCGGCAGGATTAAAATGCAGCGAGTTGGAAATTTGGACTGATGTCAGTGGTATGTTTACTGCCGATCCAAGATTGGTATCGCAGGCTTTGCCGATTGAGCAAATGTCTTTTCAGGAAGCAATGGAACTTTCTCATTTTGGTGCTAAAGTCATTTATCCTCCAACCTTAATTCCGGTATTGCAGAACAAAATAAATGTTCGCATTAAAAATACGTTTGCTCCCGACGAAAAGGGAACTCTGATCACTTCTGCACCTAAAAGTGAACGTTCAATAGTTCGAGGACTTTCTTCAATCAACAACATTAATTTATTTACTCTTTCGGGCAGTGGAATGGTTGGTATAAGCGGATTTGCATCTCGCTTTTTCACTTGTTTGGCTCAGAATAAAATTAATGTTGTTCTAATTACTCAGGCTTCATCGGAGCAGAGTATGAGTGTTGGGATTAATGAGGGTGATAGGGCGTTGGCTATTGAAGCGGTTCGTTCCGAGTTCGAAATGGAAATTAGAATGAACTTGGTAAATGAACCGGCTGTTGAGCAGGATTTGTCAATTGTAGCCGTTGTTGGTGAGGACATGGGATATACTCCTGGGATTTCAGGAAAAGTATTTAGTGTACTTGGAAGAAACGGAGTGAACATTAGGGCTATGGCTCAGGGCGGTAATGAATTAAACATTACTTTCATGGTTCCAACCTTTGATGTAAAAAAAGTATTAAATGTTATTCATGAGGATTTTTTCATCTCAACTCATAAGAAAGTGAACCTGTACATTGCAGGAGTAGGTAATGTAGGGGGGAAATTATTGGAATTCATTAAAAATCAATACGATTACCTTCTTGAAGAGAAAGGTTTGCAATTGATTGTTCGTGCAGTGACCAACAGTCGGAAAATGTGCTTTGCAAAGGATGAAAATATGCTTCAGAATTGGAAGCAGAAATTGGAGGAAGAATCAGAGGTGGCCAATTTGCAGGAATTTGTAAAGCGGATGGATCAGGCAAACCTCAGAAATTCTGTGTTTGTAGATATCACCGCAAGCGAAGCTGTAAGTAAGGTGTATCAGCAGGTTTTGAACTCCACTGTTTCTATTGTGGCATGCAATAAAATTGCAGCTTCATCCGAATTTGATAATTACCTGAGAATTAAGGCGGCTGCAAAAAAGCACAATGTGGAATTCATGTTCGAAAGCAATGTTGGAGCTGGATTGCCGGTGATTAGCACAATTAACAGTCTGATTCATACCGGCGACAAAATTGTTGGAATTGATGCTGTTGTATCTGGCAGCTTAAACTTTATAATGAATGAGTTTAATAATGGTAAATCGTTTGTTGAAGCGGTGAAAATGGCAATGGAGCAAGGATTTACTGAACCGGATCCGAAAATCGACCTGAGCGGAATGGATGTATTAAGAAAACTTTTAATATTATCTCGTGAAGCTGGCTACAAGTTAGAGGTGAAGGATGTAGAGCATGAGCCTATGATCCCATTATCTTGTTTGAATGGAGAGACAGCAGCTGATTTGATCCGCGCTCTCGAAGCTCACAATGATCATTTTGAGGCATGGAGAACTGTGATGGCTGAAAAAAATATCAGGTACCGTTACATTGCTTCTTTTGCAAATGGCAAAGCCAATGTAAGCCTTAAAGAGGTTACACCCGATCATCCATTTTACGATATACATGGTAAGGATAATGTGATTTCGTTAAAAACGAAGTGGTACAGCGATCAGCCATTGATTATTAAAGGCGCCGGAGCCGGAGCAGAAGTTACAGCTTCGGGAATTTTTGGCGATATCATTAGAATAACCAGCAATTAATTACCAACAAAGAAAATTGAATAACATGTCAGATAGTGTGAAAGTTTTTGCTCCGGGTAGCGTTTCCAACGTTGGTTGTGGGTTCGATATATTAGGATTTGCCATCGATGGGGTGGGCGATGAAATGATTCTTACCAAAAATGACCAGAATAAAATAATTATACAAACAGTAAAGGATTATGAGGATCTTCCTACTGATCCAAAGAAAAATGTTGCAGGTGTCGCCATTCAGGCTTTATTGGATGATTTGGAAAGCAATCAGGGGTTTGATGTTGAGATGATTAAAAATATTAAGCCCGGAAGTGGAATCGGATCTAGTGCGGCAAGTGCGGCAGGTGCGGTTGTTGCAGTAAATGAATTGTTGGGTAAGCCATATACAAGAATGCAACTGGTTGATTTTGCCATGAAAGGTGAGGAGGTTGCTTCGGGTGATGTTCATGCTGACAATGTTGCTCCTGCAACACTTGGTGGTTTTTGTCTGATTCGAGGATACAATCCTCTGGATGTAATTCATATTCAGCCACCGGCAGATTTATGGTGTGCTGTTATTCATCCACAAATTGAAATCAAGACCAAAGAAGCGCGGGAAATATTGTCTCCCCAAATTCCTCTAAAAAAGGCAATTCGTCAGTGGGGAAATGTGGCAGGCTTAATGGCCGGACTTTATACCGCAGATTATGATTTGATCGGACGTTCTCTTGAAGATCATATAGTAGAGCCGCAAAGGAAGGTGCTGATACCTGAATTTGATGAATTGAAACTGTCCGTAATGGAAGCAGGAGCATTGGGTTGCAGTATTTCCGGATCAGGACCATCGGTATTTGCATTGGCAAATGGAAAGGAGTCTGCAGATGTTATTGCTGCTGCTATGGATACAGTCTATAAACGTACCGGTTTGGATTACAAAATATACGTGTCCAAAGTAAGTGAAGGTGGAGTGAAAATTCTGTAACAGGAAGTAATTAGTTAAAAAATCGAATAGATTTTGATTCAGGAACTTGAAGAAAGGATAGACTTGTGAAATACTTTAGTACAAATAATAAAGATATACGTTATAGCTTTAAGGAAGCTGTAATAAAAGGGCTTGCGCCGGATAACGGTTTGTTTTTCCCGGTTTCAATACCAAAGTTGGAAGATGAATTCTTTCAACGATTGACAGAATTAAGTTTGCCTGAAATTGGATATGAAGTGGCTAAACACTTCGTTGGTGACGACATTTCCGATTCTGATTTGAGGGAAATTACCGAAGAGGTACTTAATTTCCCGATCCCAGTTGTGCCGATAGAAGATGGTGTTAACACTTTAGAGCTGTTTCACGGACCAACTTGCGCATTTAAAGATGTAGGTGCCAGGTTCATGTCCCGATGTCTGAGTGCTTTCGCAAAGCAGAATCAGGAAGAGGTAACCATTTTGGTTGCAACATCAGGAGATACGGGCAGTGCAGTTGCCAATGGGTTTTTAGGTGTCGAGGGTGTAAAGGTGATTATATTATATCCTGCCGGAAAGGTGAGTAAGATTCAAGAGCAGCAATTAACCACTATGGGACAAAACATCACAGCTCTTGAGGTTGACGGCACTTTTGATGATTGTCAGGCATTGGTAAAAACCGCTTTTGGAGATGCTGATTTGAATGCAGAATTGAGTTTGACTTCGGCAAATTCTATAAATATTGCTCGCTTGTTACCGCAAAGTTTTTACTATTTCTACGCTTGGGCACAATTGCAGCCAACAGATAAAAAAGTTGTGTTTTCAGTTCCCAGCGGGAATTATGGAAATCTTACAGGAGGATTGCTGGCAAAACAAATGGGATTGCCAATCGATTCATTTATTGCATCAGCAAATACAAACAAGGTTGTACCGGATTATTTAAGTTCCGGGAAATATGAGCCTAAAGCTTCTGTTCAAACCATATCAAATGCTATGGATGTTGGAGCTCCAAGTAATTTTGCTCGTATGATGGAATTGTATCAGGAGAAACATTTTGACATTGTTAAGGATGTAAAGGGAGCGTGGTTTTCAGATGAGGAAACTCAAGAGGCAATAGCAGATGTATATAGTAGGAATAAGTACATTCTTGATCCACATGGTGCCGTTGGATATCTGGGTTTGAAAAGATACTTAAATACGGATAGTGAGGTAGGTGTTTTTTTGGAAACAGCGCACCCGGCAAAATTTAAGGATACAGTTGAAAAGGTACTTAATACTGAAATAAGAGTTCCGGATTATCTTCAGCAGTGTTTGGGAAAAGAAAAAAAGAGTATTTTAATAAGTAAGGATTTTTCAGAGTTTAAAAGCTTCCTTTTGCTTAAATAGGATCTCCCGAAAGGCTGTCATTATTTATGAACAGCCTTTTGTTTCCAATCATCTTATAATGATGCATATCATTGTGTAATACATTTTAATGAAATATACAGGAGATTGTGATGATGGTTTTATATTCTTTAAATCTAATTATAGTGCTGAATATTAGTTGTTTGTGTGTGTGATGTTGAGGTTTAGGTTTATTGTTGGCATGTCATATTAAATGTTAGTGAATAAAGCATTTTAGTAAATCAGTTAAATAAGAAAGACCTTTAAATAGAGTTATGATTTAATTCACATTCTTCTCTTTATTGTTTACGGGGAATAGCTTGAAAATTTATAGTTTTATTATGTTTCGATCTTTGAAAGGTTAAATTTCTTATTTTTTCTTATCGGAAATTTGCAAACCATCAGAAATCCTTTATATTTGTATATGATTCAAATTTAAAAGCAATTTTTAACCCTAAAATTTTATAAAGTTATGAACAAAGCTCAATTAATTGATGCAATTGCAAGCAAAGCTGGTTTGACTAAAGCTGATTCTAAAAAAGCATTAGATGCTTTCATTGAAACTACTACTGAGGCATTAAAAAGTGATGATAGAGTAGCACTAGTAGGATTTGGTTCATTTTCTGTTTCTAAGCGTGATGCTAGAACCGGTAGAAATCCTCAAACTGGTAAACCAATCAATATTCCAGCAAAAAAAGTTATCAAATTTAAGGCTGGTTCTGAATTAGCAGACTCTGTACAATAGATAATTGTTGTCAAAAGATGTTAGAGGGGGTGTATCAATAATACCTCCTTTTTTTTATTCCTAATTTTTTGTGGATGGAGAAGAAGTTATTGCAGGAATCGATTCATTTTTTGGAAGGTTTTACCAGTGAAAAGCGCATCGGACTACTGGATAAAAATATTGAAAACAGAACAAGATATATAACCTTGGTTTTGGAGGATATTTTTCAAGCTCAAAATGCCAGTGCCGTAATTCGTTCATGCGATTGTTTTGGTGTTCAGGATTTGCATGTTATTGAAAATCACAATGAATATCATTTAAATCCTGATGTTGTAATGGGAGCGTCAAAGTGGATGAATTTGCACAGATACAATAAAGAAGAAAGAAATACCTTAAGTACAATTACGAAATTAAAAAATCAGGGATATAGAATTATTGCAACAAGTCCTCATTCAAATGATATTCTTTTACCCGATTTTGATCTGACTAAGGGGAAAGCTGCATTTTTCTTTGGAACGGAACTGACTGGATTGTCGGATGAAGTAATGAATAATGCCGATGAATTTGTGAAAATTCCAATGTATGGTTTTACGGAAAGTTTTAATATATCGGTTTCTGCGGCTATAGTACTAAATCATCTTGCTACGGAGCTTCGGCGATCGGATATTTATTGGCAATTGTCTGAGTATGAAAAGCTGGAGTTGAAATTAGATTGGTTGGTGCGATCTGTAAGATCGGGGGATGAGCTTCTCGGTAAATTTCTAAAAAAGAAGCAATAAAATAACCAATTTGAAAAAAAATTATATTAAGTTAAGTTTTGTGAAAGGGAATATTTTGGTTAAATATTTCGGAAATGGTAAAAAGATTGTTATTTTTGATGAAAACTACCTTGCCATAGATAAATATGATTTATTTACCTATTTTTGAATAAAAATTAACTACCACTATATGAATTGTGTTGTAATTGACGATGATAAGCTTTCGAGAAAAGTTGTTGAAAGTTATATTGAAAGAACAGACTTCCTAACATTTGGAGCATCCTACCCAAGTGCAATTGAAGCGATAAATAATATCAAAAAAAACGAACCTGTTGATTTGATATTTTTAGATATTGAAATGCCGGAAATGAGTGGCATGGAATTTTTAAATAGCTTAAGTACTACACCGCAAATTATTATTATCTCTTCAAAAGAACAGTATGCTTTGGAAGCTTTTGAGTATGATGTTACTGATTATTTATTAAAACCTATTAGTTACAGTCGGTTTTTTAAAGCGGTTAGTAAGGCAAACCGTCGCTATAAAAACAGCGAAAGTTTTATGCAGGATAAGAATGAGATTTTTATAAAAAGTAATTCGGCATTGGTTCGTTTGAATTACGATGATATTTTATGGATTGAAGCTCTTGAAAATTATGTTGTTGTAAATTCTTATCATGAAAAATATACAATACATTTTACCATGAAGGCCATCGAAGAAAAGATGCCCTCTACTCGTTTTTCAAGAATCCACCGTTCATATATCGTTAATTTGAGCAAAATTGGAGTGATTGAAGATAATTCAGTTGTGATTGAAACCGAAAGTGGGTCTAAAGCAATTCCTATCGGAAAATCATATCGTGATAAATTATTAGGAGATATTAATTTAATGACACGATAGTTTTTTTATGGCAGGATTTTTATTGAATTTTGTATTTAAATAAAAATTCTGTTTATGATTACAAATCGACAATTATTTCTGCAGCATGTAGCTACAACCTCTGATTTTCCTATTGCATTGGAAATAGAGAGGGCAGAAGGTATATATATGTACAGCCCGGATGGAAAGCCATATTTGGATCTCGTATCGGGCGTTTCTGTTAGTAACCTTGGGCACGGGCATCCTCGTGTTCGTCAGGCCATTAAAGATCAGGTTGATAAATATATGCACTTAATGGTATATGGTGAGTTCATTGAATCTCCTCAGGTTCAATTGGCCAAGCTCTTATCCGATAATCTGCCAGAGAGTTTAAATTCGGTTTACTTTGTGAATTCGGGGAGTGAAGCTAATGAGGGAGCTTTAAAATTGGCTAAGAGATATACCGGTAGGTCTGAAATAATTACTTTTAGAAATGCATATCACGGAAGTACTCATGGAGCTTTAAGTGTATTGGGCGACGAGGAATTGAAAAATGCCTTTCGTCCATTATTGCCGGACATTCGAATTATTGAATTTGGAAATATTTTGAATTTAGAGCAAATAACCAATAAAACAGCCTGTGTTATTTTGGAGCCCATCCAGTCCGAAGGGGGAATGATTATTCCAACCAAAGAATTTATTCAGGCTTTGCGGGCAAGGTGTACCGAAAAAGGGGCTTTACTGATTTTTGATGAGGTTCAAATGGGATTTGGACGAACAGGAAAACTTTTTGCATTTGAGCATTTCGATGTTGTTCCCGATATTCTTTGTCTGGCGAAGGCAATGGGAGGCGGAATGCCAATTGGAGCTTTTATATCGGATAAAAAGATACTAGACACGTTCAAGAGCAATCCAATGTTGGGACACATTACCACTTTTGGAGGACATCCGGTTTGTTGTGCAGCTGCTAAGGCTGCTTTGGAAGTACTTTTGGAGGAAAATATTGTTGATGATGTTCAGCGCAAAGGAGAACTTTTTGTGACTTTGCTAAAAGATCATCCAATGGTGAAAGGATTTCGACAGTTGGGACTGTTTATTGCTGTAATTGTAGAATCTCAGGAGATCATGCTTGCTATTATGAAAGAAGCATATGAGTTGGGTGTTATTATGGATCCTTTCTTATTTTGTGCCGGAGCTTTTCGAATTGCACCCCCCTTAAATATTACTGATGAGGAAATTCATCATGCCTCGGATTTACTAATTGAGGCAATGAATAAGGTGAAAAAATAATATTTCACGGAATTGATGCTGTTCCTGTAAGAATATTCAAAAATAGATGGATGAGAAAATTATTACTTGTGTTTTTTGTCTTACTCGGGTCTTCGAGTCTTTTTTCGCAGATTAGTTTATTGGAGAAGGAACAAAAAATAAAATCTGAGTTTGATAGTTTAATTCTGGCTGATACTGATTCTTTAAAATTGAGTATCTGTTCTGAAATCGAAAAAATATTTTCGGATGTATTGGTTGAAGAACAGAGTTTTGATTATCCGTTTTTAGAACTATCAAAAATGGGTAAGTTGATTTCTCCCGATCAGAAATTTCGGATTTTTAATTGGAATTGTGTTTTGGATGATGGGACTTACCAATATTTTGGGCTGTTGCAAATTAAACTGAAGAAATCAATTCAGGTTGAGGTTTTGCATGATTCGAAGCTTGTCGCTGATATGTTTCATCAATACCCGGCAGTAAATTGGCCGGGAGCGCTTTACTATCAGATTATACCGTTTAAGGCAAAATCTGGTAATTCTTATTTCCTGTTGGGATGGGATGGAAATGATTTCCGAACCAACAAGAAGCTTGTTGAAGTGCTCAGTTTTGATGAGAAAGGACAAGTTACTTTTGGTATGCCGGTGATTATCTGGAAAGGAAAAACTTTAGACAGAATAGTTTTCGAATACGCCAAACAGGCAAGAATGACTATTCAATACAACGAAAAAGATAAAAGAATTGTATTTGATCATTTGGCACCGTCATTGCCAGTTTATCAGAATCAATTTGAATATTACGGACCTGATTTTTCTTACGATGCACTCGAGTATCAGAAAGGTAAATGGGTATTGGTTGAAAATATTGATGTAAGAAATAAGTAATAGAAATGAGTGAAATATTCCAATATCAAACAGAGCAGTTTGCTGATATAAAGATATTAAGATACCAGGTTCCCGGATTCGGGGAACTAAGTTTGAGTCAGAAAGAATTGATTTATTATCTGGCGGAAGCAGCGCGTTGTGGCCGCGATATTCTGTTCGATCAAAACAATAAAAATAACCTTAGCATTCGCCGTACTTTGGAGGCTATTGCTAGATCATACGATGGCGATCGGGAATCGGATGAATTCAAAAGCTTTTTGGTTTATGCCAAGAGAGTTTGGTTCTCAAACGGAATTCATCATCATTATTCGATGGATAAGTTCATGCCTGAATTCTCTGAAGAGTACTTTGGAGAGTTGCTGAGCAATACAAATTATGAATTACTGCCTTTGTTGGAAGGAGAAGATGTTGTTGGTTTGCTGACCAGATTGGTTCCTGTTTTGTTCGATGAAGATGTAGATGCAAAACGTGTGGTTTTGAGTCCTGAACTGGATTTAATAAAGGATTCTGCAAATAACTATTATGAGGGAGTTTGTGAGAAGGAGGCGGAAGATTTTTATGCCAAAATGGAAAAGGGAGATCCGGAAAGACCAATTTCTGCAGGTTTGAATTCCAAGTTGGTGAAGGAGAATGGGGAGCTGATTGAAAAAACATGGAAAGTGGGAGGAATGTATTCCGAGGCCATCGAAAAAATTGTGTTTTGGCTGGAGAAAGCAATTCCTGTTGCGGATAGTGAACTTCAAAGAGAATCCTTGGTGAAACTGGTGGAATTTTATAAAACCGGCGATTTAAAAGCCTTCGATGAATATTCAATTTTATGGGTGAAAGATTTAGATGCTCATGTGGATGTAGTGAACGGTTTTATTGAAGTGTATGGTGATGCTTTGGCGATTAAAGGCAGTTGGGAATCTATCGTTAATTTTAAAGATATTGAAGCCACCAAAAGAGCTGTGATTATTTCCGATAATGCACAATGGTTTGAGAATCACTCTCCTGTTGATGAACGATTCAAGAAAAAAGAGGTGAAAGGAGTGAGTGCAAAGGTAATTATCGTTGCGATGTTGGGTGGCGATTGTCATCCGGCAACGCCTATTGGGGTTAATTTACCAAATGCAGAATGGATTCGTAAAGAGCATGGAAGTAAGTCTGTTACCATTGATAATATTACGCATGCCTACCATCAGTCGTCTTTAAAAAGCGGAATGATTGACGAATTCGCCTATAGCAAAGAGGAAGTTGCACGTGCGAAAGAGCATGGATATTTGGGAGGAAACCTGCATACCGACTTGCACGAATGTCTTGGACACGGTTCGGGACAGTTGTTGCCTGGTGTGGGGATGGATGCATTGAAAAATTACCATTCTACTTTGGAAGAGGCCCGTGCTGATTTATTTGCTTTGTATTACATGATGGATCCTAAAATGGTAGACTTGGGATTAATGCCAGGTTTGGAGGTTGCCAAAGCTGAATACGACGGGTACATTCGCAATGGATTAATTACTCAGCTGACCAGAATTGAGTTGGGAAAAGAGATTGAGGAATCGCACATGAGAAATCGTCAGTTAATTGCCAAGTGGGTTTTTGAAAAAGGAGAAGCTGATAAAGTGATTGAGAAGATTCATGAAGCTGGGAAGACCTACTATGTAGTGAATGACTATCAGAAACTGAGAACACTATTCGGAGATTTATTGAAAGAAGTACAACGAATAAAATCGGAAGGGGATTTTAAGGCTGGTAAACGTCTGGTTGAAGATTACGCCGTGAAGGTAGATTCCGAATTGCATAAAGAAGTAAAGGCACGATTTGAAAAACTGAATCTGGCTGCTTATGCCGGTTTTATTAATCCAGATTATCATCCTGTTTACGAAGACGACAAAATTGTTGATGTGAAGATATCATATCCAATGGATTTTATGGAGCAGATGCTTCAATATGGAGAGAGATATTCTTTTCTGCCTAATATAAATTAAGATTGAGGAGATGATTTTTTCATCTCCTTTTTTTAGTATGTCGGGCATGGTAACGTGCTATCAAGATGAAACGTTCTTGAGTTCGCCGAGTTGACAGGAAGAACTAGCAATTGGCAAGGGTGTTGGGGGCGACCCCAAATCTGAAGGAAGCCATCAGCAAAGTCATCGTTCTAACGAACAGAAACTTGATATAAGGCTTATTAGTGTGGGTAACCGAGCTATGGATTGGGAAAACCCAAAAGTCAACCGTAACCACTAAGAGTAAATCAAGTAGGACGTGACGAAAGTACGTTATCTTATCCCGAGAGATCTCATAACCTGTTGTCCAAAACAACAAA
>NZ_MVDE01000038.1 GCF_002843385.1 Labilibaculum manganireducens
AAATGGATGCGCCGGTTCCTCCGGTTTCTGTCCAGGATGAGAAAGATGTTCCTGCATCGCCGTCTGTTGCAAGTACTGTTCCTACGGCTCCTGAGTTTGCAATATTTTCTGCAATGCTAAAACTCTGGGAGGCTGTTACAACTGGAGTGACATCATTTATATCTGTGATATTGATTGTTATCGTTTCTGCGGCTGAAGTGTTGGTTCCGTCGGAAACTGTTACGGTGTATGTGTATGAGGTTGTTGTTTCATAATCTATACCTGAGTTATCGGTTACGGTGATTGCGCCGCTTGATGCGTTGATCTCAAAAATGGAGGCGCCGGTTCCTCCGGTTTCTGTCCAGGATGAGAAAGATGTTCCTGCATCGCCGTCTGTTGCAAGTACTGTTCCTACGGCTCCTGAGTTTGCGATATTTTCTGCAATGCTAAAACTCTGTGAGGCTGTTACAACTGGAGTGTTGTCGTTTATATCTGTGATATTGATTGTTATCGTCTCTGCGGCTGAAGTGTTGGTTCCGTCGGAAACTGTTACGGTGTATGTGTATGAGGTTGTTGTTTCATAATCTATACCTGAGTTATCGGTTACGGTGATTGCGCCGCTGGAGGCATTGATCTCAAAAATGGATGCGCCGGTTCCTCCGGTTTCTGTCCAGGATGAGAAAGATGTTCCTGCATCGCCGTCTGTTGCAAGTACTGTTCCTACGGCTCCTGAGTTTGCAATATTTTCTGCAATGCTAAAACTCTGAGAGGCTGTTACAACTGGAGTATTATCATCATCTATTAAAGTACAGGTAACCTGTTGTGTACCCGGTTCAGTACCATTTGTCACAGAAGAAATATCGATAATTACAGTTTCATTATTTTCATCCAAATCATCATTCACTCCGGTTATTGTAGCAGTACCTGTAGTATTTCCGGTAGTTATAGATATGGTTGTAGAAGACAAGGAATAATCCGTCCCTGATGTAGTCCCAGATTTTAATAAATTTACACTTACAGTCTTATTAAATGTATTTGAAAGGGTAGCTTTAACAGAAGTACTTCCTCCGTTCTCTGAAATAGAAGAAGAAGGATCCAAACTTAAGATAACTATTGGCTCTGGAGTAACCGTTAATGTTGCTGTATATGTCGAAGCGCTATAGTCTGTTCCATCGTTTACATCAAATGTAAAACTCGATGATGTTCCGTTTGTATTCAAATATTTTAATTTTCCTGCATCTAAATCAGCTTTTGAAACTGTTACGTTGTTGCTTAAAGCCGATTCACCTCCATTCACAGTTCCACTTCCATCACTATCAATCCATAAAGTTCCATTACTTGGAACTGCTGTAATCCTAACATGATCAAGAGGATCACCATCACCATCAGAATAACTAAAATCTGAAGTTGAAAAAGCATAAGCTGTATTTTCATAAATTAGCGAAGCTGTGAAAGAAGAAGCTGTAGGTTTTGTATTTAAGCTGGCTGTATTTGATATATCAGCAAGGGTAATACTTCTAAATTCAAAGTTTGAACTTGAACTATTAAGATCATATGTAATACTTATTTCTGCTACATTAGCATAACCTGCCGCTGGCCATGCTGATGAAAAACCAAAATCACTTATTTTATAATCGATTCCCGTACCAATAGACTCACTTCCTGACAAAGAGTGAGTAGCAATCACACTTCCCGAATAGTCTTTAAGAGTTATATCAAATTGTGATACGGTCCATGTAAGCCCTGCTGAGCCAACTGTTAAATCTTTAACTGTCGCTGTCTTCATTGTTGTGCCTCCCTCCGCTTTGATCACAACCGTTGCAGTTTTAGTATCTTCCAAATAGATAACTGTACTCCAAGACGCAAAAGCATTACTAACCTTAAATTTATCTCCCTGTGTTTTAAAACCTGAACCACCCGAGTCAGCAGCTCCTAAAGTACCAAAATCATAAGTTCCATCTGCTGTACCAGTTGTGGTTAATACCCAGTTATATGTTTTTTGAACTTCATCCAATAAATATTTATTATTGTTCAATGGTCCTGTTTGTACCTCCAGATCCCAATTTCCTCCCAAATTTACATTCCCTGTTAAATCATTTGAAGCAGCAATATCTGCTTTTGTCAATTCACTTAAATGCTGTATAAATTTATTTCCTGAGCTTCCGCCAGCAACATTACATCCATAAATTAAAATATCACCGGTTTCAGAAAGAGTATTTCCTATAGTTAACAGTTGATCAGAATAATTATCAATATTATTGTTATTTAAGGAAACTGCTCCCAAATTAACTACCCCTTTATTTCCGTGAGAAATAATATGAATTGCATTCACACCACTCTTTCCTTTCAGAAATTCGGCCATTTGATCCAAACCATTCAAATTTGAATCAATTAGCAGTACCTCCGCCTGATCACTTATTCCCTCAACTAAGGTTTGGTAATCAACTACTGAGGTAAAGACAAAGACGACCTCTGATTTGTTTTTTTGCTCAGTAGAAGCATAAATATATTGGCCATACTCCAGAAAAGAAGTCAAAATGGCAAAAAAAACAATAAATCTTTTGTATAAATTTTTCATAACCCCTGGATTTTAATCTTTAATACTCATTTCAACAGAGCAGGTCTTAAAGCTAAACAGCCTTAAGACCTTACTTCATAAGTTCTTTACTATATGTGAATTACATCATAAAATAATGACTATTAATTTCTTGATGGAAATAAACCATTAACACATATAATATAATTACATGCCAAATATGGTTGCATGTTATTATGAGGTATACTTTGACCTGCCTCTCCAATAGCTGCGCCATTCATTTGAGTATTAGGCGTTTGATTTGAATACGCTGCATTTTGATAAGTATAACTATCTCTACCTGCTGTAATCACACCGTTTGAAGCTGCCGGATAAGCCCCTGAAGGAGAATTAAGATCTCCATTTCCCTGAGCTGCTTTCATTGTATGTGAATGTTGAGGCATTTGCTGCTCTGATAGAGTCAACTGAGAAGCACCACCTCTTTGAGACAGTTGATAATAACTTAGTCCAGGCCCTCTTCCTGTACCTATTGCAACTTTTTGCCTAAGATCCGGCAAAGCAAAATTTGTTCTTGCATCTCCTCCATAGTAAGAACTAATGATGGCAAATAAAGGTGTATACTCTTGTATGGTTAACATTTCTCCATCGCAAAACATCCATCCTCTTGGAGCAAAATTGCCTGCAAAAAACCTAATTTCTCCTATATATCCTTCCATAATTTTATTTTTTTAATTTCTTGATGGAAATAAGCCTTTAACACATATTATATAGTTCATTCCTATATAAGGCTGCATATTATTATGTGGTTTCCCGCCACCTTCAGAGGAAAGAGTTCCTTGGTTCATATCTATAGTAGTTTGCATATTTTCGGAATATGAAACTGAATTAACTGGATAAGTATCTCTTCCTACAGTTACACTTCCAATTGGTTGTGCAATCACCATATCTTGTGGAACAATTTCATTACCTTCCTGATTATAAACATAAAGATCGTGAGTATGCTCCGGAATATTTTCTGTAGCAAGAATTACGGCTTCCTGTCCTCCCATGTCTCCCACATCCAGTCCTACTCTACTGTCAGGACTTATGCCTGTTCTTCCCCTAAAGTCTGGCAATGCAAAATTAGCTCTGCCATCACCTCCATAATAAGTACCTAAAAGAGAATAAAGTGCCTGATTTTGTGCTATAGGCAGTAGCTGTCCCGTGCAATACTCCCAATTACGAGGTGCAAAACTTCCTGCAAAAAATCTGATTTCACCTAAATATCCATCATCCATATTGTTTCTTTTTAATTAATTTCTTGTTGGTATTATTGATCTAAACAAATAATATAATTAATACTGAAATAAGAGTGCATATTGCTATGTCCCAATCATTTCCTGAATCTGCTAAGGACTTAGGATTTATATCAAGTATTTCTTGAGGGGTAAAGTCCCTGTAAACAAATAACATAATTTATCCCCAAAAAAGGCTGTACATTATAATGTTGTGTACTACCACCTGCATTCCCTACAGATTTTGGGTTCATTGGTTCTAAATTAGTTGTGCTTTTTGTGAAATTTGTATTTTGTCCGGTATAAGTACTACCTTCTTGCTGGAACTGTCCATAAGACAATGCAAATACGGCATCTTCAGGTTGTTGTTCATTTCCTTCTGTTCCAACAGCTTTTAATGAATGGGTATGACTGGGCAAGCTATCAACTGTTAAGGTTGATATTTCCATACCTGATATTTGTCCAAGCCAACGTTCTGTAAGGCCTGGCCCAGTTCCTACTCCTACAGGAATACGCCCACGAAAATCAGGCAAACCAAAAGTTGATCTCCCATCTCCTCCGTAAACTGTTCCCAAAAGTGAGAAAAGAGCATCATTGTCAGCTATTGGTAACAAAGAACCATCGCAATAATGCCATCCACGAGGTGCAAAGTTCCCCGCAAATAGTCTGATTTCTCCTAAATATCCGTCATCCATAATTTAAGTTTTAAGATTAATATTCCATTCCTATATTAAATCAATTGTTTCTAAACGATCAACTGGTCTTCCGAAAGCATTTCCCGTTCTTATTCCCATATTGAATAGTTTTACTCCAGACAAAAAGCCCTCTCTTGTATGAGTAACTGTGATCCTAATGCATCTGTCATCAGAACAATAAACAATCAGTCCATAAATTGCATCCGCATGTATAATTTGTCCGGGATTTGCTATAATCTTTTGTTCCATATCAACAGGGGCAACCTCTAAAATGAACAGTTCAAGACCATTAATTGTAGTCTTTGCACCTCCATATTTAGGATTTGAAGCATTTACCAAATACTCGATATCATCTGATGTTTGATTTTCCCAGTCAATTATTAAATCCTTCTCATCTGGTTTTTTTGAGTAAACAATGCCATCAAACTCTAATACTAGTGAAGAAAACTCTTCTGCTACTTGCTTCCTTATTACCTTATTTATTAAAGTTGTATTGTGTAAACCAAGACGCTGACTGTGCAAGCCGTAAGTCTCTCCAGGTATAATTGGAATTTTCTCCTGCAATATCACTGGACCTTCATCTATATCCTCATTTATGTAGTGAATGGTTACCCCCCCATTAACTTCCTTATTTTTAAATTGCCAGAAAATAGGATCATTCCCCTTATATTGAGGTAAAAGCCCAAAATGAAAATTAACAAATCCATAATCTAATAATTCCAATACACTCTTAGGAAAAAACCAAGGAAAAGTTAAAACCCAAACACTATCAACCTGATTGTTCTTAAGAAAATTTTCAATAGTATTTACCCAACTATTTCGTGATAAACAGATTAATTCTACATTTAAATCCATCATCTCTAATGGAGGCAATAAAAAACGCTTGCTCTTTTCAGGAATACAAACGCCAACTAATACTCCCATCTTTTTAAGTTGTAGAATAGTAGGAAAAGCTAATAAATCCGAATTACAACAAACTAATATTTTCATTATCACAAGTGAGTTAAAAGAGAAGAATTAAAATAGTTAAAACACCGTTAAATAATATTTATGATAAGTATAATCTTCTTAAAACTTAATTGGAAAACAATTCCTTATCTCCAATAATTTCATGCTATCTCCTAAGAAAATGAACTTATTATTTGCGATTTCCAGTGTATCATAACGCAACATTATCATTTGATTTATTAATTTAATTAATTCCATTAACATTTGCAAAAATATTATTAAACCACTTTTACGTGCCACTAATAAAAAAAACAAAGAAAAACACGAATAAACTTAATAAAAACAAAGACTTCAGAAGTATTTATCCTAATAAACTATTTTTATATTCAGAAATACTAAATATAGAATCAAACACTTCTAAATACTGACGTTTGCAGGAAAATGCATATTCCTATAAAAAAATATGATAGTAACTTGGAAACACAAAATCTTATAGAATCAAGATTTTTGTAAAAAAAGATTTTGAATGGAGGGGGTATAAGAATTAATCAAACCAAAAATGAATTGGCTTTTTAAAATTAGCTGAGCTGTTTAAAATAAAAGATTGCATGGCGTTTTTGGGAGCGATACTGAGACACAACAAAGTATCAGAAAAAAGACTGTAAGTCACATGCGAAAATAATCCACTAACAGGTAATAATCCTATTTTAGCTTATCATTTGCCAGATGCCTGTTCATATCCCTGTGAGTTTTCTTTTCCAGATTCTTCTGAAATGCTTCGTTTAAATCGACTCCTGTCTGATTTGCCAGGCACATTAAAACCCACAGAACATCAGCCATTTCATCAGCCAAATCAACTTTCTTGTCGCTTTCTTTGAAAGATTGTTCACCATATTTTCTGGAGATAATTCGAGCCACCTCTCCTACCTCTTCGGTCAAAATAGCCATGTTGGTCAATTCATTAAAATAACGAACTCCATATTTTTTGATCCATTGATCAACTTTCTCCTGGGCTTCCTTAATTCCTATCTGATTCATCATCTATTCCTTGTTTTTAGTATCCATTACAATGGTAACCGGACCATCGTTAACCAATGAAACCTGCATTTCGGCACCAAATTTTCCCGTTTCCACCTTCTTTCCTGATTCTTTCTGCAAACGAGCAACAAAATCCTCGTACAGAGGAATTGAAATATCAGGTTTTGCGGCTGTAATATAAGATGGTCTGTTCCCTTTTCTGGTTTTAGCATGCAAAGTAAACTGACTGATTACCAAAATATTTCCATCCACTTCAAGTAAAGATTTATTCATTACTCCTTCCTCATCGTCAAAAATTCGAAGATGACAGATTTTTTTACTCAACCATTCTGAATCCTCTTCCGTATCAGCTTTCTCTATTCCCACCAACACCAGCAATCCTTTCGATATCTGACCGATTATTTCAGAATCTACACGCACAGAAGCTTGAGTAACCCGCTGAACCACAACTCGCATATCAATATATTTATTAAATGTTAAAATTAATTGTTCCTCTCAAATATAACACATCATATTCATGTAAAAAAGATATTGCTAAAGCCGTTTTTTCAGACCTCTACACTATTAAAATTGATTCTAAATTAAGATATTTCCCAATTAATAATGATATTTGTAATTCGTTACAAAAAAAAGTAAAGCATGTTGTATTTCATCAGTTCATCTACCAATCCCGTTTTTAACATTGCCTGCGAAGAGTATTTGCTAAAAAACCATGAAGATGATTTTTTCTTCCTGTATACCAATACTCCTGCATTAATTGTAGGAAAACATCAAAATACTCTGGCTGAAATCAATCTCGACAAAGCTGAACAGGAAAATATACCTGTTGTTAGGCGAATGTCAGGTGGAGGAACCGTTTTTCACGATAAAGGAAATCTAAATTACTGCTTTATCAAGAGTGGAGAAAAAAGCAAATTGGTTGATTTTCAAAAATACAGTCAGCCAATTATCGATACTCTTCAAAAGCTGCACGTAAACGCTAAATTTGAAGGAAAAAGCGATTTAACGATCGATGGAAAGAAATTTTCAGGGAATGCTTCACACATTTTTAAGAACAAGCTTATGCAGCATGGCACAATGCTATTCTCAAGCGATTTAAAGCGCCTAAACCAGTTGTTGAAAGTAAACCCTCTCAAGTTTAAAGATCGAGGCATAAGATCCATTAGAAGTAAGGTAACAAACATCTCTGAATATCTTTCCCATTCCATGAGTATCGACAACTTTGCTCAATTAATTTTAACAGATTTGACAACGAAATTTCCAGATGCCAAGGAATTTGAACTATCGGCAATTGATATTGAAAAGATAGAAGCTTTAATGGCAGAGAAATACAACAACTGGGAATGGAATTATGGCTACTCTCCCAACTACATCTTTGAAAAACTCAGTAATTTTTCGGGGGGAATTATATTAGAGGTTAGCATGACAGTAGAGAAAGGAATAATTAAAAACCTTAATTTATTAGGTAATTGCCTGGTAGAAAACCACATTTTGGACTTTAAAAGCTTAATGATCGGTCAATATCACGACAAAGACACTGTATATAAATACCTTAACAATCTAAATACAAACCTATACTTTAAACATATCACACAAAAAGAGATTTTGTCGGCATTTTTTTAACGGTTTGAATTATTATAGAATTAAAACTGCGCTGAATAAATATTCAAGTAACTTCTCAAATAAAATCTCTAATTGAAATATTTCCAGACTATTAAAGCTTTTGAATTTCCTAATTCAGATTCCAAATCAGCAAGTGCGGCATTTTTCACATTCTCTACCGACTTAAATTTTTTAATTAACTTTTCAACTGATTTTTTTCCAATGCCTTCAATTTTATCCAATTCAGAGACAATAAATGCTTTTGATCGCTTCTGCCTATGAAAGGTTATTGCAAAGCGATGCGATTCATTTCGCAAGTGCTGAATAGTTTTAAGGGTTTCTGAATTCTTATCCAAATACAATGGGTAAGGATCACCGGGAAAATAGATTTCTTCCAGTTTTTTGGCGATTCCTATTACAGAAATCTTTCCTCGCAATTCTAATTTATCCAAACTATTTAAAGCTGCACCCAATTGTCCTTTTCCCCCATCAATTAAAATCAATTGTGGTAAACTCTTTCCCTCATCCAGCAATCTTTTATAACGCCGGTAAATTATTTCTTCCATAGAAGCAAAATCATTTGCTCCAACTACTGTCTTTATATTGAAATGCCGATAATCTTTTTTATAAGGTCTTGCATTCCTAAATACAACACAAGAAGCAACAGGATTCGTTCCTTGTATGTTCGAATTGTCAAAACATTCAATATGAACCGGTGCATCTTTTAATCTTAAATCGGTGCGCATGGTTTCTACAA
The DNA here is from genome assembly GCF_002843385.1 of Labilibaculum manganireducens. GTDB lineage: Bacteria > Bacteroidota > Bacteroidia > Bacteroidales > Marinifilaceae > Labilibaculum > Labilibaculum manganireducens. The sequence continues at coordinate 8,830 of NZ_MVDE01000038.1, forward strand.
TACGTTCGGAATGCGATTGTTTTAGAGACTTATCCCCTTTCTTTAACTTTTCGAGACGGTAATATTTAACGTTGCGTTCAGATAAATCCAATAATTTCTTTTTGTCGCCACGTTGAGGTACAACAAACCGAACATTTTGAATGGATAATTCAAGCTCAAAAGGAATCAAAATTTCTTTTGCCGTACTAAAAATCTTCTGCCGGATCTCTGTAATAGCAAGCAAAAGTAAATCCTCTTTACTTTCGTAAATTTTCTTTTTCATTTCAATGGTGTGTGCCTGAATAATGGCTCCATTTACCACTTTTAGAAAATTCACATAAGCTGAATCTTCATCATCAACAATAGAATAAACATCAATGTTATTGATGGAAGGATTTACGATTGTTGACTTACTTTGATACTTTGCCAGTAAATCTAATTTCTCTTTAATAAGGTGTGCTTCTTCGAATTTAAAATCATTGGCCAGTTCCTGAATTTTTTCTTTCAAATGAGAAGTTACCGAACCAATATTTCCTTTCAATATATTCCGAATATCCTGTATTGTTTGTTCATACTCCTCCTTACTCTCCTTCCCAACACAAGGTGCTTTGCAATTTCCAATATGATACTCCAAACAAACTTTGAATTTCTGATCTCTAATCCCCTCTTCCGATAAACTTAAATTACATGTTCGCAGTTGATACAAAGACCGAATCATATCCATTAAAATCCGAACCATTTTTACACTCGTATAGGGTCCAAAATATTCCGAACCATCTTTAATCAAATGACGGGTGACTTGCACTCTGGGAAAGTTTTCGCTTTTAATGCAAATCCAGGGAAAAGATTTATCGTCTTTCAAAAGAACATTGTACCGAGGCTGATGTTTTTTTATTAAGTTATTTTCCAATAACAGGGCATCCTCTTCCGATTCAACAACAATGTGCCGAATATCCACAATTTTGCGAACCATTATATTGGTTTTTGCCGAATCGTGAACTTTGTTAAAATAGGAAGCAACTCTTCTTTTGAGTCGCTTTGCTTTTCCTACATATATAATTGTATCGTTCTCATCAAAGAACTGATAAACTCCTGGCTCTTCCGGCAAGGCGGAAACCAAAAATTTTAAATGATCTATGTTTTTATTTTTTATCACTTATTATAATTTTCCACTAATATAGCTTACTCTTCTTTAAAAAGGTCTATTACTCTAAATTCTTTAACATCAAAAAGACCTTTATCTGATAATTTTAGTTTTGGAATTACCAGTAAAGACATAAATGCAAGAGTCATGAACGGAGACTGAAAATTTGACCCCAAATCGGAAGCAAAATCACTCAATTTTGCATATTCCCTTACCAAATCCTCTCCAGTCTTGTTCGACATTAATCCCGCAACTTCCAATTCAACCGACTCACTTTCTCCGTTGTTAACGGCAACAATACCACCTTTCATTTCAATTAGAGTATTAATTGCATGAAGCAAATCTTCATCACTTGTTCCTACTGCAATAATATTGTGGCTATCGTGAGCGATACTTTCGGCAATAGCTCCCTTTTTAAAACCGAATCCTTTGGCAAATCCCATTACAGGTTTTCCATTGTCGTATCGACTCATCACAACCATTTTCAATAAATCATTATCAACGTCAGATACAACATTTGAATCAATTAGCTTTGGTGTACACAAAATCGAATCAGTTATCAGATCACCATCCTTAACAACCATTGCCCGCAATGAACCATTTTGAGGCTTAACAGCCAAATCTGCCAATTGAATTGGTTTTCGACTAAAATTATTCAATATGATTTCATTACTTACATTAAACAAAACCTCCTTATTTTTATAAATACAAATACCTTTTCGAAATGCCTGCTCTACAACAAATGATTCCGGATGATCAATTACAATAAAATCTGCAGAATCGCCAACCTGCAACAATCCCAAGTTTAATCCATAATGATGAATTGGATTGTAACTGGCAGCACGAAGCAATGAAAATAAATTAAGTCCCTTTTTCAATCCACGTTTAATCAGAAAATTTATATGCCCATTTTCAATTAAATCATCGGGATGCAAATCATCTGTACACAACATGATTCTATCCGGGTGTGTTTCCAATAAAGAATACAGCGCCTCAAAATCTTTAGCAGCACTACCCTCCCGTATTTGAATCATCATCCCTAAAGAAATCTTTTCAAGAGCTTCCTCCAAAGTTGAACATTCATGGTCCGCAGAAATTCCAGATGCCACATATTTTTTCAAATCCCTCCCTTTTAAACCTGGAGCATGACCGTCAATTTTTTTTCCAAGATTCTTACACGCTACTATTTTTTTGAGTACCTCAAGATCGTCTTCAATCACACCAACAAAATCCATTACTTCGGCAAGACAAACAACTTCTTCTCTTTTCAGTAAGCTTTCCACAATATTACTATCCAAAACAAAACCTGAAGTTTCGTGTTTGGTTGCCGGCACACATGAAGGAACACCAAAGCGAATTTCCAAAGGAACTTTACCGGCATCATTAATCATGAAATCGACACCAATCTCACCCAACACATTTGCTATTTCGTGCGGGTCTGTAACCAAACCTAATGTACCAAACTGTACAACTAAACTTGCAAATCGACTTGGTATTAATAAGGTACTTTCAATGTGCATGTGTGCATCAACAAGTCCCGGCAAGATATATTGATCAGGAACAGAATCTCTTTTAGTAATGGAAGTGATTCTTCCCTCTTCAACATACACCTCTGCATTGATTATTTCACGTGAAACAACATCCACGACTTTACCTGATATCGAAAATCTATTACTTGTCATATCTAATCTATTATCATTTGATAATGGTAATCTCTAAATTTAATTCCTAAAATAGCTCAACATTGCCTTCAAAAACGCCCGAAATTAACTTTTCGACATGCAAAAAGGCAATTTCGGGCGTTTTAAGGAGTAAACTATTTTAAAATACTCCTTAGTTCCACGTGGAACGTTATCGTCCCATGAGTACCAAAAGAACGTTAATATCGCTAGGAGAAACACCCGATATCCGCGATGCCTGACCAATAGTTTGAGGCTGAATTTTATCCAATTTTTGTCTTGCCTCAGTCGAAATAGATTGCAAACTTGTATACTCAAATCTGCCTTTTATATTAATATTCTCCAGGCGGGTTAATTTTTCTGCGATCAATTTTTCCCTATTTATATAGCCCGAATATTTTATTAAAACCTCAGCTGCTTCAATAATTTCTTCCCGCCTGTTTGGTATTGAATCCACCACTTCTTTTAATGGGATAATATCTTCCAGCAAATCATTAATCTGAACCTGCGGACGAAGAATAATATCATACAATTTAACGCCCTGTTTTAATGGAGCCGTTCTTAATTTTTCCAGAACCGGATTTAAGAATTTTGGTTTGCAGCTAAACTCTTTACAAAAGGTAACCAATTTATCTCTAAACTCAATTTTCTCTTCCAGTAAGTCAATTCGCTTTTGTCCCACTAATCCTAATTTAAAAGCCTTAGGACTTAAGCGTAAATCTGCATCATCCTGTCTTAATAAAATTCGGTATTCGGCTCTTGATGTAAACATTCGGTAAGGTTCATCAACACCTTTTGTTACCAAATCGTCAATTAAAACACCAATATAAGCTTCGTCTCTATTCAGTGTGAAAGCCTCTTTTCCTTGCACCAATAAACTCGCATTTATTCCTGCCATCATTCCCTGAGCTCCTGCTTCTTCATATCCGGTTGTGCCATTAATCTGGCCGGCAAAAAATAAGTTCGAAACCAATTTTGTTTCCAAAGTATGATGAAGTTGAGTAGGATCAAAATAGTCATATTCAATTGCATATCCCGGACGGTACATTTTCACATTTTCCAATCCCGGAACTTTTTGAAGTGCTTTTAACTGAACATCCCAAGGAAGACTCGATGAAAATCCGTTGATATAATATTCGTGAGTGTGCTCTCCTTCAGGTTCTAAAAAAAGCAAATGCTCCTGCTTCTCAGCAAAAGTTGACAGCTTAGATTCTATACTCGGACAATATCTTGGACCTGTACTCTGAATTGTTCCATTATACATTGGAGATTCTTTAAACCCTTCTCTAAGACTATCGTGAACATCCAGATTTGTATACGTTATATAACATGGTCTCTGAGTAAGAATACGATCTACATGATCTGTCAAATAAGAAAATTGATAAAATCCTTCTTCCCCATCCTGTCTTTTCATTACTGAAAAATCAATACTTCTGCCATCTAAACGTGCAGGAGTTCCGGTTTTCATTCTCCCAACTTCAAAGCCAATATTTTTTAATTGTTCACTAATTCCTACAGATGCAGGTTCTGCTGTTCTCCCCCCTTTTTCCTGCTTACGCCCAATGTGCATTAATCCGTTAAGGAAAGTTCCATTGGTTAATATTACCGATTTTGCAGTAATGTTGATTCCCAATTTAGTAGTCACACCAACTGCTTTGCCATCTTCTATAATTACTTGAACAACGGCATCCTGCCACATGTCCAAATTATCTGTATTCTCAACAATTTTTCTCCATTCCGAAGAGAAAATCATTCTATCGCATTGTGATCTTGGACTCCACATTGCAGGTCCTTTAGAGCGATTAAGCATACGGAATTGAATGGATGACCGGTCGGTAACTATTCCTGTAAAACCGCCCAAGGCATCTAATTCACGAACAATTTGCCCTTTTGCAATTCCACCAATAGCTGGATTACATGACATTTGAGCAATTTTATTCATATCCATGGTAACCAAAAGAACCGAAGATCCAAGGTTTGCCGCAGCTGTTGCCGCCTCACATCCTGCATGACCGGCACCTACTACTATAACATCATACTTTGGCAACATATAATAAAAGATATTTATATTCGTTATTCTTATTCTTGCAAAGGTAATTATTTTATCTAAAAAACTGAAAACCAATCAACTGCAATGGACACACCCTTGCTAATTATCTAGAATTCAGATCAATAAATAAAAAAAATTTTACAAATTTAATCAATATCGGAAAGTAATGCTAATGATTCGTCCTCCTTTTGGGTCATTATTTCCTGATCTTCATCAGTTTTATCATCAATTCCCATTAAATGAAGGACTCCATGAATCATTACACGATGCAATTCCTGAAGATACTCGCATCCGTATTCTTTTGCATTATCAAGAACAGTATCAACACTTATAAATAAATCTCCTGATACAATATCAGCAACAGTATAATCAAAAGTAATTATATCCGTAAAGTAATCGTGATTTAAGTGTTCACGATTCATTTCAAGCAGGTAATTATCAGAGCAGAAATAGTAATTTATCTCTCCAATTTCGAAACTATTATTAACAACAACGCGATTGATCCATTCGCTTAAGCGCTTCTGATCAATCGCGGGAATACTAGCTTCACACGTATCGTAAGTAATCAACATTTTTTATCCAAAAATAAATTTCATTTCTACTATAGCACCATTCTCTCCAAATTCAATATCATCAGCCAAGTGATTCATTAGAAAAACTCCCCGTCCATGTGTCTTCTCCAAATTTTCAGGAAGCGTTGGGTCAGGAATATTCGAAAAATCGAATCCTTTACCTTCATCCCACACAATGAAACTAATAGATTCGTCATCAATATTGTATTTAACTTTCACCTTTTTAGTTACGTCTAGCTGGTTGCCATGCAAAATCGCATTATTGACAGCTTCAATAAGGGCAACTGAAATTTTTCCGTAAATTTCAGAACTAAGGTTATGAGATGAAGAAATCTCATCTATGAGTCTTTCAACTCTGCTTATATTCTCTAATTCGGATGGAAAGATTAGCAATTTTTCTGATTTAGTCATTATTTATTTTGATCATGTAATCCAAATACAATTTATTATAGTAGTCGATCATTTTTACATAAGAGTCATCGAAAACACCTTCAAAATCTGTTCGTATTCTTTTATACTCAAATATTTCTGTAGGGTTACTCAATTTAATAATATTTCCAGAATTACTTTCTCTTTTTTTATCAAAATCTTTCTCTCTCTGAGCGTTTTCAGCTTCCAACAAACGAGAAATTATTCTATTTTGCCTATTAATTGTATTCGAATTTATGGAAAAATTAGATATGTCTGATTGCGTTTGGTCAATCATTTTCATTATTTCACGTAATATATTCTCTGTCTCATCTCCAACGCCACCCTTCTGAAGAATTTCACTCAAATTTTGTTGAAACATTTCCTGCCTTTGTAAAAACTTTCCCAATTTTTCTTTCGAATTATTTTTACCATTTCCTGATTTCATTTCCTGAATCATCTCCTCCAACATCTTTTTTAAGGATTGCTGCTCCGATTGCATACCTGCAAATGATGGTTTTCCTCCTTTTTGATCACCAATTTGATCGCCAGGCATAGCATTCGCCATTTGTTCCATGAGTTGTTTTAATGCCTCGGAAAGAAATAGTGATAATTCATTAACTTCAGTTAAGACTTTTTGTTGTGTGACATTGGCTTGAATTTTTCTTCTGCTGTTAGCTTCTTCGAGAACCTGATCGAGATAGTTACCTATATCAAAAATTCTATTTCCAATTAAAGCTGCAACCTGAGGTGAGTGAGATGAAAGAGAAAGCAATGAATCCTGAATTAATAAATACTCCTCTTTTAATCCCCCCTGTTCTTCTATCATTTTTACAAATAAAGGATTTCGATAATCCACAGTTTTGTAATCGGTCAATACGGCCTCCTGCTGAAATGAAAATTCCATCAGGTTATTCATCAGGCGAATTAAATTATCAATATCAACGGTAAGCTGAGCACTTACACTTTTTGAAAGATTACTATTCAACTTCTGAGCAAGTGATTTTTGTTTTTTAGAAGTTGCTTTCATATTTTTTGAAGCCTTAGAGTTTTTACCTTCTTCTAAAAAGTTTTTTGATTCTTTCATCATATCAGAAATAGACTCAAGATCTTCGGAAGGATTTTGAAATTGATACGGGTCACTAATGCCGGAATTTTTTTCGAGAAGATTTTGCAGATCTTTTTTCAAATCATCCCATTTTTGACTTTCCTCAACCTGCTGAGAATTCATTTTTTCCTCCTGCTTGTGCCCCAGGTCACTAATTTCCTCCTGACTATCTGCAATTTTATCAATTCTATCGACAATTTGATTCATACGAGCCTCAATATCATATCGTTCCAACAAACTCAGGTTGCGATCCATTTGTTTCTGAAAATCATCAAACGACATGTTTATTTGGTTTCCTAGCTTATTTAAATCTTCCGATTTAAAATCTTCAGCCAATTTGTTAAATTCTTCAAACAATTTTTGCAACTCATCATCCATTACATTTTCAAGAAGCTTTTCAATTTGTTTTTGCTTTTCGATTAGTAAAGAATCTTTTTGTCCCAAAGAATTTGACAACTGATTTTTTTTTGCATTCTCTTGCTTGATATTATTTAGCAACTCATCCAATTGTTTCTTTTTAGAATCGATTTGCTGAAACATTTGCTGTTGCTGCCATTTGTCTCCGGTGCCATCCAACATATTTTTCTGCAGACGCTTTATATCTTCCTGTATGGATTGACTCAGATCTATTCCTTTTTCGATTCGATTCGAAATACTATCCTGAATACTTGTATTTAAATCGTACAACTGTTTCGAATCCGGAACTAATAAAGAAAATTGCCGGGAACGAGACATTTTCGGTTTATTTATTCCATCATTATCGAAAACTTCAAAATAATATTGTACATGACTTCCTTCGCTTACATCAACATTTGCAAAATCGAAGGCATAATAAAACTCCTGAGAACTAAGATTTCGATTCAAGCTTAGAGGAATGTAAACAGGTAACTGATCATTGATAAAATAACAAAACCGTAATTTCGAAAATCCATAATCATCCTTCAATATACCTTTAAAATAGTAGGCCGTAGGCAATAAAGTATCTTGTACAACTGACACTTGAATTTGCGGATAAAGATCAGGTATTATATCAATGGTATAATTGGCAAAAAGCTGTTTTTCAAATTGCTCATTACTAACATAAATTTGGTAGTTATTTTTCTGAAAGATGTTTTTTGAAAATAAGAAGGTATTGTCTTTATCTTGTGAATCGGCCCGGTTTAGAGAATCATTGAAAACAACTTGAACAGAATTGGTGTCTTCCCCCTCAATCGTCCATTCCAATAAAGATCCTTCGGGCACACTAATATCTCCCAAATTTTGCTCTTTTCTTTCTGGTAATTTTGTGTAAGATGGTGGCTTTACCGTAAGTTCAAAAGATTTAATTCCCGGTTTTAATAAAATCTCCAGCTGATAGGTTAATGATGTTATTTTACCGGCCTTTAAAAAGAAGCTTACTTCTCTATTTACATTCCTGAAAAGATAACTGAAACGATTACTTCCTTTCTTTTTTAACAGGAACTGATTCCCTTCAGAAACCAGATAGACATCAGCCGGCACATATTTACCTTCTGTTTGCACTTCCAGATAGAAATCCGAGCCTCGAACTGCTTTCATGGCATCTTGATTTACTACAAATTTAAAGTCGGCTGGGGCGATGTATTCCTTCCTAAAATGGACCAAACGATTCGCACTACTGGAGTACATATCCGGCAAAGCAATGTAAGTTCCAATAATTGCAATAAATACGATAATAAGGTATTTTAAATAGCTAAGATTCGATTTGAATGATATCGCTTTTCTAAAAGGAATCAATTGAATGGATTCCATTCTTTGATTGATGCTGGCCATTAAAAGAGAGTCGCCGGATGAATTACTTTTAGCTGACAGTTCGGTTAATTCCAATGTATTAATCAACCGGTCCTGCAAATCCGGAAAATATTGTGTAATAATACTAATTGCTTGCCTGTAGCTTATTCTTTTTCCAATCTGCAACAAACCAATTATGGGCAAAATAATTAGTTTCACGATCATTAACGAAAAAAACAGTACAGAAAAAATAGCGAGAAATGTTCGAACCGAAACAGAAAAATACAGCAAGTATTCTGTATACGAGACAATCAAGAAATAAGACAAAATCAGAACAATACTCAAAAGCAAACCTCTTAGAAGCTGATTTTGGTAGTATTTTCGAATAAACCGATCTAATTTTTCGATAAAAATTTCCTGCTTAGAACCCATATCAACTACTACGTAAAAGAGTTAATTCCGATACAACCACAAAGAAGGATCCAATTTCGTACTCCCTTTCCATAATTGGAATTTAAGAACAGTTTGGCTTTGTGCCTGATCGGTATACACCACACCAATTTTCTCTTTTGAAGTAACTGTGTCACCTTTTTTCACAGTAACTGAAGAAAGGTTTGAATAAACTGAGAAAAACTCACCATGACGAATAATGATTACATTATTAAGACCAGGCATTGAAAGAATGTGTGTGACTTCCCCTTTAAAAATTGAGCGACATTCGGCATTGCTGTCAGTCGTTATATTTACACCATCGTTTCGAACATTAACATGCTTAAGTACTGCATGTTTGTGCTCTCCGAATTTTTCAGATATAAAACCAGTTTGTGTTGGCCAGGGAAGCTTTCCCTTATTTTGATCAAATGATTCTGAAAGAACTTTTTCCTCTGGAGTTAAACCATATTTGCCTCCTCCGCTGTTTTTCCTGGCGGCCAGTTTAGCCTGATTTTCGATGATTTTCTGAATTTCTTTTTCCAGCTTTTTAGTATACTGCTGTTGTTTCCTTAAATCATCCCTAAGTTGTTTCTCACGCTTTTTCAATTTTGAAATAATCTCAGATTGTTGAGATTTCTCTTGAGCTAAACTTTGACTTTCCTTTGTTTTATCGGATAGCAAAACAACTTTTTCACTCTTTGCCGTTTTTAAACGAAGCATGTTTGCATTCAGAGAATCTTTCCTGGAACCAATCTGCTTGCCTTGTTCTTTGCTGTATTCCGAAAATTGCTGAAGATACTTATATCGTTTATAAGCTTGGTTAAAATCTTTCGATGACAATAAAAACATCAGTTTTTCGTGTGAATTTCTTTGCTTGTATGCGTATTGAATCACCTTTGCGTACTGTTGCTTCAGCTTATTCAATTCATCTTCCAAATCCTTAACATCAGCATTAATTTTACTTATCTGAGAATTGATGTAAGAAATTTCATTTTCAATGGACTGAATCAAAGCTTGTCTGGACTTTATTCTTTGGTTTAGAAGGTTTAATTGCCCCAACGTTACATTCTTATTCTTCAAAGTGTTGGAAAGAAGACTATTGGTATACGCTATATCTTTAGAATTTTGCTCTTTTCGTTTTTTAAGAGTAGAAATATCATGCTGAGAAAAAGCATCTACTGATGATAAAAACAGAAGAGCAATTACTAAATAAAATATTTTATTACACGTTAATTTGTTAATTCCCATAGTGGTTTTATGGATAAATTTGATCGTATTTGTCCGGTATTGTAAACGAAAAGCGCAGATCTTCACTAAATGTCACCTTATTAAATTTAATATTACAAGATAATAAATGTTTTGGATCCTTTACTTCAAAAGCCAATCGTTGAGGAAACTTCCTGTTTTCAAAAACAGTGAAATCCCGATACTTAATCGTAATATCCCTTGCAGCATCAAATTCTTTTACCAATATATCTGTAATTCTCATTAAAGAAGGATCGATATCTACTCTTTGATAATTAAACCTATTTAATTTTTCCAGCTTATCCTTTTTTAATTTTCGATCAATCTTTCTCGCTTTATCAGATATAAAAACATACTTGTTGTCAATTATTTTTCCATCAAAGGATCGAATAAAAGCTTTTTCCTTCTCTTCATTGTCGACTCTAAAAATTGAATTGGTAAGTATACTTTGGAAAGAATAAAAATCCAAATCCATATTTAGTTTGTCCGAAAAGAACCCAAAGTCATCAATGAAATAGGTTTTCTTAAGTCTATCGATCATCTTTACAGAATCAGGTGTAATGAGTAGCCGCGCTACCGGTATCCCAACCGAAGCAGTAATATCGATCCAAATAATACTATCCTTTTCTATTTTAATAGAACCTTTAAAACTTTTGCTTATGCCATCAACTGAAAAGCTTGCCGAAAAACGTTTTACATATATACTTTTATAATTTAAACTACTATCTATTAGTCCATTATACAGCCTATTGTCGGAGATTGGTTTTGCCTTCTCAACACCTAACTCATAAAATGATTTACAGGAAAACTGAAAAAGGGCAATGATAACGATCAGAGCCCTTACAACAGTTTTTGAATATTTTCTATTGCTCATTTTGTTCCTTCTCTTCAGGAATACTACCTGTCTTTATTTTTTCGGCCAGATACACTGAACCTTCACCAATTTCAATTGCTTTTTTCCACTCTTCAAGAGCCTTTTCATTCTCTCCTAAACGAAAAAGAATATCACCATAATGCTCCACAATTACAGCAGATTCTCCCCCTCCAAATTTCAAAGCTTTTTCCAAAACACTTTTAGCATCCTTAAATTCTCCCATTCGATATAAAACCCATCCATGAGTATCCAGATAAGTAGAGTTTTCGGCCTCAATTTTGATGCAAAGAGAACTCATTTTTTTAGCTTTTTCAAGTTCCTGCCCTTTAACTGATAAATAATAGCTGTAATTATTTAACACGATTACATTTTGCGGCTCAAACAACAATACCTCATCATACGCTTTAAATGCTTTTTGCGCATCGCCCATTTGATAGTATGCATCGCCTAAATAAGTCTTAAACTGAACCCGTAACTTTACATTTTCACCAATATAAGAAAATCCCTCCTCCAATGTTTCAACAGCTGTTTTGTACTCTTGTTTTTGAGCTGCTGCAACACCTTTAAAGATGTATAAAAGAGGTTGGGTCGGAAAATATTTTAATGCATCAGAGCTTTCATTAAACATACTTTCAAAATCCAACATTTCATTATCTATTAAAAGCAATTCTTCCCAAACTACATAATTTGTTTTTTCCTCTTCAAGCACTTTCCTTAGGTGATATCGTGCGCCTTCATTATCTTTTCTTTTCCTAAGAAAATCAGCATAAAGTGCATGTACTCTTACTTGTCCCGGATGAACTTCAACCAATATGTCCAATAATTCTTTCAAATACTCATCAGACATGCCTTCTTTATTTCCATTCATCAGAATGGAAATTAAAAATTGAATTTTCTGATCCGCTTCAATTTCTGGATTTCTGAAAGCCTTTGTAAGCGAAGCGTTACTTTTTTCAATTTCGCCTTTTCTTCGATAAAAATCCGCTAAATAAAAATGAACCAAACCATTTTCCGGATCAATTTTCAATATCTTTTCGTACTGTTCAAAAGCTTTATCTTCTTCTTTGTCCTCTGTATACAGATCGGCTAACATTCCATAGAAATCAGCCCGGTAAGGATTCTTTTTTATCAGCTTCTGAATTTCGGAATAGGCCATTTTTCTGTTGCCTGCAGCAAGATACAAGCGCTCTTTTTCCAACGAGATCCCTTCCTGGATTCCCTCCTTTTTCTCTAAACGATTATAGACTTCTATGGCTTCATCAAATTTTTCTACTGAAGCAAATATCGCGGCTTGTAGATAATAAAAGTCGTTTCGTTCCGGATGTAATTTTACCAAGTCATCATACACAGCACAAGCTTGATCCATCATCCCCTTTTTTTGGTAAATATTTGCAAGCTGAATTTGATACCAAATATTTAATGGCTGCAATGAAACAGCTGCTCTGGAAAGCTCCAGTGCACTACCCAAATCTTCCTGACTCATATAAATATTCGCCAATTCGTAACGAACAACAGCACTCGACGGGTCAATTTTAAGGCAAGTTGCATACAAAGAAAGCCCTTTATCCAACTCCTGCAGCAAAACAGCCTTCGTTGCCTCCGCAAAAGCAAAATCGAACTCTAATTTTTGCGCCTCTGTTAACTTTACTTCTTTCTGTACTATCTCTTTTTTAAGCATTGGCACAATTTCCCCTGCAAAAACAGAGCCTGACACCAAACAACCGATAAGAACTGCCATCCAAAATTTACATCCCACCTTCATCTATCTTTATTTTGAGAAGGTCGCAAAATCTCCAACATTCCATTCCGAAACCTCACCCTGAACATCAACATAATTACCTATCATGGAATTTTCAAGGTTTAAGTTTTCAAGATTTGAGTTGCGCTGAATGATTGAGTTGCGAACCAAAGTATTACTTACTGTTGTATTTGCACCCACCGAAACATGAGGTCCAATTACCGAATTCTTAATTTTTACATTTTCTCCAATGTAACATGGAGGAATAATAATGGAATTTTCAGCTGAAGACGAAGGACAAACCAAATCATCATTCTTGTGGTATTCCAGTATTCTTTGATTTGTATGAACGGTTGCATCTTTATTTCCACAATCCATCCATTCTATAACTTGCCCTGGTTTAAAAGAAAGTCCTTTGTTCTTCATGTTTTCCAAGGCATCTGTAAGCTGATATTCCCCATTTACCAGCACCTTATTTTTCAGCAGGTATTCCAATTCATCCCGCAGATTATCACCATCTTTAAAATAGTAAATCCCAATGATTGCTAAATCAGATACGAAATTTTTTGGCTTCTCTATAAAATCCGTAATGTTATTCTCATCATCAATTTTAACAACCCCAAAAGCAGAAGGATCCTCAACTTTTTGTACCCATATCACACTGTCTGCCTCAGCATCCAAAACAAAATCTGCTTTAAACAAAGTATCTGCGAAAGCAACTACAACCTTGTCGGATAAAGAAGGTGCTGCGCAATAAATGGCATGAGCAGTACCCAATGCTTCTTCCTGATAGTAAATGCTAGCTTTAGCACCAATATTTTTAGCAATGCCGCATAATCTTTCTTCAACTTCCTTGCCAAAATCGCCAATGATGAATGCTATTTCATCAATTGCTTCGTCAGAAACTTTTGCAATTTCCTCGACAAGACGCTGAACAATAGGCTTGCCTGCAATTGGAATTAAAGGTTTTGGAACCGTTAAAGTATGAGGACGCATGCGTTTCCCCATTCCTGCCATTGGAACAATTATTTTCATCTGTTAAAATATCTAGTAGTAGTGAATTGTAAAATAACTAAAAAACGGATCAAATGTACCCTTTTACAATTTGTTTTGATCCAAATTAATAATTTTTAACGCATTAGGATTTTCCTGTATGTCCGAATCCTCCGGCACCTCTTTCTGATGTTTCTAAATCCTCAACCGGTTCCCACCTTACTGTTTCATGAGCCGCAACAACCATCTGACAAATTCTATCTCCATCTTTAATCTCCACCACACGATTCGAAAGATTTGCAAGAATTACTCCTATTTCACCACGGTAATCAGCATCAATAGTTCCTGGTGTATTTAACACAGTAATCCCTTCTTTTAGAGCCATACCTGAACGAGGCCGAATTTGAGCTTCGTATCCGGCAGGTAATTCAATAAACAATCCTGTTTTTATTAATTTACGTTCCAGTGATTCTAATAATACCGGTTCGTCCAGATTTGCTCTAAGATCCATACCTGCAGATAATTCTGTACTGTATTTAGGTAAGTCGTGCTTCGATTTGTTAACTATTTTTACTTTCATCTGTTTATATTTTTTATTTTATAGTCAGATGGAACTTACCATGCTGGAATAATCATCCTCCTGTGTCTCAAAATTCCTTGTCATGGGCGTTCCATATAAATGACAATTGCTTGAAGAATATTTCATTTTTTTTTCGAGTGGCTAAGATACATTTTTCAAAACTCTTATGAAAGGTTGATAATAGATCTTGATTACTTCCTTTTCCTGTTTATACCAACTATCCTTCCCAAAGAACTCCACAATCGCTCTTTTTGAATAAATACAATCATAAAAAGCAATAACAATGGAGTTTTTTCAGCCATTTTCAGCCATTGGTTTTCTGGGTTAAAATAAGTACTGATTGCAAAAATAGTTGTTGCAAGCAACAGATAAAAAAGTATTCCCTTTAAATCGTATGGCACAGGATAGTATTTCTGACCTGCGATATAGGATATTACAGTTATTACTAAAAAGCAGGCAAGAACTGAATATGCCGCCCCCATATACCCGAATATTGGAACAAGCAGAATATTCAAAACTATAGTAATTACAACGCCTATAATAGCTATGTAGGCACCAAACCGAGTGTTGTCGGTTAGCTTGTACCACAAAGATAAAGAGAAAAATATTCCAAAAAATAAATTTGCCAGAAGTACGTACGGTACAATTCCCAGTCCTTCATGATAACGGGAATCAATTAAGATCTTAACAATATCAAGATAGAACATCACTCCAAGAAAAATGATAAGACCAAGTATTACGAAGTATTTTAACACATCGGCATACACCTGCTTTGAGTTCTGCTCTTTTGCCTGAGAAAAGAAAAATGGCTCGAAAGAATATCGAAAAGCCTGTATAAATAGAGTCATGATAACTGCCAGCTTGTAATTTGCTCCGTAAATTCCTGTTTGATACAAAGGATTTTGTGATTCCGGAATCAACTCCGGCATTATCATTTTATCTAAATTAATATTGAGTGTTCCACATATGCTTACCACTAAGATAGGTGAAGAATAGATTAGAATTTTAATGAGTAATTTTCGATCTAACTTTAATTGAACCTTTAATATGTCTGGAAGCAGTAACAGCAAATTTATGAAGCTGGAAACAAATATGGCCAGAAAAATATAACCTATTCCAAATTCAGAATTCCATATTATAGTGATTGGAATTTGAGGATAGTTATTATAAATCCATGGACACAAGAGTAAAAAGAAGAGGTTTATTCCCAAATTAACTCCAATATTGATCAGCTTTAGTCCCGCATAACGAACCGCTCGGTTCTCCTTGCGTAATTTTGCAAATGGCAAAGCTGTTGTAGCATCAAACCCCAATGTAAGTGCAAGTAGTATAATAAAGCTCTTGTTTGCAGGAATTTCGAAAAAAACAGCGAGCGGATTTAAAAAACACGCAATAATAATCAAGAACAAAATACTTGTTGCAATTAAAGAAATAAAACCCGTTGAAAAGGTACTATCGCCCTCCTTCTCTTGACTTGCGAACCGAAAGTACCCTGTTTCCATGCCATAGGTTAAAACAACCAGTAATATTGCAACATACGACATAAGATTCGTAACAATCCCATAATCTTCGGGAATAAATAAACTGGTATACAGCGGCACAAGCAACCAATTAAGCAATCGGCCCAAGATGGAACTTACTCCATAAATGACTGTTTCTCCGGCAAGCTTTTTAAGAGGATTCAAATCAAGTAAATTAGTGTATTAGAATTGGCAAATATATGATAATTTTATTTTTCATTTTCCTAAAGTATCTGAAAATGAATTCATAGATGTTCCACGTGGAGCAATTTGTTTATTTGGGGAGAAAAAGATCGTTCGGTATTTATATCAAAAATAAATAAGGGGCACACAAACGATTTCGATGGAAATATTTGATAATTTGAGTCTTATAAGCTTACCAAATACTTTTTTATCCCGAATATTTTTTCCACTTTTGTTGACATACGCGTTAAGGAACGTTTATGTTAGTGTTTGTTGTTTAAGTATTTTGTGAAAATCCTGACCTCTCGGTCAGGATTCTTCTTTTTTATAGGCGTTTGTATTTTTAGCAGGCACTAACGAATACTTTTCCCAAATGGAGTTAATGCAAAACCTGCTAGCTTAACATGCTGAACTGCAAATGGAATCCCAATTATTGTGATGGCAAATAACAGCGCAAATAACAAATGAGTTACAGCAATCCACAATCCCCCAATAAAAATCCAGATTACATTTAAAAGAATACTTAAGCATCCCCCGGCATGCTCGTTGTACACCACCTTTTGCCCGAATGGAGCCAATCCCAATACAGATAACTGTATGATTTTCAAGCCAAATGGTATTCCAACAATCGTTAAGCACATTAGTAAACCACTGATAATATATTCCAGGAAAATGAAAATTCCTCCGAAAATTATCCAAATAATATTGCCAATTAAACTCATAAATATTTGCTTTATAAATATTAAAACTGATATGATACTCCCATCTGAAGAACAAAATCAGGTGCTGTATTAACAATGATATCCTCAACAAAGCCAAGCGAAACAGCTACATCTTTTGCAACAAAATAATCCAGTCCGAGAACTAATTGTGCAGATGCTTTCCCTAATTGTTTAGTATATGATTTTTCATACAAACTTGTGTGAAAATCGAGTTGAGACTTGAAATACCAATTATCATTCGCATTAAAAGCCAGACCAAAACTTCCAAAACCAACATTGCGGGTTACTTTGTTTTCCAGTAATGCACCTTTGCCAATTCTTAAATAACCTCCTGAATAGTAAAAGGAAAACTCTTTCCTTTTAGGAGTTGAATTAAGCATTCCTGTTATTTGGAATCCAAAATCACTGGTTCCACTACCTACTAAATTTGTTTTATTTCCGGTTGGTAACTTCACGAAAGTGCGAAAAGAGAGATCGTGGTTTGGACTTTGTATAATGGGTGTTCCCAAAGAAAAACTAATATCTCCAAAACTAAGTTTACTTTCATTCATTTCGAAAACTATCTCCTCTTCTTCCATGAAAAAGTAATTTAAATTGTATGCTGGCATAACTTCCCTTGATTTCCCTGGTAAGTTAAACGCATCGTGCCAATTACTAATAAAAGAATCCATAACTCCACTCGAATGTTTAACTACCGGAATAACGATACCGACTTCCAGTTTAGAAAGCAGACCGTAATTTAGAAATAGTTCATTTCTATACATCTCTCCATCCAGATAAATGGCTTCTTCATTGATTTGACCACTTGTAGCATTATTAGCAATACTAAAATAGTTACCGAACCAAAAAGAATTTTTCTCTGGAATTGAGCCTCCTGGGTTGGTCGGAATCCCGAAAAAATGAACCAAAGGGCTTTGGTTATGAGTTTGAAAAGGTTTCACCAATTTCTGACCAAGAGCGCAATTAGTAAGTAAAACAATTTCAAAAAAAAATACTGCTAAGCTTCTCATGAATATTCCCGGCCTGATTAATTTGATCAACTGGATCAAATCTACAAATTATTCAACAACTTTCCATACGAGTGCTGCTGAACCCAATACACCTGAATTTCCTTCAACAGAGGACAGCTTTAACTGCGTTTTTTCTTGAAAAACAGATAATAAATTCTGTTCCATATGGTATTGTGTTGGCTTTAAAATTAAATTGCCGGCTTTAGATAATCCTCCAGACAAAAATATGGCTTCCGGATTGTTCAAAGCAATTACATTCGCCAAAGCAATTCCAAGAATTTTACCCGTAAATTCAAAGGCTTCAATTGCAATTTGATCCCCAGAATAAGCTTCCGAAGCTAATCTTCTGGCACTCATTCTATTGAAGGGAATATTTCTCAATTCACTTGAATAAGAAAATTTTGCGAATAATTTACTCACAGTTCTTTTAATTCCTGTTGCAGATACATAAGTCTCCAGACAACCCAATCTTCCGCAACCGCAATGCCGACCTTCAGGACGTACAATCATATGTCCCATTTCTCCGGCTAAACCAGAATGGCCATGCACCAACTCCCCGTTAACAACGATGCCCGATCCTAATCCTGTTCCTAATGTTAAAACCATAAAGTTTTTCATACCAACAGCACCTCCAAACAACATCTCAGCCATGGCAGATGCATTGGCATCATTTGTAACAAAAACAGGAACTCTAATTTTTTGACTCAAAAGTTTACCGAGTTCAAACTTCCCTTTCCATGGCAGGTTCGAGGCATTCTGAATGCATTGATCCAAATAATTCGCATTTGGAGCACCTACTCCTATTCCTACCAACTCACAATTCAATTTCTCAGCAAGAGACTGAATTCTATCACATAATTCATCTATAAATGCTTGAAATATTAAATATTTCTTTGTGAAAATGAAATCTTCAGCAAGAATATTTCCTTTTTTATCGACCAAACCAAAAACCGTATTTGTTCCGCCAATATCTATACCAACAGCCAGCTTTTGCATATCAATTGTTTTTGTATCAAAATGTATTGCATGGGAAAAAAACCAATCCGTACCGGATCAATTTTCTTTAATGAAGTTACAAACGGTCTTTAATTAATGATCGAATCGGATTAAAAATACGTTGCAACAGACGAAGATCTTCTGTAATTATTTCAGCCTGACCTTCAATCTGCTGTGCAAAATCCAACTCAATTCCATAATTGGTAACCAAGCCTTTAGGAAAATCAACGTCCAAACTGTATTTCTGATCCTCCGGCACTTTTGATATGGATCGAATGGTACCTTCCAACATCCCGTATTCAAGATAAGGATAATTATCAAGTTTTATATTCACCCGCTGTCCTATTTTAACCTTGCCCGCTCCCTGCACTCCTAATTCAACTCTGGCAATAATTTTAGTGGAATCTGAAGGCAAAACAGTGAAAACCCTTTCTCCAGTCTTAACATTTTGATTGGAGCTGTAAAACCGGTTGAAACTAACCTTTCCATCAATAGGCGTGATTAATACATACTTTTGTTCCCAAATGTTGATTTGAGCCTTTAGATTATCGAATGATTGAACAAGCAGATTCTGTAAGTCCTTTCGTTCATTCTCCTTTTTTAATTCCAAATCTATAATTTGCTGATTTACTTCTGAGATACTAATTTGTGTAGACGCAAGTGAAGAACGGGTACCATGAAAAGCATAGCTCTGTTCCAGAAATTTTTTACGTGCATTTTGGAAATCGGACTGCGAAATTACACCCCGGATAAATAAAGATGAATCGCGAAGAAATTGCTTTTTTGATATCGCTAATTCACTTTCAGAAATTACTTTTTGTTGATACTGCCGGTCATAATACAAATTGTATTTACTGATTTTATCCTTGTAAGATTCTATTTTTCGATCGTAATAATCCAAATCGAAAAAACGCTGATAATCAGCATATGATTTTAAAAACCCATTGTAGTACGATTGAATTTCTCCCAAACGAAAATTACCTTCCAACAAATTTGATTTAATGCCATCCACACCTGTAAGATGTTCATGAAACTCGTTCATTTTTGTTTTTAAAACGAACACATCATCATTAACTGCAGGATTTTCGATAATGGCCAAAAGCTCTCCCTTTTTCACTTCCTGATTATCTGAAACATACAGATTTTGAATTTGTCCCGATGATCGGGCAACCAATTCGGCAGGCGGATTTAAGGTAGTAAGAACCAATTTGGAATGAATAATATCCGGATAACGAAAGAACCAACTGCCAATCAGCAGAGCAAAAATAACGACAAAGAAAAGCGTTGTTCCGCTTCGAATGATCCAATTGGGCATTCGCTGCAAAATCTCCTTTACTTCATCTGACCGTAATTCTATGTTTGTATCCTTATCCATAAGACTAGACGCTGATTGCGCTGAAAAATATGATTAAATATGATAATTTTTTGTGAACACTTTTCTTTTATATTGTGGTTTTGCACCAAAATTAAGAAGTAAGCCCACCTCAATATTAGTCGCTTTTAAGTAATTTACTAGCTGAACCTCATGCTCTGGGGCAATTCTCTCCACTGCTTTTAGTTCAATAATTACTTGGTCATTAATAATCAAATCAGCAAAATAATCACCTACCTTTTCATCTTTATAAAAAACTGTAATTCTCTTTTGCTCTTCCACTTCCAAGTCTAGGTGTTCTAGTTCTAGTACCATTGCCCGCTCATAAACTTTTTCTAAAAAACCATAACCCAACTCATTGTAAACATTAAAAAATGCCTTTAAGATAAGTCCCGTTATTTCCGAATGTATATAATTCATTTCTTTTTAATGAAAATCAGTGCAAATCATAAATATCATATTTATCTGCGTCCATTAATTGCCGAGTTCCAGCTGATTTTTCACCAACTGATAATAAGCTCCCTTCAATTTTGTTAAATCAGCATGAGTTCCTTCCTCAACAATCTTTCCTTTATCCAGAACAATAATTTTGTCGGCACTTCGAACTGTACTCAATCGGTGGGCAACAACTACTACAGTTCTTCCCTTATTGAATTCCTCCAAATTGTTCATGATTGCCTTTTCGTTGTTGGCATCCAAGGCATTGGTTGCCTCATCAAAGAACAAAAATTCAGGGTTTTTATAAACTGCCCGTGCAATTAAAACACGTTGCTTTTGTCCTTGACTTAAACCGTGACCATTGGCGCCAATCCGCGTGTTGTAGCGCAATGGCAAACTTTCTATAAACATATCGATGCAGGCAACCTGAACCGCATACAACAATCTCTTTTTATCGATGAACTCATCACCAACGGCAATATTTCTGGCGATGGTATCCGAAAAAATAAACCCATCCTGCATCACCACCCCGCAATTTTGCCGCCACATCGATGAACTGTAATTTTCGAGAGTAACTCCACCCAAGGAAATCCGTCCTTTTGTAGTGGGATAAAATCCCAGCATCAGCTTAATTAAAGTCGTTTTTCCACTACCCGATGCACCTACTATTGCTGTTGTTTTTCCATCCTCTATCTTCAAATTAACATCATCCAAAACCATTTCGGAATGTGGCCCTTCGTACTGAAAGAATACCTTTTCAATATCAATCGCCTTTTCTTCAGGAATTTCTGTTAAACGATCCTCATTTGGCATTTCTTCCTCTTTCATCTCGTGAATTTCACCCAATCGCTCGAGAGAAATTTTAGCATCCTGCCACGAATGAATGAACTGAACCAGATTGTCGAGCGGGGAATTCAATTGACCAATAATGTAAGACACAGCCAACATCATACCCAAGGTCATGCCTCCATCCAATACCGATTTGGCCGCCAAAAAAGTGATGATAATGTTCTTTGTTTCGTTGAAGAAAATGGAACCTGATACCTGATACTGATTCAAAGCCAGACCTTTGGTTCTCACCTTAAACAATTCAGCCTGTATTTGCTCCCACTCCCAACGCTTTTGTTTCTCGCAGTTGTTCAGCTTAATTTCCTGCATTCCGGTAATTAACTGAACCAATGAATTTTGATTGTTCGATAACTGAGCGAATCGTTTTCCATCCAATTCTCTTCGTTTTCGTAGAAAAAGATTCACCCATATTAGATACAAAACCGATCCCACTGCAAAAACAAAAAAGATTTGTATGTCATAAATCGCCAAAATAATTCCAAAAATCACCAGATTGACCATCGAAAACAGGATGCTTAAGGTTGATGATGTCAGGAAACTTTCGATTCGGGTATGATCCTGTATCCGCTGCAATAAATCACCGATCATTTTAATATCGAAAAAGCCAATGGGCAACTTCATTAACTTGATTAAAAAGTCGGATATTAGTGAAATGTTTATTCGTGTTGAGATGTGTAAAAGTATCCAGCTTCGGATGAATTCCACCGACATTCGGGATATGAACAGTACCAATTGGGCAATTAAAACCAAATAGATAAAACTCAGATTTTGCGTATTGATACCTACATCGACAATGGATTGGGTAAGGAATGGAAAAATTAATTGCAGCATACTGCCAAACAACATACCCAATGCCAACTGCACCAAAAATTTCTTGTAAGGTCTCAAATATTGAAGCAAAAAAGTGAAACTCTTTTTATGAGAAAGATCCTCGTCGCCCTGAGCGTAAAAATCGGGTGTGGTTTCCACCAACAAACACAATCCTTTCAATTCCCCCTGACTTTGTGTACTTGCCCACGACTTTATAAATTCCTCTTTGGTAAATTTTAGCAAACCGGATGCCGGATCGGCAACATGAACCGTAGTTGTCTTCTTTTTCACCTCGATTTTGTGCACTACCACAAAATGATTTTGCCCCCAATGGCAAATAGCCGGAAGCGTAGCATCATCCTGTAACTGCTCGTAGCTAATGCGAACGCCCATGGTTCGCAAACCAATACTTTCAGCCGCATCGGCAATGCCCAGCATCGAAACTCCCTCACGGGTAATGTGCGATTTGTCGCGTAAGGACTGTAGACTGAAGTTTTTACCAAAGTGAGCGGCTATCATGCGCAGGCAAGTCGGGCCACAATCCATGGCATCCAATTGGCGGAAATGGGGAAATTTTTTCTTCAAGGCAGAATGGTAGTTAGTCAATTTATTATCGTCAAGCTAAAAATAGGGAAAATTGTTGGAATGGACTAAAAGGAATAAAATCTCATATTTAACGATACATCATAAAGTGTCCAAGTAAACAGAACCAATAAAACTTCACATGAATTAATATATAAGCTTACTTGCGTTTTCGGATATTTAAACTAAATCACATCCTCTTTTCCCTGTTCCTCCCACTTTATTTGATTCCTTGCTTTTTTTTCCATTCGCTTTTTACTTGAGAAATTATAAAATAAAGAAAACATTACAGTCCGCATGTCTCGTTTTGTAATCGTTTTGCTTAAAGAATTACCACTTCGGTACTCTCTTGTAGTTTCATAAGGAAAAAACTGGTTCGAAAAATTTGCACATAACTCAAATCGCTTGTTAAAAAAGTATTTTGAAATGCCATAATTGAAAGATTCCGGATTTGCTAACTTACCATTATATATAAGTTCATCAGGATGATTAAAATAGTGTACAAACACCACAAAGTTTTTAGGTAAATACAAAGATACATATGATAAAATATCTGCTGTAACAATATCGTCTTTATAATCCAAATCTTCCAATTTTTCACGATAAATGGCAGTTCTTGTTCCAAATAATAGCCATTCATAGGGGCGCAGAGATAAATTGAGTTTAATCCCAATTTTTTTATACGATGCAATATTTTCATAGCTATTAACCTGATTATCGTAGCTACTAAGAGTAGATACAGAACTAATTCCATCTTTCGTTTTACAATAAAAAAGATCAGCCTTTATGTAACTCCGTTTCCAACGATAACGAGTAGCTAGGTTTATTGAGTGAGAATAATAGTCTGATAGCTTTGCATTACCTTTTGATATTTTGGATAAACCATTAATGTATTCGAAAGGATCCAACTGATAAATAGTAGGATGTTGTATTATTTTTTGGTAAGAAATGGTTGTAGATAATTTTTTTGTAAATGAATAAGATACACCTGCATTTGGATAAAATTCATAATTTGCTTCGTTGTATTCATTAACTTTTCTATTATTGTACTCATAGCCTAAGCCCAGCCAGTAAGATAATTTGTTTTTCTCGTTTGAATAGTCTGCAAAAACAGTTGTTCTACCAATAGAATAATCCACTTTGTGCTTGGAATTATAACTTTGAATATCATTATCTGAATTCTCATTATAGTAATTCGCTCCAAAAGTAAACTTAGCACTGTTTCCAAGTTCCAAACTAAATTTAAGCTTTGCATTTACACTATTTCTATCAAGCAACGTTGAATCAAATCTTAAAGTAGCATTATTTGTTGGATAAGAATAATCTGAAAAATTGGCGTCCTTATCCTGAAAAAACCGAGAATGTAAAATCTCAAATATTACTTGTTTTTTATCATCCTGAGATTTATTCTGGTAAAATCCAGAAACTTGCAAATTTGAATAATCCGTGTGATCCTGCCCCATAGAGTTTGATACTAAATCACTATTTTTATGACTCCATTCATTAAAAATTTCCCGTCGATGCAGGCTTTTCAAATTAGCAGCAACTCCTATTGAATTTTTATCATTTAAAAATAAATCAGCACCTCCGAAATATTGTTGTCGGTGTCTTGGGGCAATTGTGTTATTTGCAAGCTTATATAAAGTGTCGAGGCTTCCCTTCTCATTAATATATTGCTCGCTAGTATATGGGCTAGTTTGGCTATACAATTTGTACCCACCAAACATACGCCATTTCCCTTTATATAAACTTACTGCACCACTAACTTGATTTAATAATTTATTAGGAAAAACATAATCAAAATTTCCATTAATACTATGCTTTTTCTCCTGTTTCAATAAAATATTAACAACAGAAGTAAATCCCTCGTTCACAATATCCACCGCGGGTGTTGTACTTACAGTAATTTTTTTAATTTGTTCTGGTGCCAATAAATCAAGAGGGTTTGTATCATAATACCGCCTGCCATTTACCATTACTAGAACATTTCCGTCTCCTTCTACTGTTATATTATTCTCTCGATCAGCATATAGCGTAGGAATTTGTATTAACAATTCGCGAACATTACCAGACCTATCGCGCATGTTTTTGGAGATATTAAAAATATCTTCTCTAATACCTTTTTCATGAATAGGTTTATCCGCTTTTATTGTTACTTCCTCCAAATTATTTTTGACTTCTAGAAGTACAATTGAATTTAATTGTTTGCTATTGATATTTATAGATTCAGAATACGGAGCATAATTTATATGGGATATTTTTAAAATGTACTCTCCAAACTCATCTATTTCAAACTTATAGTTACCATTAAAGTCCGACACTGTACCTGTTACCAAAGATGAATCACGAAACAAAGCAATATTAGCAAATTCAATCGCCCAATTTTTATCAGTTAATATCTTACCACTAATTATTTTCTTATTATTTGTTGCAGTAGCTGAAAAATTAAAATTTATAAGAACTATAAAAACAATAAAAATATTGAGAGTTTTACACATAAAAATAATATTTAAATTCTTAATTAATTTCCTGACAGAGATTGAATTTATCCAATATGAATTCCAATCCTGAAATAGGAGGACATAAATCACAATAATTGCAATTACTACAAGGCTCAACTTTAGATCTAGTCAAAAACCAAGTAGATTCATTTGATTTATAACATTCAAGAAAATTATCCTTTATATCATTCTCAAAAAAGTTACCAATAGATTCAGAAAACATATTTGTCCCATAGTTACCTTTAATATCGATAAATATTTTACCAAAATCATAGGAATTAATCACTCCATTCTTAATAATTTCATGAACCTTATGTTTTTGATTAACAATATCATATTCACTTAGAAAAATATTATCCTGGAAAAACACCAAGTTATCCTTAAATCTTGGCTTATAAGTTATCAAGCTATTATATGGCACTATCGAATTAACGTCCTCGATACAAATAACATATCTATGATTATTTAACAAATCACCTATACTTTCCAATTCATCTTTTCTTTCTAAATAAACCGTAGTATTATACTCATTAAAAGCTACCCTTGCAGACAAATATAATTCTATCGGTATATGAAACCTAATAATATTCCTATTCTTTATTAGTCCTAGAATAAGTTCAATTTCCTCTATTTTTTTAGTATAAATATTTACACTTTGTAAACGAGGGAATAAATTGTCATTATTTAAGAGATATTTAATTTTATCAAAAATCCGATTACTATCGTCTTCTAAATTATCACAACTAAAAAAATATTGACGTTCATGCTGAGATTTATTGTAAATGTCACTCATTATGAAAGAAAACTCCAATACGTTGCTTAATAATTGTTTCAAAATAATTAATGGTTCATCTCTTTGAATAATTGATTTGTTGTTTTCAATTTTGAGACAAGATCTAAGAGGAATAAATAAATCTTTTTCATCTTCAATAATTTCACCAAATCCCTCATTAACCAAATTTTGACAATAAGCCGTATTAATTTTATTAATCTGAAAAGCAGCATTATATAGTTTTAGGCTAATTTCAAAATTCTTAATAATTTCTGGCTCTAAAATTTCATACTTATTATTAGTAAAGGTATTATATAGAAATATTCTATTTTCGATTTTTTTTACATAAATAAACTGAAACAAAACAAAAAATCTATATTTAGAACACATAATACTCGTCAATTAAATATTTATACAACTTGGGATCGTTTCTAAATTTTTCTAAAAACACACCTTCTGAAATTACCTCTTTCGAGAAATTTGGACATTTGGTTAATTCTGCCGGTTCTAACGCTGAAAAAATGCACAATTGACAAAACAATTTTTGTTCACATGCATTGCACAATTTTTGAATTTCATCATACCTCTTATTGACTTCTTTAACTATATCTTCATAAAAAATTTGCACTCCTTCTTCTGTTACACATCCAAATTTATAATTTCGAGATGTTTTCTCACATGGAAACAGCAATCCATCAACACTCATATGAATTTTTTTTGAAAAAGGTATACAAGTAGCTGTTGGATAACGACTTTCATTTTGTGATTTTGTAAAAATTAGATCTGAGTAATTTGCATAGACAACACCATCCATCTGTTTAATATATTTATAAACATTATTAATACTGATATCACTTCTACTTTCTTTGCAAATATTTTTAAACTCATTCACCATACACTCTTCGACCCCAGTTTCACTAACAGATGGTGTTGCAGGTATCTTATCATATTCGATTGATATAAATTCTTTTACAGCAGAGACATCATTTCTTCGATGAATAACAGAATTGAAATGTACTTGGCTTTTAAAATAGCTTGTGTAGTTCCTCTGAAGAAAATCGATATTTGATTTTACTACATCAAAAGACTCCTTACCATTTGGATAAACCCTATAACTATTATGAATCTTATTTCCATCCAGACTAAGCAATAATCTAAAATTATTTTGCACAAGATACGCTGCATGCTTTTTTAGAAGTGTACCATTAGTAGTTAGGGCGAAACGCAAGGAGATACTTAAATCACGAGAAATTTCGGCATATTCAACAATTTTCTTTATCAAATCCATGCACAATAAAGGTTCTCCCCCATAAAAACCAATATATACAACTCTATCCTTAGCCAATCGTTCGTTTTTTCTAAAATTTTCAAATACAAAATCAATTAGCTTATATGCATAGTTTACATTTAAACTTCTTTGCTCTCTTTCACCCTTATTACTGTATAATGGACCAAAACCACAATATTCGCACCTTAGATTGCATTTTTCGGTTACATCGAAATTAATCAGATAAGTATTATCAATTGATCTTTTAATTTGTTCTTTCGAAATTCTTCCATTAAAATTTATTGTTTTTCTCATTAAAATCTCATCCACATTATTCATAAATACATAATTAGAGAAAAAAGGCTATTGGTTCCGAATACTACATCCAAATCCAACAGCCTTCTTATAAAAATTAATTACATCCTAAGCATCAGCGCTTTTAATACAACCATCAATATCATTTCCATTACATAAACAATGATCATCAGGTGAAGCATCACGATCATGTATGCCACCTTTTACATCTTCTAATTCCCTAACTGTAAGTTCTGTTAATTTAATAGTATTCATACTTCTACTTATTAGATTGGCAATAGCCCATTCCCTCCACAAGCGCCAATTGCACAGGTCATCTCGTTTAGGTAGTTTTGCTCTTGCAAAATGTAGCCTAGCTACCAGAGTCGTTCCGGGTGAGAACGGATATTTGTTTACTTATTCCGGAGCGACTTAACTAATAATGCGCATTATTAATTTAAACAGTACTAAATTAAATAAGTTCCCTGCCAAAAATGGCAGGGAGTTCTTAATATTTACACTTTTTTGAAAATACTGTTAATTTGTAATCATTCTAAGATATAGCTTTGAAGCGTTCTAGAATACGAAATAGCAATACCCAAGTCCTTTATACTATCTAAAATCCGATACAGATTTCGCTCCGAAACACCCAGTTTATCAGATAGTTCATTTGGAGTACCTGTTGATTTATTCTTTGCGAGCAGCATCACTCTTTCCATTAATTCCTTATTTTGGGTAATATTCATTTCGGCTGTGATTCGGTTAATTACTTCACTACTTAATTCCGCAAAAAAAGAAAAGGTAACCCTTTAAATTGTTAAAATATGTGAAACAGTTCACAACTACTTAAACTACAATGTAAAATGCCTATCTATTATAAATATTTCATCACGTACATACATTGATTCTGCCGGCATTGTGTACTGACGTTGCATGCAACGTCTCTACGGCATTCGATATTTCGATAATGCCGTGCACATGATTGGGCATCACCACAAATGCGTGTCATTTTACAAATGGGAAATGATTGGAAATCCCGAACCAAAATTGTTGAGCCAGCTTGCCAATTTCAGACAATTCCATTTTCTGATCAGTAATAGAACCAAAAAACCACTGCCTGTTATGGCTGCAAATGGTCACAAGATAGCTGCCTTCGTTGGAATAATTCCATCACAAGGCGCGGGCCGAGGGGATGCGGTATTTGTTTTGGAATTTTTTCATTTTACTAATTTAATAGTAGAAAGCCCTATGAAAGTAAACATCCTATCGAAATAACCCAAATAAAAATGCAAATTAATGTTAATTGAACAGCCCGTTATAGTTTAACAGTGACAGAAAAATCAGTATTAATCATATTTCCGGATACCAAATACTTCTCTAAAAAAATAATATTAAAAAACCCCATCCGGACGAACCAGATGGGGTTGAAATATTATTGCAGGCAGACTTTACAAGATTCCGCCGACTTTTTTAAGTGCTTTGGTATTTAGTATTTTAATTTTTCGTCCGTTTAATTCTATTAACTGATCGGATTTAAATTCGGACAACAAACGGATCACCGATTCGGTTGCTGTTCCTACCATATTGGCCAATTCTTCGCGCGTAAGAGCAATTTTAAGCGTACCATCCTCGGTCAATCCAAAAGCTGTTTCCAATTGAATTAAAATCTCTGCTAAGCGTTCACGTACCGTTTTTTGAGCAATATCAGTAATGTAATCATTTGCTTCATCCAATTCTTTGCATGTAAGTTGAATTAATTCCATTGCAAAATTAGAGTTTTCCTGAATTAGTTTGGTTAAAACATTACCTGGGATAAAACATACAATGGCATCTTCGATCACTTTAGCAGAAGTGCATGCCC
Organism: Labilibaculum manganireducens; assembly: GCF_002843385.1. Classification (GTDB taxonomy): domain Bacteria; phylum Bacteroidota; class Bacteroidia; order Bacteroidales; family Marinifilaceae; genus Labilibaculum; species Labilibaculum manganireducens. Next base: position 38,558 of record NZ_MVDE01000038.1, read on the forward strand.
GCTCCTGACTCAACACAGAACGAAAACCGATTAAGTCACCAGGCTTCGCAAAACGAATGATTTGCTCTTTCCCTTCCATACCTGTTTTAAATACTTTTAAAACACCCGAAAAAAGAAAGTAGCATCCTTTCGCGGAATCGCCCTCAGAATAAATAATACTGCCTCTTTTATAGAAATGAACATCTTCACCCCAAAATAAAAGATTCATATCTTCTACCTTCAAATTTTGAAATTTTTCACCGAATTTCTCGGCTAATTGATTGCAATTTGGAAGAATTGGATTCTGCTTCATTAAAAAATCATATTAAACTGAAATCAATACTACTAATTCAATAATAATTCCTTGTGGCAGGACTTCAACACCTGACAAACTCATTAAAAAAATTATTTGTTTCGAAGGGTTTTTCCTACTTTTATTACAAATCACTTTCAATTTGTAATCAGGTCAAATATACAAATTTAAGTTTTACTTATCCAAAAGGTAAAAAGACTAAATACACAGCAATTATGAAACGTCCATGTACAAAATTTTTCATACACAGGGAGATGATTATATGGTAAGTTACATATGGCAAAAACTTAAAATTATAAACATATGAAACACAAAGTTGAACTATCGTGGCTGGGAAACCTCGCCTACGAAACCAATATGGATGGTCATAAAATGATTACCGACGCCGGTACCGAAGTGGGCGGTGAAGACAAAGGATTCCGTCCAAAGAAGCTAATGCTGACCGCTTTGGCGGGATGTACGGGCATTGATACGGCGTTAATTGCGAAAAAAATGAGGCTTGACATCCGGGATATTAAAGTATCAGTAGAAGGAGAGCTAACCGAAACTCAACCCACCTACTATAAAAACATGCACATTACTTACGAATTCTTTGGTAAGGATCTTCCCCATAAAAAATTGGAGCGGGCGGTTAAAATATCCGAAGAATCGCAATGTGGAGTAAGTGCTTTGTACAAACAGGTGATTCCTGTTACATCAGAGATTATCTATCATGAAGAGTAAAAAGTCTGGAAAGGTCTAGAAAAGTCTGGAATAGTCGAAAAGTCAAACGGTCAAAGAGTCGAAGAGTAAAAAGTCTGGAAAGTCCACAAAATAAAAAAAGTGCCTCCCGCAAGGAAAGGCACTTTTTTGTTTTTATCGTGTTAGACGATCTCAAGTTTCACATCTAAAATCTTATATCTATTTTCTAGAATCCTGCAGCTGAAAACTGCTCAAGGAAGCGAATGTCGTTCTCAAAGAACAAACGAAGGTCTTTAATGCCGTATTTCAGCATGGTGATTCTTTCAATTCCCATTCCCAATGCAAAGCCTGTGTATTTTTTATTGTCGATTCCGTTTAATTCCAAAACATTCGGATCAACCATACCGCAACCCAAAATCTCTAACCAACCAGTTCCTTTGCACACATTACAGCCCTTTCCGCCACAAAGTGAACAAGTAACATCAACCTCAGCCGATGGCTCGGTAAACGGGAAATAGGATGGTCTTAATCTGATTTCCGTTTTCTCTCCAAAAAATTCCTTTGCGAAATAAGTCAGTGTTTGTTTTAAATCGGCAAATGAAACGTTCTCATCGATGTACAAACACTCAATTTGATGGAAAATACAATGAGCACGCGCCGAAATAGCTTCGTTACGGAAAACCCGGCCTGGCGTTAAACAACGAATCGGCAATTCCATTTCAGACATATCGTGCGCCTGAACCGAAGAGGTATGAGTACGCAAAATTACATCCGGGTTTTTCTCAATAAAGAAAGTATCCTGCATATCGCGGGCAGGATGTTCTTCCGGGAAATTTAAAGCTGAAAAGTTATGCCAGTCATCTTCAATCTCCGGACCTTCAGAAATAGTAAATCCCAAACGGGAGAAGATCTCTGTGATTTCATTTTTCACCAAAGAAAGCGGATGGCGCGAACCCAACTTAACCGGATCACCTGATAAAGTCAAATCCAAACCTGATTTTCCAAAATCAAGATTGGTGAAACTATCTTTCAAAGAATTTACTTTATCCAAAGCAGTTGTCTTCAGTTCATTAAGAGCTTGTCCTACAGCTTTTTTCTGATCGTTTGGAACATCTTTAAAATCTGCAAACAAAACTGCAATACTCCCTTTTTTACTAAGGTGTTTGATTCTAAATTGTTCAACTTCCTCTATTGTAGTTGCTGAAAATGAATTCAGCTCCTCCAGTAAATTCTTTATTTTGTCTAACATATTTTTAATCTTTTGAAATCCGATAGTCGGCAAAGTTACAAAAAGTTTTTTCTCCTTGTTACTGAGGATTCTATTTTAGCCTTAAGATTCCTTAATAATTTAAATCGATCCTGAAATTATTTAGTATTCTAAGATTTTCACCTTCATTTCTACATCCTGAAAAGGCCTGTCATTTGCATCTGTTTCCAAATCTACAATCTTATCCAAAACATCGAATCCTTCTATCACTTCCCCAAAAACAGTGTAATTACCATCAAGATGCGGAACTCCGCCGACCGTTGTGTAAGCTTTACGACGAGCCTCAGAGAATTCCAGTCGTTCTTTGGAACTATTGTATTCGAATTCTATCGACTCCTTAATTGTTTTCGCAATAACTCTAAACTCTTCTACCTTACCGGCCTTTTTTAAGGAATCCAAAACAGCTCTTTTACTTGAAGTTAAAAACCTTTTTACGATTCGCTTTCGCAAAGGAACATTCACTTCTTTTTCCATCAGAGTCAATTCCTCATCCGTAAATACCTTTCCATGAGCAATATAGAACTGAGAAATATCCGATTCCTTAAAAATATTTACCTTATCCGGCTTTCTTGGTGCAGCAATTGCACCCTTTTTATGAAAGTATTTAGGATTAAATTCAGATTCGATGGTTCTGTTCGAACTGCCGTAACCAATCATTTTTCCTGCCGGTGCATTTCTGGAATCCTGCGATCCGCCCTGAGCCACAAAACCTTTAATCACCCGATAAAACAGCGTGCCATCGAAATGACCGTTTTCTATCAGTTGCAGAAAGTTTTGCCGGTGTTTTGGGGTTTCCTTATACAACATCAATTTAATATTGCCCATATTGGTCTCTATTAAAATGATTGAGTTGGTGGTTTGTCCAAATGACAGGTTCGTTAATAGCAGAATTGTAATTCCAAATAGGACTTTCTTACCAAATTTCATTCAACGATATCTTTTTAAATTTGGACTAAGATAAATAGCCAGAGTTTGAAAGCCAAAAAAAAGCTTCGCAATATATTACGAAGCTTCTATTTACAACATGTAATGTTGTCTATTTTAAGATTTTTATTTTCATTGATATGTCTTTTAGAGGACGATCAAAATTGTCTTTTTCAACACCGGCAATCGAATCGATTAAATTCATTCCCTCGATAACTTCACCAAAAACTGTATAATTTCCATCCAAATGAGGAATTCCACCAACAGTAGTATACGCTTCAATTTGTTCTTTATTTAATACAATCTTCTCACTATTAAATATTGAGTCTACTTCCAATTTAATGTGATCAATTTCCTCCGTCAACTTATCTAATTCACCTTCCATTTGATATTTAGAAAGAAGTTCAGCCTTTTGTTCTTGAATCTTTTTGAAGATAGAACTCTTCAATTTTCCATTCATTTTCATTTGTAAAGTATCCAATTCTCCTGGAGTATATATCTTTCCTTGAGCAATATAAAACTGAGAACCAGCCGATTTCTTCTCAGGATTCACATCATCTCCTTCTCTTGCGGCAGCAATAACTCCACGCTTGTGAAATAATCCTTCTTTAATTTCTGCAGGAATTTCATATCCAGGTCCCCCTTCTCCCAATCGCTGCCCCAACTTTGCACCTTTCGAATCCGGATCACCACCTTGAATCATGAATCCATCTATCACACGATGAAATAAAGTGCCATCAAAATATTTTCCGTGTGCCAATTTCACGAAATTATCCCGGTGAGCCGGTGTTTCATCATACAAACGGATTTTTAATTTTCCATACTCGGTTTCAATCTGAACAATTCTATCTTTTTTTCCCAACTCCAATTTTTGCTGGCAGGATATAAATAGAAAAACGATGGCAATACAAATCAAATTTTTCATAGATGCATATTGAATTTTAAAATCTCGAATTTAGCTTTTGTTCTCAATTTCTAAATAGTCATTGTCTTTAAAGTATTCCACTATCGAAGATTTAAGCAATAATTCTTCTTTTTCCTTAGAAAAAGGAGGAACCATTTTATTTTTCTTGAAAACCGGCCAATCATTTTCATCATAACCATCAATTTGATAGTAATTCCATTTCATCAACAGCGTACATGTTGCCAAATTGATGTGATCCATTTTTTCATCTTTTTCATACTTCTCCTGAAATCCTTTTCCGCGCTCCTGTATCCCAATTAGCAGTAATGTGCCGTTTAAATCGGCATCCACATTAAAATCTTCAGAAATTTTATATAAAAGTTTGTTCCAGTCTCTTTCCAAATTATTATCCATTGTATCAATTTTTTATGAATGTTAAAAGTAAAGATTTCTGCGTACTTTAGAACCTCTTAAAAAATATATTTTCACTTTTTTAATTATTCCTCTTGCAGATACAATATTTCCATCCTATATTTGCATCGCTTTTAAGGGCAAGGGCGATTAGCTCAGTTGGTTCAGAGCACTTGGTTTACACCCAAGGGGTCATAGGTTCGAATCCTATATCGCCCACTATAAAAAGCATATATTCCCAATAATTCGGGCGATTAGCTCAGTTGGTTCAGAGCACTTGGTTTACACCCAAGGGGTCATAGGTTCGAATCCTATATCGCCCACAGAAAGATCAGATTTTCACAAGAAAGTCTGATCTTTTTTTTTGCAATAAATTATGCATTCATAAATCTTTTTATGACATCTACCGTATATTCATTTAATATGGTCAAAAAAAATAACTTTCAGTAACCTCCAAATTTAAGAGAATATTGTATATTGGATCGGTTTATGTTAATAGATCATTTTTTTATTAAAAAAACATCAATTTAATTTAAATTTTATTAGCCACTAAATCAGCTACTTAGATAGTAAAGTGCATTTTTTTTTACTTTTTTTTACTATTTGTGGGTTACCTTTTGGCCATTAGAGGAATAAAGGGATAGGAAATATGGATTACACTACGGAAGCGATACTTGAGGGGATCAGTATGAGCAACAATGATGTATTAAATTACATCTACAAAAAGTTCTTCCCAAGTATTCGGAATTTTATAGAGAACAATAATGGTAACGAAGAAGATGCAAGAGATCTTTTTCAAGAAGCGATTATTGTAATCTACCGTAAAATGAAAAAAGAGCCTCTGGTTCTGAATTGTAATTTTAAAACCTATGTCTATTCAGTTTGTAGGCTTTTATGGTTAAAACAACTTGAGAAAAGAAAAAACAGCAATGAAATTAGTTCAGAAGCTATTTTGGACAATAGATTGGATGAAGCAACACAGACCTATTATCAAACCGAAAGGTACAGGCTGTATCAAAAACACTTCAAACTTCTAGGCTCAGATTGTAAGAAAGTACTTCAGTTAACTCTTGATAAAGTTTCCTTAAAGGAAATATCCGAAATTATGGGATACAAGGGTGAAAAGTATGCAAAAAAGAAAAAGTATCAGTGCAAGCAAGCATTGATGGATAGTATTAAAAGTGATAATGAATTTAAAGATGTATATGATGAATGAAATGAATTTTGACCGTATCGAGGATTTTCTTGACGGTGATCTAACAGAAAGCCAATTGAAGCAGTTCGAGAAGGAATTACTCGAAGATTCTGATCTTCAAATGGAACTTGACCTTCATATGGAGGTTAATGAGGCCATAATGGAACAAGACGTTATGGATCTTAGAAACAAATTAGAAGCTATTGAAATACCTTCTAATCCTACTCAGAGGCGAAAGTTGAAATTTTTGACTAAGTGGAATATTGCAGCGGCATCCCTTGCATTTATAATTGGTTTAGGGAGTTTAATGTACATCGTGAACAATCGGTCTTCTTACTCAAATGATAAAATTTTTAGCAACTACTATAAACCATACAACGTTGTAATCAACACTCGTTCGTCGGATATCATGATTGATAATTTATTGGTAACCGCACTAAAAAGCTATGAAACTAAAGATTATCGAACTGCTTTAACTTTATTCAAAAAAATATTGGATAAAGACAGCACGAACATCACAGGTAATTTTTATTCGGGTATTTCAAATATCGAAATAAATGAGTACGCAAAAGCGAATAAAAACTTTAGCAGAGTACTAAAGCATAAGAATAACCTGTTTATAGAGCAATCTGAATGGTATCTGGGTTTTTGTTACCTCATGACCAACGAGAAAGAAAAAGCTCTTAAGCAATTCCATGTAATTGCCCAGGGAAACAGTTTCTATAAGACAAAAGCTTTAGAAATCATTAACAGGCTGGAATAGATCACTTCATCATTCATCAAAATAAAGTAAGCCATCCAATAAAATTGGGTGGCTTTTCCTATGTATTTAACTTTTTAGTAAACTCTTAACAAGAACTAATAAAACCCTGGTTGGGAACGATGATAGTTCTAATAGAAATAATTGCTGTTTTCTCTGACTTTAAAATTGCACAGAATAATTAAAATTTATAGAGCCAAAATTCATATCTCAACAGAACAAACAGATATCACTATACAATGAAGATAACTAAAACAACCTGCTCCTAGGCTACTGCTTTACCTTTGAATTTTTTACGGAAAAATAAGAATAAAATTATTCCAACAGAACCAAAAGCAAAGTACATCAGCCTATGAATCAGACCGTCATCATACAAAGGATCAACGTCTCCTAAAGTAACATATCCAGACCAAAAATAAGGATGAGATTTTAATGCATCAGCTGTTTTTAAATATTCCAATTTAGCCTGACGAAGAGCATCATCCTTTTTTAATCCATGAGATAAAAAAGTATAGAAATTACTCATTAGATTTGATCCGGTTTTGTCTTCGACTGTCCATAAAGTCATAATTACACTTGGACAACCTGCATAGAAGAAACCACGTGCTAAACTCATTACTCCCTCTCCCTTCAATAACTTACCATCACCAGTGTTACAAGCACTTAAAACAACCATTCTTGCATTAAAATTCATGTTGTAAATTTCATGCGTATTTAGAAGGCCATCTTGTAAAGAATCGGAATTTTGTGTAAAAACAAGTTTTGAATACATCGGATTTTCATCATCAATGATAGTGTGCATTGCCAAATGAAGTACATCGTATTCACCCGAATTCGCCTTGAAATTAGCTTCCGTCGCCATATCATCAATAAACAAATCGCCATGAATCACTTTTGATATATTAATAACTTCCTCCTTTACTCCAGGCAAAGGATATAATTTATCCCGGTAAGCTCTTTCAGTATATAATATCGAATCATTAACATCGTTATAGGAAGGTGCAAAAGCTAAAATCGATTTGTTTGAAGAAAATCCATAGCTGCTCGAATGATTTTTGAAACCAAGAGTCGCTGAATTGTGGTAAGTAATTGAATTATATTTTATTAAATATTCAAGATTTCTATAATTCATCGTCGTAGTATCCGCTTCCTTTTTCAAAAGCACACCAAATGGAATGTAGGCCATTTTATCATCTGGAACAATGAGAAGACTTTTACCGGTCAACAAGCTGTCTTTACCATTCAATAAATGTTGATACAGTAAGTAAGCTGATTTTGTATATTTTTGATAATAAGCAACACTATTATTCGCAAAATCATTCGTTTTCAAACAATTACGAACCTCCTCCAAATGATAATCAAAACTATCTTTGACAATCTTCTCCCGCTCAACTTCAAAACTTGATTTTGTAATTACAAAAGAAAAAAGTGCTGAATCAGAAATTGAGTATTCAATCAGTAAATCATTATCACTTAACCTGCTCTGTAATTCTTCAATATCGATGGTTTTGGTATCGTATTTCAGTGCGTAATACTCCGGATAATCCTCCTCAAAACGAAGAACCATTTGATTGTATTCCTCATTCAAATTAAAAAGTACATTTTGCCATCCGCTAATTGAATCCCGGTCTGGTGTTTGTTTTTTTCTTTCGTCATGAACCAACTCACGATACTTAGCAATATTCAACTTCAAATTTGTTTCCTTCTCCTGCAATTCTGTTGAAATACCACCGAAATTTTTTGCATTCACATCGTTTAGTGAAGACTGTAAACTAGCTGATTTTGAACGCTCAGAATATATAAAAGCTTTCTCTTTGTATTTTACATCTTTTGTAAGTTGATACAATTTTACAGCTATCTCAATTGCCTGATTATACGTTTCTTTTTCATTTTTTGAAAGAGCAAATTTACTTTCTTCGTCCTGATAGGCAATTCTAATTTTATCAATAATATCCAAACAAAGATCATAGGTTTGTAAACTGAAATCCAAATCTGAAATACTATTGGTTTTATCGTATAAATAGCGAAGAGTGACTGCCTTTGGTTTTAAAATTTCTAAAATGGAAAGCTGCGGATCGAGTTCATCCATGGTAGGATTGATGTAAACCGTACTGTTATTAAAATTATCCAATTCAGAAATAAGTGCTTTTTGATAATATTGTAGTGCGTTTAAATGATCTTTTTTCTTAAAATAGTAATCACCAAAATTCTTTAAACAATGCGCTGTATCCGGATGTTTATCACCAAAATTCTTCCTGTAAATATCTAAAGCTAAATTTAGGTAAGGTAAAACATTTTTATCATTTTGAATTTCATTCTGAAAAACTGCATAGTTTAAATAATAATCACCTAATAAATAATAATCAGTACCATTTGTTTTGATTATTTCCTCAATACTCATTTTATAATATAAATCTGCTTCATCATACCTCTTTAACTTTTTATAACAATTAGCAATGTTATTGAAAGTAGATGAAAAGTATTGTGAGTTACTTTCCTTTTTCAGATTTAACGTTCTTAAATAATATTTTAATGACTCAGAATAATTAGCTTTTTTATACAAAATCACACCTAAATTATTATATGTTTGAGATAACCATTTTGGGTTACCTTCTACTTCCAATAACGATAGTGCTTTTTCGTAATAATTTTGTGCCTTAACTAAATCTCCATAATTATTAAAAATAGTTCCTTTATTCCCATAAATAGGAATCAATTTATTTGAATCATCCCCAAACTCAGTGATGGTAAAACTCTCGGCAATATCATAAAAATTTAAAGATTTTTTCCAATCTCCCACTCTGTTTAATAAGACACCAAAATTCACATAGGTTCGATAAACAAGGTTTTTATCTACTAATCCTCCTTGATTAATAGTCAAAATTGCATTTTCGAAAGACTGAATTGAATAATCAAATTCACCTTTTCGTAAGAAATCAACTGCCCGATCAAATTGCTTCTGTAGTAAAGAATCGGGGTTGACTATTTCAGAAGTTTCATGCTTTTCTAATTCTAAATTTGACTCAGAAACCATGCTCCCACTAAAAAGAAAGAGAAGAAAAGGAGGGAAAAGAAGAAAAATAAAAATCTTTTTTAGAAAATTTTTCACGCTCAGGTTTGGTTTTGTAATATTCTCACTAATAATCAGTTAAACCAATCATCAAGGCTAACAAACACCTAAATATAGGGCATTTTTTTTATTTTTTTAAAAAATAATTGTGTTTCCAGGGTTACCTTTTTCAAAAAAGGGGAATAAAGGGGTGTAATCCATAAAAACTAAAACAATTCGAACTCTAACTAAAAACCAAATAAAAATGAAAAATTTTGAAATAGTATCTCAGGAAGAATTACAGAACATCAAAGGTGGTGTAAACGAAATGACCGATAAATCAATATGTGACGATTACATCGTGTAAGTAACCAAATAGACCATATTCCATTTTCCTAATAAAATAAACCTAGTAG
>NZ_MVDE01000039.1 GCF_002843385.1 Labilibaculum manganireducens
ATCAATTACTAATGGATAGATTTTTAATTGTGTTTGGGATAAACCCAAACACGAAGAAAAATAAAGAAAAAGTCAGGCAACTCAATAATTTTGGTTTAATAGCTGCATAAAACTTAACGAACTATTGATTTGTATTACAATGCTGTTAAAATACGGGAGAACGAACAGCTTTAATCTTTCTTTTCCTTTTACTGGTATCAAATGCCAAAGGAAATGAGAACGAAACCTCGTGTGCTCCTGTATTGGTATGGATCAATTTTGTAATTGCGTAGTCGTAACTATAAGCGACTTTAAACCTTTCGGTAACAAAACCAACCATAGCTATAAATGAATCGTAATTCAGCTCAAAATTCTGATTAAACCACAATCCAAAAACCATTGAACTCTTACTGGCATATAAACCGTAATTCATCTGAGAAAAATCACCTTGTTTTTGAAATAACAGTGCCGGAGCCAAAATCCATTTATCAACATAGCTACGACTTCTTCCACCTAATACAAATTCAGCTCCTGCATGAAAAGTATATTTGGTTTCCAATTTATCTTCATGTTCATCATCAAAACTAAGATCCGGCTTTGCCAGATGATGAGCCGCAATACCAAAATAAAAGTCTTTATAGTAGGCAATTGCTCCCAACGAGAAATCCCATCCATCTTTTTTCCTGTTCGCAGGATCATTATTATTGTTATGCTCAAATATTTTACCATGAATTGGTGACACCTGATCGGGGAACACTAAATTCGTCCAATCTACTCTTTTTTGCAGAAAAGACGCTTGAATGGCTGGTCTCACAATTAAATCATCATTAATCCGCAGGTAAAATGAATACATTCCTGCAAAATTTGTCGTTTTTAGTGCTCCGTCTCCCTGATCATCCTGAATAACCATGATTCCAATTCCCCCGTTTACAGCTTCGTAAAAATTATCAAATGAAACACTATAGGTTACGTAGGGTAAATCCAAATTTGGCCATTGATTCCTATAATTTAAACTTACATTAGAATAATTAGTAGAACCAGCGAGAGCTGGATTTAAATAGAGTTTATTGGCATAAAATTGAGAAAACCGAATATCCTGAGCTTTACCCGTAGAAACAATTCCTGCAATCAATATACAAAAAGCGAATAGTGCCTTTTTCATAAATAGTATAATTAAAGTTCTCCGCCAGGAGAATTTTCATTTAGTGGTTAATTCAAACTATACGCGCCAAAATTTATTTTGTTAACAAAATCCGGCATTATTTTATTTTTTCATTACAAAACCAAATTTCCAATTCCTTAAATCGCTATTAGTAATGAATGTTATTTCACGCAGTTTGAGTTTCTGCGAACAGAAACTCAAACACACGTAAAATAAAACTTTCTTCAAATTATCTTATCAACATAAAGGTTCCTTTATTGGTGAGTTCCCCATTTATAAATACAACCCAAACATATGCTCCGGCCGGACAAAGTTTCCCTTTGTATTGTCCATTCCATCCGCCTTTGTACCCTTGCTCGTTAGTCTTATACAGCAATTCTCCCCAACGATCGTAAACATACATCTCAAACTCTTCAATAATTGAGAATCTTTCATCGGCATTTCCTCCCATATTCTCATTATCGCCAACAAAGAATCTATCATTCGTTCCATCATCGGCTAAAGGTAGAAATGCATTTGATGACTCTATTCCAACAGGTTTCACTTCAACATAGGCAGAATCAATAGCCACACAACCTAAATTATCTTCCACCTTAAGCTTATAGGTTCCAGTCTCTGACACTTCAAATCTTTGGAAAATGCTACCATCCTGCCATTCAAAAAAGTAAGGTGCGTAATCCGAAGGAAGATTTGGACCAAAGGTCACTGTTTGTCCCTCAAAAATCAAAGTATCTTTCAATCCCAAGTTTGGTTTTGGATTAATCACGAACAATTGCTCATCACCACAACCATAATCGTTGGAAACTTCCAATTTATATTCTCCTGGCTTGTCAATCGTTCTTACCGGTGAACTATCATCATCATTCCAAACAGGATTTTCCATCCCTGTAATGTCAATCTCATATTTATCACCTTCGCAACCAAATTTATCCTCTCCTAATGTTGGATCAGCAACCATTGTAACAGTTACTTCTCCTGCAGCATCACAACCGTATAAATCAGTTACACTAATGGAATAAGTATGTGTTCCTGCAGGTGCATCAATAATTTTAGGACTTCTTATATCCGAATGATCCAAATGATCTGGATTTGTCCAACTAATTACATCTTGATCTCCAACGATATCGGTTTGCAAAACCAACTGATTGCATTGACTAACTGTTGTATCATTAATAGTTGTTACAACAGGAAGAGGAGCTACTGAAAGGTTTAATAAATCAATTCCTTCACAACCATGCTCATCCTTAACCATTGCCAATAATACCTGCGATTTTCCAGGTGTAAATGTAGGATTCATTGAATTAGGATTATCTAAATTATCCGGTAAAACCCTATTGTTATCCTGCATTTTAAACCACTGGATATTATCTTCGTCTGTTTTAGCACTAAGCGGTGTCGGAATACAACTACCTACAGTAATATCATCAGTAATATCAACTACTGGTAAAACATCTACCGTTAAATTAGTAACTGGTGTCACATTCGAACATCCGTTTCCATCTGTATAAGAATAGTGTACCGCATAGGTTCCTGCACCACGATCAGAAGGATTAAATTCTGTTTGTGAGATTCCATTAATCCAATAGATTCCACCTTCAGGGAAACCTCCGGTTAACACGAATCCATTTTCACAAACTCCTTTAGAGCCTAAGCTTGTTAAGTTCACGTTTGGAAGTGCATTTAATACGACTGCAGAATCAACTCGAGATTGACAACCTGTTGCCAAATCCCTAATCGAAACAGAAAGACTGCCCGGAGAAAGTTCCTCCCATGTAACTCTGGTTTTTGCTCCTTCTTCAGGACCGGCAAATATACCACCGTCAACATTCCAACTGTAAACATCAGCACCAACCTGGTTAAGCACATAAGTCACACGATCCTCTTTAGCACAAAGTACCATTCGACCATAAATCGCAGTATTTGGAAGAGCATTCACGACTAATTTTGTAGGTTTCGTTGATCGATAATCAGTACAATCATCAGACAAAATACAAGTATAATAACCGCTGTGAGCAACTTGTGCTGAAACGATGGATAGTGATGATGTATTGACTCCAGTAATAACTCCCGGAACATCAACAACATCAACTCCATCAACTTTCCACTGGTAATTTACATTATTCCCAACTACATCAGCTGTAAACAATACATCTTCACCAGCACAAACTTCCATATCAACCTGATCTGACAGAACCTGCAATTGCGGTGTTACATTCAAAGCAACCACCGGACTAAATTCTTCTCCACAAGTAGAATATACTCTGCAATTATAATCTCCATCATCCGAAAGCTTAATATTTGTAAGACTTAAAGTCTCACTTGTTTTTCCAGGAAGATCAATACCATCTTTTCTCCACTGATATTTTAGCAGTTCTCCTGTATATTCAACTGTAAATTCAACCAATGGCTCATTTTCACAAACAGCTTTTCCAACTGATGAAGAGACATATACCGGCAACTGAATAACTTCCAAATTCGCACTTGAAGAAACATCACCACACATACTCGTAACCTGAATTTCGTAATTGCCTTCGTTACCTAAAGCTAGTGGATCGTAATGAAGTATTTTCTGATCAGATACGTTAACTCCGTCCATCGTCCACTCAAATGTCATGCTCGATGTTCCATCAATATCAGGAACCCAATCCAAAACACTTCCTTCGCAAAGGGTCGTATCACTTAAGGAAGTATTTAAAACTGTTTGAGAATAAACCCGTACTGTTGTTGTCTCAGTTATTACAGAAATTCCTTCGCCTTCAATCTCACATTTATAAACTGCAGCATCTGCTAAACCAAGTGCAGCAAAGTATAAATTCAGACTTGTTTCAGAAGGAATCAGAATATCATTTTTAAACCACTTAACTGATGAGATTTGTCCTGTTGCAGATATTGACAAACTTAAAGGATCGCCAACACACTTTTCCTCTAAAGTATTCAACCCGGAAACAATAGTGACAGGTTCCTTTACAGTTAATTTACCTGACGCCAATCTTTGACCACAAGCTCCAATAATTTTACAAGTATAATAACCGGCATCAGCCATCGCAATATTAGTAAGAGTTACAGAAGGCCCTGTTTCTGTCAAAGGTACTTTTGTTCCATCTGTTAATTCATGAGTCCACTCAAAAACTAAATCAACACCAGTTACGTCTACTGTCATTGTATAACTTTCACCTACATATTTAGGAACATTTTTAAGTGTTGCATGAAGTAGAGTATTCGGTTTAACAGTTAAGGTTGTTGATTGAGAATCGTCACCACAACCTGTTGTACTGGTAATCTTACATTCAACATTATAAGTTTTGGATGTATTTAAATCGAAAGGCTGAACATCTGATGCATCAATTATTAATTCCGAAGAATTCACTGATTGATCCAAGCCGTCAACTAACCACTGATAATTGAGGTTTGCTCCAGTTGCAACTGCTCTAAACACAACGTCGTTTCCTGCACAAACAGTTTGGGATGCTATTGGATTAAGAGTTAAAATTGGATTGATCACCTGATTGCCTAAAGAAGCATCCGAACCACATAAATTATTAACAGTAACCAGATAATTTCCCGCTTCAGATAATTCTGCCGTTCCTAAATCCAATTGATCAACAGTAGTCGTTACTTGAGTAACATTATCATTTAGTGTCCAAACAGGATCATCATAAGTTCCGCTTACAACAATTGGTCCGAGGACTAAAGACTCTCCTTCGCAAACTGCAGCAATAGCATCTATCCCCGTTGTAATTTCAGGTACATCCAATGTTTTTACTTTTATTGTATATACAATATCAACCCCACAATTTCCAGAGACAGTACAAACATATGTACCGGCATCAGCAGCATCAACAGAAGGTTTTACGTAAGTTGAATTCGCGGCAAAACCTGCACCATCTTTAGTCCATACATATGATGTAACATCACCAATAACTTTAGTCTCCAATTTTAATTCTGCACCAATACACAAGGTTGTTTCTGCATTCCATGTATTACTTGCTGCAATTGGCTCATAAACATTTACATAACCAGAAACTGTTTTAGTAGTACATCCGTCTGAAACTTCAACTTTGTACATACCCGTTTGCGCTTTATCTGTCGCAGTCAAGCTGAAGCTTGGATCTGTACCTATTAGCACATTATCCTTATACCAATTATAGCTTGCTGTCTTAGCTGCATCTATTGTTGTAACACCAACAGATAACACTTCGGTATCTCCAATACAAACCTGAGAAGAATTACCCCAAGCAGCAATTGTAAGTTCGTCATAATGATAAACTACAAAATTATCTGTTTTATCAGGACAAACACCACCATTACCAGCAGTTACCTGATAATTTCCATTATCTGAAGCACCAATACTTACTGTTGATGTGGTTGAAACTTCAGCAGCACCTTTCATCCAGGAAAATGAGATTGGCTCTGTTCCTGAAAGATTAGCCAAACTGATTTGTTTCTCAACATCAAAGCATAAATTCTCATCAGCAATAGCATCAAAACTAACTGGTTCAACAACATTTAACGAAGCAACACCAGATGTTTCAGCAGCACTCACACCATCACGAACGATGCATCGGAAAGTCCAACTGTTCATTGCAAGAGTTGTTGTTGCTATTTCTAATTTTGAACCATTAACATCTGTTACAACATTTAATTCTGGAACTCCGCTTACAGTATTATAAACAATACCATCTGTACTGTATTCCCAATCGTAATTCAAACCTGAAGTTTTTCCAGTAATTTCAAAATCTACAGCTCCCCCCAAACAGGCTTCCATATTCTGTGGTTGCCCTGATATTTTAACAACAGAAGTTATCGTTAATGTTGCCAGATTACTTGTTGCATTTGCAGAACATTTTGTATTTCCAACAATACAACGGTATTGATTTCCATTAAAATTTGTCTGATCTGCTCCGGTAATACTAAGAGTTGCACTTGTAACTCCGGTATATTTCCCTCCATTTGAAAGGCTATTCCATCCCAAACCAGTATCTTCTTGCCACTGGTAAGTGTAATCAGGTTCTCCTGCAGCTTTTACTGTAAATGTTGCATTTCCACCATCAGGAATTGTACTGTTCAAAGGATCATCAACAATCGAAACTTCTTCGTAAACTGTTAAGGCTGCAACTGCGGATGTCGCAGTATTACACGCATCACCCGAAACAACACAATAGTAAGATTGACCATCAACCGGTGTCGTAACCGTTAGGCTGTAAGTATTTCCAACTGAAGTATCATCTTTATCAAACCATTCGTAATTTACTGTTCCTTCAGCTGTTCCTGTAACAGAAAATACCGGATTGGCATCACTGGCACACATTATTTTATCTGTAGGATCAGTAACTGTTGCATCTTCCTTAATATCTATCACATAGCTTATAGTAGCGTCTCCACAAGCAAGATCATTATAAACATCACATTTATATGTTTTCTCATTAGCTAACGAAACATTGCCCAAATCATAGCTCGAACTTGTTGATAATACAACTCCCGGACTTGTACTTTCATACCACTTATACTGGATATTGCTGCCAGAACTTGTCGCAACAGAAAGAACAAGGGATTCTCCTTCACATTTTGATAGGTTATTAGTTCCAGCTGTTGTTACGTTGATAGCTTCATAAACTTCCAACTGAACAACATTAGTATCATCATCAGTTAATCCATCACTCAATACACATTTGAATGTCCAGGAATTCATTGCTGTTGTTGAATTAGGAACTGTCAATGTAGAGATTCCTCCTCCTGTTACAACAGTCATACCGTCTTGTCCATCGGCATCTACAAAACCCGCACCTTTGTCATATTTCCAAATAAAACTGGTAACAGCACCCGTTCCCTCAACAGTGAAAGTAGCTGTATTGGTTTCACAAAGCTTCTGATCAACAGGTTGATCTTTTATTTTAATAATATTATTTAGAGTCAAAGTTGCAGGTAAACTAGTAGCTATTCCTGAACAAGATGAGCTGGTAACAATACATCTGTACTTGTTTCCATCAAATCCATTTGTCATTAAGACTCCTGTTAGTTTTAACTGGGAAGATGTGGTTCCAGAATATTCAGCACCGTCAGATAAATCAGTAAATCCAGAACCAGAATCCTCTTGCCATTGGTAAGAATAAATTGGTTCTCCGGATGCTGTCACCTTGAAACTCGCATTACCACCATCGGCAACAGTAATATCAACAGGATTCGTTGTACTAACTTCTGATAAAACAGTTAGACTTGCACTATTCGATTTCGCCGTAGAACAATAATCTCCTGATACAACAGCATAATAACTCTGCCCGTTAACCGGACTTGTTACTGTTAAAATATTACTTGTCGCTCCAACTACAAGATTATCATCTTTATCATACCATTCATAGTTTACAATTCCTTCAGCTGTTCCCGTTACAGTAAAAGCAGGATCTGTATCATTTGCACACATAGTAACATCAGCAGGATTTGTAACAGTAGGCAATTCCTTCACATCCACAACAAAAGTTCTCACCTCATCACTACAATGCTCATTATTATAAACTTCACATTTATAAGTTCCTGCCTTAGCTGATGAAATAGTACCCATATTATAGGAAGCATTTGTCGATAAAATTGAGGATTCAGCTCCAACTTTATACCATTTGTATCTGATATTATCACCCGTTGCAGTTACTGACATTGAAAATGCCTGACCAGCGCAAGGAGTAAAAGTTTGATCAACAGTTGTAACTGAAATATCAGCCAAAACATTTATGACAAGCTCATTCGAATATTGATCAGCACTAACACCATCACTTACAACACATTGAAATTTCCAATTATTGATATCCAAATCATCCGCAGGAATTGTTAATGTTGACACTAATCCAGCTTCTGAAGTAGAAATTCCATCTTTACCGTTAGCCGTTTCGTATGCCCCTGCTCCTTTTTTGTAGTACCAGGTGTAAGTTAATCCTGCTGTTGTACCTTCAACACTAATGCTGGCATTGGTATTAAAACAAACAGTTGTGTTTGTTGGTTGAACAGCAATCTTTGTAACCTCTGTAACCGTTAGTGTTGCAGGATTGCTGGTTACTGATGAAGCACAAACCGCTCCAGAACTAATAACCTCACATCGATATTGGTTTCCATTAAAAGTTGCTTTATCAGCACCGGTTATTTGCAATTTGGCCGAGTTAACACCTGAATATTTCCCTCCGTTTGAAAGGAGATTCCATCCAGACCCAGAATTCTCATACCACTTGTAAGTATAAGATGGTTCACCCGAAGCTACAACACTAAAGCTAACATTTGCTCCATCTGAAATTGTTCGATCCAGAGGGTTTGTAACAGCTACATTTTTAATAATGGTTAAGCTTGCTTTATTTGAAGTCGCAGTATTACAAGTACTACCCGAAACAACACAATAATAACTTTGTCCGTTAACGGGTGAAGTTACTGTTAATGAATTACTGGTTGCACCAGCTACTGCAATGTTATTTTTATCATACCACTGATAAGTTACCGGAGCCTCGCCTGTGCCTGTGACTGTAAAAACAGGATCTGCATCTGTTTCACACATCACAACATTTGCAGGATTTGTTACAGCAGCATGTTTATTAACCTGAACATCAAATGTGAGCGTCTGATTTCCACAATTTAAATCATTACTTAATTCACATTTATATTGTCCTGACTGAGAGAATAAAATATTTCCTAAATCTAAATTAGATTTATCAGATAAAGTAGTAGAAGGATCCGTTGTCTTATACCATTTGTATGCAATATTATCTCCTGTTGCAGTCACAAATAAATTAGTGGCAACATTTTCACAAACCACTGTATTGGCAGGAGATTGATTAGTTACTACAATTGTATTTCTAACATCAAGATTAATTGTTACTTGTGCATCACCACAATAATCTGTTTCAATTTTTGCAATGTAATCACCATCATCTGCAGGACTTGTGGCAGGATTAATAACAAAATCAGCAGGATCAGCATTACCATCTGTAATTACAGCTCCATCTTTCCACCATACAATCCCTTTATGTTCTCCCGATGCCGAAACATCTAAACTAACTGATCCGGAGCACTCTGCCAGAGTATTGTCTAAAGCACTTATTACTGGCTTAGCATGTACAATAACGCGATATGTCTTTATCGGAGTTTCACACTTTCCAACAACAGTTGCGGTATATAAATATGGACCAACAATAGTATGTGCATCCAGTTGAATAGAAGTTCCTGTTCCTATATTCGTACCGGCAAAGTTTTTCCAAACAATTGAATAATCAGCAGGATTACCATTAATCTCAGTAGTAAGTAAACTAAGCAATGGTTTTTCACCCTCACAAATATTAATTATTTTATCAGCAGGATCAACAAGGGAAACATGTGTATTAACTTTCAATTCTCTTTGAATAACCGCAGTTCCACAGCTCAAAGTAACATTACAATAATAAACTCCCGCATCCGCCAAACTAACATTTGTCAAACTCAAAGTTTCTGTCGTTCCAACTATTGGGCCTGAATCCTTATCCCCAAATCTCCATTCGAAAACAGGAGATCCTAAATAAGTTATTGTCGTTGAAAAATTATCGCCGACACAAACAGTCGATGTTCCTGAAGCCGGAGAAGTAACAGCTTCTTTCGTTAAATTGGCAGTTGCTGTTTTCGTATTTCCACACTGATCGGTAACAACAACTTTGTAGTTTCCAAAGTCAGCATCCTGAACATTCGACAATTCCAATTTATCAGAATCTGTTCCAATTGGATTTCCTAAATTGTCCGTCCAAACATAATGAAGAACAGTGGCGGTAGGTATTGTAGATACTTTAGCTTCAAAGGTTACATTCTCACCAATACAAGTTCCAACATCAGCAACTGAAAGAGTCCCAAAATCAGAAAACATATTTAATGTACGCTTAAAAGAAACCGGAGCATCACAAGAACTACCAGCAAAAAATTCCCAGATTCCCTGATGGCTTGCATCAACCGTAAAGGTATATGGATTAGTTATGGTTTTAATTGTTCCATCAGGCTCCTTTACCTGATAAATATATACTGCTCCATTAATATCAACATCAAAAGTTGCTGTAACACTAGTGGTATTACAAAATGGACCAGTATTGTCTAAACTAAACCCATTTACTTTAATTTTAGGGGTTACAATTAAATCTGCGGCCGAAAATCCAGAATTACATCGATTTGTAACATCTACCCTATAATTTCCTGCATCAGCATTCTTAACACTTGATAAATTAAGAGAAGATAAATTATTCAATAAATCAACTCCGCCTTTGTTCCAACTATAGGTATAAAAATCACCGGGATATTTCATATCCACACTAAATGAATGATTATTCCCTTCACAAACCGTTGCATCCTGCAGTAGTTTATCAAACTCTACCAATGGATAAATATCCAAATCAAATACAGCCATCCCCAAACTATTTGGACACTCGACTGTTTCACCGGCAATTGTATAAACACTGGTTACTTTAACTTTAAATGTAGCATCTCTATCTAACATTGAAGCAGTATAATTCAATACACTTCCTGTTTCTGATAGTGTTTGAGATCCTCTTTTCCAATCATAAGTTAAAACACCATCACCTGTTGCCAGAGCAGTTAAAACAATATCCTGCCCCACACACAAATCATCATTTGAAGTTATACTATTTAATACTGGTGTTGATAACACATTAATAACAACCTGATCAGATGCAACCCCACAACCATTCTCAACCTCGCAACGAACTGTATAGGTTCCTGTTGGGTAATTAAATGTATACGGATTTTCCAATGAAACAGGAGAAGTTCCTCCATCAACATACCATTTTACATCTCCAGCATCTCCAGTTACCAACGCATTTAATATCGTACTTGATCCCGAACAAAAACTAGTCTTGTCTGTATCAATACTTACTGTTGCTTCCTCATCAACTAATACATTTAATGTAACATCCACTGTAGCTCCGGAAGTTCCACAGTCTTGATATTCCGGTTTAAATCCAATAGTACATATATACTCCCCTTCTTGTGATTTCTGAGGATTAGCAAAAACTAATTCATGTGATTTAACTCCATTAAATTCCGTTCCATCAACCAAATCGACACCACCTTTAGACCATGAATAGTCGTACCAGGTAATATCTCCATTTGAAACATCCAATGAATTCTGTACACCTTTACAAAAATGAACAATATCGCCATCACTTCCATAACTGAAATTTGGAACAACCCTCGCGGTGAATTTTGCAGTATCCTGAACTGCCTGAACGAATGATATACTATCCAAAGCAAAAAAAGCATCCTGAGTATCAAGATTATGATTAAGTATCTTAATTGTTGCCTTCCTTGCTGTTCCCGGTTTCCAAAGAGCTGAAACCGATTGCCACTCTGTAGATTTGTCTATTTTAAAATCTTCAATAATTGTCTCATCGTTAACAAGCACTTTAAGCGACTGATTATAAGTCGAGTTCTCTTTTGCCAAACGCCCGTGCAACTTAAAAATATAACTGAAATTTTCTTCTACAGGTAATTCATTCACCTGATAAACCACTTCTCCTTGTCTATCCGAATATCCTAAGAACATTCTTCCTCCGTCCATTGCTCCAAAGTCAGCTAAAACAGGATTTTCTGCTACAGGGGTGGATGCCAATGCGAAATTTCCAGGGTCAACAAGATTACTGGTAACTATTTCGTAATCAGACTCAAACCCATTAAAACCATCAGAAAAATCACCATTAAATAAAATATCCAAACTTGGATCTCTGTAATATCCCAAAACATAATAGATCGTTTCTACATCCGGAGCTGGCACAACCAGCGGTCCATTCTCAATAATTGGATCCCCTGTAAAATCATTTACATACCATTCATAAAAGTCTGGGAATGGTTCTACAAGAGCAACACTTATATTATCATCATAACTTTCACAAACCAGACTTATTTCTTTATCTATATTTAACACAGGATGAATTGGAGATACTGCCTTTGTAAAACCAGAATAGTATCCGGCAGCACCCAAAGTATTGGAACTCGCTGTCCATGCAACATTTATAGCCTTACTCCCTGTAAAACGACAATCACCGCTTATATTCGGTACTTTATAATATACCCATTCTGTTGTTCCAGGCACATTCTGAGGATTACTTAAGGATATTCCATTACGCTGTACATCTACATTTTTTTGCGACAAAACCGTAACCGTTGGATTTATAAGACCTCCGGTACCGGTAGTAATGTAATTAGCTTGAGGAATCACAACCTCCTTAATTCCCAATCCTGTAAGAGGAGGAATAAAATTAAGTCCAATATTTGTCCAGTCCTGACTTGTACCACACATGGTTTGGTAAACATATACATCTTTACCTTTTGTATCAATATAAAGTGTTGGAAGTGCTTTAGGATTAACAATGTCATCCAAAATGATAAAATCGCCTGCATTAGCCAGTGTACCTTTATTGTTTCCATTTACCCATACTTCGGTATTTGCCTGGGTTGCCACAACAATAGTTCTTTCCTGTCCAGCAAAATAAGCAGTAGGATCTGGCTCAGCCTTTCCTTCTCCTTTCATTACTATGTATTTGTCTCGCACCTGATCCACCGGAACAATCTGATCGAAACCAATATCCTGAGATGGCTTCGCCCCTGCTGTCCATGAACCACAATTCACAACAATTTTTTGAGTTGATGTAATATGCGTCCCATTCATTCCGTTTCGCACCATGGCAGTTTCGCCACTAAATTGACTAGTATGCAAATTTACCCCAATGACATAACTCTGCCCTTTGCTTAGTGTCCCCGTTATAACATCAGAAGGATCTATTGATTGTAAAACTACATTTGCACCATCGTATTTTGTAATGTACTTACATTTAATTCCAGAAAAATTAACGGTTGTCTGCCCATCTTCAACAGCCATCACTGAAATAAAGTGGCTTCGAATAGGATAACCTCCACTATACGAAGGATCTGAATAATTAATTGTGTGGCTATACAAATGCCCTGAATAAAAATCTTTTCCTTTGGCATACGCTCCTTTTGCCGAAAGAGAACCTCCATGCGTTAATGCTCCATATTCCCCGCCATTACTAAAGCCATGCCTTATATTTGCGAAGAAAGGACCATCATACGAATAAATTCTTAAACCCCTTCCGTTTAAAGGTTTGTTTAATTCTTTTGGTCCTATAATTCCATACGAATAACTACACCCATCAGGATAAGTACTCGAATTATGCGAACTATACGTAGCTCCTCCCGGAGTTTTAAAAACATAAGTTTTGCTTTGATTACGATTAATTGTAAACGGGCCTGCTACTGTATTACCTTGTCCATCTTCAATAAAAACCTTAAGGTCTTTTTCAGAATTGGTTGACAAGAAAAGTTCTTGTTTTCCCACCTGAGCAGAACAATAAAACGGCGGCACATAATGCTCATAGTCATACTGAGCCATTCCGCTGAATGGCAAAATAAACAATAAACCAATACAGGCTAACTTAAATACTTTCATTAATAGGGTAGAAATTTTACCATTTCTCATGTCATTAAGATTCAAAGTTAAAACGAAATTAATTTGCAATGAAAGACACTTTACATTGAAAAAGCAACATAAATTAATCAATCAAAACAACTCACAAAACCACCCAAACAGATAGTTTAAACAGATTTAAACAATACAATTCATTAAATCAATTTATCATTTCCTTGTGGGCCTAAAAAAGCTCCGCAAAGTATCTGTTTAAACTGATAAAAGATGATTTTTGTTACATGAATATTATAAAAAAGCAAATTTAAGTAAAATTAAACGAATTAACGATAATAATAAAAGGCAACATTCTCCAGAAATGCTGCCTTTAAAATATGCCTACTGCGTGTATTTAACGCATTATTTTCTCTACTTCCTCTATACT
The DNA here is from genome assembly GCF_002843385.1 of Labilibaculum manganireducens. GTDB lineage: Bacteria > Bacteroidota > Bacteroidia > Bacteroidales > Marinifilaceae > Labilibaculum > Labilibaculum manganireducens. The sequence continues at coordinate 14,011 of NZ_MVDE01000039.1, forward strand.
AATTGGAATCCTCTTTCCAATCAAACGATTTCCTTGTTCAGTTACCAACACATCATCTTCCAAACGAATACCTCCAAAATTACGATATTCATAAACTTTATCGTAATTGATATAATCCAAATGCAATCCTTCCTGCTTCCATTTGTCCATTAGTGCCGGAATAAAATAAATCCCCGGCTCATTAGTGATTACAAAACCTGGCTTTAGCTCTTTTCCAAGACGCAAATAAGCAGTTCCAAACTGATCAATCCGCTGTACCTTTTCATCGTATCCAACCAAATTCTCACCGAAATTTTCCATGTCGTGCACATCCAATCCCATCATATGCCCAAGCCCATGAGGCATAAATAAGGCATGAGCTCCAGCTTTCACAGCTTCTTCAATATCACCTTTCATTAAACCAACCTCTTTTAAGCCCTTGGCAAGTACTTTACAAACCTCCAGATGAATACTCTGATAAGTAACCCATGGACGAATCAACTCATTCCCTTTGTTGATTCCAGCCAGTACAATCTCATATATTTCTTTTTGCTTTTGACTAAATTTTCCTCCTACAGGAATTGTTCGGGTATTATCAGAAGCATAATGAGAATCTGTTTCAGCACCACTATCCACAAGCAATAAATCTCCAGCTTTAAGCAGATTACCATGCTCATGATTGTGTAAGGTTTCTCCTCTTCTTGAAACAATAGCTGGAAATGAGAGCAGTCCTCCCGCTCTTAATGCTATGGCTTCGCATTCTCCTGCAATTTCTCTTTCGTAAACTCCATCTTTGGCCATTTTCATTGCTGTGGTATGAATCTCATAACCAATTGCAGCAGCACGCTCCAATTCCTTAATCTCATACTCATCTTTTATTTCACGAAGTGAAATAATGGCTTTAACAAATTCCTCCGATACATTCTCTTTAATTGCATTCAAAGGCGTACCTAACATTTCATGAATCAAAATTTTATTTTCGGCACGATAAACAGGTAGAAAATGGATTTTTCGACCTTCTTTTATTGCTTCAGCAACAAGAGATTTCAAATCATTAAACGGAGCTGTGTTTTCAACACCAAAACGTGCTGCCTGATCTGCAACACTTGGCTGTGGTCCCATCCAAATTATATCATCAATATCAACATCGTTACCAAAAATGTAATCTTTATTATTATCGATATCAAAAACACCGGCAAAACCTGGATGATCGATACCAAAAAAGTACAAAAATGTACTATCCTGACGATAATGATAAACATTATCGGCGTAATTCATTGGCGCTTCAGGATTACCTAATACCAATGCAATTCCGTCTTTCATTATTTCACGTAATTGGCTACGTCTTTTAATGTATACTTCTTTTGGAAACATATTGCTTTGTATTTTAAGTGTTTTGTAAAATGAATTCGAAAGATACAAAAAAGAGAGTTATTTGGTAAACGATAACAACTATTTATAGATACAAAAAAAGGCTTCCGATAATGAAAGCCTCATAATTCAATAAATTATTATTATAGTTTAATTTCCCGGTCAACTGTTTGATCCAGAGAAATAAATGTTTCCGTTTTTGATATTCCGGGAATATTCTGTAGTGTATTAATTAAAATATCCATCAAATGTTGATTATCCCTGCAAAGCATCTTTACCAAAAATGTAAAGTTACCAGTGGTAAAATGACATTCTACTATTTCAGGAATAGCATCAATTTTCTCAACAACCATTTTATATTGATGTGCATGATCAAGAGAAATACCAACAAAGGCACACACCTCATATCCTAAAGCTCTTGGCTTAACAATAAATCTAGATCCATCAATAATTCCTGCATCTTCCAGTTTTTTAACTCTTTGATGAATTGCTGCACCAGAAATTCCACACTCTCTGGCTATTTCCAAGAATGGAATCCTTGCATTTTTAATCAAGTAAGATAGAATCTTCTGATCTACAGCATCAATTTGAACTTTCATTAGTATTTGTAATTTAGATTTAAATAGTTAGTCGATGGTTCCAAAAAATTTAAACATTCTACACGAGCCACATTGTCATGCTGCTAGTTTAATATTATAAAGAGACCACTTGTTACAATTCATTACAATATTAGCAAAATTATTACTAATTCATAAGCAAATAAAATCTAAAACTACAGATCAACAATATTTAGAACCAATTCACTCAGACCTCAACCTTACATTTTATTTAGTCAAACTTCACTAAATTTCCCAAAAATACTGTTTTACAACAAAAACAACTCGATAAAAAAAGACTAATTTTGAAAGCCAGTTGAAATTGCTCTTTTTAAATATCAACTATCTCCTTTAGTTGAATTGAAAATAAACACTTTATGATTAAATTAAGACCATTAATGTTTGTCGGAACAGGATCGGATGTTGGAAAAAGCATTATCAACACAGGTTTTTGCAGAATTCTTAAGCAGGATGGCTATCAACCAGCACCATTCAAGGCTCAAAATATGTCACTAAACTCTTTCGCAACACCGGAAGGATTTGAAATTGGCCGAGCGCAGGCTGTTCAGGCTGAAGCCTGCGGATTAGCTTGTCATACAGATATGAATCCCGTATTACTAAAGCCTACAAATGATAAAAGTTCACAAGTTGTTTTGAATGGAAAACCTATTGGCACTCAAACTGCGGTCGAATATTTTATGGGGAATAATAAGCATGCTTTATTTGAAGAAGCAAAATCTGCATTTCATCGATTGAACCAAAAATACAATCCCGTAGTATTGGAAGGAGCGGGCAGCATATCAGAACTAAATTTAAAAACCCGTGACATAACCAACATGCGAATGGCTGTTGAAGCCAATGCGGTTACCTATTTAATAGCTGATATAGATAAAGGTGGTGTTTTCGCGAGTGTTTATGGAAGTATTCAGTTACTTGACGAAGACGAACGAAAGCAAATCAAGGGAATTATTATCAATAAATTTAGAGGAGACATAAAACTATTCGAAGACGGGAAAAAGATTCTTGAAGATCTTACCGGCAAACCTGTTATCGGAATTCTCCCTTATTTTAAAGATATCCATATTGAGGAAGAAGATTCTGTTAGTCTCGGAAAAAAATCAAAAACATCCAGTAAAGAAAAGATCAACTGCGCTGTTGTTATTTTACCACGCATGGCCAACTTTACTGATTTTGACGTTCTGGAACACGATCCAAGAGTTCATCTTTACTATACAAACAATCCTTTAGAAATAGAAACTGCCGACATCATAATCCTTCCGGGAAGCAAAAACACCATTTCCGATCTTCAGGAACTAAAACAAAACGGTGTTGCCTTGTCTATTGTTAAAGCGCACAAAAATGGAAAAAAAGTAATTGGTATTTGTGGTGGCTATCAAATGATGGGTGAAAAGATTAGTGATCCACTACAAATTGAAGGCAACATTGAAAGCACTGCGGGTTTGGGGATTCTTCCTGTAGAAACAACAATCACCAATGAAAAACTCACAGAACAATGCACTTTCAAATTCAGGGATTCAAATCAAGTGTGCTTTGGATATGAGATTCATATGGGAGAAACTATTGCTGTCCAAAATAACATACCACTATGCATTTTATCCAATGGAAAAACTGATGGCTATTTTCTAAATCAGAACTGTTGGGGAAGTTATATTCATGGTATTCTGGACAACAAAATTGTGATTCAACACCTGTTATCCGGATTCAATCTGGAACAAGAAAGTGATTTTAATTATCAGGAATTTAAAGAAAACCAATACGACAAACTGGCTGATTTAATAAGAGAAAACATCGATATGGATCTATTTTACGCTCATTTAAAAGAAGATTAACTGAACATGAACAAGTACCATAATCGATACATAATTACTGGTGGTCCGGGATCAGGAAAATCTACTCTTTTAAATAAATTATCAGAACAAGGCTATCAGTGTTTTGAAGAAATATCAAGGATTGTTATTCAGGAGCAACATCAAATTGGCGGAGATAAAGTTCCCTGGCAGAATCTATCCGAATTTGCAGAAATTTGTTATGAGCGTATGAGTTATCAACTTACTGAATGCAAAGCCGAAGGAAAGTGTTTTTTTGATCGTGGGTTACCTGACATTATTGCCTACGTAAGACGAGGAAACTTGACTGTTCCATTAAAATATTTTAAAAAATCCGACCAATACAACCAAACCGTATTTCTTGCTCCGCCTTGGAAAGAGATTTTTATTAACGATGCAGAAAGACCGGAATCATTTGAAGATGCAAAGGAAATATCGGTTTTCTTAAAAAACACTTATGAAGAATTGGGTTTTACTGTTGTTGAACTTCCTAAATATTCAGCAACAGAAAGAGCTCAATTTATTACCAATTATTTAGTCGCCGATAATGATTTATAAATGGCTTCATAAGTTGTTTTTGCCAACATTTCCCCAAACAAAACATGTTTGCCGCAATACTGAACTATAGGACCTGTACCACATGCAATTGCCGTGGAATCAGTTCCTGTTCCCGTTGCCAATAATCCACTAACCGGACTCAGAACTTTCAAATCCTGCAGACAAGCTGCTTTTGCTTCCGCCACCATCATTATGCATTCAACCATACCTGCATCAGAAAGATTAGCATTAGTAGTAACCAGAATATTAATAGTCCCTATTTTTTGACACTTCTCATTCACGAATTGATAATCAGCCTCGTCTCCTGCCCTGCGGGCATTTGACACTCCGGATGTAACAAAAACCTCTATCCAAACCCCCTGCTTTTCAACTCGAATTCTTCGAAATGAACTCATTAAGGCCGCAGTCATCATTCCCACACAATTCCCTTCCCAATTTTGGGAGTCAGCTATTCCTTTAAGCGTAATATCCGGAGATTCAAAATCAGTTCTTTCTCCTTTAAAATTAGCATCAACCTTTGTATTCAAAAAATGGTCAGCAATTTGGCAACCACCGTTTAAAATTGCAGAACTTACCATCCTAACCGGATTCTTAAACTCAACATGAAGGAATTGATCCGTTAATTCGATTGAAAATTTCATTCTTCTACTCCTTTACATTTTGTTGGAATGCAAACGAAACAGCCTCGTTATATTTTTTCAAGCTTCCCGATTTCTTGATTCCTTTGTAAACTTTTCTCTCATTCTCAAAATGACTGGAGAAATACTCCCAAAACGGCTTCACTTTTTGCAGGATCTGTGTATCTCCACTTAAAAATGAAGTATAAGTAGAAAAAATTTCATCGTACATTTTACGCAATGCTTTTTTACGAATATCTGCAGACGGAATTTCTATTCCCTTTATTTTTGCCGGCAACCAATAATCTTTCAGAACTCCTCTTCCTATCATCACATGATTTAGGTTTGGCAATTGAGCATTCAAGCTCTCAAAGTCATCAAGTGTCTCAACATCACCATTAAAGCCAATTATTTTACTAAAACCTTCCTGTATTTGCTGAAAATAATCCCGATCGGCACTTCCCTTATACATTTGCCTGCCAATGCGGGGATGAACAATAATTTCATCAATATTAAAGTTCTTCATCACATCCAAAACCGAAAGTATCTCCGATTTATCCTCCAAACCCAACCGCATTTTAATCGACAGGTCTATTTTCCCGGAATATCCACGTTCCAGAATATCCTTTATCTTTTCAGGATATGGCAACAAGCCAGATCCCTTCTTTTTCCCGGTAACCATAGGAAAAGGACACCCTAAATTCCAATTCATTTTTTCATAGCCTAACCCTGAAAAATACGTCTCAAAAAATTGAAACTCTTCAACAGATCCACCTAGAAACTGAGGCACCAATCGATTATTTCTCTCCAAAAAAGGTTCTACTTCTCTTTTGTGAGAGGTTCTTATTTCTCCTGAATTTTGAAGAACAAGAAAAGGGGTATAGAATTCATCTACGCCCCCAATGCATTTTTCATATGCTTGTCGGAACACCCAATCAGTATATCCCTGAAGAGGTGCTAATGAAATTTTCATGTGATTATAATTTCTTGTTTGTCGCTCCCAAATGCTTTTGGAAGACAATCGCCTGAATAAATAGGCCAAAATACAGGAGAACCTATTCCTGCAAATATCATTTTACCGTCCAAAACTTAAAACACCCAGTAATTGTTTTCGCTGACGATAATAATTAATTCCATCCTCGGTACCAATGCTTTTTACAAATTGATCAATCATTGTATCGTAGATTGTACCAAATTTAAACCTCTCCGGAGGATATAGTTCAGGATTATGCATGTCCTCAAGTCTTGCCAGATACATCCGCCCAACAATCTCGCTGCTAAGATCATCGCGATACATGCCTTGCGCTATTCCTTTCTCAACATTTATTTTAATTTTATCAAAAATGAATTCCATCCGCTCATCCATATGCTTTTTATACACTTCCGGGAAATGACTCTCAAATTCCATTGTAACGGATGGTGTTAAATTTTCGAAACGATCATTCATCTCCTGACTTACGATAAATAATATATCAATCGCATTCTGACCTTCAAAATTGTATTGAGTAAAAATGGACTCAAACGATTTTCGTTCGTATTCAAGAATTTTTTCAACCAACTCCTCTACCGAATCAACAAATTTGGAGACATCAGATGGCGACACCCCAAAGTCTTTAACTTTATCAAAAGAAAAACCACTTAAACCATTTTTGAATAAATAAGCCCTTACCTTCTCTATAATATGAATAAAATCCTTGTCCATAAACTATTACTGCTAAATAATTAAACTAAATCAAAATCTTTTTGATCCCCTTAAGATAGGCATAAAATTAGGCATTTTTCAATTGTGAAAGTAAAACAAATGAATATTTTAGTGATTTAAATATCTACAACTAAAAAAGACTAAATGGAGGAATTAATGATATACCTATTGATGAATTTAATCCATCTAATATATCAGACTTTCTGATTTATTTTTTATACTAATCAGACCGGAAATGAATCACAATAATGCAAATGCAAAAAAAAATAGAGTTTCTCTCCCCAAAAAAGAAATAACTATTCATCAATAAATGGCGATTCATTTATCAAAATCATTGGTTCATAAAAAAGGATGCATTTTAACAATAAAAATTAACATCATACATTATCTTTGTTGATGAAGAAAGTCTGTTAAACACTTAGGTGATTGATTGTACTAATTCATAAGTAAATTTAAGTAGTAGTTTAGGGCGGCTAGTCACCGCCCTTTTTCTTTTCAGATATGCATTTCATTTAAGCAAAAAGAAAATCCATTTTGCTCCATGTATGAAAGGAGAAATGCTAAAAAAATGCAACTAATTTCATCTGTTGCATTTTCTATAAACAACAAATTATTTTTTCAATTCATTTTCAATCACCATTTTCATCCCATCAAACTCTTCACGATTAAACAATCTGGTGAGATAAATAATTTTGCCTTCCTTATTAACAATTACATTACGAGTCACACCACTTTCCTTGTGTGCATACTTAGTAAATATTCCTGCCCCCTCATCCAATGCAACCGGATAAGTTATTCCTGTTGCAGCAATTAATTTCTCAGCCTTTTCTTGTGGCTCGTCCAAATCCAAAGCATATAAGGCAAAAACCTTCTCTTTATGCTTCTGCCAAATCTCCTTCTCGATAAACGGCATTTCTTTGCGACAAACTCCACACCAACTAGCCGTAAACTGTAGCATCACAACTTTTCCTTTTAAGTCAGACAACTTCAATTTACTTCCATCGGTCAAATTCATTTCGAAATCAGGTGCCACATCTCCTACTTTCACTATATACCCTCTGGAATCCTGAGCTTGCGCCATTCCTGAAAAAACCAATCCCATAATAAAACCAATTGTTATAATTACCTTATTCATTTCTACTCTCAGATTAAAAAAAAATATATTACTAAACAAATAAAGATTAAATTTAGATAAACTTTGCCATCTACTTCATAATTTATAGATCTTAATTTTTCTGTAAAGGGTTTTTCTATCCATATTTAACAAGCGTGCAGCCTTACTTTTATTATAATCCGAAATATTTAAAACTCTTTTAATCCTCTCACCTTCAGATTCAAATAAAGGATTTAGATATTCCTGAGTATTTTCATAAAAAGAAGACGGCAGTTCATTTAAAGTAATTAACTCACTTTTTGTAAGCAGTGTTGCACGCTGAACGGTATTTTTCATTTCTCTTAAGTTACCTGGCCAAGCATAATTAGTAAAAACATATTCTACACTTTTATCAAAACCAACTACCGATTTCCCCAGACTGTTATTGGCCATATTCAGAAAAAATTCTGCAAAATGCATAATATCGGACTTTCTTTCTCTTAAAGGAGGAACATTAATCTGAAACTCATTTAAGCGATGATATAAATCCTCCCGAAAAGCACCAATCTGCTTCGACTCATTTAAATCCTCATTTGTTGCAGCAAGAATCCTAACATCAACCGATACCTCTCTATTACTGCCTACATGCTTTACTTTTCTTTCTTGTAAAGCACGCAATAATTGAACTTGCGTAGAATGATTAAGGTTTCCTACCTCATCCAAAAACAGAACACCTCCATCCGCAGCCTCAAAGTGTCCGATTTTATCTGTAACAGCTCCTGTAAATGCCCCTTTTTCATGTCCGAAAAATTCACTCAAAGCCAAAGTTTTTGATATGGATCCACAATCTACGGCAACAAATGGTTTTTGAGACCTATCACTTTTTTCATGAATCATTTTCGCGACAATTTCCTTTCCGGTACCACTCTCACCTACAATTAATACTGACATTAGTGTTGGTGCAATTAAATCAATATGTTTTAGTAATTGCTTCGATAATTTTCCTTTGCCCTGATAATAATCCTGAATACCTGATGGTACTTGCGATTTCGATTTTACAATAGGGTTTTGATGTGCAAGAGCCTTATTAACAATATCCAAAATTTCATCGGGTACAAATGGTTTCGAAATAAAATCATATGCTCCCAATTTAATCGATTTTATTGCAGATGAGATATCTGCATAACTTGTCATCATAACCACTACAGTCTTTGGAGTTATTTTCTTCACAAAACTTATGATTTCCATACCACACCCCTCCGGCATTCTCAAATCAGTAAGTACGATATCATAAAATTTCGACTGAATCTTTTTTTTTGCCTCAAACGATGAAAAACTAGTAGCAACAAAAAACTCTTTTCTCTCAAAAAATTTTTTCAGCATCAAACAAAGTGTTGCATCATCATCCACAATAAGAATACTATTCATATCATTATAATTGTATATTTTGCCATATAGCCTGTCCCGAAATTGTTTAGGGAGAACTTACCATACTGAAATAATTTCCCTGCGTGTCAAAATATCCTTGCCATAGACATTTCACAATACTGATCAATTTTGTTTTGTGAAATTAAACTCCTCTGATATTTAAAAGACAACAAGATAACCTCTATCGAAATATTGAAATACAACTTCGATAGAGGTCTAAGCATTAAAAATTTGGATAAATTGCTTAAATGGATCTATTCCTTAAACCGCCAAATCTTCCTGTTTTACGAATTCTCCTTTCGTATTGAAATAAACAGCAATATTTCCCTCTGGTTTCGACAAGATAATCTTGTACGATCCATCATTTCCGATAAATGATTTAAGAATTGCATACTCCGAATATGATTCCGTAAGTGCTGTCTGAACCATTTTAGGAAGTTCTTCGGCTTTTAATTCCTCATATTTCACATCTTCCTGCACAAAACTTGTCCCTGAAACTAAATTTCCAGCCGAAACTGATGTTGGAATACTTAAACTACACATTAATGCTACTGCTGATACAATCAAAACTCTTTTCATAACTAATCAATTTTTAATTAAATATTAAAATATAATAACATGATCTATTATGAAATTTCTATGCCATAAATGCCGTACAGCGACAAGAGACACCGCAAAACACTCTATTTGTGAAAATTACAAACCTTAAATAAATACAAGCATTAATAAACCCCTCATCATAAAATTGTAGACTACACAGTTATGTGGGGATAAATTCCACTTTTTATTTACTATAAAATAAATTTACAGCACGTAAATATTTATTCTTTTGATACAAATAAAGGGAATTATAAAAAATTGGAGCAAAGGGTGTATTGTAAAGAGTATCCATTCGATTACTTATTTCTTTTAATAATCAAGTTTAGAAAATAATCTTTAGCCTGCAGTTTTTTCTCTTTCAAGTAAAGAACTACAGCTTTCGATAATAATTTATCATTAATCAGAAATTTTTTCAGAAGATAAGCAGAACCAGCATACGGCAAGGCCGAAATAAATATATCATTGTGCTTTACTCTGTCTTTTAAATTGCTTGCAATGTAAATTAACTTGACTAAAAAATTAACGAGTAGAAATACAACCGGCGGAGTAAGAACTTTATAATCGACAACTCCATGAAAAATGGCATAAGCAATAATTCCAGGAAAAAGCACTGCATCAATTATTCCTGCAATAAAACTCCAAACAACTAAAACAGAACTAACGTATAGCACTCCAGACAAATTATCATTCACGATAATCTTTACCAGATATTCTTTTTCGTAAACAGTAAAATATTCCTGACGCTCCACATACGTACAAAAACTACTACGGGAACAAGCACATTTCTCCTGATATGAAAGCTTTTCCATCATTAATCTAATCTCCTTTGGAGAAATAACCCTTATACATCTCCGGCAAATTAGCCCTATACATTAATATGCAGCTAAAGAGTAATTCAACAACTGCCATTGCAAATAACTGACCTCCATCAGAACTACCATCATATTCAACAACAATACCTACCGAGGTAAATAAATGAATTCCAATTGCCCCAATCATCAATCCTGAGGTTATTACAGCTGCTGCTTTCCATAAATTAGGTAGAAAAAACAAAATGCCTGTGATCAATTCAATTGCTCCAATACCAAACCGTCCCCATGGTTCCATCCCAATTGCAGAAAAGATATGAACGGCCTCAGGATGGCCTGTGAATTTAAAATGTAATGTTTGAATCAATATAATAGCCGTTACTATTCTTAGCAACATTTCAACAGTTCGATATTTTCGTTTCGACTTCATAATAATTTTTCTTTTTTTTTAAATCTACAAAAATAGCAGGACGTATTCTAAATTTCTTATTAAAATGCAAGATAGCTTGGATCCCAATCATAAATTGTAAGCTGAATCACATTAAAAAGACAGGAACAATGTAAGTCTGCATTACAATTATTTAAACTTTGTTTCCTACTTTTAAGCAAAACATACAACATGCAAATAAAAACACTACTAACAATCGCCACACTAACAATGGCGTGCAGTTCTTCCGATGAAAGTTTAAAAAATGCAGAATCGGTTATCTCAACAGAGAGAATGATCAATTACATCAAAGAATTGGGATCCGATAAATATCAAGGACGAAAACCATTTTCTGAAGGTGAAGTAAAAACAATTAACTATATCGCACAGCAATATAAAGAAATAGGGCTTGATCCAATCAACAAGGAATCCTATTTTCAGGACGTTCCCTTAGTCGAGATATCACTTACGGCTCCCCAATTTCTTAGTTTAAAATCACCTGACAAAGTAAGAAAATTAACTTATGGAAAAGATTTTGTCACCTTCTCCCGACGCATTCAGAATGAAATCGCATTAACAGAATCTGAATTGGTATTTGCAGGCTACGGAATTGCAGCTCCGGAATACGGCTGGAACGATTATAAAGATCTGGACGTTAAAGGAAAAACCGTAATTGTTTTGGTGAACGACCCCGGTTTTGGCTCAACTGATAAAAGTTTCTTTAAGGGCAATGAAATGACATATTATGGTCGGTGGACCTATAAATTCGAGGAAGCAGCCCGCCAAGGAGCCAAAGGAATACTAATTATTCATCAAGACGAACCTGCGGGATATCCATGGTCAGTAGTTTTAAACTCAGCATCGGTTCCGAAATTATATCAGCAAGCTAAGGATAATTATCAATCAAGATGTTTAGTTGAAGGCTGGATAACTTTAGATGCTGCCAAACAATTATTTGCTGATGCAGATAAGAATCTGGACACGGAGATTCAATTAGCCAAGCAAAAAGAATTTACAGGTTTTAATTTAAGCACGAAAGTAAGTGTTGCCTTTAAAAATTCAGCTCATTTTGACGTCACACACAATGTACTCGGAATAATAAAAGGAACAGATCTGGCAAATGAATATGTTTTTTATTCTGCTCATTGGGATCATCTTGGAATTGGTCCAAAAATGAATGGAGATTCAATTTACAATGGTGCTGTTGACAATGGAACCTCTCTTGCCTGGATGTTTGAAATTGCCAGAGCTTTTAAAGCCATGCCTCATCAGCCTCGCCGATCAATTGTTTTTTTAGCGCCATCTGCCGAAGAATCGGGGCTAAATGGGTCGGGATTTTATGTTGATAATCCTATTTTTCCGCTAAACAAAACTGTTGCAAATATTAACAATGATTTGATGTTGCCTTATGGCCGCATGAAAGATGTAATGATTACAGGATATGGACAATCAGACCTGGAAGACATAGTAAGAATCGAAGCTGAAAAACAAGATAGATATATCCTGCCTGATCCTAATCCTCAATCGGGGATGTATTACCGATCGGATCATTTCAGCTTTGCACGCGTAGGTGTTCCGGCATTATTTGCTCGTGGCAACAACAATAGCAGAGAAAAAGGAATAGAATACATGTCTGCAAAAGAAAAAGAGTGGCTAAGCAATAATTACCACAAACCTTTTGATGAATATGAAGAATGGTGGAATTTAGATGGTGTTGCCGAAGATGCCCGGCTGCTTTTTCGTGTTGGTTGGGAACTTGCCAATCAAGATGAATTTCCAAAATGGAAAGATGGATCGGAATTTAAATCAAGAAGAGAAAAAGATCTAAAATAAATTTAGATCTATTAAAGAGATGAGCTTGATTTATAATAGAATCAAGCTCATCTTATTCGTGCTTTATTTATAATTAAAGACCTTTAATGAAGCCAATCCTCCCAAAGATGTTTCTTTGTACGTGTAAGGTAAATCAAGTCCGGTTTTCATCATTGTTTCAGTTACCTGATCAAAACTAATTCTGTGACGGCCATCTGAAAGCAAAGCGTAGGTATTGTGGTTTAATGCGCGTGCTGCTGCAAAAACATTGCGTTCAATACATGGTATTTGAACCAAACCAAGAACAGGATCACAAGTAAGTCCCAGATGATGTTCCAAACCCATTTCGGCAGAATATTCAACCTGATATACAGTTCCTCCATGCAACTGAGTCGCAGCTCCGGAAGCCATGGCACAAGCTGTACCCACTTCTCCCTGACAACCAACTTCTGCTCCCGAAATCGAAGCATTGGTCTTAACCAAATTTCCAATTAAGCCCGCGGTTGCTAAAGCTTTCAACACATCCTTTTTCCCAAACTTATAGAATTTCTTATGATAGTAAAGAACTGCAGGTAAAACACCACAGGCTCCACATGTTGGAGCAGTTACAATTACACCTCCACTAGAATTTTCTTCTGAAACAGCCAAGGCAAATGAATACAACATGGATCGTTTTCTCATAGGTCCGCTTAAAGTTTTCGCTTTTAATCGATATGAATGAGACTTGCGCTCCAGCTCTAAACCTCCCGGAAGTTCACCTTCTTTATTCATCCCTCTTTTTACAGCCTTTTTCATTGCAGTCCAAACCTCATCCAGATAGTCCCAAATACCATCTCCCTCCATCAATTCCACGTACTCCCAAAGTTGCTTTTTATTGCTTTTGCACCACTCTAATATTTCATCCATTGTGGTCAACCCATATATTTTTTGGGCAGACACCTCACTGTTGTCATCTATTATTGCTCCACCGCCAATGCTGTAAGCAGTCCATTCTTCAATTAACTCATCTGATGCAGAAAAAGCTTTAAAACACAACGCATTAGGATGCCTTTTCAAAAACTCTTCAGGCTTCCAAATCAAATCCAGATCTTTCTCCTCAAATACCTTTTCAATTGCAACACCCGTTAAATGCCCCTTACCTGTAGCTGCCAGACTGCCAAACAGAGTTACTTCATATTTATCTGCGTTAGGATGGCGCAGCAAAAACTGTTCTGCTGCTTTCCGCGGTCCCATTGTATGACTACTCGAAGGTCCGTACCCAATTCGATAAAGTTCTTTTATTGATTCCATTATGACGTTTTGTTGTTGTTGTTGTGTAAGTTGGATGCAAATGTAAGAAAGTCAATAGATTCTCAATATGCCATTTGAAAATATTTTGCACAAAAAAAGAGAAACCAAATGATCTCTCTTTTTTGTCGGGGTGGCAGGATTCGAACCTGCGACCTCCTGCTCCCAAAGCAGGCGCGATAACCGGGCTACGCTACACCCCGGAACTTAATCCGGTATTCTATTTGATAAAGAAAAGCTTTAAAACTTCTCTAAAATATTGTCGGGGTGGCAGGATTCGAACCTGCGACCTCCTGCTCCCAAAGCAGGCGCGATAACCGGGCTACGCTACACCCCGAAACTTTCATTCCGGTACTCTATTTAGATAAAAAAAGAGAAGTTTTTAAACTCCTCTGAAAAATTTTCGTCGGGGTGGCAGGATTCGAACCTGCGACCTCCTGCTCCCAAAGCAGGCGCGATAACCGGGCTACGCTACACCCCGAAAATTTGCGGAAGGAGAAATAAATTTCACCAACTCCATTTTCCATCTTCATAGAAAAAATTGCGGAGAGAGGGGGATTCGAACCCCCGGTACAGTTTCCCGTACGTCAGTTTAGCAAACTGGTGGTTTCAGCCACTCACCCACCTCTCCTGATCTTGCGGTAGCAAAAGTATGTAAAAAATTCAGATGTGCAAAATATTTACCTCCCATTAATAGAAGATTTCAGCGCTTTGGATTATAGTAAATTATAAATCAATGAGATTCATTTCATTTTTTTTTCAAATTACCCAAAATAAAACCGGAAAGTATACGAATACTCCCCGGTTCCAATTGAAATTATATCATTTTATTTATTTCTTTTTCCCTTTATCTGATGGATTTGCAATATTATCCCTCATGTTAGTATCTGCTTCGATATTCTTCATTCGGTAATAATCCATAATCCCCAATTGACCATTTCGAAAAGCTTCGGCCATTGCCCGGGGAACTTCTGCCTCCGCTTCAATCACCTTTGCCCGCATTTGCTGTGCCAATGCCTTATTTTCCTGCTCAAGAGCAACAGCCATGGCTCTTCTCTCTTCTGCTTTTGCCTGTGCTATTTTTAAGTCGGCTTCAGCCTGATCTGTTTGCAGCACCGCTCCAATATTTTTTCCTATATCGATATCAGCAATATCAATCGATAAAATTTCAAAAGCGGTACCAGCGTCCAATCCTTTCTCCAGCACTACACGTGAAATAAAATCAGGATTTTCAAGAACCGTTTTATGAGATTCGCTTGACCCAATTGAAGATACGATTCCTTCTCCTACCCTTGCCAACACAGTTTCTTCTCCTGCTCCTCCAACCAATTGCCGGATATTAGCACGTAAAGTAACCCTGGCCTTAGCTATTAGCTGAATACCATCTTTAGAAACGGCTGTTACAGGAGGAGTATTGATGACTTTAGGAATAACACTCATTTGAACGGCTTCATACACATCTCTACCGGCCAAATCAATGGCCGTAGCCATTTTAAACGTCAAATCGATATTAGCTTTTGAAGCTGACACCAGAGCATGCGTTACCTGAGCGACACGACCTCCAGCCAAATAGTGAGCTTCCAGTTCATCCCGATTCAAAATCAAGCCTGCTTTTGTACCTTCAATTAAGGCACTTACAATCACTTTTGGCGGAACTTTCCTCCATCTCATAAACACGAGCTGAAGTAAAGAAATTTTAACTCCTGATAACAGAGCTGAAAACCAAAGACCAACTGGGACGAAATAGAATAGTATGTATATTCCAACCCCAACGGCGACAATTAACATTATTAATGCACCAATTTCCATTTGATTTATTTTAGATAGGTTTTACAATTACAATCTTATCAACAATACCAACAACAACAACCTTTGTTTTTTCATCAACATAAGTACCTGTAGATCTTGCTTCAACAATTTTATTATCCAACTTCACCTTTCCCATTGGTGCAAGACGTGAAACACAAATCCCCTGATCACCAATAGTAATATTTTCATCATCCAGTTTTTGAACTTTAGAATCGACTTCTGTATTTAGCATTATTTTATTCCACGTTTGCGACTTTAAGGCTAAAACCAAAGATATCCCACTAAAAACAACAGCAGACAAAACAGTAAGGTGTCCTATAGAATTTCCATAATGGTGATAAGACATATAAATACCTCCGACTATCATTACCACACCTCCCAAGGCCGCAACTGTAATTCCTGGAATTACCAAAAACTCCAACAGTAAAAGAACAATACCAAATACGATAAGAAGTACAATGATTAATGCTGTCATTTGTTATAAATCTGGTTTATTTGAAGCTAAACAATATTTACTTTCAATCCTTTTTCTGCTAACCTATCCCTCATAGGTTTAATGGTGCTCATATCTCCTTTTTTCACATCACACTTCCCCTTATAGTGAGTGATGTAAGCGCACTGTTCTGCCTGATCAGGATTATGACTGCAAACATCAACCAATGCATCAACAACAAAATCGAAGGTATGAAAATCATCATTAATCAGCATCAATGTATTGCGGTTTAAAAGATCGCTGATTGCATCGCTCTCTTCTTTATCTGTATGTGTTTTATTAATCCCTAACATTATCAATCTCCTCTATTATTGTCTAAGTATTTCGAGTGCTTGCTGAATAGTTATTTTATCGTTATCTGAAAATGCCACAGTAAAAGCATCCACTAAACCGGCCTCACGAAGTTCCATTTTCAATTTACTCACTTTGCTGTAAGAATCAAAATTACCAACAGTGCAAATCGTATACCCTCTGTAATCTTTGGAATAGTCTATTGGGTACTTTGAGAAATTTTCCAATTTTAACTTAACATCCTCAGGAACTTCACCGGAATATGCTCCCACCTGAACTCTAAAATTAACCTGATCATCTGTAACTGTCTGGATTGCCTTTGTATTAACAACAGCAGCCACAGGTTGAGGCTCAGGCTTATAATCCTGATCGGTTGCCTTAATTGCTGCACTTAAACTGGTTTTAATACCATCCTTATAAGCTACAACAAAAGCATTGGGAAACAATTGACGAACTTCAGGAATTTTTTTCTTTGCGTCAGCAAATGTTGAGTAAATTCCTACCATGTATTTATACAATTTCCCATTTCCAACAATTTCTTCCTTCACGTCATCTAAACCTGAGAAGAAGCTTGATTCTGCTCTGTTAGAGAATACGCCGACCTGCAAATGATAAACATATCCATCCTCAGTTTTATTCACAATTTTAGCACCAGACCTTGAATTTGTGGAAGGAATTATTTCCGAACTCATTACCAATTGTCCTTTCCTGGAAGGAGCGTGCACCTCTGCGGTGACAGTTCCAATAATATTTTTATTCAGATAATCTGATTCCTGAGATTGAGCCTTCAATAATTTATTTTCGGCCTGCTTACTCAATTCGAAGGACTTCTGTTCCAGTTTAGAAATCTTATTAGCCAAAACATTATGAGGCATTCCTTCCAAACCATTCAACTGGCTTCTTAAATCTTCCGTCCCATCAATTAAACTATCCGAATTAAACTGGTCATTTTTAGCTTCAATAAAAATCTCCCTGGCCTCGCTCGATTTAAACTCATTCAAATAATGATACGTCAATTCACTGGTAACCGGAAAATTAAAGTATGGAAAATCTTCTTTGTTATATTTCATCGAATAAGAAGGTTCTTCCGCACCTTGTTCAAATAAATTTCCATCGACATTACTGCTGCCCACATTTAATATTGCAATATTGGATAACAGATCAGGGTTCATCACTACTTTTTGTTCCGGATAATCAGCTAATTTTATTTTGTAGATAGTTACTTCATCCTTCCCATTCTCCCTGCTTGAAGTAAAACAGGCATACTCATCGTTCAAATCAGTTGCAAAAAACAAATCGTTAGATGTCGAGTTAATCGGAAATCCCATATTTTGAGGTTCACTCCAAGTGTCAGATATTTCATTGTACACCGATCTGAAAATATCAAATCCTCCCATACTAGTGTGACCTTGAGAGCAGAAGTAAAGAGTTCTTCCGTCATTCGACATAAACGGATATGCTTCATCGTAAACAGTATTTAGAGAGTTTAGTGCTTCCCATTCTCCCCATCCACCGCTTCTTAAGCGTTTGGCACGATACAAATCCCGTCCTGTCTTTTTATTTTTCCCATAACTTGAAAAGTAAATATACTGTCCTTTATTTGCCAGACAAGCTACCTCTTTATCTCCTTCACCATCATATCTGGATGTAAGAGATTTATCTTTCTTTGACAACCGGTCCTCAAAACCTTCAATATCGTAGTATCTAAAAAATTCACTCCTGTTTACTACCTTTTTATTTTTTACATCAACCACATAATACGAATTTACCAGAGGTAAACCATTCTGACACATCTCAATTAACCGATCGATACCAATCGATTTCTTTTTATAATATTCGCGAAACTTCCGATAATACCTTATTGCGGAATTAAACTCATAATTCATATGAAAAGCCCGTCCCAAATAATATGGAACCGATGCATTTACATTTTTCGTTGATGCAATCTTAAGATGCTGAATTGCCTCCTTTATATTTTCATTCACTTCAACCTGACAAACTCCCAGATAATAATTGTATTCCGGATCCTGAGGATACACATTTATTAATTCCTGATACAACGGCAATGCATTAATAAAATTCTCCCCGTCGAAGAATGTAAAAGCCTCCTGCTCAATCTGCTGTTCTGTTTTCCCTCCACTAAAGCTTTGTGCAACCGAAAACTGGAGGAAGAAAAAAGAAAGAAAAAGTAAACTGTAGTGTAATCTCATTTTATTATTCATAGAATCAATTTCTTGAAAATGGAAATTGGGAAAACAAAGAATGCTTCCCTCCAATTAACAACCAAAAAACAATAAACCTCCTGCAACGTATCATTTACATCAACAAAAACCTCTTGTAATATGCAGGATCTAACAAAAAGTTAAGATAGTAATTATTTTATAACAAAGATAATATATAATGTGTAAGTACGAAATAACAAAACAGAGATTAAGATTAACAAAATAACGAGTTGAAAAAATAAAAAAGAAATCCATTCATCATGTTTTAGAAGCTTTTTTTTTTAACTTCAGTGGTTGATAATTTTAACGCTAAAAATTCGTGCCTCTATGCATATAAAGGTATATTTGCAATTCAAATTCTGAATCCATGACAAACTTAAAAGAAGGAGATAACGCACCGGAATTCACTGGTTTAAATCAAAATGAGAAAGAAATAAAACTTTCTGATTTCAAAGGCAAAAAAGTCATTCTGTACTTTTATCCGAAAGACAATACTCCCGGATGCACTGCGGAATCGTGTAATTTAAACGAAAACTACGATGATCTAACAAAAAAAGGATTTGAAGTAATTGGGGTAAGTCCGGACAAAATATCATCGCACCAAAAATTTGCTGCAAAGTATAATTTAGCATTTAATTTAATTGCTGATACAGAAAAAGAAATTTTAGAAGCATATGGTGCCTGGGGTGAGAAAAAGTTATACGGAAAAACTTATATGGGAGTTTTGAGAACAACTTTTGTAATTTCGGAAGAAGGAATTATTGAGAAAGTATTTACCAAAGTACAAACAAAAGATCATACCAATCAGATTTTATCTGAAATGGACTTAGTGTAGAAAATAAATAATTGAAAATATATTATGAGCGCAAAAGAAGTTGTAGAAATCAACAAGGAAAAGCTAAAAGCACTCCAGTTAACCATGGAGAAAATTGATAAAACCTACGGTAAAGGTGCCATTATGAAAATGGGTGACAATGCCGTTGAAGATATTGCAACCATTTCAACAGGATCTCTATCCTTAGATATGGCATTAGGTGTGGGCGGACTTCCAAGAGGAAGAATCATTGAAATATACGGACCGGAATCTTCAGGTAAAACTACTCTGGCCATTCACGCTATTGCTGAAGCACAAAAAGCAGGAGGTATTGCTGCCATTATTGATGCAGAGCATGCATTTGATCGTGCATATGCTGAAAAATTAGGTGTTGATACTGAAAACTTATTGATCTCTCAACCGGATAATGGGGAGCAGGCTTTAGAGATTGCTGACCAGCTGATCCGCTCATCTGCAATTGATATAATTGTTATTGACTCGGTTGCAGCTTTAACTCCTAAAGCTGAAATTGAAGGCGAAATGGGTGAATCGAAAATGGGACTTCAAGCCCGTTTGATGTCTCAGGCTTTACGTAAACTTACAGCGAACATCAACAGAACCAACACAACCTGTATTTTCATCAATCAATTGCGTGAAAAAATTGGTGTGATGTTTGGCAACCCTGAAACTACAACCGGTGGTAATGCACTTAAATTTTACTCTTCTGTTCGTCTGGATATCAGAAGAATCGGACAAATTAAAGATGGTGATGAAGTGAACGGTAATCACACCCGTGTTAAGGTTGTGAAAAATAAAGTTGCTCCTCCATTTCGAAAAGCTGAATTTGACATTATTTACGGGGAAGGAATTTCCAAAACAGGTGAAATCATCGATCTTGGGGTTACTTACAACGTAATTAAAAAGAGTGGATCATGGTTTTCTTATGGCGATACTAAATTAGGACAAGGTCGCGAAGGAGTAAGAAAACTTCTTATTGACAATGTTGAATTGGCTGAAGAATTAGAAGCTAAAATTATTGAAGCAATCAATAATCCAATAGCTGCAGTATAATTTTTCTGCAAAAAAATACATAGAAAGACTCTCAATAAAATTGAGGGTCTTTTTTCTTATAAAACGAAAACACCTTCTATCTAAACTTAGAACATATCGCGTCTTTATAGTACGAACAAATCAATTATTAAATGTTCTTCGTATTTCTTACATTTACGGTGCTGAAATAAATTAACACAACAAACCTATACAATCATGACAAACAAAAAACTTTTGTTAGGCTTGGCAATTGTTACAGGATTATCATCCTGTCAACAAAAAGCTGAGGAACCAAAAGACGATTCATCGTACAAAACACCGGAAACCAAACTAGAGTCGGATGTAATGACTCCTGAAGTTTTATGGTCATTCGGACGTCTTGGCGGAGAGAACATTTCCCCTGACGGCAAAACAATCTTATACGGAGTAAGCTATTTCAACAAAGAAGAAAACCGCTCGTACCGAGATTTATATACTCTTCCTGTTGAAGGTGGCGAGCCTGTTCAGTTAACAAATACAGAAAAAAAGGAATTCAACGAAATTTGGAGGCCTGACGGCAAAAAAATCGCATACATTAGCTCTGCCAGCGGAACCACTCAAATGTGGGAAATGAATCCTGACGGAACCAATCCTGTTCAGGTTTCGGATATTGAAGGAGGCATTGATGCATTCAATTACTCACCTGACATGAGTAAAATATTCTATCTGAAAGAAGTACAATTGGAAAAAGCGGTAAAAGATTTATATCCGGATCTTCCGAAAGCAAATGCCCGCGTAATTAACGACATGAACTACCGCCACTGGGACAGCTGGGTAGATACATACACTCACATTTTCCTTGCTGATTACAGTGAAAAAATCACATCAGGAAAAGATATTATGCCTGGTGAAAAATGGTCGGCTCCGGTAAAACCATTTGGCGGAACCGAACAAACAGCCTGGTCACCCGATTCAAAAACCCTTGCCTATGTGTCCCGCAAATTACAGGGTGTGGAATATGCAAAATCGACCAATTCGGACATCTACTTTTATGATATCGCTTCCGGCGAAACCAAAAACATGACGCAAGGAATGATGGGCTACGATATGAACCCGGTATTCTCGCCCGACGGCAGCAAGATGGCTTGGGAAAGCATGGAAAGAGATGGTTACGAAGCTGATAAAAACCGCTTATTTGTAATGGATTTGGCTACCGGCGAAAAAACTTTCTACACAAAAGATTTCGATCAGAATGCTCAATCATTAACCTGGACTGCCGACAGCAAAAGTATTTATTTTATTTCGGGATGGCATGCCGTTCAGGAAATCTACAAACTTGACCTGGACGATGGCAATATCAAACAAATAACAGAAGGCATTCACGATTACCATACAATACACATTGCCGGTGATGCACTAATTGCAACCAAAGTATCGATGTCGAAACCAGCTGAAATCTACAATGTAAATCCGGCAACGGGTGAAGCAAAAGAGATTTCATTTGTGAATAAAAATATTCTTGACCAACTTGAAATGGGCAAGGTTGAAAAAAGATGGATCACCACCACCGACAACAAACAAATGTTGGTTTGGGTAATTTATCCTCCTCATTTCGATGCCAGCAAAAAATATCCTGCTTTGCTTTATTGTCAAGGTGGTCCGCAGGGAACAGTTTCACAGTTTTGGAGTTACCGCTGGAATTTCCAGATGATGGCAGCCAATGACTACATTGTAGTGGCACCCAACCGAAGAGGCTTGCCCGGTTTTGGACAGGAGTGGAATGAACAAATTTCCGGCGACTATGGCGGTCAAAACATGAAAGATTACTTAAGTGCTATTGATGCAGTAAAACAAGAACCGTTTGTTGACGAAAACCGTTTGGGTTGCGTTGGCGCTTCTTACGGTGGATTTTCAGCATACTGGCTGGCCGGACACCACGAAAAAAGATTCAAAGCATTTATTGCTCACGACGGCATGTTCAATTTGGAAGCTCAGTATTTAGAAACCGAAGAAATGTGGTTTGTAAACTGGGATCTTGGCGGTCCTTTCTGGGAGAAAGACAACAAGATTGCTCAACGCTCTTATGCTAATTCACCACATAAATTTGTTCAGAATTGGGATACTCCGATTTTAGTTATACACGGCGGAAAAGATTACCGCATTGTTGAATCGCAGGGAATGCAGGCATTTAATGCAGCACGTCTGCGCGGAATCCCTGCTCAGTTTCTTCATTTACCTGAAGAAAACCATTGGGTTTTGGGCGTTCAAAACGGAATTTTATGGCAGCGCACTTTCGCCAACTGGCTTGACAAATATGTGAAAGAAGCAAAATAGAATTTAAAGAAATTTACAATACCGAATCCCCATCAAACGAAAATCTGATGGGGATTTTTATTTCCATTTAAATTTAAAAATCATCGTCTTTACCGCTCAATAGAAACAACAAAAACTGAACAATGGAAGAGAATTCAAATTCTTTCATCCTCTTTCTTCCTATTTGCCCATCTGGTTCTTCGTGCTCTTATTACCTTGTTTATATCCGCCAATTCGATTTCGGCGAGCCTGGCTAAGGGCCCATAATTATCAGGATCTACCTGTCGGAAAGTGAATAAAAAAGGAAAAATATCATCATTTAATATTCGATGCACCTTATGAGCCTGTGCCGTTGTCTGCACGCTTTGTTTACGTTTAACCTGCTCATTATTGGTTAATCGGTAAAGCGCTGTCAATTGATCAAGGCTCAGGTGTAAAACAGTTAAATACTTCTCGATTCCCTTTAGTTTATCGGTATCAGGTTTTAGTTTTCCTGATAATAGTCTCTCAATTAATATTTGCAAACCAGAAATTTTTTTTTCCAGATTTTTCTTGTGAGTATCTGCACCAATGGCTGCAAGTTGCCCCCAAACTCTCCCTGCACTGTTTACAATCTCCTTATCGGGATGATGTAAGTAAGCCTTTATCATATACTTTAAGCCAACAAATAAACTTGCTATTTGACTATTCAGCTTTTTCATCTCCAAAGTATAAGCGCCATTACGCACGGTTCCAAATGAATCTTGAAGAATCTTATTTTGAATGTTTAACTCTTCCAGATTCAGGTGCAGGTGATCATTTATTTTTGGCTTCTTCATTTTCCAGAAGTCTACTATCGCAATTGCAATCATTCCTACCTCAATTGCTTTGGCATGTGCTAATAATTGTTGATTCATCGGATTATTTTTCTGTACTAAAATAATAAACCATTAAGATACATATATTTTACAACTAATAAATTACATCATCTTATCATTAAAATTATTTTTACACCTTATAATTAGTAATAACTACTATTTATATGCTATTTTATATTGTATTAATAGCTTAAACGTATCGGTTTAGTTATTTATATAACACAATAAACTACGTAAATATTAAAACACACTTCTTCTCAGAGATCAACTAAAAATCCCTAAGTTTACAGAAAATTTACCGAGCCCCATGAAGAAATTCCTATTCTCGACTACCGTATTGGCCATTTTTGCGTGCTTGCTTTGGGCAACTCCATTTACAGCAATTAAAATAGGTTTAAAATATACAACCCCGCTTCAATTTGCTGGTATTCGATTTCTCCTTTCGGGATTAATTATTCTTCCCTTCATTAAAGATTTGAAGTATAAAATCCAGGAATCGAAAAAAAGATGGCGGTTCATTCTTTGGGTAGCTTTGCTGCAAACCACTTTCCTTTACGGATTGTTCTATACGGGAATTAGTTTTGTTCCGGGTGCTTTGGCGGCCATGTTAATTGGTGCGCAACCTTTGTTCGCAGCTATTTTTGCCCATTTTATGCTTACTAATGACAAGATGAGCTGGAAAAAAATATTTGCCATTATTTTAGGAATATGCGGCGTGTGTATTATTAGTTTGGGCAGGGCTGATTTTGTTCTGACAACAACAATTCCACTTGGCGTAGGAATTTTAATCCTTAATAACATTGTAGGAAGTACCGGCAATGTAATTGTGTCGCGTGATGCAAAAGACATGCCTCCACGGGTACTGGCTTCCTTTTCGATGATCATTGGAGGCGCCGTACTGATGCTAATCTCTATTCCCATCGAAAATCCGTCGTGGACTACGATTTACCCAGGTGAATATTACTTTTCCCTGGCCTGGTTAGCTATGGTTTCGGCATTTGCCATCACCATTTGGTTTGGTTTGCTGCAACGTCCCGGCGTAAAAGTTTCCAATTTAAATACATGGAAATTTATCGTCCCAATTTTTGGTGCTTCATTAAGCTGGTTAATTCTTCCTGATGAACATCCTGATTTGCTCTCAATTATCGGGATGATTGTGATTGCCTGCAGTTTGCTTTTTGTTAATTATCTGAATCGAAAAGTAGTAAAATAAAACTCCAACAAGTTCAATGACTTTGTCAGCTGATTCAAATTAAGTGCTACTTCCGTTTCTTTTCTTTATGAACCAGCTTAATCCCTTCGATGTAGTTCATTACTTTTCTTAACACATCAGACCATAAGCACAGAAACAAAAAGCCGGTGCCCAGCCAAACTACAGCAAGATTGAACCAAAATGTATCGATATAAAAACTGCCGATTCGTTTTACCGGAGAATAAAAATGAGAACGTCCAAATCTAGAATCCGGATACATTAAAACAGGATCTTTCTTCTGAATCAATTGATCATCTACTTCAATCATTTTATTAATTTCCGTTTTATTCAAAACCAAATCAGCCAAACCATTATTGTAATATTTTTGCTTAAACTCATAAACACCATCGTGCCCCAAAGAATCGACCAAACGGGAATACTCAAAGTCTTTTTTATAACCAGATTCACTTGCCAAACCCAAATAGTAAAGCTTTACCTTATCCAAAAAACTCCTGGTTTGTTCGGCAACATTTAAATTAAAATCGTGAACATTCAACTTCTTTAACTCAGGAAAAATATCTATTCCTGCTTCACTTCCCAATTGAGAAATCTCATTCCGAATCATATCAAATTGATCCTCTGTATCGTCTGAATTTTTTTCAAACTCAATACTTCGTTCGCATTCCAGTAAAACAGATTCAATTTTAGGAATCAAAAATGAACTTTTAAAAGAGGCATCACTAATTCCTTTGTCAAACTCAAAGAAGTGTTTCTCAAATTTATTGTCTTTAAACTGAGTAACTGCCAAAGCTTCGTAAGCCCAGCGCGTAGTCATAAAATCGCCAACAATTGGGACGTAAACCTTATCAGTAATCCCGGCATGCAGATCATCAAATTTAATCATTGCCCCTCCCAACAAGAGCTGAGGAACCAGAATTAAAGGAATTAAGATATAAATAGTAATCACGGAATTCAATCCTGCTGAAATATTCAATCCGATCATGTTCGAAAAACATGAAGTTGTGAACAATACCAACCAATAGGAAAAAAGCATTCCTTCAACCTCCAAAATATAGTTGCCTACCAATACAAAAGATAAAGATTGAATTGCAGAGAGAATAAATAAGAAGATGATTTTAGAGCTGAGATAACTTAGCCTGCATAAGTTTAGAAATTTCTCCCGTTGTAAAATCCTTTTGTCCCGAATAATTTCTTCGGCACTTACGGTTAATCCCAAAAACATAGAAACCACAACCGACATGAATAGAAAAACCGGAAAATTTTTATTCTCACCAAACACATATCCTGCATCGGTAGTGTACTTTGTAAAATAACCCAATATCACGGCAAGTAGTGGCGCCTCAAACAAATTAATTATCAGGTATTGCTTGTTGGTTAGTTTCGAAAGAACATTCCGAATCCAAAAAATTGAAAATTGTTTTAATTTTCCTGGAATCTTAAAATCACTTTGTGGTAATTTTTTATCGGCACGCAATGGCAAATGATTGGATTCTATATTGTCCTTATATTTCTGATACCACTCCACTGGAAGAATTCGTCTCTCGCGGGTTGGTTTTCCCTGATCATCAATCAATTTGGTTTCAACAATCTGCAATATCTGTTCAGGATTTACATTTCCACAAGTTACACACTCACTCTCGGAAGCATTTACCTGCGAATTCTGAGTCTTGAAGTAAACAATTGCATCAATCGGATTGCCGTTATAAATAGGATAACCACCACGATCGAGAATCCAAAGCTTATCGAACATCTTAAATATTCCAGACGAAGGTTGATGAATATTGGCAATTACCAATTTGCCCTTTAACGTTTGCCTCTTAAGCAGATTCATAACCATTTCCGAATCGGTAGAAGACAAGCCGGATGTAGGTTCATCTACTAACAGAATAGCCGGTTCCCGCATCAGCTCCAAACCGATATTTATCCTTTTCCGCTGTCCGCCGCTAATAAATTTGTTTAATGGATTCCCCACTTTAAGGTCTCTCACTTCATACAGATCCAAATCCTGAAGTATCTTCAATACTTTTTTCAAGATTTGAATTTCACTGTACTCCTTAAAGCATAACTTGGCGTTATAATACAGATTTTGAAAAACACTCAATTCCTCAATCAATAAATCGTCTTGCGGAACAAAACCAATCAATCCCTGAACTGCCAATTTATTTCTATGAATATCGTAATCATTAATACGAATTTCACCATAATTTAAACTTAAATTTCCATTCAAAACATTGAGTAATGTGGACTTACCAACACCACTTCCTCCCATGATTCCAATCAGCTGCCCACTCTCTTCCGAAATATTAAATTTGTGTATTCCATTGTTTGAGTTTCGAAACTTAAATTCAATATCCTTAGCCGAGAATATTATTTTCTGCTGCGACTCTTCCTTCAAAAATTTACCGGCAATATCCGAGAAATAAATTGATTTAATATTGGGCCCTTTAATTATCGAACCATTACTTAACTGGTAAGTTTTATCCGGTTTTATTTTGTTTCCCTCCAGATAAAGATTTAACTCTCCCTCGTATTTGAATACCAATAAATTCACACTCTGTGCGAATAGAACAACAATTCTTCCATACAAGTTGTCACAGAACAAATGCTTAAAATCGTTTTCTGTCTTTTTTACATCTTTCTTCATGAACCAAGACAGATTCTCGGACCACTCTGTCACCTTATTATCGATGATCAGGAACTTACTTTTGTCGTATTTATCGAGCGTATCACCCCAAACAAAAGCAAGACAATTGATAAATTCAGATCTGGGTATTTTAAAGCTTTCCGCAACAATACTAATAAACTCAAATTCATTTTCGCTGACAATCTTATCTTCATAAACGAATTCCAGCAAACGCAGCAAAACAATCAAACGTTCTTCCTGAACCAATTCTGCTTTTATCTTACTACAAACCTTGGAGGCCTCTGTTAATGAAAGAATATTGGCTTGCTGAGAATGCACATTTGCCTGATACTCCATCTCACGACGGTAGAATTCAGAATAGTTCTCAAATAATCGCAGATACTCAACCTGGAGTTCGAAATTCACATAGCGATTCAAAAAACCTTCTACAATTACTTTTCCTTCCCGCGAAACACCTTCTTCTTTGGCATTGGCAACAATGGCAAAAAGGTGCATTAGTGCATTTAAAATCGATTCCCCCATTTACTTTCTCAGAATTTATGGTTTGCCTTTACCAGACTATTTTTAAAAATACAATTTATTTCGTAAACAAAAGGATAGTTGAACCAATGATCTTGGCATAAAAAAACTGCCTTCCGAAAAGAAAGGCAGTCACATATCTTGTTACATCGAACAATTACTGAACGATAGAATCTCTAAGTTTAGCAACACTAGTGGTAATTTCCTTAAGCTGTTCTTCATCCATACTTCCATCAACAATCTTATCATAGCTAAGTTTAAGGCCATTTAATTCTATCAATAAAGAATCAATATTAGGATCCTTAGCCTCTGGTTCCAATACCGACAGCAATTTCTCCAAAACTTCCTTTTGATCAAAAATTACTTTTACAATTTCCGGATTAGAATAAGTATTCTCAGAAATATGAGTTGCAATATACAACCCTTCAATAAAGCTACCGCTAACAACCATTAGTGATAGATTACCTTTGGCATTCTTATTTAAAAACTCATAAGTATCGTAAAACGAATTTGTAATTATTTTCACCAACTGATCTTTATCATCCAAATTCTTTTCAACCTCTTCTACAAGAGTTTCATTATAAGCACTGGTAATTTCCAGATTATCAATCAAAGCTTTTGATGCTTTCAAAAACAACATTGTTTCCTGCTTGCGCTGATATGTACTTGCATAACTCAAATCTGCACTATACACACCAAGATTCAAGGCTCTGGCTTTTTCAGTAAAATATTTATCAGCATTCTCTGATGAATTAGAAAGGCCTAATATATAATCAGCACCAATACGATTCAACATCGAGGTCAACTCAAAAGTGGTTGGAAGAGGATAAACTACATCTTTCACCTCATTCTCAATTGCTTTCTTTAATAAAGGCTTCACGGTCTGTCCTTCAGTATTCTTTTTACCAACTGGCTTACAGCCAACAAAGTTAAAAGCTAAGACAACTACTACAAGAAAAGCAATATAACGGCAATTAGTCAGTTTTTTCATGGATTTTCATTTTTTTTAAATCAAAAATTCAACTTTTTCAGGCCTAAATTTAACAAAAAGGGAGCGAATTACAAGCATGAAATCCCCAATATATTTACACTTCTTAATTCCAGTTTTCAATGCTCCAAACATAGTAGAAATTATAAGTTTAAACCCATCTCATATTCCATAACAATACACACTTCATTTTTACTGCGAATCAATCAGATACAAACACAGCTTTACACACAAAAAGAGGTCCTGCAAAAAATTCCACAGGACCTCTTGAAAAACAGAACTTGATTATAATATTATGCCGGATGTATTCTTTGAAAGAAACTCTGTTTGTAATTATTTCCAATTGGAATCGTACTCTTTTCCATGTGTACCATGTTTCCTTCTATCGATTTAATTTTCGACAAGGATACGATGTAGGATTTGTGAATCCGGTAAAATTTATGCGATGGCAGTAAACGCTCAATTCCTTTCAGTGATTGATAAGTTACAACATGTCCTTCCTTTGTAAAAATCTTAACGTAATCGCCTAAAGCTTCAACATATAAAATTGAGTCGAGACTAATATTAATGGTTTTCTTATTAGCCTTAACAAAAATAAATTCCCGCTCGTCCTTATCTGTTTCCTGCGGTTCCGCCCCACCTCTCACTCTTTCCTCTGCCTTTTGAACCGCCTGTAAAAATCGCTCAAATGAAAAAGGTTTTTTCAGATAATCCAATACATTCAGCTCATAACTCTCCAAGGCATACTCCGTGTAAGCCGTGGTAATTACTACCATGGGTGGATTTTTATAGGTTTTCAAAAAATTGATTCCGCTCAAACGAGGCATATTAATATCCAGAAAAATAAGATCGACCTCTTGCTCCTGCAAGACTTCCATTGCCTCAATAGCATCGCTGCATTTCCCTTTCAGCTCAAGCCCTGGCAATTCAGAAATATATTTTTCCAAAACCCGCTGTGCCAACGGCTCATCATCAACTATTAAACATTTCAACTTCATAGGATCTAAACTTAGTTAGGACAAATCAATTTGCAGGCTAATCTTAAAAAGGTTATTCTCATCTTTAATTTCCAGCCGGTGTTTTTCAGGATACAGTAACTCCAACCGACGAATTACATTTTTTATTCCAATACCACCATTCTTTTCATTCTCTTTATTCCAACCATTCTCCGATCGGTTCTCTATTGACAATTCAATATGATTCTTATCTTCAAAATTAAAGAGAATATTTACAAAACCACCATTATTCCTTCCGTAAGAACCATGCTTAAATGCATTTTCGATAAGAGGTTCAAACAAGAGAGGGGCAATTTTGCTTCTTGCTGCGTCACCTTTCACTTCCATTTTTACCGGAATACTATCATCCAATCTAATTTTCTGTAAATCCAGATAATTCTTTATAAACTCCAGCTCTTTCTCCAACAAAACGTAACGATCATTGCAATCATACAAAATATACCGCATTAAATCGGATAACTTCAACACCAAACCGGGCGCTTTATCCGACTTATCAAGCGTAAGAGAATAAATGTTATTTAGCGTGTTAAACAGAAAATGTGGATTTATCTGAGCCTTCAGTGCCTTCAGTTCTGCTTCCAGTTTCTCCTTTTCAATATCTTTTAATTGAAATGATAATTTTTGCAAAACAAACCACTCCCTCATTAAGGATAGAAAGCTGGTAACCCCAACATAAATAAATGTGAAAAATGCAAAATTGAACCATACAACAAAAGTCAACTCCTCAAAAAACTGTTCCCCCTGCACAAATCGTCCCAAAGGATAAACCAACAAAAAATCAATAAAAAAAGCCGCCAAAGAAATCACTCCCAACAAGGAAATAACATACAGAAAAAACCGCTGCCTCTTAAACAGCAATGGAATCAAAATAAGCAGATTAAAATAAACCGCCGCAGCAAAACACAGATTGAACACAAATGTCATTAAAACAGGTTCTAATCTTAGTATGTTTTTAAAATTACTTGCCACAAACATGGTGAACAACCAAAACGTAAAGGCAAGCACCCAAAACAATATATGATAAGCAATCCGACTAGGGGATATCTTTTTTATGTTAGTCATAAATATTCTCAACTATGATTTTCAAAATTAAAGTAGAAAAGAATTAATCAGGAGTGAAAATTATTCGTTGTTACATGCAATTCTCCCGTTAAAAGGTGATAATTTTCAGATGTCTTACACCGAATAAGTAATGTTTTGATTTTGATATCTTTTTATGCTGTTGTAATATTGTAGTAAATACAAATTTAAATAAGGAACACTCTATGTTTGCAAAAGATATTTTATTTTGGAATGTTGACACTCAATTTGATTTCATGAGTGCATCAGGGAAACTATACGTTCCTGGTGCTGAGCAAATTCAACCTACTCTAAAGCAAATAACTGCTTTTGCAAAAAGCAATAATATTCAGGTAGTTAATACTGCTGATTTTCATTATGCCAATTCAAAAGAATTGTCTGACACTCCTGATTTCGTTACAAGTTTTCCACCGCATTGTATGGCCAATACCTCCGGAGCCGAATACATGAGCGAAACAATACCAGAAACTCCATTTTCAGAAGTATTTTGGAATAGTAAGTATTCGGAGAAGGACATTCGTGATTTTATCATCAACCGAAATATTGTAATTCGAAAAGATGCTTTCGATGTATTTCAAGGAAATGAGAACACTAACGCAGTACTGGAACTAATTGCACCTAAAAAAGTTTTTGTGTATGGCGTTACAACCAATGTTTGCGTAGACTTTGCTGTTGTTGGTTTAGCCAAACGCGGCATTTCGGTTTACGTAATTGAGGACGCAATTAAAGAATTACCAAATATCCCCCTCCCCTTTTCCAAGTGGGATCAATTAAAGGTTAAAAGGATCACATTTGCGGAAATTGAAAAACACCTGAATTAAAGAGCAGCCAGTTCTTTTACTTTTTGCACTTTCTCCTCTAAAGGCATAAAACCATCCAGCCAATGTATATTTGAGCCGCTGCGTTCCATTTTCCGAAACCAGGTCATTTGCCGTTTTGCAAATTGATGAATTGCCACCTCCAGACCACAGAACATTTCATTGTAAGTTAGATCGCCAACAACATACTGTGTTAAAAATTTATATTCCAAACCATAATATATCAGATCTTCAGCCGAAACTCCCGATTGCATCAAAGCCTGAACTTCTTCAACCATTCCTGATTTTAGCCGCTCTTTTAAGCGCTGAGTAATTCTCTCCCGTCTAATTTCACGATCAAACTTAATTCCTATCAGCAATGGATTCAGCTGCGGGTAATCCATTTCAATTTCCGGATGTGAAGCATAGTAACGTTCTATTTCAATCGCACGAATGGCTCTTTTTTGTGTTTCTAAATCGGAATTATTGTGTACTTCTTTGTAAGAACGAAGAATAACGCCTAGCTCATCCAAGGATTTATCAAGCATTGTATCCCGAAAGGCCTGATCTTTTGGAACGGCAATCAGCTTATAGCCTTTCAAGGCTGCCTCCAAATACATTCCCGTTCCTCCGCAAACAACAGGCATTTTCTTTTTTGCGGTAATCTGCTCAAAAGCCTTTACAAAATCCTGCTGAAATTCATAAACGTTGTATTTATAACCGGCATCAGCAATGTCAATCAAATGATAAGGAATTGGAGTTCCATCCAAAACATATTCATCCAGATCTTTACCCGTACCCAAATCCATTCCACGGTAAATCTGACGCGAATCGGCACTAATGATTTCGCCGTTAAATTCCTTTGCCAACTTTACAGCCAGACTTGTTTTTCCGGTAGCGGTTGCTCCTAGTACAACTAATAGGTTATTCTGCATCTTAAATATTTTTTCCGAACTTAAAACGATCCGTTTTTGTTTATCCGGATAATGTTTATCTTACAATAAGACAAGACTGTGTATGTAAACTACGCAGTAAAATTACTTTAAGTTTTTTGAATTCACCAATAACTCTATTCAATATGACAAACCTAAGTGCATACAAACACAGTCTACTCCTTTTTATTCATCCTGAACAAACCTGGAAATCGATCGCAACTGAAGACCACAGCCCAAAACAATTATTCTTAAGCCTTTTGCTCCCCTTACTATTCTTAATGGCCATTTGTAATTTTTCAGGTTATCAATTATTCGACCAAAATCCTTCTCAACACATTAATATGCACTTATTTTCGGCAAGTGCAACATTTTTATTTTCCATTCTATCCATCTACATTTCCACACTTCTTGTTAGTAAATTTGCACAATTCAAAGATAAAAAAGATAGATTTAACCGAGCTTTCACTCTTGTTGGTTTCTCCTTTATCCCTGGTATTTTATTCAATTCACTGGCATTTTTAATTCCCACAATAAACTACCTGACCATTTTAAGCCTTTTTAGCTTTTACATCCTATACAAAGGAATATCTCCCATACTATCTATTCCTGATGATAAAAAATCGGGTTATTTTACATTTATACTGATTGGTTTACTTTCTATATATGCCGTTTTAGGAGCATTTTTTATTGGAATAGCCAGCCTTATGGGATTTTAATAAAATAGCTGTAACAATAGTTCGTTAAGTTTTGACTTATAATGTTGAAAATGAGAAGAATAAGCAGTGTTTAAGTTTGGATAATCCCTTAAGAATCAGTATCTTAATGTTTGTTTTCGAAGCAATTATTAAGTATGACT
>NZ_MVDE01000040.1 GCF_002843385.1 Labilibaculum manganireducens
AAAAAATAAAAACGTGTCGTTGCCGTGAAATTAAAAATCATAGTACATCCTTTTTATGTGAATTTTAAGAATGTAAAAATCTAAAATCTTATCGAAAATCCATATGCGCTATTGTGGAGACGGATACGCAGTAACATGATCGCATATTTGAAAAAAGGAAAATCCAGCCTGCAAAAGCAGGAGTGTGTGGCTGTAAAACATCCATTTGCAGCCACACACATTACTTTTTGCCAATATACACACCCTGATTAACGATGTAGCATTTTGATACTTAGTCCTTTTTGTTCTGACCATCCTTCTTTGTCGGTAAGACTTATAAAAAAATGATAATCACCATCGTCAAATATTCCATTTTCATTACTCAATGGAATATTTATTTCTAAGTTGGTTTCATATTGTTTTAAGCCTGTTGGAATATCATAATCATTAATAAATAAAAATGGAGTAACCGGACTTTTGATTGGGTCAAGATTGCATTCCGTAACTTCGGTGCTATGCGAATGGTGGTCGAAATTGTTATGTATGTCAATACTGAATGAACCCAATTCAACATTATCGGAGAATAAAGCTTTCAGCTCAAACGATTCTCCAAAATAGATGGTATCACAACTTAACGGAAATGCATCCTGAATTGTCAAATTAATTGTTGGTTTTTCTTTGTCTATTTCTTCATCTTTCTCACAAGAGTTAAAAATCATGAGCAGAAAAAGAGGGATAAATATAGTTGTTAAATTTTTCATGCCGGATTTATAGTAAAGAGGGTGTCCAAAAAGGAATAATTTGTATTGGATTGTCATATTGCGCGAAGTCGAAACATCCGTTTTTCAAAGTGTAAGATTCTTCGACAAGCTCAGAATGACAATAGAATGATACTTTTTGGACACCCTCTAATGATTTTAAAGATTTATTACTATTGGATAATGATTTGAAAATGCCCAGTTTCCCATTGCATCTTTGCTTTTTACAAGGATATAGTAGTTGCCGGATTTCCATGCATTATCTCCCTGAATGGCAACAGGAGTCATATTGTTGTCGTTTACGGCACCCACTTTGATAATGGCTGAGAAATCAGTTTCATCAGGATCTTCAAAATCATGGGTATGAAGCATTACAATTGCCTTAGTATTGGTGATGCCTGAAACATCAGTATCAGCAATATTGTCTGTTTCATAAACCAAAGCTACTACCAAACCAGCCAATGAAATATTATCGGTAATTGAACCTGAAATGGAAATTGTTTCACCATTAGCAAAGTTCTTTCCATTTTCCGGTGATGATGAAATGGTTATTACCGGAGCTTTATCATCAACCATTGCCTCAATTGATACTTCTTCTTCTACCGTTGTCGAGTTGCCATCCATGTCGGTTACAGTAATGTGGCAATGGTATGTGCCGGCAACCGTTGTGGCAGGAATATCAACATGCTTATGAAACGTAGTGTTTTTGAGCCCGGCAAACTCATCATATCCAACTACAATTTCATCGGTGCTGCCTTCCTCCTGATGAATTTCGACAGTTATTTTGTCTATTTTCCCTTCAGCAACAATTTCTGCTTCAATATGTAAATCAGCGCCAATGTATGCTACATGGCTGTTACCGATACCTAATTCTAAATTATTGATAATAGGTTTTGGAGCTACATCATCATCTTTTTCACATGAGGTAAAAAATAAACCTGCCGCGAAAGCAATTACAATCAAAAATACTCTTGTGTTCATAATTCTAAATTTAAATGTGTTTAACATATCTATTTGTTTTTTATTTTTCCTGAAAAGGGAATGGAAATATTCGCAATAAAATTTCTTCCTGGTTCAGGCACATTTATCAGCCGATAATAGCTGGTGTGATTAAAATACTTAGTGTTTAATAAGTTTTGAATCTGTAATGAAATAGTTACTTTTTGTTTTTTTATTGCAATATCTCCCCCAAATCCAA
Organism: Labilibaculum manganireducens; assembly: GCF_002843385.1. Lineage (GTDB taxonomy): Bacteria > Bacteroidota > Bacteroidia > Bacteroidales > Marinifilaceae > Labilibaculum > Labilibaculum manganireducens. The sequence goes on from NZ_MVDE01000040.1 coordinate 1,936, forward strand.
TATTAACTACCTGATACCCATCGGTAGTTTTTTCTGGTGGCACAATATTATTTTGAGCCGCTGTAATCCTGTAATCAATGGATAAATAGGCTTGTTCAACAAACTTTATTTTATCCCTGTGATATTTGATATTGAAAATACCAGAAGGAGGTGGTGAAAAAGGCAGGGTAAAGCCTTTTTTTTCACCTGAAAGCTGCTCTGAATAAACATATTCGCCGATAATGCCGAATTGCAGGGATTTAAATAATTCGTAGTGTGCATGTATTTCGGCACCATATCTAAAAACCTTAGCTTGGGTGTAAAAATAAATCTGGTTTCCGTTGCCGTAAAGTCTGTCGTGTTCCGAACTAGGGTTCAAATAAATGTAATTGGAAAAATAATTTAGAAAAGGTGTGGTTTCAACTGCAAATTTCTCTGAACTATATTCTATGCCTGCATCAAGTTGATATGATATTTCAGGAGATAAATCAGCCTTACCCACCTCGTAACTAAAATGATGGTAATTGACACCATTTGCAGCCAATTCTTTAGCAATTGGCATGCGGAAACTTTTACCAATATTGGTTTTATATGACCACTTCCCGGAATTGTAATTATACCCAACAGACCATGTTAGATTTGAAAAACTACGGTGAATATTTCCTGCTCTTTGCAAATACGGCATGCTCGTACTACCACTTTCAACAACCGGGGATGGAAACCAATCAAAATATTCGTCGGTAATTATATGACCATGGTCATAACGAATACCCAATTGAACCATACTTTTGTCTGAAATTGAATGTTTTGCAAAAACAAAACCACCTATTTGCATCAGCTGATAAGCCGGAATTATAAAACCACGGCTATCAATACGGTTGTCCTGATGTTCACTGTTTATTCCAAAATTAAATTGCGTTTTATCACTCCATTGATAGGATAACTTTAGATTCCCCGAATACACATATTTTTCAAATTGTCGTTCAAGGTCGGGATTAAAATTTAATGTGTCAGGGAAAATTGGTGGCATATAACCATGATTAACGTATTGACTCCATTCCTTCCTGAAATTACGCTGAAAACCCAAATCCAGATCAAATTTCAATTGTTTCCACTGGAAATTACTTGAATTCGTGACCTTTAAATGATTTACTGTCTGATATGGGTAATGAATATCCCTGTTTGACTTATCATGCAATTCGGCATCTACATTGCGGGGTTCCAAACCATGTGCGTTGGCAAAAAATCCATTTTTACTATTTACACTGCTTACATAAAATTTGCTTCGATACCTTTTTTGCAGAATCCCAAAAGATAAATGGATGTCTTTTTCATTACCAGCTGTATTTCGCAAATGGTTTTTATACAATGCTGCCCGATATGAATAAATATCCACACTGTCAGCAGGAACTTTATAATCACCGTAATCAAGTATGGTTGCACGCACATCTGCATAGAACCATTTTTTTCTGCCATATAATGAAATGGATGTTCCCAGAAAATCATTATTCGCTTTGCCTGACAAATCAATTGTTCCGCCAAAGGAATTATTAACAGGTATTTTTCTGTTTTTCATGTCTATAACACCACCAATAGCATCAGAGCCATACATAAGGGAAGCAGGGCCTTTTATCACCTCAATATTATCAACAGCATATTGGTCAATTTCAAGCCCATGGTCTGCGCCCCATTGCTGAGCTTCATGCTTGATATTGTTTTCAACCACCACAACACGGTTAAACCCAAGCCCGCGAATTACAGGCTTCGATTGTCCTGAACCAATATCAATGCTTGTTATACCCGGCAACCTTTTAAGCGAGTTCATAAGACTACCGCCAAGGTTTTGTTTCAGATAATCGTCATTTACAATTTCAATATTGAGGGATTCTTCTTTTTTACGTGTTTCGGGATAATTATTGGTTATGACGACCTCTTGCAGGCTAAGTGCAGAAACATTTAATTGTACATTGTATGTTTTATTTCCTGTTAGTGAAATAGTATCAACAAGAGTTTTGTAACCAACAAATGAGATTTCCAGTTCATATTTACCTTTTGATAAATTATCAATGGTAAAATTACCTTTAGCATCAGTTACCGTACCTTTTTTTATAGGAAATAGAAACAAAGAAGCACCTGTTAATGGTTCATTGTTTTCATCAACAACGATACCTTTAAGTTCAAAAAATGTTTGCCCATACAAAAAACTACATAACATGCTCATGCTCAAAAAAAGCATGAAAAATTTGCTCATATAAAATTTATTGAGAGTTTAACCACCTGAAAATTAGAAGAAAATTATTCTATGAGACAAGAATGGGTGGTGCTCTTGGAGTTTTATTGGAGAATACTTGTACGTATTGCTGTACTGCAGCTACTTGATTGTAAGAGTAGGCCAATACAGGAATTTCTGATTTTATAACGGAAAGTTCAGGTAAATTATTTATTGAAAATTGATATTCACATATTGGACATGCGTTTTCTTTTTCCGATAAATTTTCAGTACTCGTATGGGAATTCTTATCAGATGATTCTGCATGACAAAGGTGATGTTCGCATTTATAACCATGCGCATGATGCCATACGATATGAACCGATTGAAATGTAATTGGAAAAAAGAAAATTACAAACAATATGAAAGCAATATGTTTTCTAAGCTTTATCAATTGTTTTTTTGATTTTTACAATTTGAACAAATCCCTTTTATTAAAACCTCTGTTTCAACATCAGAATAACCATCTGGTAATTGATATTTTTGTACAGGAACATCATTCATACATTTTACAGTATTACATTCATTGCAATAAAAATGGGCATGTTCATCTTTTTGTGTTACAGTATTATCCAGAGCATACTTGACCAATTGATTATCTACAATAATTTTATGGATTATTTTATACTCTTCAAGTGTTTTGAAAGAGCGGTAAAAAGTAGTTCGGTCGTAATTACCAACCAATTGTTCTCTGATTTCATTTTCAGACAGAGCTTGGTTAGCTGCTGTTATTACATCAATAATTCCCTCTCGGCAACTTGTTCGTTTTAGATTATACCTGTTTAGTATATCAACAGCTTTCATAAATGCAGATGTGTTTTAATTGCAACAATGATGCAAATGTAAAAAGAAATATTGAAAAAACGATAAGAAAAAATATTAATTTTAGCACATTATCCCTTCGCATCTAGGCACATGCTGTAAACGCTCTATACCAGCACGCAAACCACATTTTTGGAAAGAGCCTTTAGTTCGTTGCGTTCCAAGACAGGAAAGAATGATGAGACTGCAAAATAAAATTTATAATTGATGGATTGATAAACGGCCAGTATACAATCGTAGGTTGCACTAAGCTATTAGTTTAGTAGAAAATTTCTCACACCAGACACTTCACAAGATTTACATAGGCTATGTGGGTTTGTATATAAATAATTTTTAACATCAGGTATTTTTGAAGGCTTCCCCTACATATACAGTCCCGAATGATCGGGATTAGGTTGTGAGAAGATTCGATTAACATTTTCGACAGCAAAAATCGGTTACCAATTACCGGCTATCACTTTTCTGATTGTTATCAACTAGGGTTTCAGACTATGAATTGAAACAAATTTGTTTTATCCCCGCTACCTCACTCTTGTACCGTATGATAAGTAAAATAGTAAATGCGGGTACGAGCCGTAATTATAAATTTTGCAATCCGAGAGATATTTCACAGGCTTTGATATAATCGTGTGGTTGAGGTGTATTAGGACAGCTTACCGATACGGTTTACAAATTACCAAGTATTTTATCCATAACCCAACTGGTATGGGCTGCAGTTTCTCCGGTAGATGGGTGTTTGCTGTAGCCTAAAAGATCTTCTTTCATATTTTCAACATGATAAATCTGAATGTTTTCCGGATTTTCGATGAATAGTTCCTTTGTGCCATTTTCGTTTGTCAGCAAGAGTGGGGCATCGTCGAAAATAGAAAATTCAATTTTACCTCTGCTGCCAAATATTTCCACTCGATCTTCTCTTTGGCTGCAGCCAAAATTCCAGCTTCCTGTTCCGGTAATGCCATTTTCGTGCAGCCAACAAGCCGTTGCAGCATCTTTTGCATCATACAGGCCTTGCTGGTTTGTACTGAGGCCAGCTACTGTTTTTATATTTCCCAGCAAATAAATAAACAAGTCGATTCCATGGCTGGCTAAATCGTCGAAGTAGCCACCTGGTGCTATTTTCGAATCAGTTCGCCAATTGTATTTGCCAGACAAATCCATTTCGTTTGCCGGTTTACTCAAATGCCATCGGATATGTCTTACTTCTCCAATTGAATCATTTTCAAGCCATGTTTTTACTTGCTGAAAACGAGGCAGGGAACGGCGGTAGTAAGCTGCAAATAAGGGGAGACTTTTTATTTTAAATGCTTCACAGATTTCCAGACAGTCCTGATGACTTGGAGCCAGTGGTTTTTCTATGCAGCAAATTTTCCCTGCTTCAGCAATTTTTAGAGCGTAATATTTGTGCGAATCAGGAGGTGTAGCAATATATATAGCATCAATTTCATTGTCATTAATTAATTCGTCAGCATTGATATAGAACTTAGTAATATGATGTCTTTTTGCATAATCCTGCACTTTGTCTGCATCGCGGCGCATAACAGCCTTAATTTCGAATCCGTCTGTTTTTTGATAAGCCGGGCCACTTTTAACTTCGGTTACATTACCGCAACCCAATATTCCCCAACGTATTATTTTAGTATCTGAATTCTTCATTTTGTCTGGTTTGATATGTGCATTTCAATGCTAATTAGCTACGCAAGATAGGGATTTTTTGTCTTTTGGAACAGAAGCCCTTCCATGTTTTTATTTTGAGTTTTAAGTCCCTGAAATTTGTATGGCGGAACTATTTTAGAATGCGGAATCTTTGAGAATATCATATATTTTGTATTTTTGAATGCCATTCAAGTCCGTTGAAACAAATCAAAACTTTAAACAATTCTAATGATTCAATTACGAGTAAAAATTATGGCCTTTAAGGAGGCTGAGGCCAAATACATTGAACTGGGTAAGAAAAGATTTTCGGACATGCTTCCCGATCTTGAAGCAAATATTCAATTTGTTAAAGATGATGCGGATATTTTATTTATTTTGAGTGGCGGGAGCGAACAAGCCGCTAAATTATTGGCAGAAAAAAACAGATTTTATATTATTCTGTCGAATGAATTGGATAATTCGAATGCAGCGGCTCTGGAAATTAAGGCGTGGATGAATCGCGAAGGGATAAGTTCTGTATTGCTTTCGAATCCGGAGGAAATGAAAGCGTATATGTCAAAGTACATAGAAGTAACTTCGGCTATTGAAGCTCTAAAGGGAAAGCAGCTGGGTTTAATTGGCAATGTTTCCGATTGGCTGATTGCTTCAAGTGTTGAGAAGAATGTCTTGATGAGTAAGTTGGGAATCAATTTGAAACAAATTGATTGGAAAAGCCTTTGCAGCTTCGAGGATGCTGAAATTAACAATGATTTTTTAAGCAAATTTGAATATACAGATCATCAGGAGAAACTGAATGCTTCGAAAATTTACAATATCCTGAAAGATTGCGTTGAAAATGAGAAATTGGATGCCTTAACCGTTGAGTGTTTTCCTTTGGTCCGTCAGAAATCGGTAACTGCCTGTCTGGCGTTGTCTCTTTTTAACGATCAACAAATACCTGCGGGCTGCGAAGGCGATTTGACCAGTATTGTGGGAATGATGTTTGCCAAAGAAATTTCCGGATCAATTCCATGGATGGCAAACGTTGCCAAAATATCTGAAGAAGCTGCTTTATTCGCTCACTGTACAATCGGCACCAATTTATTGTCGGATTATAAAGTAACGACCCATTTTGAAACAGGTTTGGGAACTGCGATTCAGGGAATGTACCGTTACAATGACATTACTGTTTTTCGTTTCAACAGCGAATTAAACAAGGCTTTTATCACCACAGGTGAAGTTTTGGATCGTCCGGGATATGCAACAGCATGCCGCACGCAAATTGAGGTGAAATTACCTCTGTCTGCAATTACTAAATTAAAGGAAAATCCTTTAGGAAATCATCATCTGATTTTACAGGGGAACCAGCTTGAGAAACTGCAATTGGCCTGTGGTTTATTGGGAATTGAATTGATCTAGATAATTCAAAATACGAAAAAGGAACACCATTGTGATGTTCCTTTTTTCAATTGAAATTAGTCTGTGTTTATTTGGTAGGAGTAGTTTTTACTTTTATGCATGATTTTCTGTGAGATGATTTATCTCTTCTTTGATACAAACTAATTCTGTTATGTCTTCCAGAATCATAATGATGTATTTTTCTTTTTGATAGGGAAACAGGCGTGTTGAAAACTGTAAATGTTTGTCAACCTTTACACCTTCAAAATTAAAAAACGGTTTCGTAATTTTTTCGTTGAAAACAGCCTCATTACTTGCATAAGATTTAAGTGCCGAGATTCGTAATTCACAGGCTCTGCACATGCTCGTATTACCACATAGTTCCTGTTCGTCTATTTGATATGCACAGCCTATTACTTCACCACATTTTCGATATAGTAAATTTTCATTTTTTTTATTGGAAAATATGCTTAGCAATGGATCGTTATAAGCCCGTAATTTAAGATCCTTATCCAATAGCATAATACACGAACTAATGTTATTTAGAATCAGATTTAAAAATTCACTCGATTTGCTCAGTTCGCTAAACCGCTCATTTGTATGTGTGATGTCTGTTTTCATAGCAATTTTTTTATCATCAAAATCATCGTATTTAAACCCAATTCGGATAGTTCCATCTAAATTACGAAATTTTATGATAATTTCAAAATGTCAGAAAACAATATTGTATGTTGTGATTTATTTCAGATAAGCTGACATTAATAAATTAAAAGAGAGTGTCCAAAAAGGAATATTTTGTAATGGATTGTCATGTTGAAGTCGAAACATCTGTTTTTCTAAGTGAAAGATTCTTCGTCCCGATTCATCGGGATCAGAATGACAATGGAACTATGCTTTTTGGACACCCTCATGATAAATTAGGAGACAGCACTAAAAATCTTTAACAGGATGCTTCCTATTATTTTACATTCATTACTTGTACTTGTCTCTTTGGAAAAATTAGAGATTAGTGTTTGTTCAGAATTTGATTTATTGAGCTGAATAACTAAACATGAGTTAGTAGTAAATACAGCGATGTTGTTCCAATGAAAATCCAAAGTAGAATTCCCATGATAAAAGTATTGCTGCCGGTTTCCCTGATTTCAGAAACAGAAATACTTGAACCGATAAATAGTAGGGCGATGATCATTCCTTTTTTGCCCAGCCAATTTAAGATTGCAAAACCATCCTGCCATTGTGGAACTAAGTGAGCTGTAATAATTGCCAATACAAATACGCCGATGAACCAAGGTATTTTTATTTTACCGGATTCTGTGTTTTTGTTGAAAATTGCAAATACAATTGAAACAGGAATGATCCAAAGGGCTCGGGTTAGTTTAACCGTAGTCGCAATTTCCAAAGCTTTTTCACCATATGCAGATGAAGCACCCACTACAGAACTGGTATCGTGAATCGCGATTGCCGACCAAAAACCAAATGTTTCCTGACTCATTTCAAAATAATGTCCGATGATAGGAAATAAGATCAATGCGACAGAGTTTAGCACAAAAACAACAGCCATTGCAAACAAAACCTGCTTGTTTTTTGCATTAATAACCGGTGCAACAGCAGCAATGGCACTGCCTCCGCAAATAGCAGTTCCTGCAGCAATTAATATGCTTGTGACTTTTTCCACCTTAAAAAGTTTACCGAGTAACAAACCAATACTGATGGTTGATATTACCGACATGGCCGTAAAACCAAAACCTGATTTAGAAGCTTCTATTACCAGAGTCAGATTCATGCCAAAACCCATTAGAATGATGGATGCCTGTAAAACAGAAGATGTGTATTTGGTAAACCGGGCGGTTTTAATCCCAAACATAGAAAAGAAGAGTCCGGTGATTAGAGCAGTAGCTGGTGAAAAGCCGGGCATAAAGCAAAGTGCAATGCCGATGAAAAATAAGTAGCTGGTTTTTTTAGAGAATTGATACATTTGTTTTTGTTCTTTGATTTCAGGAACAAAAATACGATGTGTAAATAGCTTATGGAAATTGTAAATTATTATTATATATAACTAAAAGTTATAATGGTAAAGTAGGTCTATAAATAAACCGGGGATTTTTAACTCAGAGCCCTGACGCGATGCCAGTCTTAGTTTCCTATGAATATTTAATTCACTTACATTTAGTTTGCAAAGACTTTTCAGTTGCATTTCCTTCTTAACAGACTTTTCGGATATCAGGGCAATACCATCAAAATCACAAAGAAAATTTTTAATTGCTTCGGTACTTCCCAGATGAATCAGAATGTTTAGTTTTTCCAGATCTATATTTTGCTTAGCGAGTGTTTTCTGAATAACCTGCAATGTTCCGGAACCTTTTTCCCGCAGCACCAATGGTATTTCCAGAATGTCGGTTAGTTTAATGTTTTTGCGTTTTGCATATACACTTTGTGTTCCTGTAACGGCAATAATTTCATCATCCAGAAAATCCATGTATTTGATGTTGGAATTGGACGCTTCATTTTCTACCAGAGCCAAATCTATTTCATTATCGAGCAGTTTTTGCTCCATTTCAAAAGAATTGCCGTTGAATAAATCGAGTTTGATTTTGGGATATCGTTTATGAAAGGATGCAATTACCGATGGAATAAGGTATTGGGAAATGGTAGAACTGGCACCAATTCGCAAAGAACCATTAAAAGCCTCATTTAATCTGCCCAATTCATATTCCAAATCACGATACTGCTGTTTGATTTGTTTAAGACTGCGATACACCAATTTACCGGACTTGGTTAAATAAACTTTGTTTCCTTTTCGTTCGAAAAGCGCGGTATTTAATTTACTTTCCAATTCTTTAATGTGTTTGGTAACTGCAGGCTGGCTGATGAACAGTTCTTCGGCGGCTTTCGAGAAATTTAGGTTTTCTGCCACAGCAATAAATACTTCGTCCCGATAATCCATGTCTTATCCTTTTAGTTTTGTTTTCAACCATTTCCATGGGAACAGTATTGATACATTTTTTTGATAAATCCGGTACTGCTCACCGTATTCTAAAACTAGTTTTTTTTCTTCTAAAAGACAGCCAATAACCAAATAAATACTAAGAATTACATTCACGATCAATGAGCTGGTATTTAAATTTCCTGCCCATATAAATAAGAAAGTTGCAGTATACCAAGGATGGCGGATTACACCAAGAATTCCGGAAGTATTTATATTTCCATCATCAGATATGGTTTTGTGATGTTCTTTTTGCTGAATCTGGCGAAAGCCTAAAAAGGACGATAGATCGTATGTACGGGAACCGGCAAAAAACAAGTAAAAGCTGAATAGGAGAATCAAAACACGCACAATCATAAAATTACCGGGCCAGATAAAAATCACCTCGCTTTTTATTGAATTGGAATACCAAATCAGTGGTAAGAATGTAATTAGCGAAAATAGATTGTAGAGAATCCGGTAGGTTCTGAATTGTCTGCCAAGTTTAGGTTTTATATAGCTGATGAACTGATTCGAAATTAAACTGCTGTGAAAAAAGCACCATAACAATAGAAATATACAAAGCAGAATATGTTGTGTTGAGATCATTGCGTAAAAGTAGGAAATAGATTTCGCTTTCATCTATTTCCTGCACTTTGAGAGAGGAGATTCTGTCTTGCTATACCAGTTATTTTATTCAACGGATTAGTTGAATGATCCTTTAATGAATGCCTTAGCTGTATTTTTCAGATCTAAAATCTCAGAGAATCTTTTTGATTCACTTCCAGTTTTTATTTTTTCTCATCAATTTTAGTCGCAGGTATAAAAAATAAAAAGTACAAGAATACCTTTGTTTTATCCATTTATGAATGAGTTTTGCTTTCCTAGCTTTGTTGAATAAGAAATAGTAAATGTGTTGAATTAATAGTAAAAAGATATGAGTAAGAAATTTTTATATGTTAGCGCAAACCCAAAAGAAGAAAAGGATTCATATAGCTTAAAGGTAGGGAGAGCTTTTATTGAGCAATACAAAAAGCAAAATCCCAATCACCAGGTTACAGAACTTAATTTGTTTAAAACAGATGTTCCCTATTTAAATGCTCTGGTTTTTGATGGTTTTTCGAAGTTGCAGAATGGTGGCAGTTTAAACGATTTGGATCAAGAGCAGATGAAGCAGATTGAAAATCTAAATCAACTTTTGGAACAATTTATGGAAGCTGATGCCTATGCGTTTGTTAACCCGATGTGGAATTTTTCTATTCCTCCCGTACTTAAAGCCTATATTGATGTCATATTGCAGGCAGGAAAAACATTTCATTATACTGAAAATGGTCCGGAAGGATTGATGAAAGGAAAGAAGGCTGTTCACATTCAAGCATCAGGAGGAGTTTATTCAAATGGGGCGGGAAGTGAAATGGATTTTTCGCATCGTTATTTAAAATCAGTTTTGGGATTTATTGGAATATCAGAATTGAAATTTGTTCCTGTTGAAGGAATTGCAATGGGACTGGATATTCCTGAGATTGAAAAATTGGCAAAAGAAAAGGCGATTGAATTCGTGTCTGAATTCTAATTGTATCATTGAAAAAATAGAATTTCAAGAAATTTTACTTGAATTGTGTGCGGGTTGATCATCCTTTGGGAATGTCTTCCCGCACTTTCGTATCGTAAATCGGATAATTTTGTTAAAATTCCTTTAATTGTCAGCTATCTGGCACGCTTTAATTTTTATGTAGATTTAAAAACAACTACTTTAGTAGTTCTTAACAGTACACGGCTAAAAACAAATATATGAAGTTGGATCAGTTGAAATTAAATATAGATCATATTCCATTCAAAAAATCATTGAGTTTTCTTCCTTTAATTAATAAATTAAAGAGTGAACAAAGAAATGGAGCCGGAAATGATTCACTTGCAGAAATTATTTTGGATGTAGTTAAAAGGAATCCTGATTTAGCAAAAACCGATTTTAATATTGAGGATGTCAGTAAGTATGAGGATGAGATTCATACAATAATGTCGTATTTTTTCACACCATCTCAATACAAAAAAGATATAGCTGTTGCAGCAAGTCCGTTCGACGATCAGAATTTTTATTTCACTCCAAATTATTTAAAAATTTATAATGATCAGAATATTGAAATTGAACATGTTGAGCAGAAGAATCAGGATGATTGTTATCAGACTTTTACGAAGTTAATATATGCATATCTAATGATTCTTCCCAAATTCTATAATTTTCAATTGGATATGGATTATCTGTTTTTGTATCGTATGACAGATAAATTGAATGGTTTGGTGAAGTATTATAAATTGGAGTATGATGAGTCATGTATAGAAGTTACTTCTAATGGGAAGCCGCCGGAAGCCTCGGAGGAGGACATTAGAGAAATGATTAACGATCCAATGAATATGGATTTTTGGATGAAGACGATTCCTTTGGATAATTTTACTTTTTGTGGATTTATGTCATTCAAATATGTAGATGTTACTCAGATTGAAGTAATCTCATCATTAAAGTCTCAATTGCTGGAAAAATCTTCAATAATTAACCGGAATAATTTTAATGCTCTCGAACAGAATATTCGCTCATTATTAGCATTGCCAAATTTGAATTTAGGTGTACTTGCTTTGAGCATGATTAAGGGAAATGTTGAAAATCCTTCTAATTTTTGGCATGGATTCATCGATCCTAATAAATACAAGTGCGATGCATATCAGGGAACAATATATCAAGAGGCGGGGTTATCCGGTTATCCTGTTTTGATTAATGACCTTACGAGAATAGAGAATTTAAAACCTGTGGAACAAGAGTTGTTAAATCAGGGTATTAAGAATATTAGTATCATTCCTCTTTATTACGAAGGGGAGTTGGTGGGGATGATGGAATTGGGTTCAACAAAGGCTTTTGATATCAATTTCACAAAACTGCGTGTGATAAAAGACATCATTCCAGTATTTTCTATTGCAGTTCAGCGGACGAGCGAGGAATTAAAAAATAGAATAGAGGCTACAATTAAAGAAGAATGTACAGCAATACATCCAAGTGTGGAGTGGAGGTTTCAGCAGGCGGCCAGCAATTTGTTAGCCAAAAGAGATTTGGATGATCAGGTGCAAATGGAAGAAATCGTTTTTCGGGAAGTATATCCATTGTACGGAGCGATTGATATTCGTCATTCTTCGGTGATTCGAAACCGGACAATTCAAGATGATTTGGTAGAGCAATTGCAATTGGCACGAGAGGTTTTGAGAGAGGCATTTTTGGATTGTAAAATGCCAGTATACGATCAGTTAATATACAAAATTGATTATTTTATTGACGCAATTGAGAAAGGACTTTCTTCGGGTGATGAAATGAACGTTCTTCGTTTTATCCGCCATGATGTAGAATCCCTTTTTCCACATTTTAAAGAGAATGGATCTGCTATAAATGCTGCGATTGCAGAATACAATAAAAATATTGATCCAGACTTAAATATCGTTTACAAGCAGAGAAAAGATTTTGAGGATAGTTTAGCGATGATTAATGATTGCGTTATCTCTTATCTTGAAAAAGAGGAAGAAAAAGCGCAGAAGATGTTCCCTCATTATTTTGAAAAATACCGTACAGATGGCGTAGAGCATAATATTTATATCGGACAAAGTATTTCAGCACAAAAAACATTTGATCGAATCTATTTAAAGAATCTCCGCTTGTGGCAGTTAATTGTAAGTGCTGAATTAGCCCGGAAAACAGGTGCTTTAAAAAGTTCATTGCCAATTGAACTGGAAACCACAGGTTTAGTTTTAGTACATAGCCAACCTTTGGCAATAAGGTTCAGACAAGATGAGAAAAAATTTGATGTAGACGGGGCTTACAATATTCGTTATGAGATTGTTAAAAAAAGGATTGATAAGGCAGTAATAAAAGGAACCAGTGAGCGCCTTACTCAGCCTGAAAAATTAGCCGTAATATTTAGTCAGGAATCAGAAATGGCAGAGTATCAGAGGTATTTGGAGTATTTGGCAGCGAAGGGCTACTTCGAGAACAATATTGAACATTTGGAGTTGGAAGATTTACAAGGAGTGTATGGCTTAAGAGCGCTAAGAGTTCAAATTAAGAATGGTGAAGAACAGAATGAAGTGCTTACTGTTGCTAAGGAATTGAAGCTGAATGAATAGTTTATGTTGCCAATAATCTTAAAAAAATTAAAATAGAATACAAGTAGAATAAATTTATGCAATTTAAATCTTTATGTCTTAGTCTGGTTTTATCCACAATAAGTTTCTTGAATTTTGCTCAATTGGCAACAGATAGTTTGCCCGATAAGGCTCGTCCAAAAATAGGGCTTGTTTTAAGCGGTGGTGGTGCAAAAGGATTTGCTCATGTTGGTGTTCTTAAGGTTATTGACGAATTGGGTATTCCGATTGACTATATCGCGGGTACTAGTATGGGAGGCCTTATAGGTGGTTTTTATGCAATTGGATATTCCGCTGTTGATATTGAGAAAATGATCTTGAGTCAGAATTGGGAAAATCTCCTCTCAGATAATGTTTCACGAAAATTTGTACCTATTTATGAGAAAAAGGATTTTGAAAGATATATCCTGTCATTTCCGATTAAACCGAAAGGAATTCAATTGCCTAGTGGTATTGTTGGGGGACAAAACGTGATCAATTTATTTGAACGGTTAACGATAGAATATCATGACCAGACGGATTTTAATAAATTACCCATTCCTTTCCTATGTATTGCTACTGATTTGGAAACAGGGAAGGCTGTAGTTCTGGATAAAGGTTATCTGCCTCTGGCTATGCGAGCCAGTATGGCTATTCCAACCTTTTTCTCTCCGGTAGAGATAGATGGCAAATTATTAGCTGATGGGGGAATGATTAATAATTTTCCGGTAAAGGAATTAATTAATATGGGCGCCGATATTATTATTGGAGTAGATGTACAGTCTGGTGTTAAGTCCAAAAAAGAATTAAAGTCTATTTTGGATATAATGAATCAGACGGTTTCATTAATGGCATTGAATAATTTTAAAGACAATCTGAAATACTGCGATATCTATATTAAACCTAAAATAGATGAATACACAGTTGGGAGTTTTCAGGATGCGGATTCATTAATTCATAGAGGAGAAGCAATTGCACAAACATTTATTCCAACTTTACTCGATTTAAAGAAGAAATATAATCTGGAAAAGAAAAAATTGAAAGCATATGTGCCTCCATGTGATTCATCCACTTATTTCATTAAAGATGTGGAGGTTAATGGGTTAAATGAAGTGAGTTATTCGTTGTTGTATGGTAAGCTGAATTTGGAGATGAACAGTAATGTTAGTTTATACAAATTACAGGATGGGATTAATCGTGTGTATGGCAGCCGGTACTTCGATCGTGTAGATTTTCAAATGAAAGGAGAGGAAGAAAAGACTCTTATTGTAAATGTGAAGGAGCGAACCACCAAGAGATTTAATGTCGGACTTCATTACGACAGCGATAATAATGCTGCCGTATTACTAAATACTACATTTCGGAATAAACTAAAAAGTGGATCCCGTTTATCGTTTGATTTAAAACTAGCAGAAAATCCGAGATTTAAAACGACTTATACTGTTGATAATGGTTTGAAGCCGGGCTTGAATGTGGAAGCTGAATTTAATGATTCTCAGGTAGATGCTTTTGAGGATGGTAAAAAACTTGCAAGTTATGACTTTAATTATCTAAAATTTGATGTAAATACACATTCTATATTTCGGGAATCATATTCTTTTGGTTTAGGAGGGAAGATTGAATATTACAACATTAATTCAGAATTCACGACTCTTGATTTACTGGATTCCAGAGATGAAGATTATTACTTTACTTATTATGCATTTCTAAATCTGGATTCCCATGATAAGGCTTATTATCCAAAGACCGGAATGAGTCTTTATGGAGAGTATAAGTTAGTGACAAATAATGGATTTAAACTTGATGGTATGAACCGACCGGCGTCGGTGGCTTATCTTAAATTTCAAAAGGCAATTAGTGTAAGTTCTGCATTTACGGTTTATCCAAAATTTTATGGCAGGGTAGTATGGGGTAAAAATATACCTAATTTTTATATGTCATATACGGGAGGAATCGATCAAACAGATTATTTTGATATTCAAATGCCTTTTGTTGGTTTGGAACGTATGGAGTTGGCGTCAATAAATTCTTTTGTTTTCCGGGCCGATTTTCAATATGAATTATTTCGGAATAATTATTTAATTCTTAAAACCAATGCGGGTAAATTGGTTGAAGATGTCAATGATGCATTAACCCAAGGAGAATGGATTAGAGGAATAGGATTAACATATTCGTACAATAGTTTAATTGGCCCGATAGAATTTTCGTTGATGTATTCTGATAAGAAAAATGGTATTTCAAACTATGTGAATTTAGGCTTTTGGTTTTAATCGATCATCAGCCTTAATTTTAAGGTTTTATAAGTTCAATCTTATTACTTTCCTGATTGGTAAACCTGATTTTATGAATAAAAGTATTTTGTTTTTAGCGGTTCTTTTTTGCAGTACTTCAATTGAAGTGTTTGGTCAGAATATGGGTGATACTTTAAAGTGTGGCTGGAATCCTGGAATAATAGGAGCGGGTCCGGTTCGTGGTCTGGAAATGTCTTATCATGCAAATACAAATTATAACATCCGATCGTCTTCAGATGTATATGGAAACGGGAAATCTGAAATTGATTACAATCGTGTTTTCACAGCAAAGTTACGCTTTCCGATATTTCTTAATCAGAAATTGAAAATTGCCGGTAGTATAGAGTATAGTGATGAAGAATTCCATTTTGATGATATTTCTAATAATGATTACCCTTTGTATAAAAGTCTGAATGATAAAAATCTCAAGAGTGTCGGAGGCAGTCTTTATCTTACTGCACAATTAAAAAGGAATATGTTTTTCATGTTTCGTTTCAATGCCAGATTAAAAGGTGATTACTGGAAAGAACACATTGGTGATGTGAGTAAGTATACTTTTCTGAAAATGGAAATGTCGCCTATAATTGGGTGGAAAGTGAATTCTAAAAAATCATGGGGTGTTGGTTTGGCTTATTCCTATACTTTTGGCGATCCATTGCTGTTTCCTGTTTTTGTTTACAATCATTCTTTTGCTGATAAATGGGGTGTTGAAGCTTTACTTCCTGCCAGAATAAAATTGCGGTATCAACCATCAAAACTTTGTTTTATCAATGCAAAAGCAAGATTGCAGGGTGGTAGTTACAGCATTCATTTTAACGATCCTGAATTGAATGATTTTAAGACATTGGAATTAAGAAGAGCTGATTTGAACTTTTCACTGGAAATAGAAAAGGGAATTGCAGACTGGTTGTGGACTTCTTTTGAATGTGGTTACCGAACCAATATTAATTTTGATGTTACCAATAGTAATCATGGATTTAGTCTGTCTGGAAGCAAATTGACCAATAAGAACAGTATCATAGATTCATCCGTTGGAGGAGGAGTTTTTTACAATTTCTCAGTATTTATCGTGCCCTCAAAAACACTTCTGAAACGTTTTGGTTTAAAATAAGGGAATATAGAAAACTAAAGGGCGGCATTCTTTCTGCCTGGTCTAAAATTAGTAAAAATACCGCCCTCATCGTTTAGTTTAGTTCATTCGAAAATATCGATGGTGCGATATCTCTTAAATTATATCTGGATGCCATTGCTTCTCCATAAGCACCGGTGGTGCGAATTGCAATTAAATCGTTTCTTTTTGTAGCCGGCAAGCTGACTAATTTACCAAAGCAATCGGATGATTCACAAATAGGTCCAACCACATCATAATTTTCAGTTTCACCATTCGAACTTAAGTTTTCGATTTTGTGATAAGCCTGATAAAGAGCCGGGCGAAGCAATTCAGTCATACCGGCATCTAAAATTGCAAATTTGGTTTTCACACCATTTTTAACGTATAAAACTTTGGAAATTAAGCTGCCGCATTGAGCTACCATTGATCTTCCCAATTCAAAATGAAGTTCCTGATTTGCTTCCAGATCTAGAAACTCATCGAAAATGCCGAAAAAGGCAACAAAATCAGGTATCGGATTCTCATCAGGATGCTTGTAATCTACACCAAAACCACCTCCCACATTGATGTGTTCTACAAAAATTTGTCGGTCCGAAAACCACTGCTTAATTTCATTGATACGAAGACATAAGCCTTTGAATACACTCAAATCGGTAATTTGAGATCCAATGTGAAAGTGCAGGCCAATTAACTCTATGTTTTTATAGGATGCCAAACCTTCCAGAACACTGTCAAATTCCCATCGGCTGATACCAAATTTATTCTCTTCAACCCCTGTTGTGATGTAATGATGCGTATTTGCATTAACATTTGGGTTGATACGAATTGCAATTTTTGCAATTTTATTGGCTTTTGCAGCCATTTCATTAATCAATTCCATTTCGGGAATCGATTCGCAGTTAAAACAGAAAATATTGGAATCTAATGCGGTTTGAATTTCCTGATCGGATTTACCAACACCGGCATATACAATTTTATTCTGTGGATATCCTGATTCCAAAGATCTCTTTATTTCATTTCCACTTACGCAATCGGCACCAAATCCATACGACTGAATTTTGGTCATAATTTTCGGATTAGCATTCGCTTTTACTGCATAATGAACATGATATCCATATTTGGATGACTCTCTTTTAACAATCTCCAAAGTGTTTTGAAGAATCTCCATATCGTAATAGTAGAACGGAGTAGGTATGTTTGAGAATTCGTTGATTCTTGAGCTGTTAAACATGATAAAAAAATTGTGGAAACAACAACTAAAATAAATGATTACTTAATGCCTGAAGGGCTGCTACTTTATTCTTTTGATCTACCAAAACGGAAATATTGTGTTTGCTGCCTCCGTAGGAAATCATTCGCAATGGGATAGACTCAAGTGCTTCCAGTACTTTTTTAGCACTGCCTGCCGATTCGGATATAAAATCACCAACAATACAAATTATCGATTGATCCTGATCTATCTCTACAATACCAAACTTCAATAATTCCGATTCTATTTCAGAGAGATGAGTATCATCATCTATTGTGAGCGAAATGGCTACCTCCGAGGTTGTAATCATGTCAATTGGAGTCTTGTATATCTCGAATATCTCGAACACTTTACGCAAAAATCCATAAGCTAAAAGCATCCTTCCCGATTTAATTTTTACTGCCGTAATCCCATCTTTTGCAGCAATTGCCTTAATTCCTTTTCCAACCAAATCGTCGGTAATTAGAGTTCCTTCGTCCGATGGACTCAGTGTGTTTTTTAAACGAACAGGAATACTAAATTGTTTGCATGGCATGATGCTTGAAGGGTGCATAATTTTAGCCCCAAAATAAGCAAGCTCGGCAGCTTCGTCAAAAGACAATTGTTTAAGAGCTCTGGTATTTTCAACAAAGCGGGGATCGTTATTGTGAAAACCATCTATATCGGTCCATATTTGAACCTCTTCCGATTGCAGGGCAGCACCAATTAAAGAGGCAGAATAATCACTTCCTCCACGCTTTAAATTATCAACTTCGCCATACGTATTTCTACAGATAAAGCCTTGAGTAATAAAAAGTTTTTGATTGGGATATTGAGCGAGTTCACGTTCCAGATTTTCTTTGATATAGTATGAATCAGGTTCTCCGTCCTTATCAATCCGCATGAAATTAAGTGCAGGAAGAAATACTGAATTAACACCAATTTCAGTTAAATAGTAATGAAAAAATGCGGTTGAAATTAATTCACCTTGTGCAAGAATTGCTTTTTCCTGAAGTGCCGTAAAACTGCGGTAAACAAAGTTGCGAATGTAATTAAAATGAGATGTGATTAGCTCATTTCCCTTGTCTTTTCCATTTTTGCTTGTGAATAGTTCCTCAATTCGCACTCTGTATTTTGCTTCCAGCTCCGTGATTTTTTCATCAGCCTGTTCCATCTCCCGTTTATACAAAAGATCGGCTATCTCAACCAGAGAATTTGTTGTTCCGGCCATGGCTGACAGAACTATGATTCTGGATTCATCACTTTGAACCAGTTGCGCAAGATTTTTAATTCTTTCGGGCGATCCTACCGAGGTACCACCAAATTTTAAAACTTTCATTGATTAATAATTTTAGTTTTGCCATTTCTTTCGGAAATGGATGATGTTTAAGCTAAAGACAATACTTTCAGCTTGTGGTTCTTTTATTTTTCTCAAAAAAAGCCTGCAGAATTTCTGCAGGCTTATATCTCTTATCCGATAGCTTTACATCAATTCACATCATACAACGTCAAAAACGTTTATTGCGTTTATAATGCTTCTTGTATTTTAATGCAATTGCCATCATTTATTTTTTTTTATTTGACGGGGTAAAGTTGTGTAAAATTATTTATTAATCCAATTGAAATTATTCAATTTGTTAAAATATTAACTAATAAAGAAATAATTACACTAAAACAAGATCCCATTCCAGCCCCAGAAACCTCTGGGAACATCCATAAATTCAATATAAACCCGGTCTTTTGCTATCTCTAACTTTTCGGCAGCCAAACAAGCAAACTTATTGGATAGATCTTTTGTTTTAGTATCCGGCAAACCAATACTTTTTAATTGCAGAAACAGAGAAGGTTCTTCACTTCCGCCAAGAGTCATTTCAACTTTTGGAGCAAATGCAGTCATTACATATTTCTCAGGTTTACTTAATTCCATCGATATTAAAGTTGAGCATTCTTTTAGGAAAATTTGTTGTTTTTTGCTTGAAAAGCTCTTGTTTGTCTGAACTTTTAAATAAGGCATAGCTAAAAGTTTTAAGATTAAAATTACTCGTGAATAATAACTGATGAGTATTAATTTATCAAGAAAAAAAACTTGGTTGGGACGCTTAAGTTATTATTAAATAAGAGAATTACAAAATTAGGGAAATGCTTTTCTATTTTTTTTGCAGCTCTTTTTCAGCACTTTCTACTACTTTTTTAGAGTTTCCTACAAAAATTTTCTTTCCAATAATTAGAACTGGTCTTTTTAAAAATGTGTACTCGTTCAATATATAATTTTTGTATTCTTTTTCGCTTAGATTCTTCTCTTTTAAATTGAGTTCTTTGTATTTAATTGCCCTGCGACTGAACAAGCTTTCGTAACTGCCGGATAATTCGGCCATCAGATTTAGCTGTTCTTCAGTTATTTTTTCTGTTTTTATATCCTGTAGTATAAAACCGGCATCCGGATTTAGTTCTTTAATGATTCTCTTACAAGTTGAACAACTTGATAGATGGTATATTTTTCTCATAGTCTTAGTTTATATTGTTACTGATTTGTGTTATTGGTAATAATCTGAATTATTTCTTCTGCCTGCTTTAGGTTTTTACTTTGCATTTGTAAGGCAAAGTATTTTGTGGAATAAGTCGTTTTTACTCCCTGCCACACTTCTTTAATTTCTTTTTTCTCAATTAAATCTTTACACATACTAAAAGGCAGTAAACACAATCCATTGTTGTGTTGAATGGCATCGAGAATGGCATTCAAATTAGGGATTACGTATCTTGGTCTGAAATAAGGATGCTTCTTAAAATTATCAGCCCAAAATGATTTTATGGTTTCCATTTTGTGAGAATAAGAATACCAATCTTGCTCGGAGAGCCACTTTTCGGCTTCATCCATCTTTCTTTCATATACGAATTGATTAAAAGGAATGGTATCTAAATTTTTACTGCTGATAAGAAGTAATTCTTCTTTGCAGAATGGAGCGTATCTTATATCCTTATAATTACTTTGATCTGTAGTGATGAGTAAATCAAGTTGTTTTCGAAACAATTTATCCTGCAATTCTTCTGTTTCACCAAAAAGAAATTCTACATCCATTTCAAGTTGGTTTAAAATTGGGGCAAAGGCATAGTGGAATACTTCCAAGTACATTCCAATCTTTATTTTAGGTCTGTTTAACAGGGTTTTTCGCTTAAAATTCTCTTCGGTTTTTTCAAGTTGAATAATTGCCTCTTCAATCTGATTATACAATTGAATTCCATTGGGGGTAGGAAGCATTCTTCGTGGTTTTCGCTCAAACAGCTTAACTCCCATATAAGCTTCCAGCGAAGAAAGTTGCTGACTAACACCTGGTTGGGTAATCAGCAAACTTTCTGCGGCGCCGGTTAAGGTGCCGCGTTCATAGATTGCTTTAAAGGTTCGGTACCATTCCAGATTCAACATATGATATAAATTATTTTATATAAATGTATAAAAAGAATAACTTTTTTTATAGAAGAACAGACTTTAACTTTGTCTAAATAATAAATAAGAACCATGAGTAGAGTTTTATTCGCAGTAACCAGCCATTTTAAAGATGCTTCCGGTTGGGAATCCGGTTGCTATGTATTGGAAGTTGCAGTTCCGTATTTTTATTTGCTGAAAAATGGAGTGGAAATTGATTTTGTTTCTCCTAAAGGAGGAGTTGTTCCTGCAAAGCAATGCGATTTGGATGCCGCTAAAGTGAAATCTTTTTTTGCAGATAAAACAGCAAGCGAAAAATTTTACTCTTCAAAAGTTCCTGAGGAAATTGACTCAAATGACTATGATGCGATTTATTTTCCGGGAGGACATGGCGTTGCTTTTGATTTACCAAATTGCGAAACAATTGCAAAAATAGCCGGAGAAATCTACGATAAAGGCGGGGTTGTCTGTGCGGTTTGTCATGGTGGAGCAGGATTACTCAATGTAAAGTTAGCCGATGGTTCTTTTTTGATTGATGGTAAAAACCTGACTGCTTTTAGCAATAAAGAAGAGGAAGCAATAGGAACGGATCAAAAAGTGCCTTTTCTATTAGAGACAGCCTTGGTTGAAAAGGGCGCTAATTATTCTTGTGCTGCAAATTGGCAGCAATATGTGGTGGTTGACGGCAGATTAATCACAGGACAAAACCCTGCTTCGGACTTAGAAATGGCGAAAGAACTGGTGAAATTATTAAAGAAAAAAATAGATTAACTAATAAAGAAAAAAATAGATTAACTAATACAACAAAATAAGATGGAAAATTTTGATTTTTACAATCCGGTAAACATCCTTTTTGGAAAAGGAAAAATTGCAGAAATAAACAAGCACATTTCTAAAGGTGCTAAGATTTTAATGACTTATGGTGGTGGCAGCATTAAGAAAAATGGTGTTTACGATCAGGTTGTGAACGCCTTAAAAGGGTATGAGATTATCGAATTTGGAGGGATTGAACCTAATCCTCATTTCGAGACTTTAATGAAAGCTGTTGAAATCGTAAAATCTGAAAAGATAGATTTTCTTCTTGCCGTTGGTGGCGGATCTGTTTTGGATGGAACAAAATTTATTGCGGCTGCGACCTACTTTGAAGGCGATGCCTGGGATATTTTGGCTAAGCGGGCACCAATTGCCAAGGCTGTTGAGTTAGGTGCAGTTTTAACATTGGCAGCAACAGGTTCTGAGATGAATAATGGTGGTGTTGTTACAAAGGCAGCAACAAAGGAAAAAAAGGCATTTGGAAATACATTACTGTTTCCAAAATTTTCAGTTTTAGACCCTGAAACAACTTATTCATTGCCGAAGAGACAAGTCACTAATGGTATTGTAGATGCCTATGTTCATGTAATGGAGCAATATCTCACTTATCCGGTAAATTCTCCTGTTCAGGATCGCTTTGCAGAGGGAATACTTCTCACTTTGTTGGAAGAAGGACCAAAAGCATTGGCCTCGGATACTCCTGATTATGAGAATAGAGCTAATTTAATGTGGGCTGCTACTATGGCTTTAAATGGTTTGATTGGAATGGGTGTGAAAAGCGATTGGGCAACTCATATGATTGGTCATGAGCTGACCGCTTTCCATGGTATTGATCATGCCGTGACTTTGGCTATTGTTTTGCCGGGATTACTGACTCAATTAAAAGAAAAGCGAAGTGAAAAATTGCTTCAGTATGCCGAAAGGGTTTGGAACATTACCGAAGGTTCTGATGAGGAGAAAAAGACTCTGGCAATTGATAAAACAGAGGCATTCTTCAATCAGGTTGGAATTAAAACCCGTTTGAGCGAACACAATGTGGGACAGGATAGTATTGATGTTATTGCCAACCGTTTCGAAGAAAGAGGTTTTGTTGGCATGCTTCCTGATGTTGAGGTAAAGGATGTTGCTGAAATTCTTGAGGCTCGTTTGTAAGTCTTATTCAATAAATATAAAGGCTGTATCTTAATTGGTACAGCCTTTTTTAGTGTTAAGAAATTGTGAAATCCATCAGGTTGATTTGTGATAATGAAATTCATGTCGTATGTTTGCGTCATTAGAAATAAGAGAGATTGATATTTGTTGAAACTATGAGGAAATTAGATTTATTCGAAAAAGGCCAGCAAGAAATAGCTGCAATTGCAAAAGTAATGTCACATCCGGCACGAATTGCAATTCTGCAGTTTTTAGCTGCAACACCAACTTGTATCTCAGGTGATATTTCTGACTTTCTACCGCTGAGCAGAACTACTGTTTCTCAGCATTTAAAAGACTTAAAACATGCCGGTTTAATAAAGGGAGAAGTTGAAGGTTTAAAAATCAAGTATTGTTTGAACAAAAAAGGGATTGAAAAAATGAAGCAATTATTTGGTGATCTTTTGGAGGAAATAACTCCTGAAGAAGAAAATAATTGTTTATAAATAAGTAATATAAATCAGAATGTGAAAAGAGCAGGTGGAGTGCTGCAATGTGCCCATAACTAAGTCTTCGCATTTCATATTTAAAGAAGAAAAATGAAACGACCTTATGTAAGAGTTGCACACAGGAGAGTGAGTGTAATTTGGGAGTTCCATATGGTAAAAACTTAAAATAATAAGCATATGAAACGTCCATGTATAAAGCTTTCTACACACAGGGAGATGATTATATGGTAAGTTCTCCCGAAACAAGTTCGGGACAGGCTATATGACAAAAACTTAAAATAATAAGCATATGAAAGTATTGGTTTTGTGTACCGGAAATTCGTGCAGAAGTCAAATGGGTGAAGCAATTTTACGTGAAATTAACCCTGAATTGGAAGTTGTTTCGGCAGGTACTAAAATTGCAGATCGGGTACATCCTTTGGCAGTGAAAGCTATGGCTGAAATTGGAGTTGATATTAGCTCATTTCGCCCAAAAATGGTCGATGAATTCTTGAAAGATGGAGTTGATTTTTTAATCTCAGTGTGTGGTGGAGCAAAAGATGCTTGTCCTGCATTTACTGGACCAGTTGGAACCCGGTTACACATTGGATTCGACGATCCGGCTTATGCAGAGGGAACTGAAGAAGAAATTTTCAATGTATTTAGAAGAGTGCGTGATGAAATCCGCAGGGATTTCGCAAAATTTAATGAGGAATACATCCTAAAAAAATAAAACATGGGAGCTTTAAATAAGAAATTATCGTTTTTAGACAGATATCTTACCGTATGGATATTTGCGGCGATGGCAATTGGTGTTGGAATGGGGTATTTTTTTCCTGCCATGTCTGGATTTTGGAACAAATTATCGGTTGGAACCACAAATGTTCCAATTGCCATCGGATTGGTGATCATGATGTATCCACCACTTGCAAAAGTAAAATATGAAGAACTAAAGGATGTTTTCAAAAACCGGAAGATATTGATTCTCTCTTTAGTACAGAATTGGATCTTGGGACCAACTTTGATGTTTGCTTTGGCTATTATTTTTCTTCAGGATTATCCGGAATACATGACAGGATTGATATTGATAGGTTTGGCCAGATGTATTGCGATGGTAATTGTCTGGAATGATTTGGCAAAAGGAGACCCTGAATATGCCGCCGGTTTAGTCGCCTTTAACAGCATCTTTCAGGTATTGTTTTTCTCTGTTTATGCCTATGTGTTCATTACTGTATTGCCTGAATATTTTGGTCTGGAAGGTTCTGTTGTTGATGTTTCCATGGGAGATATTGCGGAAAGCGTAATGATTTATCTGGGAATTCCATTTTTCGCCGGAATGATTACCCGATACTTTGGAATTAAAGCAAAAGGCAAGGATTGGTATCAGAAGAAATTTATACCTAAAATAAGTCCTCTTACCTTATTTGCCTTGCTGTTTACCATTTTTGTGATGTTCTCGTTAAAAGGAGAATACATTGTTCAGCTGCCGTTTGATGTGGTTCGGATTGCAATTCCGCTGGTGATTTATTTTGTGATCATGTTTGTAATTTCCTTTTTTATGGGAAAGAAATTTAAAGCAGGATATGCCAAAACAGCTAGTTTATCGTTTACAGCAGCCAGTAACAATTTTGAATTGGCCATCGCAGTAGCTATTGCCGTTTTTGGGATAGATTCGGGTGTTGCATTTGCCGCAGTTATTGGGCCACTGGTTGAGGTGCCGGTATTAATCGCCTTGGTAAATGTTTCGCTGAGATTAAAAGATAAGTACTATAAAGGGAAAATAGATGTTGTTAAGTGTGCTGATAATTAACAAAATCTTATCAATAAAAAAAAGTCACGGCTCGTATGGAACCGTGACTTTTTTTATGCTTTGATCATATTGAATACAATGAGTAATATTCCTTATATTTGAAATACAAAAAACAATTATATGATTAAACCTGGATTGAAAATCGGCATACTCCTTACCCTTATATTGGTTTTGCCTTCCTTGTTTTTCTCTGCATACGAGATCAGTAACATCAATCAAAATGAGGCAGTTATTGATTCTGTTTATTCCAGTCAGTTAGAGTCCATTCTGTTTTCTGTCAATCAGTATTCCGACGATGTTATCAGTGGTTGGGCCAATCAGCTCGATAAAGGAAAATATGGTGTCGAAACAGAAATAAAATTATTAGTGTCTAAAAATTATTCGATAGATGCTTTTTTTCTGATCGATTCTTTAAAACATCAACTCTTCGCGAAAGAAAAAATTCCTGAAGACAGCATCACGATTCTCAAAAGGAATCTGGAAAATGCTTTTACCAATAATGCGGGCAATATTGAAAGATTACAAGAATACATTAAAAGCGGTTATCAGAAAATAGAGGTTCTGGACTTTAACAGGAAAGGGAAAAGTCTGTTTGCATTTGCACGAACTGTTGATTCTTTATCCGTGGAAACGGTTCTACTGCTTATAGATACCAAGAAGTTTATTAAAGAAAATTTGGGCCCGAAAATTCAGGGAATTGCACAAGATCAGTTTTTTATTTCGGTGATTGATAAAAAGTTAAATGCTGAAATTTATTCCAATGTTGTTTTCGATGAAGGCGAAAAGAATATTCAGCAACGCAGACAGATTTGGCTGTTCCCTGCTTACGATTTAGGTATTCAGATGAAAGGAAATACCATTGAGGATTTGGTGCGGGAAAGAACAAATACCAATATAATTATGCTGATTGTGATGGATCTGATTCTTTTGTTGGGCGCATGGTTTGTTTATCGGAACATCCGACAACAAATGAAGCTGACCCAATTAAAATCGGATTTCATATCGAATGTATCGCACGAAATAAGAACGCCGTTGGCACTGATAAATATGTATTCGGAGACCTTGGAAATGGGACGCCTGCCATCCGAAGAAAAAAAGAAGGAATATTATAAGGTGATTAACACCGAAGCCAACCGTTTGTCGAACATGGTGAATAATATCCTTAATTTCAGTAAAATTGAAAGCGGTAAACGGGAATACCATTTTAAGGAAGCGGATATTAATGCCGAAATAGAAACAATTCTCGAAAATTACGGACAGCACCTTCATAAAAAGGGCTTTGAAATTAAATTTGAAGCTTTTGATGAGTTGCCAAAGCTAATTATTGACAAAGAAGCTGTTTCCGAAGCAATTATCAACATGATTGATAATGCCGTGAAATACAGTGGGGAGACCAGGAGGATTGAGATTGCATGCAATACCGACTTGGAGTTTGCCAACATCAATGTGATCGATTTTGGAATAGGGATTTCTAAAAAAGATCAGCCCTTGATTTTCGATAAATTCTATAGAGTAAGCTCGGGTGATTTAGCAAACAAAGTAAAAGGTTCGGGAATTGGTTTGAGCATTGTAAGGCACATTATGGATGCGCACAATGGAAGGATAACTGTTCAAAGCTCAAAAGAGAACGGAACTTGTTTTACGCTAAGTTTTCCTCTGAAATAGAAAAACAAAAGAGATATAAAATTATAAAAGATGAAACCAATACTAATTGTGGAAGACGAGCCCGGCATGTTAATGGGACTAAAAGATAATCTGGAGTTTGAGGGATATCAGGTGGATGTTGCAGAGGATGGCGAAATTGGACTGGATAAAATCTTGGGAAATGGATATTCTCTGGTACTCTTGGATGTAATGCTTCCGAAAATTTCTGGATTTGATATTTGTAAGCAAGCTCGCAAAAAGGGAATCTCTACTCCAATAATTTTGCTGACGGCAAGAGGCGAGGAGATCGATAAAGTATTGGGATTGGAGTTTGGCGCTGATGATTACATAACCAAACCATTTAGCTTGCGCGAATTATTAGCCCGAATACGTGCAGTGTTAAGGCGTACAGAAAACAGGACAGAAGGCAAAGCCGATACTTCAGTTGAGATCGGAAATTTGTCTATCAATTTTTCTTCTTTCGAAGGATTTGTCGATCAGCAGGAAGTGAAAATGTCGCACAAAGAGGTTGAAATATTGAATTATCTGTGGAACAACAAGAATACGATTGTTAGTCGCGATGATCTTTTGGATCATATCTGGGGAACGGAATATCAGCCAACATCCCGAACAATAGATAATTTTATTTTGAAGCTAAGACACAAGATTGAGCAGGATCCAAATCATGCAAAAATAATATTAACCGTGCATGGTGTTGGCTATCGCTTGGTGGTATAGAAAGTCTGGAAGGGTCTGGAAAGGTCTTGAAAGGTCGAAAGGTCTGGAAAGGTCAAAAAGCTGAAAGTCGAAAGTCGAAAGGAACAAGTACAAAGTATCAAGAATCAAGTGAAAATATTTATTGCCCCGTGCTTTAGCTCGGGGATTTTAAAGTCAAGTATCATGTTTTAAGTACAAAGTAACAAGTATAAATTCTCCCTTTTCAGGGGAGATGCCGACAGGCAGAGGGGTGTGCAAAGCAAGAAGTAACAAATACAAAGTATCAAGAATCAAGTGAAAATATTTATTGCCCCGTGCTTTAGCTCGGGGATTTTAAAGCCAAGGATCATGTTTCAAGTACAAAGTAACAAGTATAAAATTCTCCCTTTTCAGGGGAGATGCCGACAGGCAGAGGGGTGTGCAAAGCAAGAAGTAACAAATACAAAGTATCAAGAATCAAGTGAAAATATTTATTGCCCCGTGCTTTAGCTCGGGGATTTTAAAGCCAAGGATCATGTTTTAAGTACAAAGTAACAAGTATAAAATTCTCCCTTTTCAGGGGAGATGCCGACAGGCAGAGGGGTGTGCAAAGCAAGAAGTGACAAGTACAAAGTAACAAGAATCAAGTATCA
Source organism: Labilibaculum manganireducens (assembly GCF_002843385.1). Taxonomy (GTDB): domain Bacteria; phylum Bacteroidota; class Bacteroidia; order Bacteroidales; family Marinifilaceae; genus Labilibaculum; species Labilibaculum manganireducens. The sequence continues at coordinate 30,442 of NZ_MVDE01000040.1, forward strand.
AGTGAAAAAATTCATTGCCTGTGCTTTAGCTCGGGGTTTAGTTTAAGATTTCCCATTTTTATGGATTCCGGTAGATTTCTCGGATTCGACAGGGAAAGGGTGTTTGAGAAGTTACTATTGATTTAATCATCAAAACCTTTATCCTTAGTATTTTGAGCTTTTTACTTAGGTAGGTGACAATTGATGACATCTTATAACCTGGGGGTGACACAAATGATTTTTCAGTAGCCTAATTTTACCAATAGAAAGTTAAGATAGATTGAATGGTGGGCGTACGACTCCATTCTCTTTTAAAAACTTAAAATTGATTGGTAACTTAAAATTAGGATGATGAAAACAATAAGAACAGCATTTTTCGCATTGGTATGTTTACTGTTAGCTGCAAATTTGGGAATGGCAACAACTCCCGATCAACAAAAAATAGAGAAAGAGAAAAATATTTTACTGGATAAAATCCACAAATCAGTATCGCAAACAAATTTTGCAGATATTATTGATCTTGGAGAATCTGAACTAATAGTTTTGCGTTGTACAATAAATGAAAATAACCGGGTTGTGGTAAGTAAAGTAATTGGTTTTAATGAAGAACTGAAAAAAGCCGTTCGCAAAACAATGGAGGATGCAAAAATTAAGGCGATTCCCGGTCTGGTTGGTGAAGAATTAGCCCTTAAGGTTAAATTTAAAATGCTGAGATGGTAGACCGGAAGTGTTTGTATAAATTAGAGGAGATAAGAAATGAATAGAGTGATCTGTAAAAACCAAACTTGGAAGGTAAGTATTCTACTTTTGTTCTTGATTTTTCAGGTGGGTAAGATACAATCTGAGAATCTGAAAAGTTTGGTGAATCTGGAAGGAAACTGGAAATTTTCAATTGGGGATGACCCTGCAAGAGCCATCCCTGATTATGATGATTCCGATTGGCAAAATGTATTTGTTCCTAACAGTTGGGAGGATAATGGCTATGAAGATTACAATGGTTTTGCCTGGTATCGTAAAAGTTTTCAAATAAGGGAGGCTTTTAACCGAGAGTACCTTTATTTATACATGGGTTATATCGATGATGTGGATGAGGTGTACCTGAACGGGAAACTAATAGGCGCATCGGGTAATTTTCCGCCAAGAATGAGAACAGCATACGATATTCCAAGAATGTATCCTGTGCCAGCAAATTTGCTTCGTAAAGGAGACGCTAACGTAATTGCAGTGAGAGTCTATGATGGAATTCAAAATGGAGGAATTACACAAGGATCAGTAGGTATTTTTATTGATAAAGATCAGGAGAGAATGGATATAGACCTAACGGGCTATTGGGATTTTGAATGCGGAAACTCTGTTGATCAAGGAAATTTAAAGTGTGTAACTTATCGAAAAGGAAAAATATTTGTTCCCGGATTTTGGGAAGCCCGGGGTTATAATGATTTAGACGGAAAAGCCAAATATACCAAAGAATTCAACTATCCGTCGGATTTGAACACTTCAGGAAAAGCTTTAATTCTTGGAGTGATTGATGATGAGGACGAGGTGTATTTAAATGGAGAGAGAATCATATGGATGGGGTACAAAAGAGGTAGTAATTGGTATGAGAATGCGTATCATTTGACTTTTAGGGCCTACGAAATTCCAAAGGGCTTACTGAAAAGTAGTGGTGTAAATGTAATAGAGGTGATGGTTAAAGATTATACCGGGCCAGGTGGAATTTATCGGGGGCCAATCGGCATTGCCGATATCGAACTGGCTGAGGAAATGGTGAAAAGAGAGTACAAGGACAACCGTTCGGGTTTTGAAAAGTTTATTGATTATTGGTTTGATTAGTTACCGCAATAATTCCTGGGCTGTACTTACAGCCCTAACTGTTTTGTAAATGTGCAATATAGAAGATATGATAAGAATGGGTGAGCATATAATTCAATGGATGAAGTTTCTTTTTGTAATGCTGTGTGTTTGTGTATTTGGCAGTGAAATTTCAGCGCAGGATTATCAAAAAGTGGTTGACTTAAACGGTCGTTGGGAATTCTCAATTGGAGACAATTCGAAATGGGCCGATCCTAATTATGATGACTCCAACTGGGAACGGGTTGATGTTCCCTCGGCATGGGAGAATCAGGGATTTCATGGTTACGATGGATTTGCATGGTACAGAACCAGTTTTAGCTATTCGGCTTCGCTAAAAGGTCAGAGTCTGTTTTTGAAGTTGGGAAATATTGATGATGCGGATGAAGTTTTTGTGAATGGAATACGAATCGGACAATCGGGCAGTTTTCCTCCCCATTATTCTACAGCTTACAATTCGAACCGGGTGTACAATATTCCTTCGGCCTACCTGCGCGAAAAGAATGTGGTAGCCGTTCGTGTTTACGATGATTTGGGAGAAGGAGGCATTATCCGTGGTGATATTTCAGTAGTTATCGACCGTAGTGCAATACCTGTTGATATTGATTTACAAGGCAAATGGAAGTTTAAAACGGGGCGTTATGCGCATGAAGATCTGCAAAATGCATCCAATTGGGATGATATTATTGTTCCCGGATTTTGGGAGAATCAGGGTTATAAAAATTACGATGGATATGCCTGTTACGTTCTCGATTTTAATGCCAATGATAAGTTTTTGGCAGAGAGAATGGTTCTTGTTTTGGGCAAAATTGATGATCTCGATCAAGTAATTGTAAACGGAGTGTTGGTTGGCCAATCCGGTGAATTTGATCCTTCAACGGTGCAGCATTATTCAAATACTTATCAGCAGCTAAGAGGTTATTATCTGCCTGTAAATCTGATTAAAAAAGGAGCAAACAGAATTGTTGTGCGTGTTTACGACGCCACACAGGGAGGCGGAATCTATACCGGTTCCATTGGCTTAATTTCACAAGATCATTACATCAACTACTGGAACAGTAGAAGAAGACGAAACTAATTATCACCTTTAATTAGAATTTACGTTTGAAGAAGTGAAAGATCTCATGTAAAAATCAAAAGTCATTTATGTGGAATTAGTAACGAATAACAACAGATAAATGATATGAAGAGCATCGTTCTGAAAAATATGATATTATGACGAAGAAACAAATAAAAAGAATACTCAGAATTGCATTTATTCTTGCAAGCATATCCTCTTTGTGGTTCGTACCATGGATTTTGGTAAAGGCTTGGATTTTGCCACTGCCTGACACGGTTCAGGAACAAGTAAATGAAGCCATTGATCATGGATTTGATGGAATGATTGTTTATGTAGATCAAGCCGGGAAGCCACCTGAATTTTATGCCGCAGGCTGGCATGACCGAAAAAACAAAATTCCTGCCTACCCGCAGGCATTATTCAAGATTGCCAGCATTACCAAACTATATGTCGCAGTTGCTGTTGCTAAATTAGTTAAAGCAGGACGTTTGTCCTTGGATAAAACACTCGCTGATTACTTTCCGGAACTTGCGGGAAGAATTGAAAATGCTGATAAAATTACCTTGAGAATGATGGTGCAGCATCGAAGTGGCATTCCCAATTTTGTAGACCATCCTGATTATTGGAAAAAACCGCCCAAAAACAGACAGGAAACACTTGAATACGCACTGGATTTACCCGCAGACTTTGAACCGGGTGAAGATTATGGTTATTCAAATACCAACTATATGTTGATTGAGGATCTTATTGATAAAGTGCTTGGTTATAGTCATCAGCAATATATCAAGGAAGAAATTTTGATTCCTCTCAAACTTAACAATACCTTCGGTTCGCTTCATGATGTGGATATAGACGATGTGATGAGTGGCTATTATGTTGGAGTTGAAGAGGATCTAAAAACAGAATATACAGGTTTAATGCTGGCAACTGCAGAGGATGTGGGTAAATTTTTAAGAGCTTTAAATGATGGTTCAGTGTTTAATGAAGGGGAACAGGAAATCTATTCCTCCATTTACGTGTACGAACATACAGGTCTGCTTGTTGGCTATCAGAGTATTGCCAAATACTACAAAGACATTGATACAGTTGTCATTCAGTTTAATAATACAACCAACTTTGATGGATACGACTGGAATTTAGCGGAAATTGTATACAATCGTATTGTAAAAATAGTGAAAAGTAAAAAAAGCTCGTAATCTATATATCGAAACAATAATCGAAATAGCTGTAAATTCAACGGTAGCAGTCGGCTTTGTTTTTCGTAACATGAAAGGAAAGTGCCATGCAATCCGCAACGCAGCACTCAATTTACCGTTAGGCAAAATTTTAGCAGATACGAACAATTAATGGAATATTTAATCAGACATATTGAAGATTACGCCAAGTTAAGCGAGTATGAAAAAGAAAACATGCTGCTTTTCGTAAAAAAGAGACATTTTGAGAAAAACGAAATAATTTTTACCGAAGGAAAAATAGCAAATGAAATATACTTTGTAACCAAAGGCTGTGTTCGTTTATTTTATAATGTTGATGGGAAAGACCGGACTGCTTTCTTTTACACCGATGGTCAATTTATTTGTGCAGGAGAGAGTTATACATACAATGTTCCGGCAAGAGAAAATTATCAGGCAATAGAAAAAACTGAGATTTATGTTTTCGATAAAGCCAATATTAAAAAATTATTGGAAGTATCTTCAAAATTTGAGTTAATTGCCCGAATTGCCACTGAAAATGAATTGATAGTCTGTCAACGGATTATTGCATCATTTGTTACAAAATCGGCCGAAGAAAGGTATATTGAACTTTTGGAGACCAATGGGGAATTATTTCAACGTGTTCCGCAGCAATACATCGCTTCTTTTTTGGGTGTTTCACCTGAAACGTTAAGCAGGATAAAAAAAAGAGTACTATCTAAAGGAAATTCTTGACGAATGTCAAGAGCAAAAAAATGCTCATTCTATATTTTTGAAAAAAATAAATTATGGAAAAGCAAAGAATATTATTAGCTGGAGCAACAGGCTATCTGGGGCAATACATAACCAAAAAATTAGTATCAGATGGATATGATACAAGCATTATTGTTCGCGATAAGACAAAGATTCAATTGGAGCATGATAATTTGAAAATAGTTGAGGCCCAAATAACTAATTCTGAAACATTAAAAGGTATTTGTAACGACATAGATATTGTAATTAGTGCTGTTGGAATTACCCGTCAAAAAGATGGCCTTACCTATATGGATGTCGATTACCAGGCAAATGCAAACTTAATTGATGAAGCCAAAAAAAGCGGAGTGAAAAAATTCATTTATATATCGGTTTTAAACGGAGAAAAGCTTAGGAACTTAAAAATTTGTGAAGCCAAAGAAAAATTAGGCGATTATTTGAAATCTTCGGGATTGGATTTTTGCATCATCAGACCAAACGGATTTTTCTCTGATATGGGGGATTTTTTAAAAATGGCAAAAGGAGGAAAGGTTTATCTCTTTGGCAATGGGAAACTAAAACTAAATCCGATTCACGGTGAGGATTTAGCAAAAATAGTGGTGGGTGCAATAAGTCAGACAACAAAAGAAATTAATGTTGGAGGTCCCGATATACTTTCACAAAATGAAATTGCAGAATTGGCGCTGAAAGCTTATTCGAAGCCGGTAAAAATCGTCCATCTTTCAGATTGGATAAGAAAATTTGCTCTTTGTACTGTTCGAGCAGTTACTAACTCAAAAACATACGGGCCTATTGAATTTTTTATGACAGTAATGGGAATGGATATGCAGGCACCACAATACGGTAAACACAAATTAAAAGACTTTTTTAACGAACAGGTAAATAAAAACTTAGCCTGACATTTTGTGTAAGGAATGGTGTGAAAAGTGCTGAATGTCGATCTTTGCAGTTCGTTCAGGTTTCATTGCAGATGGAAGGAAAACGAATGTGCAATCTGCCGTTGTCCGGCCCATTAACCAGACAATGGTATGATGCTAAACTGAAATTTTAAGCTGATTTTAAGTTTTGCTTAAGCCAATTTAAAAGAGGAAGTACTAATATTTGTATAAACTTTTAAAAACTGAAACGATGTTTACAGCGACACATTTACATGCAATGATTGTTCATTTCCCGGTTGCCTTGGTATTGGTGGCATTTGTATCGGAACTAATTGGACTTATATTTAAGAAACAATTTTATCTTCAGGTTTCGTTTTATATTATAGTATTGGCAGGTTTAGGGGCCGTTGCAGCCTATCTTACAGGCGATGCTGCCGGCGATGGTATGGATGGAGGCTCTTTACAACGGGCACTGGAGGCTCATGAAGAATCTGCAGCCTTTACTCTATGGTTAACCATGGCCGCGGCGGGAGTAAAAATTGTTCTCTATTATATTAAAAATGAAATGCGTTGGCTAAAAATTCTGGCTTTTACTTTATTGTTCGCAGCAGCCGGTAGTGTTGCCCGTACAGGTTATCTGGGCGGTCAGTTGGTGTTTAAACATGCAGCAGGTGTCGAATTAGGTATTGGTAATTTTGATACCTTACAGAACGATGAGGAGGATGATTAGTCCATTTTGGTAGAACGGCTTGATGAAAATGAAGAATAATGTGTAATACTTAAACAAAACATATGCGAATTTTATTAGTCGAAGACGAAACCTCCATTTCCAATTTCCTTAAAGATGGGCTGGAAGAGGAGGGTTTTGCTGTTGATGTGGCCGATAATGGAAAAACAGGTCTGCAGTTAGCTCTGGATAATCTGGAAGAATATGATACCATAATTCTTGATTGGATGCTGCCAGGCATGAGCGGAATAGAAATATGCCGGAATATTCGTAAAGAGAGTCATGTGGTACCGGTTATTTTCCTTACTGCGCGTGATACCACCGACGATGCTGTTTTTGGACTTGAATCCGGAGCCAACGATTACATTCGGAAGCCTTTTGCCTTTGACGAATTACTGGCGCGGATTCGGGTACTGATGCGCGGAAAAAGCGGAGAAAATTCGGTCTTTCGATACAAGGAGATCATTCTCGATGTAGATTCGCACCGTGTAAGTAAAGCCGATGAAAATGTGGAACTGACTCAAAAGGAATTTGCCCTGCTTGAGTTTTTACTGCGCAACAAGGGGAAAGTAAGTCGGCGCACCCGCATCATCGAGAAAGTGTGGGATATACATTTCGATTATGATACCTCGGTAATTGATGTGTACATCAATGCACTCCGCAAAAAACTCGATGATAAAAACAGCGAATCGTTTATTGAAACCATTCGGGGAGTTGGATACCGGATAAATGAAGAAGCATGAACCTGCATTTTAAAAACCGCATAGCCCTTTTTAATACCGTTGCTGCAGCCATTACCATGTTGGTGGTATTCGCTGCGGTGTATGCCGTGGTTTACATCACTACGTACCGGCACCTCGATAGCAATATCCTGGAAGAAAGGGCGGAATTGTTTTCGCAGATAAGCACTGTTGGTGATTCTCTGGTGTTTAGTCTGAATGCCGAGTGGGAAGAGATGGAACACAATAGAGCAGAAGTGGATCCCATTTTTTTACAGATGGTGGATGACCGGGGAACTGTGATCTTTCATTCGCGGAATTTAGAGAACGATAAGTTGCAGTTTGCCGATTCCCTGACTGAGGAGCTGTTTTTTAATGTAGAGTTTAACGGGAAAAAGATCCGGCAGGGACAATTTCCCATCAAAACTGAAGGTGGTAAAATAATCGGACAACTCGATATTGGAATTTCCCAGGTCGATTCCATATTAATTCTTACCAATCTGCGGAATACCTTTTTTGCAGCGTTTCCGCTGATGTTATTGTTTTTTTACGGGGTAACATCGTTGGTGGCATCTCGAAGTATAGCTCCTGTTAAGCAGTTGATTGCTTACGCTGAAAAAATGAATTACAACAATATTGATCCACGTTTACCTTTGCCGGTTCATCACGACGAAATTTACCATCTTACGACTACTATTAATGCCCTGTTGGAACGAATTGAAACCGGACGCAGCCGTGAGAAACAGATTACAGCAGATATTTCGCACGAACTGCGCACGCCGCTTACCAGTATTAAAGGAACTCTGGAAGTACTTATCCGCAAAATCCGGGAACCGCAGCAATACGAGGAAAAAGTGAGGCAGGTAATTCACGAAGTTGATTCGATAAATCATATTATTAATCAGTTGCTTTATTTAGCCCGGTTGGATTCGGGAAATCTTTCAATTGTTAAAAAGCCTGTTAATCTGTATGATATGCTGCTTGCCGTTAAAAACAGATGGCGCCTGCAGATGAACAGCAAGCAGATGATTCTGAAATTGGATATTCCGGAGGATACAGTGGTTCAAGCCGATTTTGGATTGCTTGAAATGATTATGGAGAATCTGGTTAGCAATGCTGTTAAATACGGATACAAACAGGGGCAGTTAGTTTGTAACTGGCAGGCCGATACCGGAATTTTATCGATTAGCGACAACGGACCTGGCATTCCGCAGGAACATTTGCCTCATATTTTTAATCGTTTTTACCGGGTAGACGTTCCCGGAAGTACTTTGGTGCAAAGTACCGGATTGGGATTGTACATTGTTAAAATGCTTGCCGGTATTCAGGGAATACAAATACAGGCAGACAGTCAGATAAACCGGGGAACTCAATTTCATCTCCATTTTAATGGATAATTTTTAAGCTGATTTTAAGAAAGGCTAAAGGAAGCTTTAATGGTATGCGTGCCATATTTGCATTGTATATTATTAATTAAAACAAAAAAGAGAATAAAAATGAAAAAGCTTTTATCCTTATCAGCATTAGCCGTAGTGATCGGCATCCTCAGTTCATGTAACACAGGAAACAAAAAAGAGACAAAATTACAAAACCCCGTAGCTGCCGAAAGTAAAGAAAAGCAGATAGCACCTAACGAAGCCAAGGCAAAAACAATGGCAGATCTGCAGGATGCATTTAAAGGGGAAACCACGGCATCAGCCAAATATGCAGCTTATTCTAAAAAAGCGGAGCAGGAGGGAAATCATAACATCGCTTTGCTGTTTGCAGCCGCATCGAAGGCCGAAAAGGTACATGCCAATAATCATAAATCTGTTATCGTGGAATTAGGAGGAGCAGTTCCAAACATCACTCCTGAATTTACGGTAAAAACAACCGGCGAGAATCTGCAGGATGCCATTGAGGGGGAATCGTATGAAGTGACTACCATGTATCCTGATTTTTTGCAGGATGCGGCCAACTCGAAAACCCAATTGGCACAAATAAGTTTTAATTACGCCTTCGAGGTAGAGAAAAAGCATCAGACAATGTACAGGAATGCTTTGCTCGCACTTAATAACAACACCGTGAACGAATTGCCCAATGTTTACTATATATGTCCTACCTGCGGAAACACCTACGACCAAACACCTTCTGAACGTTGCGGTATTTCAATGACCGGTTCCGAAAAATTCATTAAAATAAACAGTTTATAATTTATACAGCAACACACAAACAAGGTCCGGCAGAATGAACCAATGTATTCTGCCGGACTTAATTGTATTTCTATACCAAATTAACATCAAAACATGCCTTATAAAAAGTTTCTTTTCAGCTATATCTTCGTTAAAAAAGATGCATCGTAACATGGCTGTGCTTTACTTTTTTGCCTCGATGCAGCTAAAAATTAATTCATTTCCCATGATCCAAATTCAACAACTCCCTGAAAAAATTTAAGAATTCAGATTTGTTTGTAAAATGGGATCATATCTACAATAAAAAAAATCCTGACGAGCATTTACGTCGTCAGGATTTTACTATTCCGCTTGGGGAAAATCCCCGGTTTTTCATTGTGCAATCAACAAAATCAACGAATTGATCACAGCTGGCTGTTTGCTGGTTTTCTTGTTCTTTGTTCCTTTCTCCTTTTTACTTGAAACTTGTTCACTCTATTTAATCTCCTTAACATTCTCCTTAAGCGATTCCGAAATCAGCTTTTTCAAACGTAAAGTTTGCTCCTCCAGTGCTCCTTGTTTTTTAGGATCGTACAAGTGTTTGTACTTGCATTCCACAAGGTCGTATTTCAGGTTATCCATTGTTCCGGTTACATTCAGTCCCAATCGAACAGGTAGTGGAGTATCTGTTACCGATATGTGATAGTTAAAGCTGTTATCCATATTATGACGTCCCGAAATAACAGCTTTGTACTTGTCCATTACAATAAGGAAAGGATACAAATCAATTTCGTCTTTAAACAGAGTCATTTCAACACTAAGGCTGTCTATCACATTTGCTGTTTTTTTCTTAAACAGTAGTTTTTTGGCAATCATGTCGAAAGTTTCGGTATCCATAAGGGTTAGTTCCTGTCCCTGAAAAGCCGCCGCACCACGAATTGTAGATTGTTTCAAAGAATAATCGCTCTTAAGATAGGTTTCTCCGGCCAAATGAAATTCACCTTTCCCTTTGAATGATTTCAGCATAGGAATCATTGTGTCAACAGAAGGAATCAGAGCAATTAATTCAGCAATATCAATATCTAAAAGGTGAAAGTCGATGCCGCTAAAGAGGTGGTTTTTTCTGTCGGAACGGTACATGGCCGTTAACTGCATGTTGGCAGCCCGGCTGGTGAATCCCATCTGATCGAGAATAAGGGTACCATCTTTTACAGTCAGTCCTCCTTTAATGTTTTCGATTACATTATTGTTTACTAAAGTTTTCGCAATTGTTGTGTTCAACCGAATTTCGACACCTTTTGGCACCATAAACGGATCGTCTTCGGGGGCAGTATCTTTATTGCCGGCAAGAGTTGAATCCTGACTGCCCATGCCGTTAAAAATGTCCATCAGCTGATATACATCGGTATTTTTAGAAGCCAAATTAAAGTTTCCTTTCAGCAATGCCTGATCGTTTAAATAGTTGGAGATGTCGGTAAGCTGACCCGTAAGGCTAAAGTCGGAATTGCCCAAAGTTAAAGCCGCTTTTTGAATCTCCATCGTGTCTTGATTAAGTGTAAATGAGATGTTGGGAATTTTACCCCTTAGCTGTTCACTCAAATCATAAATTGCATCGGAGAAACTGATTGCTGCTTCGGGCTGCCATTTAAGAATGATATTATTCTGCGAGTCGTCGTATTTCAAATTCGTTTTTGCATATAGGTTTTTAGCATCAAACAAAATAGAGTCTTTGCCGGCTACTGCAATTTCATCACTGTTAATTGTAGAATTAATCAACGCAATCTCTTGTTTTCCGTTACGGCCTGGAACGTATTCGAATCGTCCGTTTGCATTGTTTGCGCTAACCGATAAAGTATCCGACACAGCAGTAAGGCTGCCCAATTTAAAAATACACGATGTTATGGGTGCCGGGGCTCCTTTTGCCGGATGATTGATGGACACAGAAAGCTCAAGATTTTCAGTCACTGCACTTACAGCAGGAGATAGGTGCATTGTAAAGTTTGGTGCATCCATTTTGATGTTTGCAAACAGAAGGTTTTTGTCTGCTCTGGCTTGGCTCGGTAAAGTAAGCTTAATTTTTGCCGAAGGGAGATTTACCTTTGTAGTGTCGTTATAAACGGCATCAAAATCCCGGGTGTTGAGATCGCCGGTTAAATAAATGCGGTGATATGCCTCCTGATCCAAATCAGACTGAGAAAACCGGGTATGCAGATTTCCATTTACCCAACCCCGAACAATTACATTCTGATCTTTAGGTACAAACGACTGAAAATCGGACAGGTTAACATCACCCTTCGAATAGATGTCGTAGCGGGGCGTTTCCAATATGTCCGATATATTTCCTGCAACAGAAACACTGCTGTTTCGTATTTTGGCAAAACTGCTGTTTACAGTGATATCCGAAGTCTGGTTTTTATTTACATCCACCTTTGCCGACATCGATAATTTGATATCCTTCACTTTTGGATAGGCTGCATAGTTAATTTCGCCCTTATTGTACTCTATGTTTGTGTTTACAAGAGGGTAACTTGTGTCAGAATACAGGCCAGTTACCGATCCGGATAATTGTGCATAACCCTTGGCAATCAGATCTTTTAGCGGAGCCGAATAGGCTTTGGGAACAAGAGCCATAATTTTTTCGACATTCAATTCGTTGGTCGCGTAGTTTATGTTGGTGGCAATCGAATTATCGGACTGTATTTTTACAATCCCGCTGCATACAACTTCCTGCTCATTGTTCACAATCAGTTTTGCCTCTTTTAAATCAAAACTGTTTTCGGCGATGTTTACAGCACATGGCAGATGTGTGTCCAATTTCATGTTTGTTAAAATTGTATCGCCAGCCATAGCAAGAGACAATTCCTTACAAACAAGCTTTGCATCGGAATTGAATCGGTTTTTGTCCGCAGCCTTCAAAGTCATTTTCAGATCACAGTTTTTGGCATCAATACGAAGAGCCATCGAGTCGGATGTTGTAAACAGCAATCGGCTGACTTGCAGATCCAAATCAAAAGACTGTTTCCCCTTGGTATATACAAACCCGAGCGCAGCATTTCCGTTGATAACAGCAGCCTTTCTAAATGTAGTCTCATCTGCATAATTGGCATTAAAATTTGTAAATTCTACATTGCTGATGTCGATATCACCCAACGAAGAGGCTTCAGAATCAGCTTCTGCAGCATCGGAACTGCTTTTAAAAATATCGAAATTAGACTGTCCGGATGAGTCTGTTTTGAAATTCAAATACCCATTTTCAACCAAAAACGGGTTAAGCTTTATATCGCCGTGGAATAAATACGACTTAACATTTAGCGAGGCAAAGCATTTTTTAGCATACAACAGGGTATCTGTTTTTACAGAATTGTTATTTCCGGTTAAACAGAGATTTGTCAGCTCTATGCCAAAAAACGGATAGGTACTAAAAAAAGTGGGTTCAACTTTTTCGATGACCGTATTGCAGGCTAAATAATTTTTTGCCTGTTTATTAACTATTGGTGTTAATTTTTCTGGCGTAAGAACATACCACAAGGCTATTGCTGCAGTTATTATTCCTACAAAAACCAGTACCAGTAAAGCTATTCCTACTTTTTTTACTATCCGCATTTTACTATTGTTTGCTAAATGATTTTGTTTTTCCGTAAGCGTCTTCGTACTCTAATGATGATGCCGTTAAATTTGTAATGGTGTATACTTTAGGAACGTTACCGCCATTTTCGATAATGTGGATCTGCTCCAGCTGATCTTTTGTTATTGTCCAGGTAAATTTCTGAGCTTCTGATTCCTTAACATCATCGGCAGTATCCCAGGTAGCACCTGATTTGTCAGAGTCGTATCTTTCGAACAAAGTCCCGCTTTTCCATTTGCCGATAATTAATGACTCATCAAAACTGGGGTGAGTTTCTTCTTCAGAACAAGAGGTTGAGAAAAGTGCTGCTGCAGCAATGCATAAAAAAAATAATGTGATCCGTTTCATATGTTTATAATTTGTTTTTTAGTTGCCATATGGAACTCCCAAATTACACTCATTCTCCTGTGTGTAACACTTTTCGTCGGGTCGTTTCATATGTTTATAATTTGTTTTTTAGTTGTTATATGGCTTGTCCTGAATTTTTCAGGAGAACTTACCATGATCAATAATCATGCCCTTGTGTGTAACACTTTTTACAGGGGCATTACACCTGTTTAATGAAAATACACTTGTTTGTTACTTAAAATAAACTTCAAAAATAATACTTTATTGTCGCAAAATGCACGAAACAGAATTAGTTAATTATGAAATATTATTTTTCATAGTTGCAGTATTTGTTTTCGAACTACTAAAGCATTAAATATAAATGATTGAAGAAATGAAAATGATGCTAAAGCAAGAGATTGGAACATATTAAATTCAGTTGGCTAAAGCCGAACTGCAATAGATAAAAAACACAAAGTAGTTACTGATGAAAGGAACAAAGCAAAGAATTTATTGCTTTGTTTTTAAACAACAGATAACATGAAATTAGAATGATTGAAGAAATAAAATGATACTTAGCAAAACATCTATTGCAGTTTGGCTTTAGCCACATAAAATATAATGGGAGTAATATGAAAACTAAGTTTTGGACTACTCTGCCAATTGCTTAGCTAACCAATACAAATTCCTTCCTGCTTTAAAAGACAACATTATCCTTTATTTATCCATAATGCCCTGTAAAATATAACTAAGAATGCTTTGTATGGAGAGTATTGTTTAGTAGATTCGGGGCGAAAACAACATGAATGCACCATGTATATGTAAAGAGCATTGATGTAATATAACGCTAGTCAGAACAAAACCAAGGACATGAGACATTATACATTCCTGATCATATTACTCTTAACAACTTTCTCAACTTATTCACAGGTTGATAGATTAACAAAGTCTTTAAATGCTTATTCGTTTGATTTGTACGGTCAGATTAAGGCTGATAATGAAAATCTATTCGTTTCTCCATTAAGTACTTATTATGCTTTGTTGGTTGCGTATGAAGGAGCAAAACATGAGACAAAGGCGGAATTTGAGAAAGTGCTGCATATTGATAATTCTGAGAGCCTTACAAATTTTAAAAACTTTTCTGAGAATTTAATCTCTTGGAAAGACAGTTCAAACTATTTGAATATTTCTAATGCCATTTGGATACAAAAAGATTTTTCAGTGATAGAGGATTATAAAAATCAAATCATTGAAAAATATTCTTCCGATTTAAAAACGGTTGATTTTAAGCAAAAGATTAGTGCTTCAAACGAAATAAATAATTGGGTAACAAATAAAACAAATGGACTGATCAAAGACATTTGCCCTAAAGATATAAATACCGATACTCGGTTAATCATCTTAAATACAATATGCTTTATTGGGAAATGGGGGGATGAATTCAACAAGGGATTGACCAACTCTGATTATTTTTATTCAATAAATAAAGAAAAATCAGACGTTGATTTCATGAATAAAACGGAATACTTACAGTATTATGAGAACAAGTACTTTCAGTTTATTTCAAAGCCATACGAAGGCAATGATAAATCATTCTGTATTCTTCTTCCCAAAAGCAGATACGGATTGATTGACATAGAGAATATCTTTACCAATTCAACATTAGATACTATAATGCACAATACGGATTATTTGGACGTAAAGCTATCCATTCCAAAATTTAAATTAGAAACAACTTATTCACTCAAGGAGCCGTTAATAAAACTCGGACTTGAAAAAGCTTTCACTCGTTATGCAGATTTTTCCGGCATCACAAGTGAAGTACCTTTACTGATAAATAAAGTAAATCATAAAGCTTATATCGAGATTAACGAAGAAAAAACAGAGGCGGGCGCAGCAACAATTGTTGAGATGATGGATGGTTCAACTGGAGTCCCAATGCCCAAACCTAAGATATTTAAAGCTGACCATCCATTTACTTTTATGATTATTGACAATAAGACGAAAGGGATTATTTTTATTGGTAGATATGTACAGGCAGAAGAACCTTTTATTGCCGAAGAATACAAATAGCCTGGCTTCAGGTTAACTATAAAAGTGAGAGAAGAGATTCTTTCACTTTTTTTTATCGCTTGTGCTTGAAGAGAAACAGGGAGGGATGATACAAATTATGAACCATCCTTTAGCTAATTAAATGTACAGAGTACCAATTTACATGTTTAGCCATTAAAAAAGGTGCCTCAGCCACCAAATTTAGTACCTCGGGTATGTTCTTTGGTGCCTCAGCCACCAAATTTAGTGCCTCGGGTATGTTCTTTGGTGCTTCACCCATCAAATTTGGTGTCGTGTCCACCAAATTTAGTGCCTCGGGTATGTTTTTTGGTGCCTCGCCCATCAAATTTGATGTCGTGCCCACCTAATTTAGTGCCTCACTTACCAAATTATACTATATTATGGAATTGGCTGTACCATATGTACTTTATACTTGGCTGTAAAGCGAAATGGCATAATGCCGATGTATATTGAGTTGGGGTGTAGATGAGCTTGCTCATCCCTCTGCTGTTTTAAAACAGGATGTAATCCTGGTAAATAATTGATTTGACTCTTAAGGATCTGTTCATACAGCCTATCGATTTTACATTCAATTTTTATCTTTCCTTAAAGTGCTTATCTTTAAAATTCAATTGAGTATTTTAATCCGTTTTTAGCCCGACTGACTTAACCTTCCATTTGAAAATAATATTTTTACATCTCAAAAAAATGATTTCGTAGGCTGCGAAATTTATTTATAGTGAAAAAATATTTGTTGCTGTAACAATATTGATGTAGAACAGATTAAAAAAGAGGTAATTGAAAATGGCTTGACTAACTTGGGAACAAGTTGTTTCAAAATATCGTTCAAAACCTATTGAGAAATGTGAGATTCAACAGGTTATTGTTGCAGCGAAAATTTTGATAATGTGGTAAAACAAATAAAAAAGGAAGAAAAATAACAACTTGCTAATTAAAACATTCTTAAACCCGGCGTAGTTTGCACCATTTGAACGTTCAAAAAAAGCAACTCCCAAAAACTGAAATGAATCCCTAAAGTTGGACACAACATCTAAAGTTCACTTCAGAATGTAGATGAGAGTTTCTTAATTACATATCCAAATGAAAAAGACAATACTTATAGATAGTATTATGTGTATAATGGAAATTTATTGTTATAAACATTTATCTAATATGCCTCCTTCTCTTCATTTGGAAAATCACTTCCTTTAACATCAGCAATATATTTTTGCGTGGCTTCTTTTATAGCGCTATGTAAGTCTGCATAACGACGCAAGAATTTTGGAGAAAAGCCTTTA
>NZ_MVDE01000041.1 GCF_002843385.1 Labilibaculum manganireducens
GTTCCTCCAACAACAAGTGATAATTGTTCGGGAACAATCACAGGCACAACAACCGATCCTTTAAGCTATACTACTCAGGGAACTCATGTTATTCATTGGACCTTTGATGATGGCAACGGGAACAGCACCACGGTTCCTCAAAATGTAATCGTTGATGATGTAACTGCACCCATCGCTCCGGTTTTGGATGATGTAAGCGGCATGTGTACCATTAGTCTTGCTGTGCCAATAGCTAACGACGATTGTGCAGGAGAGATACAGGGAACTACATTGGATCCATTGACTTATAACACCGAAGGCAGCTATGTTGTCAATTGGACATTTGATGATGGCAATGGCAATAGCAGTAGAGTTGCACAAAATGTAGATGTATTTACCATTGTGGAAGATGTTGAACTAAGTTCTTCAGCAACAGAATTAACCTGCGGTGTAAAGAATATTGATTTGACAGCGAGAGCGAAAGTACAAGGGGAAATTTATTACAAATGGTTTAAAGATAATGACTTAATCCCTGGGGAAACGGCTTCTGTTTTAGAGATAGGAAATGGAGAGGAAGGGGAGTATGCAGTTGAAGTTTCGGATGAAGATCTCCAATGCAATGTGCTTTCTGATCCAATACTTATTACAGAAGACGTAGCAGTTCCGATAGTTTCACTTTCTCCACTTTCAGGTAGTTTATCCTCTGCTGAAAGTATTATAATTAATGCCACAGCAATTACTAAGGGAGAAGCAGGTTATATTTGGTCCACAGGGGAAATTACTTCAAGTATAGAGGTTAAATATCCGGGCGAATATAGTGTTGAGGTAATTGATCATGCCAATGGGTGCAGTGTAAATTCGGCTGATATAGGACAGAAAGCAATAATATTGAATTATTGGAAAGAAAACCTTCTTAGAGCTTTTACTCCGAATGCTGATGGCTTTAATGATAGCTGGCGTATTGAACGGGTTGAATTGGTGCAGAAATTGAAAATTGTGATATACGACCGATGGGGTAAAGCAATTTATAAGTTCAGTGGCTCGGGAAATGAATACAAGGGGACACCTTGGAAAGGATCCGATGGAAATGGTAATTTACCGATTGGCTCGTATTATTATGTCATTAAAATAGATGAAGAAAAACCAATGAAGGGAACTGTTACAATTATGAGATAAAACACCTAAAATTCAATTTCGACATTCCAAATAAAATGAAGAGGGAAAGTAGATTGAGAGAAAGAAGAGCTGCTGATCGAAATTTCAGTAAAACAAAAACTTCCCGATACAAGAGAAACAGTAAAAGTTATATCTTTTTTTAAAAAATTTTAGAAGAACTTGAATCTGGTATTTTTACATAAAATACCGGATTTTTTATATCTTCAAGTTCGATTTAAACAAGTAAACCATGCAATTCTATCGACTTCTGTTTTTTATTGTCATCTCATTTCTCATTATTTCTTGCGACCAAGATGAGAATTTTACGACCGATCCAAATTTTAGATTGACATTTTCAGCGGATACACTTGCATTTGATACATTATTCACTGGCTTTGGTTCAACAACCAAGCAGTTAAAGGTGAAGAATACTTCATCTAACGCAATTAATATCTCGCACTTATACCTTCAAAATTTAGAATCACCATATCGACTAAATGTGAATGGAATTCAGTCGAACAATTTGATGGATATTAAACTTGATGCCAAAGACAGCCTTTTTATTTTTGTTGAGGTAGGTCTTGAAGCAAAAGATGAGAATGCTCCCCGGTTATTAAAAGACCAATTGAAGTTTGAACTGAACGGGCAGGTGCAGGAAGTGATTTTTGAGACTTTTGCGCAGGATGTATATATAGTTGATGGTAATATTACTAAAAATACGATTTGGACGGGAGATCGGCCTTATTTTGTTACGAAGCCTGTTTGGATTGATGAAGGTGTTGACCTGATAGTTTATGAGGGAACAATGGTTTATTTCAAGAAGAATGCGGCACTTCATGTTAAGGGTAATTTTGAGGTAAAAGGAAGTTTTCAAAAACCTGTTTATTTCGGAAGTTCACGATTAGAGGAATTGTACAAAAATGTTCCCGGTCAATGGGATGGAATCTACTTTTACGATGAAAGTACGACTCATCTTCTCAGTCATTTTATTCTCGAAAACGGCATTAATGGATTAAGCTTTCCTAAAACCATATTGGATAACAATCCAATTTTGATTGAGTATGGAATTATTCGGAATTTTACGGGGAATGGATTACTGGCATCAAATTCTATTATTGCTGCTCATGATATGCTGGTCAGTAATTGTGGTGAGGAGTGTGTTCGGTTAAAAGAGTATGGTTCTTGTTTGATATCTCATTCAACTTTTTATAATTCGTGGTTTTTTTCTGTCCGTTCAAAGGCAGTTATCTCATACAATGGTCTTGGCGAAGAGGGCTTGACAATCAGAAATAGTATTCTGTATGGAAATAGATCTGATGAGTTGGAATTTGATCAAACAGCAAATGTTTTGGTTCAGAATTCTCTCTTAAAATTGAGCAATTCAGCCCAGACTGATTATGCTTCAACATTCACTGAATGTTTGTTTAATAAAGATCCTGATTTTCTTAATTCCGAAGAGCTTGATTTTAGCTTGAGTGAGCAATCGTCAGCTATAAATAAGGGAAGTATTGAATTTATATCGACCTATCTTTTTGATTTGGCAGGCAATCGCAGAGATAATGATGTTGCCCCGGATATGGGATGTTATGAATTTTCAGAAATTAAATAATATGAAGTTTTCTCTAATCCTAATCATTTGCCTGTTCTTGTGTGCGAGAATTAGTTTGGCACAATCTGTCATCGATGGATTGGAGGAAGGCATACGAGGTGATTTTAGGTTGATGTTTTACAATGTGGAGAATTTTTTTGATTGTTTTGATGACAGCCTTACGCTGGATAATGAATTTCTTCCAAGGGGAGAGCGAAATTGGACATGGGAAAAATATCAGAAAAAATCACAAAAAGTGGCTAAGGTAATTTTAGCGGCGGGTGGCTGGGAGTTTCCCGATTTAATTGGACTCTGCGAGGTTGAGAACCGATTTGTTTTAGATGGTTTGTTTAAAATTGGATATCTGAACAAAGCAGGATATCAAATTATTCATCGCGAATCGCCGGACAGGAGAGGGATAGATGTGGCATTAATTTATCAGCCTGAAACATTTCATCCCATCGATACGACATTTATTAAATTGATTTATGAGGGAGATTCAATCTCAACTACCCGGGAAATTCTTTATGTAAAGGGGAAAACAAATACAGATGATACTTTGCATATTTTTGTAAATCACTGGCCTTCGCGTTGGGGAGGCCAGCTGGAGTCCGAGAATAGAAGAATATCAGCATCACATTTGCTGAAAGGAAAAGTATCTGAGATTGTTAATCATAACGGCAATGCCTTGATTGTAATAATGGGCGATTTTAATGATTATCCGGATAACAGATCTTTACAAACAGAGCTGAATGCTTTATCTCCGGAGAAAGAAATTTGCGATAATAAATTATACAATTTGGCTTATTTATTTTTAAACAAAACAGGAATAGGGAGTCATAAATATCAAGGGAAATGGGGAATGCTCGATCAATTTATTGTATCAGGAGCTTTGCTTAATAAGTCTGGTTTTTTGTATTGCGATCCAGATAATATGAGTCTTTTTAAACCCGAATTCTTATTGGAAACTGATAATACTTATTTTGGAGAAAAACCTTTCAGGAGTTTTGTTGGATATAAATTTAATGATGGTTTTAGCGACCATCTTCCTATTATTCTTGACTTGTGGAGGAAATAAAAATGGCTGTCAATAGATGTTGGCAGCCATTTTAATAATTTATTTATTCTGCAGAAATAATATCTGCAAGATTTTTTTCATATAATTTACTGCCCGTTTTCGGATCGAAATTCGAACTTGGACCGGAAATACAACCACCTTCACAAGCCATTACCTCTATAAAATTACCGCTTGTTTTGCCTGTTTTAGCAAATGCTTTCAGCATATTAATCTTCTTTTTGTCAAGACCATTTACAATTACAGGTTTAATGTTAACGTAAGGCTTAAGTTCAAGTACCGATTGTGCCACACCACCACTTGCAGCGTAAGCTCTTCCGTGATTTAAAATACTTTTGTCAAGATTTATTGAATTTTCCATTTCCATCTCAACTTTCCAACCTTTAAAAAGAGCCGATAATTCTTCAAATGTCATTACGTAATCTACGTTTGGATCATTCATTCCTTCCCGGCGTTTGGCAATACATGGCCCAATGAATACAATTTTTGCCTTTGGATAATTTGCTCGGGCAATCTCTGCGGCATAATACATCGGACTCTTGGTATGTGAAATGTATTTTTTCATTTCGGGTATATGCTTGTCTACAGCAGAAACATAAGCAGGACAGCAGGAAGTTGTCATAAAAGGGGCTTTTGCCGCCAGACGTTCCAGTAATTCGTCGGCCTCATTTTCAGTAGTTACATTTGCACCTTTAGCAACTTCTATCACATCTGTAAAACCCAATTTCTTGATAGCACCCAATACATTCTCTATTTTAGAGTGGAATTGTCCAAGAACAGCAGGAGCAACTATGGCAACGGTTTCTTGCTCTTCCTCTTTTATGGATTTCATCACATCGATTATCTGAGAATTCTCCATGATTGAACCAAAAGGACAAGCCGTAATACATTTGCCGCAATCAATGCATTTATCTTCATCGATCCGTTCAATACCATACTCATCTTTGGTGATAGCGCCAACAGGACAAGCATTTTCGCAAGGTACAGGCATGTATATAATGGAATGATAAGGGCAAACACTCATGCAAATACCACAATTAATACAGGTTTTGGGATTGATTTGAGCCTGACCGTTTGCATTCCAGCTGATGGATTCCTTTGGACAGTTCATCATACACGGATGTGCAACACAACCTTTGCAAAGATTGGTTACGATGTAACTATTCTTTACACAAGAAGTACACGCCTCATCAACAACCGTCAATATTTTGTTGATTGGATTTTTTCTTTCAAGTGCTTCTTCAGCATACGAAGCCAGAGTTTTAAGTTCGTCTGTATATTCATCCAAATCGAAACCTAAAAGCGGAATCAATTTTTCTTTAATGATTACACGTTCCTTAAAAATACAGCAACGATCAGATTTAGGGCTTCTGCGCGGGGCCATTTCAAGAGGAATTCTATCAAGTCCTTCCATTAATTTCCCTTCATTAAAAAGATCTGCCATTCTTGCCAGAAGATCTCTTCTGATTATCATTGTATTGTCAACATATGCCATTCCTGAATACTTTATTAGTGGGGTGCTTTCTTCTTTTTTTCAGGCCGCAAAAATAGATATTATTATTATATTTTATGATGCTGTTTAGCATGCAAAGGTTGTAAGTTAAAAAAAACCTTCGGACTAATCCAAAGGTTCTTTTTTGTTGCTTTTTTTTATGGGTTCAAGTCCCAGTTCTTTTCCTTTTTTCAGCATAAACTGATAGGCTGCATCATGTTCATTGGGAATTACTCCATCAAGAATAGCCTCCTTTATAGCCATTTTAATATCGCCAATTATTCTGCATGGCGATAAATTAAAAATATCAATAATTTCCTGTCCGTCAATTGGTGGCTGAAAGTTACGAACAGAATCCTTTTCCTCCACCTCTTTTAGTTTCCTTCGTACCAATTGAAAATTATCGAGAAACTTTTTCACTTTTTCTTCATTTTTAGAAGTGATATCGGCTTCGCATAATTTCATTAATTCATCTACATCATCGCCGGCATCAAACAGCAATCTTCGAATTGCAGAATCGGTAACCACCTCTTGTGCCAATACGATGGGACGCATATGAAGAAGTACCATTTTCTGAACAAATTTCATTTTCTCGTTCAAGGGCAATTTCATTTTCTTAAAAATACCAGGCACCATTTTCTCACCAATAAAATTATGAGCATGAAACGTCCATCCAATTCCATCCACAAATCTCTTGGTATTCGGTTTGGCAATATCGTGCAGCAAAGCCGACCATCGCAGCCAAAGATTATTTGATTTTGGAGTTAATTGATCAAGGACCTCAAGTGTATGGTAGAAATTGTCTTTATGACTGATTCCTTTTCTGGTTTCCCGACCTTTTAGTCTAACAAATTCGGGAAATATTAATTTTAACAAGCCCGTTTCATCCAGCAGCTTAAATCCGATAGAAGGTTTATCTGAAAGAATTATCTTATTTAATTCCTCGATAATTCTTTCTTTTGTGATGATATTAATTCGATCTTTATTGGTACGAATAGCTTCAAGAGTTTCCTTCGATATTGTGAAGTTAAGTTGAGTCGCAAAACGTATTGCCCTCATCATTCGCAAAGGATCATCAGAGAATGTTATTATTGGTTCCATTGGTGTTTTAATGATTTTATTATTTAAATCATTAATTCCATTAAATGGATCGAGCAACTCTCCAAAATTATCCTGATGCAGGCTAAGAGCCAAAGCATTAATTGTGAAGTCCCTTCTTTTTTGATCGTCTTCGAGCGTACCGTCTTCAACAATAGGGTTTCTGGAATCCCGATTGTAAGATTCTTTTCTGGCACCAACAAATTCAATTTCCAGATCTTTGTACTTTAGCATTGCCGTTCCATAGTTCTTGAAAATGGAAACTTTTGATACTCCGGCTTCTTTTGCTGCTTTCTGGGCAAGTTCAATACCACTTCCAATAACTACAATATCAATATCTTTTGATTCCCGGTGTAAAAATAAATCTCTTACAAAACCTCCAATTACATAACTCTCGAGATTTTCACGGGTTACAATTTTGGAAATAATTGAAAATATAGGGTGTTTTAAATGTTCTTTCACTTTACTTTTTTTCAAACAGTTTACTCTAAATCATGTGCTTCAGGAGCCTAAATTCATAAATCCCTGATTCATTGCGCTGACAAAATTACAATTATTTAGATGGAATCTATAAAAACAAGCAAATTTTGAATTTGGCATACGAATTGTAAGATATAAATATGTATATTTATACATGTAGAATGATTGTATTATTTTAATATTGAAGGTTATGGTAGAACATTTGACAGTAGAAACATTTAAAGCGAAAGTATTCAATTTCGAACAAAATAAAGATTGGAAATTTGAAGGCAACCGACCTTGTTTGGTTGATTTTTATGCAGATTGGTGTGGTCCATGTAAAGCTGTTGCTCCTATTTTAGAGGAATTACAGGAAGAGTATGGTGATAATCTGGATATTTACAAGATTGACACTGAAAAAGAACGTGAGTTGGCATCAATGTTTGGAATTCAGAGCATTCCGTCTTTGTTGTTCATTCCTACAGACGGGCAGCCACAGATGTCACAGGGTGCTATGTCAAAAGAATCATTTAAGCAGGCATTTTCAGAGGTTCTTGGTGTAGGTTAATAATGTTTGCAGCTTAAAATTTTATTAAAGCTCCTGGATAATAATGATGGTTCTGAAAAAAGTATCATTTTTGTAAGAGAGTAATAATAAAAAAAGAAGTTGAACGAGGGGTTGTTCTTTTGTTGGGTTACCTCTGTAAAGAAACAAAGATGAAAAAAATATTTTTTGCATTGTTTGTAGCAATGATAAACTTAAGTGCATTTTCTCAGACAGCAAATGAAGTCATTCACTTGGATGATAATAGTTTTAAGGAAAAGGTATTTGATTTTACAAATAGTAAAGAATGGAATTTTAAAGGGGATAAACCTGTAATCGTTGATTTTTATGCAACATGGTGTGGTCCGTGTAAACGTGTTGCGCCTGTGCTTGAAGAGCTTCAAAAGGAATATGGACAGGACATTCAGATTTACAAAGTTGACACCGATAAATCACCAATGGTTTCCGGGGCGTTTGGAATTAAAAGCATACCAAGTTTTTTATTTATTCCTGTTAAGGGAAAGCCAACAATGGCACAGGGAGCTTTACCAAAAGAAACATTTGTAAAAGCTATAAAGGATGTTTTGGGTGTTAATGCACCTGAATCAATTAAATAGGGTTGAAAAAATTAAAGTTTAGGTTTTAGGAAGAGCCGGCATTTAGCCGGCTCTTTTGTTTTTGAACTATTTCCGATTACCTTTGTGGCAAAATCACAGTGGGGTGCCTTAAATAACAGGCTGAGATCATACCCTTTAAACCTGATCCGGATAATGCCGGCGTAGGGAAAATTGCGAATTAACTTTTCGCCAACCTGATCTTATTTACAACCTCATTGCAATATATTATTAACGTTTTAACTTATAAACAATGTTTACAAGAAAGATGAACTGTGTTTTACGCAGAGCAGCAGTGTTAATTTTATTGCAATTTGTATGTTTTATTGGATTCTCTCAACTTACCTTAACCGGTAAAGTTACCGATAAAGCAGGAAAAGCACTTCCGGGTGCCACAATCGCAGTAAAAGGAACTTATTTAGGAACCGTTGCCAGTTCGAATGGTACATACAGGTTTCAGAATTTAAAAGAAGGAAACTACAGTTTTGTGGTTTCATTTTTGGGTTATGAAAGTGCTCAAAAAGAAGTGAAGCTGAGTAAGTCAGAAGAAATTGACTTTAATTTGGAAGCATCTGCCATTATGGCCGATGAGGTTCTTGTTGCTGCTACCCGTGCGGGCAATAAGGTTCCGGTTGCTATTACAAATCTCTCAGGGGATGATGTAAGAAGGCAGAATACAGGACAGGATATTCCTTATCAGTTAAGTTTGACTCCTTCATTGGTTGAGGCTTCTGAATCAGGTAATGGTGTTGGTTATTCTTCCTTGAGAATTAGAGGAACAGATGCTACCCGAATTAATGTAACGATTAATGGTGTTCCTTTGAATGATTCTGAATCACAAGGTGTTTTTTGGGTAAATATGCCCGATTTTGCATCTTCGGTAAATAACATTCAAATTCAGCGGGGAGTAGGAACATCTACCAATGGAGCTGCAGCTTTTGGTGCGACCATTAATTTTCAGACAGAAACTATTAATGCAGATCCTTATGCAGAGGTGCAAAGTGTTGCAGGTTCATATAATACGTTTAGGAATACAGTAAAAGTAGGAACAGGGCTAATTGACGGCAAGTTTAGTTTTGATGCTCGTTATTCCCGTTTAAAATCAGATGGTTTTGTTGATCGTGCATTCTCGGATCATGAATCTTTTTTTGTTAGTGGAACTTACTATACAGAAAAAAGTATGCTGAAGTTTAATGTGATGAGCGGTGATCAGAAAACAGGTATTTCCTGGTGGGGAAATGATGATATGGATGGCAAAGGTAGAAAATACAACCCAGCTGGGAAGTATAAGGATAAAGATGGCAATACGAAATTCTACGATAATCAAACCGATAACTACAAGCAAACTCATTACCAGTTGTTTTATTCTCAGGAGTTGAATTCAGCTTTGAATATGAATGCAGCTTTGCATTATACCAAGGGAAAAGGTTTTTATGAGCAATACAAGACGGATGAAAGCTATGCAGAATATGGTTTAAGTAATCCAAAGTATGGCGCTGAAGAGGTAAGTACTACAGATTTAACTCGTCAAAAATGGCTGAAGAATGACTTTTATGGATTTACATATTCTTTAAATTATAAGAAGAAAGGTGTAGATGCTTCATTAGGTGGTGCTTGGAATCACTATGATGGAGATCACTTTGGAAATATACTTTGGGCCAAAAATGGTGGTATAATAAATGATTACCAGTGGTATTTAAATAATGGTAAAAAAACAGACTACAATGCTTTTGCAAAAGTCAATCTTGGATTGAGTGATCAATTGAATGTATATGGTGATGTTCAGTATCGTCATATTTCGTACGAGATGGATGGAATTGATGATGATTTGAAACCATTGATTCAAGATCATAAATTTGATTTCTTCAACCCTAAAATGGGATTGTTTTATACAATTAACGATAGAAATAATGTCTACCTATCTTTTGGTTTGGCTCATCGTGAGCCAACCCGTACTAACTTTAAGGATGCTAAAGAAGACATTACAAGATTACCAAGTTCAGAGTCTTTATTTGATTATGAATTAGGTTATAATTTTAAATCTTCGAAAGCGACATTTGGGGTAAATATTTACTACATGTATTATCAAGATCAGTTGGTTGCAACTGGTGAAAGGAATAATGTAGGTTCTGCAATTATGACGAATGTTGATAAGAGTTATCGTGTCGGTTTTGAGTTTATTGGAGGTGTGCAGCTTCTTCCTAATTTGAAGTGGGATGCTAATCTGACTTTAAGTCGAAATAAGATTAAAGATTTTACAGATTATGTAAGTGTGATTGATGGAGATTGGGATGAAGTTGATGTGAAAGCTATAAAACTTGGCGAGACTGATATCAGTTATTCTCCGGAAGTAGTGGGTAGCAGTATTCTAAATTGGAACCCTGCAAAGGGGTTGGGAGTTAGCTTTATTAGCAAATATGTAGGCGAGCAGTTTTTCGATAACACATCAAACGAAGATCGTAAGATTGATGCTTATTTAGTAAATAACCTACGTTTCGAGTACACCGTTCAACCAAAATGGATGAAAGAAATTGCTTTCAATGTTCAGATCAATAATTTGTTTGATAAAGAATATGAGAACAATGCTTATGGTGAACACAACGAGGGTTTAGATGGAACTCCTGGAACCTGGAAAGCATATTTCCCTCAGGCAGGAACAAATTTCATGGCAGGATTAACATTTAGATTTTAATTATTTGATATACAGAACACCGGTTTCTATCTTGCATAGAATCTGGTGTTTTTTTAATATGCTTCAGAAATGAATTGGATTGTTGATAATATCATTGAAATAATTGGAACCATTGCCGGTTTAATCTTTCTTTTTTTAGAAATCAAACAGAATAAATGGTTGTGGCCGGTTGGGCTTTTAACCTCGGTGATGTACATTTATGTGTTTTTTATTGCCAAGTTGTATGCCGACATGTCTCTTCAATTCTACTATGTTTTTATTAGTATTTACGGTTGGATTGTTTGGTCGAAAGGAGCTGGTCAGAAAGAAATTCCGGTGACCAAATTATCCAAAGGATTGTTTTTGATTCTTTTTGGAGCCAGCATGCTAATCTATGCTGTTATCTCATATATACTGGTGGCTCATACTGATGCTTCTATTCCATATTGGGATGCTTTTACAACAGCCTTGAGTATTGTTGCTACCTGGATGCTGGCGCGGAAAATTTTAGAGCAATGGCTGGTTTGGGTAATTGTAAATGCGGTTTCTTTGGGGCTGTATATCTATAAAGGACTGTATCCAACTTCTGTTCTTTTCTTTTTTTATACTGTTTTGGCAGTGGTAGGATATATTCAATGGAAAAAAGATATGCTTTATACTGAAGCAATTTCCCGCGAATAATTACTTTTGTGTTTGGTAAAATTCAAATTCTGAAAGATTTAGATTAAGTAAGCATGCAAAAGAAAGCGGTAATTCTGGCTAATGGCTCATTCCCTACACACAAAATTCCTTTAAACGAATTAAAATCCTCAAAATATATTGTTTGCTGCGATGGTGCAATCAATAAATTGGATGAAGCTGGAATTGAGCCTTTCGCAATTGTAGGCGACCTGGATTCTTTAAATCCGGAAATGAAATGGAAATACCGCGATATCATTCACCATTTTGCCAATCAGGACAGTAATGATTTAACCAAAGCCATTAACTGGTGTCTGGAAAATAAATTTTCTCAGGTTATTATTGTGGGAGCAACCGGACAGCGTGACGATCATATGATTGGAAATGTGTTTTTACTGCCGCAATACGCAAAAAAAATTCGTGTGAGAATGCTTACCAATTATGGTTGTTTTACACCGCTTCTTCGTTCAAAAAATTTCGACAGTTACACTCGTCAGCAAGTTTCAATATTTTCTCCCAATTCGGAGACTTTAATTTCTACAGCCAACTTACGATATGCATTAACAGAGCAAAAACTGGAACTGATGAATCAGGGAACCCTAAATGAATCGATGGGGGACAGTTTCCGAATTGAATTTGAAGGTGGTCCGTTAATTATTTATCAGGAATATTGAGATATCTGCATAATAGATAATTCTTTATTTTTTTTGAAATTCTTTTAAAATGCTTTGTTAAGTTTTTGTAAGTATCTGATTGTCAAGATGATTTGCTTAATGTGTATTTCAGTATAAAGATCTGAAAATAAGCACACTGCAAATCGATCTAATATCTCACATCTAAAATCTAACGATCTATTGCAAATGAAAAGCTGTTTTATAATATTCTTATAAACTAATATTCCTGTATATCTTTGCGGCGCAAAAAAACTGATAAAATCTATGAAAAAAATTAACTACCTACTACTTTTAGCACTTTTCTGTGTTGGCATCCCTAAGCTTAATGCTCAAGAGAAGAAAGACGAAATTAAGGTGAAATTCGGAGGTTATGTACACTCTTTATTTACCTACGATACCCGTCAAACAGTTAGTGCCCGGGAGGGATTCATATTACTTTACCCACAAGATGAAGATTTGGATGCTGCCGGAAAGGACATGAACAAAGGCGGCGTTTATAATATGGCTGTTATTCAGTCGCGTGTAAATGCAAAAATTGCAGGTCCTGAAATTTTAGGAGCGAAGACCAACGGTTTATTGGAAGCAGAGTTTATCGGCAATGCAGAATCGGATGTGAACGGGTTGCGTTTGCGTCACGCTTTTGTGAATTTGGATTGGGGCAAGACTTCTTTGTTAATAGGACAAACATGGTCACCATTATTTGATGCTGAAATCTTTCCAACTACAGTTGGTGCCAATGCCGGATTGCCGTTCAAAGCTTTTGCGCGTAATCCTCAGCTGCGTTTAACGTACAAAACAGAGCATTGGAAATTGTTGGCAGCTATTGCATCGGAGCGTGATTATACAAGTACCGGACCCGACGGAGCGAGTAACAAATATTTAAGAAATTCAGGATTGCCTATTCTTCAGGGACTGGTTCATTACTATGCAGGAAAGCATGTGTTTGGACTAAGTGGAGAGTTTAAAAACATCAAACCATCTTTAACAAGTACAACCGGATCATTAAAAGATGGTAACTTAACTAAATGGAAGAATGATGAAACACTTTCGTCGTGGGCTGTGGTTGCATCTTATAAATTGAATTTAAAACCAATTACTTTTAAGACTCAAACTACTTACGGCACCAACTTAACTGATGTGTTAATGTTAGGTGGATATGCAGCGAAAAGTTTAAATCCTATGACTAATGAAGCCAGTTATACAGGTATAAAGGTTTTAGGTACATGGACTGATGTTTCTTACATTAAAAATAATTTTGAGTTGGCCTTACATGCCGGTTATTCAAAAAATATGGGTGCTGATGATAAGGTTATTCCAGGTATGATTTATAGCCGGGGAAAAGATATTGGAGAATTGTATCGTATTGCGCCACGGGTTGCGAAACGTTTCGAGAATTTGAAGATGGAATTGGAAGTAGAATATACAGCAGCAGCTTACGGTGATGTTACTGAGAAAGCCGAAGTTGAGAATACCCATTGGGTAGGAAATACAAGAATTTCGGTAGGCTTGTACTATTTCTTTTAAATAAGGAATTGAATACAGAAGGCGGACAGAAATGTCCGCCTTTATTTTTAAAACGGAATGGTAAAATAGAAGGTGGTTCCCTCATTTGGTTTCGAGATAAACCAAATTTCGCCTCCTAAAAGCTCAACCAGACTTTTACTGATTGCCAATCCCAATCCGGTACCTCCATATTTCCTTGTATCAGCATTTAAATCAGCCTGACGGAAACGGTCGAAAATAATTTTTTGTTTGTCTTCAGATATACCGATTCCTGTGTCTTTCACAAAAAACCGGAGGAAGTCTCCTTTAATATCATATCCAATTTCAATTGTTCCTATGTTGGTAAATTTTATTGAATTTTCGATTAAATTATTGAAAATCTGAACCAAACGCATTGTGTCAGTATTGAATTCAGTGATGCTTTTATCATCAGGAACAGTAGTTATAATGGAAAGATTTTTATTATCATGCAAGTCCAGTATAGCTTCGTAAATTTCATTCAGATTTACGAATAGATTATCCAGAACACATTTGTTTTTCACAATTTTTAATTGATTGGTCTCAATTTTCGAGATGTCCAGTATGTCACTGATTAAGCGAAGCAGGTGTTTTGTGTTTCTTTGAATAATTGAGATAAAGCGGGTACGTTTTTCTTTTTCTACATCATCACCGGCCAATAGATCGGTAAAACCTAAAATGGCATTCATTGGAGTTCGGATTTCGTGCGACATATTAGCCAAAAATGCCGATTTCAATCTACTTGATTCCTCGGCTGCTTCCTTAGCAATTTTTAGTTCTTCGTGATTGGCTTTTATTTCCAGCAAATGAGCTTTTTCTTTTTGAGCACGAACCTTTCGTAAATGCATATTAATGGTCATCACAATGATAATAATTGTAAGAAGAATCAATACTGTTAGGGTTAGAATAACAATTTCTTTGTTTTCGCGGACAAAACTGTATGGTTCATTTATAATACGGGAATCTTTAGGGAGTTTCGATCTGTCAATATTGAATTGTGTTAGTTGTTTGTAGTCAAAACAATTCTCGTATTTTGCATTTTGGGAAGGAATATCATCTATACTAGTACCTGATAGAACTCTTTTTGCCATTTCGGTAACTTGTTTTCCTTGATTTCTACCCGTAATTAATGTTCCTCCTACAGCCCCGTGACCCATGTAAAAATCCCAAACACAGTAAATTGGTACCTTGCAATAAGGTATTACTTCTCTAAAACTATCTTCGTAAGTATAATACTTCCCTTCAGAATCTCTATTGTAAAGCAGATATAAAACAATCGAATTTTTATCCAGCGAGGAGAGTTCTTTTTGAAGATTCGGCATATGATCTGGTTGAATGATTCTGTAAGGAATCAATTCTTCCATATTTTTGATATCATCTTCAACAAATTGTACCATGGCTTTTCCTGTGGTGGTTTTGTCGCTGACGATAACAAGTTCTGAAAACTTTGGGTGATTTTCTTTAATGAGATCAATGGTAGAACAAAAATTCATATTTTCGAAAACTCCGCTGTAGCCTTTCGGAACGTCAATAGTTGAGTTCAAACCGCAAAACAATACAGGCACAGAGCCAAAAATCTGATTCTTATATTCTAATAAGAAATCATAAGCATTGTTGTCTGTAGATATAATTAAGTC
The DNA here is from genome assembly GCF_002843385.1 of Labilibaculum manganireducens. Taxonomy (GTDB): domain Bacteria; phylum Bacteroidota; class Bacteroidia; order Bacteroidales; family Marinifilaceae; genus Labilibaculum; species Labilibaculum manganireducens. The sequence continues at coordinate 15,186 of NZ_MVDE01000041.1, forward strand.
GAATTTTCTATTCTTATATTTTTCCTGATAAAATTTGGCAAGTACATTCAAGTAGTTTTGGGAGAAATATCTTTTTGTATCCATATCCTCTATGTAAACAGAATAGGATGATTCCGTTGAAAGCTCCCGCTTGATACTTGATACGATGGAGTCGGTCCAGCTTAAACCATTGTGGTAGGAATTTAAGACTAAAATATCTTTCTGATTAGCGGAAAAACCTTTAAAACAGAAGATGAAAAGAAAGAGTACAATTGAAAAATATTGCTTTGTAATTCTCATAAACATCAAATTAGATCAGTAAACAGATGCAATCTGAAGTTATGAATTATAAAGCTGATTTAAAAGAGTTAAAAGTTTAATATTTACAGCAGATGATGAGCAGGAATAATTATTAATTAAAATTGTTACAGCATATTCTTTTCCTGATTTTGTTGTCAGATAGCCGCAATAAGTTCTTACACCAGTCATCGATCCGGTTTTAGCCTTCCAGTTCCCTTGCAGATCACTATTCCGGCCGAACGATTTTAAAGTGCCTGATATCCCGGCAACAGGCAATGAAGAGCTAAACTCATTTGAATACCTGCTCTGATACATGATTCTTAAAATCTGATCGAAAAAGTCTGCAGAAACAGCGTTGAAGTGGGAGAGTCCGCTGCCATCGAACAGTGATATGTATTTTGTGGGAAGACCTTTTTGATTCCAGAAATTTTTAACAGCTTCAATTCCATTTTCCCAGCTTGCCTTTCCTGATTCTTTTGCTCCAATCTCGAAAAGCATATGATCGGCAAAAAGGTTGATGCTTTTTTGATTGGTAAGGCTTACAATGTCTTTCAGCTCCGGAGAATTCAAATTAAGAAGCAAACTTCTTTCTTTAGCAGGAAGAACCTTGTTTTCTATTGAGATTCCTACTTGCAGAAACGATTGATTCAGAGATTCGATTAAGCTGTTTTTTGGCTGCAAAAGGGCTCCTTTCACTTCAAATTGGGCTCTGTTTTGTGGAATGCTTCCTTCAATCCTTCGCTGATTACTGGTATTTCCACCAAAAATATAGGCCAGGTCGCGGTTTACAACCGAGCTGATTACCTGATTATCAAAAACCAATCCTGTGTTTTGCGGTTCTGTTTTTGTCAATTGTGTTGCAGTGCCGGCATTTCCCGATGAAAAAAACAGGCTGTACATATTATCATGAAAGCTAAGTCCGTTGGGAATTGCACCGTAGTAATTTCCGATATCTTCCCAGATCCATGTTGCAGGTATTTTGGCTTCAATATAAGAGTCGTCAGCCAGTATTTTTCCTTGGATTTTCAGGATGCCAAGCGCCTTAATTTTCTCTGCAATCTGTTGCTCAATCGGTTTTTCGTTCTCAAAATATTTCGACCCCAGTGTTGGATCTCCAAAACCTTTCACAATCAGATTTCCAACAAGAGTTCCGTTTTTAAGAAGTTCTCCGTCGGTTTCAACTTGCGTTGCAAACTGATAATTGTTTCCTAAAATCTCCAGGGCAGCAGCCGTGGTAATTAATTTTTGTGTTGATGCGGGAACCAAGGCCAAATGAGCTTGGTTCATTGCTAAATTTTTACTTGTTTTCACATCCGAGACAACAATTCCTATTCCGGCCGAATAAAAACAGCTGTCCGATACAAACTCATTCACGTAAGTCTGTAATTTGTTAGGCCTGGGTTTCTGAGCTTCACAAGAAATTCCCAATAAGGAAACAATGAAAACAAGCAGTAATTTATTCATCCATCTCATTTAAAATTTTCTCAACTTCTTTTTCGGTATTGTGAAGCTTCTCTTTGCAGATTACAAGAAGCTCCGAAACCCGTTTCACTTTATCCGATAAATCATCCACATCCAGCTCGTCATTCTCGATGGAAGCAATGGTTTCTTCAATTTCGGTAATTGCATCGCGGTAGCTTGTCTTTTTTTTAGCCATTTGTATTTAATTTAGTCGTTTTAGTTTTTCGGTTGATTTTTTGAACCTGACTTTCAACGCTTCCGTTGGCAAACCGGGTTTCAATAATGTCTTGGGGCGATAGCTGATCAATATCCTTTATTATTTTTCCTTCTTTCAAACTTAAGGTATATCCTTTTTTCAAAATATGATCAGGATTAAGATATTTTACCGATTGCCCGAATAATGACAGATGGTGTTTCTGCTGCTCAATCTGTCTCTTAATCTTGGTTTTAAGTTTTATTTGCAACTGATTGATAAGCGTTTTTTGATTTTCAATTCTTCGTTCTGTAGAATACTGAAATTGTGAATTCAGTCTTTGCTGATAATGAAATTGATTGCCCAGCAAATGCGTGCCTGCAGTTTTTAGTCTCTGTTTGGCTGCACTCAGCTGATTCGATTTCCGTTCCAGTATCTGACTCACCATGGGCGAGAATTTGTTGGTTAAGTGCACCAGTTTTTCCGATGAGGATAAAAGAACTTCATTCACCTCTTCTAAAAATTGCTCGCGTAAACCATTCTGATATTCTCTGCATTCGTCGAAACAATCAATTAAGAATTCGGCAGCAGCAGTTGGTGTTTTTACTTTGGTATGAGCCACCAAATCAACAATCGTTTCATCTCTTTCGTGTCCAATCCCCGAAATTACCGGCATTGGAAATTGAGCAATGTTAAAAGCCAGCCAATAGCTGTCAAAACAATTTAAATCTGCCTGCGAGCCACCACCACGAATAATAACGGCAACATCAAATACATCTTCGTATTCATTTATTTTATCGAGAGCAGCAATTATCGATTCTTCGGCATTATTTCCCTGCATAACAGCCGGAAACAATTTGTAGTGGAATTTGTAACCGAATGAGTTGTTATCGAGCTGATTTGTGAAGTCGTCGTAGCCTGCAGCCGTAGGCGAGGAGATGATGGCAATACATTTTGGAATTTCAGGAAAAGCCAGTTCCTTATTCATTTCCAACACACCTTCTTCATCCAGCCGTGCAATAATTTCTTTTCTCCGCCGGGCCATGTCTCCCAAAGTGTAGGTGGGGTCAATGTCTTTGATATTTAAGGAGAAACCATAAATTTCCTGAAACTCAACACTTACATTTACCAATACTTTTATTCCTGACGAAAAAGACTGACCTGTTGTTGTTTCGAAGTAAGGTTTCAGCATCCGAAAGGTGTAGGACCAAATGGTAGCTTTTGCTTTTGCAATAATCTGATCGCTGTTTTCACCTTTTTCAACCAGTTCCAGATAACAATGTCCGTTTTGATTGTAACGCAGTTCACTAATTTCAGCCACAATCCAAACGCCCGAAGTAAATGTATCGGAAAGTATATTTTTTATTTGCTGATTCAGCTGAAAAAGACTGATTCCTTTTTGGCTCATCTACTTATAATTAATGAAGTTGTGTTTCGGAGAATGGTAAATATGCAGGTGTTTATCTCATTTGCGAGCGAAGATAGGAATCCGGATCATCAACAAATTTTTCAGGATCGATTAAATGATCCTTTTGTTTCTCCATTTCCTCTAATTTTTTCTGTTGGATACTATCCAGTTCATCCTGATTGCCGGCAATGCCGTTTTTGTATTCTATATTGAAAAGAAGTTCGCCTTTTTCAGAATAAAAATCCCATTTCCCGTCACGTCTGTTGTTTTTGTAGGTGCCGCTAAATTCGATCACTCCATTTGGAAAGTACGATTGAGTGATGCCATCTAAATTCCCGGAGCTGTAATTTGCCTCCAAATATGTTTTTCCATTTTCAAAATAACGTTTCCAGATTCCATGTCGTTTGCCATTTAGGAAGCTAAGGGTTTCGGCAGGTTTGCCGTTTTTAAAGTAGTACACACTTTCACCATTTTTTATTCCCCTGGTAAATGTTTCGCTGGCGCGGATGTTTTTATTCTTATCAAAATACACCCAAATACTATCCTTTTTCGATTGTATGAAATTTCCTTTTGCAATTAATCCTGCAGATTCATTGTAAAGAATAGCTTTCGCTTTTTGTCCTTCACTGGTGAAAAATAATTCAGCTTTTAAATTGCCGTTTTCGTGATAACGTTTCATTTCTCCAATCGGGAAATTGTCTTTAAAAGTTCCGGAATATTTAAGCCTGCCATTGGTGTGTGATTTTTCCCATACACCTTGTTTGTTCCCCAGCTCATCGGTTCTGTTAATTTGCTGTGCAAAGTTTAGCAGCGGCAAAAGGATAAAGGCGAATAATAGTATTTTTTTTGTCATCTTATTTTTATTGGGTCTATACAAAACTACTAAAAGATTGATTGATGCTAAAAAAAACAGATAGCTTTTCCCATTAAAATCAAGACCTTTTCCTATGCGATTCAAAAAACATGTTGTATATCATTTTTTATATTTTTCCGATCGTGCTGATTTTTTGTATTTTATGAGTCGGAAATGATCGAATCTCGTGTAATTATGTTATGAATTACAGAAAGATGATTTCTTTAATTTTCGATGCTGTTTTATAAAAGATTCTGTAAGTGGTGAGATAGAATAGCAGCAAAGAAAGAGAGTGTAAAATGTATGCATAACTAACAAAAATGGTGGTATGGAAACAATAGATTTTCCTTTTAGTTTTGATGAAATGCCGGTGGCGGCAAAATTCTTGCTGGATAGTTACACCCGGGATATGGCAGATTTCAACAGAATGTATCCGATATTCGATGAGACTTTTAAAGCCCGTGTAAGTGAACAAATTCAACGGGCAAAAGAATATGTGAATTGTGGTCCCGAGGGAGTACAGATTCAAAACCTTCGTTCTGGAATTTATAAACGGATCGAATCTCTGAACAACATGATACTTGAGGTTCAGGATAACTTCCCGGTATCCCGGATAAACGAATTTGATAAGATTGTAGAAATCGTTGAAAAGAAGGATTTGAAAGCCATTCTCACAGTGATTCCAAAATTCATAGTGCAGTTGGAAGCGAATATTCCCCGCGAAAATGCCGAGGTCACCCAAACGATTATTGAGAAAATTTTGACTCTTTTTCAGGTGCTCAAATTAAATAGAATAGAACTCAATCGTTTGCTTAACTCAAGAGGTTTGCTAAAAGAAGAAGTATTCCGTTGTTTGAATCATTTGTGGGCAACCATGCAGGATATTATGGAGATAGGACAGGATTTGTATAGAAAATCAGATCCTATGAAATGCGTGGAGTACGAATCGAACTATTTAAAAATGAAAGTGAAAAGTTTTTGGCTGCATACCAGTCAGGATTTGGTAGCGTCCTGACATTTCATAATTAATTAAACTCTAAATAAAATACAAAGCCCGTTTTGAACCTTCGAAACGGGCTTTTTGTTGCCTTACATAGAAATTGATAGTGCCTGCATAAATAAAGTTGCATTATCCTTTATTTGTTAGTCTGTAATGCCCTGTAAAATATTGTGGGGAATGTTTTGTTTACGGTTTATTGTTCTGTAGATTAGTGTGCGAATTCATAGAAAAACGCGCATTTGTTTTTGCAAAAAATTAAGAGCCCTAGTCATCGAATTGCTGGAGATAAGAGCTCAATGAATAGCAAAATAAATAAACACAACAATCATTAAGGCTGCAAAAGCAAACATTAACTATTGATCCATCACCATTAACAATTATGGGTAGCGAAATAACTATATATCAAACCGAAGATGGTAATACCAAAATTCAAACTCGCTTAGAGAATGAAACTGTTTGGCTTACTATTGAGCAAATGGCTGAACTGTTTCAAAAAGCAAAGTCAACCATAAACGAACATATTTTAAATATTTACAAAGAGGCTGAGCTCGAAAAAGAAACATCTATGAGAAAAATCGGAAATTCCGATTTTTCTACCAAGCCAACCAATTTTTATAATCTCGATGTTATTATTTCGGTAGGTTACAGAGTTAAAAGCTTGCAGGGAACAAAATTTAGACAATGGGCAACCACACGTCTTAAAGAGTATATTATAAAAGGTTTTACAATGAACGACGAACTGCTGAAAGAAGCAGGTGGTGGTAATTATTTCGACGAATTACTAGCTCGTATTCGTGATATACGTTCTTCTGAAAAAGTTTTTTGGAGAAAGGTTTTAGATATATATGCTACAAGCATCGATTATGATCCAAAATCTGAAATATCATATGCCTTTTTCAAAACAGTGCAAAATAAAATGCGTTGGGATAGTATTACTGAAGTTGAACGCGAACTCAGAAACTATATAAAAGGTTTCACTTCGATTGGAGTCGAAATTAATGAAGATTTTGACCGATTAAAATATTAAAAAAAATGCCCTGGAGGATGCATAAAAATAATAGCGGTAATGGTTATAAATTCAAAGTTTGCTGCCTATACCTCTTGCGTAATATAACAGGAAAGCAAACTTAAATAGCTATTGCTTGACCAATTAACCATTGTAGAAATGAGTTCAAATGCAAAAATATGACCCAAAACGAAGAAATAATTGAATGCGAAAATAGACTTTTAGAAGCTATGAGAACTGGTGATATCAAAGTTCTTGAGGAACTTTTACACGACAATTTAATTTTCACTATTCCAACAGGACAGACAATTACGAAGGAAATGGATATTGAAAATTATCGTTCGGGAATTTTAAAGGTTTCTGAAATATTGGTAACAGATCAGATCATAAATTCGATTGACGACGTTTCTACCGTGGCAGTTACACTTTATTTAAAAGCAAAATATGCAGATCAATTGGTTGAAGGAACATACAGATATTTAAGAGTTTGGAAATTATTTAACCATTCGTGGCGAGTGATTGCAGGGAGTGGATTTCAAATTCAATAGTTAGGAGTTTATTGACTGAAATGAAATTAGAGCGTAAGAATTCCGGCGAATATTTTATTACTGCTAAAAGAGAATTTAAAGCAGCGGCGATTGACCGGACTACAATTGCTGTTTGTTTTGATTTTGCTTGGCACATGGTTTTTGGGGAAGGTCATCATCGAAAGCATCGCTCAGGAGGAAAGCAGGAAAGGAATAAGGGCGAATTGTTTGCGAATACTTTTCAGGGGAAATTGGCTGAATTTGTTACTTACAGTGAGCTGTTGAAAAGAGGTTTTGCGGATGTTGAGAAACCCGATACCGGTATTTACGGCAAAGCCATTTGGGACGATGCCGATCTGGAATGCCGGGGCAAAAGAATCAATATTAAATCGGCGGCATTTTTTTCCAACTTGTTACTGCTCGAGGCAAAAGACTGGAATGGGAAAGGGGAGTACCTTCCTAATTTAGCGAACGGCACCAACCAACACTACGATTTCTTTTTACTGGTGAGAACTAAGCCGGATAGTAAAAAACTGCTGAAAGTCCATCAGCTTTTTTATGCCAACGAGCTTGATTTTGAGTCGCTGAAAGAGATAATATTGGGTGAGAAATGGACTTTCGATTTTGCGGGTGTTTGCACTCAGGAAACCATCAGACATATTATTGGTGAAGGATATCTGTTGCCTCAAAATTCTCTTTTAAACGGCAAAATAAAAATGGATGCAGCCAATTACTACATCCAGTGCGGCGATTTAAAGGAATTCGATTTTCTGATTTGTGAATTGCAAAAGCTTTAGTTACTGCTTATTTTGCAGTCTATCCCCTCAATTGCTTTCAATATGTTTTCGGCAATTTTCTCGATAACGGGAACACTCACCGAGTTGCCGGCTTGTTTGTAGAGGTGTGAGTTGGCAATTTCGGGCAAAATATAAGTATCGGGAAAGCCCTGAAATTTAAAACACTCTTTAGGCGTTAATTTTCTGATTCCAAACCCGGTTTTTATTAAAGGAACATTATGTCCGCCAGTGCCCATATTGGCCGTTAAAGTGGGACAGACATCCGATTTGTTCTCTCTCACATATTGTCTTCGAAACTGATATACGGTATCGTCTCTTGTGATATCGTTCTGCAGCATTTCAAACATGTATTTGTCTTCGCGGTAATAAAATTTCTCATCCACTTTACCTTTCAGGAATACACTTTTTACCTTTCGGGTTAACGTTTCTTTGGCTGGAAAATCGAAGTATTTATAGTTTTCGGGATACACATCTTTATCGAATCCGACGATGAAAATCCGTTCCCTGTTGTGTGGAATGTTGCCGTAATCTTTTGTGTTCAGTACTTTGGAGTGAAAAGAATAGTTTCTCTTTTCGATTTCGTTCCGAATTACTTTAAAGGTATTTCCTTTATCGTGCCCAACCAGATTTTTTACATTTTCGAAGAACAAAACTTTGGGTCTCATTTCGTCTACAAAATCGAGCATTCTAAAAAAATGATTTCCCCGGTTGTCGCCGAATCCTTTTCTGTAGCCTGCCACCGAAAAAGGCTGACAGGGAAAACCACCGGCAAGCACATCTACATTATTCAGGCTACTGATATCAATTTCCATGATATCGCCTTCAATCAGTTTGTGAGTGAAATTTTCACGATAGGTAACACAGGCGTTTTTGTCATATTCATTGGCCCACGAAACAGCAAATCCTGAGTTTTTAAATCCCAGACAGATTCCGCCAACACCCGCATATAAACTCCCAACCGTAAATTTGTTCTTCATAATTCTGATAATTGTGGTTTGCGAAAATAGGGGTTTTTATTGAAAAATGAGAACAGAAACAGGATAAAGGAGAGTGGGAAATAAGAATGAGTAACCGGCCTGCAGGTGAAAGTAAGAATCAGTTACAATCTGTACAAATAAAAAATGGCGGTCAATTAATTTGACCGCCATTTGCTTTTATCTGAAGTTGAATTATTTCACTTCTTCGAAGTCTACATCAGTAACTTCGTCATTTTTGGCTGCACCTTCAGCTTGAGGTTCGCCACCTGTCTGACCAGCCTGAGCATCTTGTGCCTGAGCGTTGTACATTTCCTGAGAAGCTGCCTGGAAAACAGTGTTCAATTCTTCAACAGCTGCATTACATGCATCAACATCCTGAGCTGCGTGAGCAGTTTTCAATTTAGCCAAAGCATCTTCGATAGGCTGCTTTTTGTCAGCAGGAAGTTTATCACCGATTTCTTTCAATTGCTTTTCAGTCTGGAAAATCATACTGTCAGCTTTATTCAGAGCATCAACTTTTTCTTTTGCGGCAGTATCAGCAGCTTCGTTTTCTTTAGCTTCCTGTCTCATTCTTTCGATTTCAGCATCAGATAATCCCGATGAAGCTTCGATACGAATGCTTTGCTCTTTTCCAGTTCCTTTATCTTTCGCAGAAACATGAAGAATACCATTCGCGTCAATATCAAAAGTTACTTCGATTTGAGGAATTCCACGAGGTGCCGGTGGAATGCTGTCTAAATGGAAACGGCCAATTGTTTTGTTGCCGTTAGCCATCGGACGCTCACCCTGAAGAATATGAATTTCTACAGAAGGCTGATTATCAGCAGCAGTTGTAAAAGTTTCAGTTTTCTTAGTAGGAATAGTTGTGTTCGACTCAATTAATCTTGTCATTACACTTCCCATTGTTTCAATTCCCAATGAAAGAGGAGTAACATCTAAAAGAAGTACATCTGTTACATCACCGGAAAGAACACCACCTTGAATTGCTGCACCAACTGCAACCACCTCGTCAGGATTAACACCTTTTGAAGGAACTTTTCCAAAGTAATCCTCAACCAGTTTCTGAATAGCAGGAATACGTGTAGATCCACCCACTAAAATTACTTCGTCGATATCGGATGTTGAAATACCAGCATCTTTAAGAGCCAATTTACATGGCGCAAGAACAGCCTGAATCAATTTATCTGACAATTGCTCGAATTGTGCACGGGATAATGATTTAACAAGGTGTTTTGGAATACCATCAACCGGCATAATGTATGGCAAATTGATTTCAGTGCTTGTAGAACTCGAAAGTTCAACTTTAGCTTTTTCAGCAGCTTCTTTCAAACGCTGAAGAGCCATTGGATCTTTACGCAAGTCAATTCTTTCATCAGCAAGGAAACTTTCAGCCAACCAGTCAATAATCACCTGATCGAAATCATCACCACCAAGGTGAGTATCACCGTTAGTTGATTTTACTTCGAATACACCGTCGCCTAATTCAAGAATAGAAATATCGAAAGTACCGCCACCAAGGTCAAATACAGCGATTTTCATATCCTGAGCTTTCTTATCAAGACCATATGCCAAAGCAGCGGCAGTAGGCTCGTTGATAATACGTTTTACTGTAAGACCGGCAATTTCACCAGCTTCTTTAGTAGCCTGACGTTGTGAATCGTTGAAATAAGCAGGAACAGTAATTACTGCCTCGGTTACTTCTTGTCCTAAATAGTCTTCAGCAGTTTTCTTCATTTTTTGAAGAACCATTGCTGAAATTTCCTGTGCAGAATATTTACGGTCATCGATTTCAACACGTGGAGTGTTGTTATCACCTTTGATTACTTTATAAGGAACGCGGCCAATTTCTTTAGCCACTTTATCGTAACTTTCTCCCATGAATCTCTTGATAGAAGAAATTGTTTTTGTTGGATTTGTAATAGCCTGACGTTTTGCAGGATCTCCAACTTTTCTTTCGCCGTTTTCTATAAAAGCAACAATAGATGGTGTTGTTCTTTTACCTTCGCTATTAGGAATAACAACAGGCTCGTTACCCTCCATTACAGAAACACAAGAGTTGGTTGTTCCTAAGTCAATTCCAATTATTTTACCCATTTTTAGTATTTATTTAATGTTTTAATTCTATTACTTGTTTGGGATGTTTGTTTCATCCGGTATCAATTTATCAAAGCCTGTGCCATTAGTTATTTTGCCAAAAGAAATGTTATTCTGGCATCGGCGGCCGAAATTTCACGCATTCGCCTGACATGTTTTCTGCCAAAAAGACAGAACAACCTGATTGTGCATTAAGAATTATTAATTGCGAATTGAGGGCTGTCCGGAAATAATTTTTACGCTTTTGCCTTTCTTCTTTTATCTTGTTGCTTTTGCCTTATTTTATAACTTTGCAATTCAATATTCATTATTGTTGGTTAGATTTGATGAACCAAACTAATATCAAAAAAAATTAAAAATGTCAATCCATAAAGAATCCGCAAAGAGAGTAACTACACATGTACTTTCTGAAATGAAGTTAAAGGGCGAGAAGATCTCCATGCTTACTTCGTATGATTATTCCATGGCACTAATTGTTGACAGAGCAGGTGTAGATGTAATTCTGGTTGGCGACTCGGCTTCCAATGTAATGGCCGGACACGAAACTACTTTGCCAATTACCCTGGATCAGATGATTTATCACGGTGCTTCGGTTGTAAGAGCTGTGCAAAGAGCATTGGTTGTTGTCGATCTGCCGTTTGGAACTTATCAGGGAAATTCAAAAGAGGCTTTGAACTCATCCATCCGAATTATGAAAGAGGCCAGTGCCGATGCAGTGAAGCTGGAAGGCGGCCGTGAGGTTCTGGAATCAGTAAATCGGATTCTTTCTGCAGGAATTCCGGTAATGGGACATTTGGGATTAACCCCGCAGTCTATCCATAAATTTGGAACCTATGCGGTTCGTGCCAAAGAGGAAGAAGAAGCCGAAAAACTAATTGAAGATGCCAAACTGTTGGAGGAAGCAGGATGTTTTGCCATTGTTTTGGAAAAAATTCCGGCCACCTTAGCAGCTAAGGTCGCACAGAGTGTTGCAATTCCAATAATTGGAATTGGTGCCGGTGGCGGTGTTGATGGTCAGGTTTTGGTGATTCATGATATGTTGGGAATCACTCAGGAGTTTTCTCCACGTTTCTTACGAAGATATCACAACTTATTTGCTGAAATACAAGGAGCTGTAGAGACTTATATTGGGGATGTAAAATCAAGAGAATTCCCGAATGAGAGAGAGCAGTACTAAAAGCAGAAGAAGCGGGAATAAAGTCTAAGGCATCAAGTATCAGATTCGATGATAAGTATCAAGTCTTTTTTCTTATCTTTGCGCGCTTTCATTTGAAAATTAAATAAATAAGGAGTACCAATGGCGAAAGAACAATTGGATATATTATTCGAAGACAATCATATAATTGCCGTAAATAAAAAGTGTGGTGATATTGTGCAGGGGGATAAATCGGGCGACGAACCTTTAAGTGAAAAGGTAAAAGCCTATATAAAAGAAAAATACAACAAGCCAGGAGATGTTTTTTTAGGTGTTCCACATCGTATCGACAGACCTGTTAGTGGTGTTATTGTGTTTGCTAAAACCAGCAAGGCTTTAACCCGTTTAAGTATGATGTTTCAGCAAAAGGATAAGGAAATCAGTAAAATATATTGGGCAATTGTTCAAAACTGTCCAAGACTCGAGGAAGAAACATTAACTCATTACTTGTTGAAAAATGAGGAGAAGAACAAAACCAATGTTTTCGATAAATTGAAACACGGAGCTAAGGAAGCAACTTTAGAATATAAGTTACTGACTCGTTCTCAGAAATATTTTATGCTCGAAGTTAAATTGCACACCGGTCGTCATCATCAGATTCGTGCGCAGCTGGCTAAAATTGGTATTCCAATCCGCGGCGATTTAAAGTACGGAGCTCCACGGTCTAAAACCGGTGGAGGAATTGGTTTACACGCCAGAGAAATATCATTTATTCATCCGGTAAAGCAAGAGCCGGTTCGAATAGTTGCTCCTGTTCCCAAGAATGATAATCTTTGGAAAGAACTGGCGAATCAGCTATAAGCAAACAAGACCTGTTAAAAAAAATAAATGAAGGTGTCCAAAAAGTATAGTTCCATTGTCATTCTGATCCCGATGAATTCGGGACGAAGAATCTTTCACTCTGAAAAACAGATGTTTCGACTTCGCTCAACATGACAATCCGATACACAATATTACTTTTTGGACACCCTCATTCTTTCATTATTCATCCAGCATTTCTTTTTCAAAATACAGGGGAAGCATTTCTTTTATTGTTTCAACAACTCTGATTTTTTTCTCACCATACAAAATCAATTTGATAGGCTGATTGAATCTTTCTTCCGTTTCCAATAATACCTGCCGGCACGAACCGCAAGGAGGAATTGGTTTGTCTGAAAATTCACCATTGGTACGTGCAGTAACCACAATTGCTTTAACGGCTGCGTTGGGAAATTTTGAATTGGTATAAAACATGGCAACACGCTCGGCACACAGTCCGGAAGGGTAAGCCGAATTCTCCTGATTGTTTCCTTGAATGATTTCATCATTTTCGAGAAGAATGGCTGCACCAACACTAAATTTTGAATAGGGTGAATAGGAGCGGAGAGCTGCTTCTTTGGCATTTTTAACCAATTCTTGTTCTTTCAGAGGTAATTCATCTACCGAATCGTATTCGAATACAGTTGTAATTATTTGGGTTTTCTTCATTTGTTATTCTGTTTGCTCAGATTGTTTTTACGAACTACTGGTATTCCCGCTTAAAGAAATGGAAGCTTGTATCCATTATCAAACGGCAATTAAATCAATACTTTCTGAAATTTAAACATTTTTTTAATAATTATAATAAACAAGCAAGAATAGGCGTTTCCATACATCAGAAACAGATTGTTAATTAAATTAATTGTTTAAAGTAACGGAGGATAACAGGATTGTTATATTTTTATGGTTGTTTTGGAAATCGCGACTAATATATACATAAATAGATTGATTTCCCATTTTTCACACACGATTCAAAAAAACCTAAACCGAATGAAGAGAGTTTTCCTATATATCGTACTGAGTTTTGTTCTTGGTACATCTGTATTTGCAAAAGACTTAACCCGAAAACAATACATCGAAAAATATAAGGATTTGGCTGTGCGCGAAATGCTGCGGACAGGAATTCCTGCTAGTATTACATTGGCTCAGGGTTTGCTTGAATCCGGAAACGGCAACTCAATACTGGCAACAAAAGGCAATAATCATTTCGGAATTAAGTGTCACGACTGGATCGGTCCGAGTATGAAAATGGATGATGACCGCAGAAATGAGTGTTTTAGAAAGTATGATCATGCCTATGATTCTTATAAAGATCATTCTCAGTTTTTAACCACCCGCTCGCGTTATGCATTTCTGTTTAAATACGGTTCCAATGATTACAAACGTTGGGCTCATGGCTTAAAAAAAGCAGGATACGCTACCGATCCTCAATATGCTCATCGATTGATAAAAATTATTGATGAGGAGAATTTGCATCAGCTTGATCAAAAAGGGAAAGGGGAAGATCTGATTATTGAAAAACCAACAGGAACCGATCTGGCAGATATTGATTCCTATTTGGAAATTGATCCGTTTGGAGCACGCCTGGAAATTGCGAATGGAGTACATTATATAATCACCAAAAAAGGCGATACATTCTATAGTATTGAGAAAAATTTAGGAGTAAGCCGAAAGAAACTTCTGAAGTATAATGATCTTCCCAGGAATTATATTCTGCAGCTCAATCAACGATTGTATTTGCACAACAAGCGCGGAAGAGCTGCCAGAGGTTACAATTTCCACAGGGTGAAAGAAGGGGAAAGCTTGTATAGTATTGCGCAGGAATATGGAGTTCGGTTAAAGAGGATCCGAAGATTTAATGGGGTAGATAAGAATTACAAGCCCGAGCCTGGAGAAAGAATCTGGTTAAGAAATAAAAAGAGATAGGTAATATTGACATCAAAATTGATTTTATAAAATAGTGCTTATAGAATCAAGTCATAGCCTGACAAGAACGGCTTGTATATAGTCAGAGCATGACAAGCTGATATTTTAAGAAGGCTGTTGAAATTAAATTGGTACAATTAAATCCGGTTCGATAGAATCGGATTTTTAATTGATTAGGTTTTTTCTCATGTTTTACATAAATTTAAAATTCGAAAGAAAGATAATGGAGTATCCGTCGACACTAAGGGAAACCTGGGATATTTACGTCAGTATTTTGCATTTTTAATTATATAATCAAATCGAAAACAAATGAGACAGCTTTTTTTTATTGCTCTTTTAGCAATTTTTGCCAGTAGTTGTGCAATAACTCAGACTACGGTTACGCCGCCACCTAATGTAAATGTGCCCAAGCATGCTGTTTTTATTTCGCAATCGGGAACTCAGCATTATTTAATGCAAACAGTGCTGGATTTGAAAAACAACGAAATGGTGGTGTTGAGTTATGATTCTAATTATTTGTCAACTGTAATTAGAACAGGTATTTATTTAAATCCTGATGATTACAAAGGGGGGCATCTTATAGGAACAGATGCACCGTTTAAAGAAGAAGTGGAAGAAAATAAAACGGAAACTTCAGAGGGAAATAAATAAACTAAAAGAGGGCGTCCAAAAAGTAATATTTTGTATCGGATTGTCATGTTGAGCGGAAGTCGAAACATCTGTTTTTCAGAGTGAAAGATTCTTCGTCCCGAATTCATCGGGATCAGAATGACAATGAAACTATACTTTTTGGACACCCTCTTCATTTTTAAGACGATTAGAATTTATTCTTCCAATTGATCTTTTGTGCGGCTCAGCAGCAGTACATCGGCTGCCTGAATCAAAAGAATACAAAGCACACCAAACAGAAGAGGATATTTGTACGTGAAAATCAGTTCGAGAATGACATCCACTTTCGTAGATTTTAAATAGAAAAGCAATCCAAAAGCAATTCCGGGAATGCCAAGATATCCCAAAGTCATCATTAACATGCGCAGCAGCGCCTCACGAACCGATTTTTGTTTTTCCACCTTTTCGGTCACTAAATCGGCAAAATCAGCAGGAATCGAAACCGAAAAATCATGCTCAAGACTCTCGGTAAGCAGTTCATCAATCAGTTTTAGTTCATCTAAATTCCAGTTTTCTTCAGCATTTTCGAAATTCATATTCATCTGTATTAAAATCTCAAAGTTCTTTCCTCTCATACCTTGAATCTCTTTTCAATTCGCTTTTCTCCAGCATTTCTTTCAGCATTTTCCGGGCTCTAAAAATATAGTTTTTCACCGTACCTTCCGGCAATCCTGTAATTTCAACAATCTCATTGTATCCATATTCCTCCAAATGGTACAAACTCAAAACTGTTTTGTATTGAGCCGGCAGTCTGTCAACCATTTGCCGAACCATCTCCTTTAACTCTTTTTTCTGAGTCAATTGTTCCGGATTTTCCTCCGAAACCCTGCTGTGTTGAATCAATTCGTACTGCGATTCCCCAATATCCACATCGGGTTTTCGTTTTTTCAGATGATTTACCGATACCCGGTAAGCAATGGTTGCAATCCAGGTCGAAAGTTTCGAATCACCTCTAAAATCGGGCAATTTCTGATGCACCTTTAAGAAAACCTCCTGCGCTGCATCCTCCAAATCTTCCTGCTGATTCAACAATCTTCCGGCTACATGAAACACCAATCGCTCATATTGCTTCACCAAATATCGGAAAGCCTGAGGATTGCCATTACAAATCTGTTGTATCAGCTCGGTTTCGTTCATCTTTGAAGGAGTAGACAAGTACTCTTATTTATTTGTTGCACGATATTGCAATTAAATTTCATTTTCTTTTGGGCGTTCCCCTTCGGGTCGGGTCATCCGCTCTTACTCCTCGTTCGTACCTCACTGCGGGGTATGCGCTTCTACCCCTAACGCACACAATACACGAAAGCAATTAGTTATAAATATAAAACAATTCCAGTAGCTCTTGTAAATTGCAAATTTACAGGTAGGGAGTATTGGGATTTGTAATCCCATTTTCACGAATTTAAAATTGTAAGTGCATGAAGCCCTGGGATGCAAATTCGGGTCAGTTGATTGACCTCATCCTATCCTTTTTCTGAAGGAGAAGAGAACACATCTTTAATTTTATTGAACCAATCTTTATTTGGAGCGAGACTCCCCTTCACCTTTAGGAGAAGGGGCCGGGGGATGAGGTCTTTTTGACGAATTTTAAATGCCTAAATCTCAGATTGCAAATTTGGGTCAGCTGATTGACCTCATCCTATCCTTTTTCTGAAGGAGAAGAGAACACATCTTTAATTTTATTGATCCAATCTTTATTTGGAGCGATCCCCTTCACCTTTAGGAGAAGGGGCCGGGGGATAAGGTCTTTTTGACGAATTTTAAATGCCTAAATTCCAGATTGTAGATTCGGGTCAGCTGATTGACCTCATCCCATCCTTCGCCTTTAGGAAAAGGCTTATAAGACCTTATAGGCATTTAGA
Organism: Labilibaculum manganireducens; assembly: GCF_002843385.1. Lineage (GTDB taxonomy): Bacteria > Bacteroidota > Bacteroidia > Bacteroidales > Marinifilaceae > Labilibaculum > Labilibaculum manganireducens. Next base: position 32,231 of record NZ_MVDE01000041.1, read on the forward strand.
ATATGATCAATCTTGGCATTGGTTTCAGGATTAATAAATTTCATATCTGGATTTTGATTCAGCCATTTTAAGGTTCTTTTTATTCCGGTGGAGAATGGGATTGAAGCCTTAAATTCCGGCACAAAAGTTTTGATCTTTGTATTATCAAAAATGACACTTTCACTTTTATCGGCAAGCAGCGTTCCTGTAAAAGAAGGTTCTGTTTTACAAATAAAATCAGAAGCAATATGCACCACCTTTGCTTCACAGCCCAAACTGTCAGCTAAAATTTTATAAATCATGTTCCAACTTAAAATTTCGTCGGAAGTAATATGAAAAGCATGTCCTATGGCTTGTGTTAAACCCAATAAGCCAACCAATCCTTTTGCAAAATCATCCGAATGGGTTACAGTCCATAATGAAGTTCCGTCGCCGTGAATAATAATACTTTTTCCTTTTAAAATTCTGTCAGCAGTTGTAAATTCTTTAAATCCCCCAATGGCAATAGGAATTACAGTATCATATGTTAACGAAGGGCGCACAATTGTAACAGGAAAATTTTCTTCCTGATAAGCTTTCATTAACCGCTCTTCACATTTAATTTTATTACTTGAGTAATCCCATAAATTATTACTTAACGGAGTAGATTCAGTAATTATAGGATAACTTAGAGGTGTTTGATAGCACGAAGCAGAACTTATAAAAATGTATTGTTTGGTTTTTCCTCTAAAAAAGGCAATATCACGTTCAATATCATCTGGTGCAAAGGCGATCCAGTTGACAACAACATCCCAGTTGTGTTTTTTAAGATTGGGTACCTCATTAATTTTATTACTATCACCTAATATAACTTTAACGCCTGATATTTTCCGGAGTGTATTCCCTCTGTTCAGGTGATAAATTTCAATTCCTTTTTCAATGGCTAATCGGCTTGATGAAGTACTTATGTTTCCTGAACCTCCTATAAATAATACTTTCATTTTTGACAGTTGAATGGTTAATAAAATCTTGATTAGCAAGATAAAAATAAATTAATAGTAAAAGTCACACCTTTAATCTTATACCAATTTTGATGTTAATTTGGTATTGCATTTATTTCTGCAATTGAATCAGGTACTTTTCGGGTGAAAATTTATTTTTCGGACAGGTACTGGGGGATGAGGTGTAAAAAAACAAAAACTTTTTGCAACATTCTGCAAAGCACTCTGGTCTAATAGGCAAAATACATTCAGAAACTTAAAACTTAAAATATGAATTTAGGAGAATTGTTAATGGCCGCAGTGGTGTTCTTTAGTATCATCACCTTTGTGAAAATCTTATCCGCGCATTTTTTAAAGCGCAAAATCATTAAATCCGGTCATTTCGAAAAGGCTGGAATATTAGAGCAAGATGCTGAAATAGAAGTAAAAAAACAGGTAAAATACGATCAGTATCCGGCTTTAAAATGGGGTTTGGTTGCGTTTTTTGGCGGACTTGGATTCATTGTAATAGAAATATTGGGCTTAAATTATCCTGTGTTTAAACAATACGACAGCACAATGCCTTACGGAATCTTTTTTGTTTCTGTCTCTGTTGGTTTCTTGTTGTATTATTTAATCATGAGCAAAAAAGTAAAAGAGTAAACTTCTTTATCGATCATAGTCAAAGTAAAACCTCCGGGGGCAAAATGATTTGCAGCCGGAGGTTTTTTTAATATGCTAATATTATTTGAGAGGTTTAAAACTCGTCTGTTTCAGCAGACGAATTTAATTGGAGACTATAAGGTTTATCCTTCTGTCAAAAAAGCAAGTCACGGCATTGAAATTCCCTATGTCAAAAAGTGCCTTCCCGATACTAAAAAGTGAACTCCCTATGCTAAAAAGAGCCTTCCCGGTACTAAAAAGTGCTTCCTTATGTCAAAAAGTGCCTCCCGGTACTAAAAAGTGAACTCCCTATGCTAAAAAGTGCCTTCCCGGTACTAAAAAGTGAACTCCCTATGCCAAAAAGTGCCTTCCGGGTACTAAAAAGTGAATTCCCTATGTCTAAAAGAGCTTTCCCGATATTAAAAAGTGAGCTCCCTATGCTTAAAAGAGTTTTCCCGGTACTAAAAAGTTCCTGTGCATTTAAAAGAGTGTTTTTCCCAATGGTATTTCTGTGTAAAGGCTAAGAATAAGCATACCTCAAATCCATTTCATATCTCATTCCTAACATCTAACGATCTACTGTTATCAGAAACAATACTTGTTTTCTTCAATCAATTTACCCGCAATTAGCCGGCGCTTTTCTTTGCTGTTGAGTCCGGAGTGTTTTGTGAATCGTTTCAAACCCAAAAGCATCATTCTTAATTCATCACCCTGAGATATTGAGTTTGCAGCATCTTTGGCATTTTTATGAATACGATCGGCAGCATCATAAAAAAAGACCTCGCACATGGCTGTTTGTTCTGCGCATGCTTCTTCACCTTTTAAGGCAATCAGCTTTTTCGTCCGCAATAAAAGAGATTCTGCCTGATAGCAATCGATAATCATATCAGAAATATTCATTAGTATTTCTTGTTCACTGCTTAGCTTTTGCATGAATTTTTGCGCCGCAGCTCCTGCAATTAACAGGGCACTTTTCTTAAAACCGACTATTAATTTGCTTTCTCCGGCCAACAGCGATGTGTCTTCTTCGTCAAATTCAGGAATTGCCATTAATTCTTTCACAACGTTTTGGGCTGCCGATAAAAGAGGCAATTCATTATTAAAAGCCTTGCGCAACAGGAAGTCGACCACCAGCATTCGGTTGATCTCGTTGGTTCCTTCAAAAATCCGGTTGATACGTGAATCGCGGTAAGCGCGCTCCATTGGTGCTTCGGAAGAATAGCCCATGCCGCCATAAATCTGAACGCCTTCATCGGTTACATAGTCTAAAGCTTCGGATGCAGCCACTTTTAGAATGGCGGCTTCGGCAGCAAATTCTTTTTGAGCCTGAATCACTGCCTTTTCCTTAGGCATTCCTTCTTCAAGTAAATGAAGCATTGCATTTTGTATGTCGTTGCTGCAACGGTAAATGGCCGATTCAACCGCATAGGTTCGAATTGCCTGTTCTGCAATTTTGTATTGTATGGCACCAAAATTAGCAATGGCCTGTCCGAATTGTATTCTTTCATTGGCATAAGTAATTGAATGGGTAATTACTTTTTTTGAAGCTCCTAAAACGGCAGCGGCCAATTTTATTCTGCCGTTGTTCAGAATGTTTAAGGCGATTTTAAAGCCTTCGCCCCGTTCGCCAAGCAGATTTTTTGCCGGAACTTTACAATTTTCGAAAAACATCATACAGGTGGATGAGCCTTTAATCCCCATCTTTTTTTCTTCGAGTCCGAGCTTGATGCCATTAAACGTTTTCTCAACAATAAACGCACTCAGGTTTTTATCATCATCTATCTTGGCAAAAACGGTGTAGATGTCAGCAAAGCCGGCATTGGTAATCCACATTTTTTGTCCGTTTAAAACATAGTGAGATCCGTCAGCCGAAAGCATGGCTTTGCTTTTTCCTGAATTGGCATCCGAACCCGCTCCGGGTTCAGTTAAACAATAGGCTCCTTTGGCCTCACCGCTTGCCAGAAGTGGTAAATATTTTTCCTTTTGTTCCTGTGTTCCGTAATATAAAACAGGCAATGTTCCAATTCCCACATGTGCGGCGTAGGCAACAGCAAAAGAGCTGTAGGTTCCCATAATTTCGGTACTCAGCATCGAGGTATTCAGATCCTGACCGAAACCACCGTATTCTTCCGGAACGGCAATGCCTAAAAGGCCTAACTCACCTGCTTTATCCATGAGGGAGGTCATTAATCCTTCTTTCTGACTGTCGATTTCATCCAACAGAGGAAGAATTTCCTTTTCCTGAAAATCATGACAAGTTTCCATGATCATTTTTTGCTCTTCCGAAATTTCTTCAGGAATAAAAATATCCTGAGGACTGGTTTCTTTCACTAAGAATTGTCCGCCTTTTACTGTTTTTATCTTTTCCATCTTTAATGAGTTTAGAGTTATTTTTTTCACCCCTAAATCCCCTAAAGGGGACTTTGAAAAAACAATGTCAATTATCTTTGAAGAAGAACTAGCCCCTAGGGGGTTGGGGGTAGTTTTATAGCATCTCAAAAATCCCCGCAGCTCCTTGTCCCGACCCAATACACATGGTAACCATGCCGTATTTTTGCCTGCGCTTTTTCATTTCGTGAAGCAGCTGCACGGATAATTTTGTACCTGTGCAGCCAAGCGGATGGCCAAGAGCAATGGCACCACCATTTACATTGATGATTTCAGGATTCAGGCTCAATTCTTTTATCACGGCAAGTGCCTGTACTGCGAAGGCTTCGTTCAGCTCAATCTGTTCTATTTGATTCATTGATAAACCTGAGCGTTTTAAAACCTTAGGAATGGCCTCTACCGGACCAATCCCCATGTGTTTGGGTTCCACTCCTGCAACAGAATAGGAAACAAAGCGGGCTATTGGTTCAACATTCAGCTGTTTCAGCATTTTTTCGGATACCACCAAAACAAATGCCGCACCATCCGAGGTCTGCGATGAGTTGCCTGCGGTAACACTTCCCCCCTGAGCAAAAACAGGTCTTAATTTATTCAGGGCTTCCTCAGTTGTTCCCAATCTAGGTCCTTCGTCCACATTAATCATGTGTTCTTTGGTTTGTGCTTTGTCCTGTCCATTTACAAAAGTCTCCAGCACGTGAATGGGAACAATTTCGTCCGAAAAACGATTATGAGCCTGTGCTTCCAGTGCTTTTCGGTGAGAGTGAAATGCAAATTCATCCTGCTCTTTGCGGGATATGTTGTATTTCACCTGCAGGGCTTCGGCGGTAATTCCCATGTTCCAGTACCAGTCGGGGTGCGATTTTGCAATTCCCAAATTGGGCACCAAGCGCCATCCGCCCATGGGCATCAGCGACATCATTTCAACACCACCGGCAAAGATGCAATCGGCCAGACCGGCCTCAATTTTCGAAGCAGCAATGGCAATGCTCTCCAATCCCGATGAGCAATACCGGTTCACGGTCATTCCCGGAACCTGCACATTGTCCAATCCCAACAGGGCAATCATACGGCCAACATTTAATCCTTGTTCTGCTTCAGGAGTTGCATTTCCAACAATTACATCATCCACCATTGCAGCATCCAAATTTGGAATTTCTGTCATGATCCGCTGCACCACCTGGGCCGCCAAATCATCGGGACGAATGAATCTAAGATTTCCTTTTTTTGCTTTGCCTACAGGGCTTCGGTAGGCGGCTACTATATATGCGTTCATAAATTTCAGTTATCAGTTATCAGTTATCAGTTTCGAAGAATTTTGCCTTTTTGCAGCAGACTTTGCATTCGCTCCAGGGTTTTCTTTTGCTGACATAGTTTCACAAAAGCAATACGTTCCAAATTCAGTATGTAGTTCTCCGAAACTTCTGAAGGTTCGCTCAGTTCTCCACCACTCAATACTTTCCCAAGTTCAATGGATAGATATTTATCGTACTCCGAAATGTAATTGCCAACTTCCATTCCGTCGGCTCCGGAATAAACCAAGGCCAGCCCTTCTGCACCTAATACTCGAATGTCTTTGGCAGGCAGAGGAGGAGTGTAGCCTTTTTCGCACATCAGCAGAGCTGTTTTTTTAGCGTAAAGCAACTGGTGCTTTCTGCTCACAATCACTTCATCAACATCTTTTCGCAGGTATCCCAATTCGAAGGCCTCGTACCCCGATGTAGATACTTTTGCTTGTCCGATAGTCAAAAATTTATCCCGGAAACGGTTGGTTCTAATGTCATCTGCAGCCATTTCTTTCGAAAGGCGATAGGCAAATTCTTTGGTGCCTCCGCCCGCAGGAATTACGCCAACGCCCAATTCTACTAATCCCATATAGGTTTCGGCGTGAGCAATTACCTTATCGGAGTGCATGCAAACTTCGCATCCGCCACCCAAAGTCATTCCATGAGGAGCGGCAATCACCGGAACTGATGTATATTTCAGTTTCAGCATGGTATTTTGAAAGGTTCTGACAACCATGTCCAGTTCTTCGAACTCCTGTTCGATGGCCAGCATAAATACCAGACCGATATTTGCCCCGGCCGAGAAGTTTTCCCCTTCGTTGGAGATAATCAGTGCTTTGTATTCTGTTTCGGCCAGTTCAATGGCTTTGTTAATTCCCTGAATAATTTCACTTCCAATGGTATTCATTTTGGTGTGGAATTCCAGATTAATAACGCCATCACCCAAATCGATAATACTGCAGCCTTCGTTGCTCCATATGCTGTGAGTAGGGCGAAGATTGTTGAGTGCGACTAATTCTTCCGTTCCCGGGATGGTCATGTAATTTTCAGAACCAACATCAAAGTATTGTTTGTTTCCAGCTTTAAGCTGATAGAATTTCTGATCTTTTTCTGCCATTTTATAAGTCCAGTCTGCAGGTTTATATCCCAGTTCTTCCATCATGGGAATGGTCTTTTTCAATCCCAGGGCATCCCATATTTCGAACGGCCCCATTTCCCATGCAAAACCTGTGCATATGGCTTCATCAATCTTGTAAATTTCATCCGATATTTCTGGGATTCGATTTGATACGTAGGCGAATAAACCTAAAAATAATTTGCGGTAGAATTGACTGACTTTTCCGTCTCCTTTTAACAGCAGTTTAAATCTGTCGTTCAGATGAGGAATGGCCTTGGCAGCCTCAAATTCTGCAAATTTTATTTGTTGTTTGCTTTGATATTCAAAGTTGGATAAGTTCAGGCTAAGGATTTCGCTGATTCCCTCTTCATTCTTGATCTTTTTATAAAACCCTTGTCCGGTTTTTGCCCCCAACCATTGGTTTTCCATTAATTTTTGAATGAAATCAGGAATCTCAAAAACATTTTTAGATTCATCGTGAGCAAGTGCTTTTTTTAGGTTTTGAGCTACGAGAACTAAAGTATCCAAACCAACAACATCGCAGGTGCGGAATGTGGCTGATTTAGGTCTTCCGATAATAGGGCCGGTCAATTTATCTGTTTCTTCCACCGAAAGGTCGAATTCTTTCATCAGATGAAATACCGACATCATGGAATACACGCCAATTCTGTTGGCAATAAAGGCAGGTGTATCTTTACAAATCACTACTGTTTTTCCCAGATGCTTTTCTCCAAATTCGGTAAGGAAACCGATTACTTCCTGTGATGTGTGTGTTGAAGGAATGATCTCCAGAAGTTTGAGATATCTTGGAGGATTGAAAAAATGCGTACCGCAGAATGATTGTTTAAAATCATCCGATCTTCCCTCTAATAACATTTCAATTGGAATTCCTGAAGTATTGCTTGTAATTAAGGAGCCTGCTTTTCTAAATTCCTCAATGCGGGTATATAATTTTTGCTTGATTCCTAAATTTTCGATGATGACCTCTATCACCCAATCACAATCTTGAATTCTATGAAGATCGTCTTCAAAATTTCCGGTTAAAATCCGTTTTGCAAAACTCTTTAAATACAAAGGGGCTGGGTTCATTTTTAAGGTTTTCCCAAGCATTTGGTTTACAATTCGATTCCTTACTTTAGGATGTTCAAGAGAGTAACCTGCTTTTTCTTCTTCAGCATTTAATTCCTTTGGAGGCATATCCAACAAAAGAACTTCCAGACCAATATTTGCAAAATGACAGGCGATTTGGGCACCCATAACACCGGCTCCCAAAACGGCAACTTTCCTTATTTTACGATGCATATATAGTGTTTTAAGTGTGTGTTAGGAATAAATTTCTTCAATTATCAATTGATATTTAATTTTTAAAACGGTACGCTTTAGCTTTAGAGTAGGCGAGAGTTCTCCTGTTTCAGGAGTCCAAACATGAGGAACCAATCTGAAACTTTTAATTTTTTTCGGACGATCCAGATTAACATTCATTTTTTGAATTTCTTTCCAGATACGAACTTGAATTTTCTGGTTGTAAATGATCTGATCAGCACTCTCAAATGGTATTTTCTTACGTCTGCAATATTCTTTTAGAAATACAAAGTCAGGTGAAATGATCACGGAAGGGAATCTTTTAAATTCACCACAAACAATACTTTGATCAATAAATGGAGATTCTTTAAGTCTGTTTTCAATTTCCTGCGGAGCAATATATATTCCTCCGGATGTTTTAAACATTTCTTTTTTTCGATCAGTAATTTTTAAAAAACGTTCATCCTCCCAACAACCAATATCTCCCGTATGAAACCAACCATCTTCTTCCAGAACTTCCTTTGTTAGTTCAGGATTTTTATAGTAGCCAAGCATTACGTTCGGTCCGCGGACCAAAATTTCACCATCCTCCGCAATTTTAACTTCTACACCTTTTAATACCGGTCCCACAGTACCAAACCTCACGTTAGGATAAGAATTCTGATTTGCCGAGATAATTGGTGATGTTTCCGTCAGTCCATATCCCTCTTGAACAGGAATTCCCGCAGCCCAAAAAAGCCGCTCTAAACGAATTTGCAAAGGGGCACCTCCAGAGCACATGAATTTGATATTTCCGCCTAAGGCTTCCTGCCATTTGCTGAAAACCAGTTTACGGGCAATTTTCAATTTGAATTCATACCACCAGCCATTTGCCCGATTCAACTCATATTTTTGGCCGAGGTTAACAGCCCATAAGAAAATTGCTTTCTTTAAAAAAGGCTGACTTTTCCCCTTTGCCATGATTTTATCATATACTTTTTCGAGCAAACGAGGAACAGTAGCAAAACCATGAGGCTTTAGTTCGCGTAAATTGTCACCAATGGTATCCATGCTTTCGGCGTAGTAAATACTAATTCCTTTGTATTGATACTGGTAATTTACCATTCGTTCGTAAACATGGTTAATTGGCAGAAAACTCAAGGTTTTGTGAGATGAATCTAAATTTAAACTGGCAGCAGACGCCAAAACATTACTTATAAAATTGCTGTGAGAAAGCATAACACCTTTAGGATTTCCTGTAGTTCCGGATGTATAAATAATGGTCACTAAATCATCAGGCTGAATACTATCTTTTATCGCCAACAGCTCTTTTTGCATTTTGTTTTCAGCATTTTTGCCAATTTCCAATAAGCGGCTCCAGTGAGCAACTGATTTTATTTTTTCAAATGAATACACAAACTTTACTGATGGATGATTGTTTAGCAGAGGTGCAATCTTTTCATATAAAACATGATTAGCTACAAAAATGGCAACTGGCTGGCATTGCAGAATAATGTAATCGTAACTTTTGGTATTTATTGTTGGATATAAGGGAACATGCACAGCACCAATTTGTGCCAGCCCCATATCAACAAAATTCCATTCAGGTCTGTTGTTGGTTATTGTAATAACGCAATCATTCTTTTTAATGCCATTTTCCAGCAGAGCATAGCTTATATAATCCGAATAAGTAAGGTATTGCTCAGTTGAAAACGGTATCCATCCGTCTTTTTCTTTTTTAGCAAAGGCATCTCTTTTGTCCGGAAAGTTTTTTCTGTAATTTTCCAGTAAATCAAAAATGCGCGTTATCATAAGTTATAAGTTTATCTAGGTAAGATATTATAGCATATCAAAATGTAGGATTGGCACATGATGAAGCGCAAAAGAATATAGTCTCTATGGGGAAGAGGTGAGAGGATGAGAATATTATTCCGGTAGCTGTGTGGATATAATCTAATCGGGAATTTAACTTGTTGAAAACCAAATTAGAGCTATAGAGAATTTACGAAAATGTTTTCGAAAATAAAAGAATAATTGGGGAGTCTGCTTTTTTATTTGGTGAGCGTAAAAAAAGGAAGCTGAAACAGCTTCCTTGTATTTTATAAATGATAGTTCTTTATTTGTTGAAATCCCCGGAGGAAATCCTCAGTTTTCATTCGTTTTTTACCTGCCTGCTGCAACATTTTAATGGAAATAAAACCTCCGTTTACTGCGACTTTTAAATAGGATTTGCCATCGGTAACGATACGGCCAATTTCTTCACTGTGATTTGTTTTTTCTTTTTCTGTTGTGAAAACTTTAAGTCCAATTGCTTTTCCTGTTTCATTAGGAATTAACTCGGTCCATGATGCTGGATAAGGGCTTAATCCGCGAATCAAGTTATGAATTGAGTCCAAATCTTTAGTCCAATCAATTTTACAATCTTCTTTGAAAATTTTTGGTGCCGATTTTAATGCAATTACTTCATCAGATAAATTTTCCTGAGGAATCTGAGGATATTCTCCTGCTTCTATGGCATGAACAGTTTTAACAACCAGTTCAGAACCAACAGTCATTAATTTATCATGAATAACTTCTACGTTATCATTATCTCCAATCAGAATTTTTTCCTGAAACAGGATATTACCGGTATCAATTTTATGCTGAAGCAGGAAGGTTGAAACACCTGTTTCTTTGTCTCCGTTAATAATAGCCCAATTGATTGGCGCAGCGCCTCTGTACTGAGGAAGAAGTGATGCGTGAAGGTTTAACGTTCCGTATTTTGGCATGTTCCATACCATTTCAGGAAGCATTTTAAATGCAACTACTACTTGAAGGTCAGCTTTTAATGCTTTTAATTCTTCCAGAAATTCTTCATTTCGAAATTTCTCCGGCTGAAGAATTTTCAGCCCTTTTTCTACCGCGAATTTTTTCACTGCAGCTTCCTGAATTTGTTGACCTCTGCCGGCAGGTTTGTCAGGATTTGTAATTACACCAACAACATTGCATCCTGCATTTAGTAAGGCTTCAAGAGGAGCAACAGCAAAATCGGGTGTTCCCATGTATACAATTCGAAGTTTATTCATAATTCCTTACTCTTTTAATGTTCTGTTTCCTTTGTTGTGTTTTGGGAAATAGGGGCAGTTTTTGCATCCGTTTCCACAGCAATATCCTCTTTCCGTCAAATACTTTTTCGAAAGTATTCGATATCCGTCGGGACTCATTGTATAATCAATATCTGGTTTTAAGTCGTCGAACATGCTATTCTTGATTGATTAGTAAGAATTCGTTCATCTTTTCATTCTTAATAGTGACTGAAAGATGATAGTGTGAAATTTTAAGTTTTCCATTTTCAAGAACAATAATACCCGATCCGCGGCAAACTCCCATCCATGTGTTTAGCAATTCATCAAACCAGATGGTTTTGTTATCGTCGGAGAAATATATTTGTCGGTTGAAAGGTTTAAAATCCCAGGTTTTTCCTTTTAAAAAGTGAGGTTCGCAGAATGTGAAAAATTCTTTTTTAGTCCAGCGTTCACCTGCATCTGTGCCAATGTAAATGGCATTTTCACTCATCATATCAAAATAGGATGTCAAATCGGCCTCGGCCGCAGCTTTGTGCCATTTATTAATGAATTCATCTACTTCCTTATTCTGTGGGGGCTCTGATGTGTTGCAGGAACCCGATATAAGAATAAAAAGTAATCCTAAAATGAGGGATAGTTTATGCATTTTTTTTCTTGAAAAATTTAAGAGGATTAATTTTCTTAAAGAAATCAATATAATTCTCAATATTGAATACCGCGGAGTCGGTTGTTGCCTTATAAGTAAGAATTATTCCTAAAGGCAGAACGATTAGTGAAGACATCCACATGCCCCAAACCGGTTCAAGAACCAATTCTTTTGAAAAACGTTCTGCTGTCATCGAAATAATGTAGTATACAATAAAAAATAAAATCGAGATAATTACCGGCATACCCAATCCTCCTTTACGGATAATTGCTCCAAGAGGAGCTCCAATAAAGAAAAAGATAAAGCAGGCAAAAGGCAAAGTGAATTTACGATGCCATTCGTTGGTGTATTTTCTAATCCATTTAATTTGGCCGGAAAATTCGCCATCTTTTCTGGAAATATTCTCACGGGCTTTTCTGCCTTTGTTTAAAGCATAACTAATTGTAGTAAGCTTTTTTGATAAGGAAAGTTTATTGAACAGGGAATCAGCATCTTGTATCTTTTCTGTAATCAAGACGGATTTTATTGAGTCCTTTAATAAGTTCTTAGGTTCTTTTTGAAAATAATGTCTGGCAAGCAAACTTTTAGTAAAGTTATCTTTTTCCTTTTTTAGGTTGAGTTCAAGAGAGTCTTCCTGATTTACCAATTGTCCCAAATTCAGCATTCTGTAACTGTTTTTGTAAACATTTTCATCAGTTCTCTTTAGATCTGTGCCCGGCAACGAAATATTTTGTTTAAATACTCTGAATTTTATTCTTCGGGAAGGATGATTTTTGTTTCTGTTTCGGGGTTTTTGTTTTACTTCCTGATAAATATTACCACTATACAGCGTAAGATTCATGGTTAGCTTGTCGGCAGAAGTTACCATAGTTCCCGAATCGGCTACAGTTACATCAGTATTTCCTAGATTTTCACGATGATCATAGATCAAAAGATCATACATCATTCCTGTGTTTTTATCTATTTTTCCAACCTTAACACTAAATTTTGGTAAGTCGTTCGTGAATATTCCTTCCTTAAGAATTAATTCAGGGTTTTGTCTTTTAATATCGCGCAGTAAGGTTGTAGTTTTAAGGGAAGCAACAGGCATTATATTGTTGGAGAAATAGAACGCACCTAAACTAATCAGGATAATTAGAATGGTTAATGGTTTCATGATCCTTTGTAAGGATATTCCAGCCGCTTTCATCGCTATAAGTTCGTAATTTTCACCCATATTGCCGAAGGTCATTATGGAGGCTAAGAGAATAGCCAAAGGAAGTGCCATTGGCACTAAAGTCGCAGAAACATAAAATAGAAATTCTGCAATAACAGTCCAGTCCAGACCTTTTCCTACCAATTCATCTATGTAGCGCCATAAAAATTGCATGAGTAAAACAAACATGCAGATAAAAAAGGTAAATGCCAGAGGCCCTAAAAAGCTTTTTAAAATAAATGAATGCAATCTTTTCATTCCTTGCCATTTTGGTTGATAAATGGAATCTAAAATATCTTTCAACCAGATTAGTAAATCATGTTTGTTGAAACTTCACGATTTGTTCCATACAAAACAAGACCAATAACACGATGAGACTGGTCTTGAGGAATACAAAAATAAGGTATTTTAATTAGGTTTCGTAAATGTGGAGTGTTAAAAAATTAGATACCTAAAACTTGTTTTAGCTCTGAAATCTGAGAGTCCCATAATTCTATCCCTTCATCAATCTCATCTTCTTCAGCATAATCTGTAATGATTAGAGATAAATCGTTGGTTAAAGCATCTATTTCAATTTTGAATTCGAAGAAACTTTCATCGTCTTCGCTGTCCAGCCAATGAAAACGAATCAGACGATTGTCTTTTTTTTGAATTAATTCTGCTTGTTGTTCGGAGCCTTCCCAAATGAAAGTAAAAATTTTTCCTTTTTGATTAACATCATCAGCAAACCATTCTGATAATCCACTGGCACTGCTTAATCTATCGTAAATTACTTTCGGTGAGGCATGGAGCACATATTCGAGTTCAAATTGTTGCATTGGACGGGCTTTGAATTAGTAAAATAATTAGATGTAAATATGTAAAAAACCATTTATACAAGTCAATAGTTTTTTCATATAACCCAAAATACTGGATTTTTTCTAACTAAAAACGTGAATTGTAAGTTACTACTGAAATTTTTCGCAAGATACTTAAGAATATGGAATAAAAAAAAACAGGATTAAAACTTACCGGATTTTCATATTGTTCAGTATTCTTTATTTTTCAACAGTTTAATTTTAGTAATATAAGCAAAATTTAAGAAATAAATTTTAGAGATTGCAATTCTAAACTTTTCAGAAAAAAATGGGCGTGGATTTTTTTTAAATGAAAAAGGATTTTATATTTGCACCTCGTTAGAAAAACGGCGAGGTAGCTCAGCTGGTTAGAGCGCGTGATTCATAATCACGAGGTCGGCGGTTCAAGCCCGCCTCTCGCTACAAAAAGGGAATGACTGAAGAGTTATTCCCTTTGTTGTTTATTTAAATGCAGAACCAAATGGGATTTGATTCTGATGTATTTTCAGTCTTCGAGAATTGATTTGAATCAGGATATTTAGATACTTTAACGGGAGGAGGCTGCTTTGCAATTAAATTGTGGCAGGCAGACTAC
>NZ_MVDE01000042.1 GCF_002843385.1 Labilibaculum manganireducens
ATAATTGTGACGGAGCAATCAGCGGAACACATTCAGAAACGTTCCCGATTACAGCATCAAAAACTGTAGTTTGGACTTATACTGACGGATCAGGAAATACCAGTACACAGACTCAGAATGTAGTAATCAATGATACAACGGATCCAGTAGCAGACGCAGCAAGTTTATCAGATGTGACAGCCCAGTGTGAAGTAACAAGCTTAACAGCACCAACAGCAACCGATAACTGTGACGGAGCAATCAGCGGAACACATTCAGAAACGTTCCCGATTACAGCATCAAAAACTGTAGTTTGGACTTATACTGACGGATCAGGAAATACCAGTACACAGACTCAGAATGTAGTAATCAATGATACAACGGATCCAGTAGCAGACGCAGCAAGTTTATCAGATGTGACAGCCCAGTGTGAAGTAACAAGCTTAACAGCACCAACAGCAACCGATAACTGTGACGGAGCAATCAGCGGAACACATTCAGAAACGTTCCCGATTACAGCATCAAAAACTGTAGTTTGGACTTATACTGACGGATCAGGAAATACCAGTACACAGACTCAGAATGTATTAATTAATGATACAACGGATCCATTAGCAGACGCAGCAAGTTTATCAGATGTTACAGCCCAGTGTGAAGTAACAAGTTTAACAGCACCAACAGCAACCGATAATTGTGACGGAGCAATCAGCGGAACACATTCAGAAACGTTCCCGATTACAGCATCAAAAACTGTAGTTTGGACTTATACTGACGGATCAGGAAATACCAGTACACAGACTCAGAATGTAGTAATTAATGATACAACGGATCCTGTAATTCCAATACTTTCAGATGTAATTGGAGAATGTACTGCAACAGCCATAGTACCGACTACAACAGATAATTGTGCTGGTGTTTTGACAGGAACAACAAGTGATCCTTTAACATACAATACTCAAGGAACTCACGTAATAGCATGGACTTTTGATGATGGAAATGGAAATTCAATTGTTGTAAATCAGAATGTAATAATTAATGATGTAACAAGTCCAATTTTAGCTGATTTATCAGATCTAAATATTATCGATTGCGCAGAAGATGAAAGCGTAATTCCTCAAGTGAAATCATTTACAGGCTTAGATATACAAGCAACTAGATATTCAGATAATTGCGCAACAAGTTTTATTGTTCAATATCGAATTCAATTACCGGATTCTTCATTTGCAAATGCATACGGTACAAAGGCTTTAGGGGCTAATTCGTTATCGGATCCATCCGGGTTTGAATTTCCTGAAGGAATCTCAATGATTCATTTTAGAGTATTGGATGCTAGTGGTAATATTTCAAATGCACAAACATATACAGTTACGGTTAATCATAAACCGATACCATCAGGAATAATTTATTAAATTTTAAATATAGTCAACATGAAAACAAATTTTACAAAACTATTAAGCGTATGCTTTTTCCTTTTTCTTGGATTTGCAGCTTCGGCGCAGACAGATACAAGAAGTGTTGGAGAAACCAAAGCTTATACTGTTACTCCCGAAAGTGGAAGTAATGGTTTACTGTGGACCCTATCGGGTACCTCAGGAACAGATTGGAATATTACTGCAGGAGCATTGAATTCAGGCTCAATTACAGTTTTATGGATGAAACCAGGTACGTACAACATGACTTTCACTGAAACAGAGAGCCATACAGGAGTTGATTGTTCTACCACAAAAAACTTAACAGTAACTGTTAATGCTGACTTTGATGTAGTGATCGCTGATGCGGTATCGGATTGTGCGACTGGTTCTACCGGTAACTCCACAGTAGACTATACCTTGACTAAGACAAATGGTGCTGCGGATTGGACATTCGATTATGCAACTACAGGTTTAACTCCTGAATTGTCTGGAACTGCAGTTGCAGTATCAGGAAATACGTATACTCTAACTTTAACTGTACCTAATTTAGCTGCAGGTGCGGATCAAACTTTTTCAGTTACTATTAGTAATGTAAAAGATAGTTTTGGTAACAGTGATAATACTGCTGGGAATAATGTTACTGGTGACGTAACTATTTATGGTGTGCCAAATACAGGAAACATTACATTTTAATAAGTTAAAATAAATCGATATGAAATCTCTTTTAAAACTTTTAATGGTTTTCGTGGGAGTATTATTAATTACTAATACTCAGGCACAAAATACAGGTACCACTCCATATGCTGGATCAACGCATGCATATACTATCACAAAAAGTAGTATTGCAGGTACAACCTTAGCTTGGTCTGTAACTTCGGGTACTCCAGGAACAGAGTATAACTTTGTTGGAGCAACGGATGGAGTAACTGCTAATGTAGAATGGTTACTTGCTGGTACATACATTTTACAAGTGGTTGAAACAAGAACAGATGTTACTCCGGCTTGTCCAACAACTCGTCAGATTTCTGTAACTGTAACTGCAAATACATTTGATGTTGTAGCTGCTTTAGTTACTTCTGCAACAGATTGTGCTACTGCATTTAACCCGGTTGTAGATGTTACTGCTGATGGCGATAATTCGAATGATGTATTTGGAACAACTACAAGAGAATATACAGTTAGTATGACTGGTGGAGATATAGCTAAAACATGGTCGTTTGATTATGCAATTAGCGATATTGCTACATCAGATAACGTAACAGGCGTTCTTGTAAATGGAGTTGCTGCTTTAACAGGTACAATTAATGTTCCTGCGAATACTGCATCTAAGACAATTACTGTTGAATACAATACCAATAAAAATACTGCTGGTGTGAATGGACAAGATCCAAATATCTCAATTGCTCTTACTATTTCTAATGGTAAAGATGAGTTAGGAACTCCTGACAGCAATGCAGTAAATGATGTGGCAACTTATACTGTAAATGCTGTTCCAGCAACTACAGGTATTATAACTGACTAATAGTAAACTCTGATAAAATTAATATATCATGAAAAGATTATTAAAAATAACTCTGGTTCTTGCAATTTCTTTAATTGCATTTGGAACATATGCACAAGATGCAACTCATGGAGTTGGTTCTATTCATAAATTTACAGTAAATGTGGATGCTAGTAAAGTACATTTGGCAGATCACGTAGGTAACACTTACACATGGGCTGTTTTTCAAGCTGATGGTACAACTGCTGCTGTAAGTGGAACAGATTATTCATTCACATCTGCAGGAGCAGGTGTGGACGCGAATACTGTAAATATTCAATGGTTACAAGCCGGGACTTTCTTTGTGGAAGTAACTGAAGCAAATGTTGCTGGAGCCTGTACAACCTTAAGACGTTTACAGATTCTTGTTTCGACTGGAACTATTGACTTGGCGGTTATTGCATCTGACAATGCAGGTGCTGTTGTTACTGGCGGTGCATTAACTGATTGTAATGATGGCAGTGGAGCACTAATTGATAATATAACGAATGATTTCGGTTCTTCAACTCGTTACTTTACAGTTTCGATGGCTAATGAGAGTAATCCTTGGACAACAGGAGCATGGGGATTTGATTTCGCAACTTCTGTCGCTTCAACTGTAACTTCATCAGCTGGTGGTACTGTAACTGGTTCAAGCGTAGCCGTAGCATCGGGAACTTCGCAAGTGATATTAGCTGTAACAACTGCTAACACTCCTGGAATTTCACCAGCGAATGATATAACATTGAATTTAGTTGCTTCTGGTGCGTTTATTACAACCGGAGCAGGAAATACAAGTGAAGATGTAGCTAATGCAGCTAATAATACACCTGATTCATTTGTTATTACAGCATCACCTGAAACGAGTGTGATTGCTATTGACTAAATATTGTAAAGTTTGTTGACTTACATATAGAATCCTTCCCGGATTTCGGTCCGGGAAGGTAATTCAAACATAAAGAATAGAAAGATTTGTTTAAAGGTGTACTACATAGAATTCTGATTGTCATTGTATTTACAATGATGGCTTTGGCTTCAGCTAAGGCACAGAGTCCGTATGTAATATTGCCTGGTAGTACGCATAAACTTACTATTACTGATCATGTTGGGAATACTTATGAATGGAAAGTTTATAAGGTGAGCAACTGGACAGATCAAAAAGACGCTTTATTGGCGGATAATGATGGATTGGGAGGAGATGATGACTTTTTATTTGTTGGGGGAGAATTTGAAAAATCTGAAGTTGACATTACCTTCTTAATTGAAGGAAAGTATTACGCAATTGTGGAAGAGTTTAATGCAGGAACTACTTTTTGTTCTTCTCGAAGAGATATACCTGTTGAGGTATTTGGCACTGAAGCCACTATTGTATTTAAAGATCTGACATCAGATGATTGTGCTGATTTAGATCCACAGTTTGCTGCAGAAATGATAGCAATGTTTAATTCAGGTACAGTGTTACCTGAATCACAATACCCGATTACAGTGAACTATCGTTTAGATGGGGATTCTGCTGATCGAACTGCAATTGTAAATTTTGCAGATAAAATGCTCCATGTAGCGGGTGTTATTGAAGATGAAAATATTGACACTATAAATACTATTACCATAAAGAGTGCAACCAATAAATATGGGGGTACGTTAAATGTGGTAACAGGAAAAGAAATTCATACAAGAACAATTAATAAGAAACCAAAAATATCGATCATAAATTTAAATTAAACTACTATGAAACTGACTAAAATATTTGGCTTGCTATTTATCAGCTTAATTGCATTTGCAGGAACTGTTAGTGCACAGGATCAAACTGTAACTATTAACACATCTCATACTTATAATGTTGATCCTGTTGCAGGAGTGACTTATACTTGGGCTACAACAGGTGGTACCAGCACTGATCTGGTTGCGCAAACAGGAAATTCTATGACACTGATCTGGGATGTTGCGGGAACATATGATGTAACAGTTTTTGGGACTGATGCAAATGGCTGTTTGACTGAAACAAGAACATCTCAGGTTTTAGTTGTTGGTGCAGCTTCTGTAATGTTTGCTAATTTACCTGCAAATGATGCAGTTGTAAGTTGTTCTCCATTATTGGGTGGTACTTTAACAGTTAGCGATTTCGATGTTGTATTCACCGGTGGTGTAGCTCCGTTCGAATTGACATATGAGATTACTGCTATTGATAATTCAAAAGAAACTAAGGTGGTTACAATGGGTACTGCAGGTGACGCAACTCCTTTAACAGGACAATTGTCAATTTCAGATTTTGAAAATCTAACTGCCGGTGATCAAACAGTAAGCATTCAATTGATTAGTGCAAAAACTGCTGATAATGGAACTGTTGCTGTTGATACTGATCTTGCTGATAACACAAGAAGTGTTACTGTTCATGGTAAGCCAGTTATTTCAGGTACTATTACACTTAACTAGAGATTAGTTTAGGAGTTTTATTTAAATAATTAAAAGAATAAAAATTAGATGTTGAAAACCTTACTACATAAAACACTGCTTACTGCAATAGCCATCCTTTTGGGAGGATGGGCTGTTGTGGCACAGCAGTATGTGGTTAAGGGAACAACACTTAATTTTAAGGTGGATGAAGTTACTGGTTATGAATATCATTGGTCAGTAACACATACATCAAGCGGTTCAGTAGCATATCTTGCATCAAAAACATTTGAATCAGGTGATTATGTATTCGCTAACGAAGGTGATTATCAGGTGAAAGTATATCCGGAGGATTTAGGGACACATTGTTTTGGTGATCCTTTAACCATGATGGTAGTGGTTGATGGCGCAGCTCCAACCGCTGAGTTTGATGATTTAGAGGTACCCTATGTTTGTTCTGCAAATAATGGAGGAGATGCAAATGGTAAAGTGAATATTACAGTTAATTATTCGGGTCCTAAGCCATGGACATTTAAAATTTCAGTGGATCGTGCACCTGCAGTAATGCCTGTTGGAGCAGACGAGCTGTACGTAAATACTTTTGAGTTTGAGCTTGAAATTCCGAATACTACCGGTAAAACACATAGAGCTGAGATTTTGTTGGTTGAAGCTAAAACAGTATCAGGAATTCCTGTAACTGAAGATCTTGCCAATCAAACTTTAGAGGTTGATGTAATGGCCTTGCCAAATACTATATTCGGGGATTATGCTCCGGTAATTCAGGCAGGAACAATTCAGTCTTATACTGCAACCATCGAGAAGAATGAAAATTATGAGCTTTTTGTTCCAGATGGAGCAACAGTCCTAAATGAAAAGACGAAGAAGCTAAGCGATAAGTTCCATAGTGAATTAAGTTTTGATGTTCAATGGGGAAATACGCCTGGAGATTATCAGATAAAATTGTTGGAGCGCACAGCTTTTGATTGTGCCGGAGATACAATTTATGCAGCTATTAGTGTTGTTGAATCTTTCGTAGTTAGTTTGGGTGGAGATATTCAAATTTGTGAAGGAGAGAGTGCAACATTAACTCCGACCATCGACTTTGATGGAACTTATACTTACCTATGGTCAGATGGATCAACAGGTTCTTCATTATCCGTAACTGAGGCGGGAACATATTCTGTTACAGCAACTGATTCCGGAACAGGTAAATCATCATCGGCAGCAGTAAGTGTTAATGTGTTAACAGCTCCGCTTGTTGATTTGGGAGCGGATTACGAATTGGCTGATGGTGAAACAAAGGTGTTGGATGCAGGAAATCCGGGATTAACCTATTTCTGGTCGACAGGTGAAACGAGTCAAACAATAAGCGTTAATAGTAGTAATACTTATAGCGTGGATGTAACTAATGTAAATGGATGTGTAGGAACTGATGAAATCATTATAAGCAGTAAAAGCGATGTATTTGCTATAAATTTAGGTGGCGACAAAAACATTTGTGATGGTGAAGAGGTGATTTTAAATCCAAATCCAAGCATTTCTCAAAACTATACTTACCTATGGTCAAATGGAGCAGGAACCTCCACACTTACTGTGAGTGAGTCCGGTATTTACTCGGTAACGGTAAGAGACGGTGCTGGCAATGAAAAAACCGATGAAATTGAAGTAATTGTGCATGCTTTACCAATTGTTGATTTAGGTGGAGATATTACATTATACGATGGTGAAACCACGACTTTGGATGCCGGAGTTTCAGGATCAGGTTTGGTTTACGAATGGAGTTCCGGAGAGTCAACCCAGACAATATCGGTAAGTGATGAAAATGTATATTCTGTGAAGGTTACAGATGAATACTCATGTTATAATACAGATGATATTAGTGTTGTTCGAAAAGACGGTCATAAATTCTCTGTAGATTTAGGTGGTGATATTCAGATTTGTGAGGGTGACAGAGTGTATCTTGAACCAATTATTGATAGAACATTTATTTCTGATCCTATTTATAAATGGATACCGTCAGAGTCAACTGAAAAGGGAATCCTTGTCAATCAATCAGGTAAATATTGTGTTGATGTAACGGATCCATTTGGTAATACAGAAGGAGATTGTATCGAATTAACAGTTAATCCTTCGCCTATTGTGGATCTTGGAGAAGACCTTATTGTTCAAACCGGAGAAAATGTAACTCTTGATGCTGAAAATAATGGTAGCTTCTACCGTTGGTCAACAGATGATATTTCTCAGACTATAAATGTGAGTCAGGCCGGAGAATATTGGGTTGAAGTAACCAATCAACAGAGTTGTATGGGAAGGGATACGATAAATGTAGTTTATCCGGAAGGTGATCAATTTGTTGGATTAGCCAGCGGATTCTCTCCAAATGGAGATGGTAAAAACGATGTTCTGTTTGTTCGGGGTAACAATATTGGTTCAATGAATTTGATTATTTATAACCGATTGGGACATAAAATCTTTCAATCGAACAGACAAGATGTAGGATGGGATGGTACCTATCGTGGAGTAAAACAAGATATGGATGTTTATGTTTTCTTCCTGCAAGTAACCTTCCTTGATGGTAGTTCTGTACAAAAGCGCGGAAATGTTACACTACTGTACTAATATAGTTGATGAATAAAATGGATTATTACTGTTAAATTTCATCATATTAATTATATTTATGCCAAATAATTTGTCGCAAAAAAATAAATGTAAAATAAAATATTTCGCAGTGGGTAATAGGCTATTATTACCCATTTTTATATTTTTGCTTGGGGTATTTCGTTTTGCTGGTTGAAAACTTTGCTAATCGGCTGAAAGACCCGTAAAATTGGATATGAGGAAGAGTTTAATTGTTTTTATACTAATATCGTTATTCGGGGTCTGTCAAGTCTCCGCTCAGCGTGTGCACTCTTCTCAATTCTATTCTATCCCATTATTGTTAAATCCAGCTCTTACGGGAAATTCTGATTATAACCTTCGGGGCGGGATGAATTATCGTAACCAGTGGAATAGTGTAACAACGCCTTTTGTTTCTCAAGCGGTTTTTGTTGATGGTAAATTATCGACTCAACTATTAAGTTCTTCATGGCTTGGTGTTGGGGGTATGATTTTCAATGATAAAGCGGGAGAAGGTAGTTTAAAGACCACTCAGGTCATGTTTTCAGGATCATTAAATAAAAGTCTGAATGCAGGGAATACATTGTTCTTACATATGGGAGTTGGTTTGGAATTAGTTAATAAATCAGTTGATTATAACAAATTGGTTTTTGATGATCAATGGGATGGTACACTTTTCGATCCAAATTATCAAACAGGCGAACCTTTAGGAACTCAATCTTTATTTTACACTGACTTTTCTGCTGGGACTATGGTTACCTTTTTTAAAGGGAAATCAAAATATTTTATGGGGATGGCAATTAGTCATATAAATCAACCCAATGAATCCTTTTACGCAATTACCAATAACCTTAAAAGACGATTTGCATGGCATGGAGGAGTAGAGTCCAGATTATCTTCGAGATTATATGTCAAGCCCGAAATTATGCATACTACCGAGAGTGGTTCAAACGAGTGGATTGCCGGAACCAATTTTATGATGCTGTATGGAGAAAAAGGCACCATTCTTCATTACGGATTGTGGTATCGTTTTACTCAGGATATTATTCCTGCATTCGGATATGAGAAAAACCGCATGAAATTTATGATTAGCTACGATATTAATGTCTCTGATTTACAGGCCGCATCTTCTAACAGAGGTGGTTTGGAGATTTCTCTGACTTACAATTACAACTATTCCAATCCCAGGGAAATCCGAAAGTTGAAGCGTCGTCAGAAAGTTAAAAAATTGGGTGATAAGGCAATCTCTTGTCCTAAATTTTCACATGAAGACTAAATTAATTACGAATTAGTAATTATGAGTTAGACGTTAAGAGTATATTAATGTTAATATTTAATCTGTGTCTTATGTGTATCTGAAGAAAGGGATTCGTAATTACATTCTGTCTTTTTTTACGTATTCTTTCTTCTTTTTCTCAACAAGCTTACCGCCAACAACAATTACAATTTCACCTTTTACAGTTTTAGAACTGAAATGAGCGATTAGTTCAGCGAGAGTGCCACGTACATTTTCTTCGTATAGTTTCGTTAACTCACGGGATACAGATGCTTTTCTATCTTCTCCCATTACTTCAGCAAATTGCTCTAAGCTTTTCACTAAGCGGTG
Source organism: Labilibaculum manganireducens (assembly GCF_002843385.1). Lineage (GTDB taxonomy): Bacteria > Bacteroidota > Bacteroidia > Bacteroidales > Marinifilaceae > Labilibaculum > Labilibaculum manganireducens. Next base: position 9,524 of record NZ_MVDE01000042.1, read on the forward strand.
TGGAGATTCATAAAAAATCATTGTTCTTGATTCTTCAGCCAGTTCGTCTAATTTAGACTGACGCCCTTTTTTTTGCGGTAAAAATCCTTCGAAACAAAATTTTTCATTTGGCAAACCGGAATTCACTATAGCAGGGATAAATGCTGTTGCTCCGGGTAAACATTCAACATCAATTCCATTATCAAGACAATGTTTCACCAAAAAGAACCCGGGATCTGAAATAGCCGGTGTTCCGGCATCAGATATTAAGGCAATGGTTTCACCGGCTTTAATTCGGTTAACGATGTTTTCGGCTGTTTTGTGTTCGTTAAATTTGTGATGTGAGTGTAAGGGTTTTGAAATTTCGAAATGTTTTAATAAAAACCCAGATGTTCTTGTGTCTTCAGCAAGAATTAAATCTACTTCTTTTAATATTCGTAAGGCTCTTAAAGTAATATCTTCTAAATTTCCAATTGGAGTTGGAACAAGGTATAGTTTCGACATGTTTAAAATTTTCTTTTGGTGATTTCGATGAATTGGGTTACGGTAGGATCCTCCAGATCCCACTCTTTTTCAGCTTTTATCCAATTCATAACAGATTCAAAAGTACCTGCTTTATTTATGAAGGAAATGGCTGTATTGTATTCATCTATATTGTTTTCGAAAAGCTCACGGGCAAACAAAAAGCGATCATTAATTCCAATAGCCGACTGAATATCTTTCAGTTTCTGAGATGGAAGTTTCTCGCCTATCAGTTGAATAGGTTCCGATTGAACTTTTTGGATTACAATTTCTGATTCTATTTGCTCTTTTTTTTCAGTTTCAGGTTTTTCAGTACTGATATTGTCAATTACCTGTTGTTTTTCAGAATTTGTATTAGAAAAATCAATTTCTTTTTTGATTGGTTCAGGTGAAGCAGATATAATTTCTTCAGGAATATCCGTTGAAACGGTCCCGGCCGGTTTTAATTCACAATTCTTTTTCAGGATTTTAAAATCCTGACTTAAACCCAGTATTCTGGAATCAAGTAACTCAATACCATCATTTAAATCCGCAGGCTTATTGGTGAAATGTTCCAGTAAGTTTTGAATTTCTTCGGTTTTACTTTTAAGCAGTTGAATGACTAGTTTATTATCCATGACCAGAATTTTAATATGCAACAGAATTCTATGTACTAATTTACAAAAGTAAAGCTAATTTTTTTTGTATTGATTGGTTGAGTGGTTTTTTCGGTTCAAACAAAATATTTTTTAGGGAGGTATTGTTTAAAAGTTTATTAGCTCAGTAATGCAAGTATGAAAGTGTTTTCCTATTTTTGTCTATCTATGTAAAATAACCTAAAGTTTATCACATGTTTCTTGAGAATGATATTAACAGAGCTGGCAGTAATGGTTGGATCGAAGTAATAGTTGGTTCTATGTTTTCGGGTAAAACCGAAGAATTGATCCGTCGGTTGAACCGGGCAAAAATTGCCCGTCAGAATGTTGAAATATTTAAACCTCATATCGATGTGAGATATTCAGAGGATGAAGTGGTTTCGCATGATTCCAACTCCATTCGCTCAACTCCTGTTGAAACATCAGCAAATATATTGTTGCTTGCCAGTAACGTTGATGTGGTAGGTATTGATGAAGCTCAGTTTTTTGATGCCGGCCTGTCTGACGTTTGTAACGAATTAGCCAATCAGGGTATTCGAGTGATTGTTGCCGGCCTGGATATGGACTTTAAGGGCAATCCTTTTGGTCCGATTCCGAGTATTATGGCTACTGCAGAATATGTTACCAAAGTTCATGCAGTTTGCATGCGTTGTGGAAATTTAGCCAATTACTCGCATCGTTTGGCTGAGGCTGATAAATTAGTGTTGTTAGGCGAAAAGAGTGAATATGAACCGCTTTGCCGAAATTGTTACCAGAAAATTTACAGAACATCTTCAACAAAATAAGCGGATGTATTATGACTGTTGCACAATCATATACTATTGAATCAGTAGCTTCTATAACAGGAGGTGTTTGTTATGGGAAAGAAAATCTCATTGTTAAAACCCTATCGATAGACAGCAGGTCATTACAACTTCCCGAGGAAATTTTATTTTTTGCTTTAGTTGGTGCGCGGCACGATGGTCATTTATACATCAAAGATTTGTATCAAAAAGGGGTTCGTGCATTTGTTGTTAGTAATTCTGAATGTACAGATTTAAAACAGTATCCTGAGGCCGGCTTTATTTTGGTTCCCGATACGCTTTGTGCTTTGCAGAATTTGGCCGAAAATCACCGAAAGAATTTCTCTTTTCCTGTAATGGGAATTACCGGCAGCAATGGAAAAACTATTGTAAAAGAGTGGCTGTATCAGTTGCTGAATGAATCGTATTCTATTGTTCGCAGTCCCAAAAGCTATAATTCTCAGGTGGGAGTTCCGCTTTCTGTCTGGAACATGAACAGTGAGGCCAATCTGGCTATTTTTGAGGCTGGTATTTCTCAACCGGGAGAAATGGATCAACTCTCAAAAATTATTCAACCTACCTATGGGATTTTTACTCATTTGGGGGATGCACATCGCGAGAATTTTAAGGATGAAGTTCAGAAATTAGAAGAGAAGATAAAATTATTCTCTTCCTGCGATTCGATTGTGTATTGTACCGATAATAAACTTGTAGATGAATCATTAAAGTCCCGGTATGGACAGAATAAAGAATTGATTTCCTGGTCAAGAAATCAGGCCACCAATCTGATGGTTGTTTCGGAAGAAATAAAAGGGAACCGGACATTCATTAAAACCAAATATAAGAAGGAAACAAAAGAAATAAATTTGCCTTTTAGCGATAAAGCTTCAATTGATAATGCAATTACCTGCTGGCTTTGTTTGCTGAACCTGAATGTTGATGATGAAACCATAAAAGAACGATTCCTGAAATTAGAACCAATTGCCATGCGATTGGAAATAAAAGAGGGAATAGGTGATTGCACCCTTATTAATGATTATTACAATTCAGATTTGGGTTCGCTGGGAATTGCCTTGGATTTAATGAATCAGCAGCAAAAAGATAAGAGCAAAACCCTTATTTTATCAGATATTTTTCAATCGGGTTATACAAATCATCAGCTTTACAAGGCGATATCCAAATTGCTCGAACAGAAGAAAATAAATCGTCTGATTGGTATTGGGGAAGGCATTTCGTCGCAATCGAAACTATTTACCTGCAATGCTTCTTTTTATCGCTCAACCGATGTGTTTCTGGCAGATTTGAATCGAAATCAGTTTAAGGACGAAATTATTCTAATAAAAGGAGCAAGAAATTTTCATTTCGAGAGAATTTCAAATGCGCTTCAATACAAAGCACACCAAACGGTTTTGGAAGTGAACTTAAATGCCATGGTTCACAACCTGAACTACTTTCGTTCTTTATTAAAACCAAGTACCAAACTGGTAGTAATGGTAAAAGCTTTTTCTTACGGAAGCGGATCAACCGAAATTGCTAATTTACTGCAATATCACCGGGTTGATTATTTAGCCGTTGCCATAGCCGACGAAGGTGTCGAACTAAGAAACGCAGGAATCACGATCCCAATTATAGTGATGAATCCGGAGCCTCATAGTTTCGATACCATGATTGAGTATCGCCTTGAGCCAGAAATATACAATCAGACTATTTGTCTTGAATTCGAAAAAGCATTAAAACGAAATGGAGTAAGAAACTATCCTATTCACATAAAACTGGATACAGGAATGAATCGTTTGGGTTTTGTTCATCACGATATTGACACTTTGTTGTCACTGATTGTGAGCAATGATCATTTCTTTATCAGTTCTGTATTTTCCCATTTGGCAGGTGCAGATGAGCAGCAACACGATGATTTTACAGCTCGGCAAATTAATTCGTTTACCCAATGGAGCGATCAAATATTGTCGCAGTTTTCGTATCCTATCGATCGGCATATTTTAAATTCAGCCGGTATCGAACGTTTTCCGCAAGCACAATTCAATATGGTTCGTTTGGGAATTGGTCTTTATGGAATCAGTGCCACGCACCAGGAAAAACTGATGAATGTGAGCAGCCTGAAAACTACAATTTCGCAGATAAAAGAAGTGTCGAAAGAGAATACCGTAGGTTACGGACGAAAAGGGCAATTACAGACCGATACACGCATTGGAGTTATTCCAATAGGTTATGCCGATGGTTTCAACCGTAAACTGAGCAACGGCCATGGAAAAGTGATGGTGAACGGGCAATTGGTGCCTGTTGTTGGCAATATTTGCATGGATATGAGTATGATTGATTTGACCAATACCGATGCTAAAGAAGGAGATTCCGTTCTGATTTTTGGCGACGATTATTCGGTAAGTAAATTGGCCGAACAATTGGAAACCATTCCCTACGAAATTCTCACCACCATTTCGCGTCGGGTAAAACGCATCTATTTTCAGGAATAAAAATATTTTGGGTGTTCCCCTCGTTCCTCGTGGCAGGCTTTTCACTCCTACTCCTCGCTCATTCTTCGCTGTGGGGTATCCGTTACAATCCCTAACACACAGGGTTCGAATATTTGTTCAGCTTTAGTTGCATCTGCTCATTACTACTGCAAAATAAAAGCCATCCCTAACGAGATAGCTTGCTATATTTTAAGAAGTAGCTCTTATCCTAGTTTACTCACTCGGTCTAATCTTACCTTATCTAAAATCTTAATTTTCCGGCCATCAATTGAAATGATTCCTTCGCTTGCAAAAGTGGAAAGGGTACGAATTGCATTTGATGTTGTCATGTTTGATAAGTTCGCTATATCTTCTCTCGAAAGATAAACCTTTATGGTTGCTTCATCATCTTCAAAACCATATGTATCACGAAGAAAAAGCAGCGATTCAGCCAATCTTCCTCGAATGTGTTTCTGAGTAAGGGTGATTGTTCTGTTGTTTGAAAATCCTAATTCGGTAGAAAGCGAACGTATAATGCACAAAGAAAGGTCCGAATTGGTTTTAATGAATTTCAGCATCAATTCGTAGCTAACTGTACAGGTTATAGAATCTTCAATTGCAACAGCCGAAGCAATGTTGTTTTCTTCGGCAAAAAGTGCACGGTATCCAATAAAACCAATAGGTTTTGCCATTCGAACAATTTGCTCGCGACCGCCTACGCCTTCCTTAAATATCTTTACTTTTCCTTCAGATAAACAAATAAGCCCAATTGGTCTTTCACCCTCTTTGTAAATGTATTCACCTTTCTTAAAAAAAGAACAGGTCATGTTCGCCATTAACTCTTCTTTTTCAGAAGGAGTAAGAACATTAAATACTGAACTCGAATTATTAATTACTTCCCCACAAATAATCTCTCTGGATTTTCTATCATTCTCAATCATATACAAGGTGGAATATGGATTTAAAATACGTTGTATGTTTTAAAACACTTCAAAAGTATATAAATGAAATGAAATGTGAAAATGAATACAGAAATAATTCATTATTTAAGTGATGTTCGACAACATGCTGTTAAGTAGGTGTTTATACCCATTAATTAGTGTTTTGCTACTAAGGGGATTTTTCGGCCAAAGCCGAAAGCCTTCGATGAAACGCGTAAAATAGGCGGAGTCTGGAATCTTTTGTATTCATTCATATTGACTAACCTGAGCGCTTTTTGAACCGTTACTCTTTCGAAACCATCTTGAATAATTTCTTCCGAAGACATATTTTTTTCTATATATCGAAATAAAATGCCGTCTAACACATCGTAATCTGGTAAAGAATCCGAATCTTTTTGATCGGGACGTAATTCGGCTGATGGTGGTTTTACAATTGAGTTTTCAGGAATTACCTCTTTATCTTTATTGATGAACCAGGCCAATTTAAAAACATCGGTTTTGTATACATCTCCCAATACGGACAAGCCTCCGTTCATATCTCCATACAAAGTTCCGTATCCAACTGCCGATTCACTCTTATTTGATGTATTTAGAAGGATGTGTCCAAATTTATTCGATAAGCCCATAACCAGTGTTCCTCTTACGCGGGCCTGTATATTTTCTTCAGCAACATTAAAAGGGAGATCGCCGAATATCGGATCTAAGGATTTCTGAAATTCCTGAAAAATATTCTGAATTGGGACAATATCGTATTGAATGCCTAAGTTTTCAGCCAAGTCTACTGCGTCTTTTATGGAATGATCCGAAGAGAATTCGGAAGGCATCAACAGAACCCGTACATTTTCTTTGCCAAGAGCTCGTTCTGCCAAAACCACTGTTACGGCCGAATCAATTCCGCCTGAAAGTCCCAGTGTCGTTTTGGTGAATCCCATTTTCCCGAAATAATCTTTCAGGCCTAAAACCAAGGCATCATGAATTTTTTCTATGTAATTTACATTTCTGGCTTCTGCTTTTTTATTTTCAATCGCTTCAAGATCAACTATTTGATAGTCTTCCTCGAAATAATTTAATCGTTTGGCTACTTCTCCCTTCGAATTCATAACCAGAGAGTCACCGTCAAAAATTAATTCGGTGTGTGCACCAATCTGATTGACGTAGAATATTGGAAGTTGATATCTTTCCGAAGTTGCCTTCAAAATATTGGTTCGTAAATTTTGCTGATTATAGGAAAATGGCGATGCTGCAATGTTTACCACAAAATCAGGATTGAGTTTGCTTAGCTCTTCCATCGGTGAAATTGTGTACAATGCTGATTTTGCAAAGTTGTTGTCTACAGGTTGGGTTTCCCATAAATCTTCACAAATAGTGATTGCAATTTTTTTTCCTTTCAATTCAACCAAAGAGAATTCTGTATTGGGCTCAAAGTACCTGTATTCGTCGAAAATATCGTAATTAGGCAACAGAGTTTTATTGTGAATGCTCTCAATTTTCCCGTTGGAAATGAAATATGCAGAATTGTATAAATTTTTCCCTTTCGGATGAGGATTTACCGATGGTCCTCCAATTACGGCAGCAATATCAATGCAATGCTCCGCTACTTTTTGAAGTGCTGATTTAGATTTCTCAACAAATTCCTTACGTTCCAGTAAATCTTTTGGCGGATATCCACAAATGGCTAACTCTGAAAACAGAACCAAATCTACGCCGCTTTTGCGCGACTTATTGATTGCTGAAATAATTTTTTCAGTGTTGCTCTCGAAATTACCAATATGATAGTTTAATTGGGCTAATGCTATTTTCATACTTAAAAGATATGAGTCCCGAAATCTTTCAGGATGAGAAGAAAGATCATTTAATCTGCTGTCTCATTTTAATAATTGAATACTTTAAAGCTGTACTTGTTTTCAGCTTAGCAAATTTAGTGATAAAAATATGGAATAGGTATTCCTTCTATCAGCAAAAACAAAACCGTGACAAAATTAATTAATCCTTGTATTTATTAAGGCATTGTAAGGAAAAACCAATTTTTGAACCGGGCTTAACTTATTTTTAATATTTTTGAGAAACACAAAAACAAATACCTACAATTAAATCATAAGAATGCAGTTAAATCACTACAAAAATACAAGTGCGAGTATTTTAATCTTGTTGCTGGGTTTTCTTTATTCATGTAATTCGGACACTAAAAGTCCTGATGTTTCAAATATTGATTTGGAAGTGAAAATTCAAAGATTTGAGCAAGAGCTTTTCGCGGTAAAACAAGAATCAGATTTAAATCAGTTAAGACAGCAGTATCCTGATGTATTGCAATTGTATAGTAATAAAGTGATTGGTCTGGGAGATTCAGATGATTCTGATTATATGGTTTATTTGAACAAGTTTTTAACTGATTCAACAATGAACCAGGTTGCTGACAGCGTTGCTAAAAAGTTTCCGACTCTGGATAAAGAAGAAAAGGAGTTGACAAATGCTTTTAAATATTTAAAGTACTATTTTCCGGAAAAGCCGATCCCAAATTGTTATTCTCAAATTTCAGGATTTAATCAGTCGATTGTTGTTGCTCAAAATTTGATTGGAATAAGCTTGGATAAGTATTTGGGAAAAGATTGTGCATTTTATTCCTATTTGGGAACGCCAATGTATGCCAGAGAAAATATGATTCCTGAAAGAATTGTTCAGGATGTTGTGCTTGCTTACGCCTTAACTGAATTTCCTTTTACTCCGTTAAAGGATGATTTAATCAGCAATATGATTTATCAGGGAAAAATAAGATACTTTTTACAAGCCATGATGCCCGAAAAGAGCGAGGCCGATGTGATGAAGTATTCGCAAAAAGAATTGGAGTGGTGTGAGGAGAATGATGAGTTGATGTGGGGATATATTATTGAGCAAAAACATTTGTTTACAAGCGAATACCGTACGGTTATTAAGTATATAAACGATGGGCCGTTTACTCCGGGAATGCCGCAGGAATCGCCTTCCAGAACCGGTATTTGGATTGGATGGCAAATTGTAAAAGAATACATGGTAAAACATCCCGAGGTAACTATAAATCAGTTAATGACTGAAAATGATTATGCTGCAATGTTGCGGGAATCTGCTTATCAGCCTTAAAATGATCAAAAATGAAACGTCCATAACAAGGATATTTTGACACACAGGGAGATGATTATCATGGTAAGTTCTATATGACAAAAACTTAAAATTATATTCATATGAAAATTGCTTTGATTCAATTTGCACCTGTCTTTGGTGATTTACAATCAACGATAGAATCTTTAAAGGTATTGTTTTTCAGAGCAAAAGAAGCCGATTTAGTCGTTCTTCCGGAATTGGCCAATTCCGGCTATAATTTCGATTCGAAAGAAGAAGCTTTTGAACTGTCGGAAACCGTAAAAGATAGTGTTTTTCTTGATTTTATTCAAGAATCGTGCTTGCAGTATAATTTTACCGTTGCCACTGGATTTTCAGAGAAGGATGGTGATCAATTGTACAATTCTGCTGTTTTGATGAATGCAACAGGGCTTGTTGGAACCTATCGGAAACTTCATTTATTCATGAATGAAAAAAATATTTTCGAGAAAGGAAATTTAGGCCTTCCTGTTTTTATTGTTGATGATGTTAAAATAGGAATCCTGGTTTGTTTCGATTGGATGTTTCCTGAAGTTTGGCGTAAATTAGCTTTGCAAGGAGTCGATTTAATTCTTCATCCTTCAAATTTGGTATTGCCATATGCACAATCGGTAATTCCTTCCTATGCATTGGTGAACAGAATTTTTATTGCCACAGCAAATCGAATTGGAACGGAAAAAGAACTTTCTTTCACAGGTCAGTCTGTTATTGTGAATCCAAAAGGAGAAGTTATTGCTAAAGCTGATAAGCTAGAGCAGATTTTGTTTGTAGATATTGATCCTGAATTGGCCAGAGATAAAATGATTACGAAGAACAATGATGTTTTTAAGGATAGAAGAACTGATATTTATGAATAAGAGCCAGAAATGAGTGTATTAAAGCGAAATATTGAAGAGGAAAAAGCAAGAATCCGAAAGGAGATAAGAGCTGTAAAGCAAAATTATTCTTTTGAGCAGAAAATAGAGTTGAGCTTACCTATTTTGAAACGTTTGGAACAACTTCCGGAATTTATCCAAGCCAAAACAGTAATGCTTTACTGGTCGATGAAGGATGAGGTTTATACTCACGATTTTGTTTGCAAATGGGCCAACGAGAAAAGAGTGATTTTACCTAGTGTTAAAGGAGAAACTTTGGATTTGAAACTTTTTGAAGGAGCGGATCAGCTGATAGAAGGCGAACATTATGGTATTCCAGAGCCTGAGGGATCTGTATTTATGAATGAGGACGAAATTGATCTGATTTTGATTCCTGGAATTGCTTTTGATCGGGAAAAGAATAGGATGGGTAGAGGAAAAGCCTATTACGACAGGTTGTTACAGTCGTTAAGTTCTTTTAAGGTTGGTATTTGTTTCGATTTCCAGATTTTGGATCATGTACCAATTGATGAGCATGATATTAAAATGGATGAAATAGTATTTCAATAAAAAAGCCAGTGATTATCTCACTGGCTTTTTAATATCGCTAAATTACGATTATTCTGCGTGAATAGCTTCCACAGGACAAGCGTCAACGCAAGTACCACAATCAGTACAAAGATCAGCGTCGATTACATAATGTTCATCACCCATAGAAATTGCTTCAACAGGACATTCTCCTTCGCAAGAACCGCAAGAAATACAGTCGTCGTTAATTACGTAAGCCATTTTCTTTAAATTTTTAGTGTTAATACTATCACAAATGTAATATCATATTTTTAATGGAGAAACAATTTCGCCGAGAATTATATTATTTTGAAACAGATTAAATAATGAAGAATAAGCTTAGGTAAATAATTTGCACTCTCTATTGTGCAGAATTAAAGATGTTTGTTTTTTTATTTGGTTGATTTTAGCTAATTACGAGAACTATTTGTTTAAATATGAAATCGCTAACCACGCCATTGTACTCATTGATGTTCGTAATGAATCATCGTTTGCTTCGAAAGTTGAAGTGTGCAAAGAGCCGTTTTTTTCCGATTGGACCCCAAAACGATAAAAAGTAACAGGATATTTCTGTGAATAGAAGCCAAAATCTTCGGTGGTCATTCTAATATCCATATTTACAACTTTTTCTTCGCCCAGTAATTCAATCGCATTTATTTTAGCTTCATGAGTGAAGTCTTCGTGATTGACTAAAAACGGATAGCCATGACGAATGTCTACTTCACATACCGCACCCATTCCTTTGGCTGTTGATTGAGCTATGTCAGTAATTAATTGTTTGGCCTTAGCTCTCCATTCTTCATTCATGGTACGAAAGGTTCCTTCTATTTTTACTTCATTCGGAATGATATTGGTCGCTCCGTCAGCAATCATTTTTCCGAAAGAAAGTACGGTTGGGATTCTTGCATCGCAATGGCGGCTGACGATTTGCTGCAGTGCTATAATTATATGTGAGGCTATAAGAATTGTATCTGTGCATTTGTGAGGCATAGCAGCATGTCCGCCTTTGCCTTTAACGGTAAGATATATTTCATCACCGGATGCCATATACATACCAGATCTAAATCCTATAGTTCCAGCAGGCATATCCGGTAAAACATGCTGACCAAGTATCCATTCCGGTTCAGGTTGTAAAGCTCCTTCTTCCATCATTAATTTGGCACCACCAGGTAATAATTCTTCTCCAGGCTGAAAAATAAGTAAAATCGTACCTTTCCATTCATCTCGGAATTCCAATAGAATTTTGGCTGTTCCAAGCAGACTGGCCATGTGCATGTCGTGTCCGCAGGCATGCATAACACCTTTGTTATGAGAGCAGTATTTGTTATTCGGATTTTCGTTAATGGGCAAGGCATCCATATCAGAACGAAGTGCAATAACCTTCTTTGCAGGGTTTTTTCCTTCAATTTTCCCAACAATCCCGGTTTTGACAAAGCCACATTTATAGGGAACTCCTAACTCACTCAAATAATTTTGAATAAATTTAGATGTTTCAAATTCTTCGAAAGAAAGTTCAGGATGAGCGTGCAGATGAGCTCTTATTTCTTTTATTTCATCATTAATCTGTTCTGAGAATGCTAATATTTTGGTTTTTAGTTTTGTCATTTGTGGTTTCTGGTTAATTTACTGCAAATCAATTTCTTGTTTGGTTGATTAGTGTCGGTAATATTTCAGGCATTTGAAATTTCACTTCAATCAAACACAAATCTACTAAATAGTTACAACAGATAGAAAGGTAAGCAATTTTGAAAGAAAATAATTTTGAACAGATAAACTTGGTTCGGTTTTTGTTTTTGGATACTGAAGAAACTCACTAATATTTTAGTATCCATAATCTTGAAAAACAAATAGAAAATATGTTATGGTTGCCTTTTGATTTGACTTAACAACTATTTAACGATATTTAGGTTTTCTTTTAGTGAAAAATAATTAATTTTGTTTGTTTGGCTAAATTTTCAAGGATTTTATGAACTCTTTAAATTGTTTGCCGTAATATACAAGATCATTGTAAATTAAAATAATTAATTGTTATGAGTAGAAAAGTATTTTATTTGTTGGTTGTTGCTATTCTAGGAAGCACATTGTCTGTGTCTGCTCAGGATGCTGCACCAGTAATGAAATTTGACACAAAGGAGTACGATTTCAAGACTTTTAAGGAAGAAGATGGATTAACATCTTACTCGTTTGAATTTATTAATACCGGAAATCAGCCGGTTATTATTAACCAGGTACGGTCCTCCTGCGGATGCACATCTCCGGAATGGAGTAAGGAACCAGTTGCGCCAGGGCAGAAAGGATTTGTGAAAGCAACTTTTGACCCTAAGAATCGTCCGGGGCCGTTCAATAAGTCGATAACGATAACTGCAAACACGAATCCAGCAATTACTATATTAAGAATTAGTGGTAATGTAATTGCCAGAGAAAAAACTGTGGCTGATTTGTATCCAAGAGAAATGGATGGCCTGCGATTGCAGAACAATCATCTTTCTTTTACTAAAGTGAAAAATACAGAGGTAAAAGATGCTTCAATGGAAGTTTATAATGATAGTGACAAACCAATAAGTATTGGATTTAAAAGAGTGCCTGCTCACTTATCTTTGAAGATGGTTCCTGAAACATTGCAGCCAAAACAAAAGGGTCAGATTATTGCGACTTACGATGCCAGCAAGAAAAATGACTGGGGATTTGTGATTGATTACCTGGATGTTTTAATCAATCAGGAATATAAATCGGGTAACCGGCTAACTGTTAGTGCTAATTTGGTTGAGGATTTTTCAAGTTTATCGAAATCGGAATTGGCTAATTCTCCAAAAGTTGAATTTGTAAAGGATGTATTTGATTTTGGAGAATTAACTCAAGGTGAAAAAGCAGAATATTCTTTCACAATGAAGAATATGGGTAAATCTGATTTGATTATCAGAAAAACCAAAGCTTCATGTGGATGTACAGCTATTGCTCCGAGCACTAAGATTGTTAAAGCAGGTGAAGCATCGGAAATTAAAGTGGTATTTAATTCCAGAGGAAAAAGAGGCCGTCAAAATAAAATGATCACTGTGATTACAAATGACCCTGTTGATTCGGAAGTAAAACTTCGTATTTCGGGAAATGTGGTGATGCCTAAAACGAATTAATTGAGATTCTAAAATTAAGTTGTGAAACGTTCATGCCAAGGTGTTTTGACACTCAGGGGGATGATTCAGGAATGGTAATCCCGAGCTTTCGTGACCAAATAGCAAATAAAAACAAATTATAATCATATGAAATTATAATCATATGAAATTATAATCATATGAAAGGCTTTTCCATCAGGAAAAGCCTTTTTTGTTGCTGACAAACATATACACTTTTCATGATGTTTACTAAATCATTACTTTGTAAATTTATAACTTCGCAAACAGAAACGAAAGGAAATTTCTTGTCATGACAGATAAAAATAAAAGAGATCATATCGAAAATGCACCTGATTACAAGGCGCTCAAAGTAAATAAAGGGATAAGTAAACCACCATCTATTAATCCAAGGATTGCGGATAGACTTATAAAGAATAAGCGTAAAAAACATTCTGTTGAGGATTATGTGCAGGGTATTTTAGATGGGAATATTGGGATGTTAAGTCAGGCAATAACTCTTATCGAAAGTTCAAAACATGAGCATCAGTCCGTAGCTCAGGAAATTATTGAAAGGTGTTTGCCTTATTCTGGAAAGTCTGTCAGGATTGGAGTAACAGGAGTTCCTGGAGCGGGGAAAAGTACCTTTATTGAAGCATTTGGAAAACATGTAACCGGACATGGGCATAAATTGGCAGTATTGGCAATTGACCCAAGTAGTGAAAGGAGCAAGGGGAGCATTTTGGGAGATAAAACGCGGATGGAGGAGTTGGCAGTTGATCCCAAAGCTTATATCCGGCCTTCACCTTCGGCCGGATCTTTAGGTGGAGTAGCACGTAAAACCCGCGAAAGCTTAATTCTTTGCGAAGCCGCTGGTTTCGATACAATTTTGATCGAAACAGTTGGTGTAGGACAGTCGGAAACAGCTGTACATTCTATGGTAGATTTCTTTTTACTGATTAAAATTGCCGGTGCCGGAGATGAATTGCAGGGAATTAAGCGGGGAATTATGGAGATGGCCGATGCGATCAGCATTAATAAGGCCGATGGGAATAATATTCACAAAGCTCAATTGGCAAGAGTTCAATTCGAAAATGCCCTGCATTTATTTCCTCAATCACCTTCGGGGTGGATTCCTAAAGTACTTACCTGTTCTTCTATAGAGAAAACCGGCATTGATGAGATTTGGGATAATATTATGGAGTATTGCAGTCATACGCAGCAAAATGGATACTTTGATCAGCGAAGAAGTGAACAGGCTAAATATTGGATGTATGAAACTATTAATGAGCAATTACGTGATAGGTTTTATCATTTGGAATTAATAAAAGGGCAGATTCCTGATTTTGAAAAGAAGGTTTTGAATGATGAGATGAGCTCTTTTGTTGCGGCACACAAACTATTGGATGCTTATTTTAGTGATGTAAAAAATCAAGAATAAAGCACTTGGTTTACTGAAAAACTTTTCTTTTTATTGTTTTATTTGGTAGTTTTAATGTCTAATAAAAAAAACAGATCAAAATACTTAATCACATGAAGAAAATTTTTATCGCAATTGCAGCGATTGGCCTTTTTTTAGGCTCTTGTACATCTAAAGATCAGTACAAATTAACTGGAAAAGTTGAAGGTATGACTGAAGGAAAAGTTTATCTTTCTAAACTTCAGGATAATAAATTGGTGAAAACAGATTCAACAGAAATGACTGCAACAGGTTTTTCTTTCGAGGGAACTGTTGCATCTCCGGATCTTTACTACCTTGAATTGGAGGGGCAGCGAGGCGCAATTCAATTGTTTCTTGAGAATACAGCAATTACTGTTGATGCTAATGTTGAAAATTTAAGGGAAGCTAAGGTTACAGGTTCTTTAAATCAAGATGTTTTAACAAATTTTGGTGCATTGCAGAAAGGATTTCAGGAAAAACAACAAGCTTTATATTCTGAATATCAAAAAGCAGCGGAAGCAAAGAATCAGGTTGCTATGGATTCTATCGAAGCAGAATTTAATAAATCAGAAGCTGATAAATTTACTGCAAGTAAGGAATTTTTAAAGTTGAATGGAAACACTGCAGCGGCAGCATTCGTTGCCTACAGAATTGCATCTCCGCTTGAAGTTGCCGAAATGGAAGAAGTTTACGCTGTGTTAGGAGAGAACGCTCTTAAATCATCTTACGCAGGATTACTTAAGGATAAAATTGAGGTGTTGAAAAAAGTTTCTGTTGGGCAACCTGCTCCTGATTTTACTTTAAATACCACAGAAGGAAAACCACTTAGCTTATCTTCTTTTAAAGGTAAGGTTGTTGTAATTGACTTTTGGGCATCATGGTGCGGGCCTTGCAGAGGGGAAAATCCCAATGTGGTTAAGATGTATACTGAGCTTCATCCTAAGGGAGTTGAGATTTTAGGTGTGTCTTTAGATGATAAGAAAGAAAAATGGTTAAAAGCGATTGAAGACGATGGGTTAGTTTGGAATCATGTATCTGATTTGAAAGGCTGGGAATCTTCTGCCGCTAAATTATATGGTATTAGTGGAATTCCTGCTACAGTAATCGTTGATCAAAACGGAGTTATTGTGGCAAAAAATCTAAGAGGTGAGGAATTAAAAGCAGCCATTGAGAAATTGGTTCAGTAGTTTTTTATAAATAAAAGCATTTTTGACCCGAGAGATAATTAAATTTATCTTTCGGGTCATTTTTTGTTAAATGAGTTGGTTTTCACTAAATTCAAGTTCTGAATTCATTCGGTTGTCTGTGTGATATACAATGAAAATTTAAACGGAAAATCTTTGTGGAAACAAAAAAACATCTACTTTTGTTATTTAAAGTAGATCTAAATAAAACAATATCCCCAAAACTTAGAAATGCACTTAGTAAATAAATTTATTCTGATCTTGCTTGCAGGAATTACAATGTCTTGTCAGTCAGGTAAAATCGAGAAGGACCCAAATTTGATATCGGTAAGTATATTGCCTCAAAAATATTTCATTGAGCGGATTGCAGGTGATGATTTTAAAGTGAATGTTTTGATTCCTCCGGGAGCCAGTCCGGCAACTTATGAGCCAACGCCAATGCAAATGAAAGATGTTGCCAAATCAATTGCATATCTTAGAATTGGATATATTCCCTTCGAAACTGTTTGGCTGGATAATTTATTGGAAGGAACAGATGGTATTAAGCTTATTGATCTTTCGAAAGACATCGAATTGATCAAAGGTCAGGAGAAGCATGGCGATCATTTTCATGAAGGTGGAATTGATCCTCATATTTGGTCATCACTAAAATCAGTAAAAATACTTAGCAAGAACTTGTATCAGGAACTAATTAAAATGGCTCCTGAAAAGAAGGATATTTATGAAAAAAATTATCAGCAGTTTCTTTCTGAAATAGAAGAGTTAGATCAGGTAGCTGAAGCTTCATTGAGTAATAAAAAAGGAATGTCATTTATGATTTTTCATCCGGCTTTGACCTATTTGGCAAGGGATTATAACTTAAATCAAATATCTGTAGAGATGGATGGCAAAGAGCCGTCTCCAACTCATATGAAACACTTGGTAGAGGAAGCTCAGCGATTAAGTATAAAACATGTTTTTGTTCAGAAACAATTTAATGTTGAGAATGCCAAAGCAATTGTTGCCGAAATTAATGGCGATGTTGTTGTTATTGATCCTTTGGCGGAAGACTGGCTGACAGAAATGAAACGAATCATTACTATACTTAAAGACTGAAATTGTCGGAAATGAAAAAAATTCTGGAATTAAAATCGCTGACTGCAGGATACGATGAAAAGATTGTATTGAAAGGAGTGAATTTGGTGGTGAAAGAAAATGATTTTTTGGGAATTATCGGTCCTAACGGTGGAGGTAAAACAACGCTGTTAAAAGTCATTTTGGGTACTATAAAGCCTGTTGAGGGAGAAATACTGCCGGATGGTAATGACAGATGTATTATTGGGTATTTGCCTCAAATCAATCAAATTGATAACAAGTTTCCTATTCCAGTTAAAGAGGTTGTTCTTTCTGGATTAATGTCTCATAAAAAGATATTTGGAAGATATAATAGTGAGAACAAGAGGCGTGCGGATGAATTAATGACGCAAATGGGCATTATTCATTTGAAGAATAAAAATATTGGAGAGTTGTCTGGCGGACAATTGCAGCGTGTGTTTTTGTGCAGAGCAATTATTGCAGATCCGAAGTTGTTGATTTTAGATGAGCCGGATACTTATGTGGATAGCAATTTTGAAGGAGAGTTGTATGAAATTCTTCATCATTTAAATTCTCATATGGCCATTATCATTGTTTCTCATGATGTTGGAACAATATGTTCTCATGTAAAGTCAATTGCTTGTGTGAATGAAACGCTATGTTACCATGATTCGAATGTGATATCGCAAGAGCAGTTGATGGCCTATAATTGCCCGATTGATTTAATAACACATGGCGAAGTTCCTCACCGAGTACTAAAGCATCACAAGTAAGATATGAACGAACTAATAGAGTTATTTCAATATAATTTCTTTCTAAACGCAGTTGGAGCAGCAATTCTGGCGAGTATTTCCTGTGGAATTATTGGTTCTTATATTGTTGCACGAAGAATTGTTTTTATCAGTGGCGGAATTACACATGCCTCTTTCGGAGGAATTGGCCTTGCCTGGTATTTAGGATTGAATCCGGTATTTGGAGCTGCGGTTTTTGGTGTGTTATCTGCTTTGGGAATTGAATGGATCTCGAAAAAAACTGACGTGAGACAAGATTCTGTTATTGGAATTTTATGGGCTTTTGGAATGGCTTTGGGTATCCTTTTTATTTACATGACACCCGGTTATGCGCCCAATTTAATGAGTTTTTTATTCGGGAATATTTTAACTGTCGGAGCCTTGGATTTATACCTGCTTTTAGGTTTATGTGTATTCACAATTGCTGTATTTTTCTTCTTGTTAAGGCCAATCTTATTTGTTGCCTTCGATGAAGAATTTGCACGAACACAGAAAGCTCCGGTTCAGTTTTTAAATTATTTACTGATATCATTGGTGGCTTTGGCCATTGTTTTAAATATTAGAGTGGTTGGAATTATTCTGGTGATTTCTTTTTTGACAATTCCGCAAACCATAGCCAATATGTTTACGAATAGTTTTAAGAAAATGATCTTCGGATCGATAGCATTTGGAATTTTGGGATCGTTTATTGGCTTGCTGGTTTCTTATCGAATTAATGCACCTTCAGGAGCAACAATTATTTTTTCGTTTGTGATTCTGTTTGTGATAGCAAAACTTGTTCAATTAGTAATGATTTCGGTTAGGCGGAAAAATTTGGCTTAATTCAATTGAAGAGGGGAAATCTTCTGAATTAAGAAAGAATATATAAATTAGTAAAACAAAATTTGTACTAATATAAACAACAAAATAAAATGAGTTACGATTTAATAGTAGTAGGAAGTGGTCCAGGTGGTTACGTAGCCGCCATTCGCGCTTCACAATTGGGTTTGAATGTTGCAGTTGTTGAACGCGCCGAATTGGGTGGGATTTGTTTAAACTGGGGTTGTATTCCAACCAAATCTTTGCTGAAATCAGCACAAGTATTTGAATATATGAAACATGCCGGAGATTATGGATTAACAATTGAAGGCGAGGTTAAACCTGATTTTGAAAAGGTGGTTGCCCGTAGTCGTGGCGTGGCTGAAAAAATGAGTGGTGGCATTCAGTACCTGCTTAAAAAGAACAAAATTGAGGTAATCAATGGTTTTGGAAAATTAGTAGCTAATAAAACGGTTGAAGTTACGGCCGAAGATGGAACTAAATCCAATCATGAAGCAAAGCATATTATTTTGGCAACAGGAGCGCGTTCCCGCGAATTGCCAAATCTTCCACAGGATGGAAAAAACATTATCGGATACCGCAAAGCATTAACTTTGGAGAAATTGCCTAAATCAATGATTGTAGTTGGTTCCGGAGCAATTGGATCGGAGTTTGCATACTTCTATTCTACTATGGGAACTCAGGTTACTTTAGTAGAATTTTTGCCGGAAATTCTTCCTGTTGAAGATGAAGAGGTATCGAAGCAAATGGGACGTAGTTTCAAGAAGAATAAAATTAAAGTCATGACCAATTCTACAGTTGAATCGGTAGAAGGGGCAGATGGCAATCTAAAAGTGAATATTAAAAATAAGAAAGGCGAAATTGAAGTTCATGAGTGCGAAATCGTGCTTTCAGCAGTGGGAATTGCGCCTAATACTGAAAATATTGGTTTGGAAGAGGTAGGAGTGGCTACTGAAAATGGCAGAGTTCTTGTTGACGACTATTTCAGAACCAATGTGGAAGGTGTTTATGCAATTGGTGATATTATAAAAGGACCAGCTTTGGCTCACGTTGCTTCAGCCGAAGGAATTTGTTGCGTTGAGAAGATTGCCGGAATGAATGTTGAGCCAATTGATTATACAACCATTCCCGGATGTACATATACAGTTCCTGAAGTTGCATCGATGGGATTGACCGAAAAAGCAGCGAAAGAAGCCGGATACGAGTTGAAGATCGGTAAATTTCCATTTTCAGCATCAGGAAAAGCAAGTGCGGCCGGAGCCAACGAAGGATTTGTTAAACTTGTTTTTGATGCCAAGTACGGTGAATTGCTGGGAGCTCATATGGTGGGCGCTAACGTAACCGAAATGATTGCAGAACTGGTTACTGCCCGTAAGCTGGAAACAACAGGTCATGAATTGATTAAGTCTATTCATCCGCATCCAACCATGTCGGAAGCTGTCATGGAAGCCGCAGCAGCCGCTTACGATGAGGTAATTCACATTTAAGAGACACTAATAATAATGCCGGATAAAAAGCCATCCTTTAGTTTATAGGGTGGCTTTTCTATTAAAATCAGGCGTTTTTTTAGATTCGTTTTTTTAAGTTTGTGAGAATTAATTTAAAACTTCAACCGACTAACTACAAAAAAAATGAAGAAATTTTTATTGGTACCTATTCTTGCATTGACATTCAGTACCATGTCAATTGGACAAAATAAGGGAACTGTAGATGCTAAAATGTTGAACGAGATTCGTTCAAGTTTCAAATTGGATGCTTCGAGCAGAGCAATTCAAAATGCAATTACCAATTCGGAAAGCATTAGAGAGCTGTCTCTGAATCATGAAAAGATTGGGAAAACAGATCACTTTTTCAAATACAGAGTTGATGTAAAGGGAATTACGAATCAGGAAAGTTCAGGCAGATGTTGGATGTTTACTTCTATGAACACAATTCGTCCGGAAGTAATGAAAAAATTTAATTTGAATTCATTCGATTTTTCTCACAACTACAACTATTTCTGGGATTTGTTTGAGAAATCAAATTTGTTTCTTGAGAATATAATTGCAACTGCTGATCGTACGATGGATGATCGGGAAGTTGTTCTTTATTTTAAAGGCCCTGTTGATGACGGTGGCGTTTGGAATTCTTTTTTTAATATAGCTAAAAAATATGGTGTTGTTCCGGCGGAAGTAATGCCGGAAACAAAGGTGAGCAATAAAACCCGCGAAATCACCAGCTTGATCAATGAAAAATTAAGAGGAGAGGGATACAAGCTTCGTAATATGATTGCTGAAAAAGCATCGGTGAAAGATATTGCATTGGCGAAAATGACAGCTTTAAAATCAATTTACCGCATGTTGGCTTTAAGTTTGGGCGAACCTCCGGTAAATTTTTCATGGAGATTTAAGGATGCTGATGGAAAAATCAGCGAAAGTAAAATGTATACTCCTAAAGAATTTTTGGCTGAAATTAATCCTGATTTTGCGAATACTGAATTGGTGATGATCATGAATGATCCGACCCGTGACTATTATAAGGTATACGAAATTAAGAATTACAGAAATGTTGAGGAAGGAATAAATTGGACGTATTTAAATCTTCCGAATGATGAGATTAAGAAATTTGCAATGGCTTCTATCAAGAACAATGAAGCAATGTATGCATCCTGCGATGTAGGAAAACAACACAACAGAAAAGCAGGTGTAATGGATTTGAATACCTACGATTATGCTTCTTTACTGGGAGTTGAATTCGATATGGATAAAAAAGCCAGAGTTTTGACTCGTCAATCCGGTTCTTCTCATGCAATGGCATTGATTGGCGTTGATGTTGATGAAAATGAAGTGCCTGTGAAATGGGAATTTGAAAATTCGTGGGGAAGTACCTCAGGAAATAATGGATATTTAACTTTCACAGATGAATGGTTCTCGGAATATATGTTTCGTGTGGTAATCAACAAAAACTATTTGGATGAGAAAGCGAAGGAGGCACTTAAAACCACTCCGATATTACTGCCGGTTTGGGATTATATGTTTTAGGCTCAGCCCAAAATAAATTTATAGTAAAAGAACCTCAAAGCTGAGGTTCTTTTTTGGTTTGTGACTTGTCTGTAGTGACAAGGAGCTATGTTGAGCTAATGAATAACATTTAGATTTAATAGCTGACCTATTTTTTGAGCTTCCAGTTTGGCTTCCAATAAATCTTTACACCTTTTAAAAGGAACTTTTCGATTGCGGTTTTTCAGAAATAAAACCACAAAGCAATCATCTGTCTTCAAATTCGTTTCTTTTTGTTCGGGAATATAGGAATCCCGCAGAATAATAGATGAGATTCCGGCAACACGGTCAATATTTTGCAAACTTCTCCACGAGCCCGATTTGAATAATCCAAAGTAGGAGTAGTAGAATTTGTATTTTTTATCGTCCTTGTCCAGGTAGATTCCAGAGTAGGAAAATGCCATAAACGATCCGATTAGAATTAATAATAGTGTGAGAGGGAGAATGGATGAATAAATTCCCACAAGCATGATCATCCAGCCAAGTATCGATCCCGCTTGCCCAAATAGTTTATCGAGTTTGTTATGAATCATCTTTTTGGTTATTTAGTTTAATTACTATATAACCGTAATTGATACCAATTTACCCTACTTCTGTTTTATCCTTATTTTTTAAGGGTGAAAACGTGGTTCCGAATATTGATTTGGGAGTAGTAATTTCATTAATAAGTTTTTCTTATTGACATATGATTTTTAATAATCTGAATGATGTGATATTTGTATCAGAGAATTAGAAATAATATTAATAAACTAAAAATAAGAAAACATGAAAAACAGTAAAAGTAACCTGGAAGTAGTAGAATTAAATGCAAAAGAAAGAGAAGTAGAGCAATTGCAAATATTGTTGGCCAATTATCAATTGTATTATCAGAATTTACGCAATTTTCATTGGAATGTAGGGGGAAACGATTTTTTTGAGCTGCATGCCAAATTTGAAGAGTTGTATGTTGATGCCAGCGATAAAGTAGATGAAATTGCAGAGCGGGTATTAACATTGGGAGGTCATCCTTTGGGAAATTTTTCCGATTACGTTGCCATTTCAACCATTCAGGAAGCCAACTCAAATTGTTCAGGTACCGATATGGTGAAACAAATAATTCAGTCGCACAATATTTTAATCGGGAAGGTAAAAGAAGTATTAATTCAGGCAAATGAAAATGAGGATGAAGGAACTTTAGATATTCTGCCAGCTTACGTTTCTTATTTTGAGAAGCTAAACTGGATGTTTAAAGCTTATTTGCGCTAAAATAAAATGCCTCCAATTTTTATTGGAGGCATTTTTTATATCTTATTCAAAATCCAGAACAATAGGAGAATACATGTAGTTTTCCATGTAATCTTCCATTTTATTGGTGATTTTATTCGTAAATACAATTCGTTGTGATTTGGGAAGATTATCAGATAGGCGATTAATATCCGAAACAATTTGTTCTTTTATAATCATCTCGGCATCATCAATGGCAACTATTTTTAAATTGCTGAGATTGATTCCGCTAAATGAGTACAATTCGTTGAATTTTCTTGCTGTTGCGATAACAATATCCGAACCGGCATAGATCAAATCGCGAAGCTTGTGTAAATTTCCCGCATCACCTTCGCTAAATATCCGCAGGCTGGTATTGTGACTTAGCGCCAGAAACTGTTCTTTCAGTTGAATTGCCTTCTCTCTATCCGAAACAACAACAATGGCTCTGGGTACATCCTCAAATTCAGCTTTGAGCTGCTGAATAATACCAATAATTATGGTATGGGTTTTTCCGGATTCATCAGGAGCTTTAACAAATAAATCAACACCGCTTTTTATTTTTGAGATGCAACTCTTTTGAACTTCTGTTGGAGTTTCAAAACCATATTCTTCAATAGCTTCTAAAAGCTGTGGATCTAATTTTTTTAAAAACATTGGGGGATTGTATTTTTTGTATTCAATGCAAAATTACTAAATATACCATCATTAGAAACTTTATAGTGATATTTGAAAGAAAGAGGCAGGTAGAGTTGTCTCTTTTCTTATTCTATAAAGGTTTACAGCAAACTCTACTTACCTTTTTTTTATTTGTAAGATAAACACCCAAAAGAATACATGCCATACATGTCAGATGCAGAATAGTAATGGTTTCGCCATCAATAACGCCCCAGAAAACAGCAAAAACAGGAATGATGTAGGTTACCGATGAGGCGTAAATTGCAGAACTGTATCTGATTAAGCTATTCATTAACAGCATGGCAAGAGCAGTTCCAATTATTCCTAAAGCCACCAATGCAAGAAAATGAATTGGCCAGTTTGGTGACTGAAGCACAGGTTCGAAATCTGTTGTTGCCAGATAGATTAATGCTGCAGGACCGGTAAAAAAGAAAGCCAAAGAGGTAATCTGAATACCCGTTAAATGAGATAATTTCGATTTAATTTCGTTGATGTTGATTCCGTAAAATACGGTGGCGAGAACAATTAGCAAGGCATGGCTGTTCACATTTCCCAAAGCCAACTCCTTACCTGAAGTAATTAAGCCCAAAGCACCAATTAGTCCGATCACCAGACCTGTAACCTGCAGCCATTTGAATTTCGTTTTGTGTAGCAGTATTCCAATGGCTAATGTGAATATTGGAGTAAGAGAATTCAACATGCCAGCCAATGCGCTGTCAATTTGAGTTTGTGCCTTGGTAAACAGAAAAGCCGGGATAAAACTTCCAATAAAGCCTGCAATCAAAAGACTTTTTACATCTTTCTTTTTCAGAAACTTTAAATTCTTGATTGAATAAGGCAAAAGCACCAGCGAGGCCAAAAGCATGCGGATTCCTGCCGCCTGTTCGCTGCTAAAACTTTTCAATCCAATTTTCATCAGAATAAAAGAAGATCCCCAAATAAAGGCGAGCAACAGTAAAATTAAGAATTGAAACCAAGCTTTGTTCCAGTGCATAGTGTAGTGTTTTTTAGGATGTCAAAAATACTAGAAATTAGTTATATAACAAGAAGTTGGGATGGCTAATATAAAATGAGAGGAAAAACTAATTTTGCAAAAATAAACCCCCGATATCTGTTTATCGGGGGTTTGTGTGAAAAAACAGATTGAGGTTTTGCGCAAAAACCAACAATTGATCGTCGTTTAATTTTGCAAGACATTGTGGTAGTAACTTAATCTCACCTCTTTATTCCGTTTTTTGGTAAAAGGTAACCCTTAAACAGGAATTATTTTTTTAATTGGTTTACAGTCAACTTTATTTTATTCAGAGCTTCCTCTACTACAGATCGGGGACAACCAATATTTATGCGCAGGTATCCCTCTCCTTCGGGTCCAAATTTAGTGCCGTCGTTCACAGCCAATCCTGCTTTGTTAATCAACAAATCATGCAGGTCTTTGGTCGAAATTCCCAGCGACCTGTAATCCAGCCAAAGCAAATAAGTTGCCCCGGGTTCAACCAATTTTATTTCGGGAATGTATTCCTGCAGATACGTTCTTAGAAAATCAACATTGCCTTTTAAGTAGACCATTAGCTGATCCAGCCATTCAGCACCTTCCTCGTAACCCGCCTGCATGGCAACGTGTCCAAATAAATTTCCCAAATCCAAATGCAGGGCCGATACCATTTTCTTGTATTTTTTTCGAAATTCAGGATTCGCAATAATAATTACAGAACTTGCCAGACCTGCAACATTAAAAGTTTTCGAAGGCGCAATACAGGTAACTGTTCTTTGATTTAAATCCTTTGACAGCGAAGCCAGCGGAATGTGTTTGTATCCTTCAAAAATTAAATCCTGATGAATTTCATCAGAAATAATGAAGAAATCATAAGTTTTGGCAAGATCTCCAAGTTGAAGCAATTCTTTTTTTGTCCACACTCTGCCAACAGGATTGTGCGGATTGCATAGGATCAATGCTTTTAATCCCTGTTTCGCCAATTCCTCCAGCTGATTAAAATCCATTTCGTACCCTGTCTCTGTTCTTATCAATGGATTGTAAACCAGCTCTCGCTTGGTGTCATTTACAACATGATAGAAAGGGTGGTAAACCGGAGGTTGAACAGCTATTTTATCACCTTCGTTGGTTAAGCTCATTAGTAAAAGCGACAAACCGGTAACTACGCCCGGACTTGTTGATATCCATTTTTTACGAACAGACCAGTTGTGTCTGGTTTGAAGCCATGTTTGAATGCTTCCAATACAATCGTCGCTGCGAAACGAATAGCCGTAAATTTCATGATTTGCTCTTTTTATAATGGCATCGGAAATGCACGGGGGCACTTTAAAATCCATATCGGCTACCCATAGGGGAAGAAGATCTTTTTTTCCAAAGAATGCATCAAGTTTATCGTACTTTATGCAGTCCGTATTTTTTCTATCAATAATTTCATCAAAATTGTAACGCATATTTTCTTTTTTTAAGAGGAGTGAATTTAGATAAAAGGCTCAACTAAAAAAAGACTTTCAGGAGTAAGATTTTTGATGATAAAGAAATCGTTCGGGGTATTGTTTTCTTTTGGATAAATGTAAACGTCTGGTCGGAGTGAGTTTTACGGTAATTCTTTACCCGATTCGGCAATCAGTTCAACAATACCAGAGCCATACACACCTAACTCCCAATAGTGTCTGTTTATACATCCGGAAGGACAATCGCCCCAGCCATAGCTGTAAATCAGGTGAATGAAATCGGAAGTGTAATCTATAATTTCAATTTGAGATCCATCGCCTATGCATAGAGTTGATTTCGCAGAAAGTATGAAAGGGATTTTCTTCAGTTCAGAGGCCAATGCCAAATGATTAATCCCGGTTTCCGATCGATATTTGTATTGATTATTTCCAAGGGAATCAAGACTGATATTGTACTCGTAGATGTAATCATCCAGTTGCCTGTGATCCGAATAGCCATTATGGTACCAGGAATTGATATGAGTATTTAAAGTGTCTGAGCTTAGTATGCCTTCGTGCAGCTGAACGGGGCAAAGAGCATGAATCTGATATTCTCTGATTTCATGAGCCGATTGCAGTAAAGAATCCAAAAAGACCATTTGAAGAGCTGATATGACTGGCGCTACATGGGATTCATTGATCTCGATATTGTTTAATTCCCTGGTTTCTTCATTTAAGTACAGGTTTAAACAAAGAAGTTTGGCATCGTCCAAAAGAATTTGAAAAGTTGAGTCAGAAACTCTGGAGTCCTGAATGATATCAGTAGGAAAATCGATCGTAGTTTCACCATCACATGCAGCAAAGAATATGCCTGCCAAAAAGGAAGAGAGAATAAAAAGGTAGTTTTTCATTCTATTTGATTTTGGAAAAAGGTTCGTAATAGCCTTACGTGTTGTGATGCAATAGCTTATCTGTTATATAACGGATTCGAAATGAATTTGTTGCATTTTTATCTGAAAAAAAGGAATAAATAGTTGATTTAAATTATTTAGAATCATTCTTGATCAATGGTGGATTTTTGATGATGTAAACAGGTGTTTTTTCGGAACATTTCTGATTGAATTAGAGTAGAATCTTATACTTTTGGTAACCAATAAAAGATCAGGCATGACAACATATACTTCATTAAAAAATACTTTCATTATTATCGTTCTTCTGGGAGGAATCTACATGGCGGCTCAATTGTTTAATTATTCGAAGATTGATGATCCGGCAAAAGAGCATATTGGAAGCGAATACATGAGTAAATACAATGTGTACGCTTTAAAAACGCCCGATAAAATGACTTTTGCCGGTGAAAATGTACCATTGGAAAGGTGGGATGTGAAAGAATCTTTTGATAGAGAACTGTTGGTAAATACCTACTGGCAATCGCAGACACTTCTCTTTATTAAAAGAGCCAATCGTTATTTTCCCATTATCGAACCAATTCTGAAAGAGCAGGGTGTACCCGATGATTTTAAATATTTGGCATTGATCGAAAGCGGATTGGTTCCTACTGCAGAATCATCGGCAGGTGCTGTAGGAATATGGCAATTTATGAAGGGAACAGCTAAAGATTATGGTTTGGAGGTTGAAACAGAGGTGGATGAGAGATACAATGTTGAAAAATCGACCATCGCGGCCTGTAAGTATCTGAAGAAGTCGTATGATAAGTATGGAACCTGGAGTTTGGTTGCAGCATCCTACAATGCGGGCAGAAGGTTTATCGATAAACAATTGCAGCTGCAGGATGCAGGGGATTATTTTGATTTGCTTTTAGGGGAAGAAACAGGTAGATATGTATTTCGTATTATGGCTATTAAACGAATAATGGAGAATACGGATGAATTTGGATTTAGATACAGGGCATCCGATTTGTATCCAAATATCCCAACTCGTAAAGTGAAAGTTTCGGGAAATGTTGATGATTTTGCTGTCTTTGCAAAGGAAAATGGTGTTAATTATAAGATACTAAAGCATTTTAACCCTTGGCTTCGAAAAGCTTATCTAACAAATTTATCTAAAAAAGAGTACGAAATTACACTTCCTGCCAAAGGATATATTAATTTTGCATTTTCTGAATATAAAAGTCCTTCAGATTCTGTTGCGGTAAAGTAGCAAATTAAAGGGTGTAAAAGGAGATTGTAAATTGAGTATCAAAGACAGCAAGAATAGAAATGGGGAAGAGCGTCTGGAAACTGAAAGCATTGAGGTTTTTGGTGCCCGTGTTCATAACCTCAAAAATATAGATGTAAGCATCCCAAGGAATCAGCTTTCGGTAATTACAGGATTAAGCGGAAGTGGAAAATCCTCTTTGGCTTTCGATACAATTTATGCCGAAGGTCAGAGGAGATACATAGAAACTTTTTCGGCCTATGCCAGACAGTTTTTGGGTGGAATGGAGCGTCCGGATGTAGATAAAATTACTGGTTTGAGTCCGGTAATTTCCATCGAACAAAAAACGACCAATAAAAATCCTCGTTCCACAGTTGGAACCATTACCGAATTATATGATTTTCTTCGACTTCTTTATGCCAGAGCAGGTATAGCCTATTCTTACGAAACGGGCGAGGAAATGGTGAAATATACCGATGAGCAGATTATCAATTTAATTCATGAAAAGTTCAGCGATAAAAGAATTCTTATTCTTGCTCCAATTGTAAAAGGCCGTAAAGGTCATTATAAAGAGTTGTTTGAGCAGATCAGGAGTAAAGGATTTCTCTACGCGCGTGTTGATGGTGAAATTGTTGAGCTGTACCATGGCTATAAAGTCGATCGGTATAAAAATCATGACATTGAAGTTTTGATTGATAAGTTGGTAGTTGAGGAGGTTGGAGATAAGCGTCTGAAGGAATCTGTGCAAACCGCAATGAAACATGGAAAGGGAATTACCATGATACTGGATAAGGATACTGATGAAGTGAGGTTTTACAGTCGCCTGCTGATGTGTCCTACCACTGGAATTTCCTACAATACTCCGGCACCGCATAGTTTTTCATTCAATTCTCCGCATGGAGCTTGTTCAAAGTGTAAAGGTTTGGGGCGGGTAAATGCCATCGATATGGATAAGATTATTCCTGATGCGAATTTGAGTATTCGTGAAGGTGGAATTGTTCCTTTGGGAAAATATAAAAATTCATTGATATTTTGGCAGCTCGAAGCAATTGGCCGAAAGTATCATTTTGTGATGGATACGCCCATAAAAGAAATACCCGATGAGGCGCTAAGCATTATTTTGGATGGTTCCAGCGAAACATTCAAATTGGAAAATACACCATTGGGCGCATCTTCCAATTACTTTCTTAGTTTCGATGGAGTGATTAAGTACATTTCAAATCAGGAAAGCAATGTAACATCGAAAAAAGCTAAAAAATGGGCCGAGCAATTTATCATCACAAAAGTTTGCGAATCCTGTAATGGCAATCGTCTTAAAAGAGAATCTCTTCATTTTAAAATCCACGATAAAAATATCTCAGATGTATCAACGATGGATCTGGGCTTGTTGAGTGAATGGTTTCGGGATTTGGAACAGCACTTAAATGAAAAACAGCAAATAATAGCTCAGGAGATATTAAAGGAAATCCGATCACGTTTAGGCTTCCTGATTGATGTTGGTTTGGAGTATCTGTCTCTTAACAGAAGTTCTGTTACTCTTTCGGGTGGAGAATCGCAGCGCATTCGACTTGCTACCCAAATAGGTTCTCAGCTGGTTAATGTGCTCTATATTCTCGATGAGCCAAGTATCGGTTTGCATCAAAGAGACAATCAGCGGCTGATTTATTCACTGCAGCAACTGCGAGATTCGGGGAATTCGGTAATTGTTGTTGAGCACGATAAGGATATGATTCTGTCGGCTGACTATGTGGTTGATATGGGACCATTTGCCGGAAAGCATGGTGGAGAGGTTGTGGTTGCAGGAACACCTTCTGATATTTTAAAAGGTGATAGTTTAACTGCCCACTACTTAAATGGTGATAAGAAAATTATCATTCCTGAAAGCAGACGGGAAGGGAATGGAAAAACAATAAGCCTGAAAGGTTGTACGGGAAATAATCTGAAAAATGTAAATGTTACTTTGCCTTTGGGTAAATTTATTTGCGTTACCGGTGTTTCGGGAAGTGGCAAGTCAAGCTTGATAAATGGAACACTGCAGCCAATTTTATCTCAGCATTTTTATCGGTCGGTTGCAGATCCTTTGCCGTACGAAAAAATTAGCGGGATAAAGAATATCGACAAGGTTGTAGAGGTGAATCAATCGCCTTTAGGTCGCACACCGAGATCCAATCCGGCTACATACACCAATTTATTTGGTGATATCAGAAAGTTATACGAGAAATTACCGGAGTCGCAGATTCGTGGATACAAGGCCGGACGCTTCTCTTTCAATGTGAAAGGCGGCCGATGCGAAACCTGTCAGGGGGCTGGAGTTCGGTCCATCGAAATGAATTTTCTGCCTGATGTTTACGTGCATTGCGATGAGTGCAACGGAAAGCGTTACAACAGGGAGACTTTAGAGGTGCGTTACAAAGGAAAATCGATTGGCGATGTTCTGGATATGACCATTAATCAATCGGTGGAATTTTTTGAACACATTCCTGCTATTCAAATGAAACTGAAGGTTCTTCAGGATGTTGGATTGGGGTATATAACTCTTGGGCAGCCATCTACAACCCTTTCGGGAGGTGAGTCGCAAAGGGTGAAACTGGCAACAGAGCTGGCCAAAAGAGATACCGGGCAAACTATGTACATTCTCGATGAGCCAACTACAGGTTTGCATTTCGAAGATGTGAGAGTTTTGCTTGAGGTATTGAACCGATTGGTGAATAAAGGAAATACAGTTGTAGTGATAGAGCACAATATGGATGTAATTAAAGTTGCCGATCACGTAATTGATATTGGAGTTGAAGGAGGTCGGAATGGTGGCGAAATCTTGTTTGAGGGTACACCCGAAGATCTGCTTGCATGCAAGAAATCATTTACTGCTCAGTTTCTGAAAGATGAAATGAAATAATTTACAATTGAAATTTAATGGAAAGGATCTCTAAATGGAGATCCTTTTGTTTTTATTAAATTGGGATTGTGTGAAGCTTAACAAAAATTAACCCGACAGCTTTTAATTGTGCCATCCTAATTGTTATCTTTAAAAACAGTATAATCATAACCGGGCACATTGTAAATTTAGAATTCTATGGGAAAATTGATTGATATTTATTTTGAAGATATAAAAGAGAAAAGATCTTATCCAATTGGCACCAATCTTCAGACAATACTTGCAGATCTCAAGCCACAACCTAATGGGGCTGTGCTTGGAGCAATGGTTAATAATAAGCTTAAAGAGTTAAGTTATGAAATTTACAAGCCTAAAAATGTAAAGTTTGTGGATGGAACACATCCAGATGGGCGCAGAATGTACGTCCGTTCATTGTGTTTCCTTCTTTACAAGGCAGTTCATGATTTGTATCCAAAAGCAGGTTTCAGGGTCGAGCATTCAATTTCGAATGGCTTGTATTGTCGGATAACAGATAAGAACATACTGCTTACGCCTGATGATATTGAAAATATAAAAGAGAGAATGATTGAGATCATGGAGGCTGATCTGCCTTTTGTTCGTGAAGAAATTGAAACAGAGAAAGCAATAGAATTGTTCGAAGCTCAGGGCTTGAAAGAGAAAACCAGTCTGTTTCGCACCCGGGGAAATCTATTCACATCCGTTTACCATTTAGGCGATAGTGTTGATTATTTTTATGGTTTTTTGGTTCCGTCTACAAGTAAACTGAAGGTGTTTGATTTATTGCCCTTTGCCCAGGGAATGTTGCTTATGACTCCTGGACGAAGAAATCCTTTGGAAACGGAAACCTTTATTCCTCAGGAAAAAATGCTAAAGATATTTAGTGAATACAAACGTTGGGGAAATGTTTTAAATATTGCTAATGTTGGTGATTTGAATGGCTATGTGGAGAATAACAATATTTCAGAGCTGATAAAAATATCGGAGGCTTTGCACGAGAAGAAAATTTCTCAAATAGCAGATAAAATCAGAAAGAAAAGAAAGCATGTAAAGCTCATCTTGATTTCCGGACCTTCATCATCAGGGAAAACAACCTTTGGAAAAAGATTAGCCATTCAGCTTAAAGTTGCTGGTCTTCATCCGGTAAATTTATCTTTGGATAACTACTTCGTTAACCGGGAAAAAACTCCTAAAGATGAAAATGGAGAGTACGATTTTGAGGCGTTGGAATCTTTGGATGTTCGCCTTTTTAATGAGAATTTGGTGGATCTTCTGAATGGTGTAGAGGTTGAGTTGCCAAAGTTTTCATTCGAAACTGGTACTCGTTATTTCGACGGAGAAAAGTTGAAAATTAATGGCAAGCAGGTTTTAGTTGTGGAAGGAATTCATGCTCTGAATCCAAAATTAACTCCTCTTATTGCCGATGATTCAAAATTTAGAATTTATATATCTGCTTTAACCTCAATTTCTATTGATGGTCATAACAGGATTCCATCAACAGATAACCGTCTGATTCGTAGGATTGTTCGTGATCATAAATATCGAAATTACAGTGCTTTTGATACAATTAGTCGTTGGCCGAGTGTTAGGCGTGGTGAAGAAAAAAATATTTTCCCGTATCAGGAAGAGGCTGATGTGATGTTTAATTCAGCTCTTCAGTACGAATTGGGTGTTTTAAAGAGATATGCAGAACCAATATTGAAAGAGATTCAGCCCAATCAGGCAGAATATTCGGAAGCAAACAGGCTGTTAAAGTTTTTTAGTTACTTTCTTCCAATCAGCGATGCTGAAATACCTCCTACTTCCTTAATGAGAGAGTTTCTAGGTGGAAGTACTTTTGAGTATTAGTTTGTTAATAACTTTTTCCCTGTTCATATTCATTCCTGTTTTGGTTGTTAATATCCTTACTGACTAAAACAGGAATTTTTAGTTATTAACAGTTGTGTTGATCTAAAATAGGGGTATTTAGAAGTTATTAACAATTAATCAACATTGTTGATAACTTGTTAATACTCTGTTAAAAAGTAAGAAAATGAATTTTGCCTGGGTTTTTAGAACCGGGGTGCAAATATAGGATAAAAAGAAGGAGTTCTGGAAGGAAATAACTTGTTTTTTTAATAAAAAATGATGCATTGAGCTAACTACCTCTTCATCATACGGTCTATCTCAATTTTGTGATCGCGTTGTTTTAAACTTTCCCTTTTGTCGTAGTGTTTTTTTCCTCTACAAAGCGCAATTTCCATTTTTGCAAAACCTTTTTCGTTCAGGAAAATTCTCAAAGGAACAATGGTTAAACCACTTTCTTTAGTTTTTCGATCCAATTTATCCAACTCTTTTCGGTTAAGAAGGAGTTTTCGTTCTCTTTTTTCTTCGTGATTATAGTATGAACCAAATTTGTATTCGGAAATGTGCATTTCTTTTACGTAAAGTTCATTTGCGCTAAAGTAGCAAAAGGAGTCTCCTATGTTTGCTTTCCCTGCACGTATGGACTTGATTTCGGTTCCAAATAGTTGAATTCCTGCTACAAAGGTTTCGATGAATTCGTATTCGAAGCTTGCTTTTTTATTTCTTATATTTATTTTCTGCATTGTAAATTCTTTATTGCCCGACAAATTTACGATTTAAATTGTAACCGGAAGCTTGAAAATAACGGAAAACATTCGTTCAAATATTAGTGGGAGAACTAAAATAAGCAAACTGGCTACAATTGTAAAGCCTGGTTTTTTATTTTCGGCTATAGGAAGCAGAGGAGATATTCCCAGCCATAAAACACGAATAAAATACAATTCGAAAACCAGACATATCTGATTAAGAAAAGAGTAGGGTGAAAATAATTTTGCAAAACTGTGGAATAAACAGAAAACTGCTCCACTGTATACAATTAATTGATAGATAGTTGATGTCTTAATTTGTAATTGGAAGTTTGGAGCCAATAGTTCAATCATTTTTCCGGCCGTTAAAAAACCCAGGTTTAAGGAAATAAAAGAAACAATAAATTGAGAAATCACAATGCTAAGACTTCCTGTGTGGATGAAAGCTCCGATGGAAGAAAGAAGCGAGCAGACGGCAATTACAGGAAACGCAAAATGTATAAAAATAGATTTCACATCGGGTGTTTCCAGAGCAATAGCTTCCCACTCCTTTTTTGGTTCAATAAGCAGATTAAACCATCTGGAGAAAGAGTATGTAATTTTTTGTATGCGAAAATTCATTGCTGTAATTTCTTAATATTGATTGATATCAAAATTAAACAAGCTTTTTTAATTTACTGTGCTTTTTCGCAAAATTGTAGGCTTCTGTTACACAATAGTTCGTTAAGTTTTATGCAGCTATTAAACCAAAATTATTGAGTTGCCTGACTTTTTCTTTATTTTTCTTCGTGTTTGGGTTTATCCCAAACACAATTAAAAATCTATCCATTAGTAATTGAT
>NZ_MVDE01000043.1 GCF_002843385.1 Labilibaculum manganireducens
GGATTTAGGTTTGTTTAATATGTCGAATAAATATGTACTGTTACAAAATTAATTTGAAATCGCCGTATACGAGAGTACGTACGGTGGTGTGAGAGGGCGAGGGAGTAATCCCTCTACCTACTCGATTGTGTAAATCCGCGCAGTTTATCGGGGATAATAGTGGACAATTTGCTGTGTTTAATAACAGTTGACATAGGAGATATTTATCATGATTTCCGTTTTCTATTTCTTCTATTTTTGCACCGATTTTAAACAAGCAGGAGGGAATACAGACTAAAATAAAATTCTATTTTAAAATGCAATCTCTTTTTATACTAACAACAACACCTTAATTTTTTTTACTGATGAAGTTTTTTAAATCTATCGTATTGATAGGATTAGTACTTATCTGCGGGGGAGTAAAAGCAGACAATTTACCATCTAAAACCAGAGTGAATAGTAGTATTGATTTGGTTAGCCGTCATTTGTGGCGGGGGTTTAACAGTGGCACAGCACCAACTATCGAACCTACTTTAGAATTCCAAACCGGCAAGTTCACTGCAGGTGCCTGGGGGGCATATTCTTTCGATGAAAGTTATCAGGAAATCGATTTGTATCTACAGTACAACACACCATTGTTTCAATTTAGTTTATACGATTTTTATTGTCCGGCTCCTGACTTTTCAAATTCAAAGTTTTTCGATTTTGACAGTAACGAAAGTGTTCACTTATTTGATGTTTCGGCAAAGTATAAAGGCTGTGCTAAATTTCCAATTTCGATTATGACTTCCGTATTATTTTATGGTGAAATGGATCGTGATGAAAACAATGATCAACGTTATTCAACCTATTTTGAATTTGGATATTCAAATTTTATTGGAGGAAAGAAATTCTCATGGGCTTTAGGTCTTACACCTTTTAAAGGGATGTATGATGACAAAATGAATGTAGTTAATGTGAACATGACCATGTACGATAAAATTAAATTCAGCGATCAGTTTTCTTTACCTGTAAGGGGTGGTCTTACTTTGAATCCTGTTACTGAAAAACTATTTTTGACATTTGCGGTTACGCTGTAATTTTAGAATTTACATATTTGAAAAAGAGGCTGATTATTACAGCCTTTTTTTATGCAATCTGCCCGACAATTATAAAAGAATTGGTGATATTTAAACTTTAAAGTCGTTTTAAGAAAAATTGAATGAAAAGAGTATGACAGCATTAGAAAAGGTGAATGAATTTCACGAAGCATTTGGTGTAAATATTGAAAAGGAGCCAGTAATTCCAGCAATAGAAAGATGTGAATTAAGACAAAATATCATTCAGGAAGAAGTAGATGAATTGAAAGTGGCCTGGAAATCTGGAAATTTAGTTGAGGTGGCAGATGCATTGGCAGATATTCACTACTTGATTATGGGTACGGTGCTCGAATTTGGTCTTCAGGACAAATACGCTG
Source organism: Labilibaculum manganireducens (assembly GCF_002843385.1). GTDB lineage: Bacteria > Bacteroidota > Bacteroidia > Bacteroidales > Marinifilaceae > Labilibaculum > Labilibaculum manganireducens. The sequence continues at coordinate 1,436 of NZ_MVDE01000043.1, forward strand.
AGATTTTTAGTGAAGTGCATCGAAGCAATATGAGTAAATTGGATAAAAACGGCAATCCTGTTTATCGGGAAGATGGGAAAGTGATTAAGTCGGAACTGTACTCAAAACCAGAGATTGCAAAAATCTTAAATCGTTAGAACAAATAGTTACATTATGAAACTTCAGAAATATCATGTAGATGCCTTTACAAATAAGTTGTTTGGTGGAAACCCGGCTTGTGTTATCCCTTTAAAAGATTGGTTGCCTGATGAAATCATGTTTTCCATAACCAAAGAGAATAATTTGGCTGAAACAGCTTTTTTTATTGAAGCTCAGGGTGGATTTCACATTCGTTGGTTTACTCCTGAAGTGGAAATGGATTTATGCGGGCACGCTACATTAGCAACGGCTCACGTAATTAAAAATCATCTTGATTATAAAGGTGATGTAATTCGGTTTCAATCGGCAAGCGGAGAATTACAAGTGAGTTTTGAGGCTGATAAATACGTGTTGGATTTTCCTTCCCGAATGCCTAAAATTGCCGAATTGCCCGAAATTATAAGTGCAGGTTTAACTATTCAGCCCAAAGAGGTTTATTTGGCCAGAGATTATGTATTGGTTTATGAATCGGAAGAGCAAGTAAAGGCATTAAATCCCGATAAAAATAAATTGGAACAAATTGATTTGGGACATGGAGGAATAATTTGCACTGCAATAGGAAATGAAGCAGATTTTGTGTCCCGGTTTTTTACTCCGGGAGCAAGTATTTTTGAAGATCCGGTAACAGGATCGGCACATTGCAGTCTGGTTCCATTTTGGAGTGACCGCTTGAATAAAATTGACTTGTTAGCTTATCAGGTGTCTGGTCGGCATGGTGTTTTGTATTGCACCAACAAGACGGATCGGGTATTGCTTCGTGGGAATGCAATAACCTATAGCATTGGAGAAATTTATTTGGAGCGGTGAGAATAATTTGGGAAATGAACTAGTAAATTTAAAATGAAATGATGCCAAAAGTATATATAGAAGATCAGGTTTTTGAAAAGAAGAATTATTCCTTGGAAGCTTTGCCAAAAGGAGAGTATGAGAATTGTCGTTTTGTGAATTGCTCATTTGCCAACAGCGATTTGTCTGAGAATATTTTTTTAGAATGTGAGTTTGAGCAATGCGATTTAAGTCTGGCGAAATTAAATTACACGGCTCTTCGCGATGTAATTTTCAAAACCTGCAAAATGGTTGGACTTGGCTTTCAGGATTGCAACCAATTATTGTTGGCGGTTCAGTTTAATGATTGCCAGCTAAAACTGGCATCTTTTTACAAGTTAAAATTAAAGGCAACGAAATTCATTAATTGTAATTTGCAGGAGGTAGATTTTACAGAAACTGATCTTACCGGATCGACAATGGACAATTGCGATTTGAGCAGAGCCGTTTTCGAATATACAAGTATTGAAAAGGCAGATTTACGAAGCTCTTTTAATTATTTGATCAATCCAGAAATCAATAAAATTAAAAAAGCGAAATTTTCTTTACAAGGAGTGGTTGGTTTATTAAGTCAGTTCGATATCGAAATTGGATAATTGGGTTATAAAAAAAGAGACTCACTTTGAGTCTCTTAAGTTATGTGGGATGATTTAAATTTCGCCCGGATATTCTTTTGAAAATTTATCAAGGTAATTGTTCATGGTTCCTTTCATATCTTTTCGCAATAGTAAAATACCAATAAGATTGGGAAGTGCCATAAGTGCAATGGTAATTCCCGAAAGAGTCCAGATAACTGTTGTATCGGCAAACGAAGCAATAAAGAAACCAATGCAATAGATGATTCGGTAGGGAAGAACACCTTTTGCACCAAACAGGTAGGTTACCGAACGGCCACCATAGTAGGCCCAGGCAATAGCTGTTGAAAAGGCAAACAGAAGCAATCCAAGGGAGACAATCCATTTTCCCCATTCTCCAAAAAAGCTTCTTGTAAATGCTTCTGCGGTTAAGGGAGCCGAGTGCATTAATGAATTTCCTTGAAAATATTCGCCATTTTTATTTACGTATTTTCCGTTTTCAATGCGAAGTGTTCCGCTGTACAATTCTTCATCGTTTTTGTAAACTTTCACTTCTTCGGCAAGTGAACGTGAATTAATAATAGAAACTGGATTTTGAACAATTCCATTTTCTACCTGTAATTCACCAGAGAAAACGGGCAAATTTGTTTTCCCATTTAAATAATTGTAAAGTTTATCCTGATCTTTCGTGTTCGAATCGTTATACTGATCAGCCATAATCACCATATCAGTATTTTGAAATCGGTTGGGAAGTTTTTCCTGCCAAACCCCCGAAGATAAAATAACCAATCCGGTTAAAGAACAAATAATAATGGTATCAATAAATGGTTCCAGAATAGCAACCATTCCTTCCGATACGGGTTCTTCGGTTCGGGCCGCGGCGTGAGCAATTGGCGCGGATCCCTGTCCGGCCTCGTTACTAAATAAACCACGGTTTACACCACGGTTAAATGCATAAGCAAAACCAGCTCCCAGGAAACCACCTGTTGCAGCTGTTCCTGTAAATACATTTGCGAATACCGAAACCAGCGAAGGGATGATATTTTCGTAGTTATAAAGAATTACGGATATTGCACCCACAAAATAGATGATAGCCATTGCAGGAACCAGTTTGTCAGTAACCTTTACAATTCTTTTTATTCCTCCCAAAATTACAAATGCGAGCAATACAGCCAGAACACCGCCGGTAATCATTTGATCGAAGCCAAAAGTAGAATATAGAGAACTTGATATGGAATTAATTTGCGGCAGACTACCGGTACCAAAAGAGGAAACAATTGTCATAGCGGCAAAAAAACCGGCAAGCCAAGGCATTTTTAGTTTGTTTTTCATGTAGTACATCGGTCCGCCGGATATGAATCCTTTTTCGTCCGTTTCACGATATTTATGCGATAGGGTAACCTCAACAAATTTGGTGGTCATCCCCAAAAATGCGGTTACCAACATCCAGAACAATGCAGCTGGACCTCCTAAATAAATAGCAAATGCAACTCCTGCAATATTCCCGGTACCAACAGTGCCGGAAAGTGCAGTGGCTAAGGCTTGAAAATGAGAAGCATCTCCTTTTTCGCCGGGTTTGTCGTATTTTCCCCGAACTACTTTAAGAGCGTGTTTAAAAAATCGGATTTGTGGAAACTTAAGGTAAATGGTGAAAAATATACCAGTGAAAAGCAGCAAAAGAGTAAACCAATTGCTTCCTCCTAAATAGATTTCAATTCCGGCTAAAAAGTCGTTTAATTTGTGCATAAAATAGGGGATTAGTAATTTTTGGGTTAATAGATTTATTTTAAAATCTTTCTAAGATAAAGGTTTATTTTGAATAGTCTAAAATTGAAATTAAGAACATTCTCTTATTGGGAAGTTACATGAACAGGGTGGTAAGGAATAATGCAGTACTTTATTCTTGATAAAATACATTACTTAATACTTTATATAACTTGTTTTTAAATAATAGTTATATTAAATTTATTGAGTTTTTTAATTTATGTTACTTTTAATAAAATATTAATTTTATGAGTATTAATTATAAAGTAATTCCACAAAAAAAAACCAGAAAACCTGAGGATCCAGCTAAGTTTTATGCTTCTTTAAACACCAAGGGGCGTAGAAATATTTGTTACATCGCCGAAGAAATTGCCGATCGGTCCAGTCTGAATAAAATGGATGTTCTTTTTGTAATTGAAGGCTTTCTTCAAATTGTACCCAAAACATTAAAAGACGGATACACGGTTGATTTCGGAGACTTTGGAAACATGGGAGTGGTTGCCAAAAGCAATTCGGTTGAAAAAGAGGAGAATTTTAACTCAAGTTATATTGAAGGTGTTAAAGTTGCTTTTCGCCCGGGAAAATTATTTAAGGAGGAGCTTGCTAAAGTTGAATTTGTGAAAATTTCGGTTCCTGAGGGAAAAGCCGTTGTCGCGGAGGAAGTGTATTTTCTTTTGGACTTAATAAAGTCTAGACTTTTTTACAACAAGAACTTGACTTTGTTCGATTAAAGTCTTGAGTTTAATTCAAAAAGAGTTTGCCGAAAATCTAAAGAGTAGGCGAAATAATCAAATCACAACAAAATGAGAAAATTAATTTTGACAGGTCTTGCAATTGCATTTGGATTACTTGCAATGGCACAGGAAAAAACAAAACAAAGAGAAGTAGGACTTTCTTTTAGTAATCTAGATCAATTTGGGATAATCTATAAGGTGGGAGATGAAAAGGCACTTTGGAGGTTTAATGCAGTGTCTCTTGGAGGAAGTGAAAATAAAAGTGAAAATTTGCTTGATTCTGAAAGTGAAGACACTCGCAATAGTTTCGGTTTCGGACTTGGTTTCGGACGAGAATTTCGTAAAGTAATTGCTACTTCACTTGAATTCAGATATGGTTTGGATTTACGGTATAATTATTCTAAGTATGAAAATCAGAATGATAATTCTGTGTATAATTCTGATTCAAAAACCAATAGACTTGGGCTTGATTTTGTTGTTGGATTAACTTATGATATAAGTGATAAACTCGTTTTTGGAGCTGAGCTTTCGCCAGGTGTAGGTTATTCAATTTCTAAACAAACAACTAAGAATAGTGATGGGGATATCTCGGCAAAAAGCGAAACTAAAAATTTCAGCTATGGTCTCTCTAATTCATCAGCTCAATTAACTCTCGCCTATCGATTTTAAGAAATAGAACAATTCTTATTTTTAATGCTGAATTGGACTGTTATTCGATTCAGCATTTTAATTGATTTTTAACCTTTTGTTATAACATCACAATTGGTTACTACCTAAATTTTAATTTATGAAATTAATAATACCATTTTTCTTACTGCTGGTTGCTCTTCAGTTTAACGCGGAAGCGCAAGTTTATGATGTTTCTCTTGCTGATAAAAACAAAGCGATCGAATTATACAATCTTGCAATTGAGAATAATAAGAATAGTAAGGTGAGCGAAGCATTTGAACAGTTTACTAAAGCAATTTCAATAGACTCAACTTTTCGTAATCCATATTTGCAATTATATACTGTCGCTATGAACGATTCTACTAAAATCGACACAGCTATATCCATTTTGCAGAAATCTAAAAAGATATTTCAGCAAGACGATGAGATCTGTTACTATTTGGGCGAAATGTATAAAGCTAAAGGAGAAGTAAAAAGAGCAATGGCAGAGTATAGTATGGCAATTGCTTACAGTAAAATGAATGGTGAGGATTTCTATCTGGTGCATCGTTACTACTTTAACCGAGCTAATATTTGTCTGGAAAAAAACATGATTAGTACTGCAGTTTTAGATTATACCTACGCACTTAATTTAAAACCTGATTATGGTGTTGCTTTTGCAAACCGAGGCATTTGTTTTTTTAAGATGGGAGAGATAGAGGCAGCATGTAAAGATTGGAAACAAGCTGTAAGCTTGGGCGTAAGTCAGTCTGAAGAATATGTCGAGAAAAATTGCCAGGCAGAAGTTCCTCAATAATATCAAGGAATAGCACAAGCGTGTTATTCCTTTCTTTTTGTGCATCCAAGTCTTTTATTAATTTTGCAGAAGAAATAATTAAGATTGTAGAGCAGCGCGTGATATATCCGGAAAATTTTGAAGCAAAAATACGGTTCGATAGAGTAAGAGAACTGGTTAAAAAGCAATGTTTAAGTTCATTGGGACGCGATTTGGTGGATGCCATTCAGTTTTCCTCTTCTTTTAACATGGTAAATCGTTTGGTGAATGAAACCAACGAGTTTAAAACCATTTGTTTAGATGAGGACAGCTTTCCTTTAGGATATTTTATTGATGTTCGTCAAAGTCTCGAAAAAGCAAGAATTGAAGGGACTTATCTGGAGTTGGAAGAGCTTTACAATCTAAAAAGATCTTTGGAATCTATTTCTGCCATACTTCGATTTTTTCAGAATACAGAAGAAAAGGAATATCCATATCTGAAAAAGTTGACGGGGAATGTGAAAATGTATCCCTTCATTTTTGATCGGATCAATGCGATTATCACTAAAAACGGCAGAATAAAAGACAATGCATCGCAGGCACTGCAGCAGATTCGCAGTAGTCTTATTCAAAAGCAATCGACCATTTCGAAGCGGATGCAAACTTTGCTGCGTGCAGCACAAAAAGAGGGTTGGGTCGATCAGGATGTAGCTCTCTCTATTCGCGACGGAAGAGCTGTTATTCCCATTCCATCGGCTCACAAACGAAAAATTAAAGGAATTGTTCACGATGAGTCGGCAACAGGTAAAACCAGTTATATCGAGCCATCGGAAATTGTTGAAACAAACAATGAAATTCGTGAGTTGGAATATGCCGAACGTCGCGAAATCATTAAAATACTGCAGGAATTTACCGCTCAGCTTCGACCTTATATAGGTGATTTATTTAAGGCATTCGAGTTTTTGGCAAAAATGGATTTTATTCGTGCCAAAGCGATGTTTGCCATACAGGTAAAAGCAGTACTGCCAAAAATGGTGAAAACGCCGACTGCCCTTTGGGAGAAAGCTGTTCATCCCTTGCTTTACCTTACTCTTCAGAAAGAAGGACGAAAAGTAGTTCCTCTTAGCATCGAGATTAGCGATGAGCAGAGGATGGTGTTGATTTCCGGACCAAATGCCGGAGGTAAATCGGTTTGTCTCCAATCCCTGGGGCTGATGCAGTATATGTTTCAGTGCGGTTTGTTGGTTTCTATGGGCGAGGAATCTAAAATTGGAATTTTCGATAACATTTTCATGGATATGGGAGATGAGCAGTCCATTGAAAATGATTTGAGTACCTACAGTTCTCATTTAATGAATATGAAGCATTTTCTTCGTCACTCGAATACTGATACAATGATTTTGATTGATGAATTTGGGTCGGGAACCGAGCCCGCATTGGGGGGAGCCATTGCCGAATCAATTTTAGATAAGCTAAACCGCAAGAAGGTACGAGGTGTAATCACAACTCACTATTCGGGTTTAAAACATTTTGCATCAGAGGCTAATGGGATTGAAAACGGAGCCATGTTATACGATTCTCACCAAATGCAGCCTTTGTTTCAATTAGCGGTGGGGAAACCGGGATCATCTTTTGCATTCGAAATTGCGCGTAAAATTGGTTTGCCCGAGGATATTTTGAAAGATGCTACGGAAAAAATTGGTGAAGATCATATCAATTTCGACAAGCACTTGCGTGATATCGTCCGCGATAAGCGATACTGGGAAAGCAAACGTGATAACATCCGTAAAAGTGATAAGAGACTGAATGTGTTGGTAGAACAATACGACAAAGAGTTGAAAGAAGCCAGCAAGCTTCGAAAAGAGATTATAGAGAAAGCAAAAGAAGAAGCAGCTCAGTTATTGAACAGCGCAAACAAATCCATCGAAAAAACCATTCGGGAAATTAAGGAGAATAAAGCTGAAAAAGAGCGTACCCGCGAAATCAGAAAAGAATTTGAGCAGGTTAAAATTCTGTTGACTGAGGGCGAATTGGAAGAAGAGGAGAGAATCAATAAGAAGATTCAGAAGCTGAAAGAGCGCTCAAATAAAACAAAAAAAGAGAAAGCAGGAGATGAATCCAAAGCTCCGGTTGCAGCAAAAAGTAAAGTTCAGTTCAATCCTGATGTGATTGAAAAAGCCGATTTGGTGAAGCTTGACAATCAATCCGCCGTAGGCGAAGTAATCGAGATCAACAAAAAAACTGCGGTGGTGGCCTTTGGCAGTATTCTAACTTCGGTTAAGGTGAATCGATTGACGAAAGTGAGTCGGTCTCAGGTTAAAAAGGAGGAAAAGACTTATAACAGAACCTCTTCTTTAATTCAGGAAAAAATATCGAAACGCAAGCTAAGCTTTAAAGCCGATTTGGATGTAAGGGGAATGCGTGGCGAAGAGGCATTGCAGGTGGTAATTGACCATATCGATGATATCATCATGCTGGATGTGCACGAATTTCGTATTCTGCATGGAACAGGAGGAGGAATTCTTCGTCAAATGATTCGCGAATATTTACAAACAGTTGATTTGGTGCAGCACTTTCGTGATGAAAAAATTCAAATGGGCGGGGCAGGAATCACCGTGGTAACCATGGAGTAAGCTTCCCGCAAGTATTTAAGACCTAAAATTTGTTCGTAGTTTGGTGTTCTGCACTAGCTTGGAGCCCCCAATCAAATAGTTTGAAGGTTCCCTGCAAAGCTTGGAGCCTCCAATTAAATAGTTGGTAGGTTCCCTGCAAAGCTGGGAGCCCTGCTTCAGAATTGAAATTGTGCTCCCGCACGCTTGTTTACCTGCACTGTAAAGGTAGTTTTGTGTCTCGCAATAGTGAAATACCCCATCTAACAAGTGAAATTGATATCTGTACTTATGCAGGGGTACAACCGAATATTCTTGGCGAGGCTCTCAGCTATGCAGGGAGTGTTCATTCTGTCGCTGGCAAGGCTTTTAATACCTGTATTATCATGTTTTTTCAGTTTTGCAGTGATTCCAACAAGGTTAAAAGACACAAAATACGAACCTCAATTAGGCTTTCACCATTGTTAAAGGCCAAATCGAAAACAATTTGAGGGTAAACAGATTCGCAGATCAATCCCAATTATAAAAAAATGCCATCTACAGGAGATGGCATTCAAAATATAGGTGTGAAATATATTTATTGAAATAAAGTTACAAGTACATAGAGGTAATGGGCAAATGTACCCGCTATAATTCCTCCGATTGTGTGCGAAAGCAAGGCTTTTGATGTTAATTCCCGATAGTTAAGTGTATCAAGCATGGCTGTATGAGTACTTAAATAGCCACTCCAACACATCCCCATTGCGGTAAACACAGCAATAACATTTCCATCAATAATTCCTTTTGCAATAAATGCTTTAACCAAAGACATCGCCGCACCTACCGCTCCTAATGATGTAATTGGGAATGCAATTAATTCAGGATGCTTAAATCCAAATAATCCTTCGAACAACCACCAGATGTGTCCGGCCAGTTCAGGCAGTAATGGAACTCCTTCGTAGGCAATTCCCTGATAACCCAAACTTGCATCTTTAGGGCCAAAAGTCAGCATCATTACCATGGTCGAAATAATTAGTACGCCGGGAATAATAGCCAATCCTAAATCAACACCCGATTTCCCTCCATCCAAAATAGAGTTCAGAAACCGCAGAAATACGCCGCCTTCCGATTTAAAACTGATTTTTTCAGTCGCTCCTTCAAAATCATCATCTTTGCGCACAGGAATATTACCTTTAATCAACCGCTGCATCAATCTGGTCGAAACAACAGCACCAGCCAAAGCTCCAGAAAGTCCTATTAATGCAGGTACAAATAGATTTTCTTCACTTCCTGGTATCCTAAGAGTAGACATGAAAGTGATTACGATTAAGCCCATTCCAAAAGCAGTACCAAAATTGGTTAAAGAAACGAGTTGGTAGTTTTTAAAATACTTGCTGAAATTTTTATCCTTTGCCAAACTGATAATAGCGGGGTTGTCGGATAGAAAAGTTAGAACTCCGGCCAAAGCAGCAACGCCAGGAAGATTAAACAGCGGCCTCATTAAAGGGGCAAGAATTTTCTCGAGTAAACGAACCACACCAAATTCAATCAGCAGCTTGCCTAAAGCTCCTGAAAGTACTGTGATTCCCATAATGTAGAATACGGTATTCATTAGTAGATCCCATGCCGTATGCATAATGGTATTTAGCATGTTGGCAACACCCATTTGGTGACCAACGTAACCAAAAATTCCGAAAAAAGTAAGCAGAAACATTACTGCCTCATACCTTCGTTTCTTAAGGAAATCAGTTTCCTTAATCGACTTAATTGCGTTCATAATTTTTGTTTGTGTGTTTGTTGTTTGTATTTCGCTGCAAAAGTAATTTTTTGGCTAATGATGATGTTTTTTTTGTGTATGATCTTTGTCAGGTTTAAGATATCATTGATATGTTTAAAAAAAGCCACCGGGAAATCTTGTTTTACTTGGATTATTAATGAATTGAGATCTGTTGTGTTGATAAAATCATTTTTTAGCTATGCACAATTGTAGTAGCTTTGTTGTCCCTTTCAAAATTGATCCATGACAACAGCCAAACGCGCATTAAAAAAATATTTTGGATACGACCATTTCCGCCCCTTACAGGAAAAGGTTATTAAATCCGTACTTCAGGGTGAAGATGCCTTGGTGATTATGCCAACGGGTGGCGGTAAATCCATCTGTTATCAAATACCTGCTTTAATAATGGAAGGAGTTACTGTGGTAGTTTCTCCTTTAATCGCTCTAATGAAAGATCAGGTGGAAGGTTTGCATGCCAACGGAGTTGATGCAGCTTTTTTGAACAGCTCACAGTCCTCGCAGCAACAGGCAGATGTTATGGAAAGAATCACGGAAGGAAGTGTAAAACTGCTGTATGTTTCTCCGGAGAAATTACTTAGTCACGATTTTTATTATTTGCTTTTACAGCTTAAGGTAAATTTATTTGCCATTGATGAAGCACATTGTATTTCTGTTTGGGGGCACGATTTTAGGCCGGAGTACGCCAAAATGGCCTATTTGAAAAAACAATTTCCTCATGTGCCGGTAATTGCTTTAACCGCTACTGCTGATAACTTAACTCAGAAAGACATTGTTAACCGGCTTGGACTGGCAAACCCTAAAAAATTTAACTCTTCATTCGATCGTCCCAATTTAAGTTTGAATGTGGCGCCGGGTAAGGACAAATTTAAAACCATACTTGGATTTCTTCGCCAGCGGCCACATCAGGCAGGAATTATATACTGTTTAAGCAGAAAAGCAACTGAAGGCCTGTCCGAAAAATTGAAAAATGCCGGGGTAAATGCTTCCTACTATCATGCTGGATTATCAGCCGAGGAAAGAGCACGCCGGCAAGAGGATTTTATTAATGATGAAGTCCCTGTAATCTGTGCTACCATTGCCTTTGGAATGGGAATCGACAAGTCGAATGTACGCTGGGTGATTCATTACAATCTACCGCGGAATATAGAATCTTACTATCAGGAGATTGGTCGTGCCGGCCGGGATGGATTAAAGGCTGATACACTTTTGTTTTATAGCTTTTCGGATGTAATCGTTCATCGGAAATTTATCGGGGAATCGACACAGAAAGAAGTTTCACATGCCAAATTGGAGCGGATCCAGCAATTTTGTGATGCTCAAATATGCCGAAGAAAGATTTTGCTTAATTATTTCGGTGAGCATTTGGAGGAGAACTGCAACAATTGTGACGTATGTAAAAATCCTCCCCGCGTATTCGATGGAACAATAATAGCACAAAAGGCATTTTCAGCCATTGTTCGGTTAAAAGAAAAAGTCCCTGCAGGAATTTTAATTGATGTGATTCGGGGTTCATCGCGTCAGGAAATTTTGAGTAAGGGATATCAGAAAATAAAAACTTATGGGGTTGGTAAGGATATCGCGCATCAGGATTGGCAGCAATATATGCTTCAACTTTTAAATTTAGGTTTTATTTCTGTTTCATACGACGAAGGGAATGCCCTAAAGCTGACAGCGCAGGGGCGAGAAGTTCTTTTTGGTGAACGACTTGTAAATTTGGTTCATTTGGCTTCTATGAAGTCCGACCCGGAGGTAAAACCTATCCTGAAAACCGGGAAGCAAGAAGCCAGAGAGGGTTTGTTCGAAGCATTGCGAAAATTGCGTTTGCAAATTTCAAGAGAAGAAAACATTCCTCCTTATTTAGTATTCTCTGATGCCAGTTTGCAGGAAATGGCTCAGGAAGAACCTACAAGTGAATTTGAAATGAAATTGATATCGGGAGTTGGAGTTCGAAAATATCAGTTGTACGGCGACTTATTCATTAATGAAATTGTAGAGTTTGGTCAGAAGAAGAATCAGGAAGCCAAAAAAAGCGGCGAATCTTTTTATCAGACTTATGAATATTACAAGCAGGGGTTTTCGGTAGAAGAAATTGCGAGTATCCGTAAAATAAACCCGGTAACCATTTATTCTCATTTGGCATCACTCTACGAAAAAGGGGCTGATATCGATTTAACAGAGTATCTGAATTCTTCAGAATTGGAACAAATAGAAGATGCTTATCGGTCTTTGAATGAGACTGGTAATGTTAAGGATCTCTATTTATTTATGAAAGAAGAGGTTGAGTATTATAAAATACGACTAGGAATCTCCTATCTAAAAGTTCTTTCGTCCAGTTAATTTTAGCCTTAATCGTTCATATATCCACTGCATCGAAAATATTCGTATACTATAGTTATTTTTGTTAAATTAGTTCTGGTTTATTAACAAAATACCTGCAATTATTTTTTTATAATTGCAGGTGAAGTTTACACCTTTAAATAACCTACTAATATGAAACGTCCATAATAGATAATTGTGACTCACAGAGGAATGATTTTTCCAGCATGGTAAGTTCCATATGACAAAAACTTAAAATTATAAACATATGAAATTTAAATTGTTTTTTAGCATTGCTGTAACTGCACTTTTAGCAATGTCTTGTGGTCCGAAAGCAACAACACCGAAACCACCTGTTGCAAAAAAAATAGCGAAAGAACTTACAATCCATGGTGATACCCGGATTGATAATTATTATTGGATGAATCAGAGGGAAGATACAGCCGTAATTAATTATTTGAAGGCAGAAAACAGCTATACTGATGCTATGATGAAGCATACGGAAGAATTTCAAACAAAGTTGTTTGATGAAATGATTGCCCGGATTAAGAAAACAGATGAATCCGTTCCTGCTAAATCCAATGGATTTTATTATTACAGCAGAACAGAAGGTGATGCAGAATACTCTTTGTATTGCAGAAAAGAAGGATCTTTAGATGCAGAAGAACAAATCATTCTTAATGTTCCTGAAATGGCGAAAGGCTATAGTTTCTTTAGTATAGGAGATTATTCGGTTAGTGAAAACAATAAAATTCTTGCCTATTCTGAAGATACTTTAAGCCGTAGAAGATATACCATAAAGTTTAAAAGCCTGGTTGATGACAAAATTTATGCTGATGAAATTGTAAATACAACAGGAGGCATTACATGGGCAAGTGATAATAAAACAGTTTTTTACACTGTGAAACACCCTGAAACCTTATTGCCTTATAAAGTACTTAAGCATGTTTTGGGTACACCAGTTGAAAAAGATGAATTGGTTTACGAAGAAAAAGACAATACTTTCTATACATTTTGTTACAAAACAAAATCCAGAAAATATATTATAATTGGTTCAACCAGTACTCTTTCTGCTGAATACAGATATATCGATGCAAGTAAGCCTAACAGTGAATTCAGTATTTTTCAGCCCCGCGAAAAAGATTTAGAGTATAGTATTGATCATTTTAAAGGAGATTTTTACATCAGAACTAATTATCAGGCAAAAAACTTTAGTTTGATGAAAACTCCGGTGACTAAAACAACGAAAGAGAATTGGATGGAAGTGATTCCGAATCGTGATGATGTGTATTTAAGTAATTTTGAGATTTTTGAAAATTATTTGGTTGTCGGTGAAAGAAAAAATGGTTTGAATCAACTGCGAATCAGACGTTGGGCAGACAATGAGGAACATTATCTCGATTTTGGTGAAGAAACCTACGATGCCTGGATTTCGACAAATCCTGAATTTGAAACAGATGTTCTTCGCTACGGTTATACTTCATTAACAACACCATCGTCTACTATAGATTACAACATGGCTACGAAGGTGAAAACGGTAATGAAACAGCAGGAAGTTGTTGGTGATTTCGATAAGTCTAATTACGAGGCCAAAAGAATTTGGGCAACAGCTGAAGATGGAACAAAGGTGCCTGTTTCGTTGGTTTATCGTAAAGATAAATTCAAAAAAGGAACCAATCCGCTCTGGTTGTCTGCCTATGGTTCTTACGGCAGTAGTTCCGATGTATATTTTAGTTCTGTTCGGTTGAGCTTATTGGATAGAGGATTTGTTGTAGCTACTGCACATGTACGCGGTGGTCAGGAAATGGGACGCTATTGGTATGAAGATGGAAAGCTTTTAAAGAAGAAAAATACTTTTACCGATTTTAATTCTTGTGCTGAGTACATGGTAGCCGAAGGATATGCTGCAAAAGATAAAGTTTTTGCCTGGGGTGGAAGTGCAGGAGGATTGCTGATGGGAGCAATTTGTAATATGCGGCCAGACCTTTATAGAGGAGTTATAGCTGCTGTTCCATTTGTTGATGTTGTAACAACAATGTTGGATGAATCGATTCCATTAACCACTGGTGAGTTTGATGAGTGGGGGAATCCAAAGAATAAGGAATATTACGATTACATGCTTTCCTATTCACCTTACGATAATGTGGAAGCGGAAGATTATCCTGCGATGTTGGTTACAACAGGCTTGCACGACTCTCAGGTTCAATATTGGGAACCTGCAAAATGGGTCGCTAAATTACGTGATATGAAAACAGATCATAATCCTTTGTTGATAAAAATTAATATGGATTTTGGTCACGGTGGTGCTTCCGGGCGCTTTGAACGCTATCACGAAGTTGCATTAGAATACGCTTTTGTTCTTGATCTGGTAGGAATTACTAAATAATTAGACATAAATATGAAAAAAGCACTCTATATAGAGTGCTTTTTTTATATATTTAGGTTCATATTAACCTAATAAAGGCTGATGATAAAGACGCTAATTGTTGATGATGAATTAAAAAGCCAATCAACTCTGCATAAATTGTTGGAGATGTATTGTCCCGGAGTAGATGTTATTGGGTTTGCACATAATGTTGAAACTGGGATAGAAGCAATCAATACTTTAAAGCCGGATTTGGTTTTTTTAGATATCTCTATGCCAGATGGAGATGGATTTGAAGTTCTGGAAAGAGTCGCAAATCGTAATTTTGAGGTGGTTTTCACAACTGCTTTTAATGATTATGCAATTAAAGCTTTTCAGTTTGCTGCATTGCATTATTTGTTAAAGCCTATTAATTATATTGAATTACAGAGTGCTGTTAAACGTTTTAAACAAAATCATCAGGATGTTGATCTAAATGAGAAAATAAAGATTTTGTGTGATAGTTTAAGTAATCATCATCAGAAAATAATTCTCCCCACATCAAATGGACTGCGAATTATAGAATTGAATCAGATTCTTCGATGCGAAGCAGATGGCAGTTACACCAATTTCTATTTGAGTGATAATACCGTATTGATGGTTTCTAAGGTATTATCCAATTTTGAGGATATATTGCCTGAAGAGATATTCTGCAGAGTTCACAGCAAGCATTTGGTAAACCTGAACTACATCAGCCAATACATCAAGGGAAGAGGAGGGCGTATTATTTTATCTTCCGGAAAGGAAGTTGAGGTTTCAGAAAGTAAGAAAAAGGACTTTTTAAAAAGATTAAAGCACTTGGCTCATTCATTAAATAAAGTAAAGAAATAGTTAAAACTGATAACTGATTTTTGAAATTAGTTCATAAAGGGAAGCTTAAAAAGCTTCCCTTTATTTATTAGGAAAAATAAACATAAAGTGTTAATAGATATAGTTTTATCTATATAATGATTCATAATAAATTAAAACATAAGTAATTAGAAGTTTAAATATTGTATTTGATTGTTGCTTGATGTATCTTATTTAAATTCCTTGTATTTGTTTAAAATAACATAGTTATGGATTCATTTGACGTGATTGTAATGTTTAATAACGTATATACATAATAGAGATTGGTAAATCAAATGATATAAATTAAATTCGCGCTGAACAAAATATATAGGTGTTTGGTTTTGTAAATGCTGAATATGTTTTGTTTTTAATGTGAATTTTTAATATAAAACAAAAACAGTTATGAAGTTGAAATTATTATCTCTTGGTTTATTGGCACTTGGTTTTGTTGCTTGTGAAACTTATGAAGAGTCTGATTCTGTTGCAAATATGAGAAATGCCAGAGCAGAGTATTTTAAATCTGAAGCGGCTATTAATCTGGCAAAAGCCACAGTTGAAGAGGCGAATGCTGCCTATAGAAATGCAGAAGCAGCTCTTAAGAACTTTGAAGCAGCTCTTAAGGAAGCTGACGTTAAAGCTAAACAACTTGCGAATGCTAAAACTGAAGCTTTAAATGCAATGGAAATTGCGGAAGCGCAAGTAAGGAGTGATAATGCTATGCTTCAGTTGGCGAATGACAAAGTTGTTTTATCTAACGCATTAATATCCCTTGAAAATGCTAAAATTGCTTTAGAAGGACAAAAGATAACAGCTGAATATGATTTTACTGTGATAGCCAACGATTTAGTGAGACGTAAAGATGACGCATTAAATTTGGCTTATGGTAAGTATACAGGGGCTTATGGAGTATGGAATGCATCAACAAATGATTTATTAGATGCAAATGCTGATTTGATTAATGCTAAGTATGCATTAGCTGGTGCTAAGTATGATTTTGATAATATTGATGTTAAAGGTAATAAAGAAGCAGAAATTGCACTTTTAAACACTACCAAAGCTGGATATGTTGCTAGCTTAAAAGTAGTAAGCGACCTAAAAGAAACCAATGATTGGGATGCTTTTATTGTTAAAAGAGATGCTAAGGTAGCTGAGCAATTGGCAGCTGAGACAATTCAAACTAATAAAACAAATGCTGATGTAGCTGCTGCTATTGTTGCTAAAGATGCTGCTGATGCTGCTGCTGATGTTGCTGCTGATGTTGCTAAAAATGCTGCTGATGCTGTTACTGCTGCTGGTGATGTTGTTGCTGCTGCATATGATGATATTACGACTTGGGTTGGAGAAAATGCTGGTGCTGCTTCTAGCCTTGAAAAAGGTATTTACTTGACAGTTGCAGCCAGACAAGCTGGTTTTGATGCTGCTAAAAATGAAACGTCAGCTGCTAAAGATGCTATGGATGCTAAGCAAGATGAACTTGATGCTCCAGGTCTAACTACATATGAGACAGAATTATTAGAAGAAGAGTTAGCCGCTCTAACTAAAGATTATATTGCTAAAAAAGCTATCTCTGATGATTTCGTAGCTACTTTTGATGCTAAGGTAGCAGAATTAAATGCTGCTTATACTGCAGCTATTGCGGCTGAAGATGTTGCTAAAGCTGCTGCCAAAGATGCTGCTGATGCTAAAGATGCTGCTGATCTGGTTGCCGCGGCCGCTGCTACTGCTGCTGATGCTGCTGTTACTGCTGAAGCTGAAGCTATTTCTGCAATTAAAAAAGAGGTTGATCGTTTGAATGCTTTAGTATTCATTTATAATACTTCTACTGAGGAAAAAACATCAGCGACTCTTGACAATATGGCTGATAATATTGATGATGCTATTAAAGCCTTAGCAGGTGGAACATTAAAAGATGGAACTGAAGTAGTTGGTGATATCCCAACTGTTGAAAAAGCTATCTACGCAGCAGAGAAAACTCTTGCTGAAATTGTGGCTGGAGATTACGATCAAGCTAAAGCAGTTCGAGATCAAGAACTAGTTATCGCGAAAGCGGAAAGTAACATTGAAACACTTAAATTATTGGTTGCTAAAGCTAAAGCAGACTTAGACGCCAGACAAGCTGAATACAATGCTTTATTAAACTAGAAGTGAAAATACAGAGTCTTCTCTCTTGGGGGGAGGCTCTTATGAAATCAAATTCAAAAACAAAGAGTTATGTGTAGAAAAATTATTTCTTTGATTTCCTTATCACTTTTATTGTGTACTGCTGTATATTCTCAAGGTAAAATGGAATTGTTGCCAAAAAAAGGCAATTTCACGGTTGCATTGGTATTAGGTGATAATGACGTTACTGACATAGATCCAGCTGTATTACCTAATTATTCTGTATATGATAATTTTAGCAATTATTATGTTTCAAGATTAGGTGCTGATGATAATTTCTCAGTAAAGCAACCAGCGTCAATAACTAATATGGCGGGTGTTTCGTTAAATTATTTTTTAAGTGACAAGATCTCCTTAAACTTGTTTGGTTCATATGGCTACAAATCTACTCCGGGTGAAGAAGCTTATAGTGGAGTGTCACCAATGAGTGATTCTAAAGGGAATGTAATCGAAGGATCAGAGATCCCGGCTATTCAGGGAAGTCCTGAAACAACAAATCATAAGCTTTACTTGTCTGCTGGTGCTGATTATCATTTCAAATTTGATCAGGATGTGAAAGCACTGAGAAATACTGATTTTTATTTGGGAGGTCGTTTTAATTTTATGTACGAGCGTCTTGAGAAAAATCAGATTTCTTGGTTGAAAGATGATAAGGGTGATTACAGTGTGAATTCTGAAGGAGGTGGAGTTGCAACTGCAGAGGCTATTGGTTTCGGTGGTGCTTTGGTAGGTGGAGTTGATTACTATTTTACTCAGTCTTTATTTATAGGACTTGAGGTGAATGTTTTTAATTTTATGTATCAACATACCGAAATTGTTAAAATGCCAGGTGTTCAAGGTGCTGATCAAAAAACAACATTCATGAATGCTATGTCATACCCAAGACTTAAAATTGGATTTAAAATCTTTTAAGGCTTAAGTAGAAAGATTTGTATTTTACAAGAAAGATTTGAATTCCCGGTTTTACCTATTGGTAAGGCCGGGAAAATTTTATTTTATGAAACCCAAACTAGGGTTTTGTGGTTATTCCATATAATAAAGATATTGTTATTGTTGGCGTATTTATGGGTCTTAAATATTGTTTTAATCAAGTGTTTTCGCGATTGATAGTATCATCACGTTACTATAAGCTGAAACAACACAGATATAAATTTATTGTCCCTGAAGATAAATTGTGGATTGTCGCGATGAGATTTCTTATTTACTTTCATCCGAAATTTGATTAAGATCACTCCAATATACTATTACGACAATGATTGAACGACTGAAATCGGAAGTTTTAAAGAAGTTTGGTTCAGAGCTATTGTATACTAAAGCGTGTCGTATTTTGGCTGATGAAATTTGCGAGGAAACCGGATACCGGATTAGTACTACCACTATTCGGCGAATTTATGGATTCTTAAAAACAAGGACTACTCCAGCAAAATTTACATTGAGTACACTTTCCATTTATGTTGGTTATTCAACTTGGGAGCAATTTTGTGCTTCACAGGGTGGTACTATAAAATCTACTTATAAGAAAAAAAGAAATTGGAATGATTTATATGAAAAATCACTCGAACTCAGTAAGGAAACGTATCAATTAGTTGCCGGGCAATCAGGTATTCCATTTCATTCAGTTGTTAGTCGGTTTCATGCCGAAGAAAGAATTAGATGTTTTTTGAATTCATCGAAAATGGCAACTGGTTTTATTGCTCCGGGAGGTTTTGGCAAATCCACTATGTTAGCCAAGTGGTTCGAGAAAAATTGGATTAGAAAACAAAGTGATGATGTCATTTTATATCTGAATGCATCATTCATGCTTAGTTTTATAAATAAGGATTTCAGCTTGGATCGTTGGATTCAGGATCAATTAGATTTTACAGAGAAGGATACTTTGAAACATTTTCTTGAAAATCCTAAAGATTGTGACGCTCGAATAATATTTGCCATCGATGCGCTTGATGAAATCACATATGATAATATTAAACTAGAAAGGCTGTTTCTTCAGATAAAACAGTTTATATCAAATTATAAGGATTCTGATAAGATAAAACTAATAATAACTTCCCGTTGCTCAACTTGGGAGAAATTTGCCTTACCATTTGTAATAAAAGGAAATGCTATTCAAAATAGTTGGTATGAGCTGGGTTTGAAAGTAGATTCTCAGGATTATCAGAATCTATATCCTTTAACAAATGATGAAATTGAATATGTTATTGATCGTACAATCAATAATAGTTTTTCGACTCAATTTTCAGTTAAGGAATTGTCCTTCCAACAAAAGAAAATGATTTCTAATCCTTTTTATCTGGAATTATTCGTGAAATTATACAATCCGAATAAGCATTATGGCAATAATCAGGGGCAAGAGTTGTTAAATGAATTTTTAAGAAACAAAGTGTTTTATTCCAGATTTTCGGAAGAGAAGATGGATATTTTATATGGTATTTTGAAATTGATTGAACATGGGAAGAATGGAGTCGCTGCAAAAAAAATGGAATTGCGGGATGCTTTTCCAATCCATCTGAAAACTGCAGGGAATTACTTTTGTGCCTATGAGGAATTAATTTCATATGGTTTGTTAACCGAATTTATCACCATAAATGAACACAATAGTTATTGTAAGTATGTGAAAATTACCAGTGAGTCCTTATGTGAGACTTTGATTGGTTTTAATCTCATTCAGCAAAACGGAGGGGTTGATTTTCAGCTGATTAAAACTGTTGAAGATGAGTATTCTGGTTTTGATATTAAAAATAGACTAATTAGCTTTTTATACACGAATGCTTTCTATAATGGGAAACATCTGGAATTAAAAAACTTTTTTGAATTAAGTGACGAGACACTTTCAGATCGTGAGGTGATTGATACCGTTCTTAATTCAGCGATTTATTCAGATGATCGGAAAATAGAGTTAATGGAACATTTTGCAACACAGAAACGAGCTGAAAAGTATCTGTTTAAGGATTTTCCAGATATCTATAATATTAGTAAAGGAGATAAGGCTATATTAGAAATTTTTGCAAAAAAAGGACAATCTAAAAGTGTACGAATAAAGTCACATTCACTGTTGCTGTTGAATTCTGTATTTACCATGGATATAGAGAATATAGAACAGTATTATCAGGAATTAAATGCAGAAGAGATTGATTTGTCATGCACAGGAATTGATATCTCAATGAGGCTTGCCAGTATTTTGATTTACAATCATTTCATCAGTAAGGAATCTAATGAAATTGAGATTTTAATGATGTTTTATCACAGGGAAATGGCTTATAATCATCTGGATGATAATTATTCACTTAATGGTGAATTTGAGCTTGTTATTTGTATGGTATTGATTTATATGAAATCCTTTCATAAGGTTCTTCAATTAATTGATGATGTTGAGCATTTGTATAAAACAACTGAGTCGAAAAAATCAAGTTTAAATTACAGAATTCTGCAATGCTATAAATTATCTGCGCAGCATAGTTTAGGTATGGAAATGACTAAAACTCAAATTGAGTTTTTAAAATCATGCGAAAGTGAAATATTAGCTTCAAAAAATTATTTCCTGCAAATATATTATCATTCGTTTCTTAGTTCTGTTCAGTTTTCAGAAGGGAATCGCGTTCAGGTGGAAAGACATTTTAATTCAGCTATGGAAATTTGTGATGAAGCTAATTACAGATTGTGTTCTTTAGGAATCCTGAAGAAAATGGTAATATATTATAATGAATGGGGTGAGAAAACAAAAGAAAGCATTTGTTTATCGGAAGAAAAGGATATTTTAAGAGATGTCAGCTCAATATTTGATATGGAAACTCTTTTTGTTTAGAAGTTTAGAGAAATATTTGATAAAGCTGTTTGCAAGTGCAAATAGCTTTATTTAGTTTATAATCCTCTGTTTTCATTTCAAAATTTTAACTTTACCATTATTGCATTAGATTTTATTAATTTGCAAGAAGAAGTGGCTGATAAGTCTATTTTTTTTATGATAAAGTAAAAGCGTTTTTTTTGATATGAATAATCCTTCAAAATTTCACATATTAACAGTTTTTTCTATTTTTTTATTCTTTCTGTGTTGTTTTCCTGATTTCGCTGTTGCTCAGGATAAATATTCAATTTTCGGAAAAGTAAAGATTGAAAATGGAAGTATTGAGAATACTCGAATTACCATTTTAAAAAATGCAGAAAAGATGGAGTCGGGAATTGTTGATAATAGTGGTAAGTTTGAATACGAATTGGATTTTGGAAATGAATATATTTTCGAGTTTTCGAAAGAGGGATTTGTTACCAAGAAAGTTAGCATTTCCACTTTTGTACCATTAGATATTCTTAGCAGGGACAATCAATTTCCACCCTTTAAATTTATGGTTTCCTTATTTCCAGCTTATGAGGGGCTTGATCTTTCCGTTTTTGATCAACCCATGGGAATGATCATGTACGATAAGGAATTAGATGACTTCGATTATGATCGGGATTACGATGCGCAAATTAGAGATGCAATTAAAAAAGCTGAGGAAGAAGCCAAAAAAAGAGCGGCAGAGTTAGAGGCGCAAAGATTGGCAAAAGAACGAGCTTACAAGGCGGCGATTCAAAGAGGTGATGTTAATTTTAATGCAAAAAAATATGATCTGTCGAAAGCAGGCTATAATGAGGCTTTGGCAATTATGCCTGATGAGGATTATCCAAAAGCACAATTGCAAAAAATTGATGAATTGATAGGGCAGGAGCTGGCTAATGCGGAGGAAAAAGCCCGTCTCGAAGCAGAGCAAAAAGCCTTGGAAGAAAGGTATTTAGCATTAATCACTCAAGCTGATAACCAATTCGGGACAAAGGATTATAAACTTTCTAAAGCGAACTATACAAGTGCTTTAGAAGTAAAACCAAACGAAGCATATCCTAAAAACCAGATTCAGAAAATTAGTGATTTATTGGCGCAACAAGCACAGTTAGATGCCGATAAAAAAGCTATGGAAGAGAAGTATGCATCAATAATTGCAATTGCTGATTCGCAGTTTTCAGATGGAGACTATCAGTCTTCCAAAACAAATTATGCAGAAGCTTTGAGTTTGAAGACCGGAGAGGTTTATCCAAAATCGCAAATTCAAAAGATTGATGGGATCTTGGCAGACCAGCAAGCTGAAGCTGATGAGGCTGCTCGCTTGCTTGCTGCAAAGAAAGCCTTGGATGAAAAATATGCATCGATCATTAATTTGGCTGATTCTCAGTTTTCCTCCGGCGATTATCAGTCCTCGAAAAACAGTTATTCAGATGCTTTAAGTTTGAAATCTGAGGAGGAGTATCCAAAATCTCAAATACTGAAGATTGATGGGATCTTAGCAGATCAGCAGGCTGAAGCTGATGAGGCCGCTCGCTTGCTTACTGAAAAGAAAGTCTTGGATGAAAAATATGCATCGATCATTAGTTTGGCTGATTCTCAATTTTCATCCGGTGACTATCAGACTTCAAAGTCTACTTATTCAGATGCATTGAGTTTGAAAGCAAACGAAACATATCCAAAATCTCAAATCCAAAAAATTGATGGGATATTGGCAAAGCAACTGGCTGAAGCTGATGAGGCCGCTCGCTTGCTTGCTGAAAAGAAAGCTTTGGATGAAAAATATGCATCGATCATTAGTTTGGCTGATTCTCAATTTTCAGCCGGCGACTATCAGACTTCAAAGTCCACTTATTCAGATGCATTGAGTTTGAAAGTAAACGAGACATATCCAAAATTTCAAATTCAGAAGATTGATGGAATATTGGCACAGCAATTAGCTGAAGCTGATGAGTCCGCTCGCTTGCTTGCTGAAAAGAAAGCCTTGGATGAAAAATATGCATCTGTTGTTGCGTTGGCCGATTCACAGTTTTCATCAGGCGATTATGATTCTGCAAAAAACACATACAAGGATGCGTTAAATTTAAAGTTGGCAGAGATGTATCCAAAAACTCAAATTCAAAAGATCAATGAGATATTGGATGCTCAGCAAGCGGAAGCTGATAAGGCTACTCGTTTACTTGCTGAAAAGAAAGCCTTGGACGAAAAATATGCATCTATAATCAAATTAGCCGATTCTCAATTTTCATCTAATGATTATCAGGCTTCTAAAACAAGTTATTCCGATGCTTTAAGTTTGAAGATTGACGAAGTTTACCCTAAATTTCAAATCCAAAAGATTGATGACATATTGGCAAATCAGCAAACTGAAGCGGAAAATGCAAAACGTTTGTTAGCTGAGAAAAAAGCCCTGGATGAAAAATATGCATCTGTCATTAAGTTGGCTGATACCCAATTTTCATCAGAAGAATATCAATCAGCCAAAACCAATTATACGGAAGCTTTGCGTTTAAAAGCTGGAGAAGTGTATCCCAAAACTCAAATTCAAAAAATTGATGAGTTACTGGCTAACCTACAGGCAGAGGCTAATGAAGCAGCTCGATTGGCATCGCAAAAGAAAGCTTTAGATGATAAATATGCATCAATTATTGCGTTGGCAGACTCTCAGTTTTCCAGCAGTGATTACCAATCGTCTCGAACGAGCTATACGGATGCTTTAGAATTAAAGGGGAAGGAATCTTACCCAAAGGCACAAATCCAAAAAATTGATGATATTTTGTCTGAACAGAAACGTTTGGCCGAGGAAGAAGCTAGATTGGCTATAGAGAAAAAGGGACTGGATGAAAAATACAATTCATTTATTGCTTTAGCCGATTCTCAATTTTCTTCAGAATCTTATGAATCAGCGAGAAAAAACTATATTTTGGCTTTAGAAATCAGGAGTAATGAAAGTTATCCAAAAACTCAGATTCAGAAGATTGACGACATCGTGAAACAGCTGAAAGCCAAGGCTGAAGAAGAAGCCAGAATTGCTGAGGCTTTACAAGCCACTGAAAGAGAGTATAGTAATTGCATCGCTCTTGCTGATAAATATTATGAAGGAAAAAGATGGCAATCTGCAATTGGGGAGTATGAAAAGGCTCAAAAGCTGAAGCCAAAGGATGTTTATCCTCCGAATCAAATAGAAGAAATTAAATTGATATTGAAAGAGTTGGAGAGGTTGGAAGAGGAAAAATCAACATTACAGTATCAGTACAAAGCTTTGCTTGAGGAAGCAGATCAGTTTTTTGGCCGGGAAGACTACATAGCCGCAATTGGAAAGTATCAGGGAGCATTGGATTTAAAACCAGCAGAATCTTATCCTAAAAATCAGCTAAAGAGAATTGAAGTATTACTGGAGCAGCAAGCAAGAGAAGCTGAAAAGTTGAAAGAGTTGAATCGTTTATATGGCGAGGAAATAAAATTAGGAGATAAATTTCTGAAAGAAGAGCAATTTAGTGTTGCACGTCATCATTTCAATTCAGCACTTAGTATGAAGCCGGAAGAGGAGTATCCTAAGCAGAAATTGGAAGAGATTGAGAAATTAGTGGAAGCTTTAAAGCTGGCTGACAAGGAGGTTGTTTCAAACAACCCAACTAATTTTGAGAAAAAACTATCTATTGCAAAGGAACGGGAATATGCATCAAAAATTGCAAAGGCTGATGATTCATTTAACGCATCGCATTTTACGGTAGCGAAGGTGATGTATGAAAGAGCTCTTGAATTATTCGATAGAGATTATCCTAAAAAGAAATTAAAGGAAATTGATAAATTGATAAGAGAAGGTAAGAATTCTGAACTAACAGAGGAATATCGTAAGTTAATTGCCCGAGGTGATGAAGAGTTGACTAAAAAGAACTATTCCGTAGCAAAATTCTATTATCAGAAAGCCAAGGACTTAGATACTTCTGAAAAATATGCCAATAAGCAATTGGATAAAATTGAGGAGTTTATCAATTCGAAGAAAAATCAGAAGCTTGAGGCTGAGTATAAAAAAGTTGTTACCCAGGCAGATGAAGCATACGATAAGGGAAATTATTCTGTTGCCCGTTTCTATTACAGAAAGGCTGAGAATTTGAAATCGAATGAGTCTTATCCAAAAGAAAGATTGGAATTGATACAGGAAAACCAGAGAAATAAGTAGTATTTAACCACATTTTAATACATTAAAAATAAGTTTATGGCCTTAAATTACCTTTGGATTTTCTTTTTTGTTGTTGCTTTTGTTGTTGGATTGATCAAGTTGATCGTTTTTGGTGATATGGAGGTATTCCCTAATATGGTAAACTCCACATTCGATATGGCTAAAACAGGTTTTGATATTTCTCTTGGCTTAACAGGTGTTCTAACCTTGTGGTTAGGAATAATGAAAATTGGGGAAAACGGAGGAATTGTAAAAGTTTTTTCCCGTTTAATCGGTCCGTTTTTCAACAAGTTGTTTCCTGAAATACCCAAAGGACATGCCGCACATGGTTCAATAATGATGAATTTAGCTGCAAATATGCTCGGTTTGGATAATGCAGCTACGCCATTAGGATTAAAGGCTATGAAGGAAATGCAGTCTGTTAATCCATCGGAGGACACCGCATCCAATGCACAAATTATGTTTTTGGTGCTGAATACTTCCGGATTAACGATTATTCCAATATCCATTATGGTTTACAGGGCACAATTAGGAGCTGTGAATCCTTCTGATATTTTTATACCTATACTACTGGCAACTTATTTTTCTACACTGGCCGGTTTGATTAGTGTTGCCATTGTGCAGAAAATAAAACTATGGGATAAAGTTGTTTTGGCTTATCTGGGAGGATTAACTGTCTTTATTATAGGGTTGATAACTTATTTCTCAAGCTTGGAAAAGGATCAGATAACTCAGATTTCTACCGTAGTTAGTAACGTATTCTTATTCTCAATTATCATTGCATTTATACTTTTGGCAGCACGAAAAAAGGTGAATGTTTATGAGAGTTTTATCGATGGAGCAAAAGAAGGATTTTCAATTGCCATTAAAATTATTCCTTATTTGATTGCTATTTTGGTTGCAATAGGTGTGTTTAGAGCTTCAGGAACCATGGATTTGGTGATTGAAGGAGCGCGGCGGTTTTGTCTTTTTGTTGGTGTAAATTCCGATTTTGTAGAAGCCTTGCCTACCGCATTAATGAAACCATTGAGTGGTAGTGGTGCCAGAGGAATGATGGTGGATGCGATGCAAACGCACGGAGCAGATAGCTTTGTTGGCAGACTGGCATCCACATTGCAGGGAGCCACAGATACTACTTTTTATATTATTGCCGTGTATTTTGGAGCTGTGGGAATTAAGAATACCAGATATGCTGTTACTTGTGGATTAATTGCAGATTTTGCCGGTATTGTTGCCGCCATAGCAATTGCTTATTTGTTTTTTCATTAAGAGGCGAAAAAGATTACTTTTGCGATTCAAATTACTAGATAGGTATGATAAAATTTAAGATTGAAACTGAATATATTGAGTTGATTAAGTTGATTAAAGTGACTCGTATTAGTGAAAGCGGCGCTCAGGCTAAGATTTTTGTTGAAGATGGAATTGTATTTCGAAATGGAGAAGTGGAAACTCGTAAAAGAGCAAAAATTCGTCCTGGTGATAAAATTGAAATTTTCGATGAAGTGATTATTGTAGAATAATTCTTCTGAAAAATAGAAAAAGCGCAGGTACTTTTAAAACACTTGCGCTTTCTTTTTGACCATAAGTTAAGGGCTGCTGGCCAAAATCTATTAATAAAACTCTAAAAAGTTTTTAACCGACCCTAAATAGTAATCTTTCCAACCTTCAACAATCTCATCGTAAGCTTCATCGGGTATATTGGTGTGAGTCAGTTCAATCCGAGATCTTGAACCTGCTTTTTTAATCAGCAAGGTCACAATAGATGGACTTTCGGTTTCTCCAAAGAACCATTCCTGAACAATTTTATAATCTTTTACAATTTCCAGATTAACACCCGTAATATCTCCTTCCCAAAGAGAGAAAACAGTGCCTGTATTTTCATCCATTACAGCAGGATAACCGGTCCAAAGTTCAATTTGAAAGGAATTGGTTAGGGCATTATATACTTCCTCCTGCGTGGAAGTGATTTCTAGGCTAAATGTGAATTCTTTCATTTCATGTTATTTTTCTGTCTCAAAATTAACCTGAATAATAAGAATGTGGTAACTTTTATAAAATAATTTTATCCACATCAAGGAAATCTATACGATAATAAAAAATTGTAATGTAGAGATTGCAATTATTCTAAGCTTTAATAAATCTAAATAAGAATAAATTTTTATATTTGTATCGAAACATTTAAATATGATTATAAATATTAAACTATAAGTTATATGTCTAGCTTTGAAATCATAATGCCTAAGTTGGGCGAGAGCGTACAAGAAGCTACTATCACGAAAATGTTCGTGAAGTTGAATGATCAGGTGGAAGAGGATGATATGCTTTTTGAAATTGCAACTGATAAAGTGGATTCTGAAATACCTTGTCCGGTAGACGGAAAAGTAATTGAAATCCGATTTAAAGAAAATGATGTTGTTCCTGTTGGCGAGGTTGTTGCGATCATTGCCTTAGGTGATGCAGATGATGTGGAAGAGCCGGTTAAGGCAAGTGCTGCCACTTCTGTATCCGAAACAATACCTCAAGAAGCAGCAGGAAGCGTAAGTACCTCTGATATTCAATCTGCTTCAGGCCGATTTTATTCTCCGCTTGTGAAAAGCATTGCGAAAAGTGAAAATATTACTGTTCAAGAGCTGGAAACAATTACCGGACATGGTACCGAGGGAAGAGTTCAAAAACAAGATGTTTTGGATTACTTGTCCAGTCGCAACGGAACAACTGTTTCTGCTCCTGAAGTTAAAACAGTTTCTGCTCCTGGTCCGGCTCCGGCAGCTGAAAAACCAAAAGTATCCATGTCGATCGGAGCACAGGATCAGATTGTGGAAATGGACCGTATGAGAAGAATCATTGCCGATCATATGGTGATGTCGAAGCAAACATCTCCGCACGTCACTGCAATGGTAGAAGCCGATGTTACCGATATGGTTAATTGGAGAAATAAAGTAAAAGATGAATTCTTTAAAAAAGAAGGAACTAAGATTACTTACATGCCAATTATTATTGAGGCTGTTTCTAAAGCTTTACGTGAATTTCCGGGAGTGAATGCCTCTGTTGACGGATACAATGTTATTCTGAGAAAGAATATTAATGTTGGTGTTGCGGTAGCTCTGCCAAGTGGAAACCTAATTGTTCCGGTAATAAAGAATTCAGATCAGAAAAACCTAATTGGTTTGGCAAATGACATGAATCGTTTGGCAACCGATGCACGAAATAATAAATTAAATCCTGATGATATTCAGGGAGGTACGTTTACTATATCGAATTTTGGATCCTTCAAAAATGTAATGGGTACACCAATTATCAATCAGCCGCAGGTTGCTATTTTAGCTGTTGGAACCATTGAAAAGAAACCTGCAGTAATCGAAACTCCGGCCGGAGATGCAATTGTAGTTCGTCAGAAAATGTTCCTGTCTCTTTCCTACGACCACCGGGTTGTTGATGGAGCTTTGGGTGGAGCTTTTTTACGAAAAATTGCAGACTATTTGGAAGAAATTGATAGTAACAGAGCATTTTAAATCATGGAAACACTGGAAATAACATCCGTAGAAAGTACTACGGACAAAACTGATAAGATGACTGAAAGTAAAAAGTTTAGCATTAAAAAAACCTCAAAGGAATTGCTTGGTCGTTGGTTTCATTTGATGACTTTGGGCAGAGCATTGGATGAGAAAGCACCCAATTACCTAAAGCAGGCAATTGGCTGGTCTTACCATGCTCCTTATGCCGGTCATGATGGAATTCAATTGGCTGTTGGGCAGGTATTCGATCGTAAAACAGATCACCTGTTCCCTTATTACAGAGATATGCTGACCTCTATTTCGGCGGGTTTAACTGCTGAAGAGATCATTTTTAACGGGATATCAAAAGATACTGATGTAGCAGGTGGCGGTCGTCACATGTCGAATCACTTTGCAAAGCCGGAATGGAATGTTCACAATGTATCTTCCTGCACAGGAAATCATACTTTGCATGCAGTAGGTTTAGGTCGCGCAGTAAAAAAATACAAGCACAAAGGAGTTGTAATTAGTTCTCAGGGAGAATCTTCGGTATCGGAAGGATATGTTTACGAGGCTATTAACGGAGCAACCAATGAACAGCTTCCTGTAGTATTTGTATTTCAGGATAACGGATATGGAATTTCGGTTCCAAAGAAAGATCAGACAGCGAACAGAAAAGTTGCTGATAACTTCCGTGGAATGAAGTATTTGAAAATTATTCATTGTAACGGAAAAGATGTTTTCGATTCGATGAATGCGATGACTGAAGCAAAACAAATTGCATTGGAGACTTCAACTCCGGTAATTGTTCAGGCCAACTGTGTTCGTATGGGCTCGCATTCCAATTCCGATAAGCACGAGTTGTACCGTGATAACGCCGAATTAAACTACGTTACAGAATACGATCCATTGGCGAAGTACCGCAGATTGTTGGTTCGTTACAAGCGTTTTACGGAAGAGGAATTGTTGGCTATTGAAGCTGAAGTGAAACTGGAAGTTAAAAAAGCTCACAAAGCTGGTTTGAGTGCACCGGATCCTGATCCGGCATCCATTCACGATTTTGTGATTCCGGAACCTTATGTTTCTGAGAAATATCCGGAAGGATTGCACAATTTCACCGGCAACAACAAAAAGTTGATTGAAGGATTGAATGAGACACTAAAAGCAGAATTCCGTTTAAATCCGGATACTTTTCTTTGGGGACAGGATATTGCCAATAAAGATAAAGGCGGGATTTTTAATGTTTCCAAAGGGATGCAGCAGGAATTTGGTAAAGACAGGGTATTTAATGCTCCAATTGCGGAAGATTACATCATGGGAACAGCAAATGGAATGAGCCGTTTCAACGATAAAATCAGAATTGTTGTTGAAGGAGCAGAATTTGCTGATTATTTTTGGCCTGCAATGGAGCAGTTTGTAGAAACAACTCACGAATATTGGAGAACAAAAGGACAGTATTCACCGAATATCACAGTGCGTTTAGCATCTGGTGGATATATTGGCGGCGGATTGTATCACTCGCAAAATATTGAAGGAGCTTTGGCAACTTTCCCAGGTGTTCGAATTGTTTACCCATCGTATGCCGATGATGCCGCAGGATTGTTGCGAACCAGCATCCGTTCGAAGGGAATGACCGTATTTATGGAGCCTAAAGCTTTGTATAACGATCCTAAAGCATCGGCGGCAGTACCAGAAGACTTTGAAGTTCCGTTTGGAAAAGCAAGAGTAAGAAGAGAAGGTGCTGATTTAACGATCGTAACTTATGGAAACACAACTCATATGTGTGTTGAGGTTGCCGATAAGTTGGCCGAAGATACAGGAAAACAAATTGAAGTAATTGATCTTCGTTCACTGGTGCCATTGGATACAGAAACAATTCTAAAATCGGTAGCAAAAACCAATAAAGTAATGGTTGTTCATGAAGACAAAGTGTTTTCAGGATTTGGAGCTGAAATTTCGGCAACAATTACCGAACAGGCTTTCAACCAATTGGATGCTCCGGTAAAGCGTGTTGGATCTGAATTTACACCGGTTGGCTTTAATCGTATATTGGAAAAAGCAGTTCTTCCTAATAATGATAAAATTTACGCAGCAGCTAAAGAGCTAATTGATTTCTAATTGATAGAAATTGAGTAAATTAGTTAATGTGTGAATGAGATAGTCTTCACATTCTTAAAAATAATAATTTACGGAGCTGTAAATAGTCTGGTTACTATCTACTCTGTTCTAGATACTTAAAACGATGAAAAAAATAGGTTTATTCTATAGTTTCAATACGAACAAAACAGCTAAGAATGCTGAAAAAATAAAGAAAGCTTTTGGAACTTCTGCCGAAGTAGAAAGTGTAAATGTTGAGGAAGTTGATGAAGAAATTTTTCTTGCCTACGATAATCTGATATTAGGTGTTCCAACCTGGTTCGATGGTGAATTGCCAAACTACTGGGATGAGTTTATGCCTGCTGTTGAGGATCTAAAACTAAAAGGCAAAACAGTTGCTTTGTTTGGTTTAGGCGATCAGGTCGGATATCCTGAAAATTTTGTAGATGCAATTGGTCTTTTGGCAATTGCACTGGAAGAACGAGGAGCAAAGGTTATTGGACTGACTTCTCCGGAAGGCTATAAATACGAAAAATCGCGTGCTTTACGCGATGGTAAGTTCTTAGGTTTGGCTCTCGATATCGAGAATCAGGCAGGTTTGTCAAACGAAAGAATTGAAGCTTGGGTAGAGCAATTAAAAAAAGAGTTTAAGTAGATTCCTTTATTGTAATTAAATAGTTGACAGGCTTCCCCGAAAGGGGAAGCTTTTTTTTGGAAAGTGAATTGATAAACTAAAAATTGTTGTGCCACACTGCCGCACATGTCGTAGTACGGTACTATACAATGGTCGTGGTGTGGTACCATCAGTAGTCGTGGTAGTAGTCAGATGGTAGTCGTGGTACGATACTATTAGTAGTCGTGGTAGTAGTCAGATGGTGGTCGTGGTACGATACCATTAGTAGTCGTGGTAGTAGTCAGATGATGGTCGTGGTAGTAAGGCAACTATTAATTTGGTACTTTATCTGTTCGGTTTTATTCATTTGTATTACGTAGAACGATTTTAAATCAGGCCTGTAGTTGGTCATCAGAAATAGGAGTTCGGAAAAAAGTTATAGATTTACTTCACCTACAAAAATTTATGAATAGAATTGTTCCCATACTACACAAACATTCCTACAAAGGTCTCTACGAATGCTGGATTTGTTAATCTGGTCTTTACCTTTTATATTCAATCCGAGGTTTTTATCTAAGCCTTACCACCTAAAAATCATACTTGTTTGATGATATCCTGCTCGATATCAATTGATGTGACATTTACTATTTTAATGCCACATCAGTAGATTGCGGTATTTGACTCAAAACTCAACAAACACTAAAAAAAACATGAAAAAATTAACACTATTTCTATTTGCTCTGTTAAGCCTGACTCTGGTGCAGGCACAAAAGAGCTTCACGCTCGAAGACATCACAAACAATGGCACTTTTCGTGCCCGCTCTGTTTACGGATTACGTTCCATGAATAGTGGAGAATCTTATACCGTTTTAAAACATGGAATCCGAATTGAAAAGTTTTCTTACGCTACAGGTGAATCTGAAGAAATAATTTTCGATTTGGCAGAAGTTGGCACTGATAAAATTAAAAGAATAGATTCTTACCAGTTTTCTTCCGATGAGCGTAAGATTTTGATTGCAAGTAATCGTCAGAATATTTACCGACATTCTTACTCAGCAGAATTTTATGTGTACGACCGCGAGAAAAAGACTTTGGAAGCTTTGTCGGCAGGCAGACAGCAATTGGCTGATTTTTCACCTTCCGGCGATCAGATTTGTTTTTTTCGAGACAACAATCTCTTCATAAAAGATCTTCAGAAGAAGAAAGAGGTTCAGATTACATTTGATGGAAAGTACAATCACATTATTAACGGAGCGCCCGATTGGGTTTATGAGGAAGAGTTTTCCTTCAGTCAGGCTTACCAATGGTCGCCCGATGGCAAGCGAATTGCCTTTATGCGTTTCGATGAGAGCAAGGTGAAACAGTTCAACATGACTGTTTTTAAAGGAACCAATCCTGAGAAAACAGAGAATGCCTTGTATCCCGAAAATTATACGTTTAAATATCCAAAAGCAGGAGAAGACAATTCTATTGTGAGTGTTCATGTTTACGATTTGCAATCGGCACTAACTAAAACAATGGATGTTGGAGAAGAAACCGACCAATACATTCCAAGAATGCAATGGACACAAGATCCGAAGGTGTTGAGCATTGTCAGAATGAACCGCCATCAGAATCATTATGAACTTTTGTTGGCTGATGCAGAAAGCGGAAAATCCAAATTATTGTACGAAGAGAAGAACGAAGCATGGATTGATATTAACGATGATTTGAGCTTTTTGAAGGATGGAAAACATTTTATTTTCACCAGCGAAAAGTCTGGATTCAATCACATTTACCTGTACGATTTGCAGGGAAATCCGGTAAAGCAAATAACCAATGGCGATTGGGAGGTTACTCGATTTTTAGGTTACGATGAGGCAAGCAAACTATTTTACTATCAGGCAGCATCCGTGTCTCCTTTGCAACGCGAAATTTATGCTGTAGATATCAAAGGAAAGAAAACTACTTTGCTTAGCGCGGATAAGGGAAGTAATACTGCAAATTTTAGCAAGGGATTTAAATATTACATCAATTATTTTTCGAGTAATGAGCAACCTGTTTTGGTGACTTTGCACAATGCAAAAGGAAAATTGATCCGCACGTTGGAAGACAACCAGGACCTTAAGAAAAAAATGCAGGAGTATCAGTTGCCCAAACGTGAGTTTTTCAGCTTTACAACCTCCGAAGGTGTAGAGTTGAACGCCTGGATGATGAAGCCGGTTGGTTTCGACAGCAACAAGGAATATCCTGCTTTACTTACCTTTTATGGCGGTCCGGGCTCTCAGGAAGTATTGGATCGCTATAGTTTCGATTGGTCAGATTATTTGGCACAAGAAGGATTTGTAGTGGTTTGTGTTGATAACCGGGGAACAGGTGGCAGAGGAGAAAAATTCAAGAAGTGCACCTATATGCAAATTCAGAATCTGGAAGCCATCGATTTAATCGAAACAGGAAAGTACATGGCAAAACAACCTTTTATTGCGGCTGATAAAATTGGCGTATATGGTTGGAGTTTTGGCGGACAAATGTCCTCTTTGTGTATGTTTCGCGGTGCAGATGTGTTTGCTGCAGGAATTGCTGTTGCGCCGGTAACTACCTATCGTTATTACGATAGTGTTTATTCGGAAAGATACTTGCGTACACCGCAGGAAAATCCGAAAGGATACGATGAATATGCTCCTATCTACTTCGCAGATCAATTAAAAGGGAAATTCTTGCTGGTACATGGAACAGCTGACGACAATGTGCACATGCAGAATACTCTGGAGCTGGCCGAAGAGCTGGTTCAACACAACAAAAAATTCCGGATGCATTTGTATACCAACCGAAATCATGGCATTTACGGCGGAAATACCCGTTTTCACTTGTTTGGTATGATGACCGATTTTTTAAAGGAGAATCTAAAATAGAAGATTAACACAAAGAATTTGTCAAAGGAAAATAATATTTCAGCCCGGAGCAACAACTTCGGGTTGTTTTTACCGGGGAATCCGCCGCGAAATGGAATTGATAAAAAGTTAATCTAAAATTGATAATAAGAACATCTGTTTGTATGCCGCAAACACGATATTTGAATTGTCCTCTTTTCTGAAATTTACCTATCAGATTATTATTTAGTTTAGAAAATGTTGTTGGAGAGCTCTCGTTTGAGGGCTCTTTTTTTGCATTAAAACATAGTAATAAAGATTGCTTTGGGTGTGAAATTTTAAATTTGGGATATCTCATAACTTGTGAAGTTCATTTTCACATTCAATGCTATACAAACAGGAAGGCTTATCTCCTTATTTGGAATTATTCTGAGAATCAAAGCCCGGAGTTCTAACTAATGTTTTATTAATTTTATAAAACAAAAGGATAAGATACTTTTGTTTTAAATCAACTAATAAAAATAAAATGAAGATAGCAGTACCAGTAACAAGCAGCAGAGAAATCGATGGTCATTTTGGTCATTGTGAATTTTACAATGTGTTTGCAATTTCAGAAAACAAGGAAATTGTTGATGTACAAAAGATGGAATCACCACAGGGTTGTGGCTGCAAATCGAACATTGCATCGGTTTTGGCTGAAGCGGGCGTAACGGTAATGCTTGCCGGAGGAATTGGCAACGGAGCAATTAATGTGTTGAACAATTCAGGAATTGAAGTGGTTCGAGGCTGTTCAGGCAATGCAGAGGAAGTGGTTAAGCTGTATGTTGCAGGTCTGGTAAGTGATAGTGGTTCGAGTTGTCAGCATACTCATGGCGAAGGAGAAGATCATCAATGCAGTCACTAAAATTCTTTGTTTAAGAAGAAAATTGCGGGAGTAGAAAGAACATATTTTGCAGTTTGGCCGGGCAGCATACTCAAAAACCAGTTTAACGATAAAGTAAGCTGTATTTAAATAGTGGTCAATGCAACTGTTTTGTATAAGTAAAGAGGTTTATAGTCAGCACTATAAATCTCTTTTTTGCAGTGGGAATAAGTGTTTGTTAAATAAGGACTTTTTTAGGGATTATATTGGGTGAAAATATTTGCAAAATTGTAAATCTTCAATCACTTTTATTATTTAATTTGTAGTGGTAAATGTTATTTGTATTTAAATTAAGAAGTAAGGTTAGTCCATTATTAATCAGTGTTATAAACGACTGTAAGAAGTGTTATGAATGTTAAGATAAGAAAGTCCGACATCAATGATTTTAATTTTTTAGTAAAATTAGAAGAGGAGTCTTTTCCTGCTTTTCAGCAAAGTACAAAACAGAGTATCAAGCATGGTATTCAAAGTGAGTTTCAGGAGATATTAATCGTTGAAACAAAGGATAAGAACAGAGCGCCGATTGGTGCTTTGGTTTTGTTTAAATACAGTAAATCATTACGCATATACTCTATAGCCATATTGCCCGAATACCAAAATATGGGATATGGTGATTATTTACTTAAACATGTATTTGAATTTGCCAATCGTCAGAATTATGAAAAAATATTGATTGAAGTAAGTGCCAAAGACACAAAACTAATAGACTGGTATAAGCAAAGGGGATTTAATTCTTTCGAAAGAATAGCTGACTATTACGGCGAAGGAGAGGATGCTGTGAAAATGGAGTTTAAAACCAATATTGCTTCATGTTCTCATAAAACAACCAATATTATTGTAATTAATCAACCTTATAAATGGACATTTCCAGATATAAATGCGAAGATTATTACAGTTAAGGAATATATCAATAACCCAGTATATCAGACAAATACTGATTTCAGAATCTTTAACTTGTGCAGCAGTTATAAGTATCAAAGTTATGGCTATTATGTTTCTTTACTTGCTTCGGCCCGCGGGCAGCGGATTATACCAAGTACAATTACGATTCGTGATTTTCGTATCGTGAACGTGATTCATTCCATTGCTTATGATATTGAGGAATACACCAATAAATCACTGCATAAGGAGAAGGGAAATACTTTTTCATTGCATATTTATTTTGGACAAACAAATACCAAAGGTTATAATGCGCTGGCGGCTAAGCTTCATCAATTGTTCGAAGCACCTTTGTTCAAAGTGGATTTTATTAAGCATGATGAAAAATGGATTATTAAAAAAGTACAGGTTTTAACCCTGAATAAGGTGGCAGAGCAGGATTTAAATTCGGTGTATGAATTTGCCAAAAAATATTTCAATAAAAAAAGATTTCACAGCACTAAACTGGTTAATTACAAGTACGATATAGCTGTACTTGTAAATCCTAAGGAAGAGAATTCACCTTCTTGCCCTAAAGCATTGCAGAAATTTAAAAGTGCGGCCAATCGCAGAGGATTGTATTTGGAGTTTATAACAAAGCAGGATATTGATAAAATCAATGAATTCGATGCTTTGTTCATTCGGGAAACAACAAGTGTAAATGATCATACTTATGAATTTTCGCGTACAGCTTATGCCGAAGGTTTGGTTGTTATCGATGATCCCTGGTCTATTTTAAGGTGTTCCAATAAGATTTATCAGAATGAAATATTTAAGAAGCATAAATTATTAACGCCTGAAACAGAGGTTTTCACCAAGAATCTATTTGATCCTAAAGTTTTGAATCAAATGAATTATCCCTTGGTGCTAAAACAGCCCGACAGTGCTTTTTCATTAGGGGTGATAAAGGTTGAAGATAAAGTGGAAGCCCGTGCCGAAATAAATAAGCTTTTTAAAATTTCGGATATGGTTGTTTGTCAGGAATTTCTTTACTCCGATTTCGATTGGCGAATTGGAATTATTGATAATACGCCACTGTTTGCCTGCAAATATTACATGTGCAAAGATCATTGGCAAATATACAATTGGAAAGGCGAAGAGGAAGATAAAACGGGTAATTCCGAAACTGTCAGCATTGAATCGGTTCCTGAAATTGTGGTGCAAACAGCCTTAAAAGCATCTGCTTTAATAGGAGATGGTTTGTACGGCGTAGATTTAAAAATGATAGATGGTAAAGTTTATGTGGTTGAGGTAAATGACAACCCAAATATAGATGATGGCATTGAGGATTTTGTGTTAAAGGATCAACTGTACGACACAATTGTAGATTCGATATATCAGAGAATAGAGATTGCAAAAAATGTGCAGCGAATAGATTTCAGACGAAAATAAGTATCAAAAAAACAGGTTAAAATGAAAACAAAATTTTTGCTGATTATGCTGTTCATAGTCTGCACTATATCAGGTTACTGTCAGCAATCTCCTAAAGAGTATTTGGAAATTTCGGTGGATGATTTGATTGCTAAGGCAGATCAATACGAAAACAAAAATGTTGAGGTCATTGGGCTTATTGTGCACATGTGCGGAGTTGATGGAAAGAAGATGAAATTGAAATCTCCAAGTGGTGCAATTTTAAAGATTGTGCCTAATGATCCTGAGGAAAGTTTCGATCCGGCATTTAAAAAGCAATTGGTTTGTGTGCAGGGATTGGTGGAAATTACACGCATAGAAAAGGCTTATGTTGACAAAATGGAAAAAGAGGGAACATTGCTTTGTCATATCGATCATACTCCATGCAAAGACAAACTTTGGGTGAACAATAAAATTGAATCTGGTGAGGATATTGCGATAGTAAAAAAAGACATTGTTAATCTTAGAGAACAATTGCAGGAAAAGGATGATATCAATTTTGTTACTATTCGGTCCGTGAAAGTGAAATTGTTAGACGAATAACTTCATAAACCATTATTCCCGTTTAAAAGATATGAAACGTCCATGACAAGGATGTTTTGACACACAGGAAGATGATTCTATAACCATATGACATATGAAAAATAAGAAGGAGGATAGTATATTGCAAACGGTAATTAAAGAACCGTCCCATGGTTATACTGATAATTATTCAATCTTCAATAAATACTCAAAAGATTAAAAAAAATACAGGAACTGTCTATATGCCAATATCATCACGATATTGGCATATTTTAGTATGTCGGGCATGGTAACGTGCTATCAAGATGAAACGTTCTTGAGTTCGCCGAGTTGACAGGAAGAACTAGCAATTGGCAAGGGTGTTGGGGGCGACCCCAAATCTGAAGGAAGCCATCAGCAAAGTCATCGTTCTAACGAACAGAAACTTGATATAAGGCTTATTAGTGTGGGTAACCGAGCTATGGATTGGGAAAACCCAAAAGTCAACCGTAACCACTAAGAGTAAATCAAGTAGGACGTGACGAAAGTACGTTATCTTATCCCGAGAGATCTCATAACCTGTTGTCCAAAACAACAAA
>NZ_MVDE01000044.1 GCF_002843385.1 Labilibaculum manganireducens
TCAATTACTAATGGATAGATTTTTAATTGTGTTTGGGATAAACCCAAACACGAAGAAAAATAAAGAAAAAGTCAGGCAACTCAATAATTTTGGTTTAATAGCTGCATAAAACTTAACGAACTATTGTTTTAAAGAACAACAAATATAATATTGCAAATAAACTGATAACATTCATTACCAATTCTAAAACATTCCATTTATCCATTTTCTTATTTATTAATTTGGACTTGCACCGTTCCCAATGAACGGTGCGTGTATGACTAGTGGGCAGTTTGCGGCGCAATCTATTGTCAGCCTGTAGCCAAATTTGATGCGGGACAAAACAGCTGAAACCCTCATGAACACTGCCATTAGTTATACATTTTGTTAGGGGCTGGCATTCATCTATTTTAATATTTTTCCGATAATTCATTCTTTTCAATATCAAACCACTGATAATAAATCGGTATTCCAAGTTTTTCTCTCAAGTGACTAAAGTAAGTTTTAACTTCATCTAAATCATTGTGTTTTTGAGTTAAAATTACAAGTTGCTTTGCATTATCAACATTTGGCCAAAATGAATATTCAAATAGCTGTCCAATAGCTTCCCTAATACTTGATTTTACTGCATTGTATGTTTTTATCTCATAAAATATAAGTCCTTCTTTTTCTGAATCAACAACAATATCAACCTTATTCGCACCAATTCCACTTGGGTGTTCTGCTTTTACTCTTAACTGTCCATATTTTTCCTTTAGAATCTTTGTCAATTGTTTGCTTATTGCTTTATGTAAGTATGTAATTTCAATCGTTTTTGGTTCTCTTTTGTGTTGAGTTCTTTTTACGCCCTCGGATTCCTCTGTGTTTAAATCATCTTTATCTGGACTAAAAGAAAAAGGTTCCTGACTTTCATTTTTTAAGGTAATCTTAAAATCATCTTTGAAATGTGAGAAATTATAACGTGATAATCCAATTACGGGATGATTAAGTTGTAGTTCATAATAAGGGTCATTAACTGTTAAATCTTTAGGTTTAAATCTGACATTAAATAAATCGACTCCTTCCCAATCAGAAAATCCTCTATTATTTGCACCAGATTCAACTATCTGTTCCTCCATTTCTTTCAACCAACCATTTTTCTTATAAATTGATTTAATTGAATTAGCTTTTTCTTGATTTATCACTTCAAGATTATTAATCTCTCCAACCCAATATCTACTTTTACTCACTCCATCAATTGTGTAAAGCCACACATTAAAATTATGTCCAAGATATGCGTCTTGTTGTTTTCTGATAGGTTCTAAGAAACCATAATGGTAACCATCTATAAGCTTACTAGTATCAAATAACCATTCCTCATGACCATAACCATAATTTGCTTCATGCGAATCTTTATGGTTACTCTTTCCATATGGCCCTGATGGCATTACCCAACCATTTGAATTATAAGCTAATCTTGAAATTCTTTTCTCATTGATTACCGTTTTACCAAATTGAATCTCCTCATAAGCTGGTAATAGATAATCAAATGCTTTAAGTATAGTTTTTATGTCTGAGTCATTTATTTCATGAACTTCTTTTTCAATATAATTACCGATAAAAATAAAGTTACCTACTCTAAAAAGTTGTTCATCTATTTCTTTGACCGAATTGTAGAACTCGCCAAAATTACCATGCTCATAATGCCAAAACGAAAAATCTTTAAAAAAATCGGGATTAGTTTTTAGGAAGTGATTATATCTATCTTTTACCTCCTTAAACACACCTATTGCATCTGTCAAAGATGTTCCTTGCTCTAATGAAAAAGCAATCCCAAAACGAAATACAGTCTTTTCGTTTATGTAATCTTGTCCTATATTAAATTGTAATTCTTCTCTACCTCCAGAATGAAAAGCATAATTATCTTGAATGCTGTATGATGCAAATGGGCTCCACGTCCTTGGCTGTTTATCAAGGTGTTTAGCTCTTATTTCTTGGATTTTTAAAAATTCGCTATTATCGGAAGCTCCAATTTCATTTATTCGGTATGCAATTTCTTTTATGTCCATATGTTTGATTTATGTACGAGGTCTCTTTTGCTTGCCCCTAACAAGTGGATAAGACGCTATGCGTCTTATATCACTTATCTGCTACTCTGCGTAAGTTACTATTATTCATTTTGTTATCTGCTAAAATTACATCTAACAGACTCTTGTTTTTTGCAAGAGATTATACACCCTTCCACGAAAAAGGAAATGATTGAGGGATTTAATCTCCATACCTTTTTTTAATCGATGCATAAATTTAATTATTTAGAACAAAACAGGGCTGCTTATTATATCCAAAACCCTTTTTAATTAATATAAATAAGCATTTACACATCAGCAGGCAGGTAAAGTGTTTAAATTTTGTGCCGGCAAGTAGTTCTTTTCGGCGAACAAGTATCCGTTTTTCTTCTGCGGATAGATGTTTTTTGTATTCCTGTTGTCTTTACTCCTATCCTGTTCAACTTTGGGAGTGTTAAAAGCTACCAGCATGGCAATACGCTTAACTCGTATGCCAAAAAACAGTACTCGCATCAAGTAAAACAGTACTCGAATGACCTAAAACTTTACTTACCTGGCCTGCAAAGCTACCGAGACAAAAAAAAACTCCACTTTGGTGGAGTTTTTACTTGTGGTACTGCATTAAGCATTTACTTCTGCGGCATCTTCCTGTTTTTTGGAAGCGTTTTTCTTTCGCCAGTAATCACTGCTGTATCCACTCAGGCGTTCGGGATTTTTCCAGAACAGGAATTTCCCCGCAGCACGAATCTCATCAAGCTGTTCTTTTAAGTAAGAATAGGCTTTATCGCGCAGCAGCTTCGATTCATCGCCTGTTTGTTTACTGCCGTTGGCAACTGCCAGATAATCGGCCATATCAGACGATAAAGCTGCGGCCAGATCTAATTTTGCAAGATCAAAATGAATTGCAGTAAGCAGGTCTTCATTGTTCTTACCCAACACGGCTAAGTCATTTAAATCCTGAATCATATCGGCGTGACCGTTGCCCTCTGCAATTAAATTTACATGAGCCAACAGCTTTTCGTTTGCACGAAATGCGTACCGAAATGTATGAATCAATTCATCGCGCAAATTGTAAGCGGCAGGCGAAGCTTCGTTCCACATGTTTTGAGCTTCGGTTCCCAATTTCTGATTAGTAATCCAAAGAGACTGCGCCTCGCGGCAAGCCCCCGAACGAACATTAAGTTCGGCCAAACTATCGGCAGTTATGTTTACACTTTCTAATTGCGGCAGATCCACTTTAGCCCAATGATACAAGTTTTCGGCTTCCTGCACTGCATACATTACAGGTACCCGAATAACAACGA
This sequence comes from Labilibaculum manganireducens, assembly GCF_002843385.1. Lineage (GTDB taxonomy): Bacteria > Bacteroidota > Bacteroidia > Bacteroidales > Marinifilaceae > Labilibaculum > Labilibaculum manganireducens. Next base: position 3,329 of record NZ_MVDE01000044.1, read on the forward strand.
TCCTTTCGGCTGGAAATGCCTCAATAATTTCTCTGTTAGCAGCCAAATAATTAGCATTGCTCATATTTTACCAGTTTTAAAATAAAAGTTTAAAAGATAAATTAATCAAACTCCCTTAACAGGAAGCAAATGAGAGAACAATCTGTTTTAATGAATCAGCCCGCAAAGCAATCCATTTTCAATCGACAGATTTTACGCCTTACATTGTAACAAGAGACTATTTCTCTTATTTTTTGTTATGTTTCGGCTAAGCAAGTTTAAAGCTAATAAAAACAGATCATAATTGAATGTTAAAAAATCTTAAAATAAAATTGCACTTCCGATATAAAACCAAATATCAAAAACAGATGCCTTACATCCACGAAGGGGAACCGAAAACAAATTAATTGGCTAAAGCCGGATAGCAAGAGATAAGTCTGAACTTTCTTTTTATCTTTATCGGGAAGCTAAAAAGGAAGCAAAATGAGCAAAACACGATGCGCATGGGCAGGCAATGATGCCTTGTACTGCGATTATCACGACAGTGAATGGGGAGTGCCCTTGCACGATGACAGAATGTTGTTTGAATTTCTGATACTGGAAGGTGCGCAAGCTGGTTTAAGCTGGATTACCATTCTGCGCAAGCGGGAAAACTACCGCAAAGCCTTCGATTATTTCGATCCGAATGTAATCGTAAATTATACGCAGCAGAAAGTGGATGAACTGCTCCAAAACGAAGGGATCATCCGAAATAAACTAAAGATTACTTCTGCCATAAAAAATGCAAAGGCATTTCTCGAAGTTCAGAAAGAATTTGGCTCTTTCGACCACTACATCTGGAGCTTTACGGATGGAAAAACCATTCAGAATCATTGGACAAGCATGTCGGAAGTTCCTGCCTCTACGCCCGAATCGGAAGCTATGAGCAAAGACCTGAAAAAAAGAGGGTTCAAATTTGTTGGCCCCACCATTTGTTATGCCTTTATGCAGGCAACGGGTATGGTAAACGATCATACTACGGATTGCTTTCGATACAAATCGGTTTAAAAAGAATTGCCCCTGACCGAAGTGAGGGGCAAACTTATATATCAGAAAAACTAATATTCATTTCATCTTGATTACTGTGTGCTATTTTGCTAACTATGCAAAAAATAAGCAATGGAAAAATTTGAATTAGACCCTATTGAATACCCTTTGGGAAAAAGAATAAAAAAGGAACTTTCCTTACTGGCACTTCTAATTGTTATTATCCTGTTTTTTGTAGGCATAAACGTGGTTTATTTAACTACTGTGCTATGCATGTACGTGCTGTTGTTACTTTTAAAAAGGAACAGAATCGTTTACAAAATAGAGTTCGATGATCACTCAGCCGAAATAGGATTATTCTACTATTACTTAATATTTTTCCGTGGAAAAGAAAATATAAAGTACGATAAAATTGTTTTTAAAATGGGATTGAAACGATTTGGTTTTGGAAGTGCGGTAGAGACTATTGAGCTTTTTAAAGGAAAGTTTTTAGCGGGTGAAATAAGAAAAGAAGGCAAATGGAAATGGACTGAGGAAAGTATAAATCAGCTCAACAAAAAATTGATATCTATCAACGAATTAAAATAACTCAACTATTTCGGACCTATTAAGGTATGATTCTTGTACTTTGGTACGCATAAATCAAATTACAATTTATATATCTTTGGGAGAAGGTCATCCTCTTTGTAATTAAAATTTGGACTCATTCGTAAAATAGGTACATATTGTCTGATTCTTATTCTTTCGATAGGAAATCTTCTCCATGCAAATGGGCAAAGGATTTCGCGAAGAGATACGCTTGCTGAAAAAAAACAATATGCCAAATTACAGGACAGCACCTATATCATTTCCAGAGATACAATTATTTTTCTATTAGATACCGTAAGAGAAAAACGTTTTAAAAACAATTCGAAAAATGGATCTAAATTTTACAATTCTTTGCAGCAGGGTGCCGGCAAGCGTAAGTTCACCAAGGAATTATACAATTTGTTTTTTATCTCGCCCGACAAACTAAATCCAACAGATACGATAAAAACAGAACGCAGCGAAACCGCTTTCGTGCAGTATCGAGGTAAAACAATACGAAACATTACTGTTCGGGTTTTAAAACCATTTGGGCCTACTTTATATGATACAACTCAAGTTGCAGCAACCTGGATAGAAACAACCGGAAATAAACTTCATAATACCAGTCGGAAAAACCATTTACGCAAACTGTTACGAATAAACGAAGGTGATGATGTAGATCCATATAATCTAGCTGATAATGAACGACTAATCCGTCAATTATCATACATTAAGGATGCTTACTTTAGAGTGGTTCCAGTATTGGGTTCCCGTAAATTAGTCGATCTTCAATTGTGGGTTAAAGATCAGTTTTCGTGGGGAGCAAATATGAAGCTTGGCTCCCTAACCTCTACCGATTTTGAAATATACAATCGAAATCTTTACGGATTGGGACATGAATTTAGCAATAGTTTTGAATTTGATTCAAACAAAGATCAGAAATATGGTTACACAGGGAGATATAAAATTAGAAATATCCGAAAATCATATATTGATGCCACTTTTACCTACCAAAACACTTATGAAAAATCGGTTATTCAAATAGATTTGGACCGAAGTTTCGCAACCTACAATACCAAATATGCCGGAGGCTTTACCCTCTCGCAAACCATGAGATCGGACGAAATTCAAAAAGATGATCCGATTATTAACGAAATACCATTGGATTTTAATTATGGAAATATTTGGTTCGGGCGTTCTTATAAAATTAAATCGGGAAAACAATTTGCCCGAAGAAAATTATATATAACAGGAAGAATATCGGGTCGGGAATTTTTCGAAAGACCTGAAGTTGGTCCAACACTAAATCAATTTTTCCACAATAATATTCTCTATCTGGCTAGTTTAAGCTTAAGTCAAATTCAATATTACAAGAGTAATTTAATTTACAATTTTGGACGAACTGAGGATATACCATATGGTTCTTTAGCACAGCTTACCATGGGGTACGAAGACCGGGAATACTCCTATAGAAGGTATTTGGGTTTTGATTTCCAAAAAGCAGTTTACCTTCAAAAAAGCAGAACTTATTTCTTTAACCGGGTTGCGCTTGGCGGATATTTTAATTCAGAAAGGTTTGAACAGGGTGTCCTGCTTGGTCAAACAAAGTTCTTCAGTCGCATTCGTAATCTCGGATCTCTTCGTCTTCGTAATTTTGCAGATTTGCAATATACACTGGGAATAAGAAGATTTCCAGAAGAATTCATAAGCTTAATTACTGATACAGGAATACGAGGTTTTTCAAAAGAAGATGTAACAGGCACTCAGAAATTAGTTCTTAATCTGGAAACTGTTGCCTTTACACCTTATACTTTAGGGGGTTTTCGTTTTGCTTTTTACTCTTTTGCCGACATGGGATTTATAGGCAGTAATAAAAAGAACATTCTTAAGGAAAAATTCTATTACGGTGTAGGATTTGGTATTCGTTTGCGCAACGAAAATCTGGTATTTAAAACCATACAGCTGCGCCTTGCTTTTTATCCAAAAGCGCCCTCCGATTTTAATCAGTTCGAATATCAATTATCCGGAGAAGAAAGACCTAAATTCAACAACTTTAGAGTTTCTCAACCAGAAGTAATTCCTTTTGAATAGTTCTTTGGAATTTCTTATTCTCTAAAAATTTAAATCTTATTTTCTTTCCAATTAACGAATTTAAGGTACAACCAGGAACTCAAACCAAGAAATCCGCCATAAAAATACTCCGAAGTCCACACTCCTGAAATTGGTAATTTTAAAACTGCTATTAAAAGATAGACTCCACCCAAATAGCATACTAAAACCCCAATCTCAATCAACATAGCATGAAAAGTATTTCCTGTTCCTGAAACACCATGAAAAAGAGTCACTGCAATTGGAAAAATTAAAGTTGCACCAAAAATCACGTACAAAACCGGTTTTGTATCAGCAATCAACCCCAGCTCTTCGGTATAAATTGAAATTATTAATTCGGGATTAATAATACAGATACCAACCAATGTTAAAACCGAAAGAAAGGATAACTTAATTGTCCGCCAAATAACCGGCATAACCTCCGCCGAATGTCCTTCCCCAATAACCTGACTCACCAAAGTATTAGCTGCCGATGCAAAAGACCAAACCGGAACCATCATCAAAACATAAATACTTCTTATAATATTTGAAATTGCCAACTCTCTCTGCCCCATTCTTTCTACCATTAAAAAGAAAACAAACCAACACGACAGAGCCAAAAAATTCTGAATCATCATGGGAAAAGATACTTTAATTAGCCGCGAATAAAGTTCCCAATCAATTTTTGCAAAACCGAATAAATCATAAGTCTTAACAGGTACTCTTTTTAGAGTATAGGCAATAAAAACAAGCATAACACAAAACTCGGCAATTACAGAAGCAAAGGCTGCACCTTTTATTCCCATTTCAGGAAATCCCCACTCTCCAAATATCAGCACATAATCGAAAAAGATATTAATAATTGCCATCAGAATGGTACTCCAGCCAATTATTTTTGTTTTTGCGATTCCAATATAGAAAGCTCTGAACAATAAATTTACGCATGCAAACAGGATTCCCCACGCCCGGTAAGAAATGTAATCGATACTGGCATTATATATTGCATTCGATTTCACAATAGTCTTCAGAATAGGCGGAGCTTGTAATTCCATAAAAACGACCAGCAATACCGCCAAAAACAATAAAAAATACAAAGCATGATCGAAGGTTTTGCCAACAAGTTTGAGATTTCCTTCCCCCACTCTTCTTGCAATAACAATTTGAGCTCCCAATCCAAACCCCCAGGCAAGCATTACAACCGCAAAATAAAATATTGTTGCAATAGCCGCAGCCCCCAAAGCTGTTTCACTTAAGTGCCCCAAAAATGCAGTATCGGTAAGAGCAATTATATTTTGTGCTGCACTTCCTAAAATAATAGGATAAGCTATTTTCCAGATACTTCTATAATTGATTTGCGTTTTCAAATTGATATTTTATTTAATGTATACACACTTAAAATCATAATGAGTGACACTTCAGGAACAAAAAAACCGTCACCCCAAAATTGCCGAAAAATATCGGAATTGGAATGACGATTTATTTATTTTTATAACTAACCAGCCTCTCTTATTTCAAATAATCATCAAAATAATTACTCACCTTTTGCTTTAAGTGAATACGATCACGCCCTCTTACATTGTGCTCGGCACAAGGATAAGGGAAATAATCAACCTGAACATTGTTTTTAATACACTCCCGGATAAAATTTAAACTATGCTGCCATAGCACAGTATTATCAATTGCGCCCTGACAGATCAATAGTTTTCCTTTCAAATCTTTTGCTTTTGCAAGTAAGGAGGTCATAGCATATCCTTCCGGATTCTCTTCCGGAGTATCCATATAACGCTCTCCGTACATCACTTCGTACCATTTCCAGTCAATTACCGGACCACCGGCTACAGCAACTTTAAATACATCCGGGTAATTTGTAATTAAGGAAATGGTCATAAAACCGCCATAACTCCATCCATGAACGCCAATACGATCAGCATCAACATAGGGTAATGATTTTAAAAACTCTACACCTTTCATTTGATCAGCCATTTCGGGTTGACCGCACTGACGGTGGATAATGGCTTCAAACTCTTTTCCTCTATTTGCTGAACCTCTATTATCCAAAACATAGATTAAATAGCCATTCTGAGCCATATATTGCTCCCATAAACGGGAACCTCCCAACCAATTATCAGTTACCAATTGCGCATGCGGCCCCCCGTAAACGTAAACCACCACCGGATATTTTTTATTTGGATCGAAATCTGCTGGTTTAACCATTCTATAATGCAGATCAGTTTTTTCATCTGCGGATTTTATGGTACCCAAAGTTATTTCACCCAAATCATGATCAGTCAGCTTATTTTCAGCATTCACCAATTCCTTTATCACTTTGCCTTTTGCATCAGCAATATTGATTTTTCGCGGCACATTTAAACTGCTGTAATTATCAATAATAAATTTACCATCGGCACTTGGTTGAACTGCATGAGTTCCTTCCTCTGTTGTTAAGCGAATTCGCTTGCCCGTTTTTAAATTCAATTTATATGCATGTCTTTCAATAGGACTCACTTCCGTTGATACAAAAAACAGGTTCTTTTCTGATTTATCAAAACCCAAAATTTCCGTAATTTCCCAATCACCTGATGTCAATTGTTTGATCAATTTTCCATCCGTATCGTACAAATAAGCATGATTAAAACCATCCCGGTTATTGGTCTGATAAATAAATTGATTTGGATTATTTTTTAAGAAAATCAATTCATGGGAAGGTTCTACCCAGCGATCATCTTTTTCTTCGAATAGTGTTTTTACAAATTTACCTGTTGCTGCTTCGTATTTATTCAGTTTAGCATGATCCGAAGCACGGTTCAAAACCTGAATGTAAATAAATTTCCCATCTGACCCCCAAGTAATATTTGTCAAATATTGATCCGTTCCAAAATCATCAGGCTGAATCCATACTGTCGATTTCTCTTTCAGATTATAAATACCCAAACTCACCGTTTCGCTGCCCATGCCAGCCATCGGATATTTAATTTCCTTCAAATCGCCAACCCGTGTGTTGATATCTAATAATGGAAATGTGGTAACATTACTTTCATCTTTCCGATAAAAAGCCAAACATTTTCCTTTTGGTCCCCAAAAAATTCCATCACTAATACCATATTCACTCCGGCTCACCGTCTGACCGTTAACCAAATTCTTATCCTGATCCGAAGTTACAGCCACTTCATTTCCATCTGCACCGCTTATATACAGATTATTCTCAATGGTATATGCAACAGATGAATTAACAGCACAAAATTCAGCATTTTCCGCCTTAGAGTTAATTTTCAATTGTGACACAAGCTTCTTATTGAGCAGATCGATTTGAATAAAATTACCTTGATTATAATATTGAATCACATCATTACTTATCCATGAAAACCGCGGCAATCTGCTTAATTCTTTGTTTCCTGCCGATTTTAATATCACATTTAAATCCGATAATGTAAAAATAATTTTAGCCTCTTCATCTGGTTCAGCCACCATAATTTCATTGTTTGAAACATAGGATATCAGATTACTTTCGCCTTTCCACGATAATTGAGATAAATTTTCAGGATAAAACTTTCCCCATTGTCCCAAAATAGCGTCTTCCATACTCAATTTCTTTGTTTGAGCATCTGCAGCAGTAAAAAGGGCACAAATGATTAGTAAATAGGTTAGAAGGAATACTCTTTTCATAGTGTTTTTTGTTGTTGTTATATTTCTTTTCAAAAAATTCGTCTCCAAATGTATCCTTTTTAGTAGAAATAGAGTAATAATGAAAGAATAATTAACCGAGACAATCACCAATTACTTTGAACAAAATCCAAAGTAAGATCGAAAAACTCAATCAATAGTAAATTCGCAAAACGAATCAGTAGTGTAGCATACACTAAGCTTTGAGAAGTAGTTTATTCTTTCTAAATTGGCTTAATAAATTTTAAGTTATACAATATGCCGAAGAACAAAATACCAAACAGTATTAAATTTCTTATTTTAATCTCTATTGCTGCAATCGTAACATTTTTTATTTTACGCAAAAATAAGACTGAGAATGATGTTGCCGCTGACGAGATCGCTGCAGAAGCTGCTATCATGGAAGATATAGATCAGTCTGCGAATATTTTTAAATACAATAATATTCTCTTCAGTCTGCCATCTCCGTATCAAATCTCATTGCTTCTTGAGCAATCGGGAATTCCTTACAATAAAGATTTATTGCATACCACAAGCAAAGCAAGCGACTATGTTGAAAATTTTAGTAAAGCTGTAAATTTCGGCATTTACGGATCTGATTTAGGATACATTAACATCTATCGTCAAACTCAGGATGCAGCAAGTTATTTTGCGGTTTTAAAAATCATTTCTCAGGAAATTGGATTATACAACGCAATGGATAAACCTACAATTGAACGTATTGAGAAAAATATTGAAAATAGAGACTCTTTGCTCGTTATTGTAAGTACTACCTATCGTAAAATCGATAATTATTTAAAAGCCAATGACAGAGAAAATACCGGAGCTTTAATCTTAGCAGGTGGTTGGATAGAATCGGTTTATATTCTAACCCAACAAATCAAGACGAGTCCAAACAAAGAATTAATGACTCGGATTTCAGAGCAGAAAAGACCTCTTGAGAATTTAATAAAACTTTTAGTACCCTATTCCAATGAATCTAAAGACTTCTATTTTTTGGTTGATCGATTGATCGATTTAGCCTACACATTTGATGAAATAGAAGATAAATACACATATATTCCTCCAATTACTGATGCTAAAAACAAACTGACAATTGTAAAAAGCAAATCTGAATTGGTGATGAATAAAGAACAATTAGCTTCAATTACTGATAAAGTAAGTGTTATTCGTAACTACATCATCAAGTAATCCATTAAAAAAAACGACTTATGAATCGCTTCTATACCCTTATTCTTATATTATTATTTACAGGTCTTAGCCTTCACTCTAATGCGCAATCGGATATTACATTGCAAAACTGCACAAAATATCTGGAACCTGAATTTATATCCGATGGCCAACAATATAAAGCCCTTCTATCGGGTGGTGAAGTTGCTGAATTTCACACAACCTTTTATGCCAATAACTATTACCGAATTGTAGGAGCCACTGGCAAAATGGAAAAAAATGTAATCTTCTCAATTTACGATGAGGAAAATCATTTGCTTTTTTCCAATAAGGATCATAAGAACTCGCCTTACTGGGATTTTCAATTTACCAACTCGATAAATTGTACCATTGAAGCCAAATTAAATCAGAAAGAAGTAACATCCGGATTTGTCCTTCTCCTAATCGGATTTAAACAATAATATCCGTTCACCTCTTCTCACAACACACCACTAACTTTCACATTCTATGAGTGAACGAATTCTTAAGGCTTTAATGCAGCTATTTGCAATCATTGCTCACCCAAAAAGTTCAGCAATTGAAAGGCGAAGAATGGTTTCCAAATATCTCAAGCAACAACTTGATCAAGAAACTGCTGAGGAATATCTTAGCTTATATGATCAACACTATGAGGCTAACCAGAAGCGTACTACAAGAACCACAAAAATTAAAAAATACACTTCGGCAAGCTCGGTGAGAGTGCTTCGCATATGCACCGAAATAAACGAAGAACTCATTGTCCGTCAAAAGGTTATTGTCCTCATTCAGTTGTTGGAATTCCTAAAATTGGAAAAAGAAATTAGTGATCAAGAATTCGCATTTGTTGAAACTGTTGCAGAAACCTTTAACCTTCCTCTTGGAAGTTATGATCGATTAAAGAATTTTGTTCTAAATGATTTCGATGAAATCACCCGATCCGTACGTTTACTTACCGTTAGTAATGAGAACAAAGTATTTGAAGTAGGAGAACATTATTATGCTGAAGGTTTCGTAGGTGAAATTAAAATTCTTCGTCTTAAGCGAGTAGATATGTTCGTGTTGCGATTCAAGGGAATTGAAGAGCTAATCATGAACGGGCAGAATCTTAATCCGGAGAGAGTACATCTTTTAACTCAAGGTTCATCCATACGAAATCCGAAAATTAATCCGATTTATTTTAGTGATATTGCCACTACTTTTCATCGCGATCAGGAACACAAAAGGGTTGTATTCGAAGCCAAAAATATTGAATACCGGTTTAAAGAAAATAATATTGGTATTCATGATCTTTCTTTCAAGGAAGAGTCAGGAAAAATGGTTGGCATTATCGGATCAAGTGGTGCAGGTAAAACAACGCTTTTAAATGTTTTAAATGGGTCAGAAAATCCCAGTGATGGAATTGTTGAGATTAATGGATACAACATTGTAGCCGATAAATCCCAATTGGAAGGTGTTGTTGGTCATGTTTCGCAGGATGACTTATTAATAGAATCGCTTACTGTTTTCGAAAATCTATATTTTAATGCCAAACTTTGCTTCGACAAATACAGCACTTTTCAACTAATTAGAATTGTATTGAACTTACTTAAAGATCTAGGCTTGTACGATGCCCGAAATCTTAAAGTGGGAAATCCATTGGATAAAAAAATCAGCGGCGGACAGCGAAAGCGGTTAAATATTGCTTTGGAATTGATTCGTGAACCTTCCGTATTATTTCTTGATGAACCAACTTCAGGTTTATCATCGAGAGATTCGGCAAAGATTATGGATCTTCTTAAAAATTTAGCATTAAAAGGGAAGTTGATTTTTGTCGTAATACATCAACCGTCTTCGGATATATTTAAAATGTTCGATCGCTTGTTAATTTTGGATACTGGTGGTTATCTGATTTTTAACGGGAACCCACTTGATGCGATAACCTATTTCAAATCGCAAACAATGCGGGCAAATCGCACCGAGAGTGAATGCTCATCATGCGGTAACGTTGATGCTGACCAGATTTTTAATATTATTGAATCTGAGGTGTTGGATGAATACGGTAATCCTACACAGGTTAGAAAGGTATCTCCAATTCAATGGTATAAAAAATATCACGAATATGTCGGTGTGAACAAGTCTATTGAGGATACAACAGAACTTCCTCCGGTAACATTCAAAATTCCAAATATCTTTAAACAATTTAGTGTATTTGTAAAAAGGGATGTAATTTCCAAACTGGCGAACCGCCAATACTTATTTATTAATTTATTTGAAACACCATTATTGGCATTTCTTTTAAGCTATATTATTAAATTTTACAATATTGATGTTGCCAATGATTTAGGTTATACATTTAGTAACAACAGCAACCTTCCCGTTTATCTTTTTATGTCGGTAATCGTTGCTCTGTTTATTGGCTTAACTCTTAGTGCTGAGGAAATTATTAAAGATCGAAAAATTCTTAAAAGGGAACGGTTTTTAAACTTAAGCAAGTTTAGTTATCTACTTTCAAAAATTGTTATTCTGTTCTCCATATCAGCCTTTCAAGCCTTTTTATTTACGATAATAGGTAATTCTATTCTGGAAATTAAAGGAATGTTTTTTGAATATTGGCTTGCTCTGTTCAGTGCCTGGTGTTTTGCGAACATGCTTGGTTTAATCATATCTGACAGTTTTAAAACTGTGATTACCATTTACATTTTAATTCCTTTTATCTTAATACCACAGCTAATTTTAAGTGGTATAATTGTAAAATTTGATAAACTTAATCCAACCATTTCGACACCGAATAATATTCCCTGGTATGGTGAAATAATAACTGCTCGTTGGGCTTATGAAGCTTTAGCTGTAAAACAATACAAAGACAACGAATATATGGCTAATTTTTACGTCTACGAAAAGTTAATGAGTAAAGCAGATTATCGTAAAAATTATTGGCTTCCTATACTTAAGAACAAATTAAATACCAGCGAACGATATCTTAAATTACCAGATAAAAAGAAGGAACTTGCCGAAAATTTATTACTCCTTCATAACGAACTTTCGATAGAAGATCTTGATCAAATTGCAATTCCATTTGATAACTTAGATCAACTCAATCCTCAAAAATTAAACGCTGACGTTATTAAAGCGACTCGGGAGTATTTTAGTAAATTGAACCGATACTACATCAATTTATACAACGTCTCGAATCGTAAAAAGGATGAACGCTTAACCAAGTTGCAAAAAGGATTTTTAGACAAGCAGGCATTTGTGAACATGAAAAAATCATACACGAATGATGGCCTTACTGAGTTTGTTAGAAATTCGAACGATATCGAACGAATTATTGAATACAAAGGGAAATTATTCCAAAAAATTGATCCTATTTACAGGAATCCAGAAGGAAGTTTTATTAAAGCACACTTTTATGCTCCTCAGAAAAGGGTATTTGGACAATATTTCGACACTTACTGGGTAAATATCATCGTTATTTGGCTCTCGACATTTTCGCTGTATATTATTCTGTATTATAGCTTATTCAAGAAACTATTAGGTGTTTTTGATCAAAAATTTAACAAGAAAAAATACGAACGATAAATCTTCAAAAATCGATTTATCAAATTCAAAAAAAGCCTGATTTCAATTCATAAAAAAACCGCAAGTGAAAACTTGCGGTTTTTATATATCTTAAAATATACTATTCTTCTTCTATCATTGTAAATGGAATCTTAATAATAGACTGATAATCTTCACCAGCCTCCAACATATCTTCATCATCCGCTTCATAATACCAGTTAATTCCAACCTTTTGTCCACGCTTAAATATAACTTCAAGCTTTTTAAAGACATCCAGCAAGCATTTCGAAGAGCTGGTATTAAAATACTCAAGTCTAATATTTACGATCGTAGCTTCCTTTGGTTCATTAATGTAGGTATCAAGCCACTCAATAATTGGCTTATAAAAATCTAAGGAATTCTCTGGAATTGATCGCCCGGAAATTAAAAAAGAACCTTCATCTCCATCAAAATTTATGTTTGGTGTTTTAGGGCTACCTTCTATAATAAGTGAATTCATGAAAATCTATTTTTGATTGTTATTAAATAATTACATCTATAGCAAGAAACAAAAAATTAGGGTTGTATTGAAAAAACTGATACTCCATATTATTGCCACTCTTTCTTGCAATGTCAACCATTCCTAGTCCGCCACCACCCTTTTCAGAGAATTGGTCGTTTTCTAAGATAATCCTATATAAACTTTGAGTTTCTGTCGAAGACAATGTATTAATTTGATCAATTCTATCTCGAATAAGTCTTAATCCATCAATTTTAATAAAATTCCCTGCACAAATTCTGTACTGATTTCCTTCATCACGTAAAATTAAAACACCAAATTTTTCATAGGAAACATCTAATTCAGAAGGAACCTCACCATGGTGATGTAAATTCTGAACCAGTTCAACCAATACATTAAAAACTTTCTTGAAAAGCTTTGGTGGTTCATTTCTATCTTTCAAAATTTGTTCAATCGAGTGTAAAATATCAGTAACATCCTCATCTTCAATCCGCCCCATATAGTCGAAAATAGCATCTTCATCTATTTTTTCGGAATACCACTGGTTTAGATCAAAGTTCATAAATAATATAATTATTGTTACCCGCTGGACAAATATAATAAAATATCGTTGAGCTGATGAGATATGGAATCAATTTTCCTAATTACTCCTTTTTATATCTTTCGTTCTTTTTTCCGTCGAACATTGAATATTTTTGAAATTTACATTCCAATGGACCATTGAACAGCGTTATTTTTCGGGAAGGACGCAATCCAATGCTATGGAAGCACTCTTCAGAGTAACTCAATATCCATGCATCATATCCAGCAAAATTGTGCTTTAAACGCTCTCCAATCATAGAATACAATCCTTCCAAATCCTTAATTTTCAGTCTCTCACCATAAGGTGGATTTGTAATCATCAAACCTTTCTCTATAGGTGGAACAAATTGCTGGAATGGAGTAATTTTCAAATCAATTTTTCTTCGCAAGCCCGCATTTCTAATGTTTGCTTCGGCAATCTCCACTGCTTTATCAGAAATGTCTGAACCCATTATTTTCCCTTCAAATTCTACTTCAGTTTCTTCGTTATAGATATCTTCCCACATATCTTCGTCATATTCTTTCCATTTTTGAAAAGCAAATTCTTTGCGATACAATCCAGGAGGAATATTATATGCAATAAGAGCGGCTTCAATTAAAAGGGTACCCGAACCACACATAGGGTCAATAAAATTCATCTTTTTATCCCAATCAGATAACAAGATCATACCTGCGGCCATAACTTCATTAAGAGGAGCTGCTGTTTCTGCAACACGATACCCTCTTTTGTGTAATGATTCTCCGGAGCTATCAAGAGAAACAGTACAGGTATTTTTATCGATATGAATATTAATTCTTAGGGTTGGATTAACCACCCGAACATTTGGACGATCTCCAATCTTGTCGAAGAATTGGTCAACAATAGCATCTTTTACACGATAGGTTACAAACTTAGAGTGTTTGAAATCTTCTGAACTTACAGTACTGTCAATGGCAATTGTTTCACGATGTGTGATGTACTCGCTCCAGTCTATCTCCTGAATCCCTTTGTACAACTCATCTGTGTCCTTAGCATTAAATTTATGGATTGGTTTCAAAACCCGGGTTGCTGTTCTCAAATGAAGATTTGCTTTATAAATTAAGCTTTTATCTCCAACAAAGCTCACAGCTCGCTTTAAGATTCTAATCTCTTCTGCACCTAATTGTTCCAACTCATGAAACAATACTTCCTCTAACCCTTGAAAGGTTTTTGCAATTAATCTGAATTTACCCGAGTCTGTTTTCAAAACTTTCTTTTTTTAATGTCTCTTAATTATTTCAAATAACGGTTACAAGAAAAACAATTCCTTATTCATTTCAAAAACCAAAGCTTTCGATCCGCATTTCGGCTACAAAATTAATCTTTAGCTCTTAAAAACATAGGTTTTCGAGAAGATATTAATAAAAAAAGCCGAAAGTTAAACTTTCGGCTTAGTATCATTACTTATTCATTCGCTAATTCTTTCTGATAGATCTTTGGATTACTCAAAACCTCTACCGCTTTTAATATAAAATCATTTTTCTTATTTACGACCTTATAATACTCAGAACTCTCCCATAAATCCCTGGCCAAAAGTGCTTTTACATGAAGCTTCAAATCATCAACAACAGCAAGATAATCCTCTTCATTTTTCTCTATCCCCTCTTTTTCTCCCATAGAAACGATCTCTTGAAGCATCTCTTCACTGACTTCAAAGTTTTTATCAAAATCTTCAAAGTTTGCATATTTATTTCTCAACTTCTTCAAATTCCGATCCATATAATTCACAACAAAAGGATAAACTACATTTTTCCGAACCAATAAATTGAAATATTTAAAATTAGCCGTTGTATCAATAGGTATAAAAATATCAGGCATAATACCTCCTCCTCCATAAACGATTCTCTTTTTCACTAATGTATTATACTTTAACGAATCTGGAAAGTGTATACTATCTGCACTTATCATTTCGCCTGATTTATATCTGTTCAATATATCCAGATGATAATCCTCTAAACCTTTTTCATACGACTTTTGAATACATCTTCCTGTCGGAGTATAATAGTGAGCTGTGGTAAGACGAATCATAGATCCATCGGACAATGGAAACTGACGTTGTACCAAACCTTTTCCAAAAGATCTGCGGCCAAGAATTAAGCCTCTGTCCCAATCCTGAATTGCCCCTGCTACAATCTCCGATGCAGATGCAGATCCTTCATCAAGAAGCACAACAACTTTCCCATTTTTAAAAATACCTTTGGCAGTAGATATATTTTCCCTTCTTGGATTTGTTAAACCCTGAGTATAAACAATTAATTGCTCAGCTTCGAATAATTGATCAACAATTTCAATTGCAGCCTGCATATAACCGCCACCATTACCTCTTAGATCGAGAATCATATCCTGCATATTTTCAGCCTTTAATTTAATTAAAGCTTCCAGAAATTCTTCCGAAGTTGTTGCAGCAAATCGATTAAGTTTGACGTAACCAATCTGATTATTAATCATGTAAGCTGCATCCAAACTATGGATAGGAATATTATCTCTTGTTATTACAAAATCGATCAATTCTTTTTCGCGCTTCCTCTTTACAACAAGACTAACAATTGTTCCTTTATCTCCACGCAGGCTTTTACGAACATCATTATTTTTTAATCCAACAGCGGCAACATTTTCGTTATCAATTTTTAATATTCGATCGCCGGCACGTAAACCAACCTTTTCTGACGGGCCACCAGGAATGGTTGCTACAACCATTAATGTATCTCTCAAAATATTAAATTGGATGCCAATTCCACTAAAACTTCCCTGCAATGGTTCATTCATTTCCTGAATCTCATCTTTGCTTATATAAACCGAATGCGGATCTAATTCAGACAACACTTTAACAATTGCATCTTCTGTTAATCGATCAAGACTAACTGTATCAACATAGAATGCATCGATTAATGCCAACAAATTTTGATATTTTATCGCTTGATTCTTTACTGATTGAGCCTTAAGTCCACCGACATACATAAACAGGCCGACTAAACAGATAGAAACCACGTTCCTCAAAAATAATTTCTTACTACTCATATAAATTATGCTTTTTAATAAATTTTGCGCAAATTGATTTTAAATTTCAAAAAGTCACCGAAAGATACAATTTTTATAAGAAATACAGGTATTGTAAAATACAAATATGAAACATAAACCGAACATACTTTTAATTGGTTTTCATAATTCACTGAACATTGATTCAATGACTCAAATAGCTTTTGAAAATTGTAACACAGGACAGGAAGCAATTGAATTAATCATCGATGAAAATTTTGATTTAATTATCTCAAAATATAAGTTAGATGACCAAAATGCTATTGAATTAAATCAGTCTGTTAAATCTGTAAAAAGCTACTCCGCAAATACTATTCCAAAAAATAATAAGCTTCTTATTATTACCACTAATCCTGAAGAAGAGCAGCTTTGCAAAGACAATAAAATACTGTTCTTTCCAGAAAATCTCAATTTAAAATCACTGATACTGAAACTAATCGATCTTCCAAAAGAAATAAAAAGAGGTGATCAAAAAGTCGCTATTATTAATTTCAAAGATCTTTTTAAACGGGTTGACAACAATCGTGAATTTATACAAACAGTAATCGAAAAGTTTTTTGAAATTTGGAAATCCCGAATTAATGACATTCAAACTCCTTTAAATAACGGGGAATTTAAACTTGCAAAGGATGCTGCTCATAAACTAAAAGGAGTATTGGCAAACTTCTCTATGGAAGCTGCAAGAACTACTATTATCGAATTGGAAAAACATATTTTAGATAACGATCAGGAATTATCAGTTCAAAAATTAAATCAATTAATTACTGATATTGAGAATACCCGCAAATTTTATCTTGACAACCAAGATCAATTCAAATCCTAACATTTCAATTAAAATAAAACGCAATACCTTCAATCGAAGATATTGCGTTGCAATATATATATTTTAGCCTTTACTGTAGAGTATTATTCCCACTCGATAGTTGCCGGTGGTTTTGAGCTTATGTCATAAACAACTCTGTTGACACCTTTCACTCCATTAATAATCTTGTTCGAAATTTTTGCAAGAAATTCATAAGGCAAATGTGACCAATCTGCTGTCATTCCATCTGTAGACCCAACAGCCCTTAAGGCAACAACACTTTCATAAGTTCTCTCATCTCCCATAACACCAACAGACTGAACCGGCAACAACATCACTCCTGCCTGCCAAACTTCATCGTACAATCCATCTTCTACCAATCCTGAGATAAAGATGTGATCAACCTCCTGAAGAATACGAACTTTTTCAGCAGTAATATCACCTAAAATACGAATTCCCAAACCAGGTCCTGGAAATGGATGACGACTAATAAATTTATCTTCCAATCCCATACTTCTTCCTACTCTTCGAACCTCATCTTTAAAAAGCAACTTTAATGGCTCAACCACCTTCAATTTCATAAAATCAGGTAATCCCCCAACATTATGGTGAGACTTAATGGTTTGCGACGGTCCTCCGGATACCGATACTGATTCAATAACATCAGGATAAATAGTTCCTTGTCCTAACCATTTGGCATTTTCAACTTTATGAGATTCTTCATCGAAAACCTCAATAAAGGCATTACCAATTATTTTACGCTTAGTTTCAGGATCGGTAACACCAGCCAGTGCAGAAATAAATTTCTCTCCCGCATCAACACCAATCACATTCAATCCTAAAGTTTCATATTTTTTTAATACATCGGCAAACTCATTCTTACGCAACAAACCATTATCAACAAAAATACAATACAGGTTTTTACCTATTGCTTTGTGTACCAACATAGCTGCTACCGTTGAATCAACACCTCCCGATAAGCCAAGAATTACTCTGTCATTACCCAGCTTTTCTTTTAATTCAGCAACTGTTGTTTCAACAAATGCATCAGGTGTCCAATTCTGGTGGCAACCACAAATATCTACGATATAATTCTTCAACAGAATACTTCCTTCTGTTGTGTGATACACTTCAGGATGGAACTGAATTCCGAAGCTTGTCTCGCCTTCAATCGCAAATGCGGCATTCTCTACATCCGAAGTACTTGCAATTACTTTAAAATTTGAAGGCATTTTCTCAATGGTATCACCATGCGACATCCACACTTGCGAATTCAAGCTAATGCCTTTCAATAATTCGTTGCTGTTATCTACAGAAGTAAGATTGGCACGACCATATTCACGTTTATTAGAAGCCATAACTTCTCCACCAAAACAATGAGCCAAATGCTGCGCACCATAACAAACTCCCAGAAGTGGAAGTTTACCTTTTATTTCTAATAAATTTGGAATCGGAGCCTTTTCGTCACGAACAGAAAACGGACTTCCAGAAAGAATAACTCCTTTAATCGATTCATCGATAACAGGAGGACTATTAAAGGGATGAATTTCACAATAAACGTTTAATTCACGAACTCGTCTGGCAATCAACTGTGTATATTGTGAGCCAAAATCTAAAATCAGAATTTTTTCCTGCATAAAATCTATAAATTGAGGGGGTTGTTCAGTAATCCTATTTGGCGTACAAAGATATACAAATTTTGTTCTCGTAAACTACATTATTTGAATACGCGAATCAAAAAACACCTGATTGCAAATCTATTTGTACTTTATCTTCAATACCAAAATTATTAAGGTCAAACCAAGAGTAATAACATTTGCAATTATAACTGGCCAGGCATCTATCAACACCCCATAAATCAACCACATAAGTATTCCAACATTAAACATGGAATACATTGCCAAAGACAAATCTTTCGTTTGTTTCGTTTTAATAACACGTAATGCTTGCGGGATAAATGAAACGGTAGTACAGAAAGCTGCAGCAAAACCTAAAATCGACACAAAGGTAGTTTCCATTAATTATTTCAGTTAAACCAAAACCCCTAAGAAAATCTTAGGGGTTTGTAAATTACTTAAATTTTTTCAGAAGGTCTTTCACTGCATCTTTATGAACTGTAAATCCCATCATTTTAAGTTTCACGTAATCTTCATGGAAGAAATAATATCCAAATTCAGCTGAGTTTTCATCAATATTTCTTGACCCCGAACTTGAATCTTTAATCAAATACCAGTCTTTACCTTCCTTATCAACATAGTAACCCACCAAATGCATTCCATGATCATCGGTCGTAGAACCATTCGAAAAACGTAACTGACGCGCATCATCATTAATGTACTCCGAAGGAATATCAAATGATGGAACCATGGCACAATTCGTTGTTCTTAAGAAGCCGGCCTCAGAAACATCTCCACCAATACTCATTGTGTAACCACTACGAACAGCTTTCTTCACAGCAGTCATATAATCATCTAAAGGAACATTGTAATACTCTTTAGAATGCCACCAATTGTCAGGCACTTTGTATTCAACCTGTTCCCAATATGGCTCTTGTTTGTACGAAAGAATTTCCACATAATCATCCATATTTAATTTCAGATAATCAGCAAGATAAGTTTGTGGTGTATACTCCTTTCCTTCCACTGTAAATTTTGAAGGAGGTGTTCCTAAATAATGATTCATGATCGATTTGATCGTTGAAAGAGCTTCCCCCTCATTCCATGCATTACTTTGCTTTAATCCATTCAGAAAATCCATCATTTCCTTATACATCTTCGCATGAGTATGGAATTTACGACCATTCAACAAGCCCGTAAACTCGCTCTCAGGGCATGCTCCGTATTCTTTCCATATTCGGGCAACTGAATTACCTTCGGCACCTTCTTCGAAATGAGAATCTCCTCTTTCCTGAATAAAACGACGGGCTTTTTCAACGTACTCCCAATACACTGTATACAGCTCAGAAATTTTTACTTCTTTTTTGTGTAAACGATACACTTCCGATTCATAAAATGAAGTGGTGGAAAAACACCAGCATGTTCCGGTATTTCCCTGCGAAAGTGTCGGTTGTGCCCATTCCGTATTGTTTTTATACAATGATACTTTATTGGGCAATTCATAAGAGCTTTGATCCATAAAGAATTTTTTGTCAACATCTTTACTTTCCAATTGCTCATCCACATTACGAATGTCCTTCAGAATCGAATTTTGATAATAGCCAGGTTTGTATTCCTGAAATTTCGATTTATCTTGCTTTTGCTGTCCCATTACTGATGAGCAAAGGGCAAAAGCCAAGCCAATAAATAGTAATCGCTTCATTTGTGTGTCTATTTTAAATTTTATGAACTGCTAAAGTAAAAAAAAACTTGATTGTAATATGATTAATCCCTATCAAGTTCCACAAAAAACTTTTTCCCATCTTCGGCCAGTGCTGAATTTGGGAAAACATCTTTTGCCTCTTTTAGATGTTCTTTTAAATCCTCGAAACGAGCAGAAAAATGACCAATTAGTAATTTTTTCACATTAGCTTCTACAGCGATTTTCGCTGCTTGTTCTGCGGTTGAATGGTAGGTTTTCTTTGCCCGCTTTTCTTCTGCCTTTAAAAATGTTGCTTCATGATACAATAAATCGACACCTTCAATTATTGGTGCAATTTTTGGCAAATACGCCGTATCTGTACAAAAAGCGTAACTTCTTACTTTTAGCGGATCGTTTGTCAACTTTTTATTCGGAACCACCTCTCCATCTTCACGAATAAAATCTTCGCCTTGCTTAATAGCATGCCTGTTTTTAATAGGAATATTATAAAAAGTCAGCATATCCGATTTTAAAGTCCGAAGTCTTTCCTTTTCTTTAAACAGAAATCCAGCACAAGGCATTGCACCGTGTTTTAAAGGAAATGACTGTACAATTACAGAATCATCCTCAAATAAGGTTTGAATTTCGGTTCCAAAAATGGTATGATAAAAAATCTGATAATCAAGTTTCGTCTCCAACAGTTCCAATTGAAACTGAATGAATCTTTCCAATTTACTATGACCGTAAATATGAAGATCCGATTTTCGTCCCTGAAGCGAGAAAGTAGACAGCAAACCAATCAATCCAAAGATATGATCGCCATGCATGTGCGAAATTAGAATATGGTTGATTCGGCTCATCGGAACTCTGAACCGCTTCATTTGAATTTGTGTTCCCTCTCCGCAGTCTATTAAAAAAAACCGCTCAAGTACATTGAGTACTTGAGCGGTTGGGAATCTTTTGGTAGTTGGTAAAGCAGAGTTACTGCCTAAGATTGTTACTTCAAATTTCACTAACTATTTGTTTAATTCAATTTGACCTTTCATCGTTGAAACAGCATCATCCATATTATAAGAAATATTTAGAACCGAATCCAACTGAGAAATTGAAACTAATCGTTCAACAGCAGGCTGCAGGCCATGAAGCACAAATGTTCCATTAGCATTTTTACACAACCTATTGGCTACAAGTATTGCACTAAGACCAGACGAATCACAATATGTACAAGGAGTTAAATCCAAAAGGATACTTTTCTCACCATTTCCGGAAATTAAAACCAATTCTGATTTTAAAGCAGGAGCAATGTGGGTATCCAACTTGTCTTTCAATACCTGTACAAGGGTATAACCATCTTTCTTGTCAATCTTGAAATCCATAATTACTTAATTTTTAATTATTTCTCGCCAACTTCGTCGCTTTCCATTTGCGATTTCAAAGCAGCTAGTTCTGATATATCACCTAAGGTAGTCTTTTCTAGTGAATCTTTCACTTTTTTAACTCCTTTTTTAGCGATTTTTGCTACTTCTTTTTTCTTCGCAGTCTCGTCAGCTTTCTTCTCATCTTCGAAAGTTCTTGAGTGAGAAAGAATGATTCTTTTCGCTGCTTTTGAAAATTCAATAACTTTGAAAGTTAATTTTTCTTCAACTTTAGCTTGCGAGCCATCTTCTTTCACAAGGTGACGTGGAGTTGCAAATCCTTCCACTCCGTAAGGAAGAGCAATTACAGCACCTTTTTCGAAAATATCAACGATAGTTCCTTCGTGAACTGAGTCGGTTGTAAAGATTGTTTCGAATACATCCCATGGATTTTCTTCCAATTGTTTGTGTCCTAAACTTAATCTTCTGTTATCCTTATCTATTTCAAGAACAACAACTTCAATTTCAGCACCGATAGTAGTAAATTCAGCTGGATGCTTCACTTTCTTAGTCCAGGAAAGATCTGAAATATGAATTAATCCGTCAACACCTTCTTCGATTTCAACAAATACACCAAAATTAGTGAAGTTGCGAACTTTAGCAGTGTGCTTAGAGTTAACAGCATATTTAGCCTCAATTCCTTCCCAAGGATCTTGTTTCAATTGCTTGATACCAAGAGACATTTTTCTCTCGTCGCGATCCAATGTTAAGATTTGAGCTTCTACCTCGTCTCCAACTTTCATGAAATCCTGAGCAGATCTCAAATGCTGTGACCAAGACATCTCTGATACGTGAATTAATCCTTCAACACCAGTAGCGATCTCAACAAATGCACCATAATCAGCCATAACAACAACTTTTCCTTTCAAGTTATCGCCAACTTTCATTTCTGCATCAAGAGCATCCCATGGATGAGGAGTTAATTGTTTTAGACCAAGAGCGATACGTTTTTTATCATCATCAAAATCAAGGATAACAACGTTCAATTTCTGATCTAATTCAACAATCTCGCTTGGGTGAGTTACTCTACCCCATGACAGGTCAGTAATATGGATTAAACCATCTACTCCACCTAAGTCAATAAACACACCGTAAGAAGTGATGTTTTTAACAGTTCCTTCAAGAACCTGACCTTTTTCAAGCTTAGCGATAATTTCTTTCTTCTGTTGTTCCAATTCAGCTTCGATAAGAGCTTTGTGAGATACAACAACATTTTTGAATTCGTGGTTGATTTTCACAACTTTGAATTCCATAGTTTTTCCAACGAATACATCGTAGTCGCGGATAGGCTTAACATCAATTTGAGATCCTGGCAAGAAAGCCTCGATTCCAAATACATCAACGATCATACCACCTTTAGTACGGCATTTGATGTAACCCTTAATAATTTCGTCTTTTTCAAGAGCCGCGTTAACACGATCCCATGAACGTAACGCACGAGCTTTTTTGTGTGAAAGAACTAACTGTCCTTTTTTGTCTTCTTGATTTTCAACATAAACTTCAACTGTATCACCAATTGCTAATTCAGTATTATATCTGAATTCGTTTAAGCTGACAATACCGTCGGATTTGTAACCAATATTGATTACAACTTCTCTTTTGTTCATTGAAATAACTGTACCATCAATTACTTCTTTTTCAGAAATGGTAGATAAAGTTTTATCATACATTTCTTCTAAATCTTTTCTGTTTCCACCAGCGAAACCTTCGTCACTTGTGAACGCATCCCAATCAAATTCTGCATCTGGAGCAGAACTGTCTACTTTTTTGTTTTCTTCAATCATTTGTTTAATTACTTTTCACTAATAAATTAGACATTATATATAAAATTCGGTGCAAAAGTATACAATTATTCTGAGGAATATATAAGTTACAGCTATTTTTTCAGGAAATCCATTAAAATAATCACAATTATCAAGCTCTTTAACCAAAACTATTTCGACACACTATTTATATTTTAAATAAACTCGTTTAACTTTGTGCTCTGATAAATCGAGCTGGTCAATCTAAGAAAAAAGATTGTTCAACAGACACAAATTAAACAATAAGAAAATGAATATTGAAAAAGAATTACATAGCAGAAGCGGTTCCCTTTGCGAATTGTGTGGTGCAAAAGAAGATTTAAAAGCATACGAAGTCTCTCCAACAAATGGAACTGCCGATAAAAACATATTGGTTTGTGCGACCTGCCATTCTCAAATTGAAAACCCGGAACTAGCAGATGCCAACCATTGGCGTTGCTTAAACGACAGCATGTGGAGCACAGTTCCTGCTGTTCAGGTAATGGCTTGGCGCATGCTAAACAGATTGCGCTCAGAAGGGTGGCCGCAAGATTTACTGGATATGCTTTATCTGGACGAGGAAACTTTAGAATGGGCCAAAGCAACCGGCGAAGACGATAACGACGAAGATGCAGTAAAACATATCGATAGTAACGGAGCACAACTGCAAGCTGGCGATACAGTTACCCTAATCAAGGATTTAAATGTAAAAGGTGGTGGTTTTACAGCCAAACGTGGAACTGCTGTTCGTAATATCTCTCTGGTAGCAGATAACGCAGAACATATTGAAGGCCGTGTAGAAGGACAGCAGATTGTGATCTTAACTAAATACGTGAAGAAATCGAACTAGATCAGCATTAATAAGTTGAATATATACTAGCGTAGGGATGCTGTTAATTTGGCATCCCTACTCTTTTTCACAACAATTCTTTTTAGTGATATAAGATGTCCCAATGCACTAAAATCAGCCATCAAAATCATTTTATTAGTGAATTAATTTCGCTTTATTTACATCATAATTTACGCCATCCAAATAAAACTCTAAAACGAACGAAATGAACATTACTATTGTTGGTACCGGTTATGTAGGTTTAGTTTCCGGAACTTGCTTTGCAGAAACGGGAATTACTGTCACATGCGTTGATGTAGATCAGACTAAAATAGACAATTTAAATAAAGGTATTATTCCAATTTACGAGCCTGGCTTGGAGCCAATGGTAAAACGTAATATGGAAAAAGGCCGATTGTTTTTTTCAAATAGTTTAAAAGATAGTATTTATGATGCTGATGCCGTTTTTATTGCTGTTGGCACCCCACCAGACGAAGATGGAAGTGCAGATCTTCAATACGTAATTGGTGTAGCAAGAGAAATTGGACAATACATTGATCACTACCTTGTAGTTGTTACTAAAAGTACCGTACCAATTGGAACTGCTGAAAAAGTTAAAGCCGCCCTTAAAAACGAGCTAACAAGCCGAAATGTTGATATTCAATTTGACGTTGCTTCGAACCCGGAATTTTTAAAAGAAGGAGCTGCAATTGACGATTTTCTAAAACCTGACAGAGTGGTAATTGGAACAGAATCGGAAAGAGCTCAGGCAGTAATGACCAAACTCTACAAGCCATTTCTAATGAATAATCATCCGGTAATTTTTATGGATATTCCTTCGGCAGAAATGACAAAATATGCTGCTAACTCAATGCTGGCAACAAAAATCTCTTTCATGAATGACATTGCCAATCTTTGCGAG
The DNA here is from genome assembly GCF_002843385.1 of Labilibaculum manganireducens. Lineage (GTDB taxonomy): Bacteria > Bacteroidota > Bacteroidia > Bacteroidales > Marinifilaceae > Labilibaculum > Labilibaculum manganireducens. The sequence continues at coordinate 28,556 of NZ_MVDE01000044.1, forward strand.
ATTGTAGGAGCTGATGTAAATAACGTTCGCCGTGGTATTGGATCAGATAGCCGTATTGGAAATAAATTTATCTATCCAGGCACAGGATATGGCGGATCCTGTTTTCCAAAAGACGTTCAGGCTCTTATTAAAACAGCGGAACAAAAGGGACATCCTCTTGAAATTTTAAAATCTGTTGAATTGGTAAACAACCGCCAGAAAAGCGTGCTGTACAAAAAGATGATGGCGCATTTTGATGGAGATTTAAGGGGCAAAAAAATTGCTCTTTGGGGTTTATCATTCAAACCAAACACTGATGATATGAGAGAGGCTCCATCATTGGTTATTATCAACAAACTTTTAAGTGAAGGAGCAGAAGTAATTGCTTATGATCCTGTTGCTGCAAAAGAATGCCATCGGAAAATTGGCGACACAATCAGCTATGCCAAAGACCAATACGAAGCTTTAATTGATGCCGATGCTTTACTAATAGTTACTGAATGGTCGGAATTCAGACTTCCAAACTTTAAAGTGATGGAAAAATTGATGAAGGAAAAATTAATTTTCGACGGACGAAATATTTATGACCTTTCTGAAATGAAAGAACTGAACTACACCTATTATTCTATTGGAAGAGAAATCATTAAAAAAGAAGCTGTTGTGTAAACAAATAAGACCAAAGGAGTTAAACTATGAAGAGAATTTTGATTACCGGAGGCGCCGGATTTATTGGCTCCCATCTTTGCGAAAGATTACTTAACGAAGGCAATGATGTGATCTGTTTGGACAACTATTTTACAGGCTCAAAAAGAAATATTGCTCATTTAACAGACAATCCGTATTTTGAGCTTGTTCGTCACGACATTACAGAACCATACTATGCCGAAGTAGATCAAATCTACAATTTGGCCTGTCCTGCTTCTCCGATACACTACCAATACAACCCAATTAAGACGACCAAAACTTCGGTAATGGGCTCAATAAATTTACTTGGACTCGCCAAAAGAATAAACGCTCAAATTCTTCAGGCATCAACAAGTGAAGTTTACGGCGATCCTGAAATTCATCCGCAAACAGAAGACTATTGGGGAAATGTAAACCCAATTGGCATTCGTTCCTGCTACGATGAAGGAAAGCGTTGTGCCGAAACCTTGTTTATGGATTATCATATACAAAACAATGTTGCAATAAAAATTGTGCGTATTTTCAACACTTACGGCCCCAACATGCACCCAAATGACGGCCGTGTTGTTTCGAATTTTATTGTTCAGGCACTAAAAGGCGAAGATATCACTCTCTTCGGTGATGGTTTGCAGACCAGAAGTTTTCAATATGTTGATGATCTTTTGGAAGGTATGATTAGAATGATGGATTCAAGAAAAGAATTTATTGGCCCTGTGAATATTGGTAACCCAAATGAGTTTACAATTTTGGAATTGGCTCAAAAAGTAATTGCACTAACCAATTCAAGCTCTAAGATCATTTATTTACCCTTACCAAAAGATGATCCCTCGCAAAGACAGCCAAACATTAGTCTTGCAAAAAAGGAATTGAATAATTGGGAACCAAAAATCCAGTTAAATGAAGGTTTACTTCGAACTATTTCGTATTTTGATAACTTATTATCAATAAAACCAACACACTAAATGAAAGGAATCATATTGGCCGGAGGTTCGGGCACAAGGCTTTATCCGATTACAAAAAGCATTTCGAAACAAATCATTCCGGTTTACGACAAACCAATGATATACTACCCTCTTTCCGTTTTGATGCTTGCAGGAATAAAGGAAATTCTAATTATTTCTACTCCAAAAGATTTACCTCTGTACAAAGATCTTTTTGGAAATGGGAACCAGTTCGGTCTTGACCTTTCGTATGCAGAACAAGCTTCACCGGATGGATTAGCACAAGCATTTATTATTGGTGAAGAGTTTATCGGAAACAGTCCTGTTTGTATGATATTGGGCGACAATCTGTATTACGGATATGAATTTGGCAAACAACTTACCGCTTCGGCAAAACTAACCGAAGGAGCACTGGTATTTGGCTATCATGTGAAAGATCCGGAAAGATATGGTGTTGCCGATTTTGATGAGAATGGCAAAGTGAAAAGTCTGGAAGAAAAACCTAAACATCCTAAATCCAACTATGCAGTAACCGGCTTGTATTTTTACGACAATACTGTGGTTGAAAAGGCCAAGTCTTTAAAACCATCAAAACGCGGAGAACTCGAAATAACAGATCTAAACCTCATCTATTTAAAAGAAAACAATCTTAAGCTTCAGGTTTTAGGGCGTGGAATTGCCTGGCTGGATACGGGAACACATGACAGCATGCTTCAGGCATCCAATTACATTGCTACAATAGAGCAACGACAAGGATTAAAAGTTGCCTGTTTGGAAGAGATTGCTTACCGAAGCGGATTCATAAACAAAGAACAACTAATTGAATTAGCTCAACCATTACTCAAAAATCAATACGGAGAATATTTGATGATGGTAGCCAATGAAAACATCAATAAGCAGTGCAGCTAACATGGAAATTATCAAAACCAAAATTCCCGATTTATTAATAATCAAACCAAGAGTCTTTGAAGACGAACGAGGATATTTTTTCGAAAGCTACAACGAAAAGATTTTCCGGGAAAAAGGTCTTGACTTATCCTTTGTTCAAAATAATGAATCAAAATCCGGACATGGAGTAATAAGAGGGCTTCATTATCAGTTGGCTCCATACTCTCAAACAAAATTGGTACGCGTAATAGAAGGTAAAGTGTTTGATGTTGCTGTTGATTTAAGAAAAGATTCTCCAACTTTCGGGCAATGGAGTGGCATTGAATTGTCTGCGGATAATAAAATTCAATTTCTAATTCCGAAGGGATTTGCACACGGATTCTCTGTCTTAAGCGAATCTGCGACCTTCATTTACAAATGCGATAATTTTTATAATCCTGAAGCAGAAAGAGGAATTAACTTCAACGATCCATTCTTAAATATAAATTGGAGAATAGAGCCGGGCAAAGCTATCATATCCCCAAAGGATAAAGTATATCCAAATTTCAAAGAAGCTGAAAAGAATTTTAAATACAGCAAATGAGCATGACAAAAATCCTAATTACAGGCTCTAACGGGCAGTTGGGTACTGAGATAAAAGAGCTATCGGCAAAGTTTAGCAATCTTCAGTTTTTCTTTACGGATATTGAAGAATTGGACATCAGCTCTTTGGATGCAATAAGCAATTACCTCAAGGATAAACAAATCGCCTACATTGTTAATTGCGCCGCCTACACAAATGTTGATCAGGCAGAAGAAAATGAGGATGCTGCCAGATTGATAAATGCTGATGCTGTAAAAAACCTGGCTACAGCAACTTCTCAGAATAACATCACTTTAATTCATATTTCTACCGACTATGTGTTCTCTGGCGACAATTCGGTTCCTTATTCTGAGGATCAAAAAGCAAAACCAATGGGAGTTTACGGCAGAACAAAATTTGAAGGAGAAGAAAATGTTCGAAACACCTGCAAAAAACACATCATAATACGTACCTCATGGCTATACTCCCCCTTCGGTAAGAATTTTCTAAAAACCATGCTTCGGCTGGGGAAAGAAAAAGATTCATTAGGCGTTGTAAGCGATCAAATAGGAACACCAACCTATGCACATGATTTAGCTTCTGCAATCATTCAAATTATTGAGAGTATTGATAAAAATAGTAAATTTAATGATTTTGGAACCTACCATTACTCCAACGAAGGCGTTTGCAGCTGGTACGATTTTGCCACAGAAATACAAAACACGTCGAAAAATAAATGTAAAATTAACAGCATTGAAAGTATGGATTTTCAATGCCTTGCAAAAAGGCCTCACTACAGCGTTTTGAATAAATCGAAAATTAAACATATTTTTACGATAGAAATACCACACTGGAGAAGCAGAATTGAACATTGTATTAAAAGAATTACGGAATAGTTAACCAAAAGAAATAGTGTCAAAGATGAACAAAACTGAGATTTTTGAAATAGTAAATGAAAAAGCCAAAATCTGGCTTGAGGGGAACTACGATCAGGAAACAAAGAATGCTGTAAAATCATTATTAGAGAAAGAAGATAAAACTGATTTAATAGATTCTTTTTATAAAGATCTTGAATTTGGAACCGGAGGATTACGAGGCAAAATGGGGCCGGGAACAAATAGAATGAATATTTATACTGTTGGAGCCGCCACCCAAGGATTGGCAAACTATATCAACAAAGTATTTGCCGGACAAGATAATCTTTCTGTTTGCATTGGATATGATTGTCGTAACAACAGCAAATTATACTCTGATACTGTTGCCAATATTTTCTCGGCAAACGGTATTAAAGCATATATTTTTGAAGATTTAAGACCAACGCCTGAGATGTCTTTTGCAATTCGTCAATTGGGCTGTCAATCGGGTGTGATTATAACCGCCTCACACAATCCTAAAGAATATAATGGATACAAAGCATATTGGGAAGACGGTTCTCAGTTGGTTGTTCCTCACGATAAAAATGTAATTGCTGAGGTTAAGGCCGTAAAACTTGAAGAAATCAAATTCGAAGGTAATCCTGCTTTAATAGAAGTGCTTGGAGAAGATATGGACAAGCTTTATCTGGATACAGTTAAAACATTAAGCCTTTCACCGGAAGCGATTAAAAATCAAAAAGATTTAAAAATTGTTTTTACTCCTTTGCATGGAACAACAGTAAAACTAGTTCCTGCTTCGTTAAAAAATTACGGTTTCGAGAATGTAATTCATATTCCTGAACAAGATGTTGTAGATGGTAACTTTCCTACTGTATGGTCAGCCAATCCTGAAGAACCGGAAGCTCTTAAAATGGCTGTTGATAAAGCCAAAGAAATTAATGCTGATTTGGTGATGGCTTGTGACCCGGATGGTGACCGTTTGGGCATTGCTGCAACTAATGATAAAGGCGAGTGGGAAATTGTAAATGGAAATCAGACTGCTCTCATTTTCAACTACTACTTAATTAGTAGAAGAAAAGAACTTGGATTACTAACTGGTAACGATTATGTAGTAAAAACTATTGTTACAACAGAACTATTCAAGGATGTAGCCGAGCAAAATGGAGTACAATGTTTTGATGCTTACACAGGATTTAAATGGATTGCTGACGTGATCAGAAAGAATCCTGATAAAAACTACATTGGTGGCGGTGAAGAATCCTTTGGTTACATGCCAGGTGATTTTACCCGTGATAAAGATGCAGTATCTTCCTGCAGTATTATGGCCGAGATTGCTGCCTGGGCTAAAGAGCAAGGGAAAAACGTATTCGATATCCTTAAAGATATCTATGTAGAATATGGTTACTCGAAAGAGAAAATGATTTACATCGTTCGTGAAGGGCTGGAAGGAGCACAGGAAATTGAAAAATTAATGTACGACTACCGCTACAATCGTCCGAAAAAAATTAACGGATCAACCTTGGTTTTGGTTAAAGATTATTCAACAAGAATAGCCACCAATCCGGTAACAGGAGAAGAAACTGCTTTAGATTTTGAAACAACAGCAGATGTTCTTCAATTTTATTTGGAAGACGGAACAAAGATTTCTGTTCGTCCGTCGGGAACCGAACCTAAAATTAAATATTATTTCGAAGTCCGTGAAAACCTTGCTTCAATTGAAGATTTTTACGCTACTGAAGATAAAGCCAATAAAAAAATTCAAGGAATTATTAGCTCTTTAGAATTAAACTGATATTTTTAGGGTAGCTTTATGCTACCCTATACCTTTTAACTTATTATGGATAACAAAAGAACCATTCTATCTGTTGACGATTCTCCAATTAATAATAAATTAATTGAAGCATATTTCAGACGTGATTATACTGTCATTTCAAAAGAAGGAGGCCAACAAGCTCTTGATTGGCTAAACGATAACATTCCTGATGTTATTCTTCTTGACATTATGATGCCCGTAATGGATGGAATCGAAGTTCTTGAAAAAATCCAATTGAATGAAAGACTGAAAGAAATTCCTGTTATTATGGTTTCGGCCAAAACAGAAATGGAATCCATTAAAGCAACCTTAAGTTTAGGCGCTCAGGACTACGTTAAAAAACCAATTGATTTTACCGAACTGCAAACCAAAGTATTAATTGCATTTCAAATCAATGAACAAAAACAAGAAATTTCCAAATACAAATCTTACTATGATATTCATCAAGGTATGATTCATGCAGGTAGAATTCAAAGATCGATTCTTCCCGATGCGGAAAATTTCAGAAGATTATTCTCTAAATCCTTCATCATTAATCTGCCTAAACATGTTGTAAGCGGAGATTTTTATTGGATTCAACAGAATTTCCATAAGAAGAACATTGGTTTATTTGATTGTACCGGTCACGGAGTTCCTGCAGCCATGTTAACTGTTATGGGGCAAATGGAGTTGCACACTCTTTCTCAAAATGGGAACGAAATTAGTGCAGAACATGTTTTTCCACTTCTCAGTCAGAAATTTAGCCGGATTCTGAATACATCCAGTGATACCTACACGCAATATGACGGAATGGATGGATTATTTTGCTCCATTTACCCACAAGAACATATATTGGAATTTGTAGGAGCAAAAAGATCTCTTGTTTTAATCAGAAAGACTTCAGCCCCCTTAAAATGCAATAACGAAACTATTGAGGCTAAAGACAGGAGTGATGAATATTCTTTATTCGAAATTCAAGGTGACCGCAATTCTATAGGCAAAGAATCAGAGTTTGCCGAATTCACAATTAAAAAAATAGAAACACAGGTCGGTGACCGCATTTTCCTGTACACAGATGGTATCACTGACCAACTTGGAGGACAACAGCTTAAAACACTTAAAAAGAAGCAGTTTTACGACAAATTACTAACAATTCAATCAAAATCCATTAATCTTCAAAAATCGGATATTTTTAATTGGTTTGAAAGTTGGAAAGAAAACAATGAACAAACCGATGATATTCTAATTATAGGTATTGAACTTTAATTCTCGTTCTCGTTAGGAAAGAATTCTTTTTTAAAATTAACCAGAAATAATTTTTCAGTAGCCCGTGTTACCGCAGTATAAAGCCAACGGTAATATTCTGCTGTCAATAACTCATCGGTTAGGTAGCCTTGATCTACAAATACTGTTTTCCATTGTCCACCTTGAGCTTTGTGGCAGGTTACGGCATATGAAAATTTCACTTGCAAGGCATTAAAGAATTTATTATCACGAACTTTTTCATATCGCTTTTTCTTGGAACGAATATCAGCATAATCTTCGGCAATGGTAAAAAACAGCTTTTTATTTTCCTCATAACCAAGTGATGCCGTTTCGATATCCAAAGTATCCAGCATGATCATAGTATCCAACTCCACATCTTTGTAATCCGGAAATCGAATGGTAACTTCAGCATAACGAAATCCATACATTTCCAGATGCTTATGTATCCGAACAATTTCAACAATATCGCCGTTAGCAATAAAATCCATTTCTTTAATATCCTGAGCCCAGAAATAATTATTTTTCACAACCATTAAATAGTCACCGCCTGAAATTTCTTCCTCACGGTACAGAACTGTATTTCGAATTCCCTGATTGAATTTATTCGCCCTTTTATTGGAGCGGCTGATTACAATTGTTTCCTCCAAGCCATATTTATAATGAGCATTGGAGATTTCTTCTATCAGTTCGGCTCCGCCAATTCGTTTTATATCCGGGTAATTTTCTGTTGTTAAAACAGGATAACCACTTTTTTCATCGGCCAGCATACCCCTTAAATTAGTCGCATTCATTAAAATGCCTGATTCCTGATTTTGGCGAACCACCTGAGTTAAAATCATCTCTGTTACAGGTAAATTGTAACACGACTCCAACTCATGAGGATCAAGAGCCGGACTTATATCCAATCCAATTGGAGGCAACTGTGCAGTATCACCTATTAGAATCAAACGGCAATTTTTTCCTGAAAAAACATATTGCATTAAATCATCCAATAATCTGCCGGAACCAAAAACGGATGCCTCTGCAGAATAATTGGAAATCATGGAAGCCTCATCCACTAAAAAAACAGTGTTATTATTTAAATTTCGATCCAAAGCAAATATCCCGAGATCATCAGTTAATGACTTCTGCCGGTAAATCTTTTTATGGATTGTAAAAGCTGATTTTTTTGAATAATGAGACAGAACCTTTGCCGCCCTACCAGTTGGTGCCAGAAGAACTGAATTAATTTTCATTTTATCTAAAACAGATACCAAAGCACTCACCAGAGTCGTTTTTCCGGTACCGGCATAACCTTTTAACAGAAAAATTCCACCTTCATCATTCTTCGTTACATAATCTGCTAAACAGTCAATTGCCCTTTGCTGATCATCGGTTGGTTCGAAGTTCAAACTTTCACTAATTAGTAAGGCAACATGATTTTTTAACATTTCTGATAATTTTAATGGCTAGAAAAATAACCAAATAGATTTTTTTTTTAAATTTGCAGACAAACTTACAAACTAATAAGAATAAAAATGAAAAAAGTCTTTCAAATCTTACTTGCCATAGCTATTGTTGTTCTTGCTTTTTTAAGCTACCAAAGCATTATGAAACCGATTAAATTTGGTAAAATCAAAGATCAAAGGTACGCTAGAATTATTGAACAGTTGAAAGATATCCGTAAAGCAGAAGGTGCTTACAAAGATGTTAATGGTAAATATACCGGAAGTTTTGACACTTTAATTAATTTTATCAAAACTGACTCTATGCCTTTGATTAAAGCGATAGGTTCTCTTACTGATGAGCAAGTTGAAGCTGGTATGACTGAAAAAGAAGCTGTAAAAAAAGGATTCATCACTCGTGATACAGTAATGATTTCAGCTCTTGACACTGTTTTTGGAAGAGAATATGCAATCGAGAATTTACGTTTTGTTCCTTTTACCAAAGGACAAAAACAATTTAAATTAGGTGCAACTGTATTTGTAACCGGATCGAATGTAAAAGTTCAGGTTTTTGAAGCAAAAGTTTCCAACATGGATATTTTTGATGATATTATGGATGAATATCGTGAAGAAGTTCTTGAAGAAAATGGAAACCGTATTCGTTTAAATAAATATCCTGGTTTAATGGTTGGTTCTCTTGAAGAAGCAAACAACAACGCAGGTAACTGGGAATAAATATAAAATTATACATGAGCGACCTTGTATTTGTTGATTCATCATTTGATAAAAACAAAACAAAAGAATATACACTATCCATCCAGGTAAGCCTGGATGGATTTTCTTTTTCTATACTCAACGGGCATAAGGAGTGCATCGCATTAAATCAGTTCATTCCTTTCAAAACAAACAGCGACAATAATCCAATAAATTCATTTATTGAAATTGTTCGAAACCACGAACTCTTAAATTTAAGTTTTAAGGATGTTTCGCTTCTTTGGATCTCTGATAAAGTATTGCTTATTCCATCAGAGTTTTTCTCGGAAGACTTTGCTTTTGAGAGCTTTCAATTATCTCATTGCCTTGAAAAAAATGAATATCTGGAATGGAATGAGCTTCCCGAATTAAAATCGTGGATTGTATTCTCTTTTCCTAACAACATTAAAGAATTTGTTCAATCTCACTTTAAAAACAGTAAGCTGTATCATCATTGCCTGCCCTTTTACAAAGAGGCATTGAATCAAAAAATTGCTGAAAATCACCCACAGGTTTTTTTGAACATTCAGAATTACTTTTTTCATGTAATTATACCTGATCGAAACGGGAAACATTTCATAAACACATTCTCATACAGCGCAAGTTCTGATTTAGCCTACTATATTCTCAACATCTTTAAACAACAAAAGTTAAATAATGAGAGAAGCAGGCTAATTATTGACGGACTCGTTCAGGAAGATAGCAATGTAATTCTTTTACTAAAAAAATACCTAGGTCAGGTTGAAGTTAAAATACTTCCATCGGAGTTTAGAATAAATAAAAGTATTCCACACAAGGAATACAATCAATTCATTAATCTTTTAAATTTATCCAGGTGCGAATAGTAAGTGGGACTCATAGGGGAAGAAGGATATCTCCGGATAAAAATTTTAAGGCCAGGCCAACAACCGATTTTGCCAAAGAAAGCCTTTTCAATGTATTAAATAACGTTATTGATTTTGAAGATTTAAACGTTTTAGATCTTTTTGGGGGTACAGGAGGTATTAGTTACGAATTTGCCTCCAGAGGCGCCGAAAAGGTAATGTGTGTGGAAAAAAACCACAACCACTTCTCTTTTATTCAAAAAACAATTAAAGAATTAAAGTTTGAACAAATTCAAGTAATTAAATCGGATGTTTTTAGATTTCTCCGAAATTTTCCTCAAAAATTTGATTTGATATTTGCCGATCCTCCGTTCGCCATGAAATCTCTTGAAACAATTCCCAATTTAGTTTTCGAAAAGGAATTACTCACCGAAGATGGTCTTTTAATTATTGAACACGGTTCGTCGAATGACTTTTCTGAACATCCAAATTTTACTGAAAAAAGAGTTTACGGAAGTGTAAATTTCAGCTTCTTTAAGTCGGCAAAAGAATCAGAATAGATCTTTACAAAAAAAAAGCATTTTTTTCACCAGCGTAACAAGCTCAAAACCGCTATTTTACTACCTTAAAGCAGAATCTCAGTCAAAAAAACTGCATACAGATATTGCAAGTAAGAAAACTTGCATTATCTTTGCATCGCAATCAAAAAAAGGTTTGGTAGTTCAGTTGGTTAGAATACATGCCTGTCACGCATGGGGTCGCGAGTTCGAGTCTCGTCCAGACCGCTAAAAGAAAAAGTTCTTTGCACTATTTTTGATTTGCAGTTTCCCTTTTGGGAAATGCATATATTTTGGTTTGGTAGTTCAGTTGGTTAGAATACATGCCTGTCACGCATGGGGTCGCGAGTTCGAGTCTCGTCCAGACCGCCAAAATAAAGAGTTTTGATTTGTTGCTCTTACAATAAACAAATCGCAGAATATTTTGGTTTGGTAGTTCAGTTGGTTAGAATACATGCCTGTCACGCATGGGGTCGCGAGTTCGAGTCTCGTCCAGACCGCCAGAATAAAGAGTTTTGATTTGTACTCTTACAATAAACAAATCACAGAATATTTTGGTTTGGTAGTTCAGTTGGTTAGAATACATGCCTGTCACGCAT
>NZ_MVDE01000045.1 GCF_002843385.1 Labilibaculum manganireducens
CAGTCACATATTTCGATCCTCCAATTGCTGATGCAGGTACAGGAGGCGATGAATGTGATTTGAATTTTAACTTGTCAGCAATTGCAAGTTTAGGTACAGGAACCTGGACAAAAACAGGTGGTTCTGGCAATGCTGTTTTTTCACCCAATGCCAATACTCCAAATGCAACAGTAACAGTTGATGCGTACGATGCTTATGAGTTTACCTGGACCGAGATTAGTAACGGTTGTTCAGATAATGATGCAGTGAATGTTAACTTTTATGAGCAACCAGTTGCAAATGCCGGCTCAGGAGGAAATGAATGTGACTTGAATTTTTCTCTTTCTGCAACACCAAGTGTGGGAACAGGAACGTGGACAAAACAATCAGGTGCAGGCATTCTTAGTTTTGCTCCTAATGCCAATGATCCAAATGCAGTAGTAACCTCAGATACTTACGGAAGCTTTACATTAAGGTGGACTGAAGTAAATGGAAGCTGTTCCGATTTTGATGATGTAACTGTCAATTTTAATGAACCGCCAATAGCTAATGCTGGTTCAGATGGAAGTGAGTGTGATTTGAATTTCACTTTGTCAGCAATTGCAAGTTTAGGCACTGGAACCTGGACAAAGACAGGTGGTTCTGGAAATGCTGTTTTTTTACCCAATGCCAATACTCCAAATGCAACAGTAACTGTTGATGCGTACGATGCTTATCAATTTACCTGGACCGAGATTAGTAACGGTTGTTCAGATAATGATGCAGTGAATGTTAACTTTTATGAACAACCAATAGCTGATGCCGGCTCAGGAGGAAATGAATGTGACTTGAATTTTTCTCTGTCTGCAACACCAAGTATTGGAACTGGAACGTGGACAAAACTATCAGGTACCGGGAGTCTTAGTTTTGCTCCTAATGCCAATGATCCAAATGCGGTAGTAACCTCAGATACTTACGGAAGCTTTACATTAAGGTGGACTGAAGTAAATGGAAGCTGTTCCGATTTTGATGATGTAACTGTCAATTTTAATGAGCCGCCAATAGCTAATGCTGGTTCAGATGGAAGTGAGTGTGATTTGAATTTCACTTTGTCAGCAATTGCAAGTTTAGGTACAGGAACCTGGACAAAAACAGGTGGTTCTGGAAATGCTGTTTTTTTACCCAATGCCAATACTCCAAATGCAACAGTAACAGTTGATGCGTACGATGCTTATCAATTTACCTGGACCGAGATTAGTAACGGTTGTTCAGATAATGATGCAGTGAATGTTAACTTTTATGAGCAACCAATAGCTGATGCTGGCTCAGGAGGAAATGAATGTGACTTGAATTTTTCTCTTTCTGCAACACCAAGCGTTGGAACAGGGACGTGGATTAAACAATCAGGTGCAGGCATTCTTAGTTTCGCTCCCAATGCCAATGATCCAAATGCAGTGGTAACCTCAGATACTTACGGAAGCTTTACATTAAGATGGACAGAAGTTAATGGAAGCTGTTCCGATTTTGATGACGTAACTGTCAATTTTAATGAGCCGCCAATAGCTAATGCTGGTTCTGATGGAAGTGAGTGTGGTTTGAATTTCACTTTGTCAGCAATTGCAAGTTTAGGTACAGGAACATGGACAAAGACAGGTGGTTCTGGTAATGTTGTTTTTTTACCCGATGCCAATACTCCAAATGCAACAGTAACAGTTGATGCGTACGATGCTTATCAATTTACCTGGACCGAGATTAGTAACGGTTGTTCAGATAATGATGCAGTGAATGTTAACTTTTATGAGCAACCAATAGCTGATGCAGGTTCCGGAGGAAATGAATGTGATTTGAATTTTTCTCTGTCTGCAACACCAAGTATTGGAACTGGAACGTGGACAAAACAAACGGGTACCGGTAGTCTTAGTTTCGCTCCTGATGCCAATGATCCAAATGCAGTAGTAACCTCAGATACTTACGGAAGCTTTGCATTGAGGTGGACTGAAGTAAATGGAAGCTGTTCCGATTTTGATGATGTAACTGTCAATTTTAATGAGCAGCCAATAGCTGATGCTGGTTCAGGAGGAAATGAATGTGATTTGAATTTTTCTCTGTCTGCAACACCAAGTATTGGAACTGGAACGTGGACAAAACTATCAGGTACCGGGAGTCTTAGTTTTGCTTCTGATGCCAATGATCCAAATGCAGTGGTAACCTCTGATACTTACGGAAGCTTTACATTGAGGTGGACTGAAGTAAATGGAAGCTGTTCCGATTTTGATGATGTAACTGTCAATTTTAATGAGCAGCCAATAGCTGATGCTGGTTCAGGAGGAAATGAATGTGATTTGAATTTTTCTCTGTCTGCAACACCAAGTATTGGAACTGGAACGTGGACAAAACTATCAGGTACCGGGAGTCTTAGTTTTGCTTCTGATGCCAATGATCCAAATGCAGTGGTAACCTCTGATACTTACGGAAGCTTTACATTGAGGTGGACTGAAGTAAATGGAAGCTGTTCCGATTTTGATGATGCAACTATCAATTTTAATGAGCAGCCAATAGCTGATGCTGGTTCAGGAGGAAATGAATGTGATTTGAATTTTTCTCTGTCTGCAACACCAAGTATTGGAACTGGAACGTGGACCAAACAATCAGGTGCAGGCATTCTTAGTTTTGCTCCTAATGCCAATGATCCCAATGCAGTGGTAACCTCTGATACTTACGGAACCTTTACATTGAGATGGACTGAAGTAAATGGAAGCTGTTCCGATTTTGATGATGTAACTGTCAATTTTAATGAACCGCCAATAGCTGATGCTGGTTCTGATGGAAGCGAGTGTGGTTTGAATTTTACTTTAACCGCCGTAGCTAGTGCAAGCACTGGAACGTGGACAAAACTATCAGGTACCGGGAGTCTTAGTTTTGCTCCTGATGCCAATGATCCAAATGCAGTAGTAACCTCAGATACTTACGGAACCTTTACATTAAGATGGACAGAAGTTAATGGAAGCTGTTCCGATTTTGATGACGTAGTTGTTAATTTTTATGAGCAGCCAATAGCTGATGCTGGTTCTGATGGAAGCGAGTGTGGTTTGAATTTTACCTTATCCGCTGTGGATGGTGTTGGGGTAGGAATCTGGTCACAAATATCAGGACCTGGTACAACAGTTTTCAGTAATATTAATTCCGACAATTCAACGGCTACTGTAAATACCTATGGAACTTACATTTACAGATGGACAATAAGTAATGGAACTTGTACACCATCAAGTGATAATGTTACTGTAAATTTCTATGAAACACCTGCAATTGCAACGGTAGGAACAGACCAAGACATTTGTGATAACAAAGTTAGTAATGCATTACTTGGAAATACTCCAAGTGTTGGTATCGGTTCCTGGTCACAAGTATCTGGTCCCGGCACAACTACATTTAGTGATGTTAATTCGGGAGGTTCAACTGCAAGTGCAAGTGAATATGGCATCTACTTATACAGGTGGACAATAAGTAATGGAACCTGTACTTCCAGTAAGGCTGATGTAACAGTAACTTACTTTCAAAAACCATCTATCGCAAGTGTTGGAGACAATCAGGATAATTGCAATAATCTTACAAGCATGAGTTTAGGTGGTAATACTCCTTGGGTTGGCACAGGAACCTGGTCACAGGTTTCCGGTCCGGGAACAACATCATTTAGCAATATTAATTTTGGAAATTCAACAGCAATTGCCAGTCAATATGGAGCATACACTTATAGATGGACTGTCAGCAATGGATCTTGCACGTCATCCGAAGCGGATATTGTTGTTCATTTTAATGAAGGGCCAACTGTTGCAAATGTTGGCAGTGATCAAAATTATTGTGATGGATTAATAAGCGGAAGTTTGGGAGGAAACACTCCAACAATAGGAGTTGGTTCTTGGTCACAGCAATCAGGGCCTGGCACAACAACTTTCAATAATATCAATACCGGAGCCTCAAATGCTGTAGCAACAGATTACGGAACCTACGTTTACCGCTGGACAATTACCAATGGAATATGTGTTAGTTCAGATGATATCACCGTTAATTTTAATCAAACTCCAATTTCATATGCTGGGGCAGATGATAACATTTGTGGTGGTGGCAATTATACTGTTACCGGCAGCCATTCTGCAAATGGCTCCATTGTATGGAGTACCAATGGCAACGGGACATTTGATGATAACACCATTGATAATCCGACTTATAATTTTGGAATTGGAGAATCAGGTATTATAACATTTACAAAAACGGTTGATAGCCCAGCTTGCTCTTCAGCTAGTGATGATATGACTTTAACATTTACGCAAGAGCCAATAGCCAATGCAGGTGTAGGAGGTAATGAATGTGATCTTGATTTCAATTTATCTGCAACAGCAAGTGTAGGTACAGGAACGTGGACAAAGATCAGCGGATCAGGGAATGCTGTTTTTTCACCTAACGCAAATACCCCCAATGCGACAGTAACTGTTGATGTTTACGGTACTTATCAGTTTACTTGGACCGAAGTTCAGGATGGTTGTTCGGATAGCGACGATGTAAGTGTAAGTTTTTACGAACAACCTAATGCAGATGCCGGAGTTGGAGGTGATGAATGTGATTTAGATTATAATCTTTTGGCAACACAAAGCTCAGGTATTGGGACGTGGACAAAGGAATCCGGACCGGGAAATCTTAGTTTTTCTCCTAATGAGAACTCGCCGGATGCAAAAGTTACAGCTGATAGTTATGGATCTTATAAACTAAGATGGACAGAAGCAAATGGAAACTGTTCCGAATTCGATGAAATAATTATTAATTTTTATGAGCAACCTATTGCAGATGCCGGAAATGGTGGCAATGAGTGTGATTTAGATTTTATTTTTAATGCAAAACCAAGTGTAGGATCAGGGAAATGGACACAAGTATCAGGTCCGGGAATTTCAAGTTTTTTTCCAAACAGCAGTTCTTCTAATGCGACCGTAACTGTAAGTGATTTTGGATCTTATCAGTATTTATGGACTGAAACGAATGGAAATTGCACTGATTCTGAAATGATTGATGTTAACTTTCACAATCAACCGGCAGCAAATGCAGGTGTCGGTGGAAATATGTGTGGTTTAACATTTTCTTTATCCGCAACACCCAGTTTGGGTACTGGCGCATGGACCAAAATTTCCGGTAATGGCAACGCAAGTTTCTTCCCTAATCCCAATTCCCCGAGCAGTGCAGTGACAGTAGATAGTTACGGAACATATTCATTTAGATGGACAGAAGATAATGGCACATGCACTTCGAGTGATGAAGTTATTGTTAATTTTTTAGAACAACCAATAGCAAATGCTGGATATGGAGGAGATCAGTGCGGTCTTGAATATTCTCTTACAGCAACTCCAAGTGCCGGCATAGGAATTTGGACTAAAATATCAGGAGTTGGGAATGTTACCTTCACACCAAATGCTAATTCTCCTAACGCCACACTCGTAGTGGATGCATATGACAGCTACCAGCTTATGTGGACCGAAACAAATGGTGACTGTACCGATAATGATGTTATTGATATCACTTTCCAGGAACAACCAATTGCTAATGCCGGTATGGATATAAAAATGGAATATTCCGACCGGGCACAGTTAGGAGCTGTTTTATCAACTGCAGGTACCGGCGAATGGACTGTAGTAAGCGGTTATGCTAATTTATACGATCAATATTCTCCCAATACAGAAGTAGATAAATTAGGGGTAGATGAAAACATTCTTCGATGGACAGAAACAAATCAATTCTGTAGTGATTACGATGATGTGAAATTAACGGTTGGCAAATTGTTCATTCCTACGGTAATAACACCTAATGGTGATGGTAAAAATGAATTTTTCATGATTAGAGGTTCGGAAAATCTAGAGAATATTGAATTAACTATTTTTAATAGAAATGGGGTAGAGATATACACCGATTCAAATTATAGAAACGATTGGAACGGACTGGATCGAAATGGAAATGAATTAGTAACGGACACTTATTTTTATGTGCTGCAATTAGAAACAAAAAAGATTTTTAGAGGATGCATTGTTATAAAGAGATAGAATGAGAAAAACAATTATCATCATATTTTGGCTTCTTGTTCCTCTTTTTATATTAGGACAGAATACTCAATTCACGAACCAGTATATATTTAACCCTATAGCCTTAAATCCTGCTATCGCCGGTAGTGGAGATGCTTTAAGTGCTAATATGTTATACCGAAATCAATGGGTTGGTTTCCAGGGAGCACCCAAAACATTATCATTTTCGGCGCATTCACCCATGAGGAAACAAAATATGGGATTGGGAATTTCAATCATCAATAATCAAATTGGAGTTAGTGACGAAACAAGTGTAATTGGCAATTATTCCTTTAAAATAAAGATGAGAGAAGGGAATTTAGCTTTGGGATTAGGTGGTGGATTTATCATGATGAACACGGCCTGGACTGAGCTACGGGCCAATGATCCCAGTGACGAATTAATTCTAAACAATTCTCCTACCTATTTAATTCCTGAAGTAAGCTTAGGAGTGTATTATTCAACTGAAAAGTATCATATTGGATTTTCATTGCCTTGTATGCTTTCCTATACATTTAATTCATCGAGAGATAAATATCTGATCACTAATGATATTTCAAAATATAATTATATTCTTAGTGGTGATTATGAATTCGACTTACAGCAAAATTTCCAGTTTGTTCCAAGTGTAATGTTGAAATATCAGAAAGAAGATAAATTAGATTTAATTTTAATTAACAAACTAATTTACTTGGCGAAATATTCTGTTGGAATGGCTTATGACAGTCAGCAGAAGTTTTTCAAAGGAATGTTTCAAATTCAGCTAAACAAACAGTTTCAATTAGGATATGCCACCGATTTTAATTCAAACAAATTAAGCGAGTACAAAATTGGTTCGCACGAATTAATGATTCGTTATGATTTTAAATATACAATTAAAGTTCATAGTCCTAGAAATCTATAAAGAACGAATTATGAATAAATTTTTTACCATAATACTATTAGTTCTCTTTACCCTTATTTCTTCCTTTTTTGCAAACGGACAAACAGCAAACTATGAGGTTAATCTATCTTCTTTTTGTTCTGTACAAGATGATGAGTATTCATCCGCTTACTACAAAGATGGAATTGTATTTTGTTCGAATAAAAGAACTGATCTTTTTGTTACATTTTCAACTCCTGAAGACAAGGAACTTTTTAATATGTTCTATGTTCCTGTTCAAGGAGACAGTTTGGGTAAATCCCCTGCGATTCTGGCTACAGAATTAATGACCAATTTTAATGATGGTCCTGCCTGTTTTGGTTCAAATGATTCAGTCATAATATTTTCAAGAAATAATGAAGTAACCAGTAAAAAAAAGGATACTAAAGATGATAGAAACAAGCTGGGCTTATTCACTTCGCATTTAAATGGAATTGTTTGGAGTAATCCTGAACCTTTCGAATACAATAGTTTGGATCATCACATAACCATGCCTTCCATAAGTAAAGATGGATCGCAATTGTTCTTTGTGTCTGATATGTCGGGTGGATTTGGCGGATTAGATATTTATGTATGTAAAAAAGGCAATAATGCATGGGGTACACCCCAAAATTTAGGTGCTGAAATTAACACTAAAGGGAATGAGAGTTTTCCTTTCATTTCTGATTCAGGCGAACTGTTTTTTGCATCCGACGGTCATAAGGGCTTAGGTGGGTTAGATATTTTTTCAAGTAAAATGATTGATGGTGAATGGCAAAAGGTCTTGCACATTAACACACCAATTAATTCAGAGTTTGATGATTTTGGTTTAATTACTGATCGCAATTTTGAAAATGGCTATTTCTCAAGCAATAGAAATGGCAACGATGATATTTTTGATTTTAAAACAATATTTCCACAATTCACCAATTGTGATACGATTAAAGAAAATCAATATTGTTTTCTGTTTTACGACGAATACTATACTCCGGTGGATACAGCAATGTCATATTATGAATGGCTTTTTGGTGATGGTGTAAAAGTAAAAGGGAAAGAAGCAGAACATTGTTATGATGGGCCGGGAAAGTACACAGTAGAGCTAAATATAATGGACAAACGGACAGGAGAAGTCTTTATGAGACAAACCAATTATGAATTTGAACTTCTGGATTTTGAACAAGCTTATATTAGTTGTGTTGATGAAGCTTTAACCAAAAATCAGATCAATTTTGAAGCATCCAAAACTAACTTGCCTTCAATTAATTTAGAGAAGTATTTTTGGGATTTTGGTGATGGCATTCTTGATGAAGGAATTAGTGTAAGCCATTCCTATGATGATGCTGGCCTATATAATATAGTTCTAGGGGTTTTAAGTGAAAAAGATAGTTTAGGAGATAGAAAAAAAATATGTGTTAAGAAAAATTTGGCTATCGTTAAAAACCCAACAGCATTAATGCGGATGAAGTTGGAAAATAAACCATATAATAAGAACAACCCATCCACAGATAGGAATTTTGTTGTGCAACAAGAACTTTACGATTCCTTTATAATTCAACCAAAACTTATTCATATTACCTCAGATGCAAGAGGTATATTGAAAGCATTTGATTTGGTCTTTTTTGAATCTTTTGAGAAAGAGAAGTATTTTATTAATTCGAATATAGAGGAATCTGAAGAGATTGATTTAAATAGTAATCCGGCAAAAGCATTGGCTCTGGAAAGCCTATTGAATTCAAGTAGAAAAAGTAATGCTAAATTACATTCAATTGAAAAAGAATTGCAAGTTCTTTCATCTCAGTTTCAATATTCATTTATAGAGGTTGAAAAACAATCTTTTTCAGAATCAGCAACACCAATATTGAATCGTCTGTTGGAAATTTTATTGTCAAATACACTGCTTGAACTTAAAATAGGGTATCACGTAAACACGCAAAGTAACCAGAGTTTTGATAGAGCAGGGAAAGCAACTCAAAGTGTTGCGGACTATCTTATTGAACGCGGAGTTGAGAAAATCCGTTTACGAACTGCAGTCTATGAAATTACAAATCAATTGGGCGAAGAAAATAAAGACACAAGTAGTCTGGAGTTCAAAGCAATAAAGGAATAGGCCTAACTAAAATCAAAAAAAGAATGACAAAAATTAAAATATTCATCTTTAGCCTTTTTATCTGCAGTGTTTTATTAAAAACAAACACCGTTAAGGCTCAAGCAGTTCCTGCCGCAGAAGAAAATATACCATATTTAGTCACTTTTGGAGCTGATGCGGAAACCTCTTGGGGT
Source organism: Labilibaculum manganireducens (assembly GCF_002843385.1). Taxonomy (GTDB): domain Bacteria; phylum Bacteroidota; class Bacteroidia; order Bacteroidales; family Marinifilaceae; genus Labilibaculum; species Labilibaculum manganireducens. The sequence goes on from NZ_MVDE01000045.1 coordinate 9,238, forward strand.
GATGATGATTTTAATCAAATTTATTTTTTTCTAATCCCGGAAAATCATACCGAACCTGTTTATTTTAGAGTTTATGATCCTGAAATTGGAGGTATGAATGATGAACAAAAAGGAGAATACAATACTAAAGTTAATTTTTCTGTTTACGGAGGATTTGAATGCTGGTCGAATAAAGATGCTCAGAATATAGACCCTGTTGGGAAATTTGACAGCGGAAACCTCCTGGCTTCGGTGAATTTTGATAATGACGCAAAATATGATAATGATTGGTATACTTTTGGCCCGTTTAATCCTTTTGAAGGAGAAATGATAGAAAAATTTGGAGGAAGGGTTTTCAAAGTTATTGTCACAGGGAAATCAGGTGATGATGGAAATCTGTACCGCTTTTTTTTGAGTACAAGCTCGAAAGAAAACAAGGAAGTTGAAGGCGGAAATGTTTTTACTTATGAGTACACCTTTCGCCTTTCGAATGATATGAACGATATTTCTCAAATTTATCCTTTTGCAGATGACAGAACTATTTCTGTAGAAGTAACAAATTTTGATTGGGATAATGACGGATACATTAGAATTAATTCTGTCGCAAAAAACGGTATGCTTTGCGATTTATCCAGCGAAAATCAATGGATTAGAAATAAATTCCCAATAAGTGACCGAGAAAAAAATTCATCTTTGGAAATTCAATTTATTAAGCGCCGTACCGAATTAGTGAAAAATAATAATGTAGTTATTTCAATTAAAAATCAGTATGGTGAGGCTCTGCCTTTCTTTTCAATACCAATTGGAGGTGTTCCTGTTTATACGCCAAAAATTAAAATGAAAGCAATTGGTAAAAAGAAGAAGAATTGAAAATATTTATTTGGATGGGACAATGTAGAATTTTGATTAAACTTTTAGGGCTGTTCTTAATAACAGTTCCTGTGTTTGTCTTTTCACAAGAAAACAGATTCATCAACTACAGTGTTAATGATGGCCTGGCTCAAGCCTACGTGTATAATATCACACAAGATGCAAAAGGCAATTTGTGGATTGGCACTGGCAATGGCTTATCAAAGTATGATGGTTATACATTTAAAAATTATACGGAACAAGATTCTCTTGGTGGAAATTTTATAACATGCAGTCTTAAAACAAGTAAAGGATTATGGTTTGGGCACTTGAACGGACGAGTAAGTTTCTATGATGGTGTTTCTTTTAGATATTATATTAACGAAACAAGCAGTATTGCAGATATAGAACAAGATTCAGAAGCAAATATCTGGATTGCAAGCCAAAATAAAGGCTTTTTTAAATTAAGAAGTGAAACTTTCAAAAATAAATCGTATCAGAATTCCTTTACGCAACCTGTTTTTACTTTTAAGTTTATTGGTAAAGATAAGCTATTGGTGGGAACCTCCGAAGGAGTTAAGTTGTGTCAAATAACTAAGAACAATGAAATTGAAGTAAAGAATGATATTCTTGAAATCCCTCACAATAAGGTTGTTGATATAATTCAATCCCAATTAAATGATCAATTATATATTCTGACAGAGAATGAAGGTTTGTACCAAATCAAACTGGATTCAAGTAATTATAAAGTACATAAAATTGCAGGTAATTATGAATTCTCAAGGGCTCAGAATCTATTTGAGGACAAGCAGAGGAATCTTTGGGTAACTTCTCTGAACAGTGGCATTTATAAACTTAAAATTTCTCAGAATCATAAACCCATCGAAATTGAAAATTACGGTGAAAATAATGGCTTACAAACCAATGCAATTAAATCTGTTTTTGAAGACCGCGAAGGAAACGTATGGATTGGCAAGTATGGAGGAGGTATAAGCCGTTTAGTGCCTGCTGCAAACTCATTCATAAATTTCGATGAAGAACGATACAGTAATAGCATCCATTCCATATATATTAAAAACGAAATAATATGGATTGGAACCGGAAATGAACTTTTAAAAGTTGATGCAAAATCAAACAAAGTATTACATTCTTATGACGTAAATGGTGCTTTAGAAAATGAGAAAATTACAGCTCTTGCTGATTGGAATGATGAAGAACTATGGATTGGGACAGAAAAATCAGGAGTTTATCGTTTAAATTATAAGACCGGAATTATAAAACCTCAATTTCTTCGTCTGGGGAATTTAGAGAAATCAATTAATTCCATTTTAACCGAAAACCAATACATTTGGATCGCAACACAAAAGGGACTTTGCAGATACAATATCGACACCAATAATAAAAAGTGGTTTACGATGCAGGAAGAGGGATTGCCGCATAATTCTGTAAATCATATTATAAAGGATCATCAAAACCGTATTTGGGTAGGAACACTTAGCAATACATTATCATACATTCAGAATGGAGAATTAACAAACATCAGCTTAGCCAATAGGAATAGTCTCTTAAATATTACTTCTGTTTTGGAAGATAAAAATGGCCTGATATGGGTTGGAACTCAGGGCAATGGAGTTTATGTTTTGAATAAGGATTCAATAATGAATATTAATTATCAGCATGGATTATTATCTGATTATTGCTACTCCCTGAATTGTGATGAAAAGCGCGTGTGGGTAACTCATAGAGGAGGAATAAGCCAAATTCGACTCTCCGATTATCATGTAAAAACAATACAAAAAAATGCAGGAATCCAATCATCAATAGAGTTTAATAAAAATTCTACTGCTATTGGGAAAGGAAATACATTGCTTTTTGGATCTAATCAGGGAATTTACACTTATGCTGTTTCTCAGGAAATTAATAGTGTCGTTCCTCCAAGTTTGGAGATTTCATCATTACGTGTAAATGGGGATGATTATCCCGTTAATAAAAACTTGGTGTTGCCTCCTGGATATTATAAAATTCAGATTGGATTCAAAGGGATTAACTTGAATGAACCAGAACTAATTCAATATCAGTATGTATTGAATGGTTATGAGCAAGATTGGTCAAAACCTGATAGCAGACGAGCAACCGAATACAAACAATTAGGATCAGGAGAGTATGAGTTTCAATTAAATGCCGTGAATGGCAATGGAGTAAAATCTGAGGAACCCTTAAGTTTTAAGATCAAAATTAAATATCCTTTGTGGCAAAAATCATGGTTCCAAATATTGGCTCTTATTAGTTTTATTGCGGGAATATATTTATTCGTAGTGCTTAGGGAAAAGAATTTGAGGAGAATCCAAAGGAAGTTAATTCAAAATCTGGACGATAAAACCAGAGAAGTTATTGCTAAAGAAGAAGTGATAAAAGAACGGAAAAGAACAGAAAAAGAATTAATTCTTGCAAAGGATAAAGCTGAAGAATCGGATCGTTTAAAAACAGCTTTTTTATCAAATATGTCCCACGAAATAAGAACTCCCCTAAACGCTATTGTTGGTTTTTCAACCATGCTTCAGGAACCAAATGTAAATCCCACATCTAAAGGCAGATATATGTCTATACTTAAGTCTAACACAAACGATTTATTGTCATTAATTGATGATATAATGGATATCTCAAGTATAGAAGCAGGGCAACTTAAAATGAAAATACAGGAATGCAATTTGCATGAAATATTTTTAGAATTGTATGAGGTTCACGTAAAGAAATTATCAGAGTTAAAAACAGAAAATATAACGTTAAATTATATTGAAAAATTTACGGATCTTACGATTCTGTCAGACCCTTTACGATTGAAACAGATCTTATCTAATTTGATAGGAAACGCCATAAAATTTACTGAAGAAGGTTCCATTGATTTTGGGATTGTATATCATAAAGAAGGAATGGTTAAATTTTTTGTGAAAGATACAGGCATAGGGATTTTAGAAGATCAAAAAGAAGTGATTTTTGAGAGATTTAGAAAAGAATTTAGAGATGGATGGAAAAAATTATATCGGGGAGCAGGTCTGGGCTTGGCAATTTCAAAAAGCATGGTGACATTGCTTGGTGGCGAAATAGGTGTAGAATCGGTTCCCGGCGAGGGCTCGTACTTCTATTTTACTTTGCCTGCGAATAACTAAGGATGAAAATACAATCAACACAATTTTTCAATAAATTTTTTATTTTATAAGTTACAGTACAAATCATTGAATGAAAAAACCACAAAAACATATATTACAAACATTATTACCTTTGCTAATACTTTTCCTGTTTCAGGAAATACCTAAAGCTCAGGATAATCGATTTATAACTTATGGAGTCGATCAAGGTCTTCCTCAGGCTTATGTTTATACCATAAGTCAAAATTCGGAAGGTTATTTGTGGATAGGAACCGGAGATGGACTGGCGAGATTTGATGGAATTAACTTTACTAATTATAGCACATCTGATTCTCTCGCGGGCAACTTTATTTCATGCAATCTAAACACTCCAAAAGGACAATGGTTTGGCCATATGAATGGTAATTTAAGCTGCAAAAGTAAAGTTGGCTTTCAAAAGATTATTTCCGGCACCAATGCTAAAAGCAGTGTGACAAATATACATATGCATAGCTCAGGAAACATTTGGTTCTCCGACCAAAATGATGGCTTAATGCAGATTGGCGAAAATAATAAGGTTGAGCCAATTGCTTTTTTGGAAGGTGCGTTTCCTGTTTTTTCATTTGAATTTATTAATTCGAATGAGCTTATAGTCGGAACCATCGATGGTTTAAAACATTGCCTGATCAATGAAAATAAACAACTGGTTGTTGTTAATGACATTGACGGAATCAATAGAAATAAAATAAATTGTATTTGCAAAGCTAGAAGCGGGAAGGGTTTCTTTGTTCTAAGCGGCACCAACAGTATTTATTTTTTAGAAATAACAAAAAATGGTTTTACCACGTCTAAAATTGGTGAAGATACCGGTTTGCAGATGGAAGGGATTCAAAACATTTTTGAAGATCAAGATTCCAATTTGTGGATTTCTACATTTGGAGAAGGAGTTCATAAACTAGCAAAAGATCCAAAAGGATTTCACTTGATTAAAACTTATGATACAAGTAATGGACTTCAAAGTGACAATATAAAACTCGTTTTTGAAGATTCTGAAGGAAATATATGGCTAAGCGTTTATGGGAAAGGTTTAGCGCGTTTAATTGATCCTGCATACACATTCTATTCTCCGGAAGAAGAGCAATATGGTTCTGAAATTTCAGCTATTTCAATAGATGGAAAATACGAATGGTTTGGCTCAGAGAAAGGCTTACTGCGAAGGAACATTTCCAATCACAACGAAATTCGTTTTTTCGATAGTTACAGAGGATTGCCCTTTGATAAAATTACAGCACTATATCCTAGAAATGAAAATGATTTATGGATTGGTACTGAAAAAAATGGTGTTTATCGATTAAATATCAAAAACGACAAGTTAGTTCGCCAATTTTTTGCCAATGGAATATTGGAGAATTCTATTAATTCAATTACAGGAACTAAAGATCAGATTTGGATTGCAACTAAAAAAGGAGCTTGTTCTTATAATGTGTCTGCAGATGAATTTAATTGGTACACAATTAGTAAGGGGGGCTTACCTCACAACTGTGTTAACCACATAATGATAGATTCTAAAGGTCGAATTTGGTTGTCCACACTTAGTAATTCCATTGCTTTTATTCAAAATAATGAAATCGCAAAGTTCAATTTATCAGCAGACAATTCGTTTATAAATATTCGTTCTATTGCAGAAGACTCAAAAGGGAATATTTGGGTCGGAACATTAGGCAATGGTGTTTTTATCTATCAGGAAGATTCCATTACTAATATTACCTCAAATGATGGACTTTTATCTGATTATTGCTATTCTCTGACTCCTGATAAGCAGAATAGAATGTGGGTAACTCATCGTGGTGGATTAAGCAGGATAAATATATCCGATTTTAAAATTAAACTACTCCAAGAAAATATTGGGATTAGTAAAAGTGATGAATTTCAAGTTAATTCTAGTTTTAGCGATAGAAATGAAAATCTGTGGTTTGGTCTGAATAAGGGAGTGCTAAGATTTAACCCTTCACTTGAAAAAATAACAACTCCACCTCCGGTACTCAAAATTAAAGCTGTTAAAATAAATGATGAATTAGTACCGGTAAGTGAAAAAATAGTACTTTCTCCAGGACGATATAAAATAAAATTAGAGTTTGTTGGTGTATATTTTAAGGAACCTGAACTAGTCAAATATCGTCATACGCTTGAAGGATATGACGAAAAATGGACTGATTTTTCAACGACAAGTGAGGTTACCTACCATGGAGTAAGTGATGGTCGTTTCAAATTCTTATTAGAGGCCTCAAACGGTGATGGTGTTACATGTGAATATCCTGTAAGTATTAATATTTATATTAAAACTCCTTTTTGGAAGCAGACATGGTTCTATTTGGTTTTATTTTTATTTTCACTAATAGTAATAGTATTTTACATCAAAAACAGAGAGAAAAAATTAAAAAAGGAAAACAGAATTTTAGAAGAGAAGATCAATGAAAGAACTATCGAAGTAGTCAGACAAAAAGAAGAAATTGAGAAACAGAAAGACCTTATAGAAAGTGCTAACAAAGACATCACCGATAGTATTAAATATGCCAGTAAAATTCAGGCTGCTGTTATTCCACCCACTAAATATTTAGAAAAGGTTCTTAACGAAAGCTTTATAATAAATAAACCAAAGGCAATTGTAAGTGGTGATTTTTATTGGGTAACTAAAGTTGATGACAAAACTATTGTTGCCTTAGCTGATTGTACAGGTCACGGTGTTCCCGGAGCCTTTATGAGTATGCTGGGTGTTACCCTTTTGAACGAAATAGTAAACCACAAAAAGATTACCGACACAAGCGAAATTTTAAATATTCTACGTAAGAATATCATCATTTCACTTCGACAAAGCCATGAAGATACCACGCCAAGTGATGGCATGGACATATCTTTAATAGTACTTGACCATGCCAATAGTAAATTAACTTTTTCAGGGGCTTTTAATCCCCTTTTAATATTGCGAAATGATAAAATAATTACCTTAAAGGCCGACAGGATGCCAATTGGAATTTATCATCAAAATAATATTGATTTCACCAGTCATGAAATTGATTTAAATAGTGGAGATATGCTCTATCTGTATACCGACGGATATCCTGATCAGTTTGGTGGGGAAGAAGATAAAAAATTTACTACCCGTCAATTTAAAAATGTTTTGTTGGATATACATCAAAAGCCTATGATGGTGCAGAAAATAATTTTAGAAAACACAATGGAGAAATGGATGAATGGTACTGAACAATTGGATGATATCACTGTTATGGGTATTCGGATTTAAATGTATTTCTATTTAATAAAGTGTTGTGATCTGTTTTAAATAAACACCCCAAATGAAATTTTGGGGTGTTGCTTGCTTAATATTTTCCAGTCTAAAACAATCCTTCGGTTGACAGGTATCTTTCGCCGGTATCATAATTAAAGGTGAGTACAGTGGCACCATTTTCAATTTCAGTAAGTTTTTTGGCAACTGCAGCCAGTGAAGCTCCCGTCGAAATTCCTGCGAGAATCCCTTCCGAGACAGCTAATTCTTTCACTTTCATGAATGCTTCCTCTTTTCCAACAGAAATAGCACCGTCTAAAATCTCAGTATTCAGATTTTTTGGTAAAAAACCTGCTCCAATACCTTGCAATGGGTGAGGCCCCGGTGCACCTCCTGCAATAACAGGTGAAGCTTCGGGCTCAACTGCAAACACTTTTAATTTAGGAAATTTAGCTTTCAATATTTCTGCGACACCACTAATGTGGCCTCCGGTTCCAACACCTGTAATAAGATAATCCAGACCATCAGGAAAATCAGCAATAATTTCTTTAGCAGTTGTAGTTCTATGAATCTCAACATTTGCTTCATTGTCAAATTGTGAAGGCATCCATGAATTTTCATTACTGGCAAGTAACTCTTCTGCCTTTTGAATAGCACCCTTCATGCCAAGTTCTCTTGGAGTAAGTACAAATTCAGCTCCATAGGCAGCCATTAAACTCCTTCTTTCAACCGACATGGACTCAGGCATCACCAGAATAATTTTATATCCCTTAACGGCAGCAACCATTGCTAATCCAACTCCTGTATTACCAGAGGTCGGCTCAATTATTAAAGATCCTTCTTTAAGAGATCCATCCTTTTCCGCTGTTTCGATCATTGACAGAGCAATTCTATCCTTAATACTTCCACCAGGATTAGATCGTTCCAACTTCATCCATACGTTAGAATTTTTACCAAAAACTTTATTAAGTTTTACTATTGGAGTATTCCCAATCGCCTCTAAAATGTTATTTATTTTCATACAATTAAAATTTTTATATTTGAAAATTTATAATTTTACTTTCATCAAGGTTTGTTCTAACCTTAGTCTCATGTTTATGATATACAATGCTATTTGATTCTACACTTGACGTTAACCAAACATTACCGCCAATAATACTGTTTCTTCCAATTACTGTATCACCTCCTAAAATGGTTGTGTTCGAATAGATAATTACATTGTCCTCAACAGTAGGATGTCTTTTTTTCTTGGCAAGACTCTTCTTTACCTGCAAAGCTCCAAGGGTAACTCCTTGGTAAATCTTAACGTTATTTTTAATAATTGCCGATTCTCCAATAACAACACCAGTACCATGATCTATAAAAAAAGATTCCCCGATAGTTGCTCCGGGATGAATATCTATGCCCGTTTTTGTATGCGCGTATTCACACATTAAACGTGGAATTAAAGGAACATTTAAAAGATAAAGTACATTGCTTAAACGATAAACCATAATTGCAAAAAAACCAGGGTAAGCAATAATTACTTCACCTATACTTCGTGCAGCAGGGTCAAATTTCTGAATTGCTTCAGCATCCATTAATAAATCACGATATACTTTTGGTAAGGTCTTCATAAAATCATGAGTAATCTTTTCCAGTGGCACATCCAGTTCATTTTTGACCGGAAGCAGCAATAATCTCAATAATGACTCTAATTGATACAATAATGACTCTTGTTCATAGCAGCTATTAGATCTGCGGGCATTAATCGGAAACAATGAATTCATTGCTTCTTCCACAAACCGATGAGCTAAATCTCTTCCAGGCATATCGTATTCTGAATTTTTTCTGGAAGCTTGCAGTTCTTCCATAACTTTGGACAAATAGGACATTGTTTTCTTGATTTAGAAAGTGACGAAAACACATATGGAAAACTTATGGAATACAAGAATCCCTAGTGCAATATTTAATTATTTTGAAGTGGTTTGTCTTTTATTACCAACAACAAGAATACAAGTTACAACAGCAACAACATATTTGATTGTTATTATAGTTGAAAGCAAATAATCTATGGCAATACATTGGAGATTGAAATTCAGTAGAGTGCATAACTAACTTATCCGAAGAGATTCGGATTCTATGATTGTTAGCGTTATGTATTAATTCTCTTTCCATTTAGAAGTTTCTAAGTACAAACTTAAAAAAAAAATATTAATACGGAGTTATAGGTCTTAATTTTTCTGTTAATAGAGTGTTATTTTTATTATTAATAGTTCGTCAAATTTTTGTAAGTGCTTGATTTTTAGAATCATTTACTTAACGGCCATCTCGATGTAAGAATTTGAAAATAAGCGTATTGTAAATCAATCTCATGTCTAATATCTAACGACCTATTGATTATGAATCAGACAGGCTATAAGTGTCCTAAATGCGGGGATTCAAATTACGAATCAGATGAATTCCGGACTGTAAGCGCTATTTTTTCAACAATATTTGATGGTCAAATAAAAAATTCACCACTATTAGCGGTATCAAATGTTTATATATTGAAATTTATAAGACAAGTAAGTAGTCAATTGGAAAATATATTCGATTTCTTCACAAATTGATTTAGTAAATTTTCATTTTAGAATTCATATTTATACTTTGCTGAATAAACTTTAAATACTTTGGATGAAAAAACGATTACTTTTTGTTTGTTTGGGAAATATTTGCCGATCTCCAAGTGCAGAAGCTGTAATGAATGCATATATAAAAAAAAATCAGCTTAATGATGAATTTGAATCCGATTCAGCAGGAACAGGAGGGTGGCACGCTGGCGATAAAGCCGATGAAAGAATGCAGCGACACGCTTTACGAAGGAATTATAATTTAACTAGTATCGCAAGAAAATTTGATGCGAAAATAGATTTCGATAAGTTCGATCTTATTTTTGGCATGGATCAGCAAAATGTGAATGATCTTAAAGTTTTAGCAAGAAATGAATCCGATTTAAAAAAGATCAAATCCATTACAGCTTATTGTTCCCGTTTTTCAAATTACAGCTCAGTCCCGGATCCATATTATGGTGGTGATGACGGATTTGAATTGGTACTTGATATTCTTGAAGATGCCTGCGAAGGTTTACTTAATGATTTAACATGAGAATTGAGGGAGTTTTTTCTAGAATTGAAGATTTAGTTGATCAGAAAATTACTGGTTTTAAATCTATTTCTGGTGGGAGTATTGCCACAACAAATCAAATTAGGTTTGAGAATGGTCGTTACGCCTTTTTAAAAACAGAACCTTATTCTGATGATATGTTTTTTAAGGAAGCAAATGGCTTAAAGGAAATTCGTAAAACTGCTTGCATAAGAGTTCCAGAAGTTTTACTGGTTGATTCAGACGTTTTATTGCTTGAATTTATTGAGGAGGGGAGAAAGGACAAAGATTTTTTCAGTCGTTTTGGTACACAAATGGCAAATTTGCATAAAATAAGCGCAGGTAAATTCGGATTTAAAGAAGACAATTACATCGGAGCTACACCTCAATTAAACATAACCTCAAATACAGAAAGTGATAATTGGTGTGATTTTTACTATAATAAACGTTTATTATATCAATACAAGTTGGCCGAAAAAAACGGGCTGGTTGGTAATGAATTAAAAAATGGTTTTTTGGTTTTAGAAGGACGAATAGAAGAAATTTTAGAGGGAAGTGAAGAAAAACCAACTTTATTGCATGGAGATTTATGGAGTGGTAATTTTATCTGTGATAAAGATTCGAATCCGTGTTTAATTGATCCTGCAGTATATTACGGTCATCGTGAAGCCGATTTGGCCATGACAAAGCTATTTGGAGGCTTCAGCAGTAATTTTTACAGTTCATATCAAAAAAAGAAGCCTCTTCCACAAGGATATGATTACAGAGAGAATATCTATCTTTTATACCATGTTCTTAATCATCTGAATCTATTTGGGAACAGCTATTATGGGCACGCGGTTCGGCTTGTGTGGTCTTATCTTCATTAAAATAACAAATCCATAATGTTTTTTTCGCCCCAATAAAAATGGATATAAGAAGCAATTGTATTGTTTTTTCTAAACAAAAACGTGTCTAATTTTTGATCTCTGGCCGAATAAATTTCGCCAACCAAGAATTTCATTGATGGATTAATAATGTGAGAATAATGAAATTCATGTCCGAAAAAAATATTTCCATTTACATGAATCTTTCGATATCCTAATTTCAACTTCATATTCTCCATACTGGTTTTCTGATCCAAATAGCCAACCATAGGGAATTTATTGGAATCTGAATCGATTATACTATCACCTAAATACATCATACCACCACATTCCGCTAAAACACGTCCTCCTTTTAAACAAAACTCCTTAACGGCTTTTTTCATAGATTCATTTGAACTCAATTCATCAAGATAAAGTTCAGGATAACCGCCTGCAAAATAGAGCAAGTCCGTAGCCGGTAAATGCTGATCCCTCAGGGGAGAAAAAAAAGTAATTTCGCCTAATTTTTCTAACGCAGCTAAATTTTCATGATAGGTAAAGTTAAATGCTTCATCTTTGGCAACTGAAATTTTAAGATTACCTCGTTCAATAGTTTCATCAACTTCTGGTTCCTGAAATGGAATTTTAGTTAATTCCAACAATTTCTCAATATCAACTGTTTTAGAGATATGTATTGCAATTTCTTCAATAGTAGAGTTATATTGTGACGAATCCGTAATCTGCAAACCAAGGTACCGGGAAGGCAGATGAAGCTTTTCATTTTTAGGAACGTAACCAAGAGGAGTCACTCCAACATCTTCACATGCATCTTTTAAAAACTGATAATGTGATTCGCTGCTTACAAAATTAAAGATTACCCCGGCAATTTTAACACCTGGATAAAAGTTTTTAAATCCAAATAGTAAGGGCGCAACCGAATAAGCAGTTGCCTTTGCATTAACCACAAGAATAATTGGAATATCTAATAACTCAGCAATTTGCGCAGAACTTCCTTCCATTTTCTTTGCCCCGTCAAACAAACCCATTACGCCTTCAACAACAGAAACATCAGCCTGAATAGAATATTTACCGTAAATATTCTTAACATGACTCTTACTGCTCATAAAGGTGTCTAAATTGATTGAGACATTGCCAGCAGCCCAGGAATGATGTTTTGTATCAAGATAATCCGGACCGCATTTAAATGGCTGAACTTGCAGGCCTTTGTTCTTTAAATAGCGTAATATTCCTTGAGTAATAGTTGTTTTTCCTGATCCGCTGGAAGGTGCAGCAATTAAAAACTGAGGTTTCTTCTTCATATCTAACTTTCAAAAACGAAATGTCAAAAATAAATGAATATTCTTAGCATTAAAGCAAGATTTGGAATTCATTTCCAGAAAAGTTGAATGTTCGCGGGTAAGAAAACGATAAAATCTGATGTATAATATCTTAGGGCAATAAAAAATCTTCGGCGAGAGATTCCAATATCTTATATGAAATTAATTTTCCATTAGGATGATATTCCTCCATTCTAACCAACCCCACATTAATGGCATACCATTCAAATACCTTGGTTTTATTTTTTGAAATTCCTCCATAGGTAATTTTATCCGTCGAAATTTTGAAACAGTTAAAGTTTCCTGCCGGTGTTCTTATATTTTCAATCGCATCCACCTTTCGATTAATAAGAAGAACATTCATCGACATCAAAACAGATCCGGTACCTCTTAATATACTAGCCTCACAACCCGATTCCGGAAGCATTTGTCCAACCGTTGGTTTAATAGGAACAGCAACACTATCCGACGAAATTTTTATAACCATCTTCTGATAGGAATCCAATTTTATAGGATCCATATATCGCTCTGAACCCACAAAAAAAGTAGAGTCATTGCTAACCAAGCGAAAATACTGATAAAAAGTGTTTTGCTTTCGGGTAGTAATCTCTGACTCAATGTTATACTGAATTAATCCATCTAGTTTTGATTTGCCAACCAATTGCCAAACCTCTGAGTATTGTTTTCTATCTTTAGAATCGTAGGAAATGTATTTAATTCTGAAATTCCTTTTCGAAGGCAGATAAGTATTGTCCCTTTGTCCGAAAGAAGAAAGTGAAATTGAAAACAATAGTAATGTGGTATAAAATATTCTCATATACAGTATTTTATGGCTTTTCCATGGCTTATCAGTACTTAAAATTACACATAATCCTTCAAGTTGAAAATAATATTTTACATATTTCTGATAATTTAGAAAATCAATCTAAATTAACCTCTTATTAGATTAGAAATATAGAAAATATTTATCTTTCCTCAATAACAGAGCTAATACACAAGCAATATTCAAATTATTTGTCATGAATAAAACATTTCTTACAGTTTCCCTGATATTAGTATCAGGGATATTTATTTCTTGTTCCAAAGATGATATCGCTCTTAATGAGCCGATTACTGAAAATAAAATTGATATACAAAAACTATTAGATTTAGTTAACGATGTAAGATCAGCAGGGACTACCTGCGGAACTGTATATTACCCTCCGGTTGATGCAATTGTTTGGAATAGTAAACTGGAAGATGCCGCTCTAAAGCATAGTAAAGATATGATGGACAACAACTTTTTTAATCACACATCATCGAATGGAGATAAATTTGTTGACAGATTGAATGCGGCAGGTTATATCTACAACAGTGCAGGTGAGAATATTGCCAAGGGATATTTATCAGAGGAAAGTGTTATTAATGGTTGGCTGACCAGTCAGGGACATTGTGCCAATATAATGAATCCTGATTTCACCGAAATGGGAGTAGGGCGAATAGGGGACTACTGGACTCAGGATTTTGGAAAACCTAAGGAATAAAAAAACCACTCCAAGCGTTAATCGGAGTGGTCTTAATCTGTCTGTTTGAAAAGATTTAAGTTTGTCTGTTATAAACTTAAATTAATTAATTATCGAAGGGATTATTCAGAAACAACGTCAAATTCGATATCAACCTTAACTTCTTTGTGAAGTTTGATGGTTGCGGTATATTTACCAATCTCTTTAACTGCGTCTTTAATTGCAATCACTTTTCTGTCAATTTCAAATCCCTGAGCAGTTAATGCTTCAGCAATTTGAATGTTGTTAACAGAACCGAAGATTTTACCGGTGGTACTGGTTTTAGCACCTACACTTAAGGTAACACCTTCAAGTTTTTTAGCAACTTCTAAAGCTTCGTTTTTGATTTTTTCTTCTTTATGAGCTCTTTGTCTCATATTTTCAGCATTCATTTTTTTAGCTGATTCTGTTGCCAAAACAGCTATTCCTTTAGGAATTAAATAATTTCTACCGTAACCGTTTTTTACAACTACGATGTCATTCATATATCCTAAACTATGAATATCTTGTTTTAAGATTACTTCCATTTCGTTTCCTCCAGTTTAAAAATTATTTCATCATGTCAGTTACGTATGGCAGCAATGCAATGTGACGAGCACGTTTAACAGCTGTAGCTACCTTTCTTTGGTATTTCAAAGAAGTACCAGTGATACGACGAGGTAAAATTTTACCTTGTTCGTTTAAGAATTTTTTCAAAAACTCAGGATCTTTATAATCGATGAATTTAATCTTGTTTTTCTTGAAACGACAATACTTTTTCTTTTTAATCTCAACTGACGGAGGTGTCAAATATCTGATTTCTGATTGATTCTGTGCCATAGCTTACTTCTCCTCTTTAGATTTAAGTTTTCCTTTTCTTTTAATAGAATACTCAAAAGCATACTTATCAAGTTTGAAAGTTAAGAAACGGATGATTCTTTCATCACGTCTGTAGTTAAGTTCCAATTTCTCGATTAGTTCGCCTGGAGCATCAAATTGAAGCAATTGGTAAAAACCAGTGCTTTTCTTTTGAATTGGATAAGCCAGCTTGCGCAGTCCCCAGTTCTCCTCATTAACCATCTCACCACCATTCTCGGTGATAAGGGCTTTAAATTTTTCTACCGCCTCCTTTACCTGAGCCTCAGATAAAACGGGAGTTACAATGAAAACGGTTTCATAATGATTCAACATAACTTTAATTGTTTAATTAATTACTTAGTAAGTAACTGTTTTTTATTGAGCCGCAAAATTAACGATTCTTTTTTGATATTTCAAGAATGCCATAGATTTATTGCGATTAAGAACACATATTTATCTTACAAATCTATTTAAGCATGTATTTGGTGCACCATAGTCCTCTTGTTAGCTTTGGCTTTTTTTTGTAACTTAAACCTAAGGATTAACTTAAACCCACAGCTATGAAGGACAGGATGATAACATTAGCAACTTATGGTTACGCCAGAGCGCAGTTGCTTAAAACTCGTTTAGAATCAGAAGGTGTGGAGTGCTTTCTGAAAAATCTCAATTTAATTCAATCTGCAGTTGGAGGAGGAGTAAAATTAAGAATAAAAGAGCAGGATTTAGCTCAGGCTCTTGAAATCATTGAGGAATTGGAACTAAGCTACGCTCAGGAGGATTTTGAAAAATCATTTCCCCGAAAAAAAATAGATGTAAACCGCATTTTGGTTCCCATTGACTTTTCTGACTTTTCGCCTCGCTTGTGTGAGTATGCAATGAGTATTGCGAAGAAGTTTAATGCAGATATTTTGTTATTTCATACTTATTTTGCTTCAGCGATCGAGACAATTCCATTTTCTGATAGTTACACTTATAATGCTACCGTTGTGGAAGTTCTTTCGGAAGTAGAAAAAAATGCCAAAGCAAGAATAAAGGAATTGTATTATGATATACGTAATAAATTGGAATTAGAGAAAGTTGAAGGAATTGAAGTTGATTATGCTTTAAGCGGAGGAACAGCTTCTTCCGAAATATTGAATATTTGCAACACCTACCAACCCGATTTAGTAATTATGGGAAGTCGTGGTGAGTCTGCAGGAACAACTAACCTTTTGGGAAGTGTTGTTTCCAACGTTATTGAGGAGTCCGAGGTCCCAATTCTAATCTTGTCTGATCAAGGAGAGAATATAAGCCTTGATCAGATTGATAACATCATGTATGCGACAAATTTTGACAAGGCTGATTTTAGAGCAATTGCCAATCTTAAGTTTATCACCAAGCCTTATGATATGAAAATTCATTGTGTCCATTTTAATGATGTTGAGGATGACAATGTAATGGAAGAATATCAAATGGAAGTATTGAGGAAATATTTAGATAAAACACTTGGCGATTCAAATGTTAATTGCTCTATAATACAGATTGAGGAAAAAATGAAGGGAATTGAAGAGTACGTGCAGAAAAATGATATTGGTATGATTGCCATTTTAGCAAGAAAACACAATTTACTGGAGCGTTTATTTTTTGGACAAATGTCAAGAAAACTATTCATAAAAACTCATATCCCAATTTTGGTATTTCATTAAGTTATGATATCAAAAAAAAGACACAATTTATAAATTGTGTCTTTTTTTCCTTATAATATTTCTCCTTTTAACACAGGGTCAGAACCGTCTTCAATATCAGTAATCTTTACTTTATAGAATTGATTCTTTTCGATGTTTTCACCAGTAAACTGAACAGGAATATAATGCTCCCCATAACCATTCGCAATATTTCCGTCAATCTTTTCAACCAACACAGATTGGGTTTTCCCAATGAAACTTTTTCTATAATTAACTTTTATCTCATCTGATAGGTTTCTAAGAACCTCACTTCTCTCAGTTTTTATCCTCTCATCTACCTGATCAGGCATTCGTTCAGCTCTTGTTCCTTTTCTAATGGAATATTTAAAAGTATGAACATGTCCAAAATTCAATTCTTTAATTGTATCACAAGTGGCTGAAAAATCCTCTTCACTTTCATTTGGAAAACCTATTATGATATCGGTTGTAATATTAAAATCAGGGTTTTTAGCTCTTACGGTTTGCACTATTTCTTTAAACCTTTTGGCTGTGTACATTCTTCTCATTTGAAGTAAGACAGGTTCCGATCCACTCTGTAAACACAAATGCAAATGCGGTGTCATTTTAGGATGATTCAAAAGTCCAATAAATTTCTCTCTAAAACCATCAGGTTCTATAGAGGAAATACGAAGTCTAAAATCACCTTCAAGGTTAAGAATTTGCTCGACAACATCATCAAATTGATATCCTTCAAACTCATATCTTCCAATATTTACGCCTGTTATTACAATTTCCTTCGCTCCATGAGAAATTACTTCACGGATATTTGTCAGAATATCCTGTAACGGTCTGCTTGCAGCCCTTCCCCGAACCGAAGGAATAATACAAAACGTACAAAAATTATCACAACCATCTTGTATTTTAATCATACTTCGGGTATGAAAACCTTTATCTGTAGCTCCATAGGAAAACAAATCTGCATTCAATTTCGAAGGATGAATAATTTCGCCACCAAAATGTGCTTCAACCAAAGAAAAAACAGAAGTTTTCTGATCGTTTTCAACCACATAATTAATTTCTTCCCTACTTTCTAACTCTTCCTTAGCATTATTAGCCATACACCCGGTAACAACAAGAACGGAATCTTTATTTCGTCTGTTTGCCTGATTAATAAAGTTTCTCGATTTGTGATCGCTTTGATGAGTTACTGTACATGAGTTAATTACGTATACATCAGCAGACTCATCAAATTGAACAAGCTCATAACCTTTATCTTGAAATTGAGATGCCAACGCATCCGTTTCATATTGGTTTAATCTACACCCTAAGGTTTTAAACGCCACTTTCTTCACGCTGCACTTTCTTTTATCGTTATCATTTCACCTTCAACTGAAAAATCAGCGGCTGATGTAATTTTTACATCTACAAATTGGCCTATTAAATTCTCATCCTGAGATAAAAACCGCACATTAATTCTTCCCTCTGTTAATCCCGCAAGGTAACCATCATGTTTAGCCTGGCCTTTAACCAATACCCGATAAGTTTTACCCACCATTGAAGAATTGTAATTTTTAGAATGAATCTTCAAATCCTGAGTTAAAATATGATGCCGCTCTTTCTTAATATCCAGGCTGATATCATCAAACCAACGATGACTTAATGCTCCCGGACGAGGAGAGTACATTGCGATGTAAGCCATGTTGTATTTGAACTCACTCATTGCTTTTCTGGTGTTTTCAAATTGTTCGTCTTTTTCTCCGGTAAAGCCAACAATAATATCTGTAAAGAGGGTAGCCTCAGGAATTAAGCGTTTAATTGTATGAACAATTTGCCTGTATTTTTCCATTCCATGCTTACGATTCATGTGGATAAGGACTTTATCATCGCCCGATTGAATTGGTAAGTGAATTTGTTTAGCGAGACATTTATACTGAGCAATTACTTCAATAACTTCATCAGTCATATCGCGCGGATGCGGAGAAGTAAAGTATATCCAAAACTCTTTGTTAAGTTGATTTCCCAAATTTCCAACTCTACGCAATAATTCAGGAAAATCTATTTCATCACCTTTTTTATCAAGACCATATGAATTTACATTTTGTCCAAGCAAGGTAATTGATTTAAATCCACGCTCCACCAAACTTTGAACTTCAGTTACAATTTCATCGGAGGGACGGGAGACTTCTCGTCCTCTGGTATATGGAACCGCACAAAATGAACAAAACTTATCACAACCGTTTTGAATAGGGACAAAAGCCTCAAATTCTGAAGTATAACTAGGTTTTACATGCCAGAATTCAGAAATATTTTCATTCTGAGAATCAAAACCTTGCTGCAATCCAACGGGAGTTGTAATTCCATATTGCTGAATCATTTCCGGCAATTTTGGCAGATCCTTCATCTGAAAAATGATATCGAACAATTTCAAAAATTTATCTAAATCGGAGGGGAGGATACAACCGGAAACAAAAGTGATTAGATTCCGTTTGTTTTTCCACAAATTCCACTTATGAATTTTAGAATAAACCTTGTCGATTGCCTTTTGACGCACAGAACAAGCTAAAATCCCAATTAAATTGGCCTCTTCTTCGTTATCTGTCCATTGGTAGCCCATATTTTCGATTACCGAACGAACTCTTTCTCCATCCGAAGCATTCATTTGACAACCTAATGATACAAGATGATATTTCATGTTTTATAATTATAAATTACAAGTTAAGAATTATGAATTTGAAAATATTCCGCTTCAATATATTGAACTACCTTAGCTCAATTTTCATAATTCTTCATTCTCCGTTTAAAAGTATACCTCAGTGTGAATTGGACCTAATGAAATCCCTTGTTTTTCAAGAATATCGTAAGCCTCATAAATCATATGGCAATTACCACACAAATAACAAACTGTATCTGAGGGGATTGGATTTTTCATTAAATAATCGGTTACTCTTCCATGATAATCACCTGATTTTTCGCGGGAGGTACATAAAATGTATTTTCCATTCGGATAACTATCTTTTTCATAGGCTTCTTCTTCAATTCGCACGCCATGCAACACTTGATAATCCATTTCAGGATGCGTTTCAACAAAACTGTGAATTGGAGATATTCCGGTACCAGTAGCTATAAAAAGGAATTTTTTCCTGCCGATTTCAGACTCCTCTAATGAGAAATGACCAAAAGGTCCGTCCACATCTAAATAATCACCAGACTTACATCGCTTTAGTTTTTTTGAAACCAAACCGTTTTCAACTTCTTTAATTAACACTTCTAAAAAATTATCATTTTCAGAACTATATATAGAATATTCTCGTCGATCAATACTACCGGAAAATCCAAGGGTTATGTATTGCCCTGTTTTAAATGTAAAATCATTTTTTTCCATCCTTATAACATAAGTGGAAGAAGTCAAATTTCTTATCTCAATAACTTTGTGTGATCTCATTCTTAATTTATGTATTCAATTTTGTTCATCCATAAATTCACTCGTATTTAACTCAATAATAAATCGAATTATTTATATGGAATCGTTACAAATAAGCGAATACAAAAAAAGATAAAATCCATCTAATAAACAAGAATAATAGGATCTTTAGATCTGTTTTAACAAAAATCAATAATATAATGTGTGAAATTCTGAAAAAAACTCAATTTCTTCTAGAATGTATATAAATCAGACATTAGTAGATTCTGTTTTATTTATTGATTATGTGATATTTAATCTGGCATTTTTATTTTTTAAACGCCTGAGAATTGAATAAATTACATGCTTGTTGCAGTAGGGTAATACTATTTCTTTCTGAAAGGCTTAAAGAATAACCTGGATTTTGTGATATTACTCACATGCTATTATTCTGCAAAAAACAGTTTGCTAAAATCAACATTTGACACTTCGTTTTTTTTCAATTCCGGAATCTCGATGATAGGACAATCAAATCCATATTTTTTCAAATAAGTTTTAAAAACCTGAACTGAATCTTTTAAAATGAATTCACTGTTTGCAGGATATTGATTGTAGATTAATCCTTTAATTGGAATTTGTCTTTGTTTTGCAATTTCAAGACTGAGAAGAGTGTGATTAATACTACCAAGCTTTGATGAAGTAACTAAAATTACAGGATATTTTTTCTCTTCCATAAAATCAAGAAGTGAATAATCCAAAGTTATTGGAACATGCATACCACCAACACCTTCCAAAAGAAGATAATCAAATTGATCTTCAAGAATTGCAGTCGATTTTTCAATTCGTTTAATATCAATTTCTTGATTTTGCATTTGAGCAGCAAGATGCGGTGATGCAGGATAATCAAAAACATACGGACAGGTAGTTCCGTCTTTATCCACATCTTGAATTTCCATTCCCATTATTTCCCGATGCATTAAAATATCTTCAGAGATTCCTTTGCAACCGGTTTGTGCAAATTTTTGAGTTATCACTGATTTTTTCTGATCCAATAAATACTTGGCCATTAAGGCTGTAGCAAATGTTTTACCTGTATCAGTATCAATTCCTGCAATAAAATAGGTTGGCATTATTAATTTATCTTTTTAGGTTTCGCAATAAAATATAAGGGTTGATAGGTGAGGGGTACACCCAAATCGGTACCAAACAAATCCTGATAATCCTCTTTAAAATTCATCAAATCGCTTTTTGTCCAAGCCTTTCCAGGAATTCCGTTTACACCTGTTTGCTTCATATGATAGAGAACCCCAAGAGGATCTGAGAAAAAACGGGTAATTGTTTCTTTATCACTCCAAAGAATTTCAAATTTATCAGACAAAAGCCTCTCATGCTTTCCAAACGACAAATAATTTAATCCTTTGCCATTCACTTCGCGTATTTCTCTGTAATTATCAGGACCAAAAGTGCTAAATACAAGTAAACCATCGGGCTGTAAAGCTTTGTGTATTTTTATTAAAAAACCATCTAAGTTATTGAACCACTGAAATGTTGAACTCGAAATAATTAAATCCAAAGAATCTGGTAAATCCAAAGACTCAATATCTCCACCCAAAAATTGTATGTCCGAATGAATAGAGCTAAGGATGTCTGAATATTCTTCAACAATATCATTTGCATAATACAAATCGGTATTGAATTTTTGGAAAAACTTATCAGTAAGTACAGCCGGACCGCAACCAATCTCCAGAACTTTCGAAAAATGGCTTACGGGTTGACGCAACAATTCATTAATCAATCTGGAGGCGATAGCTTCCTGAACAATAGCATGTTTACGATAGGTTTCGATACTTTTTACGAATCCTTTCTGTACTTTATCTTTATTAATATTTTGATGCTGCACTTTTACATTCCTCCATTAAATCATCCCACGAATTCCAACTGTAAAAACAAAAGTGAGGAGTATTTTCCATTTTAATTATATTTTTTTGCTCGCGCCAAGCATTTTCTAAATTTTCAAATGGAAAAATTAAATCGTTTTGTCCCAATAATACCGAATCATATACATTCCAATCAATAAAATGGTTTTGTACAAGCTCCTGAAGTACAATTAATTCTTCCTTTTGATCCTCAATATTCCGTTGTGGTATTTGCATTTTAAAACGATCAAACCCAATTTTACCGCCACACATTCGAAGCCAAAACTTCTCAATAGTTCTTGAATTCAATCCATTTATAGTACCCTGAAAGATTGCAGGTGGAATGCCTTTCAAATTATCAATTGCTTGTAAAGTTCCATTTATGGCAATTTTACTGGCGAATAGATCCTTCCATTGGAGGTAAAGCATGTTCGCAACATAAACACCAAGCGACCATGCAACCAAATGTACTTCCTGATAATTTTCAAACAGTCTTTCAACCTGTTTAGGAATTAATAAGTCCCGGTAATCAAAACACATCAGCACATCGTACTCTTTTGAATTTATTGATTGAAAAGGATTTGCATCACATCCCCAACCATTCATAAACAAAATGCACTTCTCGTTAGCAGATTTATGCAGCCATTCACTTTTCATCGCAATAATTCTTTATCAGTTCCGGTAAATCTTTAAGATCTTCCCAATCCATATCTGCACAAACAGAAATACGCAGTCTGGCAGTATCTTTAGGCACGGCAGGTGGTCGGATAGGGAATACCAAAAAACCTTTTTTTTGCAAATACTCAGCTAAATTAACGCATTTTTGACTGTCTCCAACCAGAACAGGAATAATATTTGAACTTCCCATTGTTTCTATTCCGGCATTTTTCAGGCCTTCTCTTAATTGTTCCGATATTGACTGCAAATGCTCCCGTTCCATTTTCATTTTCACAATGGTTCGCAACATTATATAGTTCCAGCTGATTACAATTGGAGGCAGAGCAGTAGTGAAAATTAATGAACGCATTTTGTTAATTAAATACTCTTTAAGAATAGCATCACAAATAACATATGCACCAATTGAGTTCATCGCTTTACCAAAAGTGCCAATCAGTAAATCAATTTCTGTAAGACATGATTTCTCTTCCGATAAACCAAGACCTTTAATTCCTCTAACTCCTAAAGCGTGAGCTTCATCAATATATAAAAAGCAATCAAATCGTTTTTTAATTTCAATCAGTTTTTCAAGGTCAGCTTCGTCGCCATCCATACTAAAAACTGATTCACTTACAATAAAAACACGATTGTAATCTTTTCGTTTTGTAGTAAGAATATGTGTTAAGTGATCGTAATCAGCATGTTTGAATCGAACTTGTTCAGCGCTGCTTAATCGAATGCCATCAATTATACTGGCATGATTCAACTTATCAGATATTATCAAATCATCTTTTCCTGCTAAAGCAGCCAAAATACCAATATTAGCATGGTATCCCGAATTAAAAAATAATGCAGGCCTGCCATACAAATTTTCGAGCTCAGCTTCCAGTAACTGATATTCCTTAAAGTTTCCGGTAAGCAGCCGAGATGATCCTGAGCCAAAGGAATTCCCCTTTGGGCGAGGAATATTTTTTTTACTAACTCCTAAATAATCATTTGAAGAGAGGTTAATCTTATAGTTACTTTCAGAAATCATTTTTAGGGTCCGAAGGTTGCCAGACTCCTCAAGCGTCTGTAATTCCTCTTTGTATTTATTCAGTTTTTGATCCATTTCTAATTTATTGCATTGCTGCTACTTTAACCAAAGCTTTGCAAAGGAAAGATAAATCTTCTTCAGATATAATAAATGGAGGCATAATGTAGACTAATTTTCCAAACGGGCGAACCCAAACTCCATTTTCCACAAATTGCTTTTGAATAGAAGCCATATTTACCGGTTCATTCATTTCAATAACTCCAATAGCACCTAAAATCCGAACATCTTTTACTTGTTTTAATTCTTTCGCCTTCGATAAATTTCGTATTAATTGTTGTTCAATATTACGAACCTTCTCCAAACACGATGATTCTAATAGTAAATTGATACTCGCAACACCAACCGCGCATGCCAAAGGATTTCCCATAAATGTGGGGCCATGCATAAAACAACCTGGCGCACCAGTGGAAATTCCATCACTTACTTTTTGTGAAGTTAAAGTGGCTGCAAAACTTAAATAGCCGCCAGTTATTGCTTTCCCTACGCACATTATATCCGGAGATATATCAGCATGTTCGCAAGCAAATAATTTCCCTGTTCTACCAAAACCTGTGGCTATTTCGTCGAGAATAAGCAGTATGTTGTAAGTATCGCAAGCTCTTCGCAACTCCGTTAAATATTGAGGATGATAAAACTTCATTCCTCCAGCCCCCTGAACAACAGGCTCTAAGATAATCGCAGCAAGCTCCTTATGATGCACTTCAATCATATTTTGCATAGACTGAAAGGAGTGAGAATCCCATTCATCGTAAAACCCACAATCTGGCGATTCTGCGAAGTAATTAACAGGCAAAACTCCTCTGAAAATTTCATGCATTCCGGTTACAGGATCACAAACAGACATGGCGTTAAAAGTATCACCATGATATCCTGAGCGAATGCTCAAAAATTTATTTTTATTTGGATTCCCTTTGGTAAACCAATATTGAAGAGCCATTTTCATTGCCACCTCAACAGATACAGAACCAGAATCGCAGAAAAATACTTTTTCCATACCCTCCGGACTTATATCAACCAATAACCTGGCCAACTCAATTGCAGGTTTGTGAGTAATACCGCCAAACATCACATGCGACATCTGTTTTAATTGCTTTTGAACAGCTTCATTCAAAACAGGATGATTATATCCGTGAACAGCACACCACCACGAGGACATACCATCAATAATATCTTGACCTGAATCCAATGTAAGTCTTACACCATTGGCCGAAACTACAGGGTAGACGGGTAGTGGCTCATGCATTGAAGTATATGGATGCCAAATATGTTCTCTATCAAAAACGAGATCAGATGGCTTAAACATTTCCGACATAGGAGTTTTTTTTCATGTAAATTCTTTGTAAAACTAGGGTTTATCCGTTTAAACCGTACCAATTCTAAAGTATTTTTACAACATATGTAGTTTCGCTTAGCCTTTAAAATGTTATTTGTTCGTTAAAAATCTGAAATCTCCTTGATTTACCTTCAATTTAATTTAAATTGCTTCAAATTTAAAATACAAACATGAAACGTCCATGTATAAAGCGTTCTGCACACAGGGGGATGATTATGATGGTAAGTTCCAAGTGGCAAAAACTTAAAATTACGAACACATGAAAACGAAAAAAATTGCCCTTCTAGTAAGTTTATTCCTTGTATTTAGTCTGACTACAATAGGTCAAAAGCCCTACGATCCATCTCTTAACGGAAAAGAAGAAATTGCGAAGGCAGTTAGTAAAGCTAAAAAAGAAGGAAAACATGTTCTGCTTCAGATAGGAGGAAATTGGTGTCCTTGGTGCATAAAAATGCATAATTACCTGCATAGTGAAACAACATTAAATAAGCTTCTAGAGGATAATTATATCTTCCTTGAGGTAAATTACAGTAAGGAAAATAAAAATTTAGATGCATTGGCAGAACTTGGTTATCCTCAGCGTTTTGGATTTCCTGTTATGATCGTTTTAAATGGTGAAGGAGAAAAACTTCATACACAAAACACGGGTAATTTAGAGCAAGACAAAGCTTACAATTTCGAGAAAGTTAAATCATTCCTATACAATTGGCGCCCCGATGCTTTAAATCCTGAACATTATAAATAGAGTAAAAGGCAATAAATTTAGACTATCAACTCCTTTTTTATTTGAATAAAGAAATAATTGTACTTTCTTTGTACAGAATTCTCAGGTTTTGGGATCCAAATTAAGGATATAATACTAAAAAAAGAAAATATTATGACAATTTCAAAAGATAAGGTTGTTTCAGTTATTTACGAATTAAAAACTGATCTTTCGGGAGAGATTATTGAAAAAGCAGTAGCAGAAACTCCACTTACATATTTATGTGGTGCTGGACAGATGTTAGAAAAGTTTGAAGAAAAATTGATGGGGCTGAAAGTAGGTGATTCTTTTGATTTCAAATTAGAAACTGAAGAAGCATACGGTGAGGCATCAGAAGAAGCAGTAATCGATCTTCCTAAAAATATATTTGAAGTTAACGGTGAATTTGATTCAGAAGTTATTGCAGAAGGAAATGTAGTACCAATGCAGGATAACTCAGGCCGCAGAATGAATGGAATCGTTCTTGAAGTTACAGATGCTACTGTAAAAATGGATTTCAACCATCCACTTGCCGGAGATGCTCTGTTCTTTAAAGGTGAAGTTATTGAAGTTAGAGATGCTTCAGAAGAAGAAATGAAAGAAGCTTATGCACCTCAGGGCGGATGTGATAGCGGAAGTTGTGAAAGCGGCGGATGTGGCAGCGGATGTGGATGCTAATTAGTTTCTGAAAAGATATTTCAGCCCGAAAGCCTTTGGTTTTCGGGCTTTGTTTTTCTAGTCTTATCAAGTATCTTTAAAGCACAATAAAAAAAACATATCGATTATGTGGAAAAGACTGCCTCTTTACGTGAAAATTTTAGTTGGAATGGGATTTGGAATTATAGCGGGATTAATTGCCGTTTATTTTGAATTATCTGAATTAACCAATGATTGGATCAAACCTTGGGGTGATATTTTCTTAAACTTATTAAAATTAATTGCTGTTCCCTTAATTTTTGTCTCGTTGGTAAAAGGAATATCAAGTCTCTCCAACATTTCAAAATTATCACGAATAGGAATTAAAACCATTTCCCTTTACATTCTCTCAACAGTTATTGCTGTAAGTTTTGGTTTAATACTGGTAAATACCATAGAACCAGGCAATACTTTTCCCGACTATAAAAAGATAGAGTTACAAGAAAAATACCATACAACAATTGATTTAAAGAAAAATCAGGCTTCAGATTTGAAAAATGAGTCTCCACTCAAATTTCTAGTAGACGTTGTTCCATCCAATTTTTTTCAGGCAGCCACAGATAATTCCAAAATGCTTCAGATCATATTCTTTGCAATTCTATTTGGCATTGCAATGGTTATTTTGGAAGAAAAGAAAGTCAAGGTAGTTAGAGATTTTTTTGATGGGATAGATGCAATTATCCTTAAGATAATTGACCTAATTATGCTTTTTGCTCCTTATGGAGTATTTGCCCTTATTGCTGGTTTAATCGTCGATTTTTCCGGTGATCTTGATTTATTTTCGGCTTTAGGATTGTATGCAATAACTGTAATTCTAGGGCTCTTGCTTATGATATTCATAATCTACCCTTTATTCCTAAGATTCTTTACTCCAATAAGATACGCTGATTTTTACAAAGCTATTTCGCCTGCTCAGCTGTTGGCATTTTCAACAAGTTCAAGTGCGGCAACCCTTCCGGTTACCATGGAGTGTGTCGAAAAAGAAATAGGTGTTGCTAATGAAGTTGCGAGTTTTGTACTTCCGGTTGGTGTTACTATTAATATGGATGGAACCAGTTGTTATCAGGCAATTGCTGCGGTCTTTATCGCACAGGTGTTTGGTGTAGATTTGGATATTTACGACCAATTAATAATTGTAGTCACAGCAACTCTGGCATCTATCGGAACACCTGGTGTTCCAGGCGGAAGCATTGTGATGTTAATCATTGTTTTAACATCAGTGGGAATTCCTATTGAGGGATTGGCATTAATATTAGGTATTGACCGGCCGCTTGATATGCTTCGAACAGTGGTTAATGTTACAGGTGATGCTACTGTTGCAACAATAGTGGCCACAAGTGAAGGTAAATTAAATACTACCCAGAAAATTCAAGTCGAAAAATCTAGATAATAATATCAATCCATATTTTCAAAGGAACAAGGAAATTCAATAAGTGTTTATTATCTTTGTCATCGAATAACAGTATCTTCTGTTATACAACTTATTCAAAAAAATAGATATGGCAAGTAGAAAACGCTTAAAAAAGGATATCGATTACCTTAGCTTTGAGGTAATTTCAGATTGCTACAATTACAATTATTTACATCCTGAGAATAAGGATAAAGTAATGGAAATTGTAAAGAATACTATTGTTTCCCGTAATCAGTTAATTGCACGTGTAAATCATCCGGATGGTAAGGACAATCCTAAAATTGTTAAAGCTTACTACAAGGCTGTATATACTGATTTATTCAAGAATGTTGACGAATCTTTTACAGAATTGAGCAATTTAATTAAAGAGAAATAATTTCTTTCAAAAGATATTTCTGATAGCTTTGCATATTGCAAAGCTTTTTTTATGCCCGAAGAAAAAATTATACTATTAGAGGATATTGGGGATGTTCTCTTTAAAAAGAGTCGGAGATTCAAACGTTTATCGGTACGGATGGCACCTAAAAAAGGAATTTGGGTTAATGTACCATATGGTATAAGCTATCAGGATGCGATTAATTTTGCCAGGCAAAATAAAGCATGGATTATCAATAATAAGGCTAAAACAAAATTAAAAGAGAACAAACAAACATTTTTCACTCCTGAGATCCAATTTAAAACACGTTTCCATCAATTAAAGCTAAGTCCAGGAGAGGTGAGTTATTATTCCGCAAAACTCTCTAATGGAATACTGGAAGTAAAATATCCTGCCAATACCGAGATTCAAAATTCAGACTTACAAATATTCATTCAAAATTCTATTATAGAAACCTTGCGTAGAGAAGCAAACCATCATCTTCCAATTAGAATCAAGGAATTAGCAAAACTTGGTGGGTTTTCCTATAAATCCCTTAAAATTAAAAATACAAAAAGCCGTTGGGGATCATGTTCACATGATAATAATATTAACCTCAATCTTCATTTAATGAGGTTACCTAATGAACTATGCGATATGGTTATTCTGCATGAATTATGCCATACTAAAGTTAAAAATCATTCCAAAGAATTCTATCAATTGCTGGAAATCCATTGCCCGGAATTGAACAGAAAAAGAAAAGAAATTAGAAAATACTCTACAACAATATATTAAGATGAATAAGGAAATTTATATTTTAGTTGGCATATGTATACTAACATTCTTAATAGGACATAAACTAAAACAAAAATTAAGCAACCCGAAACCAAAGAAGCTGACAAAAAGAGGCAAAAAGACAAAAAATAACGTTGCTGTATCACCACTGGCTTCCCGCAGAAAAGAAAAACTAAAAGTTATCTTTTTATACATACAGCTTATTTTAGTATTTGGCTTGTTAATCTTCATGATTCCTGCCTTATCGCGCGATATCCTCGCAAGCAATCATGATAACTACCAAAATTTAATACTTCGAATACTAATCGTTGCGTTCGCTTCTTACATTTTATTTATTGGTTTCTTACAACTTAGAAAACCTCCTGAGAAATAATAATTATTCCCCAAAAAATATTAGACTTTATTCCTGAATATCCAAATTAACAGGAGAAAAGCTCTTTTTATCCTGTTAACAACACTATGTGTCATAAATAAAACCCTCTCACTTGTTTAATTTTGTGACACTTACAAGAGAAATACCCTCCTTTTAACCTTCTTAGAATTTAATATCTGCAAACTAACGGGGTGTTGTTTACAAATATCATTTGAATTTCGTTTGATAATGTAACTAAAAGTTTAAAAAATTCAATTCCAAATTTACAATATTCAACTTAATGAAGTTTAGTTTTGTAACTTATCATGATTTGGTTCAACGACAATTGTAACCAGTCCTCGAATTGTACCTTGTAACTAATTTCACAATGTGATTTACATGAGTAATTTTATAATGGGTACAAATGTTTTGTATTTTAATTGAATTTACAATCCAAACAAGTCCTGATATTTTTTGATATAATACCAATAATTACACACTATTATTCTAAATACCAGTCATTTAAAAGATTATAATTAAGTAATACTTTAACTTGTTGATTACAGATGTGTAAAAATCGTGTTGATTTATGTGTGAAATGTAATTTTCTGGCATATAATCATCAATATATCAGTAAATTACATCATTTACTTACAGT
>NZ_MVDE01000046.1 GCF_002843385.1 Labilibaculum manganireducens
GAGTCATACTTAATAATTGCTTCGAAAACAAACATTAAGATACTGATTCTTAAGGGATTATCCAAACTTAAACACTGCTTATTCTTCTCATTTTCAACATTATAAGTCAAAACTTAACGAACTATTGATTTAGAAAACAAGCAAGTAATTAATCTAACAAATTGGTTCGAAAACTAAGCCTTATGCACATTACCGGAACCCACTTCAATTACTACATGGTTTGCCATCGCAAACTGTGGTTGTTTGCGAACAATATTCAAATGGAACATTCATCAGATTTGGTTTACGAAGGCAAACTGATACACGAAAGCAGTTATCAGCAACGTAGCTCGAAATATGAAGAGATTGCTATTGATGGAATCAAAATTGATTATTACGATGCTAAGAATAAGGTGGTTCACGAAATTAAAAAGTCGAGTAAATTACTGGAATCTCATGCATGGCAGGTAAAGTACTACATCTATGTATTGGAATTAAATGGAATTGAAGGCGTAACGGGTCTACTGGAATATCCGAAAGAACACAAAACAGAGGAGGTATTTTTGAGTATCCCCGATAAGGAGAGAATTGTTGAATTACTTGAGGAAATTGATAAAATTATACACTCCGATATATGCCCTAAAGCCATAAATCAGCCCAAATGTAAAAAATGCTCTTACTACGATTTTTGTTATTCGGATGAGTTTTGAACTATGATTTTACTGATTTTAAGAACACTCTGATTTATTATAATGGAAAAAAAATTTAAATTTCAGGAATTAACACATAAAATAATTGGTGCCGCAATGGAAGTTCATCGGCATTTAGGAAATGGTTTTCAGGAAGTTGTTTATCAGAGGGCTCTTGCGATTGAATTGAATCTACGTGATGTTGAATTCGATCGCGAAAAAGAAATGTTCTTGGAATATAAAGGGCATAATATTGGAACACGACGAGTTGATTTTTTTATTGAAAAAAAAATAATGCTTGAAATAAAAGCAGTTGTACAACTTGAAGATGTTCACCTTGCCCAAGCGATAAATTATCTGGAAGCATATGGCTTAGAAATTGGCTTGCTCATTAATTTTGGAAATACCTCACTTCAATTTAAACGTGTAATGAAACCCAAAAGCAATCATAATTCATCTATTATTCAACAAAAATCATAGTTCAAGACAATTATGAAGAAATCCTATTATTTATTCAATCCGGGACGTTTATCGCGAAAGGATAACACGCTAAAATTTACACCCGTTGACGAAGAGGGGAATGATTTAAAACCTCGCTATTTGCCAGTTGAACAAGTTGACCAATTGTATGTATTGGGATCGTTGGATGCCAATTCGGCGCTTTATAACTTTTTAGGAAAAAATGATATTGCTGTGCATTTTTACGATTACTATGAAAACTACACCGGATCGTTTGCTCCGAAGTGTAAATTGCTTTCGGGAAAAATGCTGATAGCCCAAACTAAGGCCTATTTAAAAAAATCAAAACGCGTTGTTGTTGCCCAGTCTTTTATCGAAGGAGCATCATTTAATATGCTAAAAAACCTGAGGTATTACGATAACCGAGGTAAAGATTTGATGCCTGTAATTGATAGTATTGAGCTTCTTCGGAAAAAAATTGGTGAGACAAAAGAAATTGATGAATTAATGGGTGTTGAAGGAAATATCCGGAAAAATTATTACGATGCTTTCAATTTAATTATTAATGATCACGAGATGGGAATACGCACCAAGCGCCCTCCTTTAAACATTGTAAACTCTTTGATCTCATTTGGCAATATGATGTGCTATTCGGAATGTTTGCGTGCCATTCAGAAAACTCAGCTGGAGCCTACCATTAGTTTCCTGCATGAACCCGGAGAACGGCGATTTAGTCTGGCTTTGGATTTGGCTGAAGTTTTCAAACCTTTTTTAGTAGATCGGGTCATTTTTAAGGTTTTAAACAAAAAGGAAATACAGGAAAGTGATTTCGAAGAAAAACTGAACCGAATTGTTTTAAAAGAGAAAGGAAAGAAAAAATTTATACAGGCTTTTGAAAAACGATTGGAAGAAACCATTAAGCACCGAAGTTTAAATAGAAGTGTGAGTTACAAGCATCTGATAAAACTGGAATGTTATAAATTGCAAAAACATTTGTTGGACATAGAAGAATATAAACCGTTTAAAATTTACTGGTAATGTATGTAATTTTGGTTTACGACATGGGCGAAAAGCGTGTAGGAAAAATGTTGAAATTGTGCAGACAATATTTAAATTGGATTCAGAATTCGGTTTTCGAAGGCGAAATAACAGAGGTGAAATTAAAAGAACTAATTTTAAAAGCTGAATTTATTATGAATGAAGAAGAACGCGATAGTTTAATTCTATTTAAAAGCAGAGAGCAAAAATGGTTGGAAAAAGAAGTAATTGGACATGAAAAAAATGATTTGGATCAATTCTTATAGTTGTCGATAAGTCATTACAGATCGTCCCTCTCCCCTTTTTTAAAATGTGACTTCGACCTTAAGGTTCTTTGACATATCGAAAAAACTAATGTTTCGGCAATGTTGTCGAAACCCCATATATTTTATACTTTTGCACATCGACAACTAAAGCTTGTTGTTTTTGTCACATCTTAAAATCTTAATTTATTGATTTTCAGATGTTTTTTTTGAGTCGTCAATCGACTCTCAATCGAACCATACTGGAATTGAAATGTGGAAAGATAGTTGAAATTGGAATTGTAAAACTGCTCTCAATCGAACCATACTGGAATTGAAATGCACAAAATTTAAGTTCTTTAGTTGCCAGAGAGCAGCTCTCAATCGAACCATACTGGAATTGAAATTGAAAAACGGCGATAACATCGACTATCGAAGAAAAGCCTCTCAATCGAACCATACTGGAATTGAAATAAATTAATTGCTGTCATAAGTTAAAAAATATTTCTCTCTCAATCGAACCATACTGGAATTGAAATATGCTAAACAATCAACTGCACTTCCTAAAATCGTCGCTCTCAATCGAACCATACTGGAATTGAAATTTAAAACAGGATGTGACATAGAAGTTGGTCTTCCTCCCTCTCAATCGAACCATACTGGAATTGAAATATTGGAACCAGGAGAACAGCGTTTTGATTGGTGGGCTCTCAATCGAACCATACTGGAATTGAAATGAATTACTGAAGAGCGCGGAAGCGTTGGGACAAGTATCTCTCAATCGAACCATACTGGAATTGAAATGTATCTGGCGGGATAATTGAAGTATATGCAATGTTTCTCTCAATCGAACCATACTGGAATTGAAATTTTTTACGGGTTTTAGTGTCTTCCCCCTATGGGGATCTCTCAATCGAACCATACTGGAATTGAAATTTCGTGGCCGGTGCTGATGATCCGAATAACGTAAACCTCTCAATCGAACCATACTGGAATTGAAATATTGATCCGTGGTCGATTGAATAAGTGGATCCGCTTCTCTCAATCGAACCATACTGGAATTGAAATTCGGCTTTATGGACTTGATAACCAAGACGAAAATATTCTCTCAATCGAACCATACTGGAATTGAAATGATGGAACGCCTAATGTGTTTTCAATACCTGAATAGCTCTCAATCGAACCATACTGGAATTGAAATACCCTTAAATGTATATCTAAATTAAATCTTTTATCTACTCTCAATCGAACCATACTGGAATTGAAATAAACGAACTGAATTTAAAAGCGGTAAAACTATGCCCCTCTCAATCGAACCATACTGGAATTGAAATTCGCAAAAACAAACGGAAACAAAGAAGTGATTGTTGCTCTCAATCGAACCATACTGGAATTGAAATAAGCGCAACAACAAGAAGCGAAAGGATCGCGCGCATCCTCTCAATCGAACCATACTGGAATTGAAATTCTTTAATGCTTTGCAGATATTTTTCTTCTTCTCCTCTCTCAATCGAACCATACTGGAATTGAAATAAATGCTGTTTGGCTTAAAATATTCTTTATACTCATGCTCTCAATCGAACCATACTGGAATTGAAATATGCTAAACAATCAACTGCACTTCCTAAAATCGTCCTCTCAATCGAACCATACTGGAATTGAAATATATCATCGCTAATTTCTTAAATATTAATATTTATTCTCTCAATCGAACCATACTGGAATTGAAATTGTAATTTGACTTACTCTTTTTTGTTTTTAGATGTTCTCTCAATCGAACCATACTGGAATTGAAATATGTAAGCGATTGATTAGAAGAAAAACGGCTTATACTCTCAATCGAACCATACTGGAATTGAAATTTGGCAGGCTCTGGATAGTTCATAAAATTAATAGGCCTCTCAATCGAACCATACTGGAATTGAAATATGTCGCCTTGTACCTGTATTGTGTAAACTCCTTGCCTCTCAATCGAACCATACTGGAATTGAAATTTTATTATAAACTTCACCATTAATTACAATTTTCATCTCTCAATCGAACCATACTGGAATTGAAATTATTTATTGTTTGTAACGTCTACGAAGTTTATATATCTCTCAATCGAACCATACTGGAATTGAAATATATAATTGCAACAATTAAAGCAATTGCTGCCATACTCTCAATCGAACCATACTGGAATTGAAATACATTTTCGCGCCATGATAATTACAAAAGTTTTAGACTCTCAATCGAACCATACTGGAATTGAAATAAGAAAAGGATCTTGTATTTCCAAGTTCCAATTGCTCTCAATCGAACCATACTGGAATTGAAATGGGAAAGAACTGTTTTTCCCGATCGTCCCGATGATTCTCTCAATCGAACCATACTGGAATTGAAATTTTGCTATCGAAAAGCAAACTGGCAATCTGAGAATCTCTCAATCGAACCATACTGGAATTGAAATTGTGAAACATCAATGGTTTTGGTTATGTGCTGGCAATCTCTCAATCGAACCATACTGGAATTGAAATAACCGATAACACGCGGTATATTTCACCACCGTGCCGCTCTCAATCGAACCATACTGGAATTGAAATGGCACTTACCGCCAACAAAAGGCAACCTTAACAAAAACTCTCAATCGAACCATACTGGAATTGAAATACAATAAGCCAATCCCATGAATCAGACTTAAAACGACTCTCAATCGAACCATACTGGAATTGAAATTTGCAATAATTGCCTGGTCTATGCGCGCGATCCTTCTCTCAATCGAACCATACTGGAATTGAAATTCCTTAACCCTTTTCATTGCTTCCTTTCGTTCCTTCTCTCAATCGAACCATACTGGAATTGAAATAAATCACCCTCAATGGCATTGGCAGTTTTTGCACGTCTCTCAATCGAACCATACTGGAATTGAAATCTGGCACTAATTGTGAAAGTATGGTTGCAATCATTCTCTCAATCGAACCATACTGGAATTGAAATGAAGGTGACGAGGCTGAATATCATAAAGAGCGTGAGCTCTCAATCGAACCATACTGGAATTGAAATATATTTCACATATTCCAAACCTGTTTTCCTTGCTGCGCTCTCAATCGAACCATACTGGAATTGAAATGACGTATCTTGAAACGACATTCTTTTAAGGAAATCACTCTCAATCGAACCATACTGGAATTGAAATAATTAATGATGTGGGGTTGTGGTTAATACTAATCTACTCTCAATCGAACCATACTGGAATTGAAATCAAATAAGTAGATCAGAAATATTAAACGCATTAAATCTCTCAATCGAACCATACTGGAATTGAAATATAGAATCGAAAGTATCTTCAAGAATAGGATTAGCACTCTCAATCGAACCATACTGGAATTGAAATTGAATCAAACTTAAAACGATCTTCGTCGCAGAATCTCTCTCAATCGAACCATACTGGAATTGAAATTTTTAGCCATGTAAGAGGCGGATAGTCTTGATGCCACTCTCAATCGAACCATACTGGAATTGAAATAGATTGCCGGATACATGATAAATAACTCAAATCAAGCTCTCAATCGAACCATACTGGAATTGAAATCTTACACGTAGAGCAACGTAACTGTTCGCAAAGCGGCTCTCAATCGAACCATACTGGAATTGAAATCAGGGTTAAGCTTAACGATTAGCGATCAGATAAATACTCTCAATCGAACCATACTGGAATTGAAATTACGGAAGTTGGGAAGCGTTCAAATCTGCCACGCGCTCTCAATCGAACCATACTGGAATTGAAATATTGAAGTTTAGTTCGTTGTAGGTTGCGGTGTGGGTCTCTCAATCGAACCATACTGGAATTGAAATCCGATTCCACAGCTACATTATTTGGATTCAAGGGCGCCTCTCAATCGAACCATACTGGAATTGAAATAGAGTACTGGAACTTATGGAAAGGCAGGTAAATTTACTCTCAATCGAACCATACTGGAATTGAAATTCGAATTCAAAGCCGCAACTATCACAATTAATGTATCTCTCAATCGAACCATACTGGAATTGAAATAAAGAAAACACAATCTATATTGAATTTACATTAATCTCTCAATCGAACCATACTGGAATTGAAATTTGCTGTAGCAGTAATTTCACTGCTGGCACTAATACTCTCAATCGAACCATACTGGAATTGAAATAAAACAACTAAGTTTATCAACAATCAATATCTTTCTCTCAATCGAACCATACTGGAATTGAAATATATTTTGAATCAGCAAAACAAAAACCAAAACAATTCTCTCAATCGAACCATACTGGAATTGAAATAACAGTCGAACAATCCAAGAGTCTAAGAGTCTAGACTCTCAATCGAACCATACTGGAATTGAAATCCTCTCACCGCATAAGTACCGGCACACCATACACTACTCTCAATCGAACCATACTGGAATTGAAATGGGGTGACATTGGATCAAAGGAAAATAGCAATAGAACTCTCAATCGAACCATACTGGAATTGAAATGAACTGGTGATTTGAAACACTTAAAGAGCCTTGCACTCTCAATCGAACCATACTGGAATTGAAATTTTTAAGCGGTATTTGTGTGTAATATCTTAATACAACTCTCAATCGAACCATACTGGAATTGAAATGTAGATCATCTTCGTTTTCATCTTCCGTTTCGGTTTCTCTCAATCGAACCATACTGGAATTGAAATGGTGAATGTAACTTCTCTTCCCGAGATGGTTTCTTTCTCTCAATCGAACCATACTGGAATTGAAATTCGTGAGCGATTATTGACACCAAGTAGTTTTCGGTGCTCTCAATCGAACCATACTGGAATTGAAATATATGATGGAACAGGCTTTTGCCGACGATCGCATTCTCTCAATCGAACCATACTGGAATTGAAATACAAAAAGGCACTTTTTAAGAATCTACCTACAAACCTCTCAATCGAACCATACTGGAATTGAAATATAAACAAAAATTAATGCAACAAATCCGATCACAAACTCTCAATCGAACCATACTGGAATTGAAATAGTGTTAAAGCCATCTAATCCCCAATCTACGTATCCTCTCAATCGAACCATACTGGAATTGAAATGTGAGTTGAACTATGAGCTAAGTGCTGGGGAGATGGGCTCTCAATCGAACCATACTGGAATTGAAATTAAAATAACAATTGATGAAACTCTTTTTCAGGATAGCTCTCAATCGAACCATACTGGAATTGAAATTTCATCAGAGGCTTTAATACCCTCCTGAATGTCTTCTCTCAATCGAACCATACTGGAATTGAAATTTTGTAAGATGGTGTAATCCTGGTAACTCGCAAGAGACTCTCAATCGAACCATACTGGAATTGAAATTTACTATCATATTCTTAGCATCCTGTTCGGTTAGCCTCTCAATCGAACCATACTGGAATTGAAATAGATGCATGTGGTGTTTGTGAACCTGTATTGGTTAACTCTCAATCGAACCATACTGGAATTGAAATCAAGCATCTTGGTATTACACGGATTACATTTCTGTTCTCTCAATCGAACCATACTGGAATTGAAATCCTGAAGAATTCCGTTTGTAAGCGCTTTTGCATCCACCTCTCAATCGAACCATACTGGAATTGAAATAGCACTTCACTGGGTGCTCGCAAATTGATGTTTATCTCTCAATCGAACCATACTGGAATTGAAATATGATATTGAACACGGCAATATCTCTGCACATCATTCTCTCAATCGAACCATACTGGAATTGAAATAAATTACCGAGCGCGATAACTTGGGGTATGAACAGCTCTCAATCGAACCATACTGGAATTGAAATCAGAAATCTACACACATGTAAGCACACAGCTATTAACTCTCAATCGAACCATACTGGAATTGAAATAACATATGATGCCCTGCCACTCCGACAGTAGGAGCAACTCTCAATCGAACCATACTGGAATTGAAATGATGATGATACAACTCACGAAAGATTGAAAAAACACTCTCAATCGAACCATACTGGAATTGAAATATGTGTTGCTGACTACTTTCACCGATCACCAAATCCTCTCAATCGAACCATACTGGATTAGAAAATGCAGGGGCTTATCAATTTGTCGCATCTAATCTCTATCTTCGCAGGCCTGATTTTGTTTGCAAATACCCGAAATTCGGGATGGCATTTTACCAAAGTATTCTAATTTTAAATAACGGCATAACCTGATGGGTATATATACGTAACGGCGCTTGTTCCTATTCGAAACAGGAACATCAATTCAATAAATGGTAAAAAGCACAAAGCTTATTATCAATTACAAATCATTACATTAAGGCAGATTAGTACATGGATTTCGAAGGAAGAAAATATCAAATTAAAAGATATGATTTATCAGAAGATAAATCGTTAAAGGCCTGGAGTGCTGCAGACGAATATCTTTTACAGGCGTTTGCTGATTTGGAAAAAAAACCGAATCAGTTAGGCATTTATGGTGACCGGTTTGGTTTTTTGGGCTGTTATTTACATTCATTTAACCCGACAGTAGTATTTACTCAAAAAAGTCAGCAAAAAGCCATTGATGCCAATTTAAAAGCGCACAACATTCCATTACTTTCTTATTCAGACCCACTTTCGCCTCTTAAAAATGAAATGGATTTCGCCTTGGTAAATGTGCCTAAATCATTAGAGCTTTTTCAACTTTTTCTTGAACAGATTACTGGCAATTCAAGCGAAGACATTACTGTAATTTGTGCATTCATGACCCGCCATTTTAGTCCTAAATTATTACAGATAGCGCAGGAATATTTCGATGTAACAGAACAAAGCAGAGCGGTAAAAAAAGCGCGCCTGTTAGTGCTTACTAAAAAGAAAAACATCGTTAAAAAAGAACTCATCACTTCACTAAATTACAACAATCAAGACTACAAGCAGTATTGGGGAGTATTTTCGGCACAACATATTGATTATGCCACGCAGTTTTTTTTGGAACATCTTGAAATAGATGATACCGATCGGTGCATTTTGGATTTAGCCTCTGGAAATGGAATTATTGGGAACGAAATATTCAAAGAATTGCCTGATGCAGAAATCCATTTAATGGATGATTCTTACCTGGCTGTTTCTTCAGCAAAATTAAATATTCAAGGAGAAAATATACATCATCATTTTAATAATGAGCTAACCATTTTTGATGATAACGCATTTTATTTAATCGTAACAAATCCGCCCTTTCATTTCGAATATGAAATAAACATCCAAATTCCCCTTCATCTCTTTAAAGGATGTCTCCGCTGTCTGAAAAAAGGAGGAAATCTTCAGATTGTCGCGAATAAACATTTAAATTACAAAATACATTTGGAGCCTCTGTTCTCGTCGGTTGAGATTATCGCTGAAGACAAAAAATTTATTGTGTACAAATGCATTAAGTAATTGTACCAAAATTAACATCAAAATTGATCTTATAAAATAGTGCTTATAGAATCAAGTCATACCCTGACAAGAACTACTTGTATACAGTCGGAGCATGACAAGCTGATATTTTAAGCAGGATTTTGATATTAAATTGGTATTACACCAGAAAAACATATAAAAGCCCGGCCAATACAGTCGGGCTTCAATTTTAATCCTGAAGGAAAATATCCAAGCCATTTGCTCTATTCATGCTGATGATGTCCTTCATCACTTTTCATCTCAGCATTCGTCCGATCGTATTTACAACAACCCGGCAGCTTATTGTAATTCTCATCTTTCGCTTTATGCATTTCCGTATCATGACCTGCATTGGCAATGGCCATATGTATTTTGTGAATGTCTGTTTTGGTCGTATCAAAAGCAACTTTAATTAGTTTCGTTTCCTTGTTCCAATCTGCCATTGTTACACCATCTACTGCTAAAGCAGCTTTTTCGATTCGGTTCTCGCACATTCCACAATTACCAAACACCTTAAATTTTTTACTTGTTTGCTGAGCAGATAAACTAAACCCGCTCACTAAAAACAATCCGATTAATCCTAATACTTTTAACTTCATAACATTTACTTTTATCGTTATTAACTATCTACTTTAAAATACATTACAAGAAGAGAACACTCATATCTCCTCTTAAAAATCACTTAATCGTTTCCTTCACTTCTCCACACCCCAGCATCATTTCTCCAAAATAAGGGTTTTGAATTTCTTCAGAATTGCTGAACCAGTAAGCACCTTTATCATCATCTGCCATTGGGCAGAATTGATAGTAAGTTGTTACTTTATACAGCCCAAAAGATTTTATGCTTTTATACAATGCCTGGTTAAAAGGGGCAAAAGCAGTTCTTTGCACACCAATATCTTTACTGGCAGCAATCGCTTTCAACTTGGTCTCAAGTACATTTAAATTGGTCATCCACTGCATATGTGCATCACCTTTTAGCAGGCTCATGTCAATAGTACTCAATTTTGACAATAAGGATTCCGCGGCAGGTTTAACCAAAGATGGATCGGAGGCAACAAAAGCTTTTGTGAGCAACAGGTATTCGTTATAAAAACCAGTTAATTGCTTTTTGAATTTTTCATCTACCACAGCACTTTCCATTTTTTGCATCGAATTACCGGCACCCATATCTCCATGATTATGACCCATTGAGACTTTTCCTCCATCAGGATTCATCATACTCGGAAGCCCAATTAGCTGAGCTGCAGCATCAATTTTAAAGACTCCGTTGATGGCAATTTCTTCATTCTCTTTCAACCCCTCACTCACAACAAAAAATGCACCTGCTTCGGGTCCCAAAACGATTTCCCGATACAAAAATGACGGAGTTTCCCGATTCGGAACTTTTACATACACAACCGATCTTTTTCCTGTCCAAAGTACTGCTGATTTCGGAATCAGTATTTTATTCAATCCTTTCTCAGTTTTAGATTTCACAATCCCATTCACAAACATTTCCGGTTTCAACTGCTGATTTTTATTTACAACCTCAGCCCTCACTTTTGCTACTCTGGTATCGCCGTTAATGAATGGATCGATAAAAGTCACTTTAGCTTCATAATTCTTACCTGGCATCGCCTGCACTGTAAACTCAAGCTTATCATTCACTTTTATCCAGGGCAAATCACTTTCATACGCATCCAGCATCACCCAAAGTCTCGATAAATCAACCACTTCAAACAACTTGCTTCCTTCCTTTATATAATCGCCAATGGCAACATTCCGCACAGTAACGGTTCCCGAAATTGGAGACAATACATCAAAATAAAGCATCGGTTCTCCTTTTGTCTCGATCTCCTCAATTTGTTTATCGGTAAGATCCCATAATTTCAATTTCCCTTTAGATGCCTGATATAAGGACGGACGCGATGATTTAAAACCAATCGCCTCCAACAATTCACGTTGCGCGGTTACCAAATCGGGAGAATAAATGGTAGCCAGCTTGTCGCCTTTACGAACTGTTTGTCCTGTGAAGTTGACGAATAATTTCTCTATTCTGCCTCCAAACCGGGCCGTCAATTCCGATATATTTCTTTCATCTGCATGGATTTTCCCCTGCAAACGAACCGATTTCTCAGGAACTCCCAATTGAACTTTCATGGTTTGAATGGCCGCCAATTTAGCCGCAGACTCTGTCATCACAATTTCATTCGGATTGACATCATCTCCTGCAGATTGCCTGTTTATGAGCGGAATTAAATCCATTGCGCATATCGGACATTTTCCCGGCTTATCCTGTTTTATTTGTGGATGCATGGAACAAGTCCAGGTAGTTGGATCTTCAGATTCATGATTGTGCCCTTCGTGCCCTTCCACAGCATTAGTGCCTGCTGTTGTTTTATCAGACGATCCGGAAAATATCAGGCCGAGAAAAACTCCAATTACCAAAACTGCAATTACCAATTTGTAATTCTCTTTTATATTATTGATTATTTTTTTCATATCAGAACGATTTATTTACCCATTAAATAATTGATGAATGCAATTGCAGCTTGTTTATCTGCCCTTGCTTTTTCCAGCTCCAGATTGTACTTCAGAACCTTTCTTTCCATTCTTAAAATCTCCTCAAAATTTTTATTCCCTGTTGCATAATCGGTTTCCAACAGATTTAACGATTTATTGGCCAATTCTAATTGGGAGATGTACAAAGCAATTCTTCTATGTCCATCTTTATAATCTTTCCATGAATTTTCGAATATGGACTCCAACATGTTTTGTGTGTTGGCTTTGTCCATCTCTTTGGCGGTTTCAAGCAAAACAACTTCATTAATCATTGCTTTGTATTTGCTCCGGTACAGAGGAATTGTAATCCCCACTTTTGGGAAAACAAAGGCATCTTTTCCTGCCAGATTATTGTCTCCCTTCCCAACAATTGTATACTCAAATCCTAAATTAAAATTGGGCTTGCCTTGTTTGTTTGCCAGGATCTTTCTGTATTTCAACGACTCCTGCTGAAGCGCTATTCCCAGAAGCTTGTGATTGTTGCTTCTCACAGAATCCAACAAGGCCTCTTTTGCAAAACGAATATCGTCTTCCCACAGAACATCCGGAGTATCTACCTCATTGGATAGATCAGTATTCAGCAGTTTGTTGAAAGAAAACTCCAATGCTTCCTGCTTATCGGTTAAAAGAGCCAATTGATTTCGCAAATCACCAATTTCCATTTCTATTCGATACCCATCAACAGCTGAAACCAAACCAGCCTCTACCTTTATGGCTGCCAACTTTTTAAATACACTCAGAATTTCAAGATTCTGATTGGTTATTGCAATGGCCTTCTTATTAAAATAGATGTTGTAATAGTTTGCACTGATATCACTGAATAATTTTGATTTGGTATCCAGAAAAACCTCATATTTGGCCTTGGCATTCTGAACCGCTATATTTTCTTTTGCTTTAAGAGTCCCGAACCAGGGAAACATCTGCGAAAGCGAAAATTTAAATTCCTGAGGTCCCATTCTTGTTTCAACCGGTTCTATAAAATAAGCGAATGCCAACTGAGGATCCGGCAGTGCTTTCACCTGAGGGGCAACCTCAAGTGCTGCCATATATTCCTTAAACCGGGCCTGAAGCCCAGGATTATTTTCTGCTCCTGTTTTCAAGTAAGCTGACAGTTCCTGTTGGCCAAAAACAACAGAGGAGGTTAAAAGAAACAGGATTGTGATAATTAAATTTACTTTTTTCATGTGTTGATAATTGTATGTTTTTGCCACATGGAACTTTCCATTGTAATCGTTTCCCTGTGTGCAGAACGCTTTATATATGGACGTTTCATGATTCTATTCCTTTCGTTTTTTTAACTCTTTTGTAGCTTTAGCTTCCTGCCACATGCTGTACAGAACCGGAACAACAAACATTGTCAGCACCTCAATGGTCATTCCTCCGAACAGTGGAATTGCCATCGGCACCATAATATCGGAACCTTTTCC
Source organism: Labilibaculum manganireducens (assembly GCF_002843385.1). Lineage (GTDB taxonomy): Bacteria > Bacteroidota > Bacteroidia > Bacteroidales > Marinifilaceae > Labilibaculum > Labilibaculum manganireducens. The sequence continues at coordinate 13,780 of NZ_MVDE01000046.1, forward strand.
GGTTGATGTTAAAATTGGAATCAGGGCAATAATGGTTGTTGCTGTTGTCATAACTGCAGGACGAACCCGTTTTGAGCCCGCTTCCAAAACCAAAGCACGAACCTCTTTTGCTGTTTTAGGGCTCTTTTTTTCCTGCAGCTGTTTGATGTAGGTACTAATCAAAACACCATCATCAGTGGCGACACCAAACAGAGCAATAAAACCTACCCAGACTGCCACACTCAGATTTATGGTGTGAACCTGAAACAAATCCCTTAGGTAAATGCCGCCTAATTCTCCGTTCAGGAACCAGGGCTGACCATACAGCCAAAGCATAATAAATCCGCCTGACAAGGCTACAATGATCCCAGTAAATATGAATGCTGTTGATACAATAGATTTAAACTGGAAATAAAGAATCAGAAAAATGATTAGTAATGAAATTGGCACAACAATCATCAATCGTTTCGTTGCGCGAATCTGATTCTCATAGTTTCCGGTAAAAACATAGCTGACACCTGCAGGCAGATTAAATTCTCCTTTGGATATCTTTTCTTTTAGGTAATCCTGTGCATTCTCAACCACATCAACTTCAGCAAATCCTTCCTTTTTATCAAAAATTACATATCCTACCAGAAAGGTATTTTCACTTTTAATCAACTGAGGCCCCCGGATGTAATGAATGCTTACCAAATCGCCTAACGGAATTTGAGCACCATTCGATGCCGGAATCAATATCTTTTTTAAATCTTCCGGATTGTCGCGATATTCTCTGGCATACCGCAAACGAACAGGGAATCGTTCTCTTCCTTCCACTGTTGTTGTCAGTTGCATTCCTCCAATGGCACTGCTGATTACCGATTGCAGATTTTTAACCGAAATGCCGTATCGAGAAATTGCATCCCGGTCAATTTCCAATTCCAGATAAGGTTTCCCCACCACCCGATCGGCAAAAACAGACATGGCCTGTACTCCTTCTACCTGCTTCAGATGTTTTTCAATCTCGTATCCAACCTTTTCTATTGACTCCAGATCGGGACCAAAAACCTTGATTCCCATGGGTGCCCTCATTCCGGTTTGCAGCATTACCAAACGTGTTTGAATTGGCTGCAGTTTTGGGGCAGATGTTAAGCCTGGAATTGATGATTGACTGATGATTTGATCCCAAATATCATCCGGCGATTTTATTTCTTTGCGCCATTGACGGAAATACTCTCCATTTTTGTCTTCTATCAGATTTTCTTTAGCGATTAAACGAAACCCCTCTTCCCTGGGATTGTATGTAGAACCATCCTTCAACACAAACGCGTCTTTTCTGTTTACTTTAAACCGAATTCTGTGTCCGGATTCATTCAGCATATACTCCGACTTGTAATTAATCAAATTTTCATACATCGAAGTGGGAGCCGGATCGAGAGCAGAATTTACACGTCCCCATTTTCCAACTACACTTTCCACTTCAGGAATCGAATTGATCTTTTTATCCAAAACGGCAATCACATCAAGATTTTCCTGTATTCCGGAATGTGGCATTGTTGTTGGCATAAACAAGAACGATCCCTCATCAAGCGAAGGCATAAATTCCTTACCAATTCCCGGAATGGCAGCATCCAGTTTTTTATAAACACCGGTATTTTGAACAAAATCGGGCATAAAACCAAACAGTTTGTCAAATCCCTGCCATATTGAAATTCCAAATACCACGAACAGGATGGGAACGGATAAAAATTTCCATTTGTTGTTTAAACACCATTTCAGAATTTTCGCATAAAAAAACACGATTGATGATAAGGCACCTAAAACTACACTTACAATTGCAATTACGAACAAGAAGTTAGCAAACAGGCTGTTCTCTGCTCCCAAAGGCAACCATGCCTTGGTCAGGAAGAATACAACTACCACAATTGTGATGGCAATGTTGATTAAATTCACCCATGATTTTTTGGTCTCCTTCCATTTATCGGCAAAAAAACCATTTAAGCCATATGCAACCAAGGCCATTGCGATATAATACCCTGAAACAATTGACAAAACAATACCTGCCACAACAATCAGGCTGTTCCAGATTTTAGAGTATTTGTTCTTGTCAAAACGAATTGAAAATACCAGATGAGCCAATGTTGGAATGATAATTAAACCAATCAGCAAAGCAGCCAACATGGTAAAGGTTTTGGTATATGCCAGTGGTTTAAACAGTTTTCCTTCGGCAGCCTCCATGGCAAACACAGGTAAAAAACTGATGACAGTAGTTGCCAAAGCTGTTACAACCGCCCCTGCAACCTCAGTTGTTGCAGTATAAACAATTTCCAAAAGTCTTTTCCCTTTGGCTCCTATATTTTCAACGGCCTCAGCATGCCTGATGATGTTTTCGGTGAAAACAATCCCCACATCAACCATAACTCCAATTGCTATTGCAATACCCGACAGAGCAACAATATTCGCATCGACTCCAAACTGACGCATGGCAATAAAGGTGATCAATACTCCAAGCGGCAGTAAACTTGATATTAAGAAAGAAGCCCTAAGATTCAGCACCAACACAATAATCACTAAAATACTGATCAAAAGTTCCAGTGAAATCGCTTCCTCTAATGTTCCAAGGGTTTCTTTGATCAATCCTGTTCGATCGTAAAAAGGAACGATTGTTACTTTAGACAGAGTGCCGTCGGCCAATGTTTTTGATGGTAAACCGGGTTCAATTTCTGCAATTTTATCTTTTAAATTTTCGATGGTATGCAAAGGGTTAGCACCGTAACGTGCTACCACAACACCGCCAACAGCTTCTGTTCCTCCTTTATCCAAACCGCCGCGACGGGTAGCCGGACCAAAATTCACCTTCGCGACATCCCTTATCCGGATGGGAATATTATTTCGAACAGCAACAACGCTTTTTTCAATGTCTTCGAGACTTTTGATATAGCCTAAAGCTCTTATTAAATATTCTACTTTATTAAACTCAATGGTTCGGGCTCCAATATCCAGATTGCTGTTCTTAACGGCAGCCATTATCTGACTAATATTTACTCCATTCGCCTTCATTGCATCCGGATCAATATCAATCTGATACTCTTTCACAAAACCTCCAATGGATGCGACTTCGGCTACTCCTTTGGCCGAAGTTAATGAATAGCGGACGTAAAAATCCTGAATGGTTCTTAATTCGTGAGGATCCCAACCTCCTGCCGGATTTCCATCCTTATCTCTTCCCTCTAAGGTGTACCAGTAAATCTGACCAAGAGCTGTTGCATCAGGTCCCAAAGCGGGAGAAACATCCGCGGGAAGTGTGCCTGCCGGCAGCGAATTTAATTTTTCAAGAATCCGCGTACGGCTCCAATAAAACTCTATATCCTCATCGAAAATAATATAGATACTGGAAACGCCAAAAATGGAATTACTGCGAATGGTTTTTACACCTGGTATCCCCAAAAGGGATGTTGTTAACGGATACGAAATCTGATCTTCAATATCCTGAGGAGACCGACCCGGCCATTCCGTATATACAATTTGTTGGTTTTCTCCGATATCCGGTATCGCATCAACAGGCACAGGATCGCTTGGCAAAATACCGGTATCCCAACCAAAAGGAGAATTAATAATTCCCCAGCTGATCATGACAATCAGCACCAAAAAAGTAACCAGTCTGTTCTCTAAGAAAAAACGAATGATTTTATTAAGCATAACTATTCTATTATGATGTATTTTAAACTTTTAAATTTAAGAAGCATAAGAAACTGTAATGCACAGTATCTTCAACGCATCTTATAAAGATAAGTTACAAATCATAATCTATAATTCTGCAAACAGGAAAGTACCGTTTGAATTTTGGGGGGAGGAACAATATATTCTACGAAATTCTTCCTGACTTTTATAGGTGTTTCAACTTTAATTAACTCAATTAAAACCGGCAATACTACTTCCAATTGCTCGAAATCAAAAGTATAAGACGAAATTGAAAAATCATTTTCAATTTTTACGATAAAAACTTTATCGTGGCAACACCCTTGTGGAATTTCGCAGCAAGCTTTTGGTGCAGCTAAAAAAGACACATCTTTTACATGGCCTCCACAATAATGTATGGAGACAGTTATACCTGTTGTAACAACAAATATAACCAAGGCTAATAGTAAATGACTGAATTTCTTAAGCATTACAAATAATTTATACGACAAATATAACACCTATTTACAAAAAAGACGTGTACAATTTGTAAAAAGACGTGCACAATTTAGAAATAAAAGAGTTTTAGATCTCATTTATAGAATGTCTTCCTGCTTTTTTATTTTTTCCAAATTCGGTAGGTGTTAAGCCGGTAACCGACTTGAATTGTCTGGAAAAATGCTGACTGGAACTGTAATTTAACTGATAGGCAATTTCGCTGATACTCAATTCCTCGTAAAAAAGTAATTCTTTTGCTTTCTCTATTTTTTGAAGAATCAGGTACTTTTCGATTGTTTTACCTTCGAATTCGGAAAAAAGCTTGCTAAGTGAAGCATAACTATGCCCGATAGTCTTCTGTAAATGATCGGTTAAATTTCCTGCCTGAATGGCTTGTTCGTGATAATGAACGATTTTGATAATTTCACTTTTAACCTGCTCAATCAATTGCGATTTCTTGTCGTTTAAAAGTTCAAAACCTATTTCTTCCAAATCAAATTTCAGTTTTTGCGTTTCACCCTCCGTTAACGACCGGTCCAAAACCACTGTCCCCAAGTCTATTTCAATAAAATTAAGGTTCAACTTCTTAAGAACCATCTCCACTGCAGCTATGCATCTTGGACAGACCATGTTCTTTATATGAATGCGGTTTTGTTCCATTTTATAATTTTAATCCGACAAGCGAAACAAATAAACTACAAGCTATTCCTTTTTGCAAAGTCTTATTTCACAGCATGTTTCTGAAAAGCAAAATAAGAAAAACATTTAAGAAGGCATCTAAAACAAGAAAGGAAAATTAAAGGTTTCGAACCCCCTTTTTTATTTCAGCTACTCTTTATACATCTTATTGGTCTAAAAAAATAAAGAGCAGCAAAATGTATAAAAAGAAAATTACAAGAATCAGCACCCTTTTCCCAACGTGTCGGGATCGGCACCTTCCCTTAAAAAGGAAGGATTCATTTATTTAAGGTGTTTCTCCCTTTTTCAAGGGGAGATGTTCGAAGAACAGAGGGGTGTTTATATTTACAAACAAACTCTTTCGTGGTGAAGCGGATATTTGTATAAAGAGCAGCTATTTTCGAAGAAATCAATCTGAACCCCTATCCACAAACATGAGTAAGTTCATCTTTCAATGATTTTTGCCTCTTTTCGCTTAAGACAAACGAATCCAATAAATGAAAGTTTTCTTTTAGCTGCAAACAGGTAAGGATGTTTCGATCCATCAAATCCTGCTTTTCCGCTTTTGTAAGATTACTTAGTATCGTTACAGGATAAAGACGAAGCTCTTCAATGATTTCTTTCAGACCTCTGTTTTGCGGATAATCCCATCCTAACAGATGCAAACCACTGGAAGTGCCGTACTGTACTGAATCGGGTGAAAAACGGGTGTTTGTAACCACCCATCCCGTAAAGGAAAGATCTTTGTATTCGGGCATATCCTTTCTTTTTTCGATGATGTCGTTCACCCGGGAACGCACATACAAAGGCACCTGCACACTAACATGTTTTCCCTGATCTTTATGATATTTGCATTCAACCAAGTGCTGCTCCTTATTGCGGGTGGCAATTACATCCATTTCGTGGGTCACACAAACACCTTCAACCACCACTCCCACTTCAATCTCAAATTCTTGTTTTTTGAACAATTGCCCGATAAACTGCTCAAAAGGGTATCCTGTCGGGCCAAGCTCCATTATTGCTTTCTTTAAGCGGTAACGCATGGCCGAAGTGTTTTTTTCGCGGCGCAAAACTGAAAAGGCCCGCGAATAGATTTGTTTGGTAGTAACCCCATTAAAAATCCAATCTTCAATATTCACAAGAATTTTTTCTATTGCTGCTGTACTTGCCCCTGCATTTTGCAGCGAACGCTCTAACTTATCAATTGCAAAAAGCTCCTCATCACCCGAAGCTTTTTTCACAAAAATCAATTTACTATGAAAGGAATTTGCTTCCTTACTGTCATTATTTTCGATACTCTCGATCTGTTTTGAATTGGTCATCCTGGTCTTTCAATTTATTTGTTTCACAATGGGAATGGTAAAGCTAAAAAATAATGAATCACATTGTGGTTTTGTGAGGTTTATCTGTTTAAAGTATTTGAAGTTTGCGCATTAAATTCCTGCTGCTTATTACAACCATTTCTTTTTCCGGAAGTACCATATCATTCCGGCGGCAACCAAAATCATGATAACAAGTATGGCAAAGTAGCCGTATCTCCACTCCAGTTCGGGCATGTTCCTAAAATTCATACCATAAATACCGGCCAAAAATGTAAGCGGAATAAAAATAGTTGCTATTAAAGTCAGAAACTTCATGGTGTTATTTAGCTGATTATTCTGTTCGGACTCATACGTATCGCGAATGTTTGAGAGATAATCGCGCAGGTAATCCAACTGATCGATGATAAACAAAATATGATCCTGCGTATCCCGGAAAAACTTCACATTCTCATCTGCAAATAAAGCTGATTCACTTTGAATTAAAAGATCATAAGACTCCTTCAAAGGTAAAATGCTTCCCCGGGCCTTCATGATCTGCTTCTTAAAATCCTGAATTTTCCGCGGAACGAAATCCGAATCTTCCTTTCCGATGCAGTCTTCCAATTCAGTCAGCTGATCGTTCCAATTTTCAATAATGTGAAAATAGTTGTCCACAATTGTATCTGCTACAGCAAAAAACAAATAATCCACTCCTTTGGACCGTATTCTTCGTGTACTGTTCTCCAAACGGGTAAATAAAGAATCCAATACTTCATAGTTCGAATCCATAAAGGAGATTACATAATTTTCCCCTAAAATAAGATGAACCGGTACAGACTGAAACTTATATTCTCCCATCTTTGGGATCATCAATTTTAAGGAAAGAAAACTGTAGTGATCCAGATCCTCAAATTTAGGTCTCAAATGTGAATTAAGTACATCTTCCAAAGTCAGGTTATGAATGTCAAGCTGCTTGCCTAAATTCTCATAAGCCGGAATATCAATCCCTGAAAAATGTATCCAGGAAACCAAATCACCCTCTTTAAAATCATACGTAATCTGATCCAAATCAGTCGTATACTCTGATAGTTTAATTTCTTCAGAATTGTACTGCCTCAGCTGAACCGAAGCATGCTCAAGTTCACGGGTTCCAATATGCAGCAGAGTGCCCGGAGCCATTCCTGTTTTTACCGAAATACGACTTGTTTTTTTCTTTGTCATGACAAAATAGGTGTGATTAATTGTATCTTTAAATTAAACAAATCATTTACTGGTTAACAAATATATTACAACAATGATAGAAACATTTGAAGCTTTATTAAAAAACCTTGGTATTGGGTATAAATTACTTTTTATTCTTGTTACAATCATCTCTGGTTTTTTAATTTCCAAACTCATTCAATTTTTCATGAGCCGCATGCTGAAAAAAGCTTCGGATCTATTAAATGTTGATCCAACCAATTACAGTTTTCTTAAAAATGCGGTTAGTTTCCTCATTTTTACAATTGTTGTTATCATCGTTTTTTATTCGATTCCTGAATTGAAAAGTGTTGGTGTAAGTTTAATGGCCAGTGCCGGTATTTTGGCTGCGATTCTTGGATTTGCATCTCAACAGGCTTTTTCAAATATTATCAGCGGCATCTTCATTGTTATTTTTAAACCTTTTCGCGTTGGCGATTTTATTAAAATCGGGGAATTACACCTGGGTACTGTTGAAGATATTACTTTGCGCCATACCGTGATTAAAAATCCTGAAAACAGGAGAGTAATTATTCCCAACTCGGTTATTAGCTCCGAAACCATTTTAAATTCGTCAATTACCGATGCAAAAGTCTGCTCATTCATAGAAATAGGAATCAGTTACTCTTCCAATATCGACAAAGCAATTGAAATTATTCGGAATCAGGCTTTGAACCACCCCAATTTTTATGACAACAGAACAGAGGAAGAAAAAGAGGAAAATATCGATCAGGTAGTAGTTCGGGTGATTAATCTGGGTGATTCGAGTGTTACACTGAGAGCATATGTTTGGGCCGAAGATTCGGGCAAAGCTTTTGTGACGAAATGTGATTTACTGAAATCTATTAAAGAACAATTTGACAGAGACGGAATTGAGATTCCATTCCCGCATCAAACCGTATACCTTCGACAGGAGAAACCGTTAACAATCACTCAAATTTAAAATCTGATTTTTTGGCAGGAAGAATCAAGTGCGTAGAAACAGCATGAAATGCGGTTTTCCAGTGGCTTGATCCTTTCCACTTGTTCCCGATATTAAATAGAATTCGCCGAGCTAAGAATCTCACAATTCAGCAATTCTTTGATTACATTTTCGGTCAACTCACTTTTAAAGGCAAACTCAAACCGAATGTCCATCACATACGCTTTTAGCCGCATTTTGTAACAAAGTTTATCGTACTTGATATCGTTCACAAAAACAACAGCGATTGGCTTGGCCAAGTACACATAATTTGAGACCTTGGCAACTTCCATTGCTATTTTCCGAACCTGATGTGTATCGATGGTAATTGGCAGATAAATTTCGGCAACTACCTGACAGTTGGTTTCGCCCGAATTCGAATTGGAGATGGACTGATTCATCAGTTCGCCGTTGGGAAGGGTAACAATTGAATCGTCAGCTGTTTGAACCCGGGTAGATCGCAGAGACATATCCAAGACCTCACCATAGGTACTTCCAACTTCAATTTTATCACCAATTTTAAACGGCCTGTCGATAATGATCACAAAACCACCAAATATATTCTTTAAAATATCCTGAGCGGCAAAACCTACTGCAACACCCACCGATGCACCAAAAGCAATCAAGGATCCCAATGGAGGATTAAATATTCCCTTTACAATAATGTAAGCGATTACCATCCAGCAAATAATTTTTACTACCGGAACAATAGCCTTGCCTTTCACTCTTCTGTCCGGGCTTTTTTCAGACCAAATCTCGATGCTTCGGGTCAGAAAACGAACCATAAAATATCCGATGGCAATAAAAACCAATGCCCAAAATATCTTCGAAAAAGAAATGAGATTGGAAACATCAGGAGCATCAAATTTAGCTCCGATTGATTTAATTGTATTATCGGTTGATGAAACAACAGAATCTACTTTCACCAGCTCTGTTTTTGCAATAGAATCAGCAATCTGATTTTGCGGCAGTAAAGTTTGAGTGCCTGTAAAAAAGCTCCCGGTAACGAGAAGTATGCTTATAATTTTCTTCATTTTATTCTGCAGTTATTTTCTATTCTTAAATGCCTTTAGTGTATGTAGTTCAAAACAGCCAAATGATCTGAAATCTGCCTGTAAAGCAATGGGTTTATAAAATACACCTCATTTCTTTTAATTAAAATTCCATCGTCGGCAAGCACCATTAAATGAGCAAAACTTTCCTCCTTTTGCCAGGCAAAAACAGCAGCATGCTCCTCGAGTAAAAGCCCCCCTTGAAGAACCAATGCATGCAAAGTGGTAATTTGAGAGGTGCTAAGCGTGTTGAAAAAAGAATACTCCAGATGTTTGTACTGCAAATGAAAAATATTATCCTCAACACTTACAATCGATCTCATCCAGAAAATAAGTGCCAGGGAAAGATTGTTCTGTGCAAATTTGTACAGCCGGTTAAAGTAATCCTGCTCTAAATACGTCTGTTTATCAGCCTCCGACATTCTCTTATACGATCGTTTTGGGTGAAATTCTTTCGGTGGCAAAAAGTTAAGCTTAAAGCCGCTAAACTTATGCCGTTTAATAATAATTTCGGTTAACTGTTCTTTGTTCAAACTATCCAGATTCACCACATATCCAAAATAACCGCTCATTTTTAAGGTGTAATTAAGATACTTGTATGTATAAAGCAAGCAAGTACTCAACCAAAAAATCTGGGAATTGGTTTGTGATATCAGTCTAAAAAACTCCGATAGATTTTTAAAGCCATAAAGCTTGCGCAGAAATAACTGATGCACATTCTCTATTACAACTATTCTTCGCCCCTTCAAATTCTGAATTTCCTCAATCAATCCGTCCACCGAATTGAATTCCAAATCAGCAAAAACAGTTTGTAAAAACAGAATAAAATCTTCTTCACTGCTGATTTTACGATCCAGGTCGAATCTGTAAAAAGCGTACTGATGTCCAAATTTCTCCTTAAAAACACTTACCATAGAAGTGATTCCACTCCCCGCCTCTCCTACCAGACAAGTGGGTGCAAACTTCCCGTTTGTCCAGTTACTGTAGGCAATTTCGAGCTGCTGAATCACCTTAGGCCGCTCAATTCGAAATTTGGCATTTGCAATGGGCGCAATTCTAAACAGTCGCTGATACATCAAAGGCAGGCGGGCAATGGAAATTTCTGTTTCCGATAGGTAATTGGATAATTCGCTGCCAATGGTTTCCTTTTTTTCCGACAAACCCAAAACTTCGCGGTAGGCCGTATATTTTAACCGCCCCTGCTTAATTACATCAAGAATTTGGGCCTGCGATTTGCTGAATTTTTCTTTGAAAAAGGCCAGGCTGTTGCTCAGAACATTTTTAGCATCCCGAATTCTTTTTTTCCGAATCATCTCCGTCTGTTTCTGATCCAGATTATCAAGAGTGGTTGCTGTTGTTATTTCAGATATGAAATTGGTATTAATTCTATCGATTTGTTCCAGCACATCTGTTGACAGCCGTGTATTGTACTGCTTATTTTCTTTTGCTTTCTGCACTGCGCGTTCAATACCTTCTCCAAATTCAGAAAGCTGATTGCTTCCATTCTCAAGATCACCGGCATTGTAGTATTCCAAGGCATATTCCACAATGCCTGCCAATTCGCTTGTGTTTGCTATGGACTGATGAATGCCGTTTGCCAATGTGTTTTTTTGAATTGTAAGAGGACTATCGATCGATTCCCCAATGCAGCCAACTACAATATTATTCACATTGGTTTCCCTCAATTTTATTGAGCCTAAATTTTTATGCCAGCCCTTTTTATAGGGTAATAAATAGCTTGACGGTATGTTTTCAAACTCTTTGGAGCATTCCGATTGCAGGAGATCAAAATACGGAGCAAAATCCGTTTCCATTAATTTCTCAATATAAGCTGGAATTCTCCCGGCCAGCAATTGTTTTGTCAGTAAATTATCTTCAACATCCTGCAAGTCGCTTTCGTTCTTAATTTTTTTAAGAGCCGCTTCCAAAACACTCACAAAAAAAGAATCCTCGCCAAGTAAAACCTCTTCCAAAGTGCTTTCTAACTTTGCTTCGTGTTGATTGAAAATATTTGTAACAGATAAATTTGAAAAACGAATTTCGTAAACCAGCCGCCAATGCTCAAACAAAGCAAATACACGGCTGTTGTAATTCGTAAATAATTTCTCCTGTTTTTTTAGACAAGCATCTGCTTTTTTCGTCAGTTTCCCCGATTGAATTTTGCCGGCCGGAAACTCAATAGTTCCTGTTTTTGAATGCAATTCGGCATACTGCAAATCCAGATCCTCTTTTAACCCCTTAAATTTCAGCTCAATTTCAATTTGTTTGGTATCAATCTGTTTGCGTAGTTCTGTTAACTGCAGAGCAAAATCATTTTCAATCCATTTGCTGTTTGCAAGCAGGTTGTTTTCAATTTGCTGATCAATTGACTTGATACTTTGAAAAATATCCTGCCGGAATGAAAGTGCATCCTCAACAATCGTATTCACATCCTCTAAAAAGCGCACAAAATAAATCAGTTCGGCCAATTGCCTGCGATGAATTTTGTGTTTCCGGTAGTTTTTAGGAATTGGTTCCTTTTTAAATAAGGATCGGAATTGATTTCTGACACCCAGCAATCCCCAATTCATCTTAAGAAAAAACAACTTCCCCAGTTTTCTTGTTTTCAAAAAAATGCCATCCGAAGGCAAAGCATAAAACCGGTCCTTATCCTGAAATTCTTCAACCAGCTCTTCAAAACCGGAAATGTATTCTTTAATCTCTGCAAACTGATCGAAAAACTCCGAAACGTCAAACTTATTTAAATCCTGAAAATATTCGTGAACGTATTTCTTAAATTCTTCGCTGAATTTTCGGTAATCGGAATAAGTATCAGAAACAGCCTGGTTTTGCTCAATTGAACCAAGCGTTTTCTGTAGAGTAGATATCATGTTCTCTGTTGGTTGAAGAGAACTTAGTAATTTTGATGAATATTTAGTGTACATGGCTTATGTGGTCAGTAATTACAATTATTCAAATTACGAAAAATACCCGATATGCCAACATCAGTATATATTAGGGAATTTACCTGCCGGTTTTTAAGCACAAACCTGCCCCGGGCGAAAAGAACTTCTTTTTCCACATCTTTTTGCTTGGTGGACTTATTTCCCTGAGAAATACGACGACTTTTTGTTTGGATGACCTTTTTGCCACGCATATAAGCCATCTTTTTGATTGGACACCCCTTCTGAAACTCATACGAGACTTTTTTTTATCTGGACGACCAATCTGAAACTCATACGAGCCATCTTTTTGTCTGGACGACCAATCTGAAACTCATACAAGCCAACTTTTTGTCTGGACGACCAATCTGAAACTCATACGAGTCAACTTTTTGTCTGGACAACAAATCTGAAACTCATACGAGCCAACTTTTTGTCTGGACAACCCATCTGAAACTCATACGAGTCAACTTTTTGTTTGGACAAAAAAAAAGGCCGGGCTGGGAGCCTGACCGTTCTCTTTTATTCTGATACTTTCTTGAAACCTCTTTTTCGGTTTTGTTCACCTTTTGCAATTACAAAAATCCATTTAAATTTTTGCAAAATTAAATTTATAGATTGCCTGTTCCTTATAGCCACTTCTGCTAACAGTTAAAACAATGCGTGTTACTCCATCAGTGGAGGTATTTGAATCAACATTAACAGATACGCCTGAACAAGAACTTTTTGCTGAAACAAAAGGCGTATCTTTTGTAGTTGACAGTACTGAATATTCTATTACACAGTGTTTGGTGGATTCTGTGATTTGGCTTCCTGCAACAGTAATATTCTTGGAGTCTTCTAATTTTAACAGCAGATTGTCATCAATGCTGTATTCAATGTTATTTACACTTATGCTTGTGATTCCAAGCACACTGAAATCAGCTTTTGAAATTTCATTGTCATCTTTATCACACGAGCAAATGGCAATTGTAACAAAAAGCAATACCAAATATTTTAAAGTCTTCATTATTGAATGTTTTATGTAAAAAATAAAGTCTGCAAATTTAAAAAAAATCAGCAATACATAATTAAGTTTGATGTCCTATTTTACTTTTCAGGGGGAACCGTAAATTGTTATTCAATTCCCGGGTTTTCAATTTCGTCTGCGGTTGATGGTATGGTGCCGCTCTCTTATTCTAATCGTGTTATTTTTGTTGTTTTAAAATCATATTCACCAATTTCTCTTTTATCAATCCTGAATTGTCTGGAATCAAGATATTGCTCAATAAACGGCAAGTCGGGCGCATAATAAAAGGCACCTCCAATTTTAAGCGATTTTAATATTTCCATATATTTTTTTGCATACTCAATATAGTTTCCATCTTCTCTTAAATTATGGTGCTTAAAATGATTGGAAAATCCCAGATTACTGATTATTGCTCCCCACTTTTCTATTCCATAATCGTATTCCAGCCAATCAAAATTGAAAAGATTATTACTTGTGAAAGAAAACCGGTCGATACCATATGTGTCAATGCCCTTCTCACATAAGTAATTGACTAAATTTCCTTGTTTTCCACAACCTATATCTAAAACCGGCTCTTTTAATTGTGTCGTTTCAATTTGCAGAATCTCAATTTGCAAACCGGGACTGTATTCTGAGCAGACAACAGGTTCAACTTTTGAACCGGAATTCAAATAAATTTTTTCGGCAAATGAATTGCTGTTCTTAATCCAGTCTTTTAGCCTTTTGTAATGATTCTTTGAAATGCTTTCTGCAGAAATCATTCCAGTACGGATATCAGCAAATAAACAGGTATAAATATTTCTCAGCTCATTTTTTGATTTTGTATCAAATGAATAGTATTGGTTTACCCTACAAAACTCTTCAATGGCTTTATCAGCAGCATAATCGACTAAAAACTTTTCGGAATCACTGTTTAATTCATTTATGTTCGAAATTGCATTAATTGTTTCGTTAATAAAGCGAAACATTTCAGGCTTATCAAGGAAAATATTTTTCCCTTGATTAAATTCTATCTGCTTATCGATACTTTGTATAAATTTATCCATTTAGTACGGGGCTTGTTTTATTCCGTCAAGAATTGTTATCATGATTTATAAAAATCGCTTTCATGTAGTCTGAATTATTTAGAAAGTAAAGCACAACTTCGATTTCTTTTTCACTACATCCGTAAATAATTTTTATCTCAGAGTCATTTTTAATTCTATCAGCAATGCAAATTATTCCATTTATCTTTTTCTCCTTTTCTTCACCAATAAATATATCAATACCTCCTCCATCCATTGATTTAGTATTTGCAATAAACCCATAATCAACCGGATAAATCATGTTCTCATATTTAGGGTGAGTTGTTCCCTTTTTTCTATCTATTACCAGCTTGTTTGATTTAATAAATTCATCAAGAATATCCCAATAGGTCATATTTATTTCAATTATCAATTTACAATCCCAAACGTTCAAGTTCATCTTTCAAATTTACTTCCTTTAGCAGAGGTATTGTTTTAAAACCAAGCCTGTTTGCAGCATTAATATTCTCCTGATTGTCATCAATAAATAATGATTCATTCGCTGTTAATCCATATCGGGTAAGTAACAATTGATATATCCGTGCATCAGGTTTTATAATTTTCTCTGTTCCTGAAACTACTATACCTTCTAATTCCTTGAAAAAAGGATATTGATCAAATACTATTGGAAATGTTTCAGCCGACCAATTTGTGAGTCCAAATAAGCGATATTTATCTTTCAAATCCTTTATTAAAGCTGCATTTTCTTCGATTGCTCCTCCAACCATTTTTACCCAATCAGAATAATAATTCCTAATCTCTTTTTCGTATTGAGGGATTTCTTTTACTAATTCTTCAGTTGCTTCATTTAGTGGGCGACCTGCATCTTGTCTGATATTCCATTCGGTACTGCAAACGTCCTTTAAAAAGTATTCCATTTCTGCTTCATCCTGAAATACATTGCGATAAAGGTATCTCGGATTCCAATCAATCAGTACACCTCCAAAATCAAATATTATGTTTTTTATTTTCATATGATTATTATTTTATGTTTTTGCCATATAGCCTGTCCCGAACTTGTTTCGGGAGAACACCCAAATTACACTCATTCTCCTTTGTGCAACACTTTTTGCATGGTCGTTTTATACTGTTGTAAATTGCAATTACAGCACAAAGGTAAGGGGTAGTAAATTTAAGAAATTGTATATTTTAAGCAGGTTAAAATAATTTAAAATTATAATTAATGATTTTGCTTTCCTTATCAGCCAATTTTATTAATGCCTGATAAGCTGACGGTGTTTGGTTTACGAACATTTTAAATTCACGAATGAAGTGTGCCTGGTCGAAATATCCTGAATTTGATCCTATCGAGGTCAGATTATCCTTACTGTCGATCAAACTGCAAAGCGATTTGCGAAATTTAATCAGTCTCTCAAATTTCTTAGGAGTGATTCCAACAATTTGGGTAAAATTTCTGTTAAGCGCTGTATAATTTGTTCCTGTTCTTTTGCAATAATCTTCAATAGAACATGTCTCATCATTCCACCTGAATTGTTTGTAAAAATCCATTATTTGAAAAACTGCAGCATGTGATTTTTCGCAATGTAAATCACTTAACAGTTCGTAAAGCTTGTCAATTAATACAGTGTTCGAATCGCTGACAGAACAATTAAGAATGTCCTTTATTCCTTTTGTTTCAGGCGGGTAATAAATTGAATGATCAATTAGCTTTTTTCCTTGAATTTGAATAAAAGGATATAAACCAAAGGCAAAAAATCTTACTCCAATTATTTTAGTGCCGGCGGGATAAACTAATACTGTGTTTTTGGTAGAAATGCCTTCTATTTGCGGGGCTTCAATTAACATTTCATCTCGTTTGTATGCAGAATGATTCAGTGTAAAAATTAAGTTAACGTACTGATTTGGAGGGATCATTAATTCTACTTCTGTTTCCTTATTCTCTGCAACCCAAATTCTTTCAATCAAATCTGGAAATAGTTCAGCTTTGTATGTTTTTATAGTAAGCAATTCGTTTTTTTATTTACAAACAAGCTGTTGCATGGTGGTGCTTTGCTAATTTTCTAAAAGACATTTCAATTCATCACCCGTTATAGATGGAATAAACTCAGTTGCATGTCTGCGATACGATAAACATAGTCACCCAATTATTGATTTAAATACTCTTCTGTGGTTTGCACTGTTGAGTAAAAATAATTTAATGCTGATAAAAAACTATTCTGAACTTCATTGGCTTCAACAACTTTTCCATTGTATTCTAAATCTTTTGTTGCACAAGCATCACCAATAACAGAAATAGTAAATCCAAAATCTTTTGCCGCTCTTGTTGTTGCATCAACGCACATATGGGTCATCATACCGCATATTACCAAATCAGTTGTTTGTGTTTCTTCAAGATATTCCATCAGGTCTGTTTCTCTGAAACTATTTGGATAATGTTTAACTACTATCTTCTCACTTTTTAAAGGACTGATTGTCTGATGAATTTCTGCTCCTTTTGTATTTGGTAAAAAGAATGATGCATCAGGCCGTGTTGCAATGTGCTGAATAAAAATTACGGGTAATGCCTCTGCTCTAAACTTGTCTAAAAGAAGTTTTGCTTTCCGGCAGGCTTTATCCGAATGAACAAGAGTCATTGTTCCATTTTCAAAATAATCATTCTGAATATCTATTATAATCAGTGCTTTTTTCATTTTTATCCATTTCAATTTTAAATACTATGTGTCTGAGTGTTGCATGGCACTTTCCTGTCAGATTACAGAAAAGTTGAAGCGGCAACAAATCTTGAATTTACTACTTAACCGGCTCTTTCTTACCTTAGCCATTTGTGTACTCTGTTTATTTTTTCAATTTATCAAAGGTAGTTATAAACCATCTAATCCTGCTTGAAATATGCAATGCAAGATATACCAATAAAATTAACGCAATTTTGTCGTGAATTTCGATAAAGGTATTAAGTATAGATTCATCTCCTCCTGTTAATTTTATGAGCCAAGGCAAGAAACCCGTTAATGCAACGAGAAGAAAGAGAATTGAAAGAGTTAATACATGTCTGTTTTTAGCAATCAGATTCTTCGTAACAACAGCTTTAAACCATCGCCAATGCAAATTGATATGATAAACCAGAAAAAAGGAAAAAATAATGACAGAAATTTTATGAATTATTAACCATTCAGAATGACTTAAACCCCAAACAGATTTAATAATATCTATTCCGTCATGATTCCCTATGTGATATTTAATCTGTATCAATAAACCGGAAAATACCATAATCAATCCCAAAAGCAGTAACCCAAGATTTATTTTTAAGCTAAGAGATGGACTTTTCATTTGAATAATTCCTCCTTATTGAATGTTTTTTCAATCTTGGTAAGCCACATCTTACGTTTTTCGTCAGATGCTTGTTTTACCATAGTAAAGCTAATCCATTTCCTGTTTTTATAACCTAACTTCCAAAATGTTCCTCTGATTACGGCTTTTTGTATAGCATTGCCAAAAATAATCCGATACAAAATACTTGGTGTGTTCATGGTAGTAATCACTGTTACTCCCTTTATATTTGTCAATAGAGGTTTCATTTTTGTGTTGCTGCCATCTACATAATCATAAGCGACTCCCGGAAAAATAACTTTATCTATAAACCCTTTCATTAAGGCAGGCATAAGCTCCCACCAAATAGGGAAGATAAAAACAACATGGTCTGCTTTTTCGAGTCTGTTTTTATACTCAATAACTTTGGGGTCTACTGGTTGTTTGTCTCTAAATGCTTTTAGGTCTTGAGAAGTCATTACGGGATTAAAGCCCTCTTTGTCAAGATTAATAATATCTATGTCATGGTTTGCTTGTTGAAGTCCGCCTGTTACTGAATTTAAGATTGCGTTACAATAACTTCCTTCGTAAGGATGATTAAATACAATTACTACTTTCATAATTATGCTGTTTAATGTTTAAAATTTACAACACAAAAGTCAGTAATCAAAAACGACCTAACGATAACAATTGTTAAGAAATCAATATGGCTTTCTATTTCTAATCCTGCTAAGCGAAATTGGAGTTATGCCTAAAAAAGAGGCGATATAATGCTGAGGAATTCGTTTAATTATTTCAGGATGGTTATTAATTAAATCCATATATCGCTCCTTGGGAGTATCTTTTATCCTGGAAAGAAAAAGCAGTCCATAATTACTAAAACGTTGGAAAATAAAGTCATGAAATTGATCTTTAAATTCTGGATAGATTTTGAAAAGTTCTGAAAAGTCCTCTTTCCCAATTGAAATAATAGTTGAAGGTTCTATGCTCTCAATTGTAAACAGGCTTGGTTTGTTGCTCATGAAACTGTCAATTGAAGCAACAGGCTGCCCTTCCAAAAAGAATTGAAAAGTAATGTCTTTTCCATCTTTATTAAACCACTCACGCAAACACCCTTTCTTTATAAAATAAATATTTTTTGCAGGCTCTCCCTCTCTTAATAAGATCGTTTTAGAATCAATTTCTCTTTCAATGAAAGCCTCATGAAACCTTGCCCAATTCTTTTTATCTTCTTTTATTGTATTAATCAATTTGTCAAACATTATCAGGACTGTTAGAAGTTTATTAGCATAACATACAACGCCAGTCTGTCTAAAAACGAATCAAACTGCTCAATTAAGTTTTAAATATAGCGGCTTTAAGGATGCATAAAAACTGAAAACGATTTTATTTAGAAATAGAATTGAAGTTCTTATTTGGAGCACTTTTATCTCTAACGACACCTTAGTTCAAGAGTGCTGATAATCTTAAAAAACTGCTGAAATTCGCGACAAAAAAGACTGAGATAATGCTTAGTCCACCACTTGTTTTTCCATTGCAATGAACCCATTTGGCTCATTTAAGTTGTTTTTAAGTCTTAACAAATTTAAAGTTTCTGGATTTTAACCTAAAAAAGGAAGCTTTAAAAGCTCGCTAATCAGCAAACTTTTAAAGCTTTCATCTTATTTTTTTAGAAATAGTAATCGGTTGTGCAAGGGGTACTGTCTTCAGCCATTGCTGTTTTATTCAAAATCAATGTTCCAATTATTTCTCAACGACTGCAATTTAGGAACAATACAAGACTTCTCCTCATTTTCAACAGACACGAAAACCGGAACAAAATCGCCGTTCTTTTTATCACTCATAATCGAATAGTCAGTTGTAAATGATTCTCCAATTATTTTATTTCCACTTCTTGTTTCATATTCATAATGCACAATAATTCCTTGTCCAAAATTAAAAACAGGAAGTCCGGATTTTAGCATCATCGAAACTATCTTTCCTTTTGATACTTTTCCGAATTTGTAAAGTTTAAGTTCCTTTTTCAAGTATAAGATTGAATAGATTAAAAAAGGCAATCCAATAATCAGAAACGGGATTGGTATGATTAAAAAGAACCAAATTGAAAATCCATATGGTTTTAGGTCTTTTACTATTGAATTTCCATTGAGTTCTTTGATTTCAATATCATCTCCGATTTCTAAATTTTCTATTTTTCTTTCTTCCAGAACTTTATATTTAGATTCAATTTCTTTTCCATTCTCTGAATATTTGTATGAAATTATTGTTGGGTGAACTCCGTTAATCGTCACATTGTATTGAGTTTCAATGTCCGTTATTTCAGCAGTAGTTTCTTTTCCCTGCGAATTTATCAATTCATAATCAATTTCCGGCGCGTCGTTTCCAAATGACGAAAACACTATCGATAAAACAATAACAAGGAATATTGGAATTAGAGCAAAAAGAAAGCCAAAAAGCATTGGAATCGGTTTCTTTTTCAGGATATTAAGTATGGTTGAGAATTTAATTTTTCTAGGCATATTGTTCATTCGTTCGTTTTTCTAATAGTGGTTAACTTCTAAATAAAGCCATGGGCTCTATTTCGTTTGCATTTATAGTAAAAGTGTATTTAGCAACCCATATCCGGCAGTAATAAACACTTATGATATTCAGTCCGCGAATCTACGAAACTAACATCGCTTAACAAAAAAATAATAAAGAAATAAAAGACAAGAAGGAATAAAAAAAACAGACCAAGCCAGAGCCCCAATTATTGTATGCACTGAGAGCCTCACTTACAATGAGGCTCTCAGATTTAAAATATAACAATCAGGACTATATTGCTTTTATCGAAACAGATTTCCTGTGAGGGGGAAATTGCTATAACTCTGACAGATTTTCGACACTTTCAGGATTTTGCAATTGGTAAGTATTACAGAAAAACAGTCCGAATAAATGTAAATATACTGACCTTTCAAGCTTATTCTATCATAATGTAAGCTTACCCTTAATTGGTAAGAATAATCCCTCCTTTAGCTTGAATGGTCAATTGAATTTTCCCGTTTTTTTTAATACTAATGTTGTCTTTAAACGGAACAAAATCTTTATTGTCGCCATATCTTGTAATCAATTTTCCGGCCAACATGGGAAGCTTAACCTCTATATTCAACGGTTCATGCTCAGCATTTACACCAACTACATACCATTTGGAAGCATGACGACGAGCCAAAATGCAATATTTTCCCGGATAGCCGTCGATAAATACTGTTTCATCCCAGGTTGTTGGCACCTCTTTCATAAATTCAATTTCGAATGCAGGAACATCGGTAAGGTTATTGGGCGCAATGGCAAACATCTGAACCGGGTTTTGGTACAGAACAGCTGTTGCCAATTGAAAAACATCCGAGGTGCGACGAATGTTGCCCCCATCGTTATTTCTGTTGTGCCGTTTATTAAGCAAAACAGGGCCAAATTCCATCGATCCCACTGCATTACGAATAAAGGGATGTAAGCAGGCATTATAGGCTTCCATATCATTGGCATGTTGTTGAAAAATAAGGTTTTCAGAAGCCAGTACGGCTTCACTGCCCACAAAATTCGGATACATCCGCTCCCATCCCCGGGGAAGGGTGGTTCCATGAAAAACAATCATCAATCCATAATCGTTGGCATCAGAAAGGATGTCTTCGTACAGCTTCATGCTTTCTTGTTTATCCCCTCCAAAAAAGTCAATTTTCAATCCCTTTACACCCAGACTTTGCAGCCATTTCATTTCTTTCTTACGAATAATCGTATTATTCATTTTGTTTTTGGGTCCTTGCGGAGCATCATTCCAATAACCATTGGAGTTGTACCATAAAAAAACATCCACTCCTTTCGACTGCGCATATTTAATTAAAGAAGGCATCCGATCGTAACCAACTTGTGTGTCCCACATCGCATCCATCAAAATGTATTCATACCCCATCTCGGCAGCCAAATCGATATAGGTTACCTGATCATCGTAATTCATACTTTCATCCTGCCACATAATCCAGCTCCAGGTAGAACGTCCGTATTTATATTCCTGCAATGGTTCATACAAAGGTTCAACAACATCAAAAGAGATGGTTGTTTCAACAATCTGTTTCAGATCATCACTTACAGTGATTGTTCTCCATGGAGTAAAATTCGGTAATGAAAATGCCGGCGCGGCACTTCCGATACCATTATTTTCACCTAAATCCGGAAAACGAATAGAATATAAACCATCGGAAGTTCCTTCACTTAAATGCGAGGCACAATACGAGCTACTTACTCCTGTTTCCGAAACCAATACCCAGCCATCACTACCAATGTGAAAAAGCGACGGAAAAGTATAACCTTGTCCGTATTTTGAAGATGTTCCCATGGGTTCATCAGGAATATATTCTTCTTCGTAACTAGGTTTGGTTCTTTCCCATCCAATCATTGGAGTAGCCTGTGGGGTAAGGAAAGTGGTTGTTTTATTTGGGAAATTAAATCCGGTAACTTCTTTTTCAACAACACAACTTTTACTATTTCCGTATTGAGGCAACTGATAACGGAATGCAATATCATTGTTGCTTACACGGAAAATAATTTCAATTTTTTGTCCCTTTTTATTCGATAAAGCCACTGTTAGTTCGTTTGCCTGATAAATCACAGTCGATTTTTTTATTCGATCCTGAGTATATTTTTTGTCAATTTTCCCATAATCTGATGCCATTAACTCCATTTCCTGACTGAAATCTCCAACATTAGTGATTAATCCAAGCGGTGAATCATCCAGCATTAAAATACCATTGTAATTTACTGTATAAACAGGCTTACCGTCTTTTACCAAAACAGATACACCTAGTTTGCCATCGGGGCTGATTGCCTTATATTCCTGAGAAAACAAGGAAATTGACAACAACATTAAAACATAAACAATAATGTACTTTTTCATAAAAAATATAATTAAAATTTTAAGGTAACGGAATAGAAGCCATTTTATAAACGCGAATTCAAAAACCGCTTCAAAATTAAATAGTAAGCCATCGATGTACTGCTATCTTTTTAGCTTTGCGCATCACAGTAAAAGTGCTTTGTACTTTTATTTTTTAAAAATACTAAACATTATTTAGAAGATTGATCTTGACTTCTCAGAATGGTTCCAAATAAAGGATAAAAAAAGAAATGCTAAAACTCTGACAGGTCTTCGACACTGTCAGGATTTGGCAATTATTCTGCACAACAGAACAGTACAGGTGCTCTCACTTACAATGAAACCCTTAGATTTTAAAACTGAAATTTGAGCCTTGGATATATTGTTTTTATCGAACCGGATTTTCCTGGGGGGGTAATTACTAAAACTCTGACAGATACTGTGGTAAAATCCAAATTAAATTAATAATTATTTCCTAAATTTATGATATGAAAGAAAACTTCAAATGATTATTCATTTAAGTTTATCTAGCGGCGGAGTATAGCTCCGCCTTTTTTATGACTCTTTATTACTCTAAGCTTTCACAGTGGATAAATTCCTATCATTATAGTTTATAATATAGGCTTCGTTTTTTTTCCATAGAGTATAGATTAGAATTAATAGCTTTCGCATAACTGCAATTAGA
>NZ_MVDE01000047.1 GCF_002843385.1 Labilibaculum manganireducens
CGAAGTATTTGTAGAAATTACAAGCTGGATTTTAAAAAAGGTGCAGCGCACCGCAGCTTTTATTAATACGAATCGGTATTTGGCCATGCTCTTACTGGTATTTACAGATAATGCCACGGTACTCTGTACCTAAAAATCATAAAAATGGCTGTTGCTACAAATACCACGGTGCTCTGCACCTTTATTTCTCATGTTTTATAATCAGTGCCGATCCTATAAAATCATAAAGATCTGCGTCTCAAATACCATGGTGCTCTTCACTTTATTCTCGTGCGGTAATTTGTATTCAAAAAATATTCAAGGAAAGGGAAAAGCAGCAGCGCTGCGAAGTATTTGTAGAAATTACAAGCTGGATTTTAAAAAAGGTACAGCGCACCGCAGCTTTTATTAATACGAATCGGTATTTGGTCACTCTCTTACTGGTATTTACAGATAATGCCACGGTACTCTGTACCTAAAAATCATGAAAATGGCTGTTGCTACAAATACCACGGTGCTCTGCACCTTTATTTCTCATGTTTTATAATCAGTGCCGATCATATAAAATCATAAAGATCTGCGTCTCAAATACCATGGTGCTCTGCACTTTATTCTCGTTCGGTAATTTGTATTCAAAAAATATTCAAGGAAAGGGAAAAGCAGCAGCGCTGCGAAGTATTTGTAGAAATTACAAGCTGGATTTTAAAAAAGGTGCAGCGCACCGCAGCTTTTATTAATACGAATCGGTATTTGGCCATGCTCTTACTGGTATTTACAGATAATGCCACGGTACTCTGTGCCTAAAAATCATAAAAATGGCTGTTGCTACAAATACCATGGTGCTCTGCACCTTATTCTCGTGCGGTAATTTGTATTCAAAAAATATTCAAGGAAAGGGAAAAGCAGCAGCGCTGCGAAATATTTGTAGAAATTACAAGCTGGATTTTAAAAAAGGTGCAGCGCACCACAGCTTTTATTAATACGAATCGATATTTGGCCATGCTCTTACTGGTATTTACAGATAATGCCACGGTACTCTGTACCTAAAAATCATGAAAATGGCTGTTGCTACAAATACCACGGTGCTCTGCACCTTTATTTCTCATGTTTTATAATCAGTGCCGATCATATAAAATCATAAAGATCTGCGTCTCAAATACCATGGTGCTCTGCACTTTATTCTCGTTCGGTAATTTGTATTCAAAAAATATTCAAGGAAAGGGAAAAGCAGCAGCGCTGCGAAGTATTTGTAGAAATTACAAGCTGGATTTTAAAAAAGGTGCAGCGCACCGCAGCTTTTATTAATACGAATCGATATTTGGCCATGCTCTGACTGGTATTTACAGATAATGCCACGGTACTCTGTACCTAAAAATCATAAAAATGGCTGTTGCTACAAATACCATGGTGCTCTGCACCTTATTCTCGTGCGGTAATTTGTATTCAAAAAATATTCAAGGAAAGGGAAAAGCAGCAGCGCTGCGAAATATTTGTAGAAATTACAAGCTGGATTTTAAAAAAGGTGCAGCGCACCACAGCTTTTATTAATACGAATCGATATTTGGCCATGCTCTTACTAGTTATTTACAGATAATGCCACGGTACTCTGTACCTAAAAATCATAAAAATGGCTGTTGCTACAAATACCACGGTGCTCTGCACCTTTATTTCTCATGTTTTATAATCAGTGCCGATCCTATAAAATCATAAAGATCTGCGTCTCAAATACCATGGTGCTCTGCACTTTATTCTCGTTCGGTAATTTGTATTCAAAAAATATTCAAGGAAAGGGAAAAGCAGCAGCGCTGCGAAATATTTGTAGAAATTACAAGCTGGATTTTAAAAAAGGTGCAGCGCACCACAGCTTTTATTAATACGAATCGATATTTGGCCATGCTCTTACTGGTATTTACAGATAATGCCACGGTACTCTGTACCTAAAAATCATGAAAATGGCTGTTGCTACAAATACCAGGGTGCTCTGCACCTTTATTTCTCTTGTCTTATAATCAGTGCAGATCTTATAAAATCATAAAGATCTGCGTCTATTTTTATTTCTAATTCGAATACTGCAGCTGAATCAGTTTATTGTATTTTCCATCCGTAATATTCATTAAGGCCTCGTGCGTGCCCTGTTCTACAATCTCGCCTTGTTCCATTACAACAATTTCATCAGCCTTTCTTATTGTCGACAATCGGTGGGCAATCACGATGGATGTTCTTCCTGTCATCAGTTTCTCGAGAGCCTCCTGAACCAGCATTTCCGATTCGGAGTCCAGCGAGGAGGTGGCTTCATCCAATATCAAAATTTTAGGATTTTTAAGAATCGCACGGGCAATGGCAATTCTTTGGCGCTGACCGCCTGAAAGTTGTGTGCCGCGTTCGCCGACAATGGTTTCGAATTTTTCAGGAAAGCGTTCAATAAATTCCAGGGCATTGGCCTTTTGTGCAGCTTCGTAGATTTCCTGATCGCTGGCACCCGGTTTTCCGTAAGCTATGTTTTCACTGATGCTTCCACCAAACAGAAAAATATCCTGCGGCACTAATGAAATCTGACTTCGTAAAGCTGATAAGGGGAAATCGTGACTATCATGCTGGTCAAAAAACAAGCTGTTCTTAGGTGGCATGTGCAGCAGCAGCAGGAGCGAAGCCATGGTACTTTTTCCGGCACCACTATGCCCAACCAGAGCAATCATTTTATTGCTTTCAATTTTTAAATTGATATTGTTTAAAACCCTTTGCTCACTTCTCGAAGGGTAAGCAAAATTCAAGTTATTCAAGCTGATTTCTCCCTGCATTTTGAATTTAGGATCTATATCATTGACATCTTGAATGTCTTCAGGTTCTTCATCATAGATTTTGAACAGATCTTCGGTTGCACCAATAAATTTCTGAATATTGGTGTATACATTGGCCAATCCGCTGATAGTACCACCCACAAAAACAGAATAAATTACAAAGGAAAATAGATCTCCGGCCTGCATTTCGCCCGCTTGCAGTAAACGGGAGCCTTGCCATACCATAGCTGCAATGGCACCAAAAAGTCCGAGAATAATAAAAGAGGAAAATGCCCCTCTGTATTTGCCTCGGGTGATGCCCAAATCGGCTATTTCCAAGGTTTTCTTTTTGTAACGGGCAATTTCAATATACTCATTGGTAAAAGCTTTCACACTTTGTATGCCTTGCAGTGTTTCTTCAATAATTGTGTTTGAATCGGCTAATTTTGTTTGCACATCTTTGGAGAATTTTCGAATAAACCGGCCAAAAAACCTCGCAACAATCATGGTTGGCGGCAGTGTAATCAGCATAAAGGCAGTCAGTTTTATCGAGATAATCCCCAAGAGGGTGATTCCGCCCGTAATTACGATAATCTGGCGGATGAATTCAGCCAAAGTACTGGTCATTGTTTCCTGCAGCAACACCACATCTGCCGATATTCTGCTGTTGAGTTCTCCCACTCTTCGCCGTTCAAAAAATTGCAATGGAAGCTTTATTAAGTGGCGGTAGGTTGCTTGCCGCAGTGCGGCTAAGGATCTTTCTGTTACGTTCACAAACAACACAATGCGGAAATAGGAGAAGGTGGCTTGAAGAATCAATACACAGGCAATTAAAACAGCGGTTTGACTCAAACTTTGCTCCAGGGTAGTATTATTGCCTGAGTTTACCAAATCGCCTAAGAGCTTAGGGAAAGCCAAACTTGCCAAACTAGAACCCAATAAAAAAAAAATCCCTAAAAAATATTGTCCCCGGTATGGTTTAATGTACTTGTAAAGTCTGAAGGCACTTTGTAAACCACTTTTATTTATTTTTCCTTTCGGAACACTCGATGTATCTGTTGCGGTCATTCTTGGATATCACTATTTAAAACAATTCCTAATAATAACAAAATTAGTCGGAATTACCTTTGTCTGCGACATCTTTTATTGGCTGCCCATGATAAATACTTTTTATACTGAATATTTCTTTGGAGCGGTGGAGGACAAAAATAGATTATTAGTCGACAAATAATTTTTCGATTGCTCTTGTCACATAGTCCAGATGGCAATTGTCAATGTTAAGCCATCGAATTGAGGCCTCTACAGTACTAAATGTTTTGTATTGAAGTGGTGATATGTTTTCATTTAAAGTGAACAGGATCGTTTTCGCAACATGGTCGGGTGTAGAGGTTAGCAAAACAAGCCGCATTAGTCCTTTTAGCTTTACGTTTTCTTTCACCCAATTGCCATATTCCAACAACTCATCTTCTGTCAAATTTATATTTGCATTTCTAAGATCAACAATAAAACCAAACTTAGGATCAAAATCTTTGTCATTAATAATATCACTCTTTAGCTGTTGCATCTTGTTTTTAGTGATATTATTTTGATGATATTGAATAATCAGGCCAATATCCTTTAAAATAGAGTATCTGTAAATGTCTGGCATTTTCTGTGAAAATTAAATTAGTATTGTTTTTAGAAAAAAATGAAGAACACGGTTTTTATTTGCTTACAGTTTGTTTGCACTTTATTTTGAATTGTATAAAGGCAGGGTAAATTTAAAGATACTTCCTTTTCCTATTTCGCTTTCAGCCCAAATACTGCCCTTGTGTTTTTCCACAAATTCTTTGCAAAGAATCAATCCCAGTCCAGACCCTTTTTCCTTCTCAGTACCTTTGGAAGTTGTATTTTCAGAAAGATCAAATAGTTTTTTAAGAGTTTCGTTATTAATCCCAACTCCATTATCCGAAACAGAAATTTCGACTTGTTTGTGTTTTTGAATTGCTGAAATACTAATACTTCCTCCTAATTTCGTGAATTTAATGGCATTGGAAATAAGATTTCGTAAAACAGTCTTCAGCATATTTTCATCGGCATTAACCGCAATCTTATCAGTTTGAATCTGATTTATAGATATATCTTTAATTTTTGCCGTTGAATTGGAATTTTTTATTGTCTCTTCGATAATGGATGATAAAACTATTTTTTTTGGCTTATAAATTATTTGCCCGCTTTGTGATTTTGCCCAACTCAATAAATTGTCAAGTAAAACAAGAGTGCTTTTGGCAGTTGTATTTATTAACTTTAAATACTCTTCTGTTTCTAATTCATCAAAATCTTTTGCGTCTTCAATCAACAATTCCGAAAATCCTAAGATGCTGGAAAACGGCGTTCTTAAATCGTGCGCAATTATTGAAAAAAGTTTGTCTTTTGTTGCATTAAGTTCTATTAAGTGCTTTTGGTTTTCTTTCAGCGCCTGTTCTGCATTTTTATATTCAGTGATGTCAAGCATGATACCAACAATTCCGCAAAACTCATTTTTCTCATTAGTTATATTGGCCTTATGAAAAATGATATCATGTAAAGTTCCGTCAGCATATTTCACATTGCATTCATAGGTTTGATTTTCCAGACTGTCACGTAATTCGCAATCGGCAAGGTAATACTTGTCGGCAAGTTCCTTTGGTGCAATATCGTAAACACTTGAATTTATAATTTCAGTTTTGGGCAGACCCAGATAAGCGGCAAAAGCATCATTGCAATTGGTATAGATAAAGTCTTTGTTTTTTACAAACAAAGGATTCGGGATTGTATTAATCATTTTATCCTGAATTTTTAATTCAAGCTTTAATTTGATTATTTCTTTTTCCAGATCTTGATATGTAGGTTTGCCCTGGGTCATTTTTTGTTCTTAAGATATCTGTAAATATGCACAATAAACTTTTGTACGGTAAGCTTTGTGCTCTTGTTTGTATTTTGAGTTTTTTAATGCCTAAAATTCTCCTTAGCCGCATTCAATAGTGAACCCGCAGCTTATTTTCTATAACGGCCTCTTCTGGTGTTTGTATTGGGTTTTTCCGAAGAACTGATTTTTACGGCATTTTTTTCTGTAGTATCAGGATCATCGCTTAAGTAAATGGCATCCTCAGTGCTGGATGTAATTGCAAGAATCCGTCCGTACTTTTCAGGCAGGTTCAGACTTGCCGCATCTTTCCATTCTCCCTTTCCAAACACAGCTGCTTTTTCTCCCTGTTCCAAAATTCCTTCTTTGTACCGAAGTGTTTTATTAAAGCCCCAAGAGCCCTCACTTTTATATCCTTTGCTGTTTAAATAGTTTTCAAGATTTTCGGTAGCATCCGAAAAAAATCCGGTAGAATAACTTTCGTCCTGAACAATGTAAGATTTAATCCTCTTGTCGTTTATGAATGCATAGCTGGTTTCTTCCTTAATTAAAAATTTGTTCGATATTTCCTCTTCAATAATTGTTTTCCACTTTGAACTTTTGCCTGATGCCACTTTTTGCTCAACATGCACATAGTAATAAGCACATTCACGGTTCGAAAGAGGAGATAGAAGGGGAGCATCAACAAATTCAACTGTTCCAACAATTCTTGCCAGCTCACCATCTTTAAAATCTGCAATTTTCCGAAGCTCCGATTTTTTTAGCTTTCGTTTAATAATGGCTTTTTTACTGAAAAAAACTGCTGATAGTAAAACTGTAATAATTATTGCAAAAATAATAAAGAAGAATACTGGTTCCATTTGTGTTGATTTATTTAAGGGTTGGGGTAATTTATCGAAAAACTCGTCTTTCGTAGTTTAGTTATTTTCCTTTTTCACCAATTTGATATTTCAATATATCACCAATCATCTTCAGCTCCTTTCATTGCTATTTTTAAATCAGCTACGATATTTTTTATAGCTTCTTCAAATTTGGGGTAGTTGATTTTATTATTGCTTGCTGTTTTTTCAATTATTTTTTTTCCTGGGTTTTTCATTCCTGCATCTATCAAAGCTTTTTTAGCCCCTTCCGGGGAACAAGCTAATTCATATTCCTCTAATGTTGATGTTGCTAATTCGCCAACTCTAATATTTGCTATGTCATATTTAAACCTACCATCTTTCACAAAGATCTTAATTGTGTATTGCATTTTTATTTCAACTATCATTCCTGCCGCTTTTATAGGAACCTTGTCAAATCCTTTTCCTATAAGTTTGCCAGAAACGGGATCATCCATCTGTAAAACATCATCAGCAGATTTAAAAGTTTCAGCAAACCATTCTCGGGCAGAAGAATAGAGTTGGTCAGCAGTTTTACCAGGAGCTTCGATTACCTCAGTAAACTCTTTTGCAAATGCAGAAACACTGCACAGTAGCAGGATTCCAAGTAATAGTTTTTTCATTTGTTGCGGTTTAATTTTGTTTAAGCGCCTAATTTAACAAAAAAAGTAATAAGGAACTTTTAGTGAAATGTTTTTCATCCACCGGTTATTACGATTTGTTATCAGAGGGCTTTTGAGCAACAGGATTATTTATCCAAAAACGAAAGCCATCTTGTTGTTTTTCCCCGTGCTCAATTCTATTTTAATCTCTTCTATGTACTATTTATCAGATTTTTCTACCACGAGGGCACGGAGTTACACCGAGAGTAGTCGGTTCATCTGTACTCTTACCAGAATCCTATTTTATGGTCTTTCCGGTGCTTCCTCTCAATAAGCAAGTCTTTCAGCTCTGAGCCGAAGGGATTCCCATCTGAGAAATTGGGGTGCCAAGGTGAGAGGGAAGCTTTTCAATTTAAATTTCATATCAGGATGAATTCCAATCAAGTAAAAGCGAAAAAAGACCATCCCTTGCGGGACAGTCTCTTGTATCATTTACAGCTGCCAGATCATTACATGTAAAAGTCTTATTTTACGGTCAACTGCTTTAATCTTGACTTTGTGTTTCTGTGCTGTTTTTATCAGTAATAGTTATTCTTGTTTTAGGCAAACTGTTCGGGTAATTGTTTTGGATGAATTCGATCATTTTTTCCCGGATATAAACTCTTAAATCCCATGCTGTTGGCGAGTTTTTAGCACTTACAAGTATTCTTATTTCCAAGGTATTTTCCTTCGAATCGGTTACCTGAAGTACATTTACTTTTTTATCCCACAAATTACTTTTAGTTAACAAATTTGTTAGTTCCTTTCTTAAAGCATCAAATGGAATTGTATAGTCGGTATACAAAAAAACAGAACCAATAATATCTGCATTGTTTCGGGTCCAATTTTGAAATGGTTTCTCTAAAAAATACGTTGATGGCAATACCAAACGCCTTTGATCCCACAGTCTGACTACTACGTAGGTTAAATTGATTTCTTCAATCCATCCCCACTCATTTTCAACAAGAACAGCATCGTCAATTCTGAATGGCTGCGTAATTGCAATCTGAATTCCGGCCAATAGTGTGCCAACAACTTTCTGTGCCGAAATACCTATTATAACACCTGCCAATCCTGCCGAGGCAAAAATACCAATTCCAATTTTCCTGATGTTCTCAAAGGAAAGCAATATCAATCCTGTGGCAGAAAGTACAATAATAAATACGAGTACCTTTTCCAGAATATTGAATTGCGTATGTAATTTTCTGGATGTAAGATTGTCCTCCTTAGAGATATCAAACCTTTTTAAAAACATTGTTTTAATTCTTCTGATTACTTCAATTATGAGCCATGCAAAAGCGATTATTAGCAGATTGTTTTTTTGCTCAATCAGCAAGGAGTCTTCCAATCCTGAAATATTTAAAATTGAATCCAACAGAGGTTCAATTGCTAATATTATTAATATGATTAAACTGATTAGTGTGAGCTTGAAGTATTTTTTCATTTTTCCGTGTTTTTTAATGGATTTTCCCTTTTTGCTTGAAGTGTGCAGGTTTTTCGATATGTATTTATTGCAACTAAGCATTGAATTTATGCAATATTTATGATTATACAGTTGTGATTAAGGAGTAAACACGTTTTTTTAGGCCTAAAAATAAAAGAGACCATTCCTTTCGGAACAGTCTCAATCATCTATTTTAATAAGTTTATTACTTCAATTCTTCCAAAGCTTCTTTAGCCGCTTTTAATAAAGGTTGCGCTGATAAATCGTTACCCGTAGCTTCAACCATCCATTGGTTAGGAGTCAAACGTCCTTGTTTAAATATTCGGTCTACTTCTGCAGGGAAACTTTTTCCCTTTAAGTGCTGCTCCAATTGAAACTCGATTATATTTCCAAATGCATAGTTCGATAAATACAACGGACTGTTCAGCATGTGTGAGTATACGGCCAAAATGGTCTGATCTTTTACTCCGTAAACAGGAGCATAGAACTCATTCCAAACTTCTTTTGCAATTCGCATGGCAGCATCGCGCAATTGTGCCGAATTGGCTTCCGGATTTGCATACAACCATTTCCACATGCGGATATCCAATACCGAAACACCCATTATTTCGTAAGCACTCCAGAATAAATCAAGCTTTTTTAAAGCATCTTCCTGAGGTGAATCGTTATGAATTCCCAACAATAACAGGTCTCTTTTCTGAAAAATGAAAGCCAAAGCCTCCGTAAATGCGGTGTTCGGAACTCCATTCATCACAAAGTTGTCTACATCATAAAGCGATATGGTTTGCTCCACATTGTGCCCAAACTCATGAACTGCAATGTTGTACCCTTTGTAATCCATGCCCTTTTCACCAATTCGGGTACGCAGGTGAGCCTTTTGTCCTTTGGCAGCACCACCCCAGGCGTGTCCCGAGCCTCTTGCCGGATCAACAGCAATATGAGCTCCCAACCATTGTGCTCTTTCCTTATCGTAACCCAGCTTCACCAATAAATTTGGTAAATCAGCTTCCAAAGCAGCCGCGTCAGGGTACAGTTTGCGGGTCTGGGCATCCAGCTTCGACTCATCCATTCCGCTGCGGGCCTTAAAACCATCGTACCAAATGTCGAAAGGTTCCAAATCACGACCTAATCTTTGCTGAATTAGTTCACCAACTTTTTTAGTTTCCTCGGAGCGCATAAAATCCGTAAAGATTTTTTCAGTTGCTTCCGCAGATATTTCTTTGGCACCATCATATTGTCTTTTGATGAAGGTGTTTTGATCCGGATAGTAAGGATCGATTGCCTTATTGGCATGGAAATTATTCAGAATTTGCTGATATCTTTCATTTGGTTCAGGTGTTGCTTCAATTGTTTTTCCATCCTGATAAACCAGATTGGTATACGGATCCCATTCCAAATTCCCATTATTAATCACCTTTTCAGGGATTTCCTGAGAAATAATGCGCTGCATCACCTGATAAATCATCTTCTGCTTTTCCAAACCATCCTTTTTGTTGGCATAGTTGGCTTTAAGCTCATCACGCAGATTCCAGTGCGACAAAAGAACTTTGTCTTCAGGGAAGAAACGATTTCCTTCAGCATCAGTTAAATGACCCACATAAATGTTGTAATCCATAATGTAAACATCCGATTCGGCAGCAGCCTTACCGGCTTCCTGTAAAAGTTCTGCAGGAACGCGGGCAGTAAAATAATCACCCAAACGGGCATAAGCCCATTGCTGACGAGTCCACTCTTTAGCATTTGCTTCTTTTTCGTCCAAACTAAAGGGCGGAAAATTCAAGGCAATAATAAAAGCAATTTTGTTTTGGTAAAAATCATTCATCCAGTGCGAATCTACGCTGTAAGCACCAAATGCATTGTCAATAGCATGTTGTTCGAAGGTGTTCAAGTGCACCGGTTTCAGTAACTCAAGAGTAATTTTGTTGAAATTACCGGTGATGATCTCCATATTTCTTGAAATCTTTTGAAAAACAAGTTCTCTTTCCGCCTGATCGGAGATATAGTTTTCTTTACAGAAGGTTTTAAAATCTTCTTCTGAACCATCACTGTTGCGCCACAGGTTGGCAACATGTTTTACGCCTTTTTCCATAAGGGATTTGTTTGTGCCTGAATTCGAATTTCCAAGCTCATCAGTTACCTGAGCTATGGTTTTGGCCGAAATAGCAGAGACATCAGCCTTTTTATCCATTTTTACTTGATTTCCGCAGGAGGACAGTAGCAATGCCGCAGAAAACAGAATGATAATCTTTTTCATTTGATTAGGGTTGTTATTTGTTTGATTTAGTATCGCTAAAAATACGAATTCAAGCTCATTCAAACAATGAGCTTTTTCATGCTTTATCGTTGCGCAGAGAAATCGAAAACAGAAAAATGAAATGCAATTTGTGCTGTAAATAAATCATTGAAACACAACATTTATAATTCACTCCTTTAAAAAAAATGTACTTTCGTTTTACAGATTGGATAACATGTGCTATTTTTGCGCAAAATATTATATACATAAATTATGGGAAGAGCATTTGAATTTAGGAAAGCGCGAAAGTTTAAGCGTTGGGATAAGATGGCCAAAGCCTTTACACGAATTGGAAAAGATATCGTGATGGCAATAAAAGAAGGTGGCCCTGATCCGGCAACGAATTCTCGTTTGCGTGCAGTTATTCAAAATGCAAAGGCAGTAAACATGCCTAAGGATAATGTTGAAAGAGCAATTAAAAAAGCAACATCTAAAGACCAGAAGGACTATAAGGAAATTATTTACGAAGGATATGCTCCGCATGGTATTGCTGTTTTAGTTGAAACGGCAACCGATAACCACACCAGAACGGTAGCAGATGTTCGCTCTTATTTTTCAAAATGCAAAGGTAGTTTAGGTACTGCCGGTAGTGTTGAATTCATGTTTGAACACAAATGTCATTTTCAGATTGAAAACAAAGGTCAGGATATTGAAGAATTGGAGTTCGAATTAATCGATATAGGAGTAGAGGAAGTATTTGCAGAGGAGGAAGGAATCATGCTTTACGGCAACTTCCCTGATTTTGGAAAAATACAAGCTTACCTGGAAGAGAACGAAATTGAAGTAATTTCATCAGGTTTCGAAAGAATTCCAATGGATACAAAAGAATTGACTGAGGAACAAGTTGCAGATGTTGAAAAATTGCTGGAAAAATTGGAAGACAACGACGATGTTCAGAATGTTTACCACAATATGGCATAAGAAAATCGCCGTTTAATTTATAATTTCATGATACAGAGCCTGATTCGTTTAACGGATCAGGCTTTTTTATTTTGCTAAAGTGAATAAAAAGAATTAAGGGTCTTTTTTTGACTTTTTTTATTTTCTTAAAGCATTGTAAATGTTGGGGGTGTGAGCTAAAGGCATGTAAGTCAGAAATCTTACCTTTTGAATGTTAAGAGTTTTTATTATATTTAGATATGTAGATGAAAAAACGTCTCATAACACACCTATGAAACCTTCATCTTTGAATAACGGTGAATTTTATTTTAAAATTTAAAATTCAAAGCATGATAAGTTCCATGTGACAACTATAATTGAATTATATACACATGCACTTTAATTATTTAAAATTTGAAAAGAGAGACAAAATAGGAATTTTGACTCTTAACCGTCCTGAAGCCCTGAACGCCTTAAACGAGGGTGTTTTTAAAGAGCTGACCTGTTTTTTAAGCAGCAAAGAAATTATCCAAAGCATTAGAGTATTAGTAATTACGGGAGAGGGCAAAGCCTTTGTTGCCGGTGCTGATATTAAAGCCATGCAGGAATATTCTCCGCAGGCAGCCTACGATTTTTCTGAAATAGGAAAACAGGTTTTTGATCAGATTGCTAATCTGGAGATACCGGTTATTGCTGCAATTAATGGTTTTGCCCTTGGGGGAGGGTTGGAATTGGCACTTTCATGTGATATACGTGTAGCCAGTGAAAAAGCCAGGTTGGGTTTGCCTGAAGTGAATTTGGGTCTGATACCCGGATTTAATGGTACGCAAAGATTGCCTCGTTTGGCTGGAGCTGGAAATGCCATGTATTTAATGATGCTTGGGGAAGGCATCACAGCTGGCGAAGCCTATCAATTGGGAATCGTTCAGAAATTGGCGCCACCGGAAACACTTCTGGAAGTAAGTTTGGAATTGGCTGAGAAAATAGCTTCTAAAGGTCCTAATGCCGTAAGGTTAATAAAAGTAATGGTTCGCGATGGTATGGAATTATCGGGCAAAGATGCAGGTAAGATGGAATCCAAAGAATTTGGCCGTCTTTTTAAGGAGGATCAGACCGAAAGGGAAGAAGGCATTAGCGCCTTTTTGGAGAAGCGCAAACCAAACTGGTAATAATCAAAATTTGTAGGGAGATTTATTGTTTTCGAAACAATAAGCAGGAAGTGCAGATGGGTTTTTGATTTAACTCAAATGGGAAACATGTATCATATTAAATAATAGTAAAATCAAAATTTAAACAATAAGTAATATGGATTTGATCCGAAAAATGGAAAATGTTAGTGTTTTAGGTGCCGCAGGAAAAATGGGAAGCGGTATTCTTGTCTTATTATCTTTTGAAATGGCCAAATTGAAAATTGGCAAAAAAGAAGATAAAGACTTTGTTTTAAACGCTGTTGATGTATCACAATCTGCTTTAAACAGTTTGTTGGGTTACGTAAAATCACAATTGGTAAAGCACGCGGAAAAAAACATAGTAGAATTACGAACCTGGTACGAGGATCGTGAGGATTTAATTGATAATGATGAAATTATCAGTCAGTTTGTGTATGATGTGATGGAGATGATACAAACATCAACCCGTATAGAAACGGCTTATGGCTCACAATTGATATTTGAAGCCATAAAAGAGGATAAAGCTCTAAAAGTAAAATTGTTTTCTCAAATCAAAAAAAATAATCCTGATGCTTGGTTTTTAACCAATACTTCATCCATTCCTATTGGTGAAATCGAAAAGGAAGCTGGTTTAAATGGAGATATTATTGGTTATCATTTTTACAATCCTCCGGTAATTCAAAAATTGCTGGAGATCATTAAAACGGATCATACGAATGATGATTTAGCAGCCTTCTCGGTGAATTTAGCCAAATCGATGCGCAAAATTGTCGTTCAATCAAGAGATGTTGCCGGTTTTATAGGAAATGGGCACTTTATGCGTGATGCTTTGTATGCGCTTAATCTGGCCGAAGAATTAGCAAAAACAGAAGGATGGGCAAAGGCCTTTTTCCTAATTGATACCATAAGCCGGGATTTGCTGGTGCGGCCAATGGGAATTTTTCAATTGCTGGATTATGTGGGCATTGACGTTACCCGATTTATTTTGGAGAGTATGCAACCTTCATTTCCGGATGAAAAATTGTCGCATGCAACCTTGAATCAATTATTTGATAATGAAGTGAAAGGTGGTCAGTTTGCTGATGGTTCTCAAAAGAACGGTATTTTCAAATATCAGAAAGGCAGAATTACAGAAGTTTATGATTTGGAAAACGCGAAGTACATTCCAACTGAGAATATCGAAATGGATTGTGCGGTCTTACTGGGAGAACTGCCAACCCTAAAAATCTATTGGAAATCTGTTGTTCGTGATGTGAAGAAAGCCGATCATTTAAAGAAGTTTTTTAATGAACTGCATCAAATAGATAGTGTTGGAGCTAATTTGGCGATTGCGTACGGTAAAAATTCAAAAGCAATTGGTCAGATGCTTGTTGATACAAAAGTTGCAGAATCAAAGGCCGATGTAAATACCGTTTTGGAAACAGGTTTCTTCCATGCCTATGGTCCAATTAACGAGTATTTCTAAAATAGATTATAAATGTTAGAAGTGAGATACATAAAACAGATCTCGCTTTTAACACTGAATTAATGTTTGATTTAATGGATTGCCGAAATTTTATTTGTAACCGATACTAGATGATTATTTGATGTTCTGAATTTTTTCTTAGAGCTCACATCTATTATCTCATATCTAAAAGAATGAACGTTTTACGCAAAAAAATATACATGCTGGCCGGTTACAACACCATTTCGATGGGAACCGGCAGAAATGAATTTCATCCCAAGAAGCCTCGTCCTGGTCTGGAACACTATATTCAGGAAGCTGGTCAGGCAACTTTAAAAATGATTGGCGGTGCTAAAAATGTTGATGAAGGAGTAATCGGAAATTTTATGGCTTCCCGCTTTAATAAGCAAGCTAATTTGCCCGCTTTTTTGCCAATGATTGATGCTGAATTGAAGTACAAGCCATCCGTTAGTGTGGAAGGTGCTTGTGCATCGGGTGGCTTAGCTCTTACTACAGGAATGAAATCGATTCTTGCAGAAACGGCTGATGTAGTGCTTGCGCTTGGTTTTGAAGTTCAGAATAGCATGAAAGCCATGTATGGAGCGGATGTTCTGGCTGGTGCCGGATGGCAAAAAACGCGTAAAGAGGGACATGCGTACTTCTTTCCGGGTGTTTTTAGTGACCGGGCAGGTGCTTACTACGAAAAATTTGGCAGGGAAATTACCCGCAAAGCCATGGCGAAGTGGTATTGCAATGCCATTGAAAATGCACGTTTGTGCAAAACGGCACAAGAATTTCACAATACAAATAAGGATTTGGAAGGGACGGCAAACACTCCTGTAAATCCCAGAGGATTTGTGGATCATTTGAATGTTTTTGATTGTTCTAAAGTTTCCGACGGAGCTTCGGCGATCGCAATAGTGTCTGACGAAGGATTAAAAAAAATTGGATTAAATGCAAAGGATGCAGTTGAAATTGTTGGTTTCGCTCATGTTGCAGCAGATATTACTCAAAAACCAGAGGTGATGACCAGCTTAACGACCATGAAGGTGGCTGTAGAAAAAGCAATGCGAATGGCTGGAATTACTGTTGATCAGTTAGGAACTGTGGAAGTTCATGATTGTTTCTCTATTGCCGGAATAATGGCTCTTGAGGCTATTGGTTTAGCCGAAGAGGGAAAAGGCCCTGAATTTGTTTTGGCAGGTCATACTTCCAGATGTGGGAAAATACCTGTAAACACAACGGGTGGTTTAATTGGTTGGGGGCATCCAACAGGTGCTACCGGAGTTCATCAGGCTGTAACCATTTGGGAACAATTAACAGGGAATGCCGGAGAGGCACAAATTGAAATCACCAAGGAAAAATCATATGCAATGTCTGTAAACATGGGTGGAGATGACAAGTCTTTAGTTGCCGTTGTTTACAAACGGGGGGAATAAATGGGTGTATTACTGAATAATTAAATTGTTACATCATGTAAATCAGCTAAAAACGAATTGCTATCAGCTAATAGCTTTTAATATCACACCTAAAAATTAAAACTATGAATTTTGAATTTACCGAAGAGCAGTTAATGATACGGGATGCGGCACGGGATTTTGCACAACGTGAGCTGTTGCCCGGAGTAATAGAACGAGATGAGAAATCAGAGTATCCAACTGAGCAGGTGAAACGTTTGGCGGATTTAGGTTTTCTGGGAATGCTTGTTGGATTGGAATATGATGGTGGTGGAATGGATACCATATCCTATGTTTTGGCAATGGAAGAAATTTCAAAGGTCGATTCCTCGGTATCAGTAATCATGTCGGTAAACAATTCATTGGTTTGTTGGGGGGTTGAAAAGTATGGTACAGAAGAACAAAAACAAAAATTTTTAAAACCGATGGCCCGGGGTGAGAAAATAGGAGCTTTCCTGTTATCGGAACCTGAAGCAGGCTCTGATGCAACTTCACAAAGAACTACTGCTGTTGATATGGGAGACCATTACCTGGTAAATGGCACTAAAAATTGGATTACAAACGGTAAATCAGCTTCTATCTACATTGTAATGGCTCAAACCCATCCCGAGTTAAAACACAAAGGAATTAATGCTTTGCTTGTCGACTCCAAATCGGAAGGGATAACTGTTGGATCACATGAAAATAAAATGGGAATGCGGGCATCAGATACCTGTTCCGTAATGTTCAATAATGTTAAAGTCCCAAAGGAAAATCGTTTGGGTGAAGAAGGCTTTGGATTTAAACTGGCCATGCAGTCGCTCGAAGGCGGTAGAATAGGAATTGCCTCGCAGGCTTTGGGGATTGCTTCAGGAGCATACGAACTGGCGTTAAAATATGCACAGGAAAGAAAAGCTTTCGGGAAAGAGATTATTCATCATCAGGCAATCGCATTTAAATTAGCTGATATGGCCGTTGAGATTGAAGCTGCCCGCTTTTTCTGTTTAAAAGCAGCCTGGTTAAAAGATCAGGGCAAACCGTACGGACAGGCAAGTGCCATGGCCAAACTATATGCTGCCGAAACTGCAATGAAGGTAACCACTGAGGCAGTTCAGATTCACGGAGGATATGGATATGTAAAGGAATATCATGTAGAACGTTTAATGCGGGATGCAAAATTAACTCAGATTTATGAAGGCACTTCGGAAATTCAAAAGATTGTAATTTCAAGAGGGTTAGTGGATTGATAGAATACTCGGAATGCTGTATTTGTTTTAATGTAAGTAGTTTTTATAGAGTTGTTTATTGTGTTTTTTTTGAAGAAATAGATTAAGTGGATTATTAATAATAACTGTTGTGGCCGTAATTAATCTTTGTGATATAATCCCGGTACCAGATACTAAAATTTAATACATATGAAGATATTGGTCTGTATAAGTAATGTTCCTGATACCACAACTAAAGTGAAGTTCAAGGAAGATAGTACTCTGTTTGATGATTCAGGTGTTCAGTGGATCATTAATCCATGGGACGAGCTGGCCTTGACCCGTGCTTTGGAGTTGAAAGAGGATGCCGGCAATTCGGTTGATGAGGTTTCTGTGATTCATGTCGGCGGTGCCCAAACTGATGCAACCTTAAGAAAAGCTCTTGCTATTGGTGCCGATAAGGCGTTTCGTATTGATGCCTGTGCAGCAGATGCATATTATGTGGCCGGACAAATTGCAGCATATCTAAAGGAGAATCCATTCGATATTGTTTTTAGTGGAATAGAATCAAGCGATTACAATGGTTCATCAGTAGGTGCTATGATTGCAGAGTTTATGGATTATTCGGGAGTTTCGTCTGTAACCAGTGTAAATCTTGATGGTGATGATGTTATTCTGTATCGGGCTATTCCAGGAGGAAAGCAAAAAATAAAGGCCGAACTGCCGTTAGTTGCTGTAGTTCAGAAAGGAATTGCAAAGGAACCAAGGATTCCTGCTATGCGTGGAATAATGATGGCACGTAAGAAACCTTTGGAGGTGATAGCAGCAACAGAGATGGAAATGCTGACCAGATCGGTGAAATTTGAATTGCCAAAAGCCAAAGGAGCTTGTAAAATGATTGATGCCGGGCATGTTGAGCAACTGGTTGAGCTATTGAAAAACGAAGCTAAGGTATTATAAGTGATAAGATTACCATGTTTAATCAAGTGTGATGGATGGTAGATGAGAAATTAATGAGTCGGAAAGCCTTGTTTTTTTTGGTGTTAAGTCTCATATCTAAAATCTATTATCTCATATCTAAAAGAAAAGCCTATGTCAGTAATTGCATTTGCCAAAAATTGGAACGGGAAGTTTAAAAATTCCACCTTTGAATTGGTATCCTATACTAGAAATTTAGCCAGCCAATTAAATACTCAGCTTATTGTTGTTTCTATCGGCGAGGTAAAGGAGGAGGAATTGAAAAGTTTGGGGAAATATGGTGCGGAGAGAATTATTTCCGTGAATGATCCTCAAATGAATACGTTAACAAGCCGTGTTTATGCTCAGGTAATTTCTAAATTAGCAGAAATAGAAGGCGCAGACACAATTGTTATGAGCGATAATGAGAGTGGTAAAGCCATAGCTCCAAGAATTTCAGTTAAGATGAAAGCTGGAATGGCATCTGCCGTTTTGGAACTTCCGGTATCGATGAATCCCTTTGTCGTTAAAAAAGGTGTTTTTTCAGGAAAAGCCTTCGAACATGTTCAAATTGATTCACCTGTAAAAGTGATAACCATTGCTAAAAATTGTTTTGGTTTTATAGAAAATCAGGTTGATGTATCGATTGAAGAATTTTCGCCGAATTTGGATGCTGCCCTTTTTAAAATTCAGGTTCTGGAGGAAGAAAAGCAGACAAATAAAGTCAACCTTGCTGATGCAGATATTGTGGTTTCGGCAGGTAGAGGAATGAGAAGTCCTGATAATTGGGGTGTTGTGGAAGAACTTGCAGACGCGTTGGGAGCAGCAACGGCTTGTTCACGTCCGGTTTCGGATGAAGGATGGCGCGGACATGAGGAGCATGTTGGACAAACAGGGAAAGTAATAGCACCGAATTTATACTTCGCTGCGGGTATTTCCGGCGCGATACAGCACGTTGCCGGTATCAGCAGGAGCAAATGTATAGTTGCCATCAATACAGACCCTGAAGCACCAATTTTTGGTGTTGCAGATTATGGGATCGTTGGTGATGTTATGGAAGTATTGCCAAAATTGACAGAAGCAGTCCGAAATTCAAAATAGCATAAGCCTGTGAAAGGAGGCTAAGAGCTTGTTACTAATCACTTTAATTGCTGAATCATGATAAAACAAATCCTCTTCATCATCACATTATTAATCACATTTGGCGTTTTTGCCTATTCGGTAAAGCGTTTGTGGGGATTTTTTAAGCTGACAAAGCCTGCTTATCCAATTAAAAATATTGGGGCACGAATTTCCCATACTCTGAATGTGGCTTTCGGGCAAACCAAAATATTCCGGAAGCCTGTCATCGGTTTGATGCACGCATTGGTGTTTTGGGGCTTTCTTGTGATCACTCTTGGCAGTATTGAAATGGTTGTGGATGGTGTTAGCGGATTGGACAGGGCTTTTGCCTTTACAGGATGGTTTTATGATGTGGTGATAGCCTCCGGAGATGTATTTGCCCTGTTGATTCTTATTTTTATCAAGCTTTTCAGCATTCGCAGAATGTTCTTAAAGGTGAAACGCTTTTCTGGAGTGGAAATGACTCCCAAAGCCAATTGGGATGCTCAATTGTCCTTATTCTTTATTGGATTTTTAATGGTTTCCCTGATTTGTTTCAATATGGGATACGTCAGTAGTCACCCAAATGGTTACGAAGGGGTTTATCCTGTTTCTGCCGCTTTGGTTAA
The DNA here is from genome assembly GCF_002843385.1 of Labilibaculum manganireducens. Taxonomy (GTDB): domain Bacteria; phylum Bacteroidota; class Bacteroidia; order Bacteroidales; family Marinifilaceae; genus Labilibaculum; species Labilibaculum manganireducens. Next base: position 19,717 of record NZ_MVDE01000047.1, read on the forward strand.
TTTATTCGGTTGGGATTTTAGCTGGCTTCAGGAGCCGGGTTGGTGGGTGCATATTTTATTGATATTTACATTCGCTAATTATTTGCCGTACTCGAAGCATTTTCACGTTTTTCTATCCATTCCGAATGTGTTTCTGGCAAATTTGGAACCAATTACAAAATATCCAAACTTGGAAAGTATTACCCGTGAAGTGAAGCTAATGCTTGATCCGGAAGCTGCTTATGACGAAAATGCAGAGGTTGCCCGTTTTGGAGTTAAAGACGTTGAAGATGTGAGCTGGAAGAATTACATGGATTCCTTGTCCTGCACACAGTGTGGCCGTTGTACGGATGTCTGTCCGGCTAATATCACAGGAAAACTTTTGTCTCCAAGAAAAATATTTGTTGATCTGCGGAAGCGGATGGATGAGAAAGGCCCCTTGGCAATTGCGGGCAAGGAAGATAATAAATCACTCTTGCGCGATTATATTTCCGAAGAAGAGATTTGGGCTTGCACAACCTGCAATGCCTGTGCTCAGGAATGTCCTATCGATATTAGTCATCCTAATTTAATCATGGATATGAGAAGATATTTGGTGATGGAGGAATCTGCAGCGCCAACGGGCTTAAATATGATGTTTGCAAACATTGAAAACAATGGAGCACCCTGGCAATTCTCTCCTGAAGATAGAATGAAATGGGCTGAGTGATTATTTTAACTGATTGAATTTGAGTTGATTGACGTGTTTTAGGATAAGTTGTACTTTAATTACTGTTTTGAAATGACAATAGAAACAAAAATAGATGTGCCCGTAATGGCAGATGTAACAGCAAAAGGCGAAAAGCCTGAATATTTGTATTGGGTTGGTTGCGCCGGAGCTTTCGATGACAGATATCAGAAAGTTGCACGGGCATTTGCAAAAATATTGAATCATCTTGGTGTAAGTTATGCTGTTTTAGGCAAGGAAGAAAGCTGTACGGGCGATGCAGCAAAGCGTGCTGGAAACGAAATGCTTTTTCAGATGCAGGCTATGCAAAATATCGAGGTTCTTAACGGATACCAGGTGAAGAAGATCATCTGTACTTGTCCGCACTGCTACAATACCCTGAAAAATGAATATCCTGATTTAGGAGGAAACTACGAGGTGATCAATTACACGGTGTTTCTGGATGAGATGATTCGAACCGGGAAACTGAAATTGGAGAATAACCCGTTTAAAGGCGAAAGCATCACTTATCACGATCCATGTTATTTGGGAAGAGGAAATGGAATTTATGATGCTCCCAGAAATGTTGTGAAAGCAGTTTTTGGAGAAGTGAAAGAGATGAAGCGGGCGAGAAGCTATGGTCTGTGTTGTGGAGCCGGTGGTGCTCAGATGTTTAAAGAAGCCGAAAAAGGAAATAAGGAAGTCAATATTGAGCGTACCGAAGAAGTTATCGAACGAAAAGTAGATAAAGTTGCTTCAGCTTGTCCTTTTTGCATGACGATGTTGACCGATGGAATAAAATTAAAAAACAAAGAAGCGGAATTGCAAAATATAGATATCGCTGAAATTATTGAGAAAGCCTTGAATTTATAGACTTTAAACTAAAGCATGACAGCAAATACGACATACAAGCTTAAAAATACAGTTCGGATTGTAACAGCAACTTCGCTTTTCGATGGCCATGATGCATCGATTAATATCATGCGTCGGATTATTCAGGCTTCGGGTGCTGAAGTAATTCATTTGGGACACAACCGCTCTGCCGAAGAGATTGTTGATTGTGCTATCCAGGAAGATGTACAAGCCATTGCCATAAGCTCTTACCAAGGTGGACATATGGAATTCTTTAAGTACATGTATGACTTGCTGCAGCAAAAAAATGCCGGACACATTCAAATTTTTGGAGGTGGTGGTGGTGTAATTCTGCCATCTGAAATAAAAGAGCTGGAAGCCTACGGAATTGATGGTTTGTATTCTCCTGATGATGGTCGTAATTTGGGTTTGCAAGGCATGATTAATGAGGTTTTGGAAAAATCGGATTACTCGTTGAATGAGTTTGAATTGCCAAAAGCATCAGAAATTACTAATGAAAATGTCAATTTGTTAGCCAGGCTGATCACCTTGGCAGAACACGATCTCCTTCAGGATTCTGATTTGTATCTTGAATTGAAGAACAGCGCAAAAGTGAATCATACGCCGGTAATTGGAATTACAGGAACCGGCGGTGCAGGAAAGTCTTCCTTAACGGATGAACTGATTCGAAGGATTCATATTGATTATCCTGAATTAAAACTGGCAATCCTTTCCGTAGATCCTTCGAGGAAAAAGAGTGGAGGCGCATTGCTTGGCGATCGAATCCGCATGAATTCCATTCATCATCCAAACATCTATTTGAGATCATTGGCTACACGCCGTGCTAACCTGGCATTGTCCAAACATGTTGATGATTCTTTGATTCTAATGAAGTCAGCGGGGTTTGACTGTATTTTCCTTGAAAGTTCAGGAATCGGACAGTCGGATACTGAAATTGTCGATCACAGCGATGTGAAAGTGTATGTAATGACACCTGATTTTGGAGCAGCAACGCAGTTGGAGAAGATCGATATGCTCGATTTTGCTGATTTAATTGCCATTAACAAGTTCGACAAGCAAGGTGCACAGGATGCTTTGCGCGATGTGAAAAAGCAATATCAGCGAAACAACCTTCTGTGGGATCGAAATCCGGACGATATGCCAGTTTATGGAACAGTGGCCTCTCAATTTAACGATCATGGCGTAAACGAGCTCTATCATGCCTTAATCGAGTTTTTAATTGCAGGCAATGCATCAGGTTTTGCTCAGAATGGAAAACCGCTCCTCGAAGCGAGCCAAAAAATTGAAATTGTACCGCCGGCAAGGGTAAGATACCTTTCAGAGATCTCAGAAACGGTAAGAAGATACAACAGAAAGGCGGAAGAACAATCTGAAATTGCAGATCAATTGTATGCTTTAGATAAGTCTGCTAAAGTTATTGAAGAAGAAGGCATTAAGAAATTATTATCTGATAAGGCAACTGATCTTTCAAAGGGCTTTAAGCATCAGAATATTATAAATTCCTGGGACGAGAAGAAAAAAAGATACAAAAAGGATATATTCAAATATAAGGTTCGTGGTAAAGAATTATCCGTGGAAACGCACTTTGAAACCCTTTCTCAGAGCAGGATTCCTAAGATTGTATTGCCCGGCTGCAGAAGTTGGGGTGATATCGTAAAATGGAATCTAAAAGAAAATGTTCCCGGAGAATTTCCTTACGCAGCAGGTGTTTTTCCGTTTAAACGGGAAGGAGAAGACCCAACAAGAATGTTTGCCGGAGAAGGATCACCGGAAAGAACGAACAAGCGATTTCATTATTTGGCAGCCGGTCAGCCTGCAGTTCGATTATCAACGGCATTTGATTCGGTTACCTTGTATGGCGCAGATCCTGACTACCGGCCGGATATTTACGGAAAAGTTGGTAATGCCGGAGTTTCCGTCGCTTCATTGGATGATGCCAAGAAACTATACAGCGGTTTTGATTTGTGCGATCCGAAAACTTCGGTATCCATGACGATTAATGGGCCGGCACCCATGTTGGTCGCCTATTATATGAATGTGGCTATCGATCAGGAGTGCGAGAAGTACATTCAGGCAAATGGACTGGAAGAAGAGGTTAAAGTAAAACTTGAAGCAATCTTCGCTGGGAAAGACAGAGTATGCTATGTAGGCGATTTGCCAAAAGAAAATAACGGGCTGGGACTGTTGTTGTTAGGAGCAACTGGTGATCAGGTATTGCCTGCCGAAGTTTATCAGAAAATTAAGGAGGAAACCATTTGTAAGATTCGCGGAACGGTTCAGGCAGACATGCTGAAAGAGGATCAGGCGCAGAATACCTGTATATTCTCTATTGATTTTGCGCTTAAAATGATGGGAGATATTCAGCAATACTTCATCGAAAATCAGGTTCGGAATTTCTATTCGGTTTCTATTTCAGGATATCATATTGCAGAGGCTGGAGCCAACCCAATTTCCCAATTGGCTTTTACATTATCAAACGGGTTTACCTTGGTTGAATATTACATTTCAAGAGGTATGAAGGTTGATGATTTTGCACCAAATCTTTCCTTCTTTTTCTCTAATGGAATGGATCCGGAATATACGGTAATCGGTAGGGTAGCGAGAATAATATGGGCGAAGGCCATGAAATATCTTTATAAGGCCAATAGTCGCTCACAAAAACTGAAATATCACATCCAAACTTCGGGCAGATCGCTGCACGCACAAGAAATTGAATTCAACGATATCCGAACAACATTGCAAGCTTTAACCGGAATTTATGATAACTGTAATTCTCTTCATACGAATGCCTACGATGAGGCCATAACAACTCCGACAGAGGAGTCGGTAAGAAGAGCAATGGCGATACAAATCATCATTAATAAAGAGCTTGGATTGGCCAAAAATCAGAATCCTTTGCAGGGATCATTCATTATCGAAGAATTAACCGATTTGGTTGAGGAAGCTGTCATGGTTGAATTTGATCGGTTAACGGATCGTGGCGGTGTGTTGGGAGCCATGGAAACCATGTATCAAAGGAGCAAAATACAATCAGAATCTTTGCTTTACGAGAGTCTGAAACACAGTGGAGAGTTGCCAATTGTTGGTGTAAATACATTTTTAAGCTCAAAAGGTTCTCCAACAGTTCAGCCTAAAGAAGTTATTCGTTCCGATGAGGAGGAGAAAGTTAATCAAGTGAAATTTAAAGAGTTAGTGCAGGCTAATCAGAAAGAAAAGGCGGTGAAAGCATTAGAAGGCTTGAAAGAGACCGCCTTGAAGAATGAAAATGTATTTGCCTCTTTAATGGAGGTTTGCAAATTCTGCACCTTAGGTCAGATAACCAATGCATTATATGAGGTTGGCGGTCAGTACAGACGAAATATGTAGAAACAAAGATTTGAGATAATAGATATTAGAAATGAGATTTTAAAAGAAGTTAAGTTTGTCTCAGATCTCAAATCTAACATCTAAATTCTTTAAATAATTAAGAATAAAAGATCTGTTTAAACGGAAGTAAAAATAATAAAGCTTTGAATCAAATAGAATCAAAAATAAACGTAAACTCTTCGGATTTCTTGGATAATAAGAAGTCTTACGAGAAATTGATGGAAGAGTACCGCCATCGGTTAAAATCAATATTGCACGGCGTTGATGAAAAAGCCAAAGAGCGTCATTTGAAACGCGGAAAGCTTTTGGTAAGAGATCGCATTGAGCTTTTATTGGATAAAAACACTCCATTTTTGGAACTCTCAGCAATGGCTGCCTGCGATCAATACGAAAATCAATTTCCTTCAGCTGGCATTGTAACTGGTATTGGAGTAATTCACGGCAGAGAATGTGTGATTGTTGCCAACGATGCAACCGTAAAAGGTGGAACATACATTAAGGAAACCATTAAGAAGCACATTCGTGCGCAGGAGATTGCTCTGGAGAATCATTTGCCTTGTATCTATATGGTCGATTCGGGAGGTGTTTTTCTTCCTGAACAATCGAAGGTGTTTCCTGATAAGTATGATTTTGGACGGTTTTTCTTCAATCAATCAAAAATGTCGGCAAAAGGAATTCCTCAAATCTCCATTGTAATGGGATCGTGTACAGCCGGTGGCGCTTACGTGCCGGCCATGAGTGATGAAACCATTATTGTAAGGGGACAAGGAACCATTTTTATTGGCGGGCCTCCATTGGTGAAGGCTGCAACAGGTGAGGATGTTACAGCAGAGGAATTGGGCGGAGCTGAAATGCATACTTCTATTTCCGGAGTAGCAGATCATTTGGCTGAAAATGACAGACATGCAGTTCAAATATGCAGAAACATATTTGAGTCGATGCCTAAAGTGCGGAAATTTGGCTTGGAAAGAGAAGTAGTGAAAGATCCTGCATATCCTGCTGAAGAATTGTACGGATTAGCTCCAATTGATCTGAAAAAGGCCATTGATGCCCGAGAGCTGATAGCCAGAATTGTGGATGGAAGTTCTTTTCAGGAATTTAAAGAGCGTTATGCTCCAACAATCGTGACTGGATTTGCAAAGATTATGGGCTTTCCGGTTGGTATTATAGCCAATAATGGCATTATTTTCTCTGAAACATCGCTTAAAGCGGCACATTTTATTGAATTGTGCTGTTTTCGTAAAATTCCATTGATCTTTCTGCAGAATATTACTGGTTTTATGGTGGGAAAAGAATATGAGCACAAAGGGATTGCCCGTGATGGCGCCAAAATGGTTCATGCGGTTGCAAATGCTCAGGTTCCTAAATTCACGGTAATTGTTGGTGGCTCTTTTGGAGCTGGAAACTACGCTATGGCAGGACGAGCTTACGAACCAAGATTATTGTTTATGTGGCCCAATGCCAAAATTTCGGTGATGGGTGGTGAACAGGCGGCTGGCGTTTTGGTACAGGTAAAGGAACAACAACTTCACAAAAGCGGGAAGGAATTCCCAATTGAAGAGCAAAACAAATTGAAAGACAGTATTTTAGAAAAGTATGAGGAGGAAGGCTCTGCCTATTACAGCACTTCACGCTTGTGGGACGATGGGATTATCGATCCTGCCGACACAAGAAAAATACTGGCGATGGGAATAGCCGCTTCAGTAAATAAAGAGTTTGGTGAGCCTGATTTTGGGGTGTTTAGAATGTAATTGAATTTTTTTAAGTTCCCTTTAGGGGATTTAGGGATAAATAAAAAAACAATGAAAGAATTTAAAACCATAGAATTTAATATAGAAAACAAAATCGGAACGATCACGTTGAATCGTCCCGAGATACACAATGCCTTTAATGAGGTGATGATTGGCGAAATCATTGATTGTTTCGAAGAAATTGAGAAGATGAATTTTGACAGTATTCGGGTTGTGATTATGAAAGGAAAAGGAAAATCATTTTGCGCCGGGGCAGATCTGAAATGGATGAAAGGCGTTGCTAATTATTCTTATCAGGAAAACTATTTGGAGAGTTATAAGCTGTCAATGTGCTTCAATGCTGTTTATTCCTGCAAGTTTCCCACGATTGCTATGGTTCATGGTGCTGCTATTGGTGGTGCAAATGGCTTATTGGCGGCCTGCGATTTTGTTCTGGCACATAAGAATACCGTTTTCTCATTAAGCGAAGTGAAAATCGGCATTGTTCCGGCTTGTATTTCTCCTTACGTGATGAAACGGGTTGGTGAATTCAAATCGAAAGAGTTGATGCTTACCGGAATGAGATTTAATGGGAAAGAGGCGCAGGAAGCGGGTTTGGTAAATTGGTCGTTTGGTGAAAAGAAGCTAAGAGAAAAATTAGAGGATCTGATATCAAAGCTAAAATCGAGTGGACCTATTGCAGTTTCTACTTGCAAGCAATTGCTTTACGATGTTGAGAATGTATGGAATCATGAAGAAGCAATGGAAAATACAGCTAAAATGATTGCTGAATTACGTCAATCGGCGGAAGGTCAGGAAGGAATGAATTCATTTTTAGAGAAACGGAAACCTAACTGGGTAATTGAGAATTAATAATTCGTAATTACTAATTGAATTAGAATGTACTACAAAAGACTATTAATAGCGAATCGTGGCGAAATTGCCCTTAGAATCATGCGAACAGCAAAAGATTTGGGCATACATACCATTGCCTTATATTCTGAACTCGATCGGCAGGCAGAGCATGTTTTGCAGGCCGACGAGGCATATCCTTTAAGGGGAAATAATTTACAGGAAACATATCTGAATTTAAATCAGATTATTGAAATTGCACGAAAAGCAAAAGCGGATGCTATTCATCCGGGCTATGGATTTTTAGCTGAAAATGCTGTTTTTTCTCAATTATGTGTCGATAATGGAATTGATTTTATTGGTCCTGATGCTGATGCTATTCTGTTAATGGGGAATAAGGTAAATGCACGTGAATTTGCCAAAACCATAGGAGTTCCGGTTTTGGAAGGTGTTGTTGGAGACTCAGTGAAATTGATAGAAGAAGCGGGAAAAATGCAGTTTCCACTCTTGATTAAAGCTGCTGCAGGTGGCGGTGGCAAGGGAATGCGGATCGTTCATAAAGAAGAAGACTTGCAAGCTGCTTTGGAGTCGACATCGCGCGAAGCAACAAGCTATTTTGGCGATGGCACCGTTTTAATCGAAAGATACATACAAAATCCGCGGCATATTGAAGTTCAGATTTTAGCTGATCAGCATGGAAATGTGGTACATTTATTTGAGCGGGAATGCTCGATACAGCGACGCTTTCAAAAAGTGATTGAGGAAGCTCCTTCGCCAACTTTAACGCATGAATTGAGGAAGGAAATGGGCAATATGGCTGTTTTTTTGGCTCAGGAAATGAACTACACCAATGCAGGAACAGTTGAATTTTTGGTTGATGAGGATTTGAATTACTACTTTCTGGAAATGAACACCAGAATTCAGGTGGAACATCCCGTTACGGAAATGATTACAGGAATTGATTTGGTGGAAAAACAATTGTTGATAGCCTCAGGGCGAAAGCTAAAGTTGAGACAGGAAGATATTCATATGAAAGGTCACGCCATTGAAGCCAGAGTTTATGCGGAAGATCCTGAAAATGAGTTTATCCCATCTCCTGGAGAAATTAGTTTTTACAAAGCACCAAAATTGTTTGATGGTCGGTTGCGTCTGGATTCTGCTATAGTTGGGTCATGCACAATTCATTCCGATTACGATCCAATGGTTGCGAAATTAGTTGTATGGGACGAAAACAGGGATCTGGCCATTGAAGGATTGCATCATGCCTTGCACAATTACGAGATACATGGAATTAAGAATAACATCATGTATTTGCATACATTGTTGAATACTGATCATTTCAACCAAAATAAAATTTCAACACATTTTTGTCAGAACCATAATGATGAGTTGATGCGAAAAATGCAGGAAGATAAACTTGAAATACCTGCTGCTCTTTTCCAAATCAGTTTCGCTTTGTTTGAATTGAAAAGGAAGAAGGTCAATTCAATTTGGGAAGAAATTGGTTATTGGAGACAGCAGGGAATAAAACTTAGAATTGTAGATAAAGAAGTACTTGATATTGAAATAATCAGTATAAATCCATATAAAATAAGAATTAGTGGTGCATTTTATGTTGTTGAAAATGTGAATATTGAAGATAGTCAATTGATGCTGGAGTTTAATAGCGTCAGATATCTGTTTTATCAATCGAAAAATGCTGAAGGAAAGAGCTTTGTGAGTTGTCAGGGGATTGTTCGTGAACTGATGAGATGGTCGGAGATTCAATCCAATATAGCAGATGTTGGGGGTTCTGATCGGAAGGAATCTGATGGAAGTATTTTATCGCCGATGCCGGGCAGAGTTGTGAAAATTGAAGTTAATAAGGGACAGAAGGTGGCTAAAGGAGATGTCTTGATTATTGTGGAAGCAATGAAAATGGAGAACAGTATTTTGGCTCCGTTTCACGGGAAAGTTGAGAACGTATTAGTTTCTGAAGGAGATCAGGTTAAGAATAGAACAGAAATGATAAAGTTAATGATGGATTAAACCGATCAGGTTATATATTGACCTGAAAACTAAGTATATATTATTTTGAATTTAACGCCAAATCAAAAAATATGAAGGATAAAATCAGAATTGCAAATGCCGGTGGTTTCTGGGGCGATGACCTTGGAGTACTAAGAAGACAGTTGGAAGGTGGAGATGTGGATTACATATCTTCTGATTTTTTAGCAGAAGTAACGATGAGTATTCTTCGTAAACAACAGTTAAAAGACGAATCATTAGGCTATGTCACTGATTTTGTGGATCAGATTGTGGATGTGGCTGACTTGATGAAAGAGAAAGGTGTTAGAATGATTACAAATGCCGGAGGAATTAATCCAATCGGTTGTGCCCGTAAAATTCTCACGGAACTCAAAAAGAAAGGGATTTCAATTAAAATAGCAGTAGTTGAAGGTGATAATATCATTGAACGGATAGATGAATTTTATCCTTCCAAAGCTAATTTTAAGAACATGGATACCGGAGATGATTTTAAGGATATCTTCGAGAACATACAAAGTGCGAATATTTATTTGGGTGTACCACCTTTATTAAAAGCTTTGGAAAGCAGAGCTGATTTAATATTGGCTGGTAGGGTCACCGATACCTCTGTTACCATGGCGCCAATGATCTATGAATTGGGCTGGAAACTGGATGATTGGGATAAATTGGCGGCAGGTTTGGTGGCTGGTCATATTATCGAATGTGGAGCGCAATCAACGGGAGGAAATTTTACCGATTGGCAAAAAGTAAAACGCTGGGATAACATGGGATATCCGATTGTTGAAATGAATAAAAATGGTGAGTTTACTGTCTATAAACATGAGAATACAGGCGGTTTAATTAGTATTAATACAATTCGCGAGCAATTGGTATACGAAATGGGTAATCCGGCTCAATATATCAGTCCCGATGTTGTTGCCGATTTTAGTCAATTAGTGCTGGAAAAGCAAGGTGAAAATAGAGTGTTGGTGAAGAATGCAAAAGGTCATCCATCTACGCCGTATTTAAAAGTTTCGATGGCGTTTGAAGATGGATATAAAGCAACCAGCTCGATTGTTATCAGCGGAGGAAAAGTTTTAATTAAAGCACAAGAGTTTGAAAAAATATTTTGGGAGCGTTTAAAGCATACTTATCTAAAGAAAAATACTGAATTTGTCGGATACAATGCCTGTCATCAACATTTGGCTGAAGATATTGATCCCAATGAAATATTACTGCGCTTATCTGTTTATGATACTGATGTATCAAAAATCAAAGACTTTTCCATGAGTATTGCTCCGCTGATTTTAAGCGGACCTCCGGGAGTTGCCGTAACAGGTGGCAGGGCAAGAATGCAGCAGGTAATTACATATTGGCCTACTTTAATCCCAAAAACATGTATTTCTTCAATAGTATATGTTTTAAATGAAGATGGAGAGATTAAAGAAACATCAGAAATACCTTCTGTTTTAGGAAATGAACAGGAAATAATAACTGTACAATCATCGAATTCTTATCAGGAGAAAGTGAAAAAAAAGGAAGGCGTAAAAATGTGTGCTGTTCCATTTCGGGAAATTTGTCTGGCCCGTTCCGGCGATAAAGGAGATACCGTAAATATTGGTGTACTGGCTCGATCTAAAGCAGTATATGAATTCTTAAAAACGGAATTAACTTCAGAAAGAATTACTGATATGTTTTTCGGCTTATCAAAAGGAAAAGTCACAAGATTCGAAATTGACAATTTATTGGCATTAAATTTTTTATTGGACGAAGCTCTGGACGGTGGAGGAACAAAATCTTTAATGATTGATGCTCAGGGGAAAACATTTGCATCGGCATTGCTGAATCAAGAGATTGTGGTTCCAGAGGATGTCTTGGGCACTATTTTATCTGAGTAATTTCAAAAATAAATTTAGAATGGAATTTGCGAAATGATTGATAGTTGCTAACTTAATATTTGTGAATGAGGAAGCCTAAGGATTGAAGTTGCAGGCATATTTCTTCATTCCGGAATTATTAATTACTAATAGAAATATATATGTTTCCATATTTGAATGATGAACATGATACGATAAGAAAGGCTGTTCGGGATTTTGCAGAACGGGATATAAAGCCATTGGCTCAGGAATTGGACGAGAAAGAGGAGTTTTCTATTGAATTAACCCTAAAAATGGGTGAAATGGGATTGTTTGGCATGACACTTCCTGAAAAATATGGAGGACACAATACTGATTATCTGTCTTATATAATTGCAGTTGAGGAAATTGCAAGAGTTGATGGCTCGCATGCAGCCACACTTGCCGCTCATAATTCGCTGGGAATAGGTCCATTGTATGAATTTGGCAGTGAAGAGCAAAAATTAAAATACCTGCCGGGACTTTGTTCCGGAAAAGAGTTGTGGGCTTTTGGATTAACTGAACCAGACGCTGGTTCCGATTCCCGGGGATCAAAAACATATGCCAAAGACACAGGTGATAGTTGGGTAATTAATGGATCGAAAATATTCATCACAAATGGATCAACTCCTTTATGTTCGGGTGTTACAGTACAGACAGTAACCGAAATTAAGGGTAAGGAGAAAGAATTTACCACCTTTATTGTCGAAAAAGGAACACCGGGTTGGAAATCCAAAGCCATGCACGGGAAAATGATGTGGAGGGCTTCGGATACCTCAGAAATGTTCTTTGATAACTGTTGTATTCCAAAAGATAATTTATTGGGCAAGCGTGGTATGGGATCTAAGGTGATGTTAAAAACTTTGGATTCAGGAAGGCTATCCATTGCAGCAATGGGACTTGGCTGTGCACAGGGTGCATATGAATTGGCTCTTGCATATGCAAAAGAGAGAAAACAATTTGGAAAAACACTTTCGAAATTTCAAGCTATTTCTTTTAAACTAGCTGATATGGCATTGAAAATTGAGTTGGCGAGAAACCTGTTGTACAAAGCATGCTGGTTGAAAGATACGGGGAAGGAATATGGAAAAGAAGCAGCCATGGCTAAATTGTATTGTTCAGAAATTGCAAAGGAAGTTGCCGACGAAGCAGTTCAAATTCATGGTGGATATGGTTTAATGAAAGATTATCCGGTAGAAAGGTTTTATCGCGATCAGCGTCTTCTTCAAATTGGAGAAGGAACATCTGAAATTCAAAGATTGGTTATTTCAAGGTATATTGGATGTTGAGACCTATCGCAAAGGAATGCATGCAAACTAAATAGAGTATAAGACGAATAGCAGACACAATTGTCTCCAATTTTAAATCATATAACAACACTAATATTAACACTATGAGTAGAGAACTGATACTTGCCTTAAATCCGCGAATGCAATTTACACGAATAGCTGTTTATCGGATGAATTCTCCGGTTTTTTTAAAGAAAATTAACCATAAGCCAGAGGAGATTGGTGATTTTAAATGCTTTTGCGATCAAACAAAATTCCGGGCAAAGGTGATTATGGATGAGTTAAAGGCCAATGATATTTCTATTGATGAAATAAAAGTCATTATTGGCAGAGGAGGACTTATCAAGCCAGTAAAATCGGGCGTTTATCGCGTTAATGAGGCAATGATTAAAGACCTTTCGAATTGTGAGTTCGGCAATGACGTTGTGAATCTTAGCGGATTACTCGCCTATACTATTTCGGAACAAATTGATGGTGCAGAAGCTTTTGTTGCCGACCCTGTTGTGGTTGATGAATTAGAAGATATAGCAAGAATAACAGGTCGCCCTGAGTTTAAAAAGCGTTCTATTTTTCATGCTTTAGATCAGAAAACGAGTGCAAGAAAATATGCTCAGAGTATTTATAAGAAATATGAAGAATTGAATCTGATTATTGCTCACTTAGGTGGAGGAATCAGTATCGGAGCTCATAAAAAGGGGAGAGTAGTAGATTCAAATCAGGCATACGATGGTGATGGACCGTTTTCACCGATTAGAAGTGGAAGTTTGCCTATGGGAGAGATGATTCAAATGTGTTTTTCAGGAAAATATACTCAGGAAGAGATGATGAAAATGCAGACAGGCGAAGGTGGTTTGTATGCTTATTTTAATACTCACAGCGGATATGATGTTTGTAGGATGAGAGATGCAGGTGATTCTAAAGCCAAGGAGGTATTATCGGCAATGGCCTATCAAGTAGCTAAATCAATAGGTTCAATGTATCCTGTATTTGGCGCTGAAGCTGTTGATGCTATAATTATAACAGGTGGTTTGGCTAAAGATGAAACATTGGTGAAAGAAATAAGAGGAAGAGTTGAAAAAATTGCCTCAGTTACTATCTACCCTGGAGCAGAAGTACTAAGTGCACTTAGTGATTATGGTAGAATGATTTTGAGAAATGAGACAGAAATATTAGAATACTAGAAGAATTTATTTTAATTTATAATCAATAAAAATCAGTTTCGGCTGATTTTTTTATGCCTGAAACAAAATGAATTCCTTGTTTTTGTTCAATTGATTGCTGTTATTGTTCTGTATATTAGATTGTTGTATGTCTGGGCGATAAAAATCGCCCCTTGAATGATAAATGTCGATTTAAAAACCAAATTCCTCGTTTTTTAAACAAAACAAACCTCTTTCCTGTAGTTTATAAATCTCGCCAGCCATTTATTGATAAGGCATTTGCATTCATATATATTTAAAAAGTATAAGGAGATGTACTCTTTGTGTCAAAAATGGAACTACTAAATTTAATCTTATATTTTTTATTATGAAAAAAACTCGCTCATTTTTTCAATTTGTAGGAATTGGAGTTTTTGCAATTTCTCTGTTAATAGCTGGTTGTACAAAAGAAGGACCTATGGGACCAGCAGGTGCTGATGGCACAAATGGAATTGATGGAACCGATGGAAATTCAACTTGTTTAGACTGCCACTCAGGAGATACTAAAGCAACTATTGAAGCACAATTTGCTATGTCTGTTCACAGCAGTGGTATCAATGCAGTTGATTATGCCGGAGGAAATGCTTCTTGTGCACGCTGTCATTCGCATCAAGGTTTTGTGCAGTATGCCAATACCGGTACTGTTGCAGGAACTATAACAAACCCAACAGCATGGGAATGTGCTACCTGTCATGGGTTACATGAATCATTTGAAGCAAAAGATTATGCTTTAAGACTAAAAGACCCTGTACACCCAATATTCGATCCTGCAATAACAATGGATTTAGGAGGAAATTCGAATTTATGTGCGAATTGTCATCAGTCTAGAAGAGCTGAGCCTATTATTGACAAACCAGGTGATACATACAAAATTACCAGTACTCATTACGGACCTCACCACGGAGCACAAGCAAATGTTGTTGCAGGTGTTGGTTTTGCTGAAATTGAAGGTTCTGTTGCTTATCCTGCTGCTGGTTCTGCTACTCACTTAGCTCAAGCTTCTTGTACTGGTTGTCATATGGCTGAATTTGATAATGATGAAGATCAAGGTGGACATACATATAATCCATCTCTTTTAGCATGTAATACATGTCACGGTGTTACTGAAACAGATTTTAATTATGGAGGAGTACAATCAATTGTTGAAGGTCAACTTGAAACACTAAGAGACGAATTAGTTCGCTTAGGTGTTGTAGTTTGGGTTGAAGCTGATGCTGCTTATGAGCCTGTTGTTGGAACTTATCCTATGGTTCAGGCACGTGCATTCTTTAACTGGGCTGGATTAGAAGAAGATCGTAGTTTAGGAGTACACAATCCAAAATATGTGAAAGCTTTATTACAAAATTCTATTGAAGCTTTAGAAGCTGAGCCTACTCCAGGAATCTAGATTTTTTCAAAAAACATATACATTATAAAAAGTTGCTCATCTGAAAAGATTGAGCAACTTTTTTTATGCAACAAAAGCAGTTGTAATTTTAAGAGGGATTTGCTGTGAAAGGATACATTATAGACAAGAAACTGTTTATAAAGTAAAGTTCTGAAAATGGTTAACTCATTTTATTAAATTATATTGAACCAGTTGAGATTCTTCAACCGTTTTTTTTTGCCCAATTTTTAGATACTTCCACCTGAATTTACATGTAAGCCTGATAAGGAGCTAAATATTGAATTGAAGAGTTAACCAAACTCGATTATACCCAATTGTTGGAAAATGATCAGATGACTTATGAAGGTAAGGATCTAAATTTACTCATTAAATTTCACTTCGTTCATGATTGAGCTGGCATTATCTGTGCAGATTTATCTATAAATTGGAATCTCGCCTAATGATGCAGAAAGTATGTTCACAAAAAAAAACCGAACCCAATGGATCCGGTTTGTTATTTACAATAGTTCGTTAAGTTTTGACTTATAATGTTGAAAATGAGAAGAATAAGCAGTGTTTAAGTTTGGATAATCCCTTAAGAATCAGTATCTTAATGTTTGTTTTCGAAGCAATTATTAAGTATGAC
>NZ_MVDE01000048.1 GCF_002843385.1 Labilibaculum manganireducens
AATTACTAATGGATAGATTTTTAATTGTGTTTGGGATAAACCCAAACACGAAGAAAAATAAAGAAAAAGTCAGGCAACTCAATAATTTTGGTTTAATAGCTGCATAAAACTTAACGAACTATTGTAATTAATAATTCATCATTTATAATTAAAACCCAATGTCTTCCTTTTTAATGATTTCACCATTACGAAGTCTTGTTCTCATGTTTTGAACCACAGCATCCATACGTTCCAAATCAACCAACAACTTTCTCTCTTCATCGCTGGTTTCAATCACTTTGTGAATTCCACCATTCTTGATTACTATTCGCTTGTCGCCCATTAAAGCCAACATAGGGTCGTGAGTTGCCATCAATACAATCTTTTCTTCGCCAATCAGTAAATCGAGTGCTTTTTTGCGGTCGATACCGGCATTCTCAATTTCATCAATCAAAATAATCGGCGACTTACTTAGAATAGCAGTATCAGCAATCATCAAGGCTCTCGATTGTCCACCACTCAAACTTGTAATAGGAGTAGTTAACTCAAACTTTTCTCCCGCAAGCTTATTGGCTTCTTCTATAATCTTGGCAATAACACCTTCAATATCTTCAACCAATCTGCTTTGTGCATGCAGCTCCAAAAACTCATAAACCGATAGATCCATGACAAAGTTCATATTCTGCGATAGCTGAGCAACCAATTTGTGTCCTGAACTTACCCGCCATTTTTGGTCTCCCATTTCTTCGTTCACCAAAATGGTTCGCGAAGTTGGGGTATCCTTTTGGGCTACCCACTCGATATCGGCAAGCAATCTGCTTTTTCCCGATCCGGTGGGTCCAACAATACAAACAATCTCGCTTTTACTGATTTTTAATTCACCAAACTGCTCGGCTTCGCCCGATTTATTGGTTCCGGGAAGAATGCTAATACTGTGAACTCCATCATCCTCATCTTCACCCAAAAATTCGAGCATCTGAGAAATATAGATCGTCATCGAATTCAAAAACTGATCTTTATCAATGGCTCTGTTCTCAGCCTCTTCCTCATCATCCAAAAACTTCAGATAATCGATTAGCTTTTCGTTAATCTGCTCATTAACCTGTAATGTGTTCTCCTCAAAAAATCCGGGAAGAAAAGGATATTGCTCAAATAAACCGGCAATACTTTGGTTTTGTATATCTTGAACTGTGATCATGTTTCTGCTTTTGTAATTGTTATATCGCTTTCAACAAGCCTCTCTCTATCGGGATCTCCTTAAAAAGGGAGCAAGTCCTTATTTTGCTTTCGCATCTTCGAATCGATATCTTCCCTTTCAGGGGAAGTGCCGACAGGCGAAGGGGGACTCAGCTTGGTGCTTTCTACTTTTTCCTTTCTACTTTTTCCTTTTTCCTTTCTACTTTTCGCCCTTCTTGTCGCTCATATCAATCTTACGAACATTACCCATTTGGTAGCTTTCCCCAATTCGGGTTTCGCCCAAACAGTAGGAACACAAAGCCGATGGCATTGAGAATCTCAATTTCTCCCCCACTAAAGTCTTAACTTCAACTTTCTCATCGTACAGCAAAGTACTTAACTCGTATGCACCTTGACCAGTTAATCCATTTACATGCATAATGCTTGCTCCCGGATTTACAGAATTTACTCTCGATGCAAACACTTCTCTTTCAGCCTGCGATACAATGTCGCCCTTTGTGATAATCACGATATCTGCACTTTTCAACATCGGTCCAATTTTTTTTGGCGTGTTAATTCCACTCAAATTATCGATAACACAAACAGCCGTAATACTTTTCACATATGGCGAACAACGGTTGCACAAACCGGCACTTTCCGTGATTAGCAAATCCAATCCTTCCTTAATTCCCCACTGTGTTACCTCTTCAATATTGCTTACAAAATAATGATCCGGACAAAGTGAACCGGACAATCCCTTTTTCACTTTTATACCTGCCTTTTCGTACAAAATATCATCATCGGTATAAAGGCAGTCAAATTTCACCACACCAACTTCTAATCCACGCTTTTGCAGCGAATCTATGGTTTTTAAAATCACTGCTGTTTTTCCTGATGATGGAGGTCCTGAAACTGTAACTAAGTTCATATCTGATTATTTTAAAATCTGTAATTTTAGTAATACTACTTCTGTGGCACATAGTTTAACGGCCCTAAATTTGCAAACGATTCGTCCTGTATAGACTTATTAAAAATGCGCTCACATTTCTTTATTAAAGCACCAATATCATTACTGTTAATGTAATCCCAACCCAACCACATAAATTTATTCTCTGCAGGTAATCGGTTATCCACTTCAGGATTAATACTTGGAAACAAACCTTGATGCGAAAGAATCTCTCCTACCGCTTTCGAGGCAAAGAAATCAATAACAGGCTGCGTTTTCTCCAATTCATCCTTCTTGCTTAGCATGAAAATAGGACTGATAATTGCTCCGTCTTCCGGCCAAACAGCAATCATTGGACCTCCCACTTTTACCATCTTAGTAAAAAAGTAAGGCATAATTGTAATTGCTGGCCGCACGTTCTTTTTGGTATGAGATTTTACCATTTGAGCCGGATGCATACTCTCCAGCAAACATGCACCCAAACCTTTTACTCCTTCTTCGCCGTATGCCTTGTAAATGTGCAGCAACATTGAATTGAACAAATCGAAATCGCTGATTGGCAAGCTTACACTGCGCTTAAATTCCGGTTTAAAAATATCTGACCATGTACGTGGAATAGGACGATCTCCTAATTCGGCTGTATTTACCAAAAAAACTGCAGGTACAACACCAATCATTGAATAGTGCCCTTCCGGATCTTTCAAACAAATCTCATCGTTATCAAAATCTTTGTTCAAACGCTCAAAACCAGTACTGTCTTTAAAAACACCTTGTTTTTTAAACTTTCCCATCAATTTATCATCAAAGAATAAATCGAAACCTGCTGAAATAAATACATCTGCTAAATTATCCGTGTTTTCCTGATTAATCACATCATCGATTAACCAATCCAATCCCATTGAAGCAGCCTTTAAATCATAAACGATTTCATTTTCATGATTTTTTTCGTATTCCTCAATAAAAGCATCAATCCCTTCTACCAAAGGAATTCGAACCGGACAAGGCAACAAACCCTGCACGTGTATCGAGTCCGCCTTTTGCACTTTACTGTTCTGATTCAGATCACCATCAACCTGATTTCTGTTTAAATCGATTCCTTCTATCAATAATTCAGAAAACGTGTCCACATTTAGCTTCTTCATTTTTAAAGCCAATTCCAAAGAAAGAGATTTACCAAAAATTGCTCTCTTCGCCTCATCCTCTAATTGTCTGAATCCATTTGAAACAAAAATTTTAATTGTTTCAGGGTACTTAGTACAAATATCAAGCAAACTATCCGTGGTCTTAAAATATTGATTCTTCATTTCGAAACAGAATTTAAATGATTTCCTGATACAAATGTATAACCGATCCATTCAGAAAACTGTAACCGATGTTACACATCTAAAAAATAGATGCCGAAAAACTGAACAAAAAATGACATCTAAACGTAAAATACGTGACGAAACGATTTATAAAAATGATTAACGGCTCATTTTTGCTGACTAAAATTAGCCTCTTGACTATTTTAGACTATATTTACATCAGTCAAAATTGATTCGTTTAAGTTCTAATTCCATAAAAAAAGAAGATGATGAGCAGATACAAAGCCAAACTAACGCATCTATCCATAAAAACCAGTTTCGTTTTACTATTGTTGTTCTCAGCTGTTTCAGGGTTTTCTCAAAACGATACAGTTCGTATCAATTCCGATTATCAGATCATGTATTGCTCGGCAACCAATGGTACTGTGCTGCCCATGCAGGAAATACAACTTCTTTTAAAAGGACCAAAAAATAAAAAGTGGTTTGTAAGCTTTTCTGTTAACAACAGTCCTGCCATGATTCTTAATGGTAATGAAGGCATCGATTTTTCAGAGTACAACATGTCTCTCTTTTTTAAGAACACTTCGGGGCACGTAAAAAACTATACCATCGAATTAAAGGAAGCATGGCTTGAAGACTTATCCCCGCTTGTTATTCCTGAAAAATACAAATCTGCAACAGTGCAGGTGATGCCATTGGCAACTCCTGAAATTGAGGATTATCACCCAAAAGTAAAAATCAATACTTCGCAAAAATATGCCGCTAAAATTGGGAAAAACTCAAGCTATTCTGTTTGGGTGCCCGAGGGCGCTGCAATACTGAAAAATGAAAGTAAAATTGAGGATCATAAACAAGAAATTGAATTAAAAATTAAATGGCCGGATCACGAAGCATCAAACTATTTTAAATTGATAGAAACAGATGCATTTGGCTGTAACAGTGATACAATTTTTGCAGGCCTTGAAGTAGTGAAAAGTTTTCAGGTTACTTTCGGTGATAACAACAATCTATGCGAAGGTCAAAGCCTCGTACTCACACCAATTATTGATTTGCCTTCTGATTATTCCTATCTGTGGAGCACCGGTGAAAATACAAAAGAAATTAGCGTAGATAAAGAAGGAACCTATAACCTTACTGTTACTGACCTAAATGACAACCAAGTTGTAAAATCCAAAATAGAAGTTTCAACTCAAAAATCACCTGTTGTAAACATTGAAGATCATGTGGTAATAGATGATGAAAATCCTATTCTTGATATTTTCGAAAAAGGATCCACTTATTTATGGTCAGATGGCTCGACAGATTCAGAACTTAACATTTCGGAATCAGGCAAATATTCTGTTACAGTAACATCCGGTAATGGTTGTTCTTCTGCAAAATCATTTTCGGCTAAAATGAAATCAGAACTTTTTGAAATAAATCTGCCGGAAGTGATTCAGTTATGCGGCAATCAAAAAATGAATTTGGAACCAAGTTTATCAATTGATCAGAAGTATAGATATCTTTGGAAAAATGGCTCATCAGATTCTTCAATTGATATCGATAAAGCCGGAGACTATTGGATAAAAATTACCGATCCGGATGGTTTTCAGCAGACAGCAAACACAAAAGTAATCTATCATCCAAACCCAATAATAGATTTGGGCACAGATATTACTTTGTGGGATGGAGAAAGTGCTGTTTTAGATGCCGGCAATGAGGGCTCTGAATTTATTTGGAATACAGGCGAAAACACTCAAAGCATAAATGTAAACAGTGGTGGTGTTTTTGTTGTTGAAGTAAAAGATCATAACGGTTGTTTAAATAAGGACACTTTATACATACACCACAGAAAAGGTGAGAAATTCGGTGTGTTTTTGGGTGAAGATTATTCAATTTGTTCGGGCGATTCAATATTAATCAATCCTGTAATTGAAGGAAATCCGGTTTATCCATTGCAATACAATTGGCTCGGATTTGCAAACAAAACACCTGAAATCTATTTAAAAGAAAACGGCCATTACTGTCTGGAAGTGACAGACGCTAACGGCAATACAGAATCGGATTGTTTGGAGATTAATTTATTGCCTACTCCGAAAATTGATTTAGGACAGGATCTGAAGAGTTATGCAGATAAAAAAATTGTTTTGGATGCAGGTACTCCAAACTGCTTTTACAAATGGGTAACCGGAGATATTACCCGAAAAATTACCGTTCAAACCGAAGGAAAATATTGGGTGGAAGTTACCACCGACTCAAATTGTACTGCCAGTGATACAATAGATGTAGGCTTTCTCGAGAACTATCCATATGTTGGTTTACCAAAAGCATTCTCTCCGAATGGCGACGGTCACAACGACAAACTATTTGTAAGAGGTGAGGATGTGAAAGAAGTTACCCTGATAATTTACAACCGATTGGGACAAAAACTTTTCGAAACCACAAATATCAATAGCGGATGGGATGGATTTTTCAAAGGACAGATGCAGGATATTGATGTTTATGTTTATGTTCTGGAAGTGACTTTTTTGGATGGAAAAACAGTCATGAAAAAAGGAAATGTAGCCTTACTCCGCTAACTAACAGCAAAATCATCTTCTGTTTGTCATATAAGTTGTGTAAATTTAGAGTTGTCACAAACTAAAAACAACTCTACCCATGCTTGTTGCTAAAAACCTAAGTAAATCCTTCAAAGAAGTTAATGCATTAAACAATATTTCTCTTGCTGTTCAGGAAGGCGAATTATACGGCCTGCTCGGGCCAAACGGAGCCGGAAAAACAACAACAATCAGCATTTTAAGTTCACTGCTAAAGCCAGATAGCGGCGAAATCCTTTATCAGGGAAAATCGCTTTACCAAAACCTGACTGAATCTAAAAAAATGATTGGTGTTGTTCCTCAGGAAATAGCTCTTTACGAAGATTTGACAGCCTTAGAGAATTTGAAATTCTGGGGAACTTTATATGGCATAAAAGGCAAAGAACTGCAATCAAAAACGGAAGAACTATTAGATTTTATGGGTTTATCGGATCGGAAAAACCACAAAATAAAAACCTATTCGGGTGGAATGAAAAGAAGAATTAATATTGCAGCAGCTCTTCTTCACGATCCAAAGATCGTTTTTATGGATGAACCAACGGTCGGGATTGATCCGCAAAGCAGAAATCTTATTTTTGAAGTCATTCAAGAACTCCATTCCCGTGGACTGACAATGATTTACACTACACATTATATGGAAGAAGCCGAACGTCTATGCGACAGAATCGGCATTATTGATGAAGGGAAAATTATTGCTGAAGGTCGTCTCGAAGAACTTAAAAAATCATCTAAAATCAATGAGGAAATTCGTGTAAGGTTTACAAATGTTCAAAAAACTGACCTCTCAAATATCAATAATCATTTTAATGGCCAACTTCTAATTCATGAGAATCAGATGGTACTGTCAACTTCACAGGCCAATACCGATTTGCCCATTTTAATTCAAATGTGTACAAATGCAAATCTGCACTTGGAAAATCTTCAGGTAAAAAGTTTAAGTCTGGAGAGTATCTTCCTTGAATTAACAGGAAAATCCTTACGCGATTAAATAGTGCATATCCATTACCAATTTAATGATCTTCCATTCGATTTAAACTGAAAAAATCATGTTCACAATAGCATTTAAAGGCATTCGACAATATTTTAAAGACCGCACAGCAGTTTTACTTTCGCTATTACTGCCTATCGTATTAATTACACTTTTTGCATTGATGTATGGAGGAATAGGGAAAAAAGAAAAATCACGTCCAATTTCTCTTCTGTTTACTGATCAGGACAATACTGAACTGTCAAAAGAAGTATTTAAAACTTTGAACGATCAGGATGGAATGCAGCTTTTTTCCAAAAGCTACGGGGAAGCTTCCGATCTAATCAAAAAAGGTAAAAACACTGCAGTATTGGTTCTGTATAAAGGATTTCAGGATTCTGTGGAAGCAGGAAACAAAGCCCCTATGGAATTATTTTACGATGAAGCCAAGGAAATTGAAATGGGTTTACTGCAACAGGCATTGTGGTCTAATTTATTTGGTATCACAATGAAAAAAGGAATCAAAGGAAAAGTCAACACCTGGATCAAAGAAAAAAATCCAGATCTGTCAGATGCAGAACTTCTGGATATTCAGGCACAGGTTGAAGAGCAGTTTACTGATTTCGATAATTCGGATGATTCAAAAGAAATGGAAAAAAAGTCGAACCTGCCAATGACTGCAATTGTTAGTGAAGAAAAAAATGGTAATCTGGGATTGGTGCAGGCCATTGCAGGCACAGCAATTATGATGTTGCTTTTTAGCGTATCGGGAAGTGGTGCTTCCTTACTAAAAGAAAAAGAAGACGGAACCTTTCGCCGGTTATTGGTATCTCCTATTTCTCCATCCAGTATCCTTTACGGCAAAATGCTGTCGACACTTTTTATGGCCGTGTTACAACTAACAGTCATGTTTTTGTATTCATGGCTTGCCTTAGGCTTGGACATATTTATTAATCTGCCAGCCTTACTCCTTATGATTTTATCGGCAGCAATTGCCTGTACCAGTTTTGGGATTTTCATGGCTACTATCTGCAAAAGCAGAAAGCAGGTGGAAAGCTTATCGACCTTGATAATACTGGTTATATCTGCACTGGGAGGAAGTATGATGCCGCTTGTTTTCATGCCCGAAATCATGCACAAACTAGCTGTTGTTTCTGTAAACTATTGGGCAATAGAAGGCTTTTTCGATATTTTCTGGAGACAACTTCCTTTATCAGAAATCTATCCAAAAATGTTAGTCTTGATGGGTATTGGTATCGTTCTCACCTCTATTTCAGTTATTAGTTTTAAACGAAATCTTCTGAAATTAGTCTAAAAACCTTCTTATTCAATTGAATCATTAAAAGACATACAAAAATTAAGACCAATTCATCCCTTATTCTTTGCAAACTGCAAAGAAACACCTAATATTGAGAGTAATTTAAAACCTCATAAGAAAAATGCTATTTCAACAACTATCACAATCACCCGTTTTCAGAGGAATTTCTCCTGACGAGATGGAAAATTTGCTGGTCGACTCACAGTATCAGATTAAGAAATTTTCGAAAGGTGACATGCTTGCTTTTCGGGAAGATAAATGCGAAAATCTGATGATTGTTTTAAAAGGCAGTGTAAAAGGCGAAATGCTCGATCCATCAGGAAAAAGCATTAAGATTGAGGATATTATGGCTCCCTATCCTATTGCGTCTGCATTTTTATTCGGACGGAGAAATCAATTTCCGGTAAATGTAACTGCAAATGATGAAGTGGAAGTTTTCTACCTGTCCAAAAACTCAGTAATTGAAATGTTTCAAAAAAATAAAGTATTTCTGACCAATTACTTAAATTCTATATCGAATAGAAGTCAGTTTTTAGCCAACAAACTGATGTTTTTAAATTTTAAAACGATAAAAGGAAAGTTAGCAAACTACC
The DNA here is from genome assembly GCF_002843385.1 of Labilibaculum manganireducens. Classification (GTDB taxonomy): domain Bacteria; phylum Bacteroidota; class Bacteroidia; order Bacteroidales; family Marinifilaceae; genus Labilibaculum; species Labilibaculum manganireducens. The sequence goes on from NZ_MVDE01000048.1 coordinate 8,860, forward strand.
TTTTAAAACTGGCTGCCCCCGATAAAACTGAAATTACTTTACCAAAATCTCAGGCAGAAATGGCTCAGTTTTTTGGCGTTACACGTCCTTCTTTTGCCCGAAGTTTAAAAGAAATGGAACAGGAAGGCTTAATTGAAACCAACAGAAGAGAAATAAAAATCCTAAATAAGCAACAACTCATCAGACTTTTACAGCAATAGGTAAGAAAATTAAAAGAAGATGTTGTAGAAGCATTTCGAAAATAAAAATATTCTTAATTTTGTGGGCTGTAAACAAAGTGATCTGATTTTTTGATCCAAATCAGAGTTCCGAAGATCTCAAACTCATTTTTGTCGCGACAGTAGTTGCTTCAATGAGATAGAAAGGTCTGAATATGCAAAATCGACAAAATCATAAAGAATGCACAATAGAAACAACATTACTGACAAAATTTTCTGGGTAGGAACAAATGACCGAAGCACTCATTTATTTGAAAACTACTGGCCGTTGCCAAAAGGTGTAGCTTACAATTCCTATGTTATCGTTGATGAAAAAACAGCCATTGTAGATACTGTTGAAAAAGGTACTATGGATGAATATTTGGATAACATTACTGAGGTATTGGATGGTCGAAAAGCAGATTATTTAATCATTAACCATATGGAACCTGATCATTCAGGCTCTATCCGTTCTTTGGTTGAACGTTATCCTGAAATGAAAATAGTAGGAAACAAGAAGACATTTCCGATGTTGGAGCGTTTCTATGGAATCAAAGAAAATCTTTTTGAAGTTCAGGAAGGTGATCAAATTGACTTGGGAGAACACAAATTAAACTTCTATATGGTTCCGATGCTGCATTGGCCGGAGACCATGGTTACTTTTGAATCCACACAAGGAATTTTATTTTCAGGAGATGCTTTTGGTGCTTTCGGAACTTTGGATGGTGGTATTTTCGATGATGAGTTGGATTTGGATTATTTGGATGAAGAAATCAGCCGTTACTATTCCAATATTGTTGGAAAGTATGGTCGCCCAACCCAAAATGCATTGAAGAAATTAGGTGGGTTGGAAATTAAAATGATTTGTGCAACCCACGGACCAATCTGGAGAAGTCACGTAGCTGATATTGTTGCCAAATACGACAAATGGAGTCAGTATAAAACCGATGAAGGTTGTGTTATTGTATATTCTTCGATGTACGGAAACACAGAGAAAATGGCTGATAATATTGCCCGCCAATTGGTTAAAAAAGGAATTAAGAAAGTTCGTATTCACGATTCTTCAAAAACACATCCATCTTATATCATCAATGATATTTTTAAATACCGCGGTGTAATTTTAGGCAGCTGTGCTTATAATGGTGATGTTTTCCCAACCATGGAAACTCTGATTAATGAATTGGAGCACATGGCCATTAAGGATCATGTTTTGGGTGTGTTCGGCTCCAAATCCTGGGGTGGTGGCGGCTTAAAACGCCTGAACAAATTTGCCGAAGAAATTAAATGGGAAACTATTGAAGCAACACCAGAAGCTCTTTGCGCTCCTAACAGCGAAGATTTCGATTTGTGCGAAGCTTTGGCTGAAGGAATGGCAAGCCGTTTAAAAGAACTTTACAAATAGAAAATTAGTACTCGATATAATGAACTCCTCCGCATTCGGGGGAGTTTTTTTGTGTCATTTAATTAAAATATATATTCTATAAAGTATCGCCTGATTAAATGTGGAGTTCGAAATTGAGTCCGGAGACCGGGACCCGTATAGTGAAGAATGCGTTAAGAACAAAAAGTTGTCTGAGCGCAGCGATTAGAAAACAATCCCCAACTGAAGACGAATAAAATCATAATTGCGGGATAAGTTTGCGCTAAAACCAATATTGCCACTAATATCCGGTCCCATTTCCCATCTAACACCAAAGGAAGGAACCAGCCACGCATTGTAATCCCTGTAATGATTATCATTACAATAGGAATAATCACAATCATCTTCATCTTCCGGATCAATAATCCCCAATGCTATTGTAATTAAATCGGTTCCCAATCCAATATAAGGTTTCACTTTCCCTTCACCCAGAAATAATTTTGCATTCATCAACCATAAAAAATTGGTCTCTTTAAAATTTATTTCATCAGCATAGCCAATATCATAGTAATCTCGCCAAAAGGTAACCGTAAATTCAGTTCCCCAATACACCATTCCATCATAAGAACCTAAGTTTAAGCTAAAAGCAGATCCCGATTTTGAGAATTCTTTCACATCACCGGATGTCCATGCCGGACCATAATGAAAACCAACTTCAAATTTTGAAATGTGATCGATATCAGAAGAATATTTCTCTACGGGTTTTTCGTAAGTATACTGAGCGAAAGATTGATTCGCCAACAAAACAATGACAGATAATAAAAAGAGTTTAGTTTTCATGATGTCCTTTTTAGAATTGATCCTTTTCATTAATAAGACAAACAACTACACCTCTTCACTTACTCAAAACAGCATCTTCCAACAAAAAATGGCTGTCTCATTTGTATAAGACAGCCATTCAACTATATAATTCGATTGATTATTTCAGTTTCTCAACCGATGCTTTTATTCGACTGATAGCTTCTGCCATTTGCTCTTCGCTGGTGGCATAAGACAATCGCAAACATTCAGGAGATCCGAATGCCTCACCGGTTACTGTTGCTACATTAGCATCTTCCAACAAAAACAAACTTAAATCTGTAGAATTGTTAATGGTATAACTTCCATTTGCCTTCCCAAATAATTGAGAAACTTTAGGAAACAGATAAAATGCACCATTGGGTTCACGGGTTTCGAAACCAGGAACTTTTCGTATTTGTTCCAAAGCTAAATCTCTTCTTTTGTGAAATGCTTCTCGCATGGCAACGGTTGTTGACTGATCGCCATCCAAAGCGGCAACAGAGGCAATTTGAGCAATTGAAGATGCACCTGATGTCATCTGTCCCTGTAATTTGTTACAAGCTTTTGCAATCCATAACGGAGCAGCAATGTAGCCAATCCTCCATCCTGTCATGGCATAACCTTTAGAAACACCATTAATCACCACTACGCGGTCAAAAATAGCTGCAAACTGGGCAATACTTTCGTGAGCACCAACGTAATTGATGTGCTCATATATTTCATCTGAAAGAATCGTAATATCCGGATATTTCACAAAAACGTCAGCCAATGCTCTTAGCTCATCTTTAGAATACAAACTTCCGGTTGGATTACTTGGTGAACTGAATAAAAAGGCCTTTGTTCTTGGAGTAATCGCTGCTTCCAATTGCTCAGGAGTAATTTTAAAATCCTGCTCGATTGGTGCATATACAAAAACATTAACTCCTTCAGCTAACTTTACAATTTCGCTGTAACTTACCCAATAAGGCGAAGGAATAATTACTTCATCTCCTTTATTGATGATACTCAAAATAACGTTGGTAATAGATTGTTTTGCTCCATTTGAAACAACAATCTGATCAACGGTGTATTCCAAATCATTTTCCCGTTTTAGCTTACCTGCCACTGCCTTACGCAATTCAACATAACCAGGAACCGGCGAATAATGAGAATAATTATCATCAATAGCCTTTTGTGCTGCCTTTTTAATGTGGTCAGGAGTATCAAAATCTGGTTCACCTACACTCAGATTGATAACATCAATTCCGAGAGCTTTCATTTCTCTACTTTTTTGAGACATCGCAAGAGTTGGAGACACTTCCATTCCTGCAATTCGATCTGAAACTTTCAACATTCTAAATTAATTTAGGGATTTAGTAAATTGCTTAATACTTTTGTGTTTGTTGTTGTTTTCCCCCTTGATAATTAAAATAAACGGTGCGATTAGTTTATCTTCGAATTATCATTTCAGTGGATAAAGATACAGTTTTTAAATACATAGGGAATCCATAACTATCGAAAAATATAAAGAAACTATTAAAATGAAAGACATTCTTGAAATTAGTAAGTATATCCTGCCATCATTGGTTGTTTTTGCCACTGCTTATCTGCTGATAAAGCAATTTTTAAAGCATGAACAGCGCAAAATTAAACATCAGCTTTTACTGAAGAATCAAAAACAAACCACTCCAATAAGACTTCAGGCCTGCGAACGGTTAATTATTTTTCTGGAACGTATTCATCCCGAATCATTAATTGTTAGAGAAAATACAAGCGGGTTAACAAATTTACAATTGCAGCAAAAATTGATTCTTGCTATTCGTACTGAATACGAGCACAATCTTGCACAGCAACTGTATGTTACCGATGAATCGTGGATGCTGTTAAAAAATGCAAAAGACAGTACAATTCGATTAATTAATACTGAGGCCGCGCAAACGGCAACTGAAGATTCTTCAATTGTTTTGTGCAAAGCGATTATTGAAACACACATGCAACTGCAAAAACCGGCTATCGCAACAGCAATTTCGGCATTAAAAAATGAGATTCAACAAATATGGAGCTGATTTAAAGCATTGAACAGCTATACAAATAAGGACGATAAACAATGAAAGATCGCTAATGTCGGTTTATTTGCCTATTTTTGCACAAATTTTCAAATACCATGGTAATGATTTCATTTGACGACATCAAAATAAGCAAACAGATTAGAATGGCGCTTGACGAGGCGGGATTCGAGAAACCAACAGAAATACAAGAGAAGGTATTTTCCCCTATTCGTGCAGGCAAAGATGTAATTGGGATTGCCCAAACAGGAACGGGTAAAACCCTGGCCTATTTGATGCCGATTTTAATGAAATTAAACTACGCACAAGGATTTGATCCAAGAGCATTAATCGTTGTTCCTACCCGTGAATTGGTTTTGCAGGTTATTGAAACAATTGAATTACTGTCTCCTTATATCAATCTGCGCGCCGTTGGGGTGTATGGCGGAGTGAACATCAATACTCAAAAAGAAAAATTGTATGCTGGTATTGATATCATTGTGGCGACTCCCGGTCGTTTAATGGATATCTACATGACCCGAATCCTGAAATTTACCTTGATAAAAACTCTTGTTGTTGATGAGGCTGATAAATTAATGGATTTGGGGTTTATGCCTCAGTTAAAAGCAATTTTCGAAATCATTCCTGAAGTTCATCAGAACCTACTGTTCTCGGCAACTTTCTCGGATACGGTTGCTCAATTGGCTGATGATTTTCTTATAAGTCCTGAGCGAATAGAAATTGCCCCACAGGCTTCTACCGTTGAAAACATTCATCAAATTCAATACCAGGCTCCTAATATTCTTAGTAAAATAGCTCTGCTTAAACACCTTTTAAAAGACAAAGAGGTATTTAACAAGGTGATGATATTTACCGAGACCAAGAAGAATGCCGATCGGATTGTGGATCGTTTGGAAGAATTTTTGGGCGAAGACCTAAGTGTAATTCACTCGAACAAAGCACAGAACACGAGGATTAAAGCACTTAACGACTTTAAAGAAGGCAGATCAAGAGTATTGATTGCCTCTGATGTTGCTGCCCGTGGTATCGATATTGATAACATCAGCCACGTGATCAACTTCGACATTCCGAGCAACTACGTTGAGTATGTTCACCGTGTAGGTCGTACCGGACGTGCCGAAAGAGATGGTACTGCCATTAGCTTTGTAAATAAAGGCGAAGAGGAGTTGATGGAACAGGTAGAAGCTTTAATTAAAAAGCCTGTTGAGATAGGAGTTGTTCCTATCGAAGTTGTATTTACAAGCCAATTGCTTGAAGATGAAAAAATACAAACCCGAAATATTAAAATTAAAAACACCATCCGTTTGGATTTATCCAGTGGTGCCTTTCATAAGAAATCAGCTAAAAATTCAAAGACTCCATCGGGTTCAAAAGGCCGCCAAAAGGCAATTGAAAATAAGAAACGAAACCGAAAGAAGAAATCTAAGAAATAAACAAAATATCACTTACACACTTTGCTGGATAATATCAATTAATGCCGTTTCATTCATTTGGAGCGGCATTTTAATTTTTGGGCGTGCCCCTCAATGCTTCAGGTCAGGCTTTCCATTACAACTCCTCGCCTTTTCATCTTAGTGTTTTATGCCTACATCAACAAACTGTTATCAATTTATCTCCTCTCCTGAATATTGAATCAATGCTGTGGGGTTTCCATTTCAATCCTTCACGCAAGTTAACAGTTATTTTTACGGTGAGTTTTATGATAAGATATTTTTTTTCGGACTCCTTTTTTATTTGAAATACTTCAAAATAACTTATAGTAAGTGGCCTCTTTCTAAAAACCACAATACAATTAAATATTTTGTGTTTTAATTCCTTTTTAAGCTCTACAGCATTGCAATTAAGTTGTTTATAAAAAGAGTGTTATGATACTTTTTTCATCTTTTAACATTGTATTGCTGTGATTATTTTTATTGATATATCTATGGAGTTATTTTACTCGTAATTTGTTATATAAAATAGAATAATTACCTTAGTCGCCTCGTTTACTTGTTTTGATCTTATTTATTACTGATTAGTAGAGGAATTAGAGGATAAGTTCCATTTTTTCTGAAATAAAGTACAGAAACAGATTTTGAAAATCCAAATAACAAATAATATGGCAGGAAAACCAATTGCAACAATAGGAAGTATGCACGTATGTCCGATGTGCAGTGGACTTGTGCCCCATGTAGGTGGACCAATAGCAGGTCCCGGATCACCCAATGTGTTAATTAACGGAAAACCAGCCGCTCTTATGGGCGACATGTGTGTTTGTGTTGGACCACCCGATGTTATTTCTCAAGGAAACCCATCAGTACTCATCAACGGAGTGCCAGTAGTTTGTCAGGGTGATATGACCGCACACGGAGGAATTATTATATCAGGCGAACCAAACGTTTTAATTGGTACATCCATGCCAAGTCCAACAACCAGCTTACCAATCAGCGAAATTCCTTTTCCAGAAATTAGCATTGCTCAAAAGCTGGCTTCAAGCGTGGTAGAAATTGTTCGTGGCGATAGCAGTCCAGCCAACCTTCAGGAAGCGCAAGCTAACCAGGAAACGACGAGAGAAGAAGCATTAAAGCACGGTCACCTTCCCGATTATGAATTTAGTGTTTAAAAAACGGAGAATAATGAAATTTGAATATCCAATACCTATAAAAGATCCAAAAGCAAAATTAGGTCAAGCCAATACCCTAGGATTTTACCCTATTGGCCGTTTGTTTAATTGGCATGGAGGTCTTCATGTAAGTGAAAATAGCAATTCGCCTATTAAGGCCATTGCAGATGGCACCGTAATTGCTTATCGAATGCCCAATCTGTATCCTGAAAATACAGCAATAGCCGAAGGCATAAAATATTCCAATGGGTTTGTATTAATTCAACATAAATACAAAAGCCCTAAAAAACGTGAATTTACTTTTTACTCGCTATACAACCACTTAATGTCACATAGCGAACTCATACAAATGAAGAAGATTCCCGATATTTTTAAGACTCAACAATATAAGGTGAAAGGGAAACTCGCTTGTAAAGGCAAAGGAATTACTGCTTACAAGAGTATTTCCAAATCTTTTTCAATGATTCTGCCTGTTGGTTCTATTCTTGTTCCCAATAGCAATACGGATATTTTTGATAGTAAGGACAAGCATTGGGCTAAAAAAACCGAATTTAAAAAGGTGATTTTTACCGATCCCGATTCAGGCATGGTATATTCCGATTTGTATGTAGATTTAAGCATCGACCAAATAGAAAAACTCACCAACGAGACTTATAAGGTTATTGGCGATAAAGAGGAAGGAAAATGTTGGGATTATGAAAATTTGCGAAGTGCCCCCAACTGGAAAGACGATAATAATGTGGTGATGCAAGTTCCTAACAATTCTAAATGCACTATTGTTAAAGAAAATAAAGGATACTACGAAATAAAGACTCTTAACGGTAAAGATCAGAAAGGTTTTATTTATGCTAAGAGTTGTACCAAAGACGGCTTTGTATTAAATTTAGAACAAGATAAACTTGATAAAATAATTACCGAAAAAAACTGTAATATCCCTGTAAAAGCAGGTGAAATTATTGGTTTCTCAGGCATGTATGGCTGTATAAAAAACATAAACTACCGAACAGCACACATCGAAATATTTACCGATAAAGACCCGTCTGACTTTTTAAAAGGAAAAGAAGGAGATAAAGATGATGTTGCGGACACCAAAAAATTTCTAAAATTCACAAAAGGAGGCAAGCTAAGTTTAAAATTTCCGATTAAACTAAGCATGAACGATGAAATAGAAGTTATTGATTTTCCGGAAGGTGAAAATGAAAAATATTGCCGAATTAAACTACACAAGCAAATAAGAGATGTAGATTATGACGATTTAGTAGATCATAAAAAGAAAGATGCTACAGGAAAAAGTTATTATACTCCTAAAAACTTGACAAATTTAAATGCCATATTTGGAGATAGCTTAAAAGAAAAAAGTGTGGTTCATTTTGAAGAGATGCTTGCTGATGTAGGCAAGAAAAAACGTAGAAAAATAAGTTTTACGGTTCCGAATGATGAACATATTTATTGGGTTGAAAAACCAACAGACATTAATAAAAAAACAACTAGCCCCATTTTACTAAAAGCAGATTTAGCAACTGTTTATTACAGAAAGCCAAAAAATGACCTCATTGAAGTTGAACTAAACGAGGACTATATCGAGGCCGAAAATCAATTAAAACCGGTAAAAACAAGCGAGAACACAACTTGGTATCAATTAAAAATAACCGATAGACAAGGTCAGCAAGAAGGCTATATTGAAAGTAAAGATTCTACTAAAATATCAGCTCACGATTGGATCGCTTTTGGTTTTAAAACATTTAAAGATCAAAGCGACGATTTTGTATTCGATCCTGATGAAAAAACCGCTCCTAAATTTCTGAAAGAAGTTTGGGAACAAATGGATACCAAAAGGTACGAAAATGGCGAATGGGTTAAAGACACTGCAAAAGATGGTAAACTAAGTCGCAGAGAATTACTTGGTGGTCTTAACGATTGTTTTGTAAGTGAGAAACTTTCAAAAATGATTTGCTATCACACAAGCGAATGGAGTGTAGATTTTAACAAGTTAAAAGCCGAAATAGAAACCGATCTCGATAAAAACATTAACAAAGAACAAAAACCAGAAAGAAAAGAGAAATTAAAACAACAAAAAGAAGAATTATTACAAATTACCGAAGAGAAAGTAAAAGCTTTAAACTTTTGGAAGGATATAAAAGTTCCAATTCCTAATAAATTATCAGAGATGCCTGCTGATATGATATATGATCCTATTCGAAACCAATCCCGAAAAAGATATCCTTGGGAGCGAGATTTTGAATATGAGCAAGAAGAAAAGGAAGAGGAAGAATACACGCCATTTCCTACTTCGCCTAAAGTATATCACTTTCATCCTATTGCTTTTGTGGAGCAGATGAGGAGGATGAATGATCTTACTTCACCACCTTGGATGGACATAGCTCTTACAGAAGCTAAGAAAGCTAAATATGTAAAAGAAACATTAAGTCCTACATCCGAGATGGCAAACAAGTATCATACATATGTTGGTTTACCTAAAGCTACTGGCTCAACTGCTTGGTGTTCTTCTTTTGTCAGTTGGTGCTTAGGTGAAGCTGATCAAAAAAACTCAAAATCAGCAGGCTCACAAAGTGTATTGTGGAACGAAGGTAAATTATTTAAACGTATTAAAGAGCCTGTTTATGGTTGTATAGTTTTGATGACTAATTATGTGAAAAGTACAGGAAAATCCAATTCCCATGGACATGTAACTTTTTTATACGGAGTTGATGATAATGGTGATTTAATTTGTTTGGGAGGTAATCAAGGAAATAGACTTAAGTATTCTAGATATTATTTTAATAAAGCAAACAGTACTTTCACTCAGAAAGGTGTAAAAGTGGAGCAAAGGTTTAATGGATATTTTTTACCTGTAGATTTCCCTGCTTCTAATAGCAAACAACCTGAGATTGTGGACATCAAAAAGTTAAATAATGAATTAGCTGGAAAAGCTGTAAAATCAAACGTTAAAAATGAAAAAACTACTTAAACTCTTTGTTTTAGCTTTATTTGTCTTAATGGTAAATTGCAAACAAAAACCCAAAACTCAAGATGAACTTCAAGAAATTAATGGTGATACAGCACAAACTGTTACTAAGAGTATTGATGGTGATAAACAAGAAATGTCACAAAACAATGAACAAACAATTGAGGCGTTTTTAAAAAAGTTACAAACTGCAATCAAAAATAATGATACCAATTATATTGAAAATAATGTTTTATTTCCATTTGAACATAGGTCAGGCGGGGAATTAGTAGATAATTATAATAGTTACAAGGAAATTCAAGAAAACAGTGAGTTATTCAATACAATTATGAATGCTAGTTATGTAGCCGAATGTGATGATGAAATAAATAAAATAAAATATTATTGCATAACTTACTTTGATGATGAAATGGATATAACTTTTTACGCCATTAAAAAGAATAATCAATTTAAATTATTAAGAATGGAAACACCTAATTAAGATGCAAATCCCCCATCTGCCACAAATCTGTGACTTGTGGCTCTAATTAAAAATATTAAAGCCCAATATTTAATTTAAAAATTTGGGCTTTATTCTAAAACGTTACTTGGAAATCTTAACGATCCTTTTATAAACCAGAAGCTTTCAAAGATGTATGCCACCGCACCAGTATAGGGTTTAGATTAAAGTGCTTTACAATCAGGGATAGAAACGTTACTTGATGAGGGAATTAATAAAGAAGAGAATGCGGATAAAAAAATGCATTGAACCAAAAGAAAGATTTGACAATTGCGAATACAAAGCAAAAAGTTGAGGATTTGCAATTTTGAAGACAAGTAAAAGTTCCCATTCCTAAAGTTTTAGCCGGAATACCTGATGATTGTGTATACGATCCAATTTTAAAAAAATCCCGCAAGCGATATCCTTGGGAGCGAGATTTTGAATATGATCAAGAAGAAAAGGAAGAGGAAGAATACACGCCATTTCCTATTTCTCCTAAAGTATATCACTTTCATCCTATTGCCTTTGTGGAGCAGATGAGGAGGATGGGAGGATGTTTTTGTGATAGGGATTTAACGGAAGAAGAAGTGAAAGGGATTGTTAAAATTATGAGAGATTCCGAAAATATAACCTCTTATGATATATTTACTTCTTCAAATTGCCCCTTAAGCTCCGATGACAAAAATTATAAGAAGTTGACGGAAGAATTAAACAAGGCAATGAAAAGGTATAATATCAACTCCTGCACAAGGAAGGCTCACTTCATTGCGCAATGCTATTGGGAGTCAGACAGATTAAAAACTACACTTGAATATTCTAGTGGTAGTTACTTAAATCTAGGACAACATTCGGATGCAGAAACTAATGGTAATACTATCGATGGTGATGGGCCAAGATATAAAGGTCGTGGATTAATGCAGTTAACTTGGAGGAATAATCAAAAGAGCTATTTTGATTATTTATTGGGTGAGGATGAAAACATAAAAGGAAAAACTAATATAGATCAGTTAATGGATAGGTCGAATATTTATGAAGAAAAATACATTTCAAATGGTGTGACAACTATTTGTAATGTTGATTATGCTGGTTTGATTGCAAATGAATTGTATTACTCCATTGATTCTGCAGGTTGGTTTTGGAATGTGCATAGAAAGTATAAAAGTAAAAATTTGAACTATTATGCTGATTTTGGAGAAAAATATGCTAATCGAATTTCTAGATTAGTAAATGGAGGAGGAAATGGTTTGAGCGAAAGAAAAGAATATCTTAAGAAACTATATGAGAAAGTGTTTAATTTAGAAAAATGTATTAGCTATGACAAAAATAATCAATAGAATTTCACTTGTTATTTTTATATGTACCTCAGTAGTGTGTTATGCTAATGGAAGTTGTATCAGGAATAATACAAGAAGTTTATCTTCGGATTCTGCTATAGAACAAAAGGATACGGTTTACATACAATCTTCTGGGGATTTAGTTATTTGTTCAGGCCAAATAACTAATAGAGTTAAATTACCTGAGGTAATAGGTTATGAGGATTTCAATATTTATAGAAACGAATGTAAACAAATAGTCATTAAATATTCTTCGTCCAACCATGTGTCACTCATTTTTATGTTTATTGATCTGGTTAAAGACGATCCATTCTTTGTAACGCACCTAGTAATGGTTTCTCCATGCCAAACATGTGACCCATTTACGATAAAAACATATGAGATGCCTCTTAATATTGCTTTAGATAATGAAGATAAATCTGACTTTTTTGAAGATTTGATAGATGAACAATTATTATCGAATCAAATATTAAGTAGAAAATTAGTTGAAAGCATAAAATTAAATGAGCTACTCAATTATTCATCTAACATCCAGGAGTTTGAGTATTCTATAAGTGTCGAATTACTTGAAGGAGTAATAAATGAACAACCAATTTTAAACTCAAACGTGGTTAAATATAACGATTTGGCTTTTGATTTAGCACGTGGTAAGGCTTTTGAACAATCATCTTTTTTACTGGAAAGGATTATTGCAAAATTTCCTAATCGTACAGTAGCCTACATTAATCTTGGCGATGCCTATTGGGGATTAAAAGAAAAAGATAATGCTAAACAAGCCTATCAAAAATACATCGAACTAATGAAAGCCTCGAGTAAGGAGAGCAAAATACCAGAACGAGTTTTTGAGCGGGTAAAATAGACTGAAATTAAAGGAAAGTCGGGAGCTTAAAATAGTTTCCGGCTTTTTTTAACTTAAAATGACCAAAACCTCACCAGAAGTACCTGATGATTGTATATACGATCCTATTCTAAATCAATCTCGAAAAAGATATCCTTGGAAGCGAGATTTTGAATATGATCAAGAAGAAAAGGAAGAGGAAGAATACACGCCATTTCCTATATCAAATAAAGTGTACCATTTTCACCCAGTAGCTTTTGTGGAGCAGATGAGGAGGATGAATACTATTTACCGCAAAGGAGATAAAGGTGCCCTTATACTTGAACTAAATTTTCGCTTAGCTGGATTTGGGGGAATGTTACCAACGGAAGAGTTCACAGAATTAACAGAGAAAGGCGTTAAGCAGTTCCAAGCCGATTATATGAAAATAACGCCTACTGGTGAAGTTGATAGTAAAACGCTTAAGAAAATTGATGAATTTAGTGATAAGTATCGCGAAAACATTAATAATTACAAATGTAACTGTGGTATTTGTAGTGGTTTTGGTCAAGGACAGTATAAGGATGAATATAAATCAACTTCTAAAATAGAACGACATCATAAATATGAATATCCAGGAATACACCAGTCATTATTATGGGCGGTAAGTGCCTCTCAATACTATTTAAGTGAAAAACTTGAAGGAGAGTATAAAATAAATTCAATTTGTTCGGGTTATAGATGTCATGAAAATAACAAACAAAAAGGGCGTTCATCAACTAATCACATGGGGAAAGCAGTCGATCTGCATTTTAATAAAAATGGAACACGAACAAAGGATGTTACGGATATGGATTTGTTAAGAGAAAAAATTTATTGTGAATATGCAGGAGCTCCAAAAAACAATGGGAATTTTGGCTGGGAAAGAAATAAATTTGGATTAGAATCTAGTTTAGAAGGAGCAAAGACTTGGATTCATATTGATGTTAGAGAATTTAAGGATATGCTAAAGGATGAATTCTTTATCAAGGCTTCGAATGATAAATATTTTAGCAAAAAAATTAATGAAGTGACCAAAACTAAAAAATAATTAATATGAAAAATATATTAAGTATACGGATTTGTTGTTATTTGTTTACAATTCTATTTTTATTTAGTTGTGTGAAAAATAATAAAAAATCTATTATTGAAAAATGTGATAGTATTGCAGTAGAGGAAACGAGTACTAAAACAAATGAAAAAAACACAGATGATGTAATAGTTACAAATAGTATATTTTCAGATAGAAATATATTATCGAGTGAGGATGCTATTAAAAAATATGATATTAAGGAATATTTTAATAACGGAGGTGATGATGCTTTTATTTCTTTACCAGATTATAAAGAATTTAATGTTGTCATTCATATTTTATATGGAGATGAGAACACTATGTATTATTTATCCGTAATTAAATCAGGTAGAATTAATTTATCTAAAGCTTTAGATGTCACCAAAAATTGGTCTGAACCAGGTGACGAAGGGGATTATAAAAAAAAATATTTTGAAATATCTTCAGATTATTTAATTCGTATCGATACCGAAGAAAAAACGGATGATGAAATTAAAAAATACACTAATAATTATCGTATTAACAATAATGGTGATTTTTATGAGGTAAAAGAGTAGATTTTTATAACGCACATATACTTGCACTATATAATTATCTATCGAACCACAATCTAAGAACCTTTTTCATTTAAGTACAAAAGTCAAAGTCACACTTATTATAATTGTGGCTTTTTCTTGTTGTGGAAATCAAATGTAAAATTTGTAGTAATACATGAAATAAAACAAGAGCGTTTAGATGCTCTAAAAGCAAAAGTGCCCGATTTAGAAATTTGGGAAGGTGTCGAAATTCGAAAAAGTAGCTACCGAACTAAATTTGTGAATGGTGCCCTTATGAGTTCTCCGATTATTATGGGGGAATATCTAATCTACAAATTAGGAAAATGGGTCTACGAGCGAATGGCTTATGGCGATAAAAAGGAAGAAGAAATTCCATTAAGCCCATTCCCTATAGATGACCCAGTGGTTACCCATTTTCACCCTGTGGCTTTTGTGGAGCAGATGAGGAGGATTACGGAGAGGGAAGCGCCGTGGATGGAGTTTCTTTTTCAGGAATATGCAAAATACAAAGGGATCAATGAAGATCAATCTCCATTAAAAGAAAGAATTAAAAATCATTACCATATGAGTACAACTTATGCACCTGCGCATAAGGGAACAAGTAATGAATGGAATCATGCTACAGCTTGGTGTGTTTCTTTTGTAAATTGGTGTTTTAATCAAGTAGATGAATATAAAAATATCAATTCTAAAGGCAATGGTGCGGCTTTTGATTGGACACCTCTTGGGAGTACAAAAACTAATATAAAGAAAGGTGTCGATGGTTGGGCTGATGGCGAGGAATGTGAAGCTTTTGTAGGAGCTGTTATAACCCTGAGTTATTCGCATACCGCTTTTATAACTGGTAAAAACTCAAAACTAAATAAATACGTGTATATTGGTGGAAATCAAGGGTCTGGAAAATCTGGAACACAACAAATAAAATATGGAACTGTTAGTATAGGTAAAGAGTTTTCTATTATGAAACCTAAAAAATATAAAATACAATCATTTGACCTTCCTGAAATAGAACAGGATGCTGATGGTAATTATAAATCTACCAGATAAATTATAGAGTAATGAAAAAAAAATTGATTTTAATATTTAGTTTCTTTTTATTAATTGCTTGTCATAACACAAAAAACATTGAGCAATCTCAACCTGTTAAAAAGGAGATTAATAAAAATGAATTGCAAGATGATAAACATAGTTTTATTGAGGAGCAAGAAAATTATTTTACCCAAGACGATATAGAAAAATTAGATTCATTTTTTAGAAATATTGTTACATCCGAAATAGAAAATAATATACCCTTTGTTTTTGATGAAAAAGATCTTGATAATCTGAAAAAGGAACTAAAAAAAGAGGATTTTGATTCTTTTAGATTAAAACATGATAAAAAAGAATATAACGAATTTATCTTTTTAGATATTTTGGATAGAGAAAAATTTGAAGATGATGGTGAAATTTATTATTCCGAGACCAATACTATGTACAAATTAACTAAAAATAAAAATAAAGTATACGTTGAATTTGCTGGCATTGCAGGATAGTGTGCAATGTTTCTGATCCTAGTTTGTATTCATATGGTACTGGTTAGAATCGTACTTAGAACTAGACCAGTTTTTATAAGAAGGCCATAGCGAAAAATGAAAAAGTTCATGGAGAATAAGAAACCGTACCGTAAGAAGAAAACTAAAAAATAGACTAAATATCGAAAAGCCCTTTTAGGGCTTTTTTTTGCTCCGATAAATCTTCATTAGCTAAATATGCTTTATACAGGTGCTGATAGAATAGTGCAAAACAACAAGCACTTCAATTGCCAGAATTAAATAAATTTCCAAAATCAGCCATTGCCCCACCCTCTTTTTAGTGAAACATCCTCATTCAATGACTTGAGCGATTTTCAAAATTGAAAAATCATCACTCGGACGACTGTAGTCATTTTCGAAATTGAAAATTGATCACTCGGATGACTGTAGCCATTTTCGAAATTGAAAAATCATCACTCGGAGGACTGTGGTCGTTTTCGAAATTGAAAAATCGTCACTCGGAAGACTGTGGTCATTTTCGAAATTGAAAAATGATCACATTGGACGACTGTAGCCATTTTCGAAATTAAAACATCATCACTCGGAAGACTGTGGCCATTTTCGAAATTAAAAAATCATTCCGAACACCAATTGTATCCGTTTCTCAAAATTGAATATTGATTTTTCAATCAGCAAAAAAGAAAATACAAGGCAAATTATTATCTCAGCTGTAGAAGAACTGTACTGAACCGACTTTCTATTTGCTGGAAAAGCCAATCAAGAATAAAAAAAAAACAGCCGAACCCTAAGGCCCGGCTGCAAATTATATTGTATGAACGATCAATTACTTAATCATATCAACACTTCGTTTTACGAATTTTGCTAACTCAGCACCTTTCAACATGTTGTTGGCAAGCAATGCAAGGTCGATTAATTGTTTCACCAATTGATTGTCCTTTCCATATCCTTTTAGCAATGCTTCTTTTTCAGCATTCACCGCAGAAATTTGCTTCTGAACCTCAGCCATTTTATCTTTTTCCTCCTGAGGAACTTCGTCTTCTTTCTTGTCCTTTTTCAAAGCATCCAATTGGGCTCTTTCCTCCAAAATTGGTGTCAATTTTGCTGAAACCTCAGCAAGCTTCTCTCCCATTTTAGCATCCTTATCAGCAAGAATAGTTGCAATTAAAGCATGATCGGAGTTCACTACCAAGTTGAAAGAATCAGGCATTTCACCATAGAAACCCATTCCTGCATTCATAGCAGCCATATCTTTCATACGACGCATAAATTCCGATTGAGTAATCAGTAATGGTTGTGCATCTGCTCCTAACGATTCGAAAGCTACAATATAGTTTACTTTCCCCGATGGCAAATGAGAATTAAAAACAGGAATCAAATCATTTCTTTGAGCCTCGGTAAGCTTCGATGCTTTTACCTCATCCTTCTGAATCAATTTGTCGATGATATCTGAATCAACACGAACATATTTTGTAGTTGGTGTTTTTTGCTCCAAATGGTTAATCAAGTGATTATCCAACTGACTGTCCATCACCAAAACATCATATCCTTTTGCTTTCGCAGCCTCAATGTAAGTGTACTGAGCATCTACATCAGTAGCATATAAGGTAATGATATTACTATCTTTGTCGGTCTGATTTTCCTTGATAATCGCCTCATATTCTTCCATTGTAAAATACTTTCCTTCGGTATTTTTGAACAACATGAATTTTTTAGAACGATCGTAAAATTTCTCTTCAGTCAACATTCCGTACTGAATAAAAATGCGTAAATCATCCCATTTTTTCTCGAAATCTGCACGGTCATTCTTGAAAATATCATTCAAGCTATCGGCAACTTTCTTAGAAATATGACTGGCAATTTTCTTCACATTACCATCACTTTGCAAGTAAGAACGAGATACGTTTAATGGAATATCCGGAGAATCAAGCACACCATGAAGCATGGTTAAGAATTCAGGAACAATTCCTTCTACCGAATCGGTAACAAATACCTGATTGCAATACAATTGAATTTTGTTCTTTTGAATTTCAACGCTGTTTTTAATTTTTGGGAAATACAGCACACCGGTCAGATTAAAAGGATAATCAACATTCAGGTGAATGTGAAACAATGGATCCTCACCCATTGGATACAACTGACGGTAAAAATCGCTGTAATCTTCCTCTTTCAAATCTGCAGGTTTCTTTGTCCATGCAGGATTTGTATCGTTAATAATATTGTCCTCATCAGTATCAACATTCTTACCGTCTTTCCATTCCTTTTTCTTTCCAAAAGCAATTTCTACAGGTAAAAACTTACAATATTTGTTCAACAATTCCTGAATACGGCTCTCTTCCAAAAAGGCTTCTTCCTCTTCCGAAATGTGCATTACAATATCAGTTCCCCGGTCAGCTTTTTCTACTTTCTCCAAAGTATATTCAGGATTTCCTTCACAACTCCATTTTACTGCTTCGGCGCCTTCTTTGTGCGAAAGAGTAACAATATCCACCTTATCGGATACCATAAACGAAGAGTAAAAACCCAATCCAAAATGACCAATAATGGCATTCGCCTGATCTTTGTATTTATCCATGAATTCTTCCGCTCCCGAAAAAGCAATCTGATTGATGTATTTTTCAATCTCTTCCTGAGTCATACCAATACCATTATCGGAAATAGTAATCGTCTTTGCTTCTTTATCAATACTAACAGAAACTCTTAATTCTCCTACTTCCCCCTTAAATTCTCCTGAGGAAGCTAAAGTTTTCAATTTCTGAGTTGCATCAACTGCATTTGAAACAATTTCACGCAAAAAGATGTCGTGATCTGAGTACAAAAACTTCTTAATAATTGGAAACAGATCGTTACTGGTAACACCAATTTTTCCTGTTGACATAGTTATATCGTTTTAAAATTTTGAATTACAATTTTTCGAATGTGGAATAGTCAAAGCCTATGCCAAGAGAAATTTTCTGTCAATAAGACAGGAAACAAGAAAAAATTTCAGAATACTGTCAGTTCTTCTCAAATTAAACGACAAATAAAGTACATAATTCTTAGCTGCAACACATCGCCATTTGGCGTCATATTACTGATAATTGTATACTGGCACTTGACAAAGCATATTAAATACTATTCCTTTTTGTTAAAAAATTATAAAACGCAACTGCTGTTTAACTTTATATTATATTTTCCTGATAAATTTACATTCCTCAAAAGGAAGCAATATCAGCCAATTAAAATTCCATTGTATCCTTTTAAAACTTTCAATCGTCTTAGTCTTACCAAAAACAAAATATGATCAAATTCACAATTAGCTCCCTACTACTCTTATGCTCCTTACTGAGCAACGCACAACAAATTACAGGTACAATATCCGATACGGATGGCAATGCCATTCCCTTTGCCAATATCTACATAAAAATGCTGGCTACCGGAACGACTTCAAATATCGACGGACAGTATCAATTAGACCTCCCCAAAGGCGAATGGGAGCTCGAATACCGGTATTTGGGTTTTAAAACCAAAAATGTAAAGGTGAGCATCAACAACAAAGATGTGGAAATGAATGTTGCTCTTGCGCCTCAAACTTATCAGCTAAAAGAAGTAAAAGTATTGGCCAGCGGTGAAGATCCTGCCTGCTATGTAATGCGAAAAGCAATTGCAATGGGCGATTATTATACTAAGCAGGTTAGTGAGTACGACAATACGGTTTACTTGAAAGGATCGGGAAAGATTACCAGTGTTCCTCGGCTTTTTAAAAAGAAATTGGCAGAACAAGATATTACAGAAGGCAAGACCTTTGTAACGGAAAACATATCAAAAATTCACTTCGAATTGCCCGATAAAATTGAGGAGGAAGTAATATCGGTTCGTTCATCGGGTTTAGGTGAAGAGGCCAACCCAATGCAGTTTATTACCGCGAACTTATACGATACCAAAGAAGATGGATTCATTTCCCCTTTGGATAAAACCGCATTTTCCGTCTACAAATTTGAGTTGGAATCGGTTTTTGAAGATCAGGGAAGAATGATCAACAGAATAAAGGTAACGCCCAAACGAAAAGGGAAAGATTTGTTTCGAGGTTTCTTAAACATCGCCGAAAATTTCTGGAACATCCATTCTGTTGATTTAAAACTCAATCTTCCAATGACCGATGTGCACATGCATCAATTGTACGCTCCTGTTAGCGAAAGTGTATGGATGCCGGTAAGCTTCGACTTTGATGTGAATTTTAAAGGCATGGGATTTGGCATGAATATGATATATGTGGCTTCCATTAAAGATTATAAAATTGTATTAAATCCAGATTTGGATCATGATTACCTAAAACAACAGGAACTGGCTTTAAAGCAGGAAGCTGAAAGCATCAAGGAAGTAACCAACCAGCAAGATTCAAAAGTTCTGTCTGTTAAAGAAAAAAAGCGGAAAGATGAAATCCAAAATCTTTTGGAAAAGGACGATATGAATAATGCGGAGATGCGAAAGTTGTACCGCTTGATGGAAAAAGAAAATCAGGAAAAGCGTTCAGAGAAGGTAAAAGAACCACTGGAAATTAAAATCGAAAAGCTGAAAATTGCTAAAGATGCCAAAGATAAAGATTCCTTGTACTGGACTCAGATGAGACCCATTCCTCTATCGGAAGATGAAAAGATTAGTTTCACAAAAAAGGATTCGATCGAAATTGTTCGTAACACTCCTGAATACAAAGATTCTGTTCGTCAGGCTAATCGAAAGTTTAAATTCAAACATGTTTTGTTTGGAAAAACGTATCAGTACAAAGAAGAAAATTCTTCACTCACGATTCCATGCCTTTTTGCCTTCGATAAGATTTCCTACAACACGGTTCAGGGTTTTACATTTAATGCACCTTTCAGATATACTAAAAAGGATACCATTGGTCATTATTTCGATTTATCACCTGATTTCACTTATGCCTTCTCCCGAAAGCATCTCGATTATTCATTAAGCAGCAGGTATCGTTACAACGGTATGAAACGTGCTTGGATAGGTTTTAAAGGAGGAAGTAAAGCGGTTGATTTCAATGAAAACTCAGGTATTAATCCGATGCTGAATGCTATGACTTCATTATACTATAAGGACAATCACTTAAAACTGTATGACAAAAACTATGTGAATATCTGGCATGAAACCGATCTGGCAAATGGATTAAATCTCCATACAGAATTGGAGTATGCCAACCGAAAACAATTATACAACACCAATAAATTCTATTTCACGGGTCCGAAAGAGAATGCCTACACTCCCAATATCCCAGCAGGAGTAAATCCAGAATTGATTCGAGACAATAAAGCTTTCACTTTTACAGCCGAATTAGAATACACCCCTCGCCATCGATATTCCATAAAGAAAGGTGTTAAGGACATGGTCAATTACCATTCCCAACCAGTTTTCTCCTTGCTTTACAAACAGGGAATTAGCGATGTGCTCGATTCGGAAACCGACTATTCTTTACTGGAAGCCTCGGTAAAGCAAGCATTTGATATAGGTTTTAACGATCGAATAAACTATAGTGCCCGAGCTGGAAGTTTCCTTACCAACAACAAGACTTTCTTTGCTGATTACCGCCATTTTAACACCAGCAAACCAGTACTTATGTTTGCGAACAAATGGGATACTTTCCGATTACTGGATTTTTACCAGCACTCTACTACCGAGGATTATTTGGAAGCACATATTCAATACACATCCGATCGATTTCTGTTAAAACGATTGCCAATACTGAACAATTCATTGGCCATTCAGGAGAAATTATTTGCCAATTACTTAACTCATGCTGACAAAAAGAACTATTGGGAAGTTGGTTACAGTTTGTCGCAAATATTCCTTTTGCTGGACGTAGAAGTTGTTTGGAGTTTTGATGGCAAGCACCACCGGGATACTGGAATTAAATTAAAATTTAACTTGTAACTAATCTTTTATCACAAAAGCTGACAGATCTTAGAATCTTGTCAGCTTTTGTGGTTTTATTAAACAGTAAAGAACAATTATCCGATGGTTTTAATCAAGCCTTATTGTCGAGAGCAGTTTGCCAACGGAAAATGCAGTAAAACAATCGTCGAGAGCAGTTTGCCACGTGGTTTTGGTCAACTCTGATCGTCGAGAGCATTTTGCCGAGTGGATTTCCCCAACATTGGTCGTCGAGAGCAATTTGCCACATAGTTTTGTCCAACTTTTTTCCACAAAAGGCAATTTGCCAACGGAAAAAGCAGTAAAACAATCATCGAGAGCAGTTTGCCATGTGGATTTCCTCAACTTTTATTGTCGAGAGCATTTTGCCACGTGGATTTCCCCAACTATGACTGCCGGAGGGCATTTTGCCAACGGAATATGCAGCAAAATAATCGTGGAGAGTGTTTTTACCCATGGATTTTTCCAACGACAAAAACTCACTATCTATTTTAACCTTTTAACAATAACAGATTTTTCTACACCTTCAATTTTCATTTTAAATACTCCTGAGCTAGATTTATATATCAATATTTCTGGACTAAAAAGATATTTATAGTCTATTTGATAATCTTGCTGTAACCAAATCTCTCCATTTATCAATTTCACGACAGTCTCGCCCTCCCATCCAGTAAATTCTCCATTTATTCTAGTTTCTATCACATCGGGGCTTTGAGACGTTTTAGCAGCTTCAGCATACCCTTTGTAATAGCCTTTTTTAAACATTGAATCACAAAAAAACAACAAATAATCTTTTTGTTCCTCGCTTAGTAAATCAACTCCAATTGCATCTTGGAGCTTAGGATTCATTATATCATTAAGTTTATATTTAGGTGGCTCTTGCCCATAAATAGAATAAGAATAACATATAGAAAGAATGCATACAAATATACTTCTCATATCACAATTATTTACGAGTTATCTTACCGTTAGTATAATCTCTCACCAATTTAAACATTCCTTCGAACTGTGTGTAAGGTAATTTATCGGCAGTATCGGTTGTTTCATGATAATCGGAGTTATCGCCATGCGTATAAAAGAAAACTGCTTTTACACCTTTCTCGTGAAAGGATGCATGATCGGAAGAAGATGATTCTCCTGTTCCAAACATCTTAAACACATACTCTTTCTCCTTATTAATTGCCTCGAATTTCGCCATTTCCTCAGGAACCATTTTCCCGTTAATAACAAATATTCCTTCCGAACCAGTTGCCACCATATCAAAATTAAGATTGATTTTGGTTTTGCTTAATGAAACCAAAGGATTTTCAGCATAATATTTCGAGCCAAGCAATCCAGCTTCTTCTCCACTAAACAACGCAAAAACCAATGTGTAGTTAGGCTTCTTTTTTAAGGATTTAAAATGCTTTGCCAAATTCAAAACCATTGCAACTCCACTTGCATTGTCGTTTGCCCCCGGATACATATTATCACCAAAATGTCCTAAATGGTCGTAATGTGCCGAAAAAACAATACATGTGTCCGATTTTCCTGGCAAATAACCAACTATATTCTGCGTTTGATACTCTTCAATAAATTCGCTTTTTATATCGTAAGTAATCTTCTTTGCATCCGAGGAAATCACATCCGGCTTTACCATGAAGGTTGTATAGACAACAGTTTGTGTTCGTGCGGAGAATTTCAATTTTCCATCAATCAGAACAATCCCTTTTGCATCAAACACATTCTTTTTTAACATGCTTTGCGCAAAATTATACAAATCCTTATTATTTAATCCGGTAGAATCAATAGCCAAAAAGGAATTGGAATGATCTTTCTTCATAAAATCACCCAGCACACGGGAATTTGTTAAAACATCCTTCGTAATCCATATTAATTCAGATTCTCCAACGCACGATTTTGTGTTTGGATTCACAATATATTCACTTGCGTCCACCAACTCTTTGCCGTCTAAAATCAATTTAGGATTTGCTGGGTAGGTATTGATCGAAGTGGCATATGACTGATAATAATTATCCGAAAAGCCTTTTAATCCAATACTTTTCATCTCTGTTGCCAAATAAACTGCTGCAATGCTGTCTCCTTTATTCACATAACCGCGTCCGTGAAACTCTTCCGAGCTTAACTTTTCCACCAATTGTCTGGTGTAATTCATATCCTGTGCAAAAGCACCAAGGCATGCCAGTCCAAAGCTTGCGAACAGAGTAATTCTTTTTATCATTTCTTGTCTGTTTTAAGGTTGAGCCTAAAATTAGCAAAAGATCGTTTAAGGAAATTAAGCTTTCCCGCTTATTCGATAAAAACGTTAATTTTCAAGAATCGAGTAGGTAGAGGGATTACTCCCTCGCCCTCTCACACCACCGTACGTACTCTCGTATACGGCGATTTCAAATTAATTTTGTAACAGTACATATTTATTCGACATATTAAACAAACCTAAATCC
>NZ_MVDE01000049.1 GCF_002843385.1 Labilibaculum manganireducens
TTTGTTGTTTTGGACAACAGGTTATGAGATCTCTCGGGATAAGATAACGTACTTTCGTCACGTCCTACTTGATTTACTCTTAGTGGTTACGGTTGACTTTTGGGTTTTCCCAATCCATAGCTCGGTTACCCACACTAATAAGCCTTATATCAAGTTTCTGTTCGTTAGAACGATGACTTTGCTGATGGCTTCCTTCAGATTTGGGGTCGCCCCCAACACCCTTGCCAATTGCTAGTTCTTCCTGTCAACTCGGCGAACTCAAGAACGTTTCATCTTGATAGCACGTTACCATGCCCGACATACTAAGAAGAGCAAACCTGGGCGGGTTTGCTCTTTTTTTGCTTGCTGTTGAATACCCCTAAATCCCCTACAGGGGACTTGTCTGTACGAATTTGAATCAATAGTAGCTTCCCTTAAGCCCCTTTAGGGGTTTGGGGTAATACAAGAATGGCAAATTTGCATTCGCCAAGAAAAACACCCCTCTGCCTGCCGGCATCTCCCCTTAAAAAAGGAGAATTTCGGAAAGAAAGCACTAGACTCTTTTTTACTTGATACTTAGGACTTGATACTTGATTTATGAATCGCATTGCATTTTCGTCGCATGTGGAAACGCCTCCTTTATTCAAATTTTTACCTGCGACGAGTCCACTATTCGTCAAAATACCTGGGGTGGAAATCGCTTCGCTCATTTACCCCAGGCTATTATATTCGAGCCCTTCAGGCTCAGTATTCACAAACAAAATACAAAGTTCGGAAAGAAAGCATTGGACTCTTTTTTTACTTGATACTTAGGACTTGATACTGTATTTATGAATCGCATTGCATTTTCGTCGCATGTGGGAACGCCTCCTTTATTCAAATTTTTACCTGCGACGAGTCCACTATACATCAAAATACCTGGGGTGGAAATCGCTTCGCTCATTTACCCCAGGCTATTATATTCGAGCCCTTCAGGCTCAGTATTCACAAACAAAATACAAAGTCCGGAAAGAAAGCATTAGACTCTTTTTTTTACTTGATACTTGTTACTTGTTACTTGATACTTGTTACTTGTTACTTGATACTAGTTACTTGATACTTGCTTCTGAACAAACACCACTCTGCCAGCCTGTTTTATTTCAGTTGATTTAAGAAACCGGTTATGGCCACCCAATACTCTTCTCCGCCTTGCTGATTTTTCCACAAAGCACGGGAACCATGGTGTCCGGCTCCTTCGGGAACAAACTGAACCTGTTTTTCGAGTAATTTATGCTTTGCGAGCAAATCGGTCACTCTTTTTGCCTCGCTGTTCGAACTGGTTAGAAACATGGGCTTGTTAAAATCTTCCAATACATCGGCTAATGAGCCTTTGGTTTCGGCCAGATAATCACCCGGACTAAAAGAGATAACCGCGCTTACATCCTCTCGTTTGGCTGCGATATACAATGCCAGTGTTGAGGAATAGGAAGATCCCCACAAGATTACTTTCGAGCTGTATTCCTGAGTCAAATAATCGATGGCTGCTGTAATGTCTGCTTCAGCATCCAGATAATCGACTCCTTTTGCCGCTTTAAGAGCTCTTAAATAGGTTTCGTTCTGAGTATTGCCAATGGGGCCGCCCGAACGTTGATCAATTGCCAGACAGTTAAAACCCATCTCGTTTAATCGTTCGGCAATACCGGCATATTCAAATTTGTTGAACCGGGCCTGATGGCAAAGTAGAATATACGGAGATGTTTCATCGATCTGATACAAGTGAGCGCTAATTATCAATGAATCCAAAGATTCAAACTCAACCAATTCAGGGTATCCGGCTTGTTCCTGTATTTCGGAAACGGGTGTTTCGGCTTTTTTAGAAGCCGGATTGCACGATGCCAATACCAAGCTTAAAGCGAAAAGTAGTAAAAGAATATTTTTCATCAATTTTAAGTTTAGTGTTTTTACTAACAGATGATTAAATGTAGGAATACCCTGCTTGAAAATCAATGGGCATTCTTTTTCCAATTGTACTCGTCTTCGTTCAATTGATTTCCGTTTTTACAAATCGGACAGTAGTGAATGTATCGGGTTTTTATTGGGAATACGGATATAAAGAACAAACTGGCATAAGTGGCGTTCTTTTCCAATATCCATTTTGTGGTGTTGTTACAATGGTAACAATGCTCCTGATTATAGCATTGCTGCTGTTTTACTATTTTATCGTTGGCTCCGAAAATGAAGATCATATTTTTGTTTTTTTATTTAGAGCCCTTTAAGTGTTTGAGATAATTGTCACAAGATAATATTTGATGCAAACAATACAGCAAGTCTGCAAAATAATATTTAGAACACGCCTTTGCCTGCCAGGTATCTCTGCAAAAAAGGGAGAACTCCGGAAGCGGGACATTTCATCGGATTCTTGTAAAACCTCACCCCAGCCCTCTCCTGCAAGGAGAGGGAGAAAAAAAGCAAATAGCCACTCTGGTATTCTTTGGGTACTATGCGGTAAACTCCTTGTCCAAATCAATATCCTTCAACAGTGTCTCTTGCTGACTCGACGAAACTGAATTCCGGTAGTCCTGCAAAATAGATTTTAGTTCGATATATGTCTCGGTCTCCAAAACAGGAATCTTATCGGATCCTGTACTCTCCAAAATATCAATCACTTTGTTTACCGACATGGTATTGATATCAAAAGCCGGATGGTATGCAATTTGTTTGTCTGTATCCGTTACTAATTCTGCTACCAATCTGGCATTTATCAAATCAAAAAGAATTTCCCGTACCAAACGGATAGGCATCTGTAATCGATGAGAAATATCCTGAGAAAGCATTGGCACCTGATCTTTTTTAAAATTATGGATAATTAAATGCAGAACATATATGCTTAACAAGCGTTTGTAGTCGTATGCTATTTTGGAGGTTTCTGTTTCGTACTCGTAATTTTCAACATTTTGCTCGGCAAACGAAATTTCTGCGCCCAGCAAAACTACCAACCAACTCATCTGCAACCACATTAAAAACAGCGGCAAGGCGGCAAAACTACCGTAAACAGCATTATAGGTTGTAACCATCCCCTGAAACTCGATGTATAAAACCTGAAATATTTGATAAATTGTACCGGCAATAACTCCCGCCAGCAAACCCGATTTAAATTTCACATGCGTATTCGGCATAAAAGTGTACAGCATGGTAAATAAAGTCCAAACCAAAAAATAAGGAGTTAAATTAATCAGAAAGCTGAGATACGGCCCAACTGCCTCCATTAACGTATTGCCTTGGGTTACCTGTTTAATCATGGTTTTTAAGAAAACTGTTGCACCGCTGGAACCAATCAGTAAAATGGGTGCAAAAATCATGATCGCAGTGTAATCACTGAATCTGCGCCCCCAGGTTCTCCCTTTCTTTATTCGCCAAACGTCGTTAAATGATTCCTCGATATTGGTTAAAACCTTTAATACCGACCAAAACAGGATAACAAATCCCAATCCCGCTACCAATGATCCTTTTGTATTGATCAGCATCTTGTTCGCGAACTCAATCAGCCAGTTCAAAACTTCTTCCTGACCTGAAAGATTGGCGATAAGCTCCTTCTCTAACTTTTCTTCCAAATCGAATCCTTTGGCAATTCCAAAACCCATAGCCAAGACAGGCACCACCGATAAAATGGAGTAAAAAGTTAAGGCAGATGCCCTCAATTGACATTTGTCTTCGTAAAAGCCTTTAATAGCCAAAAGGTAAATCCGTAATTGCCGAATTAAAAAATAACGGGGACCGGACAATTCTTTTAAGCGCATGTTCCATACTCCACGACTCAAAAAATTCATTACGATATCGAAATAATTACGAAGACTCTTCATTTTTTGTTTTTTAGCAGCTGATTTATGAGTTCGAATTTACATAAAAGGCAAAGATTTACCAATAATTTCAAAATCCTGCCATTTGATTGATTCAAAAAAACAAAAAATCTTTTTCTATTAAGAAATCTTCTTCCCTTTTTTTAAGTTTGTAAAAACTAAGTTTACTTCTTATCTCTCATCATCATGAAAAAAGAAATTCTAATTATTGAAGATGACCTTTCGCTGCAAAAGATCTTAGCTGATTATCTTTCAAGTTGTGGATTTCAATGTACTTGTGCGGAGCTGATTAAGGACGGCAAATCTCTTTTCGATAAAAAATTTTTCCACATTGTACTTCTTGATTTGGGACTTCCAGATGGTGAAGGATTGGATTGCATCTCTTTTATCAAATCAATTTGGTCCGATACGGGTGTGATTATCATTTCGGCCCGCGATAAGCTGGAGGACCGGGTTGATGGTCTAAATTTAGGTGCTGATGATTATTTAGTAAAACCATTTCATCTTTCCGAACTCAATGCTCGAATCAATGCACTTGTGCGGAGAAACTTTCAAGCAGAAAATCAGGTATTAAGCTTTGGCGAATTGGAAATTGATACCCGTTCCCATCAAGTGAGAATCAGGAACGAACAAGTAGATTTTAGCCGAAAAGAATTTGATTTACTGCTGTATTTTATCGAAAATAAAAATAGAGTTCTTACTAAAGAGAGTTTATTTGAACATGTGTGGGGCGAAAATCCGATTTTTATGGATAACTCCGATTTTATTTACACACACATCAACCGGCTCCGAAAAAAAATCAAAAATCATACCGGAGAAAATTACATCAAAACTGTTCATGGGTTTGGCTATAAATTAGATAATCCTTAAAAAATGAAACTATTAACTAAGATTAACAGATCCTATTTCAAATATGGTATTCTGGTATTTCTAATAGCTGATGTGGTAATTATTGCCATGAGCAATTACTTTTTAAAAGAAGAAATTGACCAGCAATTAAGGCTTGAAGCTAAAGAAATTTTTGAGGTACTTAAAGAAAAAGCAGAATTTCAGAGCATTTACCCTACCGACATAATTACTCCCATTTCTTCCTCAGAAATTAAAACGAATACTGAGAAGGACACATTGATTTTGGACTTGTACCAGAATAAACTAACTCCCTACAGGGAATTCACAACCTATCAATCAATTAGTAACAAACATTATCGAATTACAACACGGCAAATGCTGATGGAATTCGATGATATTCTCACAATTTTCACTTCTCTGATATCCAGTGTACTATTATTGATTTTTATCGGCTTACTGCTATTTACACGTCGGTTAAATACCTCGCTGTGGAAAACTTTTAATGACAATATTGAGAAAATAAAATCTTATTCTTTTACTCCTCCATCAAAATTGGAATTGACAGCTACCGGAATTAATGAGTTTGATGATTTAAACCAGGTGCTTTCCATGATGTCGGGTCGTTTGGAAAAGGATTACACAGCAACTAAGGAATTCTCTGCCAATGCTGCCCACGAACTTCAAACTCCTCTTGCTGCTATCCGAAATAAATGTGAAAACTTATTCTCCGACTCCAATTTAGATGAAAAAACAATCGACACAATACGGGAAATATATCTTTCTGCAGATAAACTTTCAGGCATTTCGAAAGCACTGCTCTTGCTTGCAAAAATTGACCACGAACAATTCAATGAGAGAGATCATGTCTCACTGAATCAAATTTTCAACTATTGGATCAATTCATTTCAGGATGTAATACAAGATAGAAACCTACTGGTTTCTCTTTCTGCTGCAGACAACTGCCAATTGTTAATGGACAAAAGATTAGCCAACTTATTGATTCAGAATGTTCTTGTAAATGCCATAAAACACAGTAAGAATGGTGAAGAAATATCGATTTATCTGGCAAAAGATTATTTTACAATTGCCAATTCGGGTGAACAAGCCATTAACCAACCCGAAATGATCTTTAATCGGTTTTATACGGAAAGCCAAAATGTTGGATCAACAGGAATTGGTTTGGCTATTGTAAAAAAAATAGCAGACCATTATAAAATTGATATCGATTATTCATTTAAGGATTTTAAACACTTATTTACATTCAAATTACAGAATTGTTAGTTTTTTGTTAGAATCAGGTTGTTTTTTTGGCTCGTATTAATTTATAAAATATGAAGTTCAAAAATATCCTGCGCAGTCGGTTTGGTGGTCTTATTTTGTTTGGTTTTATTTTCCTTGCAATCTCATTCCTGATCCGCACCATTCTATTAATTACTGATTTGCAAAATGTTGATCTTAGCTTTATTCGGTTTATCCAAATTTACAGCATAGGCATATTTTACGATCTGGTAACCATTTCCTACTTTATCATTCCTTTTACAATCTATCTGCTGTTTGTTCCTGATAAAATATTTAACTCCAAAATCCATCGCTGGATTTCTTATGTGTTTTTTATTGTAACAATTGGAATTCTAGTTTTTTCGGGAATTGGCGAATGGTTTTTTTGGGAAGAGTTTAGTGTGCGATACAACTTTATAGCTGTTGACTATCTGGTTTACACTCACGAAGTTATTTCCAATATTCGGGAGTCTTACCCAATGCCTGCTATCCTATTAGGTATGTTATTGGTTTCAGGAGGAATCTTTGCTTTGGTTAAAAAGAATTTCGACCATAGTATCCATTCAGAATCCCGATTTGTTAAGCGTCTTACCACCTGTGTTATTTTGTGGATGTTCCCTCTTGCTGCATTTTACACAATCAATAAAAGTTCAGCAGAAATAACTAAAAACACATACTCCAATGAGCTGGCTCACAACGGAATTTATCAGATTTTCGCAGCCTTTCGAAACAATGAGCTTAACTACAATTCCTTTTATCAATCAATCGATGATAAAGAGGCTTTTACAAACCTTCGAAAGTTGATAAAAACATCAAACAGTGAATTTACAAGTGAGGATGTTTTCGATGTCAGCCGAAAAATTACTTATCCGGGCGACGATAAAAAATACAATGTAATGCTGATCACTGTTGAGAGTCTGAGCGGGTCATTTTTTACTCGTTTTGGCGGAAAAGACAATATTACTCCCAACATGGATACGATTGTTCAGCAATCGCTTTTTTTCACCAATTTCTATGCTACTGGTACCCGTACAGTTCGTGGAATGGAAGCACTAACTCTCTCCTTGCCGCCAACTCCTGGATTTTCGATCGTTAAACGACCAAAAAACGAAGGTTTGTTTACCCTTGGAAATATATTGACCTCAAAAGGTTATAATTCAAGCTTTATTTATGCCGGAAACGGTTATTTTGATAACATGAACTACTTCTTTGGAAACAACGGATACAATGTGGTTGATCGAAAAGATTTTCCGGACAGTGAAATTACATTTGAAAATGCCTGGGGTGTCTGCGACGAAGATCTGTTTGCGAAAGCATGTCAGGTGGCCGACAGCAGTTATAAAGAGGGAAAACCTTTTCATAATTTTATCATGACAACATCCAATCATCGTCCTTATACTTATCCTGATTCAAAAATTGATATTCCATCGCACACTGGAAGAAACGGTGCTGTTAAGTATACTGATTATGCCATTGCTAAATTTCTTCGTGAAGCAAAAGATCACGAATGGTTCAAGAATACTATTTTTGTAATTGTTGCAGATCATTGTGCTTCCAGTGCAGGAAAAACATCTCTTCCGGTAAATAAATACCACATTCCGCTTATTATTTATGCTCCGAATATTATTCAGCCATCCGAAAACAATACAATGGCCTCTCAAATTGATTTTGCTCCGACTATTCTGGGTCTTTTAAATATGGATTACACATCCAAATTTTTTGGTAAAGACATTTTGCTCGAGAAACCAAACCGTGCATTAATTGGCACATATCAAAAAATTGGCTTGTTGCAAAACGATCAGCTGATTGTTCAATTGCCTGTAAAACGAACCGAATCTTTTAAAATATCCGGAGAAGAACAGGATGCAGAACAAATAAATCCGGCCGAATTAAAAAATGCAATTACTTACTATCAAACAGCCAGTTATCTTTTTCACAATAAAAAATATTCTTTTAAAGACTAAAAAACCTTATAACCAAAATTGGCGCTGTTCTGCAAAACTAATTTTGAAACGCCTTAAAGAAGACTAAATAAAAATGAAGGGATTCCCTAATAGTACAACCTCTGTGGTTGTATTATTAGCTCCTAAATTTAAAAATGTCCCGTTTCCTCTTTTTAAGTCCCGGCAAAAAATTCACTTTTGCGAGTAAAGAAACCATCTCATCCCGTTATATTTTTACTTATTTCAAACAAAAAGTACACATTCAATTCATATCTTTGAAAAAATTTATATTTAGAAAAAGTGTATTATTTGTATTGTGATTTGTATGGCAATGCTATAACCACTACCAATTCGTTAAACAAAACTTAATGAGCCAGCAAGAAAAAGAATTCGAATTAACGATCATTGTTCCCGTTTTTAACGAGGAAGATAATATGCAGCGTGTAAAAGAGGAATTTACAGCCTACTTTGCAAGCTCAAAATATGCCTCAAAAGTACTTTTTGTGAACGATGGTTCATCGGATGGAAGTCAAAAAATGATTGAAGATATTTGCAATAATTCTGATCGTTTTTCTTATTTGGAATTGAATAAAAATCATGGTTTAAGTGCAGCCATTAAAGCTGGTTTTGATAACACAACCACACCTTTTGTTGGATACATTGATTCTGATTTACAAACTACACCTTTCGATTTTGATTTGTTGATGGAACATCGAAATGAATTTGCTCTGGTAACAGGTGTTCGTCAAAACCGAAAAGACAGCTTTGTGAAAAACATGAGCTCAAAAATTGCAAATGGATTTCGCCGTTATATGACTAAGGATACCGCTGAAGATACTGGCTGTCCGTTGAAAATAATGAAAACCGATTACGCTAAAAAAATGCCTTTCTTTACAGGAATGCACCGTTTTATTCCAGCCTTAATCATGTTGCAGGAAGGTGAAATAAAACAAATTCCGGTACGTCATTTTCCAAGAATTGCAGGCGAAGCCAAATACCATCTTTTCAACCGTTTGGTTGGCCCTTTTAAAGATTGTTTCGCTTATCGCTGGATGAAAAAACGTTACATTAATTACGAAATTATTTCTCGTAACTAATGGATAGCATATATATTTACGCCATTGGTTTTTTTGCACAAGCTCTGTTTTCAGCGCGGTTAATTGTGCAGTGGGTAAAATCTGAAAAAGCCGGAAAAACCTTATCTCCGGTATTATTTTGGCAAATCAGTATTTTGGCTTCGTGGATGCTGTTTATTTACGGCTTGCTGCGCGATGATTTTGCCATTATTATGGGACAAGTGATTGCTTATTCCATTTACATCCGAAATCTGCACATCCAGAACAATTGGAAAACCTTGCCCATATTAACGCGGCTAATTGCCATAATAACTCCTGTTGTTGTTTTAGCTTTCATGCTAAAAAACTGGGGATTTCACTATCAGCAATTATTTAAAAACGAAGACATTCCAACTCTTCTTTTAATTTGGGGGGTAGCTGGACAAATTACCTTTACTTTCCGTTTTGTTTACCAATGGATCTACTCTGAACGTAAAGGAGAATCGGTACTTCCTATGGGTTTTTGGGTCATCAGCATCATCGGATCAATCATGATCTTATCTTATGCTCTCTATCGAAAAGATCCTGTTCTTTTTCTTGGTCAGGGTTTTGGGATGTTGGTTTACTGCAGAAACATCGTACTTATTCGAAAACAATCTCACAAGTTAGATCACTAAACTCAACTTAAAATGATTCAACGTTATCTGTTTGAGAACAAAACTTCTGTTCATATATTATTTCTGCTAGTAGTTTGCTACTTCGCGTTCTTCTTTGCCAACAGTAGTTTTTTTGTGAATATCATGGAAGCACGAAACTTTGTGACTGCCCGTGAAATGATTGAAAAAGGAAACTGGCTGGTTCCCACAATGAACGGAGAATTGCGCTTGGCAAAACCGCCGCTTCCTACATGGATTACTGCAGTATTTGGAAGCTGGTTTGGAATCGAAAATGTAAGTATGCTTCGATTTCCGGCGGCAATGGTCAGTTCCCTAATGGTGATTTTGATGTATTTCTTCACCATATCATTAAATAAAAACAGAATAGCGGCTTTATGTAATAGTCTCGTTTTAGCATCAAGTTTCTATATCGTTTATATGGGAAGAACCGGAACCTGGGATATTTACTGTCATAGCTTTATGCTTGGTGCCATTCTCTTTTTTCATAAAGCCTGGAAAACAGAAAATAAAAACTGGAAATTATTTATTGGTGCCGGTATCTTTTTGGGTTTATCATTCCTTAGTAAAGGACCCGTAGCATTTTTTGCCGTTTTAATTCCATTTTTAATTGCCTATTCATGGGTATACGATGGAAAAGTAATTCTACAAAAATGGCAGCCGCTTTTATTAGCCATTGGAATTTTTGTTGTGATCAGCTTTTGGTGGCCTGTTTTTATCTCTTTGGTTCACGCTGATGAAGCAGCCGCAATTGCTAAGCTGGAATCCGGCTCTTGGATGAACCGTCATGTTCGTCCGTTTTATTACTATTGGAATTTCCCTATTCAATCAGGAATCTGGACACTGATCATTTTCTCTGCATTGATTTCTCCATATGCCTTTAAACGATTCGAGGCCAAAAAAGAATACAAATTTGCACTAATCTGGACCATTACAGCTGTTGTACTGCTATCGCTGATACCTGAAAAAAAAGACAGATATCTACTTCCTGTGCTAATTCCCAGTGCTTTACTAGCCGGGCAATTAATTCAGCACTTATTTCAGGTTTTTAAAAACAAAACGGCTGACAAATGGGACAATCTCATTTTTGGAGTTAACCTTTGGCTGATCGCCATTGTTGCTCTTGTAATGCCTGTTGGTATTTTTATCTTTTTCTATCAGGATCAGCAAATATCATTGCTCGCATTTGTTCGTTTTGCTCTTCTTTCCGAAGGAATTTTTCTGTTATTGCTGATGGCATGGAAAAACAAAAACATTCTAAACTTTGTTATTGGAATGCTTTGTTTAATGGTAATTACTGAAGTATTTATATTACCAAACACCAGTAACTTACAAAACAGAAATAAAGAATTTAAAAATATCCGGGAGGCACGAAACATCGAATCAATAAAAGATTTAAACCTATATAGTATTGGTAAAGAACAATTTCGAATTGAAATGGTTTGGGAAGTGGGCCGAGAAGTAAAATCCTGGAATACTGAAGACTTAACTGAATTCCCTAAGGAGAAATCATTTGTCGTTTTCTCCTCTGAGAATCCTAAGGAATTGTTCTCTGACTTGCAGCTTCAAAATATGGAATTTGAAACCATCGATCATTACGATTACAATCGTCAACCAAAAGGAAATAAACGTTACAGTCCATATTTTCAGAAATACATGACCCTTAT
Source organism: Labilibaculum manganireducens (assembly GCF_002843385.1). Classification (GTDB taxonomy): domain Bacteria; phylum Bacteroidota; class Bacteroidia; order Bacteroidales; family Marinifilaceae; genus Labilibaculum; species Labilibaculum manganireducens. The sequence continues at coordinate 11,282 of NZ_MVDE01000049.1, forward strand.
TACGATCAAACAATAGGATACTATTAGTTAAAAAAAACTAAGATTTCAGGCAAAATCAGTCATCTTTCATGATTATAGAATAGCTTTGTTTTACTTTTAAGTTAATTCTTAAGTTGTTGAAGATAATTGATATGGATTTATCTAATTTTGATTCACTCTTTTGAATCAAATCCAAAAAAATAAGTCAGGAGATATGCAAACTGTGAATAATAAATCGACAGAAAAAACCATTCTTGTAACCGGATGTGCTGGTTTTATTGGATCTCATCTTTCTGAAAAATTACTATTACTGGGATATAAAGTTATTGGTATCGATAATTTCGATCCATTTTATCCGAGAAATATAAAAGAAGAAAATATGAATGCTTTTTTTCAGAATTCATCCTATACATTTCATGAACTGGATTTACGGATTGATTCAAGTTTGGATATCATCGAAGATCAAATTGATTTGGTGGTTCATTTGGCAGGCAAGGCAGGAGTCCGGCCTTCTATCGAAGATCCGCAAGGATACATCGACAGCAATATTACTGCAACCCGAAATGTATTGGATTTCATGCGAAAAAAGGGAATTAAAAAGCTGGCTTTTGCTTCCTCCTCATCGGTTTACGGCAACAACAAAGACGTTCCTTTTTCGGAAAATCACAATGTTGACCGGGCCATTTCGCCTTATGCTTTCTCAAAAAAATCTTGTGAGGTTTTAAACCACAGCTACCATCATTTGTACGATTTGGATATCATTAACATGAGATTTTTCACTGTTTTTGGTCCTCGTCAGCGACCCGATCTGGCCATTCATAAATTTCTGAAATTGTTCCGAAATGAACAGCCAATTCCAATGTTTGGAGATGGTTCTACGGCAAGAGATTATACTTTCGTTGATGATACTGTGGAGGGAATTGTAAAAAGCTGCAATTATCTATTCAATCACGAACAGGTTTTTGAAACCATAAACCTGGGCAACAGCTATCCAATTCTTCTTCGCGACATGATTGATATCATCGCAAAAAATGCAAAATGCGAACCGCAAATCAATCATCTGCCAATGCAGGCAGGTGATGTGGAACAAACCTATGCTGACATTTCCCGTGCAAAAAAACTGATTGGTTACAATCCGCAAGTTAGTTTCGAAGAGGGCATTAAACGCTTTATAACTTGGTTCGACAACAAATAGAAATCATTTCATACCCGAATTAAAACATAAAAAAGAGACTCCAAAATTAATTGAAGTCTCTTTTTCATATTTTATCTGATCCACAATCAGAATTATAACATTCCTTTTATTTCATCTTCAAAATCTTCAGGAGCGACGTTTGGTTCAATTCTTTTTACCACTTTTCCATTTCTATCGATAATAAATTTGGTAAAATTCCATTTGATGCCGTTTCCTGCATAAATCTCAGGAAATTTTTCACTGATAAATCCCTTGAATTTTTGTCCTGATTCTGAATCATCAAAACCTAAAAACGGTTTTTCTTCAGTCAGCATTTTATAAAGAGGGTGAGCATTTTCCCCACGAACTTCAATTTTCTCGAACATTGGAAAGCTTACGCCATAGTTTTTCTCACAAAAAGCAGCAATTTCTTCCGATGTTCCAGGCTCTTGTTCCAGAAACTGATTGCTCGGAAATCCTAAAATTACGAATCCCTGGTCTTTGTATTTCTGATACATTGCTTCCAAACCTTTGTATTGTGGCGTTAAACCGCATTTGCTTGCCGTATTAACAACCAAAACAACTTTTCCTTTATACTGATTCAAATCAACTTCCTCACCAGTTAAAGAGGCTGCTTTAAAGCCATACAATCCTTCTTTCATACATTTCTCTTTTTTACAATCTTTCTTTGTCTCTGTTTGTGCTATTGTCTGATAAGACATCAAACCTACAGCAAATATCAGCAGTAAGGCAATTTTTTTCATTTCGATTATTTTTATCGTTTGTGTTTGTTTTGCATTTCGAAAAAATCCATTCCAATTTACATCGCGTGCGATACAAATATATACTTTTATTTTTAATTGTTTTAAATAAGCATGTTAAATATCTGTTAAGCGATTAAAATAATTTAGGACATTCGCTGAATCACTTCCTGAGCAACCCATTCCGGAGTAATATCTACCATACATTGCTGGTAAATTTTTTGTATACACTTCCCTGAGCCATCTTTTGTACATGGCCGGCATTTCATATCCACCTCAAGGGTTTTGATGTGTTCTCCCGTTGTAAATCCAAATGCAGTTGGCCCCATTAAAGATAAAGCAGGAATACCAAACTTATCTGCAGCATGCAAAAAACCAGTATCACCGGAAATTACCAAGTTCGATTTCTGAACCAAATAACAGGATTCCAGTAAATTGGTTTTTCCGCTAAGGTTCAGAACTCGTTCTTTTGCAACAGCCTCAATCTCTTCGCAGAACACATCATCTGGTCCGGCTAAAATTACAAAATGATAATCCGGCAATTGCTGCACCAACTTTTGCCAATGAGAGACTGGCCAGCGTTTCATCATCCAGGCTGCAGAAGGAACCAAAGTGACCAATTTTGATGATTCCCCTTTTAAATTTGAAAAAACCTTCTCCTCCATTTTCTTCTTTAACTCTTCAGGAAAATACCAATTGACATTGACCTTTGAATAATCTGTTAACCCCCATTTCTCAAGAGGTTTCCGATACGAAAGCATTCCTTTAAAAGGCATTGGAAAACGATCAATACCAAACTTGAATAACAAAATTCTTTTGATTCTATCTTTGCTGCGCATGGTATACTTTGATCCAATACCGAACCAACGCTTCCATCGCGGTACCAATACTGTTTTCAGCACAATCGATCGAATATTGCTGTGAGCATCGTAAACGAAGTCGAATTTTTCTTTTTTAAGCTCTTTTGCCTGCTTTAAGAGACCTTTAAATCCCTGTCCTCTATCAAATCCCCAAACTTTACAGATACGCTGATCCATGGCCAAAAAAGAAGACATGTCCTTTCTCGCAATCCAATGTATTTCAGCATCCGGATAATGGTTTAAAATACCATCAACAGCTGTCATACATTGAATAATATCACCTATGGAAGAAAAACGAATAATCAGGAATTTTTTTGGCATTTTTTCTAGTATCTGGTACAGAGCAATTAGCAGCTAGACAATTTACAGCTTTTGTTTAAACAATTATAGTCACAAAAATAGTAAGAGTAGTTAGGAAATCCACAATGTTGGCAATAAAAAAAGAGACTTTAGAAATTCTAAAGTCTCTTTACGATAAGTTGTATTGTCAATATTAGGTACTGATTACTATTGTACTAACTTCTATTTTCTCTAGTTATCTGCCAATACTGAAATTACATTTTTCTTACATTCAGCAACACCTCCGTTGATTTCAAAGAAAATTTCTTCACCTCCAACTGATTTAATTTTAATCGTTCCTTTCTCCAGACTGGAAACAATTGGAGCATGGTTTTTCAATATTTCAAAAGATCCGTTTTTTCCTGGCAACTGAACCAGTTCAACTTCTCCGGAATACAGACTCTTTTCGGGTGTAACAATTTCCAAATGCATATTTTCTAAGTTTAAAGTACTTAAAGGTTAAAGTTCAAAGTACTTACAGCTTCAAATAAAGTCAAAATAACTTTAGGCATCTAAAACTTTAAGTACTTAAGGCACTTTTATCCTTCAGATTCGGCTAGTAATTTCTCACCTTTTTCAATAGCTTGTTCAATTGTACCAACAAGGTTAAAAGCAGCTTCCGGATATTGATCAACTTCACCATCCATAATCATGTTAAAGCCTTTAATGGTATCCTCAATAGAAACCAAACATCCTTTTAAGCCGGTAAATTGCTCAGCAACGTGGAATGGCTGTGATAAGAATCGCTGTACACGACGAGCGCGGTGTACTACCAATTTATCTTCTTCAGAAAGCTCTTCCATACCCAAAATCGCAATAATGTCCTGCAATTCTTTGTATCTCTGTAATATTTCCTTTACATCCTGCGCACACTTATAATGGGCCTCACCAACAACATCTACGGTAAGAATACGGGAAGTCGAATCCAATGGATCCACCGCAGGATAAATTCCTAATTCAGAAATCTTACGATTCAATACAGTGGTTGCATCCAAGTGGGCAAAAGTTGTTGCCGGAGCAGGATCAGTCAAGTCATCCGCAGGAACATAAACCGCCTGAACCGATGTAATTGAACCTCTTTTTGTTGAGGTAATTCTTTCCTGCATCACACCCATCTCTGTTGACAGGGTTGGCTGGTAACCTACTGCCGAAGGCATACGGCCAAGCAGTGCCGAAACCTCAGAACCGGCCTGAGTAAAACGGAATATATTATCTACAAAGAAAAGAATATCACGTCCACCCGATTTTTCATCACCATCCCGCAAACTTTCCGCAACAGTTAGTCCCGAAAGAGCAACACGGGCACGGGCCCCTGGTGGTTCGTTCATCTGACCAAAAACAAGTGATACCTGAGAGTTATCCAAAGCTTTTTTATCTACTAAAGAAAGATCCCATCCTCCCTTTTCCATATCTTTTTCAAACGCTTCTCCGTATTGAATAACCCTTGATTCGATCATTTCACGAAGCAAGTCATTTCCTTCACGGGTACGTTCACCAACACCGGCAAATACAGATAAACCGTCCTGACCAATGGCAATGTTATTAATTAATTCCTGAATCAATACTGTTTTACCAACACCAGCACCACCAAACAAACCAATTTTACCGCCTTTTGCATATGGTTCAATAAGGTCGATTACCTTAATACCAGTATAGAAAACTTCTGATTCTGTACTAAGCTGATCGAATGCCGGAGGAGTCCGGTGAATTGTATAGCCACCTTCTTTACTAACGGAACCAATTCCATCAATGGTTTCCCCAACAACATTTAGTAATCTACCTTTAATTTTATCTCCGGGAGGCATCATAATAGGCGAACCTGTTGCAATTACATCCATTCCCCGACGCAAACCGTCAGTTGAATCCATTGCAATAGCACGAACAGTATTTTCACCAATATGCTGCTGACACTCAACAACCAAATTTTTACCATTTTCAATCACGACCTCTAAAGAATCGTAAATTTCAGGAAGCTTGGTTCCTTCCTTATCAAAACTTACATCGATAACAGGTCCGATAACCTGTACAATTTTGCCTGTATTTTGTGACATTTACATTAATTTTTTGGATCATTAATATCGCGTGACAACAAATTTAGAATTTTTTGTCAATAAAGGAGAATGTAACCTGAATTTTTAACATTCTTAAACGGAACGATCGACTAAACCTTTAACCAATAAATATAGTTCCTTTTTCTTTTCGGCATCAACATCTACTTTATCGAGATATTCGAGACATAAAGCAAAATAATTCTCAATTTTATTCTGTGAATATTCACGAACATTCAATTGCTCATAAATAGTTCCTACGGCCTTTATTTTTTCTTCCGGATTAAAAGATTTTGTTGTAATCCAAGACTTTAATTCTTTTTCGACATCTCCCGAAGCAGTTTCCAGAGCATTAATTAAAAGAAAGGTTTTCTTATTGGATAAGATATCACCACCAATTTTCTTTCCAAAAACAGCCTCATCACCAAAAACATCTAAAAGATCGTCCTGAAGTTGGAATGCCATACCTAGATTCACACCAAAATGGTACAATAACTCAGCATCTTTTGAGCTGGCATCACCCATTATTGCTCCCATTTTTAGACTTCCTCCTAATAGAACTGCTGTTTTCAATCGAATCATATTCAAATACTCTTCAATTTCAACATCATTTCTATCTTCAAATTCCATATCGAACTGCTGCCCCTCACAAACTTCCAAAGCTGTTTGATTAAACACAGTAAGAACATCGCGCAGGTATTTGTCTTCGCAGGAACCAATATACTGATATGCCTTAATAGACATGGCATCACCAGAAAGAATAGCTACGTTACTGTTCCATTTTTCGTGAACTGTTTTCTTGTTTCTGCGAATTGGAGCATTGTCCATTACATCATCGTGCAAAAGTGTGAAATTGTGAAATATTTCTATGCCGATAGCAGGCAAACAAACTTTTGAAAGATCATCCTTGTATAAATTAGCACCCAGCAGAACTAAAATTGGACGAAGCCGCTTCCCTCCAATGCCTAATATATATTTCATTGGTTCGAAAAGACCTTCCGGCGGAGCAGAAAACTCCAGTCCATCTATCTCTTTTTCAATAATTTCATGAAGTTCATTAAAACTATACATTTTTTTATAGAATTTAGATATAAGAAGTTAGATCTGAGATCGATTTACAGGAACTCAAAAAAACCTCAAATGAGATTTATGCTTTTAATCAGAAATCGCTAAAGGCAATTATAGAATAGCTTTCAGAAACAGCTCACTAAAATATAAAAAAATCAATTCACAAGGCTTTCTTTTTCCTCTTTGTTTTCCATCCGAGCAATTCTAAGATCATCCAGTTCAATATCTTCCTCTTCATCGAAAATCTGAAGCAGTGGTTCTTTGAACGATCGGTTGGTAATAAACTTCTCAAGAGTCAGCAACAATGATGGCAACAAAATTAAGTTGGAGAGCATTGCTGAAAGTAAAGTTACCGACACCAGTATCCCCAAAGAAACAGTTCCTCCAAAATCAGATAAAGCAAAAATGCCGAAACCGAAAAACAAAATAATAGAGGTGTACATCATACTTTGCCCGGTTTCGCGAAGCGCAAGAACAACAGATGATCGAATACTCCAGTTGGTTGCTTTTAATTCCTGACGGTATTTAGCAAGATAGTGAATGGTATCGTCAACGGAAATACCAAATGCAATGCTAAACACCAATATGGTTGATGCCTTAATCGGAATACCGAAAAAGCCCATTAGTGCTGCTGTAATTATTAACGGCAAAAGGTTTGGCAATAATGCCACCACAACCATTCTTTTGGAAGAAAACATCCATGCCATGAATGAGGCAATAAGAAAAATTGCCAAAGCAAGACTTATGAATAGATTCTTTACCAGATATTTATTCCCTTTAAAAAAGATGATACTGGATCCTGTTACATGAACAGTATATTGATCCTCAGGAAAAATATCACTTACATTGGCAAGAATTCTTTGCTCCATTTCCTCCATTCTGGTAGTGCCAATGTCCTTCATTCGAAAACTCATCCGGGTAATGGACTGAGTGGAATCCACAAAAGTGCTGAACAATTTGGAATCATCACCGGTATCAGCTTTAGCCAAATACGACATAATCACATTTCGGGTCTGATTACCAGGCAATTCATAGTATTTTTCTTTACCATTGAAATACGCCTGATTGGCAAATTTTGCCGCCTCAACAATCGAAACAGATGATGATATTTCGGGATATGATTTTAATGTATCGTTAAAAGCATTTAATCGCTTTAAGGTTGATAACTTTAAGATGCCTGCCTTTTTCTTGGTTTCTACCATCACTTCCAAAGGCATAATTCCATCCATGTTCTTTTCGAAGAACTTTAAATCCTGAAATATTACATTGTCATGTGGCAGGTCATCAACCATATAACCAGTGCTTTTCATTTTGCTGATTCCAAAAACTCCTAAAGTAAGCAAAACAAAACCTACTGTATAAACTACAGTCCGTCTATTCAATACAATATTTACTAATTTGCCCACAAACCACACTGTCATTTTATTTTCTAAATGACTTGTCGCTTTTTGATCCGGAGGATTTAAAAAACTAAAAATGATTGGGATTAGAAGTAATGAAAGGACAAAAACCACCATAATATTTAAGGCCGCAATCACACCAAACTCCTTCAATATCTGACTGGAAGTCACTATAAAAGTAGCAAAACCTGATGCTGTAGTAAGATTGGTTAAGAAAGTTGCATTTCCAATTTTAGAAACAACACGTTGCAAAGCTTTTATTTTGTTGTTGTGCCGAATGTATTCTCCGTGATATTTATTAATAAGAAAAACGGAATTCGGAATCCCTATTACCACCAGCAATGGCGGTAACATTGCGGTAAGCAAAGTAATTTTGTAATCGAACAAGACCATTGATCCAACCGCCCAGATTACACTCAAACCAACAACCAACATACAAAAGAAAACCACTTTAAAAGAGCGGAAAAACATAAATAAAATAATCGCAGTAACCAGAAGAGAAAGGTAAATGAACATTTTCATCTCCTCTTTAATCATTTGCGCCGTAACTACCCTAATATAAGGAAGTCCCGAGTATTTCATTTCCAAATTGTATTTGGCAGTAAATCTATCAGTAATTTCCCGAACCTTAACAACCATTGGCTCACGCGCTTTCGAATTAATTATTCTGGCGTTCACCGTAATTCCCATTAAAAATGTATTAGATTCTTTATTTATTAAGCTGCCTTGATAAAATGGCAATGACTCCGCAATAAGAGCAAGACTATCTAATTCTTTTTGCGAATTTAGTTTCTTTGGGAATATTGTTTGAAATTCGAACCTCTTCGCTTCGCTGTTTTTATTGATATTATAGGTATGTGCAATGGAAACCACGGCATCAATTCCATCCAAAGCTTTCAGGCTGTCTCCTAAGGCAATCCAATCGTTAAACTTCTCAAGTTCATAAAAATCAGTATCCTGAACGGCAAAAACCATTACATTTCCTTCTTGTCCAAAGGTGTTTTTAAAACGCTCATATTCCACAGATGCAGGGTCATCATCAGGCAGAAGTGCCGCATACTGATAGGACATCTCCACAAATTGAGCTTTGTACCCCATAAATATTGTGATAAGTCCAACTACCACTAAAAGTAAAATTCTATTCCTAAGAATTAATCCTGCAATTCTGTTCCACATACTATTATCCTGCTAAAGAGATCTCGTTTTTATTTTTAGATTTCGGCGAAAATACGACTTATAATCTTTTTATCAAAAGATGATGATTGTATAGAATCTTAATACGCATCTGTGAATGGTATTAAGCTTCAAAATTATACAAATTCAATGAAACCATTTGGTTTTTAACAAATTAATTGCCAAAAACAAGTGTGTTTTAAATGATTAAATCTCAATTATTCACAAATTTCATTAAAAATTAAATATGAATCCCAATTTTTCGGATGCAAGCCTGCACACAATCAACTTACTATCAAAACAATTAGTAAGCGTTAAAAATCTATAAAAAATATCGATACCATTTTATTGTAACATTTTTCTAAGCTTATTTTTACTTTTTCTTAATACTCAATTAACACGATAAAAAATTAGAGGTTTTGCAAATATCTTCTATTTTTGCGGCCTTAACAGCTACTAATCTATTGAAAAACAAATAAACTAAATAAGTTATGAATTACGGATTGACCGATATTTTAACACTTATAGGGTCTTTAGGCTTATTCCTTTATGGAATGAAATTGATGAGTGAAGCTCTTCAACAAGTTGCCGGAGACAAGATGCGAACCATTCTCGCAGCAATGACTTCCAACCGATTTAAAGGTGTAATGACCGGCGTGTTAATTACTGCCCTTATTCAGTCTTCGTCAGCAACAACTGTAATGGTAGTTAGCTTTGTAAATGCCGGATTGTTATCGCTGGTAGAATCGATAGGAGTAATTATGGGTGCCAATATCGGTACTACGGTTACTGCCTGGTTAATCTCACTTTTGGGATTTAAGGTTAGTATGAGTGCAATATCTTTGCCTTTAATAGGTTTAGGCCTTCCATTCCTGTTTTCAAAAAATCGTACAAAGAAAAATTGGGGTGAATTGATTATGGGATTTGCCTTGCTTTTTATTGGCTTGCAATTTCTTAAAACTTCAATGCCTGATATCAAAAATAATCCTGAGATTCTAAATTTCCTGACCAGCTATACGGACATGGGATTTGCTTCTTCCCTGCTATTTTTGACTATCGGAACCCTTCTTACTATTTTAATTCAATCATCATCAGCTACCATGGCACTTACCTTGGTAATGTGTAATAGTGGATGGATTAGTTTCGAAATGGCTGCGGCTATGGTACTGGGAGAAAACATTGGTACTACTATTACAGCGAATCTTGCCGCAATGATTGCCAACACTTCAGCAAAAAGAGCTGCAAGAGCCCATTTAATCTTTAATACTTTTGGTGTTATGTGGATGCTGATTGCGTTGCCATTTTTCTTAAAAACGGTTGCTTGGGTTAACATGACTATTCTTGGAGGAGGCAATCCTTTTACAAACACAGCTGCCGTACCTATTTCCTTGTCTCTATTTCATACCGGATTTAATATTCTAAATGTTGTTATCCTGATTTGGTTTGCCAATTTCATAGTAAAAGTAGTTACCAAACTGGTTCCTGTTCGTGAAGATGTAGAAGAGGAATTCAAACTTCAGCACATAAAAACAGGAACTCTTTCTACTCCAGAAGCATCTTTATTTTTAGCTAAAAAAGAAATCAGTGCTTACGTAAAAAGCACGAAGAAAATGTTTAGCTATACCAAGCAGGCATTTAACGAAACCAATGATAAAACTTTCAATAAACTTTTCGAGAAAATTGACAAAAGAGAAGATGAAAGTGATGATATGGAAGTGGAAATTGCCAACTTTCTTGCTAAAGTGTCTGAAACCAGACTAAGTTCTGAAAATTCGGAAAGAGTTCGCGCCTATTTTAAAATGGTAAGTGATATTGAAAGTGTTGGTGATTCAACTCTTAACCTCGCCAAAGCAATGAAAAGGAAACGTGAACAAAAAGCATGGTTTCCTCAGGAATTGAGAGATAATATCAACAATATGTTCGCCTTGGTTGACGAAGCTCTTGATGTGATGCATGAAAACACTAAAAAAGAATTTGCGGAAGTAAAAATCAAAAAAGCCTGGGAAATTGAGCGTGAAATAAATGATTACCGAACTCTCCTAAAAACAGAACATTTAAACAATGTTGAGGAACATAAATACAAATACCAAGCTGGTATTATCTACAACGATCTGTTCTCTGAGTGTGAAAAAATAGGTGATTACTGCATCAATGTAAGTGAAGCTCTTAACGAGATAAAAGAGTAGTTAAAAAAATACAATCTTAAGAATAAACAATAACATATTCTTAAGATTGCATTTTCACACATTAATACTTTGTAGTATAGAGTAATAGAAACGTTGAATCAAACTCAAGTCTTTAGTGATTATCTCTGCATTTGCAGTTAATCCGTCTCGATACTGTACTTTTTTATTATAACTGGTATTCAATCCATTTATAAAATTAACCTTTGCTAAATACCCCTTTTCCGAAGGGATATGTGAAATAAAACTTATTTTTCCAATCACAGAACCAAATTCTGCATATGGGTAGGAGTTGAATTTTAGAAAAACCTTTTGCCCCAATTCAACTTTTCCAAAATTTTTCTGTGGAATTGTGATTTGAGCAAAATAAGAAGATTCTTTCGGATTTACATAACAAACGACCTGATTATTTGTTAATTGTTGATTTTCCTGAATAAAACTTTCAAAAGAAATCTTCCCGTCTAAAGGTGCTACAAGCAGATATTCTTTCTTCCAAGATTCTATTTTGCTTTTGAATGTATTTAGCGCTTGCTGAAAAACAATTTGCTGTTGACTAATTGTATTTTCCAACTCCTTTATTTCTTTCTGTTTATTATTTTGATTATTCTCATTATTAATAATCTCAGTTCCTGTTATGGGTAGAGCTATTTTTTTACTAATGAATTTACTCTTTTCAGCTCTGTAAACTAAGTCCGAAATGATTTGTTTTTGTATTAACAGCTCGTAAGCATCCATCGTTTTTTGAGCTAGCTCCAAATCTTCTTTTTGCAAAACTATTTGTTCGGAATAATTTAAATGCAGCTCTTTAAGATGCATCATATCTTTTTTTAACATAGACATTTTGTCCATATAAAATCCTGTTGACAAGTAGTTTTTAAAAGTTATAAAAGCTTGTGAAAATATCTGATATGAAGCCTGTAATTCGCCTAGCTGCGAAAAATGATTTTGAAAGATATTAGGTATTTCTTCACATTCATTATCATACAATTTAACTTGAATTGAATCAATAATGACTGACAGTTTCATTACCTCTTCATGTATAGCAGTAGATTCCATCAAACCCAAAATATCACCCTTATAAACTTGCTGGCCTTCTTGTGCATTTATTTTTACAATCTTGCCATTGATAAGTGCAGGCACTGATTTAGGTGCATTTATTGATGTTAGTTCTGCAGGAGCTTTAATAACATCTGGATATTTAACTAACCCGCAAATTATTCCCAGAAACAATAAAATTGAAAATAATATTACTGTACCCCACCGAATAATATATGGTACTTTCCATGAAATAACCTCTTCGATTTCATTACTGTGCTCAGCAAATGAATTCTTATTTATCATTAGATTCGCCCCATTCTGAGATTGCTGAGCATTTACTTTTGGTAGATTAGTTTCCAAGTTCTAATTGATTTTTTACAAGTTGATAATACATCCCTCTTTTTGATGTTAACTCAGTATGAGTCCCTTTTTCTACAATTTCTCCCTTATCCAGGACAATTATATTATCTGCATTTTTAACTGTACTAAGTCTATGTGCAACAACAACTACAGTTTTTCCTTGAAAAAACTGCTGTAAATTCTCTAATATTTCCTTTTCATTATTGGCATCTAATGAGTTTGTTGCTTCATCTAAGAAAATATATTTAGGATTCTTATAAACAGCTCTTGCTATTGTAATTCTTTGTTTCTGTCCACCACTTATACCTTTTCCTTCAGCTCCTAATTTTGTATAAAAACCCAAAGGCAAGGATTCTATAAATTCATCTATATTCGCTATCCTACAAGCTTCCTGCAATCGCTTACTATCAACAACATTATCCGTAACTGTAATATTTTTTCTAATATTATCATTGAAAATAAAACTTTCCTGCATGACAGAACCGCACATACTCCTCCAATACTTCGGACTAACGGTATTATAATTTGTTGTTCCAATCTGAATCTCTCCGCTATAACTATCATAAAAACGCAACAAAAGCTTTATTAAAGTCGTTTTACCGCAACCGCTCATACCTACTATTGCAGTTACTTTCCCCTTTGGAATTGTTAAGTTGATATTTTTTAAAACAGGTTCATTCCCTGCTCCCGGATAAGTGAAAGACAAATTCTTCATAGAAATACTATCATTTAATTCTGAGGTTCGATCAAAAAATTTACTTATTGGTTCTTCGTCTTCTAAAGAATGAATATCATTTAACCTTTCTAAACTAATTTTTGCATTCTGTGCTTGTTGTGTAAAAATTATCAATTGTTCTATAGGGCTACTTAGCTGTCCTAAAATATATTGAATTGCCAACATCACTCCCATGGTTAGGTTTCCCTCAATAACTAGTTTCGCAACCAAATAGGTGATTAAAATATTCTTGCTCTGGTTAATAAAAAATGCACCAACTTCCTGATACTGATCAAGAGACAAATTTTTGAATTTTAATTTAAATAAACCTGCCTGTAAACCTTCCCATGCCCAACGATAAGTGTTCTCCGCATTATTCAACTTTATCTCCTGCATTCCATAAACCAATTGCATTGTTGCATTGTTTTCTTTAGAAGCAATTGAGAAACGTTTATAGTCCAGCTTTCTTCTGTACTTCAAAAAAAGCCGAATCCATAACAGATACAATACACTACCTGTAAGAAAAATGAAAAACACAGTAATGTCATAAAAATAAAGTACGAAAGAGTATAAAATCAATGTTATAATACTAAACAAAGAACTAATTGCCGTTCCTGTCAAAAATTCTTCTATTCGATGATGGTCACTAATACGCTGAATAATATCTCCGGGGTGTTTACTATCAAAGAATTTCATTGGTAGTTTTAATAGTTTGGCCCAAAAAAAAGACAAAAGAGAGATATTTATGCGCGTGCTAATATGAAGAAGAATTCTACTTCGTATAAATTCGACTACGGTTTGGGAGAATAGCAACATTAATTGAGCAGCCAAAATAATCTGAATAAAACTAAGATTTTGCGTATTTATACCAGTATCTACAATACTTTGAGTCAGATATGGAAAAACCAACTGTAACAGAGCTCCTAAAAGTGAACCCAATAAAATTTGTATGAAATAGAGTCTAAAATCTTTTATGTATCCCAATAATGTACTCCACCCTATTTTAGCTTTCTTATCCTCTGTGTCATATTCTGATTCATAGAATTCAGGAGTTGGTTCTAGAACTAAGGCAACTCCCTTGTTTACTCCTTGTTCCGTAGTTGATATCCAATTTCTTAAAAATTCTTCTTTGGTTAGTTTAATAATTCCATTTCTGGGATCTGCAATTCTAAGATGTTTTTTGGCTCTTTGCCTGCGTGAATGAGGTAAGATCACAACAAAATGTTTAGGCTGCCAATATAAAATTGCCGGAAAGGGAATATCACTCAATAATTGCTCAAAACTTATTTTTAAACCTAAAGATTTTAAACCTATACTTTCAGCAGCATCAGCTATTCCCAATAAAGTAACACCCTCTTTACCTATCTGAGTCTTCTCTCGCAGAAAATCGTTAGTAAAAGATCGCCCATAAAATTTAGCGATCATTCGCAAGCAAGTAGGACCACAGTCCATTACATCCAGCTGACGAAAAAAAGGAAAAGATTTATACATTAAAACCAGACTAAATCAATTATTACTATTGTTTATAATTTCATAAAAAAAATATTAACCCCCTTTTCATCAACCATTACAAACATTTAAATGACTATAATACAATGAATTTTGAATCAGAAAATAAAACACATCTTCCTCTATATCATTGCTTTCATACTCAAAGGGAGTCTGCCCTGATTTTATTAAATCGATAATTTGGTTTCCTGATATTTCACTATCTTCAAAATAATATAACAGTATATCCCAATCCTTTAGAATCTGATATTTTATTTTATTGTCAATCCATTTGATCAGCATTAACTGAGGTGCTTTCTTCATACCTATTTGAGTCTTACCTTCTGCAATCTGTCTCAAATAAGTAGTATCAATATTCTCATTAAAATCATGAAATATGAATTGAATAACACACCTTTCTTTGTCTATTGAAAATGTTCTACCTAAAAACGAACTCTTATTATAATTATACACAAGATCCAATCGGTTCTTAATAGTTTCTTCAAGAGGTGGTATTACTTTATCTTGTTGATTCAACAAGATTTTTGTTGTAGCTTGTTCAATTTGATAAATATCCATAAGCAAATACTGTTGTTTATCAAATTCCTCTTTTTCAAACAGTTCACACATAAAATTTTCTATCTTTTCCTTATCACTATCACAAATTGTGATCTTCATTTTTTTCAAAAGAACTCTTGTGTTAGGGTAATCTGGATAAGAATCAAACTGGTCAACAGAGATTTTTTCAGATGCTTTTTCTTTCTTCTTTCCCGGGAAATACGTATCCCTGATTCGTTGATAAACCTCTGGAAATTCATACTTTAAACGAGCCTCAATTTCCAAATATATAAATTCTTTTCTTTTGCTTACACCAATTGTATGTATATACTTGGTCAGAATTGGAACATCATTAACTCTCAAAAATTGCTCAAAGGTTTCTTTCACTCCTTCACATAGAGGAGTGATCTCCAATCGCTTTTGCTTAGCTAGTAGGAAAAAAATTAATTGTTCGAATACGGGATTAAACATTCCAATGTTAATTTTCGAGATTTGGTCTGTATTCTTATCTACCAAATCCATTGCTATAGCAGCATATTCTTTAAAGAACTCATAGTTTTGTCCTCCAATAACACCTGCATTTATAGCTGTAATCGTTTGCTTCTTTCTGATTTCATCCATTAATAATGAAGGTATATCTCTAAAGTTTTCTTCTATTTGATTTAGCGATGTTTGATAAAAAGCGAAGTTCTTTTCAAAGTTCTGCACTAATAGTTGACTCTTCTCAAAAGTTGAATTGAATTTTTCCCAAATAAAAACGTCTCCGTCTGCATGAATAAATGGTGCATTTTGCTGGCTATATGCATATACTTTCGGTAAGGCCCAAAGTAAGGGATGATATTTACTCAAACAGTCTAAATTACAAACCACCTCACTGTATTCCAAACCTAATTTGTTAATTAACCAATCATATCCATCCTTATCGGTATACAACACAATTTCTGGGTAAAACTGTTTAAATTTCAAATTACTTAAAGCCCAACTACATGCATGATAAAACTCTGAAGGCCACCCTCCATTGTTTCTTCCATTCAAATCATCAGGATTATTAAATTTTGCTGGTGCAGACCAGTATGTTTGTATTACTTTCATATGTTTATAATTTTAAGTTTTTGTCATATAGCCTGTCCCGAACTTGTTTCGGGAGAACTTACCATGCTGAAATAATCATCCCCCTGTGTGTCAAAATATCCTTGTCATGGACGTTTCATATGATTATAATTTGTTTTCATTTGCCATATGGAACTTACCATATAATCATCTCCCTGTGTGTAGAAAGCTTTATACATGGACGTTTCATATGATTAGAATTTTAAGTTTTTGCCATATGGAACTTATCATGAACCAATAATCATCCCCTTGAGTGTCAAAAATTCCTTGACATGCAAGTTTTATATTATTTATTATCCACGGCAACAGATCTGGTATCAAGCTAATAAATTGTATCATTTCTAACCGTGCAAAAAGGATCATCTTTTACTCAATAATTTTATTTTTTATCTGTTTTACTAATTTCTCATACAAGCTTGGACGATAGGCATTATTTTCAATCACTTCACCTTTTTTATTGTAAATCATATAACGCGGTATTCCTGAAAACTGAGTATTTAAAACATCTTTCATACTTTTATTTGTCAAAAAATGATAACCATACAGTTTATAATTCTTAATAAAATCCTTCCAATTCTCTTTACTACCCTCATTATCGAGCGATACATAGAGCATTTCTATATCATTTTCTTTAAGAAATATTGTCAACAATTCCTTGTGTTTAAACTCAGCTACACAAGGCGCACAATAGGTTGCCCAATAATCCACAAATACATTTTTTCCAGAAAAATTTTCTTTAATTACCTGATCAATATCACTATATTCCTTAATGTCAAACTTTATAATCCTTCCTTGTGCATCTAAACGAAGCAATTGATTTTTATTTTGATCGCTTTCTGCTGATACATCAATAGTGCCAAGTAGTTCATTAACAATAGTCGCATTGTATGGACTATCCGGAAATAAATCCCTATATGTTTTAAATACCCTGACAAAATTTTCATTAGACATAGGTTTAAACACCAAAGCTATCATCATGGCATTTCCAATTAAAAATTCTTGCTGATTCAATGGAGCGTAATCGTATATCCCAAATTCAGAATCAACCATTCCAAAATACTCCTTATATTTTTCCCATACTCTTTGGGGCTTTGAATTAGATATTGGTAATTTTTTCTCTTTTATCAAATAACATTTAAAAGCTGCTGTATTAGATACGACAATACTTGATTCATATTTTTTTGCAAAAGGATCAAATTCTTCAAATAACTGTTCTGTTAACTGGAGCAATTCTTTTTTATTCATTCTTAGTTCCTGAGCGTTTTTAAACCCGTCACTAATTATTCCCATAGTCCAAAACAATAATCTCTGTTCCGTTTCTGCCATGAGATTAGCCAGGCATGTTTCAGTAATCTCGTTTTTCACATACAAATCATTTAGCAATGTCTTATATGGAGATAAGATAAAATGAAGACTATCCATAGCCTGAGAAGAACTTGAAGAATTCTTTATCACATTTACAATTGTATTTTGATCATCACCTCCATTATTTAAGAGCTTTCTATTAACCAACAAATCATTTCCTCTGGCATTTGTACCATGAAATATGACCATTTGATTCTTAGATACTGAATCTGTTATCACTTCAAAATCTATCACTTCCCCTCTGTCTACATAGCACATAAATTTTGGAAGTCCTTTACTTTGTATTCTCACAAATGAGTTTTCAGACAAATACAATTCTTTTGTGAACATTCTATTTTCAATGAAACAATCGTCATTTCCATCAACATAAAATATATTGAAGCGTCTTTGTATTGGTTTACTTAACTGGACTACATCCCCATTTTGAGCAATATCTATCTTTCCCTTAATTATAAATTTTGAGTTTTGCGACAATGTTATTTGCCCCAAAAAAAGAGTGACAAATAAAAAAACAATAATGTATCTCATTAAATAAAATATTAATAATGAATAAATTGCTAAAAGGAGAGAGAGTCAATCTCTCTCCCTATTATCTGCTAATTAGCATGCATTCCAACAAGAAGCGATACTACCCATTTCTCCTTTATATGTTCCATTACAATAACAAGAAAATCCACCATCCATTGCTTTCATTTCATTTCTTGATAATTTTTGTGCTGGTAATAAAGAATCAATCTTTAACATTTTAGCTGTTTTTGCCATTTTTATAATTTTTAATATTTGACTTTGCTTTTATAAATAGGTACAAAGCTCATTTACCTTCATTTGCTGTTGCAAATGGTCAATAACTTACCATTACTGTACGTGCACATACAAACAAGTAAGTTAATCTTTAATCACATTATGTAATGTAAATTGTCGATGTCATAAATAAAAGGCAATTGATATCCATTAAAAAAATACGTAGGTGTATACTGTATTTGTGTATTTATGCACCATTCATCCATTATGTCCACCCCAACATCGACATTTAGCAACTCTTCTTTAAGCGGATATTTTTGAGCGAATCTATCATAGCTCAAATCTGAAATTTGGTACCAATCTTTAAGAATTTTAAATTTTCCCCGGTCAGTTTTGCATTGGGACATAAGAACCATAATATGAAATGTAGGAAGAAAGGCAGGATTTTCTTTTCGATTTGGCGTTGTATAAATTATTCTGATTTTCAAATCAATATTTTTAGATAATAATTTTTCTATTTTGGGATGTGATTGACTGCAAGGTTGACAATATGGATTGCACACTTTTATTAATGTATTTGTAGCATTCTTATTGCCTAAAAGAATTCCGACATCTTCCCCTGGTTCTTCTATTTGTTTCTGTTTTATTAGTAAACTTTGAAAGATATCAGGATTATATTTAAATCGACGTAGTTCCAGTTTTATAGAATTAGCCTCATTAAGATGGATTACAAAAGGTTTAAGAGATAACCATAACAATAATGAAGAGAGATATGCCCCTAAAATTTTAACAAAAAATAGAGAAGAAAAATTAAATAGAAAAAAGGATTGATAATTAATCAATGCATTTATCCCTCCTATCACTAATAAGGATTGTATCAGCAGACACAAAACGCACCATTTTTTTACAATGAATGCCTGATAACAAATTGAAAATATTACATATGGTAAAGCCAATACATTAATAAAAAGAACTGCTATTAATGCATTTTTTATAGAATTTCCAACAAATACAAGCGTAACAATTCCGCCTAAAAAATATGTCCACCCTATTTCACTCCAATTTAGTATTCCGAATAATTTTGATGCTTTCGAAGTTATTACCGATTTACAATTACCATTTCCAAAAGCAGAACAAACTTTATCCCAAAAATAATTATGAGTCCTAAATTCATATTTCATTAGTTCTGATGATATCACCACTCCAATCACCAATACAAAATATTGTAGGTAAACCACATTACTTAAAAGCAAATCCAGATTTGCCATTTTTTGATTAATAGAATAAAATGAAGCCGTGAATAATACAACTAAAAATATAATTGGCAATAGAACCTGAACTAAGTTCCTTAACTTGATTTGTTTGTACCCTTCCTCACCAGAAGAAACCGTAGTTTCAACCAATAAACAAACACCAGTCCAGACAGATAGAAAATTATTTTTCTCAATGCTCTCTGTTCTATTTTTTCCATTGGCATAAAACTCTACTTTTTTATCATTTACACTTGCTACTATAACAGGATGTCCCTTATCATTAACGTAGGTTAGAAAGGGGGGTGAAATACTGCCAATCTCTTCTCTGCTAATGTGAACCGCAGCATTCTTAACCTTCCACATATTAAGGGAATCACTAATACTCAGTAAGCTGGGCCACTCCGGGTGATTTTCCAAAGAATCTTCAATTGTTTTAGAATTAACTTTGATTTTCAATAATCGTAAGAGTCTTATTACAACATCAACCTCTGGAGAATACATTTTAAACATATCGTTACTTACAAATTATACTGCAAACAATTTAAATCACTCCACTGCCAAACACCTTTTCAAAAAATTACTCTCATAAATATTTACAATACTTTACATTAATATTGAATACTACTAATATTATGGGTAAACTAAATTTACTCTTTAAACAAACTGCCCTTAAATTGTCAAAATACAATTAAAGCAATTCATAAATCTCTTTTTACACAACATAAATATTTACTCACTGAATTTATACAAAATTTAAACACTATGAAATAAATAATCAATAAATTATGAAATATTTATCCACAATCTAAACCGCAATCGTTTTCTGTTTATTTAAAAAGCCATTTTACCACAAAACACTACACCTTCAAAATCTAAAGATACATTATGAGACATTATTTACTAAAATTTCACATAACAAATTAATAAAAAATTCACTTATAATGTTTCAGTTAAATTAAAATTAATGAGGACTAAAGGAAAATCGTACAAATTAGTATAAACAAATAATTTTATAATTTTTGTTTATGATAATATATTTGTATTAAAAAGAAGGTACCTTAGATAAGTGTTTCTTGCTCTTCACCTTGATTTGGTTGAAAAAAATAAATTTTAAGGTAAAGATACTACCGCGTTTAAACTGACATAAAATTCCAAATAACCTCTCTGAAATTGATAAGGTCACTTTTATCTAATCTCCAAATTATTGATAATGAAATCAACGCTATAGAACTACTCTTATAACTGAATATCTCACAAATTTAGAAGAGAATAAATGCAATATTGTTTATAGTGATCTGTTCTCTAAAGTGTAAAAATAGGTGTTAAAATAAGTGGGCAATTAATAAAATTAAAGAATAATACGGTTCTGTTTGTTAATTTACTCAAAAAAAACTTATCTTAGTATATGCCAAAAATTATAGATGTAGAAATCACCGAAAGTGAATCAGAATTACTTTACCTTCTGAGAAAGCAGACAAAAATTCTTCAGCATAGTAGAGTTAAAACCCTTC
>NZ_MVDE01000050.1 GCF_002843385.1 Labilibaculum manganireducens
TCATATCAATAAAGACAAATATGATACATATGTAATTTATCTTTAATCTTAATAAATACTGGTTTTATTGTATCTAGATACAATATTTACCGAAGCACAGCAGATATTTATCTACTATAACAAAGATAAATATCAGATCAAAAAAAAGAGATCATCTTACTAACAACAAGTTACACGATTTACATGAGAAAATGTATTGTAATGTGCACGATAAGTGCAATTTGAGGTATTTTGTAATTATAAAGAAAAGCGTATCTTGAACTCCCATATTCGGAAACTGACGAAACATAAGGCTTTCATCCGAATGTCAATAAAATTCTTTAAACGAAATAAAATTTTATCAACTATGAATAAGTTTCTGAATTTCCTATTCTCTATGCAAATGATGGGAGTACTCATCATTTTATTTGCTTTCTCAATTGGAACAGCAACCTTTATAGAAAATGATTTTGGCACTTCAGCTGCCCGTGTATTGGTTTATGATGCCTGGTGGTTTGAGTTAATGCTACTTTTACTTTGCATAAATTTGGTTGTGAATATCTTCCGATACAAGCTCTACAAAAAAGAAAAGTGGTCTGTATTCCTGTTTCATGCAGCCTTCATTATTATTTTTATAGGCTCGGCGGTTACCCGATATATTGGTTACGAAGGCAATATGCACATTCGCGAAGGACAATCAACCAACCAGATCACCACGATGAGTTCCTACATCAATATTCAGGCACGAACCAATAGCAAGATCAGTCAATTAAGCGAAAAAATTACTGTTTCATCGGTAAAAACAACTGAATTTAGTGATGATTTGAATATCGACAATAAAAACGTTGAGGTATCACTTAAAACAATGATTCCCAATGCTCAATCGACCATTGCACAAGACCTGAATGGTAAACCCATTATTGAGATGGTTGCGGTTGGTTCAACAGGAATGGCAGGAATGCAGAATTTGACTCTGGCTTATAACGAACAAAAAGACATCGGTACTAATCTCTTAGCATTTGGGGGCAATCCCAATACAAATACTATTGTTTTCGATTACTCGGATAGTTTAAGAATAATTTCTCCCTTTGAATTTTCGGAAGTAAGTATGATGGGCGGAGATCCAATTCCGATGGAAGCTAATAAATGGCACGTGGTATTCCCTAAGAAATTATACGATTTAAACGGCACCAAAATAGTAATCAAAAACTTTTTCCCTGCTGCAATTTACAAATACATACAAGGCGGAGATAAGAATGCCCCTACAGTATTGGTATTTGATGTGAAAAGTGGAAATGAGCAAAAGGAAATGATTGTGAAAGGATCAAGTAATTATGTTGGCGTACCCAGTAATTTGATGATAAACGGTATTGATGTTGCAGTGGCTTACGGTCCAAAAACAATTGAAATTCCATTTTCGCTGAAACTAAACAAATTTATCTTAGACCGATATCCCGGCTCGAACAGCCCATCTTCATTTGCAAGTGAAGTTACTCTTGTGGATAATGAAAAAGGGATTGAACAAAACCATCGTATTTTCATGAATAACATTCTAAAATACGAAGGATTTAGATTTTTTCAGGCATCGTATGATACGGATGAAAAAGGAACTGTTCTTTCGGTAAATCACGACCAGTGGGGAATGAGAATCACCTACTTTGGTTATTTTATTCTGATGCTGGGGATGGCCTGGTCGTTGATTAGTCCGGCTACCCGTTTTAAAGTATTGGGTGCAAAATCGAAAAGTATGAAAGTTATTGCCGTAACAGCTTTCCTGATTGCAGGCAGTCTGTTTCCTGCTTCGGCACAAAATGAAATACTGCCAATTGTTCCACTAAAGCAATCGCAGGATTTTGGAGCATTGTTGGTGCAAGATAACGGCGGTCGTTTCGAACCCATTAACACCATGGCCAGCGAGGTGATTCGTAAAATCACAAAGAAAAGCAAGTTTCAGGGATATACTGCCGAGCAGGTTTTTCTTAGCATGATTGTAAATCCACAACAGTGGCAAACAGTTGCCATGATTAAGGTTGGAAATTCCGAATTGGCTAAGGAACTTGGCATTTCGGGCAAATACGCATCGTTCGGACACTTTTTAGACCAACAAGGTCAATATAAACTTTCGAAGAAAGTACAGGATGCTTATTCAAGAAAACCATCGCAGCGCACAGGTTACGATAAGGAAATTATTTCGGTTGACGAAAGGGTTAACATCAGCTATATGGTGTTTACTGGTGAATTCTTAAAAATATTCCCTGATCCGAACGATGACATGCATGCCTGGTACAGTCCTACTGCTGAACTGGCTTTTTCCGGCGATGATTCTTTGTTTGTAAAAAAATCAATGTTGTTGCTGGGACAAGCCTTAAACAGCGGCGATTTTGCAAATGCAGACAATTATATTGCAGGAATAAAAACCTATCAAAACCGTTTTGCCCAAAATGTGATTCCATCGCCTGCCAAACAAAAAATTGAGGTTCTATACAACAATACCAACATCTTTAAAAGGTTATTCCCCTACTATTTATTAATTGGTTTCTTTTTAGTCGTGTTTCTGGTGATCCAGATTATCAACCCGAAATTTTCGGTAAAGTGGATTATGCGTGCAGCCATACTGATATTAGGAATTGGCTTTATCTTACACACAACCGGATTGGCTGCCAGATGGTATATTTCCGGTCATGCTCCCTGGAGCAACGGTTTTGAATCGATGACTTATGTGGCATGGGCTTGTTTGCTTTCAGGATTCATTTTTGTGAAGAAATCGGATTTTGCCTTAGCTGCAACATCTATTCTTGCTGGTTTAACTCTTTTTGTTGCACATTTAAGCTGGATGAATCCAGAGGTAACGAACCTGGTTCCGGTTCTTAAATCGTACTGGCTAACCATTCACGTAGCCATTATTACTGCCAGTTACGGTTTTCTTGCTCTGGCGGCAATTTTAGGAATGATCAACCTCTTCCTGTTCAATTTACAGAATAAGAATAACATCGATAGAATTAAAAACACGGTAACAGATCTTAGCCGGATTAGTGAAATGACTATGACCATCGGCTTGTATTTCCTTACCATCGGAACTTTTTTGGGTGGTATTTGGGCCAACGAATCGTGGGGACGATACTGGGGTTGGGACCCTAAAGAAACATGGGCACTGGTAAGTGTTTTGGTATACAGTTTTATATTGCACATGCGCTTTATTCCCGGCTTAAAATCGGTTTATTCCTTTAATATTGCTTCGGTTTGGGGCTACAGCTCAATCTTAATGACTTATTTTGGTGTGAATTACTATTTGGCTGGTATGCATTCGTACGCAAAAGGTGATCCTGTTCCGGTGCCAACCTGGGTGTACTACACCGTTGCAATTGTTCTGATTCTAAGTTTAACAGCTTACTTCAATTACAAAAAACACAATACCGAGCCAGAAGAGGTGGAGGCGTAAAATAAATATATTTCAAAGTTTAAAGAGCTTCACTTGCGTGAGGCTCTTTTTTATTGCCATTTATATTCATCCTCGGATTGAATTTTGAGGCAATTGATGAAGATATATTCCCAAAGAGTAAAACAACTATTTTGCACCCCTCTGTCCTGCGGACATCTCCTCTTAAAAGGTGGAGAAAACAAACAAAAAAAACGGGAATCATTTTTGATTCCCGCCTTGTCTTTTTCAAGCTTTTCTTTATGCCTTATTGGTAGTAATTACAAAAATAATGAGCGGTTCGCCGGTGGTATTTCGTACCGAATGAAATCCCTCATTGCTTACTGCAGTGATGTTTCCTTTCGTGATTTTATGGGTTCTTACTTTACCATCTTCACCTGCCTTATCGGAATACTCTCCTTCGCCATGCATCACTACATAAATCTCTTCTTCGCCTCTTGAGCCGTGATCGT
Organism: Labilibaculum manganireducens; assembly: GCF_002843385.1. Taxonomy (GTDB): domain Bacteria; phylum Bacteroidota; class Bacteroidia; order Bacteroidales; family Marinifilaceae; genus Labilibaculum; species Labilibaculum manganireducens. The sequence goes on from NZ_MVDE01000050.1 coordinate 3,868, forward strand.
GAAATCCGGCCTGATCGTATTTATTCAAAAAGACCATGAAACAACCAATCCGATTGTTAATCAACTCATCCGCATCAAACATCTGCAAGAGGTAAACAACACCATTGCCGCCATACATTGGCTGACGGGTATCTACATGAACAACCGACCTTTTGTCCTGTCCAAATGGAATAACCGAAAGATCAATGTACTTCGATACAATATCGATTACCTGATTGGCATCCTTTATCTTCATAGAATCGAATGGAATTTGGTTCCCGTTTATTTTACAGAGATCAAATTAATATCAAAAATAAGGACTGATCCCCCAGGGATTTTTGAATAGTTATAGCTACCATATGCCAAGGCTGCAGGAACAAACAACTTCCCCTTACCTCCCTCTTTAAAATAGGTAATACCTTCTTTCCAACCTTTAATTACCTCATCCAATCCAAAAGAAACTCCAGCTGAACCACTTTCATCGAAAACAGATCCACTCAAAAAATAACCTTTGTAGGCCACTGTTACATTCGACGTACCTGTTGGCTGTGCTCCCGTTCCTTCCTCTTCAATTGTATAATACAAACCGGAATCGCTCCTGGTTGCTGTTAAATTATTTGTTTCCAGATAAGCAAGTATATCTGCCTCATTCTTCGCTGCAATCATTTCAGGAGTGTATACCTCAATCTCAAAAATAAGAACAGAACCACCAGGTATTCCATTAGAGTCTTTACTTCCGTAACCTAAATGTGCCGGAATTAAAAGCATTCCTTTACCGCCTTCTTTAAAATGGGTCAATCCTTCAGTCCAGCCAGGAATAACACCTTGTAAATTGAAGGAAACTAAATTCTCCTTGCTGTCATCTAAAATTGTACCATTGGTATAGTAACCTTTGTAGGTAACTGTTACATTAGAACTACTTGTAATGGTGGCTCCTGTCCCCTCCTCCTCAATTACGTAATACAGACCCGATGCAGTTTTTTCTGCAGCTAAATTGTTTGCGAGCACATAAGCAGCAATCTCTTCTTCATTCTCTGCCCTGTAATCTTTTTCATCATCGGAACCCGAACATGAAACTAAAAAGGCCAAACACAGGATTAATAAGCTATACTTCATATGATTTATAATTTGTTTTTGATTTGCCATACGGAACTCCCAAATTACACTCCTTCTTCTGTATGTAACACTTTTTACAGGGGCGTTTCCTATCTATCTGTTTTTATTGAAAAAACAAATATAGTAAAAAGTGGGAATGTTCGGGATTGTGACATTCTAGAACCTCTCCCCAACCCTCTCCTAAAAGAGAGGGAGTTAAAAAAAACAAAGCTGTCTTCTCTTCTCCTTCAGGAGAAGGATAGGATGAGGGTATCGGAATAATTTTAAAACCTCTCCCCGGCCCTCTCCTGAAGGAGAGGGAGTTTAAAAAACGAAGCTGTCTTCTCTTCTCCTTTAGGAGAAGGATAGGTTGAGGGTATCGGAATAATTTTAAAACCTCTCCCCGGCCCTCTCCTGAAGGAGAGGGAGTTTAAAAAACGAAGCTGTCTTCTCTTCTCCTTTAGGAGAAGGATAGGTTGAGGTATCAAAGCTGTGGAAGAGATGTGTTTAATGCCCCAGCTGAAGTGGGAGACAAGGGAAAAATACCGAACCATCGTCATTCTGAGCGCAGCCGAAGAATCCTTTCATTAAGATGAGATGTTTCGACAAGCTCAACATGACAGCGACACCGCTACCGCACGATTGTATCGTGTGGTTCTATCTTTACAATAGTAAGGAACGCGATACAATCGCGCACTAACAGGGAATTTATCAAAAAAAGCTCTATTTTTTATTAGCTACGATTGTTTCATACAATAAATATCTTAAAAACTCTTTAGCTTCAATATCTTCATCCACGATCAAATTAAATTTATTAAAAATCTCCAGCAATTGAATTACATTTTCAATCTTAACACTTAACACTCCTAAAAAGGCATCTTTATATTTACTCAGTTCATCCCTACGCGCCCCCTCAACTTTTCTCTTTATAAGAAATTTAATCTGTTCTGGTTTCTTTATCGCCCTTATCCTTGCAATATCATCAAATACTTCCTTATGAATATCATTCGCATTTTTAATTTCAGACAATTTCTTCATTGCTGTATTTGGGGATTGATTATGCGATATTGAGAGTATTTTTGTCTTAACTTCCTTAGGTGCTACTATCAATTCTCGTTCAATATTATCCTTATTCTTATAATTGATTGAACAAACTCCTAGAAATTTTAACGATTCTCTTTTAATTTCATCATTTGCAATCTCCACAATATTCTTTACCACACCAATCCCCTCTAATTCGGTCATCTCCGAACTATCAAAAAACATTCTTATCGCCGATTCGTTGTATTCACATAAAGACAAATCATATTTAGTGCCGGTATCCAACATTTCTCTGTGTAATGTCAACAAACCAACAACTACTGCAATGCTGTTGTTATAATCATTATAGTGATCCGTAGATATAATTCCTCGTAGATAGAACTTATTCTCTCCAGTATCATGTAATAATCTATACTTCCTCCTATTTTCGGTAACCTCACTAAGAAGTCTCATATTTTCAGTTAATATATGTTTATAGCCATTAGCTATTAGCCTACTAGCATATTTATCCATATTATACAATCCTGAGAAAAAATCCCTTCGAGCAGAATGGATAGGATGTGCTATAATGGAATCATATCCCATTTCTTTAAAATAATCTACGCCCTCTAGATTATTAAAATTTAAAGTTAATTCGCCATTACTAAAAAGTGTTATATCTTGAAAATCTGAAACCAAATCAATTTTCTCGAATTTTTTATCAAGTTCTTTTATTGTTGCAACTAGAGTTGTAGCTCCTTTAATCTTAATAAAATCATCAACTATAGCTTCAATATCCAAAAGGTTATAGATATCATTAAAAAATTCACTAGTACTTATCAAACCCAAAAGATCAGACACTTTAATTCCAGTATCTTCTGTTAGAAATTGATCAGACTTAAACCATTTTTTTGAAAATTGTTCCATTTTAATTGATATTTAATTTTTTAATAAACACTCATATCTTATTTCCAGAATACTAAATATATGAATTATATATTGTTACGTGCTATATTTTTAAATAATAAGCATTACGCGATTTAATGAATGACCATCAACAATACATAGAGAGTCCAAGTATTTAGAACACTTAAAAACGTTCCGTCTTTCTAAAACCATAAAAATAAGATCTCAACTACCCACCACCTCATCCGAATTCAAAATAACAGCCCTCTTTTAACAACAAACACATCCGCCCTGCAAAACTAAGGTGCAGAAAAGCTGTTCTACAAGGCTGTTGACTGTAAATTAAAGGCAAAATCGGCCTTCAACGAGTTTGTAGTGTTAAATTTCAGGGGCAAAAAACCATTTTTCGCATCTGTAAAGCAGATTTAAGAGGCCGAATGGGTAAAAACCTCATCTGCAAAGGCAAATGTAAGGGGCAAACTGCTGTTTTTCGCGTATGAAATCACTTTTTCAAGACAAAAGAAGGGTGAACAGCCTTGCCGAACTCTCTTTTTACTGTTAAAAGCGTCTATACGGGTTTGCGGAAGTGATTTTTTGCCTTGCAAAGATGAATTAACGGGCAGCAAACAGTCCTCCCGAAACAGAAATAATACAAACACCCTCATCGAAGGGGATGTTGAGAGCAGAACATCTGCAGACATCTTTGTTTTACATTAAAAAACAACAAAAATTTTACAAGATAGAGAATCATGTAAAATAAACAAGCTGTCAAAGTTGCCAACTTTCAAAATTGACACTTAGCATAAATTAATTAACAGTTACGCTTATTGTTTAGCAATATTTTTCTAAATTAGACCTTCGTTTAGTCCAAAACCGAATTAAAACTTGAATATTATGAACCAAAAAATTTTTCATTACTGCAACACGTCCGAAATAAGTACGCTTGCAACCAATCTTTTAATTGCTTTTTCGAAAGGCGATTGGAGTGCAGATATGGCTTTAAGCTCCATTCTTGCAAATCTGGGCACCGAAAATGTGATTTTTACAAAATCGATTCGTTTCTCGAAGAGTGGTACGCAGCCAAAAATCCTTCATGAAAAAGATGAGATTGCAGACCAATTGTTTATCTGCACCAAGCAGTTTATTTGGGCAAATACCTATGCGCCCGAAAAAGACATCGCCGAAAAGGCACAGCGTATTTGGAGTATTTTCGATTCGAACAATCTGAATCTGCACCGCCAGAGCTACGAAAGTCAGATGGCCTTAACAAAATCATTAATCGAAAATATCAATCATCCTGATGTTCGTCCGTCTTTAGAGATGCTGGCTGGTGTTCCACGCCGATTTGACGCTTTTACGGCTGCTTCGGAAGATTTCAGAAGTACTTTTGTAGAATTCCAACAATCTGTTGCCGATTTAGAAAAGGTGACTCCTGCATCTACTCAAAAAAATGTGATCCGTAAAATTATTAACGATCAGCTGACTGCTTATCTGGATAGCGTAGCAGTTGCTCTACCCGAAAAGTATGCCGCAATTAATGGTGTAATTGCCCAGCATATCGAAAGTATTAATACCAAAGCCCGCGCACGCAAAACCCGAAATACTGCAGAAGAACCTGAGCTGAACATTACAGAATAACGAACTATTATTTGGACTAAAAGGAAAGAAGGAACGGATTTGATCTGTTCCTTTTTTTTATGGCTATTTGAGAATACCTCTCCCCAGCCCCTTCCTGAAGGAGAGGGAGTTTTACAAATCCTTTCGAAAAAAAACGAAGCTGTCTTCTCTTCTCCTTCAGGAGAAGGATAGGATGAGGTGTCGGGATAATTCTTAAACCTATCCCCAGCCCTCTCCTAAAGGCGAGGGAGTTTTACAAATCCGCAAATCAAAAAAACTTGAAGCTGTCTTCTCTTCTCCTTCAGGAGAAGGATAGGATGAGGTATCAGGACAAATAAATTATTTCCTTCGCACCAACCACAATCCCAAAAACGTTAACGCACCGTTAATCATCAGCAATTCAAACCCAATGGCAATTCCAAACCAATCCATCGAATTATCTTTTAGGATGTAACAAATGATCGGTGATAAAATGGCGACAACAGGTACTAAATTATCTCTCACTTTCAGTTTGGTAAACAAGCCAAAGGCGTATAATCCCAACAATGGACCGTAGGTGTAACCAGCAATGGTAAAAATGGCGGCAATTACCGAATCATCGTTAATGGCACGAAATATCAATATCACAACAAGCAGCAACAAGGAAAACAACAGATGCGATCTAAATCTTAACTTTTTGGTCTGCGCCTCATCATTTTCGTCTGCGCCTAAAATATCAACCGTAAAAGATGTGGTTAGTGATGTTAGTGCCGAATCGGCGCTCGAATAAGCAGCAGCCATCAGTCCAATTAAAAAGAACAAGCTAACCACTGGCCCCAAATGCTGCGTTGCCAGTATCGGAAACAGATCATCTCCCCTTTCAGGAATTGCAATGCCTTGGTGTTGGGCAAAAATCAGCAGCAAAGCACCCAAAATCAGAAATAACAAGTTTGCCGGAATAAAAGCAAAGCCATACCAATACATGTTCTTTTTGGCTTCGCCCAGATTTTTACAACTCAGATTTTTCTGCATCATGTCCTGATCCAAACCAGTCATTACAATGGTAATGAAAGCTCCGGTAAAAAATTGTTTAAAAAAGTTCTGCTTGCTTTGCCAGTCTCCAAACTCAAACACTCTTGAATAATCGCTTTCGCTGATGGTATTGGCTAAACCAGTGATATCCATATTTAGTTGATCCATTATCAGGTAAATACTGATACCAACTGCCAAAAGCATAAAGAGAGTTTGAAGTGTATCGGTCCAGACAATTGTTTTTATTCCGCCCTTGAAGGTGTACAGCCAAATCAGCAATATGGTTATTGAAACAGTTACAAAAAACGGTACATCCCAGGCATCAAAAACCGTAATCTGCAGCACATTTGCCATTAAAAACAAACGAAAGGAAGCGCCAATGGTTCTGGATAGTAAAAAGAAAGAGGCTCCTGTTTTGTAGGAATTTTTACCAAACCGACCATCCAAATAGGAATAAATTGAGGTGAGATTTAACTTGTAGTACAGTGGCAGCAGAATATTTGCCACAACAATATACCCCAGCATGTAACCAAACACCATCTGCATGTAGGTAAAATCAATGGATTTAACCCAACCCGGAACCGAAATAAATGTAACGCCGGAAAGTGATGCTCCCACCATACCGAACGCCACCACATACCACGGCGATTGTTTGTTGCCAACAAAGAATCCTTTGTTATCGGCCTTACGGCCTGTAAAATATGATATGACTAACAGAAGGGAAAAATACCCGACAACAACAAGCAGAATAGAAACTGGTGACACAGGCTGAATTTTAAAATGCAGATCAAAAATACACAAACCTAAGAGGTTTCGAAAACCTCTCAGGTTTAAATTCAATTCTAAATTGTTACTTTTGAGGTAGACTAAAGAATCAATCGTAAAAATGAGTTACACCAATTTCCCTTCCAAGCTTCTTGAGAATGCTGTTGCTGAGTTTTCAAAACTTCCGGGCATAGGAAGAAAAACGGCATTGCGCCTTGTTTTGCATTTACTGAACCAACCCAAGGAAGATGTAAATCTTTTCGGTTCATCCATCATCCAATTGCGCAATGAAATTAAGCACTGCAATTCCTGCTTCAACATTTCCGACACTTCTTTGTGCGACATCTGTGCCAACCCAAAGCGCGATCATGAAACCATTTGTGTGGTAGAAAGCATCCGCGATGTAATGTCGATTGAAAGAACCCAGCAATTCAATGGAATTTACCATGTTTTGGGTGGAATCATCTCCCCTATGGATGGAATTGGTCCCAGTGATCTGAAAATTGAACCATTAATTCAGAAAGTTAGCGAAGGCAAGGCCAAGGAGGTTATTTTAGCCTTGAGCACAACCATGGAAGGAGATACAACCAACTTTTACCTCTATAAAAAACTGAACAAATTTAAAGTGCCCATAACAACTATTGCAAGAGGTGTTTCTATTGGCGATGAATTGGAGTATACCGACGAAATTACATTGGGAAGATCAATATTACACAGAACCCTTTTCGATCAAAATTTACAGTAAGCGGTTAGGAGTTAGGCAAATTTCGGAGTTTCTAACTAAATAGGTAAGACTTTTCAATACTTGTTACTTGAAACTTTTTACTTTTTACTTAATCCTTGTCACTTGAAACTTGATCCTTGTTACTTTTTACTTAATCCTTGTTACTTGAAACAATCCCTTTTCGGATGTATTTGTCCGTTTCTGTTATTTTATTAATTTCGTGTAGTATTTAGACTAAATAAACACAATCAAAAAACACAACGCTAACATGGCTAAAATAGAAATCCTGATTCCCGCAATGGGTGAAGGAATCACAGAAGCAACAATTACTCAATTCCTTAAAAAAGTTGGTGATTTTGTTGAGGAAGAAGACCCAATCATAGAAATTGCAACAGATAAAGTTGATTCAGAAATTCCCGCCCCTAAAGCAGGTAAAATCGTAAAATTCCTTTTCAATGAAGGTGACACTCCACAAGTGGGTGATGTGGTTGCCATTATTGCAACCGAAGGAGAAGAAACGGATACTGAAAATACAGAAGAAAGCCCTATACAGAAAGAACAGGAACCAATATCAGAAGATTTTGCGGCACCAGTTTTTTTAGAAACAATAGCTCCTCAAATCAGCAGTAAAACAGAAGGAGGTACTTTTATTTCTCCATTGGTGAGAACAATTGCTCAGGCTGAAAATATTGGGACAGATGAATTAAACCAAATTCCAGGAACAGGAGAAGCCGGCAGAATCACGAAAAAAGATATTCTTGAATATCTGAAAAATAAAAAATCACAACCAGCCAAAATCATTCCTGCAGAACCGATTGTTGCTCCAATTAGTTCGGATTCCGTTGCTGTTACTGCTCACAAAAGCTACGAAGGCGAAAATGTTGAGATCATTGAAATGGATCGCATGCGTAAACTCATTGCACAATACATGCTCAGTTCAAAACAGACCTCTCCGCACGTTACTTCCTTTATTGATGTAGATGTTACCGGTTTGGTAAATTGGAGAAATAAAGTGAAAGATGAATTTCTGAAAAAAGAAAATCAAAAATTAACCTTCACTCCTATTTTTGTTGAAGCGGTTACCAGTGCTTTAAAAGATTATCCTATGGTTAATGTTTCTGTTGACGGTGATCGGATTATTCGTAAAAAATACATCAATATCGGAATGGCAACAGCTCTTCCGAGCGGTAACTTAATTGTTCCGGTTATTAAAGCAACCGATGAATTAAATCTGATAGGCATTACCACAAAAGTAAATGATCTGGCAGAGCGGGCAAGAAACAACAAACTGCAGCCCGACGAAATAAAAGGCAGTACGTTTACCATTACAAATCTTGGTGCATTTGGCAGTACAACAGGAACACCAATCATTAACCAACCCGAAGTAGCTATTTTAGCGGTTGGCGCCATAAAAAAGAAACCGGCAGTTATCGAAACTCCTCATGGAGATACAATTGGTATCCGGCAAATTATGGTGTTGTCACTCTCGTATGACCATAGAGTTGTTGATGGAGCTCTTGGAGGTATGTTTCTGAAAAGAATTGCTGAAAACTTAGAAAATTTCGACACAAAAAGAACGATTTAGTATCAATAAAAACAGAGAAAAAAGCCATTGAATCTTCTTCAATGGCTTTTTTATACCCATTCCTTGGCTATTACTCAAAACATCAAACAAAATTATTTATTTTGTACAGTATAAATGTGCAGCAATGATTACTTTAGCAAGAATTTAAAAATGGCAGAGAAAGTTGTAAGTTTTTATTAACAATTCTGCTTTTTTATTACATTTGCTATTGGAGTTTGACCCTTATCTACTATATTTAGTTATTGTTAATTAATTTAAACCATATAAACTGTTCAACAGCCCATAAACTGAACAAAAAGACACCTTTTGCACTAAAGGTTTTTTTTATGGTTCTTATCTCTGTTTTAACAGGGATAACTAACTCTCACTCTCTTTTCGCTTCTCCTAAACAGCAAAAAATTAAATCGAAAAGGCAATATCAAATTGCAGAAAAATTTCTGGACAATCGAAACTATTCAAAAGCAGCACTCATTTACAAAGAGTTACTCAATGAATCCTCCCGAAATGCTGATTTAAATTTCAAACTGGGATTGTGCTATCTGAACATTGTATCAGAAAAAGAAAAATCTGTTGACCTGTTGGAAAAAGCCATTCAATACACCAGCTCGAAAAACAATGTTTCGATGGATGTATACTTCAATTTAGCGAAAGCATATCATGCCAATTACCAATTTAAAGAAGCTTTAAAAGTTTACAAGGATTTACTACAGATTATTTCACCTCAGAATACATCCTTTCGAAATGATATTCAGCGCAATATGCAAATGTGCAAAAATGGTATTGAATTGATGAAGAATCCGGTAAACATCTCCATCATCAATCTGGGAAATAAAATAAACACAGAATTTTCTGAACACAGTCCGGGAGTTACAGCTGATGAAAGCACCATGGTTTTCACTTCCAGGAGAAACGGTACCGGAAGCAAAATTGACTCTGACGGTCAATATTTCGAAGATATCTATATCACTCATCGCATAAATGGAATTTGGTCGGATCCGGTGGGGATCGCAAAGCTAAATACCATCGACCACGATGCCTCCATCTCCATTTCGGCTGATGGACAAGAACTTTATATTTACAAAGCCGGCTATGTTAACAGCCGGGAGTCCGAAGGCGGAGATATTTATAGAAGCAGGTTGAATGGCACTGAGTGGAGCGAACCGGAAAAACTAGCTCCTGTTATCAACTCATCAAGCAAGGAAAGTCATATTTCAATTTCTGCTGATAACAGAACAATATTCTTTTCCAGCAATCGTCCGGGCGGATTTGGCGGCATGGATGTTTACACCGTTACCAAACTTCCGAACGGCAAATGGGGACGTGCAAAAAATCTTGGCCCTGCTATCAATACCGAATATGATGATGATGCTCCCTTCATTCACCCCGATGGAAAAACCTTATATTTTAGTTCTGCCGGACATAAAACGATGGGCGGATTGGATATTTTCAAAAGTGTAAACATCAAAGGCCGCTGGACTGCACCGGTTAATGTCGGTTACCCGATTAACTCAACAGATGATGATATTTATTACACTCCAACACCCGATGGCAAAAGAGCGTATTTTGCTTCCTACAGAAAAGGCAGCTTTGGAAGAACGGATATATTTTTAATCAAAACTCCTGACGAAAATACAGCAGGATTATTTGTACTAAAAGGAAAAATTATCAATTCGAGTGGCAACGTGGTTGTAAATTCTAAAATCACAGTGAGTAAAGATGGAAATGTAATCGGAATTTATACACCAAATGCCGCAACGGGTAAATTCCTGTTTATTGTTGATGCCGGTAAAAAATACGATATCGAAATTGTAGCTGAAGGTTACAGAACCCTTCGCACCGTTTTAAATATCCCACCCGAATTTGCAAACAAAGAAAACCACAGTGTTATAACCCTGCTTCCGTTAACATTGAGAACCAAGGATGAGCCGGACTATCCAAACGCTTTGGAACTGATCGATTTGGATGAAAGTAAACTAAATGATATTGGTTCACTTCCTCCTGGCAAAGATTCTATTCCTGAGGATAAAAAATTCATTACTCCTGAAGTTAACGGTGATACAATCAGTGCGAATGAAGAAATTAAAATCGATTCTGTTGTACCGGCCGAAATTAAAAAGGATATAGTAAGTACAAAAGACGAATCTGGTAGTACCACGATTCTTCCCGGTAAAAATCTGACTCCGATAAAAAATCCGGTAACAATACCGGAAATGAAAAAAGACGAACCAACTAAAAAAACTGAAAATATTAATATTGAGGCGAAAGATGAATTAATTAAACAGTCAATTATTAACGCTCAAAATTCAAAAGTTGAGGTATTAAACTCCGGCGATTTAGCATTCACGTTGGATTTAGGGAATTTTAATTCTCCGCAACCAGAACTTTTTGAAACCCTTGATGGTGTGAAAGAGACTATTGGTCCGGACAAAAAATACCACTACACCTACGGTAAGTTCAAAGACTATAAGAAAGCAGCTAAAGCTCAAAAGGATATTGTTTCTAAAGGATTCACAGCTTCGAAAATCAAAATTCTATCGAACGACAATTTAATTAAAGAACAAACTGGCGGAGAAACCTATTACACCATTCAGATAATGGCGCTGAAACTATACGTTGAAACAGACTTTTTTGATAATCTGGATAATGTAAAAGCTTTCCGCGGAGCCGATGGCTATACCCGATATACCTATAAAAAATACACATCGTATCAGGAAGCCATCACCGAAATGAACAGATTGATTCGAATGGGCTATTGGGATGCTTTTGTTCGTACAGTAATCAACGATCAGCTGCTGTATTCCGGAATGAAATATTCCGAAAAAGACACCTACACCATTCAGGTAATGGCGCTTCGAAATCCTAAACCCTTATCTTTCTTTGCTGATTTGGAGAATGTTACTGTTTTCTCTGATGTGAATGGATTGTATCGCTATACCTATCGGACATACCAAAATAAAGGTGAGGCTGTTAATGATTTAGGATATGTTCTAAAAAGAGGCTACTGGGATGCTTTTGTAAGAAAATCTCTTTCGGGAGAACACGTATTGAATTTCAATACTGATGAAACAGACAACTTCTACACGATTCAGGTAATGGCACTTCGAAACGCCAGACCTCTGTCTTACTTTAACAACTTAGGAACTGACAGCCTTCAAATTTACAAGGGAAACGATGGTTTATCCAGATATACTTTTCAGAAATATTCATCATTGGAAAAAGCCAAAAGCAGGCTTTCCTCAGTGACGAAAAAAGGTTATCTTGATGCTTTCACAAGGGAAATTAAATGGTATAATGAACACTAAAATGCAAATACTTGAAGGCAAAAGTATTCGATTACGGGCTCTTGAACCAACCGATTTAAAACTTCTCTACAAATGGGAGAATGATTCTACTATTTGGGAAGTCAGTCATACCTTAAAACCATTTTCAATTTTTATTCTAAAACAATATCTGGAATCGTCGCATCTCGATATTTTTGAGACCAAACAACTCCGCTTGGTTATTGAATTAATTGAAACAAATACACCGGTAGGCTTAATAGATCTTTTTGATTTTGATCCATTTCACCAAAGAGCAGGGATTGGGATCTTAATAAACGACACCGAAAACAAGAACAAGGGATTTGCTTCGGAAGCATTACAAATCTTATGTAATTATGCATTTAGTATTTTACAGGTTCATCAGCTCTACTGCAATATTACAGTTTCCAATGAAGTCAGTCTTCGCTTGTTTACCAAACAAGGATTTGAAATTATTGGGAATAAAAAAGATTGGATCCGTTCGAAAAACGGATGGATGGATGAATACAGCTTACAAAAAATTAATCCGGCAAATCCTTAATGCTTTCATAAACAGGAATCTCAGGAATAAATTTAAAACTCTTTTTGTCATAATCCATTTGGCAGCAATAATGCTGTAAACCATTGGTGACAACCAAAAAGGGAACTCTCAGTTTCATATTGTAACGTGCAATTTGATTGAAAACATCCTGAGTTATCTTCACCTTAACCGATTTGCATTCAACAATCATAACAGGTTGTGCGTTGTTATTGTACAAAACAATATCACTTCGCTGAGGAAGAAGATTAACATCCACTTTCTTTTCAATTGCAATTAAAGATCCCGGATACCTCTTTTCATTCACCAAATACTGAATGAAATTCTGCCTGACCCATTCTTCCGGAGTCAATACCACATACTTCTTTCGAATACTGTCAAAAATTAGTTTTCTTTGCAGTTCAGATTTTATTTTAAAGGAATAAGTTGGTAAATTTAAGTTTTCCATGAAATTGCTCTAACAGCCTGTAAAGGTAGAAGATTATTCCTGATATTTAATGACCAAACCTACATGAAAACAAAAGAGGAAATTGTAAAAAACTGGTTAACCAGATATACCGGCAGAGAACTCGCTGATTTTAGTCCATATATACTCCTAACTAATTTTAATCACTATGTTGAGCTGTTCGCTGAATGGCACAATGCTGAAATTCTAGGCGAAGACAAAGCAATGCCAAATGCATCGGCCGAAAATATTACCATAATTAATTTTGGTATGGGGAGTCCGAATGCCGCAACCATTTTAGATTTACTTAGCGCAGTTAAACCCAAAGGAGTTCTTTTCTTAGGCAAATGCGGTGGTTTAAAGCGTAAAAATAAACTTGGCGACCTAATCCTGCCAATTGCAGCAATTCGAAGCGAAGGAACCTCTAATGATTATCTGCCGGCAGAAGTCCCTTCTCTACCAGCATTTAGTCTTCAAAGAGCAGTTTCTCAGGTCATTTCAGATCGAAACAGAGACTATTATACAGGAACCGTTTTCACGACCAATAAGCGGGTATGGGAATACGACGAACGTTTCAAGAAATATCTGTCAAAAACCAGAGCCATGGCAATTGATATGGAAACAGCAACAATATTTACCGTCGGCTTTTATAATGGAATTCCCACAGGAGCTTTGCTTTTAGTTTCTGATCAGCCAATGATTTCGGATGGAATAAAGACAGATGAAAGTGATGCCAGTGTGACACTTAATTTTGTAGAAGAACATATCCGTATTGGCATTGAATCCTTAAAAGAAATCATGCACAATAAACAATCTGTAAAACACTTACGCTTCTAACACAAAAACTTATGACATTTGAGGATATCCTTAAAAGCTTAAAAAAGAAAGAATACGCTCCGGTTTATTTTTTGATGGGAGAAGAAAGTTTTTTTATCGATCAAATTACTGATTACATTATTGAAAATGCGCTGAATGAATCTGATAAAGATTTTAATCAAACGATATTGTATGGTAAAGATACTGATATTGGAACTATAGTAACAACGGCCCGAAGATTTCCAATGATGGCTGAAAAACAATTGGTTGTGGTTCGGGAAGCTCAAAACATAAAAAACATTGATCAACTTTTATCCTACATTCAAAATCCATTGCATTCAACAATACTGGTAATTAATTACAAATATAAATCTTTAGATAAAAGAAAAAGCTTTACAAAAGAGGTTGCCAAGAACGGAATCTTATTTGAATCGAAAAAAATTTATGAAAATCAAGTTCCTGATTGGATAAAAAATTACACCAGTAAACAAGGATATCAAATTGATTCAAAAGCGTGCTTTTTACTTGCCGAATTTTTAGGCAACGATTTAGGTAAAATTACCAACGCGATTGATAAATTAACAATAAATACAACGGAAACTAAAACAATATCGCCAGGCGATATTGAAAAAAACATTGGGATATCTAAAGATTTCAACAACTTTGAATTACAAAATGCATTGGGCAAAAAAGACGTTTTTAGAGCCAATCAAATCATAAACTATTTTGCTGCGAATGAAAAAAATAATCCAATGGTTGTAACCATTGCCTTATTACACTCGTATTTCTCAAAAGTTTTAAAGTATTATTTTATCAAAAATAAAACCAATGATAAAATGGTAGCGTCTACTTTACAAATTAATCCTTATTTTGTAAAAGACTATAAACTGGCAGCAAAAAATTATAACCCTAAAAAACTAGTATCTATAATTGCATTGCTGCGGGAATATGATCTTAAATCGAAAGGAATTGGAGATGTAAGTACGAAGCATGGAGATTTATTAAAGGAATTAATCTTTAAAATTCTTCATTAGAAATTTGATTAAAAAGACAGTAACAAAAATTAAGTTGTACATAAATCCCAACTATGAGATTTTATCTACCCATTTGCCTGCTTTCAATGCTTATCTGCCTTAACTTCTCAGTAAGTTTTGGACAAATTGCTCCTGTTGCACAAAACGATACGGTTTCAATAACCAATAAAAGCGTCGCAAACGAAGTGGTATATATTGAAGTTGATTTTTTACAAAATGACAAATTTTCTGATGTTGATGAACTTGAGATTTCAATCTTAAATCAAACCGACCAATATGGGAAAATGCATTTGATAGAGAATAACACTTTAATGATTTACTATCCTTATGAAAATTCATATGGCACTGATACAATCCGTTATCAAATTTGTAACGAAAATAAAAAGTGCAGTAAAGCATTGGTTATCGTAAATGTTGTGGATCCAAATCAAGTTGAACTTTTGATCCCATCCTCCTTTACACCCAACAATGATGGAACCAACGAGAAATTTTTCATTAAAGGAATAGAGAACTATCCTGAAAATGAATTTATCGTATTTTCCAGATGGGGAACAAAGGTTTTTGAAAAACGAAATTATTCGAATGACGATGCCTGGGATGGTGGTTACAATAAGGCCGGCGTTAAATTAGGCCCGGGGGATAAACTTCCCAAAGGCACCTATTTCTTTAAGTTGATTATTAAAGACAAAGAGTATGTAAAAAGTGGATATATTGTTATTAAGTACTGATAATGAATTACATATTAAAATCCTCTATTCTCTTTGTATTTGTTCTTTTGTGTTCTGTAAACTTACAGGCTCAGGAAGAAATCCGCTTTTCAAATCATAAATACAACCGTCTTTTTTACAATCCTGCTTATGCAGGCAACACCGGATTTATGGAGGCTGTTCTCGCCTACCGAAACCAATGGGTAGGTGTCGAAGGATCGCCGGAAACAGCAATGGTTTCTTTTCAGGCTCCAATAAACTACACCAATTCGGGTTTAGGAGCTGTTGCTTACCACAACAAGTTTGGAATTCAATCAGATATTGCAGTCTTTTTAAATTATGCCTATCAAATTCAAATCAACCGTGAAGGAAAATTATCAATGGGATTGCAGGCTGGGTTCATTAATAAACAAATTAATTGGACTGAGCTGACTTTTTATGATCCAAACCCAAGCAGTCCTAATGATGCAATAATTCCTGATAATAACATATCGACCTGGGTTCCTAATTTTGGTCTGGGCTTTTACTACTACACACCCCAGTATTATTTCAGCCTTTCGGTTCCAAGATTACTTTCGAACGATCAACCCTCAACAGAAGGGATATCAAATAATGTGAGTTTTAATTCAAAATCCCTTTTCTATTATTTAGGTGCCGGACTTACCCTGCCAATTAACCGGGAAATTAATTTCTCTCCTTCGGTTTTATTTGTTGGTTCACATAAAACCTCGAACTTAATAAATGTAAATTTCGATTTTATACATGGCAGCGGGGTATCTGTGGGAGCTGGTTACAGAAGCGATGGCACCTGGGCTGGTTTACTCGGTTATCAACTAACTCAAAAACTAAGATTTTCGTACTCCTACGAAAAATCTTTCGGAAATTATCCGACAAAAGGCTATACAAATCATGAAATAATATTAAATTACAATTTATCATTACGTAAAAGCCAGATTACATCACCAAGATATTTCTAGTAATATGAATAGAAGTCGAATCTTACATTTTCTGTTAATTCTTGTATTTGTTCTTACGGGTGTTTCTGCATCCTTAGCTCAGGATCAGCAGGTACAAAAAGGCGATCGGTTGTACAATAACAAAGAGTTTGCCGCTGCAACCTACTACTACGAAAAATACCTCGAAAATTCTGAAGACGTTAAGATAAAGAGAAAACTTGCCGATTGTTATCTTCAAATACAAAAAGATACCGAAGCAAATTATTTACTGGAAAATATTGCATCCAGCTCGGAAGCCAATGCTGAAGACTATCTGCATTATGCAAATCTCTTAAAGAGAGTTCGCAACTATGAAAAAGCAAAAGTTTTTTTCAAAAAATATGCCGAATTAAAACCTGAAGACAGTAATGTAAGCAAATTGATTCTTTCCTGTAATTTAATTAAGGAATTACAAGATGATCATTTGTATTCCATAAAATCACTTTCAATTAATTCTCCACAGTCCGATTTTGCGTCGGCATTTTATAAAAACGGACTTGTTTTTGTTTCCGGGCGGAAAAATAATACTTCTAAGCAAATTGATGGCAGAAGCGGAGAATACTTTTTGGACATGTATTTTTCAGAAAAATCAGGAGATAATTATTTAAGTCCAGAGCCATTTTCTGATGATTTCAACACTAAGTATCATGAAGGGCCAGCCTGCTTTAGCTCAAATGAAAAATTTATTTTCTTCACCCGAAACAAAGGAACTTTGAATCTGGAGGGGAAATCGGAATTAAATATTTACACTTCAAGACACAATGGTACAGATTGGGATAAGGCTGAAATATTTCAATTTTCAGGTCAGACTTATTCCATGGGGCATCCGAGTATTTCTCCCGACGGAAGACATCTTTATTTTATTTCGAATATGGCCGGTGGCTACGGAGGCACAGATATTTATGTTTGCCTAAAGTCTGGATTCAGCTGGAGCAGACCGATTAACTGCGGCCCTACCATTAATACCGACGGCAACGAAATGTTTCCGTTTATTGCCGAAGATGGCTATTTATATTTTGCTTCCGACGGTCATATAGGTTTCGGAGGTTTAGATATTTTTAAATCAATTTTTGAGCAAAACGAATGGACATATCCGGTTAATTTAGGACCTCCTTTCAATTCCTCAAAAGATGATTTTGGATATCTGATCAGGAAAAACAAAGAAGTTGGTTATTTCTCTTCCAACAGGAATGGAAGTGATGATATTTTTGAGTTCAAACAAAATCCGGAAAAAATACAAAATCTGCGTGGACGATTACTTGCCAGTACTAATAAGAGTGCTTTGAAAGATGTTGAAGTTATTCTTATGGAGAATTTATCCAAAGAAAAATCAACTCTAACTGATGAAAACGGGCTTTTTTCTTTTGATATTTTTAAAGGTAAAAATTATAGTTTAATTGTTAGTAAACCCGGTTACAAAATAAAACGAATTCTCTATTTTGCTCCCGACGAACAAACAACTCCCAAACAATTAAATATTTCTATGGATACAATCCATTGGGTTAAATTCAAAGGGAATATTATAGATCAATTTTCCGCTCATGCTGTTGAAGAAGCATCAATTCAGATAATTAACCAGACCTACAAGAGTAATTCTTTCTGTGTAACTGATGAATATGGTGATTTTGAACAAGAAATTGATCCTTCAAAAGCTTACGATATCATTATCCAAAAAGATGGTTATTTCACCAAAGTAATCAACAATTATAAATATCAATCGGCAAAATTTGAGCAAATCGAACTTCAAAAATTTTCTACCAATCAAGATATGGAACTATATGGAGTAGAGTACGATGCGGGTTCGTGGGAATTAAAAGAAAACACAATAATGGAGCTGAATAATTTAGCCGGTCTTCTAAAAGTAAATCCACATATTTCCATTGAAATTAATGGATTTACAAATCAGGATAAAGGGAAAAAAGAGAACAACATAATTTGCGAACAAAGAGCAAAAACAGCCTCCGAATATATTATTTCCAAAGGCATAACTCCAAACCGAATTCAATACAAATCAGCCGGATACAATTCCGGAAGATCAGCTTTAGTCGTAAAACTAACTGAAGCATTTTAAACTTTAAACAATGACCATTATAATAATTGCCATTACTGTTTTGATATCAGTCGCAGCCTTTAATAAGGTTGAGTTATTGTACAAATACCAGTTTAATGCTTACCAAATACTTAAAAGAAATCAATGGTATCGAATTCTTACCTATGGTTTTCTTCATGCTAATTGGGATCATTTATTGGTGAATATGGTTGTGCTATTTTTCTTTGGAAGAGTACTGGAAACTTATTTCAACTACTATTTTGGGGCTTCAGCGATTCTTTATTTTATTCTGTTGTATATTGGCGCTATTGTATTTTCTACTCTTTACGATTTAAAAAAACACAGAGAGCACTATCATTACAATGCTGTTGGTGCATCAGGTGCTACTTCTGCAGTAGTTTTTGCTGCTATCTTCTTTGCTCCTTTAGAAAACATTTATTTCATGTTTTTTATTCCGATTCCGGGAATCATTTTTGCCTTAGGCTATTTGTACTATTCGTATTATATGAGCAAGAAAAATTTAGACAATATTGGTCACAGCGCCCATTTCTACGGAGCTCTTTTCGGATTTCTATTTCCAATCCTTATTAAACCCCAATTATTCTCCTTATTTTTGCAGCAGATTCTCAATTTTTAGAACATGCAAAAAGCCCTTTTCCTTGATCGTGATGGTGTTATAAACTCTGACGAAGGACATTATTATATATACAAAACAGAAGATTTTAAAATTAATGAAGGCATTATTCCTTCCCTGCAAAAAATTTCGGAAGCCGGATATATTTTATTTATTGTAACAAATCAAGGTGGTATTGCTAAAGGAATCTATTCTGAATCTGATGTAGAGATACTTCATAACCATTTACTTTCTGTTTTAGCGAAAAAAAATATCCACATAAAACAGATTTACTACTGTCCTCATCACGAAAGTATAGCAAAGTGTGATTGCCGGAAACCAAGTCCTTTTTTCATAAAAAAAGCCATTGCCGATTTTAATATTGATGCTTCTAAATCCTATATGATTGGAGATAGTACCAGAGATATTCAGGCTGCAGAAGCTGCCGGAATAAAGGGAATAAAAATTAAATCCAATGAAAACATCAGTATTTATTGTGATCAGATAGTAAAGGGAGAAATATAAAAATGAATACAACTGAAAAAATCTGTTTAGACGGTAAACTATACCCCAAAGACGAATTACTTTTTGGAGCAGGCAATCGTGCCTTCCGTTATGGTGATTCACTTTTCGAAACCATTCATGCCAACGGAACTGAAATTCAGTTTCTTCCTGAACATCTTAATAGGTTGACTAATGGAATGGAATGTTTGGGTATGATTATTCCTCATGGATTCCGTGAAAAAATTAAAACAGATATCACCTTTTTAATCCATAAAAATAAAGCATTTGCGGGCACTAGAATTCGATTAAGCGTTTTCCGAAAAGATGGTGGTTTATACACACCAACAGATAATTCTATTTCCTACTTGATAGAAACTTCTCCTTTAGATCATGATCATTACGTACTAAACCGAAAAGGATTAAAAGTTGGAATTTATGAGGAAATGAGGAAATCTCCCAACCTCACATCAAGATTTAAGACCGGAAATTCACTGCCATTTATTCTGGCTACAAACTATCGTAAAAAAAAGAATTGGGATGATTGTATTCTACTTAACGACAGAGGAAATGTTGTTGAAAGTATCAGTTCAAACCTGTTTTTAATGAAAGATGGGATTTTAATGACTCCTTCGAATGAAAATGGCGGTGTTTCCGGAATTATGAGAGAACAAGTTATTGAAACAGCAGTAGATTTAAACATTACTGTTTTTGATGATTGCGTTTTAAATCCTGAAAATCTTTTGGCTGCCGATGAAATATTCCTAACCAATGCAATTAGTGGTATTCAGTGGGTTGTTGCTTATCAGGAAAGACGGTATTTTAATAAAACAGCTAAACTTTTAATTGAGGAATTAAACCGAAGAGCATTTAATGAGAGATAAACCCGAATTTAACTAAACAACTAATTCATACCCGGATTTTCGGGGAAATTAGACCACATTTTATATCTTCCTCCCATACGCCGCAAGGATTGTGCCCACAATCTTTCGTTATTACAATTCATTATTTCCTGAACACCAAGCTGACTAACCAACCATGAATTTTCATTAATTTCATCGCTGAGCTGTCCAATACTCCAACCGGAATAACCTGCAAAAAACCGAACCTGATCGGGACGAACTACCTTTTGTTCAATCAAGTTCTTTAAAATTACAAAATCACCTCCCCAGTATAGATTCTCAAATACATGAATGCTGTCCGGAATTAAATCAGGTATTGTGTGAAGAAAATAAATTCGGTTTGTATCAACCGGCCCTCCTATAAAAACCTCACCTTCAAAATGTGCAATATTAATCAGCACTTCATCAATAGTTAAATTAATTGGTTTATTAAGAACAAAACCAACGGCACCATTCTGGTTACATTCAACCAATAAAACAAGTGATCGTTTGAAATAACGACCTTCCAAAAAAGGTTCAGCAATCAGCACTTTTCCCTTCTCTGGATTAATTTTGTTCTTTCCAACTCCAAAAAAATCTGATGTCTCGTCCACCATAATTCTCAATTGTTTATACTTCCAAAATAACCAATTTTGCTGAGTAAAAAAAGAATTTTATTATTTAGGAATTTACTATACCTAATCAATTCAATTAGCATAAAGATTGCAAATTTATTATATTAGAGCCACCCTAAAACTAACTTCATGTACAAACGAATTTATTTAATCTTACTGATATTTCTTATCAACCTAATTCCCTTTTTAGCATATTCTTCCGGCAATGCAACTACTAAAGCGCAGGATAAACTACAGGTTGAACTTCCTAAAATTATTATCGCAAATATTTCAACACGAATTGCAATCTCAATAGATGATACGAGTAGAATTATTAGTGAGAATGACAGTCTTTGGATTCAAGTAAATAACCAGAATACAGCGGCAATAATTGAAGGGAAACAAGTTGTTTTTCATTATACTTTTAAAGAAAAAAAAGAATTTCAAATCTCCTTCCAAAACAAAACCTTCACAAATACAATAAATCCAATTCCTTTATGGCTCTCTATACTTCCACCACTGATAGCTATTCTTATGGCTCTGTTTTTTAAAGAAGTATTTTCTGCTTTATTCGTAGGTCTGTTTTCCGGAACATTATTAATCTATTCGTATCAGGAAGCTTCTGTTTTTTCAGCCTTTTTTAAAGCCATATTTGCTATTTCAGATACATATGTTCTTCATTCTCTGGCTGACACGGGTCATATTTCCATTATTCTATTTTCAATGTTAATAGGTGCAATGGTTAATTTAATTACCAAAAACGGAGGTATGCAGGGAATTGTAAATAAACTTTCGAAATTCGCCGGCAGTCCGGGATCTGGACAATTTGTAACATGGCTTTTAGGAGTTCTTATTTTCTTTGATGATTATGCGAACACATTAATAGTTGGAAATACAATGCGCCCTGTTACCGACAGATTAAAAATATCAAGAGAAAAACTTGCTTATATAGTTGATTCAACGGCTGCTCCGGTGGCATCGATCGCAATGATCACAACCTGGATTGGTATCGAATTAAGCTACATTCAATCCGCTGCGGTTCAAATAAATATAGATGAAAGTCCATACAGTATTTTTCTCAATTCTTTACCCACACGATTCTACCCTTTCTTCACCCTATTTTTTATTTTGATGCTTGTGGTTTTAAAAAAGGATTTTGGCCCCATGTTAAAAGCGGAACAAAAATGCAGGCATGAATTAGAACCGGAATCTCTGGAAAACGAAGTTGTATCATCTGAATTAAAAGAAATTCAAATTGATGAAAACACTCCTACCCGTTGGTACAATGCTGGCATACCAGTCTTAATTGTAATTTTAGGAACATTTGCAGGTTTAATTTATACCGGTTGGGATGCAACTATTTGGAACGATACAAATCTTGCCTTTGGTAAAAAACTCTCTCACATTATTGGAGCTTCAGATTCATACCTTGCCCTTTTGTGGTCCTCTCTTTCGGCAGTTTTGGTCGCTTTGGCACTTACTATCGGGCAAAGGATACTTAGCTTAACTAAAGCCGTAGAGGCTCTGATTGGAGGCTTTAAAAGCATGTTGACAGCAATTCTTATTTTAGTTCTTGCATGGGCACTGGCTGACATCACTAAAGACATGCATACTGCTGATTTTATTTCGAATACTCTAATTGCAAGTAATGTTTCACCAATTCTCTTGCCCTCTTTTACATTTATACTTTCAGCATTAATCGCATTTTCAACGGGCTCTTCCTGGGGAACTATGGCAATTCTTTATCCTTTAATATTGCCAGCATCATGGGCGTTGTGCCATTCATCCGGAATGAATGATCCTGAAAGCATGAACATTTTCTACATTACCGTTTCAGCTATATTAGCCGGTTCTGTTTTGGGTGATCATTGTTCGCCAATTTCCGACACAACCATTCTCAGTTCCCTGGCCAGTTCCTGTAACCATATTGAACACGTACGAACACAATTGCCTTATGCATTAACAGTAGGTATCGTTTCTGTTTTTGCAGGTTTACTTCCTGCAGCCTACGGAGTTTCTTCCTGGATTTTAGTTCCGGTTGGCTTTGTATGTCTTTATTTAATTGTGAAGTATGTTGGAAGTAAAACGGAATAAAAGCCCGACATATAATAGTGGGTACTAAATATGCCGGGAGTAAACTTTATGCTGATTTGCAATTATCATATCTGACAATTATACCACTAACCACAATGTATCAAACCAACACTAACTAAAAGTTCTATACATTAAAGACAACTTTATTTATAAAAAGGTGGTATGGAATCATAATTTTTAACAATTATTAACTATTTCAATATCAATTCCCAATATCCGACATCTACCCATTTATTAAATTTATATCCGACCTGCTTAAAGTGCGCTGCTTTTTTGAAGCCGATTTTTTCATGCAATGCAACACTGGCATCATTTGGCAAAGCAATGCCACCAATAGCTGCGTGCAACTCTAATTTTGACAGCTTTCTTATTAATTCCTGATACAACAAAGTACCGATTCCTTTTCCTCTGGCATCAGGATGCAGGTAAACCGTAGTTTCAACCGAGTATCTATAAGCGCATCTTGATTTCCATTCACTCGCATAAGCATAGCCATACATTTTTCCATTTTCAGAAAAAACGATCCATGGCAGCTTTGTTGTAATACTTGAAATTCTTGATTCCATTTCTTTGAGAGAAACTTCATCTTCCTCAAAAGTAATTACAGTATTTTTCACGTAATGATTATAGATTTTACAGATGTCTTCAACATCAGAAAAGCATACATTTTTTATCATAAAAGCTAAATTTTGGTTCGCCTTAAAGATACAAAAAAAGAGAAGCCATCTCTTTCGAAATGGCTGTTACCCCAGTATATTTTGGAGCCCTTTTAGAATTGATTTGTTGTCTAGAATTACCACATTGCATCCAACAATCACTAACTAAAATATCCGGAATTTTCCCCTATAGATTCTCCCGAACATATATAGGACAAATAAAAACACTAATAGGGTGAATACTTATGTAGTAAATAAGTAATAATTAATATTGTCCTATATTAAAATCAATGACCGTTTGGAATCTTAATCATTGCATTAAGTTACAATAACATACAATCGAGTAGGTAGAGGGATTACTCCCTCGCCCTCTCACACCACCGTACGTACTCTCGTATACGGCGATTTCAAATTAATTTTGTAACAGTACATATTTATTCGACATATTAAACAAACCTAAATCC
>NZ_MVDE01000051.1 GCF_002843385.1 Labilibaculum manganireducens
AATCTGCATCTCCGCAATCATCCGTTCTCTAAGACTTTTTTTTCATGACTAAATTTTTAATGAATAAATATTCAATCAAGTTACGAGCTTATTTCTTAACTACCGCCATAGGCGGTTTTTGTTCAACTTCTTAGATTGTGCACCATAGGTGCACTTATTTTTGCTATATCAGGTAAAAAGGTGCACAATACATACCAATATGGCATGTATTGTGCACCTTTTAGTTAAGTCTTGTTCCATAGTTCATCAAGAGGATTCACAATTTTGCTCAATTCTAAATTAGATACGTGAGTATATATTTCTGTTGTTTTTGATGAAGAATGTCCTAATAACACCTGAATATATCTTAAATCAGTTCCTTGTTCCAATAAATGTGTGGCAAATGAATGCCTTAGCATATGTGGTGTTACGTGCTTCTCAATATTTGCTAATTTACCTGCTTTAATAACAATTTTAACAATTGTTCCAGGATTATATTTCGCTCTGTTCTTATCCAAATATTTTTTTAAAACCATTGCCAGGCTTTCAGATAATATGCTCGTTCTGTCTTTATTGCGATGCGTATTGGCCGATAGGTGGATTTTTGTGCTCATTTACATGCTCTTGTTAAAGGTTTACTAAATTATAAAATGAATATTGTTTAGCAAAGCAGAATCAAATTAAATAAGCAGGAAATAAGCTGATCTTTTTGCCGGAAAAAACAAAAAAAACATCCCCGGCCTAAGCCAGAGATGTTTCCTTTCTTCAGTTGTATGTAGTAATTAAAAAAAAATGATTCCAGTTGCTTGAATCGGTATTCCAGTTGGAGCAATTGGTATTTCAGTTGCCAAATTTTAATGCCTGTTGTAAGTATTATCCTTCAGTTGCTTAATTCACCCTCCAGTTGCATATATTTAAGTGTCTGTTGGGTAAGTTAAGCTCCTGTTGCAAAACAAGTCAACAGTTGTGGGTGTTACAGAGAATTATCGCTTGTTTTCTCTTTCGTGTTTCTTGCGAATTTTCTTCTTTGATACTCACTCGAATACCTCTTTTGTTTCTCCTCATCGTTCCAGAAGGCATATTTGCCATAAGCACGAATTTCGTCGACCAATTGTTTCAGGTAGGTGTAGGCACTGTCGCGCATCAGCTTTTCCGGTCTGTTTTTGCTGTTTTTTACGCCGTCAACCTTGTTCAACAGGTCGAAAAGTTCGCGTGCCAGCTGTTGGGAGCGGTCAGTTTTGGTGGTATCAAATAGAATTGCTTTTAAAGGTTCAGGATGTTGTCTGGCAAAAGCAGGGTAGTCGCTTAGGTCCTGAATTAAATCCATGTGGCCGTTGCCATCAAGAATGTTTTGCAGTTTTTTCAGAATATCCGGATGGTTTCGGTAGGCAAACTGAAAATCGTATTTTAATTCGCGTTGCAGCAGGCTGGCTTCCTCAATTTTTTCTTCCCACTCTTGTGTGCTGGTTAAAGCCGATTCATAAACAGCAGTCCAAACCGATTGCTGTTCCTGCAAAAATTTAGCTCTTGGTGCAAGCTCATTAATTGTATCCTCGCTTAGTCCTTTTGCCAAAAGCTCTTCTTTGTCTTCCAAAGCATATTGGTGAAGTACTCCGGCCTCGCCAATGGCAATGGCTACTGGGACGGCAGTCGAAACAATTTTGTCTTCAGAAATTTCAAGAACCAATTCATTAATTGTTTTTGTTGCAGTTATATCTGTCATTTTTTTAAAGTTTTTAGGGTTGACTAATCAACCTGGTTTGTATAAATAATCATTTGGGGTTCTGAAATTAGGAAATGTATGTTAATAATAAAAATTTATGTGAAATAATTTTTAATTTATTTTATGATATTATTACAAAGCCTCTGAGTTTTAGATAGTTTAACTGTAATTATTCATTACAGTTAAGTGATGTTCCGATTTTATATTTTTTATAAAGAGTAATTGTGCATCGAATAAGCCACCTGCAGCTGCAAATTCATCCATCTAAAATCAGGTTATTTTACTGTCTTAAACTGAACATTCGTTCAAAACAGCACACTTGCTTATGCGTGGCTGTGCAGTTCTGAACACCTTCGAAATCGTTTTAAATCCCATTTTCTGAAAACCTTTGCGTGTGTTAATAATCAGATATTCAGACCGTAGTCGAATAGAATGATTCTGAATAACAAGTGTGTGAAATTCTTGGCATCCCTCTTGGTTAGTGAGATTTCCAAATAGTCATCTTTTCAGACTAAAATGATTAAAACCTATAAACTAAAAATATATGAACAACCTTGAACTTTTTTTAGACAAATCAGCACTGGTCGGAAACGAAAATCAGATTCTGTCTTCTGAAGAATTTAAAAACCTCTTACAAAAGGAAAGCTTCGAATACATCGATGTTCCAAGTTTTAATCAGTTAAAAGATATACAAGCCGGAGAAGCGGGAATCAAAAATGCTCTTATCGAAATTGATTACGCAATTGCGGAAACGGGAACGGTTGTTATTGATAGTATCAACGAAAACAAACGTTTGGCAACCTGTTTGGCCGAGAAGCTGTTTGTTGTGATGCCCATAAGCAAGCTGGTTGCCAGTTTAAACGATGTGGCCGGTTTTATTGAGGAGAGAACTTCGGATATGGGTGGTTACGTTGCTTTTATTACGGGGGCCAGCCGAACAGCAGATATTGAGCGTGTTTTAACGGTTGGAGTGCACGGACCAAAAGAGATGGCAGTATATATTTTAAACGATTTATAAGTAGAAGCGATGAATATACAGGATAAAATACAGGAGAAATTAAACGATGAGGTTTTGTATAAAAACCTGAAAGGTTTTGCAGCAGCATATAAGGCTTCTAAAATTAATGCTTATAAAGGATTGGATTTTGAAGCCCTGCGAACAAGGGTTCACGACATAAAAGACCGTGATTTAAACAAGGTAATGCAGCAATTCAATTTGTTTAAAACGAATGTTGAGAAGTACGGCTGCAAAGTGTTTCAGGCAAAAACAGGCGAAGATGCCTGCCAATACATTGCTGATGTAATGAAAAAACACAATGCTAAATTCATGGTGAAAAGTAAATCGATGACTTCGGAAGAGATTTTACTCAACCATTATTTAGAGAAGGAGGGACTGCAGCCAATCGAAACCGATTTGGGAGAGTGGATTCTGCAGTTGGCCAACGAACATCCATCGCACATGGTAATGCCGGCTATTCATAAAACCAGACAGCAGGTGGCAAAGATATTTTCTGATTATACAGGAGAAGCGGTAGATCCTGAAGATATCAAAGCAATGGTGGAGATTGCACGCAGATTTCTTCGCGAATCGTATTTTAAAGCCGGTGTTGGAATGACAGGGGCGAATGTTGCCGTAGCAAGTACGGGTACCATTGGTTTGGTTACCAACGAAGGAAATGCCCGATTGTCGTCTACCGTGCCCCCTGTGCACATTGTTTTGGTTGGATACGAGAAATTGTGCGACGATTTTAATCAGGCCTTGGATATTGTTCGTGTATTGCCGAAAAGTGCTACCGGACAAACCATAACATCATATACTACATGGATTAAAGGGAGGGTGCCTTCTCATAAAAATGAAGACGGCGTAAAAGAAACCCATTATGTGTTTTTGGATAACGGACGTTTGGCATTTTTCGAACATCCCAAATTTAAAGAAGCACTAAAATGTGTGCGTTGCGGCAGTTGTGCCAACATTTGTCCGGCTTACGAAATGGTGGGCGGTCATGTTTACGGCGATCGTTATATCGGTTCAATTGGTCTGATTTTAACAGCCCTTTATCAGGGCGACGAAGCGGCCAAAGATATTCTGAAAATGTGTATTGGCTGCCGTGCCTGTTCTTTTAATTGCCCTTCGGGCATTGATTTGCAGGCTTTAATTTCTGATTTGAAATTGGTTGTCGGCAAAAAATACGGCATCAATCCTATAAAGAAAAAAGTATTTAAAAGCCTGGTTGCAAAACCCGGCAGAATGAAGTCTGTTTTGAGTTTAGGGGCTAATTTCCAGTTTCCGTTAACCAAAACCAATCCATCAAATCAGGAAAAAATTATTGGTACAATTCCTATGCTGCCCAAAGAAATGGATTTTAGAAAATTTCCTGCTTTGGCTTCAAAAACCTTTAGCAAGCGTTTCTATAAAGATGGATACGATCAGTTTTCATCCGACAGAAAAGTATTTTTCTATCCTGGTTGCGCAATAGAATATTTTTATCCTGAAATGGGACTGGCAATGGTCAAACTGCTTCAAAAGAGTGGATTTCAGGTTGATATTCCTAAAAAAGCAGCCTGCTGCGGCATTCCTGCCATTGCATCGGGCGATCCCGAAAATGCAAAAAGCATGATTTACAATACCCTTGATAATTTACAAGGACCTAAAGATTATGAAGCTCTGTTGGTATTGTGTCCTACCTGTGGGGGAGCCATTAAACACGAGTTTCTGGATTTTACCAAAGAAGATCCAAACCGTTATAAAAAAGCGGCACAATTGGGTGATATGGTAACACCAATCGGGAAGTTTTTAGAAAACAACAACATCCGCTTTAAAGTGAAAGGGAACAAGAAGGTTACCTATCATACGCCTTGTCATGATTCCCGTTCATTGGATTATTCTGCAGAAGCCTTCCTTTCCAAATTAATCGGAAAACAATTTATTCCATTAACCGACAGCAATGTGTGCTGTGGTTTTGGAGGAACTTACTCTCTCGACTTTGCCACCATATCGAACGGAATATTAACCAAGAAAATAGAAAATATCGAGGCAAGTAAGGCTGAGATATTGGTTACCGATTGTCCGGGATGTGTAATGCAGATTAACGGAGGTTTGATGCATAAAAAAGTACCTGTTAAAGTGCTTCATCTAACCGAATTTATTGAAAAGTATGTTGAACTCATCGGGAAATAAAAACTATGAATTATGGACTTCAATAACGATAAGGTAGATATAAATAAAAGTCTGGAAGCTCTGAAACAAAAGCTTATCGACCTCGACGTTTTGATGCGCAACAGTGCAATGAACGGAAATCTTAAAAAATCGGACAATTCAATTATCGAAAAATACAGTAGATCTAACCCATTTACTACGATCAGTAATACAATTTGTAACTAAACCTAAACTATTTTTTATGGATGCATTATTAGCTTTTTCGCCTATTTTATTAACCATCGTTCTGATGGTCGGCTTCAATTGGGGAGCAAAAAAGGCTTTACCTTTATCACTGCTGCTATCGGTGATAGTTGCTTACACAGTATGGGAAATTGATATATTCCACATCATGGGCTATTCAGTTTTTGGATTTCTGAAAGCATTGGATATTTTAATCATTATTTTTGGTGCCATTCTCATTTTAAATACCATGAAGTTGTCGGGAGCCATGACAACAATTAATAATGGATTTAACGGGATTACCACTGATCGAAGAATTCAAGCCATTATTATAGGTTTCATGTTCGGTGCATTTATCGAGGGTGCAGCCGGATTCGGAACGCCTGCCGCCTTGGCCGGTCCTTTGTTGGTCGGACTCGGATTCCCTCCTTTGGCAGCAGCAATGGTTGCTTTAATATTTAATTCGGTTCCGGTTCCTTATGGTGCGGTTGGTACTCCAATTAGTGGTGGTGCAATGGTTACTTTAGAGCAAAATCTGGCCGATATGGGGGCAAATGCCGATGTATTTAAAATGGCATTAACCAAGTGGATTGCAATTCCGAATGCCTTGGTTGGTATTTTTATCCCTTTGCTGGGAATCATGATTATGACCAAGTTTTTTGGGAAAGAAAAATCGATTAAACCTGCATTGGCGGCGGCTCCGTTTGCAATTTTTGCAGGACTGGCATTCGCGGTTCCTTATGTGCTTATCGCAACCACTCTCGGACCGGATCTTCCATCATTACTAGGTGCATTTATTGGTTTGGGAATAATCATTTTTGCTGCAAAAAGAGGTTTCCTTATGCCTAAAACGTCATGGGATTTTCCTCCAAAATCAGAGTGGGAAGAAAATTGGAAATCGAATGATTCCAATGGCGATACCGGCGAAGCAAAAATGGGATTGGTGAAAGCATGGATGCCATACGTATTGATCGCAGTAATTTTAGTGGTTACCCGTATTCCATCATTAGGTTTAAAAGGATGGTTGGCCTCTCAGACACTAACTCTTTCGAACCTTTTTGGTATTGATGGTTTAACATACGTGTTAAAATGGGCTTATTTACCTGGAACAATCCCTTTTATTTTGGTAGCAGTTATTACAAATTTTATGCATAAAATGCCAATAAAACAGGTCGTTTCTTCCTGGAAAACAACTTTCAAACAAATTACCGGGGCTGCAATAGCCTTATTTGCGGGTGTTGCAATGGTTCAGCTCATGCTGAAATCGGGAACGAACGGAGCAGGAATGGATAGTATGCTCACAACTATGGCCACAGCTATTGCCGATTTATCGGGAAATGCATATCCAATAATTGCACCTATTGTAGGTATTTTAGGTTCTTTTATGTCAGGATCGGCTACGGTTTCTAACCTGCTGTTTGCTTCACTTCAGTTCGAAACTGCTACAATTTTAGGGATACCTCAGGTATTAATTGTTGCAGTTCAAACCATTGGTGCAGCTTTAGGAAATATGATTTGTGTAAACAATGTTGTTGCAGTTTGTGCTACCGTTGGTTGTATTGGTGCCGAAGGAACCATTATAAGAAGAAACTCAATACCAGCCTTTATTTACTATTTAATGGTAATGATAATTGTTGTTGTTTTGATTTCATCAGGCTTTAATCCGCTGCCATTGTAAAATATTAGGAACCAAATTTTCAATTCCATGAAAGTTTGGTTCATTATTAAAGACTGAAAACGTACATTTGTCATACAAGTTACCAATTTAAGACGTAACTATTATTTGAATACTTGATATTGACTTGATCATAAAATCAAAAAAAGATGCTTACAGGAGAATATAAAACTTTACATGAACGATTGCTGAAGACAATTGATAAGAACAGAATGTTTCATGATCCTCTTCATACGCTTGCATGGGGAACCGATGCGAGTTTTTACAGACTGATACCTAAATTGGTAGTAAAGTCGAAAAGTGAGGAAGAAGTGAGTTTAATTATGCGGGAATGTCATAATTTAAACGTACCAGTTACTTATCGTGCTGCAGGAACCAGTTTATCGGGGCAGGCAATCAGCGATTCTGTATTGGTGGTTGCCGGAGAGCATTGGAAAAAGCATACGATACTTGATAATGGAGAGAAAATTCGTCTTCAGCCAGGTATTACGGGTGCCCGTGCAAATGCTTTGCTGGCACGCTATGGTAAGAAAATCGGACCGGATCCGGCTTCTATTAATGCTGCGATGATTGGCGGTATTGCTGCCAATAATGCATCAGGAATGTGTTGCGGTACCTCCGAGAATTCATACAAAACAATCGATTCTATCCGTGTAATCTTGCATGATGGAACCGTTTTGGATACCTCCTGTAAGGAAAGTATTGCTTCATTTAAAAGTACTCATTCAAACATGCTGAAGGACTTAAGCCAATTGGCTGCAGCTGTTCGGAAGAATAAGATTTTGGATGCCCGCATTCGTGAGAAATTCAAAATGAAGAATACAACAGGTTACAGCCTGAATGCTTTGGTTGATTATAAGGATCCGATTGATATTTTAACTCACCTTATGATTGGTTCTGAGGGAACCTTAGGATTTATTTCTGAAGTGGTTTACAGAACGGTAATTGAGCACAAGTACAAAGCAAGTTCGTTAATGATTTTTCCTGATATTGAGAAAGCCTGCCGGGCGGTTTCAATTTTAAAATCGGAGCCTGTTGCTGCGGTTGAATTAATGGATAGGGCTGCATTGCGTTCGGTTGAGAATGATGCTGGAGTGCCTGCTTATTTAAAAACACTTTCGGTTGGTGCATCGGCTATTTTAGTGGAAACCAGAGCGGGCGATGCTAAAGCACTGAACAAGCAGATTGAAATAATTACAAATTCCGTTCGGGATATTCAGGTGGAATTGCCCATTGAATTTACGGATGTTCCGGCAGAATTTGCAATGCTTTGGAAAATCCGTAAAGGTTTACTTCCAACAGTTGGCGGTATGCGTAAGGTTGGTACTACTGTTATTATCGAAGATGTTTGTTTTCCGGTACCAAAGTTAGCCGAGGCAACTTTAGATCTTCAGGACTTGTTTAAAAAGTACAAGTATTCGGAAGCGGTTATTTTTGGTCACGCTTTGGAAGGTAATCTGCACTTTGTATTTACTCAGGATTTTGGTACCCAGCCGGAAATCGACAGGTATGCCAAATTCATGGATGAACTGGCAGAATTGGTTGTTGGCCGTTACGATGGAGCTCTAAAAGCAGAACACGGTACCGGACGAAATATGGCTCCTTATGTTGAAATGGAGTGGGGGACAGATGCTTACAACCTGATGAAGGAAATCAAGGCCATCTTCGATCCTTATTTTTTAATCAATCCGGGAGTTATCCTGAATGCCGATAAGCAAGCTCATTTAAAGGATTTGAAACCTCTTCCTGCTGCTCACGAAAAAATAGATCAGTGTATGGAGTGTGGTTTTTGCGAACCATCATGCGTA
Source organism: Labilibaculum manganireducens (assembly GCF_002843385.1). Lineage (GTDB taxonomy): Bacteria > Bacteroidota > Bacteroidia > Bacteroidales > Marinifilaceae > Labilibaculum > Labilibaculum manganireducens. The sequence goes on from NZ_MVDE01000051.1 coordinate 8,565, forward strand.
TCACACAACCTGACTTTAAGTCCGCGTCAAAGAATTGTTACCTACCGCGAAATTACCCGACTGAAAGCCTCAGGAGAGACTCCACACGAGTTAGCCAGTATGGTAAAACAATTCGATTACGAAGCCTTGCAAATGTGTGCTACAGATAGTTTGTGTGCGCTTAGTTGTCCGGTAAAAATTGATACCGGCAAATTGGTTAAGGAGCTTCGGGCGGATGATGCATCACCAAAAGCAAAGAAATATGCGATGTGGTGTGCCGATAATATGGATAAAGTTCAGTCCTATGCTAAAGTGGGTCTGAATACTGTGAATTTCTTTCACTCCATACTTGGATCAGGCTTGATGGGTGGAATTGCTGGTGGTGTAAGAACTTTATCAGGAAATACAATTCCTCGCTGGACGAAGGCTTTTCCAAAAGGATCACCTAAAATTGTTCCGCCGGCAGTAAATAAGAGCAATCCTAAAAAGGTTGTGTATTTCCCGTCTTGTATCAACAGAAGTATGGGCGTATCGAAAGATTACGACGAAAAGGTGGCTTTGACCATTAAAATGGAGAAGTTGATTAAAAAGGCAGGATATGAAATTATTTATCCTGAGGATTTAAACAACCAATGCTGTGGAATGGCATTTTTGAGTAAAGGCTTTAAAGAAGCTGGAATGAAAAAATCCAATAATTTGGAAGCCGCTTTGAAAAAAGCAAGCAACAACGGGGAATACCCAATTCTTTGCGACATGAGTCCTTGCTTGTATACCATGAAGGAGAATATGGAGTCTCGCTTGAAACTATACGAACCAATTGAATTCATAATGGATCATTTAAAAGATCATTTGAATTTTAAACAACTCGATGAAACAGTTTCAGTATTTGCAGTATGTTCTGCTAAAAAATTAGGCGTGGAAGATAAGCTGGTTGATTTGGCTAAACTATGTGCTAAAAATGTTGTTAAGCCTGACACAAATTGCTGTGGTTTTGCCGGAGACAGAGGTTTTACTCACTCCGAACTGAATGATCATGGTTTACGGGATCTTAAAATTCAGCATCCTGCCGAAGTTAAGCATGGCTATTCAACAAGCAGAACCTGCGAAATTGGCTTGACATTAAACAGCGGCGTTTCTTATCAATCAATAGTTTATTTGGTTGATAGAGCTACTACTGCAAAAAGAAAATAAAAATTATTAATCACTATGATCGAAACAGGCATGATCTATTATTTATATAATTAGTATATGAATTCGTTTCGGGAGAATAAGATCATGTTCTGTTTCAATTCAAAAAACCCAAATTAATATGAAACGTCCATGTATAAAGCTTTCTACACACAGGGAGATGATTATATGGTAAGTTCCATATGGCAAAAACTTAAAATTATAATCATATGAAAAAAGTATTTTTGATGTTCTTAGGACTTCTGCCTTTAGTTGGTATGGCTCAAAAAGCTGATGAGGTAAAGGTTAAATTGAGCGGTTTTGTAACTGCAGAAGCAATATTTGATTCAAGAAAGACTGTTAATACCCGCGAAGGAGATGTAATTCTTTACCCGGCAGCAAAATCTTTTGATGCGAATGGCGCCGATTTAAATGACCGTTCAGAATTGTTCATGACTACCATTCATTCACGACTAAATGTTGGTGTTACAGGATTCGAGGCTTTTGGTGCTAAAGGATCAGCAACAATTCAAGGTGATTTCGTAGGTACTTCGAATGATAAAATTGGTTTATTTCGTTTACGACATGCATTTGTAAAATTAGATTGGGGAAAAGATGAACTTTTGGTGGGTAAAACCTGGCATCCTATGTTTGTAACCTCTTGTTATCCTGACGTATTGCATTGGGGTGGAGGTCTGCCGTTTAATGTGTTGGGAAGAGCTCCTCAGTTTAGATATACCCGTAAGTTAGGAGATAGAGGTTATGCATTTATCGCCGCTTTGTCGGAAATGGATTTTAAATCGAATGGCCCGGATGGTGCCGATGTTAAATATGTACAGCAAGCCAGTATTCCTGAATTTTCAGCTCAGGTTAAGTACGATTTTGCGAAAGGATTTACTTTGGGTGCAACAGCAGGTTATAAATTCTTAAAGCCTATGGTTGTGAATTCAGCAGGTTTAAAAACCGACGAAATGTTGAGCAGCTACCAAATGAATGCCTGGATGACTGTAAAAACGGATAAATTGGTTTGGAATTTGCAAACGATCTACGGACAAAACATGTATAATTTTGTAATGATAGGTGGTTATGGTGTGAAAGGTGTTAAAGCCAATGGTGATTACGAATATACAAATGTGAAAACATCTTCTGTTTGGTCAGATGTACATACTACAACAGGCAATGTTCGTTATGGTTTGTTTGCAGGGTATACCAAAAACTTAGGTGCTGATGATAATTTGGCAATGAATGGAAGTAGTTTTGTCGGTTTGTACAGCCGTGGTTCAAATATTGATTATATCTATCAGTTTGGTCCAAGAGTTGAATTCCATTCGGGAAGTTTCATGATTGGAACTCAAGCATTATATACTGCAGCGGCTTACGGTACAACTCAAATCAATGGCAAGGTTGCAGATTCAAAAGAAGTGGGAAGTACTCGTGTAAGTGTACATTTTAAATATTCATTTTAGGAATATAAAATAAATCTGGAAAGTCTGTTTTTCAATTTTAAGTGTTTAGGAAACAAGTTCGTCAATGAATAGGTTCCTTAATTTACAATTAGCTTCGGTTTATAATCGGAGCTAATTTTTTATTATATACATTAATAATGGTGTATATGTAACTATTATACTGACTATCCAAATCATATTACGTTCTGAGAAACGTCAAATGTGTTGATGAAATATGGTAAATTAAGTTTGAAAAATCATCTATGTGCAATATTATGAAGAGTTTGTAATTGTTTTAAAGAAAGGGAAATGTTACTAAATGTTAAAATATTTTATTTTTTTTTTATATCTTTAGTATTGCGTTCTTACTGAAAGGATAGAACGCATAAAGGTTCAGCCGTAAGGCTGGTTAGTAGGTTAATTAACCCTTTAGAATTGTTGCCCGTGATTCCCCTATATCACGGGCATTATTTTTTCAATTTGCTGAATAAAAAAAGGGAACCCCAAGAGAGTTCCCAATTATTTTAAAAGTAAAGTCTGTATTAGGCCTTAAATAAAGGATCGGCACCAATTGTACCAACTAAACTTTGTAGATATTCTTCAGATTTTACGTGTTCTAAATCTTTTTTAGCTTTCCAGAAACGTTCTTCCAAACTCAATTCGTCATTCCATTCTGCATTTATCTTGTTGGCCATGAAAGCCTCTAAGTAAGCAATTTGCTTTTCGTAGAAATTAATGTCGATTTGCTGCTTGTTTTTCAAACGAGCCTGATACCACGATGAGTTAATCACCAATTCACGGTCGAATTGTTTACGTAACTCAGGATCACTGATTTCTTTTCCTTCATATTGACCATAGGCCATAATATTTAAAAGAATCTGCAATGGTGGAATTGCAGCTGAAACGCTGTTGTCTTTAAAGTAGTTGACAGCAACTTTTTTCTGTGCTTCAACAATGTTTTTAATGCCATCAGCGTAAGCTTCCAAATCCTGAATTTCAGGTTTTAGCATTCTTTCGTTGAAGACGTTCTGAGGCTCATCAAAAATACGATTCATATATCGGAAAAGGAATTCTTCTGTAATACGATATCCTAAACGACTGGCATGAATTGTTTCACCTTCGTATTCAAAATCAGATAGTTTTTCAAGAGAACCTTCTTGAATCAATAATTTAGGATCACGGTTTTCCTCTTTCAATCGACACCAAAGCTCAGGAATCAGCAATGAAACATCATGATCGAATCTGTTTTCAGTTCCCACATATCCTGCTGCCGATGAAAATCCTTGATATCCTGTTAGAATGTAGGAAAGTAAGGCATTATTTAAATCCGTAGTAGGAGATAACATGTTAAAAGGACCTTTTGTTAAAGCACCTTCGGAACCAGCACCTGTTGTTGAAGGAGATTTACCTGTTAAACTGCAAATAAAATCCATAAACAATTCAGGTAATTCCTGATAATGAACAGGGTTGTAAACACTCAATGCACGAATTCCGGCTTTTTTATCGGCAGGATTATTTCTACGACCAGGTAAAACTGCATTTACCGGGTGATGTACTGGTTGATCCAAAGGAATTTTTCTGGCCAAACGAATACCAATTTCGGCTAAACGATCGTCAACCGGATTTACTAAATCGGGTCTTATCTGCAAATAACGCGGATTTTCAGATGGTTTTCCATTAACAATCCGGGTGTGGGAAGGAGAAATAAAGTAATTTGATTTTTTACTCTCTGCACCTTGACGAATAATTCCCTGAATAGGTTTTGTATACAAGTCGAAACCTATAGCATCAGCCAATAATTCTTTCCCGTCTTCTCTGGTAAGAGGTTCGTAGTTTGATGTAAAGTTGTTTCTCATGGAAAGATCAGCTTCAGCCTCCTTGTCGTATCCTCGGTGAACAGCTTCATCGGGACGCTGGAAAAAGCGCTCTTCGCAATTTGCTGTTAACTTGATACTTTTATTGTCGTAAGATTTGTTCAAATAATTGAATCGACTGGCAGGGAGTACAATAGAAGCTGTAATGTCATCTTCCATTTGTATTTTGGCTGCTGCAATAAAATCCTGACGCAGCTTATTTAAATACCATGATTTATCTCCTGCGAATCCTACCCGTAAGTAACTGGCAACAATTTTACGATTGTTGAAGAGCAATTCATGACCTTTTCGTCCGTTAATAACATCAACTGAGAAGTAATCTCTCCAGTTACTGTCTGTTCTTTCCGGACGGTAGAATCTCTTTACAAATAATACTAATGCTTTAACATGATCAGGAATAGTATTCAGGAATTCATTGTATTCAGCAGTATAATATTTCGAAGGAGTTAATAGTTTCACCACAGAACCTAATGATCGGTCAGAACTTAAAAGAGATCTTGCCGGGGTTGTTCTGTTTGGAGTATCTTTCCAACGTTTTGTATAATCGTGATTAATTACCTGATCAGCAAGATTAAAGTCTTTCTCCATGTCCTGGATATAGAAAGAGCTGTAAATGATTGCATTTAATAATGATTTTGAAATCTCCGATTTACCTCCACCGGAAACAGTACAAGGTTTGTGACAGAAAGTTCCCTCCGAAGCAGTACTTACTAATCTCCATGATGGAGCCGAAGGATGTTTCTCCATGTGCATTTTATATCCGGAAGGGTGAACGTAGTAACTATTAGGTACTAAACGGATGCTTTGTTCTTTACCATTCTTTTCCCAGCTTACCTTACTTTCATAAACATCAATATTCGCATTTTCGTTGATGTAATAGATGTCTGAATATTCTTTGTCAACAGCATAACCTTCCGGATGAACATTCATTGTTTCACCAAATTGTTTCACCATTTCATCGAAACTGTACTGTTTTTTCAATACATTATTCATGAAAAGCGCACCGCTAAAGCTGTCGCCCAAATTTTTACGGGGGAATGCAATTGCACCACCCGAATGCTCTTCTTCAGATAAACCGTAAAGATTGGCAGAGTAACTGATTTGAGTTTTGATTTCCTTTTTAGAGTATCCAAAGTAGTTATCAGCAATCAACGTAATTACAACACCTTTTTCGCTGCGGCATGTTAGCTTAAATGCATTTCCGTTGTTGTAAAGCTCATTTTCATCTTTCCAGCAAACACCATCATTTCTCTGGCGTTCAGTAGCATCATCGTAATGAGGTAAACCTAATTCTTTTTTCTTAAGATTTAATAATTGCGGAGCCAGTACAATACAACCAGTATGACCTGTCCAGTGTTCAATATCTAAACCAGCATCGTTGGCAGGAATGTTAGGATCACCGGCATTACCAAAAATTGATTCAACAAAATCAAGATTACTTACTAAGCTGCCGGGAGCAAAGAAGCGAACCTCCATCGATTTTTGACTGATTATTCCTTTTACTTCCGGACATACTATCGGGCGGAGTAAAAGAGAGACCATCAGCTCCGCTTTTTCTTCCTGTGTTGCTGTAAATGGAAGTTGTTTTATTTCTGAGCTTGGATTGAAAGCTGCTTGCAGAAATTTACCAAAAGCTTTTTTGGGCAGTTCAATTTTGTCCAAAGGTACCGGCAAACTACCACCTACAATATGAAATGAACCGCTTGTAGTTCTTCTATCGTGTTTTGGGTTGTGAAGTACACCTTGTTTTATTCTGTAAGAGCTTAATAGCTCTGTGATATGTTCATCCTTATCTGGTGGAAGACTTAATTCTCTGGCTATACCCGGTTGATCCAGAATAAAGGTGGAAGTAGGAAGCTTTGCAACTTCTGCGTCAACATCTTCCAGATATTCATTTAAAAAGTTTTGTATACGCTGATCGACAGGACATAAATGATCTGCCAGTAATCGCGATTGAGCACGATAATTTTTTATTAAGCTGTCGGTAAGCTGAATAAATTTTGGATCAGATAATTGATTTTTTTCTCCTTCGGAATTTTCCGTAAAAATAGGCTGGCCCATTGCTGCCAGCTGAAGGTTGATATAACGAATCAAATCTTTTTGATCAATTTTAACCTCCTTCGATTTAATTTCAATTTTACTTGGGTTTTTACTTTGCATATGTCTCCAATTTATTTTTGCTTAGGGAATGACGGAACCAAATTTACTTATTTTTTCTTGTTGTAAAAATTCCTGCATCCCTTACTGTCGTTCAGCTATATTCAATTTAACCTTACATTTTTTTACTGGCTTAATTAGTTGGAAGCGAAAACGATTTAAGTATGATGTTTTGATTATTATTTAGAAAGATTACAAATTATACTTTTTTTTAAATTCTTTGCAAATAATTGATGATATTTTTTGATTTAAAGTTAGTTGATCGCTGTTTGCTCGTTTATTCTACCTTGTGTATTGTTTTCATGAGTTGCTGCCTCGGTCTTCTTATGTTTTTTATCGAACACAGTCAGGTTCAGATTTAGGTTAAATTGGTGTTGTAATTTGTATCTTGTCGGCCTTTATCACGAGAAATAACGAATAATAAAAATGCAGATGAGAAAAGTATATACCATTGGGGATTGTGTGTTGGATTTATTCTTTGAGAATGATACTCCGGTTGAAGCAAAACCAGGTGGATCTTTCCTAAATTCAGCGGTTTCTTTAAGTCGGTTGGGGATCAATGTGTCATTAATAAGTGAGTTGGGAATTGATAGGGTTGGCAATCAAATAAAAAACTTTCTGGTTGAGAATGGTGTGGATATAAGACATATATCTTATTTTTCAGATACCAATTCGAACCTGGCATTGGCCTTTTTGGATGAAAATAAAAATGCTGATTATGCTTTCTATAAGACACGAAAAGGACTTCCCAACGCAATCGTGTTTCCGAACGATGTTCAAAAGGATGATATTGTTCTTTTCGGATCTTTTTTGGCTGTTAAAAAGGAGTTTCGCTCTGCTTTGCTAACATTTTTACTTGAATGTAAAGAGAGAGGGGCTTTAATTATTTACGATCCAAATTTTAGATCTCAGCACTTGCCAATGCTGCCGGAAGTTTTGCCGTTTATTAAAGAGAATATGGCTGTGGCGCATGTAGTAAAAGCATCGAATGAAGATTTCGAACTAATTTGTAAAATGGAGAATCCAGATCAGGCTTACAATTGGCTGAATGAATTTTCTGATGCGATACTGATTTATACCGCAAACAAACACGGATTATCCATTTACAATCAGCAAAAGTATTTCTTTGAAGTTCCTCCAATAAATCCCATTAGTACCGTGGGGGCAGGAGATACAGTAAATGCTGCTATTGCATTTGTTTTTGTTCGTGATGGAATTAAAACTTCCGATCTTGCTGCACTTTCACAAGAGCAAATAAATAAGCTTGCTGCTGTTACAACAACATTTTCGCAGGATGTTTGTATGATTTATGATAATTTTTTACCGATTGCAACAGCTGATAAATACCGGTTACGATAAAAGCACCCCCTCTACAACAAAAAACGGGGATGCTTTTAACTACATACATATTTCTGAATAGGAACAATGGACATCGTTCCTATCCTTTAGTTCTTATTTTAGTCAAAAGGTGACCCTCAAAAATTACTTTTTTTTAAGTTTTTGTATGAATGTGAGTTTTTTGTTGATAAAATGAACTGTTTTATGGAGCAAGTCTTCTGATTTTCCATTCTTTATTTTTGAGATTGTACTCGATCCGATCATTTAACCGACTCTCCCTTCCTTGCCAAAATTCAAAAAGATCAGGAATAAGACGATATCCGCCCCAAAAATCCGGCCGTGTAAATTCATCTCCATTTTTTTTCTTAAACGTTTCAACCATTTGGATTAGAGCGTTCCGGTTTTCAATTTCATTACTCTGCGGCGATACCGCGGCTGCTGTTCGGCTACCAACAGGTCGATCAAAAAAGTACTCGTCGGATAATTCTGGTTCTAATTTCTCAATTTTCCCTTCAATACGGATTTGTCTTTCCAGTTCAGGCCAGAAAAAAACAAGTGAACCATAAGGATTTCCTTCTATATCAGTACCTTTTCGACTATTGTAATTGGTGAAGAAGCAAAAGCCTTTCTCATTATAATCTTTCAATAGCAGAATTCTTGCAGAAGGTTTGTTGTCAGCAGATACTGTTGCCAGTGTCATGGCATTGGCATCCGGCAGTTCCATTTTTATTGCTTGTTCAAGCCATATCCGGAATTGTGTAAATGGATTTGAATTAATATCCGATTTATTCAATTCAGCCATACCGTATTCATGTCTAAGCTTTTTAAAATCCTTTTTCATTTGCTTGGTTATTTGGATTCATGAGTATGTTTGGCTGAATAGTCAGACCGGTATAATTGATGTAATACTGGCCGCCTTTTGTCGGATATTGCATTTCCTGTTCGTCTTGGCTATCTGCATTTGCAACGCCAACGTGGGCAAATAAAATTTTAGCCTTGTGCTTATCAGCATGTTGGATAATCTCTTCGGCAGCAGATGGCGAAAGTGAACCTACATCAGGATAGGTGCTGGTTTTCACCACTATAAAATGCAAAGTATCGTCTTTTTTAGCTAGAATTTGAGGATTTTTCTCAAATTCAGTATTCACAGATAAAACTTCAAACTCATCTTTTATGTGCTTGTATACCCACTTGATTCCTAATTCATGCAGTTCAGAACCGCTCAGTCTATTTCCTTTCATGTGTTTATAATTGTAAGTTTTTGCCACATAGCCTGTCCCGAACTTGTTTCGGGAGAACTTACCATCATGATCATCCCACTGTGTGTAGAATGCTTTATACATGGACGTTTCATTCTATGGATTTGTTCTAATTCAGATACGAATATCTTCTTTAATTAAAACAATTCCAAATAGAATGCTTTTGTTTGTTCTGATTTTATGGATAAAGATAGGCGTGACAATCTACACAGGAGTAATCTTTCCAGTCGGTACCAATATCAACAGGATGGATAAATTCCATTTTTTGAGTTGTAAAAGCCATTTGTAAAGAATCAGGTTTTCCCTGAGCAGTAATGGAGTGACAGAGATTGCAATCTTTGGAAATTACTCTACCATCCTTTGTACTGTGATTGTTGTCGTGACATCGGAAGCAACCTTGTGTTTCCATATGGCTTTTGTGGTTAGGATACGCATCCCAGCGAACCTTCATCTCAGGGAATGTATTTTCATGATAGGCAATTTTAATGCCTTCTATCGCTTTCAATATATTGGCTTCATGCTCTGCACCTTTATCAGGATAATTCTCTTTGTAGAAATTAAGAACTGTTTGTGCAATTAGTAAATCAGCACTGTCCTTGGTTGAATAAGTACCTTTTAATGCTTCCATGGCGGCCAGTTTTATATACGGGATTTGCGGATCAATTTCCTTCGAAGACATGGCCGCATCAATAAAGTCGGGAGGAGATAAATAGCCGTGCGATGGGCGGTTGTGACAGTCCATACAATCCATTTCATGCAATTTACCATCTGCAAAAAATGTACTGTCGGGTTCCATCATTGTATCTTCGAAAATGTGCTCTTCTCCTGTGGCTTTATTGGTATATTTAACCCACTGTATGTATTCAGATTTATTATCTGCCGACATAAATTCGATTTTTACATTTGGATTAATGTGCCAGTGAATGCCTTCGCTTAGTTTTTGTGTGTGATGGTCAGGTCCGGTTTTCATGGTAAGCTGGATGTTCCATTCAGTATTGTTTTCATCAGCTAAAAAATGCTGTTCATTTTTAATTCGGTTAGGATAGAATTTTTCGGGCCAATGGCAATGTTCGCAGGTTTCTCTGGCAGGTCGCAAATTTGCAAGAGGAGTAGGGATCGGACGAGGAAAATTATTAACCGTAACAGCATATACCTGATACAAGCCACTTAATTTCGAACGCATGTACCAATCTGCTCCTTCGCCAACATGACACTCTACACAGGCAACCTTGGCATGAGCAGATTTTTGGTAGGTAACATATTCGGGCTCCATAACCTCATGACATAAAGTGCCGCAAAAAGGCACTGATTCACTATAAACAAAAGCTTCGTAACTTCCTATGGAAGAAAGAAAAAGGAAAATGAAACTTATTATCACAAAAAGAGAAAAGGCGTTTCTGTGCTTTTGATCATTTAAATCTACCCGAGGCCATCTCATGTCCTCAGAAATAAATAGTTGTTTCTTTTTTCTGCGAATCTGAATCAACATTCCAATAGGAATTAACAGCATTCCTATTACCATAAATATTGGGAGTACGATATAGATAATTAAGCCCATATAGGAACTTCCCTGGTCGAAAAGGACGGAAATAACAAAAAAGAAAATAATCAGAAAAAAGGCTATTATGGCTATACTTGCTCCTAAAATGGAGGTCCAATTGTACGAAGATTTAGGTAGTTTCATTTCGATTGGTTTTGGTTCGCGAAAATAATTTATAGAAAACTCTGATAATTACCTACTTGTCGGATTAATTTATACGCTTTCTTAGTTGTATGTTCAGCTTGTGTCAGTAAAAATAATTTGTTTTCATAAGATCGCGGCAAAGCTTGTAAATATTGAGTTCTGCGTATTTCTTAAATAGTGTAAGTGCATATAATAAAATAACATATCGACAATTATCGATATTAATACGATGAGTTCCTTTTATTCTTATGGAATTCAAGTCTTATTATTTAGGTGTGTATCAGGGGTAAAAATTCATCACATATGATAATAAATCTTGATCTTAATTGGTTTATGTACTACATTGTAGAATAATACCATGTGTGGTACATTCGTTTGTAAATTACACTTCTAACAAATTTTTATATGCTGAATATTGCATTGTTTGGTCCTCCGGGTGCCGGTAAAGGCACTCAATCAGAGTTTTTGATTAATAAATACAATCTTTTTTATATCTCGACAGGCGATTTGCTGCGGAAGGAGATCGCGGACAAGAGTAAATTGGGCCTCGAAGCACAAAGTATTATTGCTTCGGGAGGTTTGGTTTCCGATGAAATTATCGTTCAGATTATTGAGAAAACCATAACGGAAAATCCTGATTCCAATGGGTTCTTATTTGATGGATTCCCAAGAACCTACATTCAGGCTTACATTTTGGAAGGTTTGATGATAAAGCTGAATACCGCATTGAATTGCCTGATTAGTTTGGAGGTAGATGAAGAGGTGTCTGTTTCAAGATTACTAAACAGAGGAAAGACATCGGGCAGGGCAGATGATAATGAAGTGGTGATTCGAAACAGACTAAAAGAGTACAATGATAAAACACTTCCTGTATTGCAGTTTTACAAAGACAAAGGCGTTTATTTTGGATTGAAGGGGGATCAGTCAATAGAAGAGGTAAATCTGAGTATACAGAAAATTATTAAAGACGAATTGAGTAAGAGTCTGTTCAACTTGGTGTTATTTGGTTATCCCGGCTCGGGAAGAGGATCGCAGGGAATTGCTTTGGCCAAAAAATATGACTTGGAATACCTTGCTACAGGTCAAATGCTCGATCAGGAAATTCAGAAAGGCAGCGAAATAGGAAAACGAATTATTGATTTGTATGAAAACGGCGAATTGGTGCCCGACGAAATTGTGGTGCAATTAATTGAAAAGAAAATCGCAAACTCGAACGGAGTGAATGGATTCATTTTTAAGGGATTTCCTCGAACATTGGTTCAATCGTACATTTTAGATGGTTTGTTGAAAAAACATGGTTCTGCCATTTCTCAGATTATCGAAATTGAGGTACCAACATTGGAACTAATCAGCCGGCTGGATAAAAGAAGTAAGACCGATCGCTGCATGCCATACGATAACAACACCTCTAAAATTGTGAAACGCCTGCAGGAACATGAAATTAAAACAGTACCGGTAATTGAAAAGTACAATCAGTTGCATGGTGTTTTGAAAATAGATGGCCTTGGTGAGTTCGATGAGGTCTTTGATCGGATATGTGAAAAAATAAAGAATAGTATTTAAATAATTAAACTGTGTGGAATGAAGAAAATGATTACCCTTTTGCTCTTTTTTATAGTGTTTGGAGCTAAATCTCAAACTATTTCAGAGAAATTAGGAGCTGTGTCAACTAATTTTAAAATTACATCAGCATCGCAGCCTTTAAATGTTACGAATCAAATAATTTTAAAGCAAAACAGAACGGAGTCTAAGAAAGATCATGAAGATTATGAATATGCTGTTTATGAAAGATATTATTTTCAATTTATTAGTGACAGTAAACTAGTTGCTTCTGATCGGAGTGATATTAAAAAGGAAGCACTGGTAAAGTCCAATCATGATTTTTACTTCAATGGTTATTTTGTTCGTCTTTATGATGAAAATGATTTCCTGATTTGTGAATTTTCCAGAGAGGCTGGAATTAGATTTAACCGGGATTACAATTTAGGTAAGGGGGGTTATTTTACTTATGAGTTCTATTTAAGCGGTTTCCCCATAGTATTGCTTGATAAAGTTAAGCGCATTGATGTTCAGATTATCGATTAGAAAAGAAGAGTCAAGGCAATTTGATTCTGTTTTCGATCGAATCTCTGTCGAGCTTGAATTAGATTTAAAATACCTAAGATTATGGTTTTGTGAATAAATAATTTCATTTAAAATAAACATCATGGAAAATAGATCTGGTGGATGTGATGAAAAAAGTACGAAAGTGGTTTTTGCGTGCTCAGGTGCAGCCGATGTTGGTGAACTAACTGATTTGGTTGCAAGGAAGCTTCAAAAGAAGGGGAAAGCCCAAATGAAATGTCTCGCTTTTGTAGGAGCTGGGATTACTGAGATGATTGATTCCGTTCGGGGAGCAAAAATTTTGGTTATTGATGGTTGCTCAAAAGATTGTGGCAAATTGGTGATGTGTAAAAACGGAATCGCAGATTTTACGCATTTGCGTTTAACAGAATTAGGATACATCAAGGGCGAAACTCCTGCCGACACACACAATGTTGACGCTGTTTTTGAAGTGGCGTGTACTCTTCTGTAAGTACTAAATTTACTTAAAGGGGCACTGTTTTAGGGAAGGTCAGTCACGTCGCTTCCCTTGTTTTTGTTACCGAAAGTCTAAATTTAGTCGTTGCAAGTCTGAAGTGTTCCGTCGTAAGTCTAAGGTTTTCCGGCGTAAGTCTGAAGTGTTCCGCCATAAGTTTAAGGTTTTCCGCCATAAGTCTAAGGTTTTCCGCCGTCGGAAAACCTTATAAATGCTCAGGAAACAGATAAATGTGTTATTCCAAAGAAAAAAGGAGCACAAGCCGAATGGAATGTGCTCCCTTATTGGATGATTTCTAAATAGGTCTGCTATTTCCTGAATTGGCAGCTTTTTTTCTGCAGAAATATGCCGATCAGTACCATAAAGGAGAATGTGTTTTTGAAAAATCAGCAGTAAAGAAACTTTTGCAGTATTCATGGCCGGGAAATATTCGGGAATTTCAACACATTATCGAAAAATCAGTTATCTTATCCGATACAAAAAAAATATCTGCTGTTGATGTGTTACTTGGAGAGGAATTACAATTGCCGAAAAAAATATTGGATAGCCTCAATTTGTCTGATAACGAGAAGTTTTTAATTGAGAAAGCAATAAAGCACACGGGTGGAAATATGAGTCTTGCGGCAAAGGAGTTAGGGATAAACCGGTCTACATTATACGATAAAATTAAAAAGTATGATTTATAAAAGATTCTATGTTTGGATAGTTGTTCAAATCATTTTGTTATCGCTTACGCCTGTTTTGTTCTGGTTTGTATTTTCAAAAGAATATATGGTGGTAACTACCTATAGTCTTTTGGCTTTATGGATTTTACAAATTGTATATCTAATTTGGTATATCAATAAAACGAATCGTGATTTGTCCCGGTTTTTCACCGCTTTTCAATATCAGGATTCCACATTGGTATTTAATGAGCATAAAAAAGACAAAGCCTTCCAAAATCTTCATCAAAGCTTTAATAGCATTATCAACGCATTTGGGAAAGTGAAAATTGAAAAGGAAAAGGATTTTATATTCTTTCAAAATACGGTGGAGTTGGTCGGTATTGGATTGTTGGCGTTTGATCACAAGGGGAATGTTCGGTTGTGCAACAAGGCTTTTAAGGAACTCTTTCTGGTCGAAGAATTTCAGAATATTTCAGAATTGGGATGTATTGATCGTGAGTTTCCTGATTTTTTATTTCGGGTGAAGACGGGGACTCAAAAACTCAGGAAATATTTGGTGAAAAACCGGATTTTAAAATTGGCCGTTAAAGCAGTCGATTTTCGTTTGGAAGATGACTGCATCAAATTGATTGCTTTTCAGGATATAAAAAATGCAATTGACCAAGGAGAAATGGATGCAATGCATAAATTAATTCGTGTGTTCACACATGAAATTATGAATTCGGTGAGTCCTATTTCGATGTTGTCGGGGAGCTTAATCGATTTGTATGAGAAAAACGGAGATCAAACATGTAAGGAGTTGTTAAGCGAAGGAGCAATTTCCAATACATTAATGGGATTAAAAACCATTCGCAAAAGGAGCAAAGGTTTAATTGCTTTTGTTGATGAATACAAGAATTTAACACAGCTTCCGAAGCCTCATTTCGAATTACTCTCTGTTGAGAAATTGTTTTCACATATTGATGCTTTGTTTAAGGAAGAGTTTAAATCAGAAAATATTGAGTTTATGTACCATTTGCATGATTCGGAGCAAGAGTTAATTGCCGATGAAAAGCTAATTTCTCAAGTCCTGATTAATTTGATTCGCAATTCGATAGAAGCGCTCAAGAGCACCGAATCTAAGTCAATTTCTATTTCAACAGGCCAGGGAAATCCGGTTAATTTCATTATTGTAAGGGATAACGGCATGGGAATCCCCGACGATGTTATTGACACTATTTTTACGCCTTTTTTTACGACAAAGGAGAAAGGATCGGGGATAGGTTTAAATCTTTCCCGGCAAATTATGAGGTTGCACGGGGGAACAATATCAGCTCGTTCGAAACCAGATCGGTTAACGGAGTTTTCCCTTCAGTTTTAAGTAGACTGAGTTAGAAAATCTGAAATTTTATTGAAGAAAAAAAGCGGGAATTAACCCGCTATATTATTACGTCTCAATTCATCAAGGTCTATTCTGGATATTTTTTCGTCCAGCGTTTGAAGCAGCTCATTTAACTTGCTGCAAGGATACTCGGAACATTCCGCACATGTGTCGTATAATTTTTCCCGGGCGCAGGCTCGAACCTGACATTCTGCACAATGTCGAAATTTCTTTCCCCAAGGTTCCAGACATCCTTTACATGTTATTTCACAGGCATCGTATTGGTTTTCTTTATCTGACCAAAGCTCTGCAATCTTAATTCGAACATTTTCCTGTCCTTTCTGCGTAGCAACGTAAGCAGGACAGGTTGAACAGTTGATTCCACAGTAAGATATTCTTTCTTTCTCCTGAATTCTTCTCATCTTAACATTGGATTATTTATTCTTATTGTAATTTAATTTCAATTCTTTAATTACAGAATTATATCTTTAAATATAAGCAAAATACAAGTTTTTTTCAAGATGTTTTTGAGCTTATTGGTTATAAATTAGGTGATGATTTTTTTCCTGTTTTACTGAGAAAATAATATTTGGGTTCTCTTTTTTATGACAGCATTTAAGTTGATAAAGAACATTAAAAATCCCCGAAGAATTTTCTTCAGGGATATATCTTTTTTGTAGGTGATTTTATTTTTTTTGCTCTTCAATTTTGCAGGTATTAATGCCGAAAAGTCCGTAAGGGGGGCAACTGCCAATAAGACTGGTCAGAAACATTATTCCGGCAAATACCAATACAACTATTCCTATTGTTCCGGTAATCACATCTGTAAAATACAGAGTCGCTAAAATAAGTGCAATAATGACTCTTAGTATCCGATCTGTTTTCCCCATATTTTTTTTCATGATATTTGATTTTTTAGTTAACAATTTCAATTTCGGTTGTTGGTGCAATAAGTATAGGTTGTTTCTCAGCAAAAGTTTTAAACCGAGCCAAATTGGTTGAATCAATTTCCTGAAAAGTTTTGGTGAAAAATAAGAACAGCGACTTGGCAAATGGATTGGTTCCTTCAATAGAATACTTAGCAATTATTTTGGTGCCGTTATCTGATTTTTCGAATGTAAAATGATTGTATTTATGCATCCATCCTGCAGTAAAATCCATTTCAAGCGTTTCGTTTTCTTTGTAGCCGGTTAAGGTTTCAATTAATTCTACAATTTTACCATCATTGTCAACCATCATTTTGTATTTACTACCAACTTTATCTTCAGTTTCGGCAATTGATTCAAAACTTTTCACTTCAGTCAACCACTCCGAAAGTCGGTTGTGATCGTTGAATAATTGAAAAATCTCTTCTACCGGACGGTTAATTTCGGTTTCAAGTTGGTACTCTTGTTTGTTTAGAAAAAGACCAAGAGCAACAAAGGCAAGGAATACAATGAGGAGTAAAATACCCGACTTCTTAAGCGTTTTCATGTGTCTAAAATTGTTTAAAGTTGTCACATGGAACTTACCATGACCTAATAATCATGCTCTTGTGTGTCATGGACGTTTCATAAATTTATTTTTCGATGAATGATTTAAAATCTGCCATGCCTTTTTCGAAATCAGGACCAATCGCTTTGTCAATATTCATAAATACCATCATCAAGGTAGTTGGAAATGTATTGTTGCCTTTAAATCCCCAGGTAACTTCAGTTCCTTCAGCAACTTGCCTGATAGTAAAAAAGCCGGTACTGGTTGATTCAAAAGGCTTCAAAAAGCGAAGTTCTGTTTCGATATAAGAGGTGGGCTCTATTTTTGTAATTTCCTGTTCGCCTTCTCCAACTTCCTTATTACCAACCCAATGAGATATTGAACCAATTTCTCCATCAATTCCGTTGTATTCAATGGTCATATTTGGGTCTTTAGAACCCCAAGGTGACCATACTTGTTGGTCTTTAAGAGAGCAAAGACTTTTAAAAACCGTGTCGATATTAGCCGAAACAATAATTTTTCGTTCAACATGATAGGTTTTAGGAGCCATAAAATGAAGGATAGCTACAAGGAGTCCAATTCCAAGGAGAATGTAAAGCAAGATTTTCATAATGTAAATGTTTAGTTAGCAATTATTTATTTTATGTGGTAATACATTTACTAAAGATAAGAAATTTTCATTGGGAGAGATAAAAAAAGAGCCCCAAAAAAAAGGACTCTTTTGTTAATTATGATGTTGATTTATAAGAATATAATGCCTGCCTTTTTACTGGCATCTCTTAATTCATCAGGCCAGATACTTGATTGTACTTCTCCGATATGAGCTTTTCTTAACAGAAACATGCACAAGCGTGATTGTCCGATTCCTCCTCCAATTGAATATGGAAGTTTTCCTGCCAGTAGTTTTTTGTGAAACATGAGATCTTTTCTTTTTTCCTCACCGCTAATTTTTAATTGCAGCTTTAGAGCTTCTTCATCAACTCGTATTCCCATTGAAGAAATCTCGAACGATTGTTCAAGTACCGGATTCCAAAGCAAAATATCACCATTTAAACCATGATATCCGTTTGTGCTTGGTGTTGTCCAATCATCGTAGTCGGGAGCTCTTCCATCATGCGGTTCTCCGTTTGCAAGCTCACCTCCAATGCCAATAATAAATACTGCACCAAATTCTTTGGTAACCTGTCCTTCTCTTTCTTTTGGACTAAGATTTGGGTATTTCTTTAATAAATCTTCAGAATGAATAAATGTTATTTCTTCGGGTAAAAATGGCTTAAGAGGCGAATAGTATTCGCTTAGAATATATTCAGTTCTTTTAAGCGAAGCATAAATTTGCTTTACGGTTTTCTTTAAGAAAGTCAGACTGCGTTCGTCTTTTGCTATTGATTTTTCCCAATCCCATTGATCCACATAAATAGAGTGAATGTTGGTAAAAACTTCATCGGGGCGAAGAGCATTCATATCCGTGTAGATGCCTTTACCAACAGGAATATCAAGTTTTCCCAGCATAAAGCGTTTCCACTTCGCAAGAGAATGAACAACTTCTGCGGTTTGATCATCCAGTCCTTTAATTGGGAATGCAACAGGGCGTTCAATACCATTTAAATCATCATTAAGTCCTGTTCCTTTCATAACAATCATTGGAGCAGTTACTCTGCGTAGCTTTAATTCGGCTGCCAAGTGCAATTGAAATTGATCTTTAATAAATTTAATTGCTTTTTCGGTTGTTTCAAGATCCAATGTACTGTGGTAATCTTTTGGGATAAATAAGTTTTCCATTTGTTAAAAATTTTGATAGTGAGGATTTTCCTCTGGTTAAATTGATTCAAAAAAAGCCTTTCTCGTTGATGAGAAAGGCTGAAATATGCATAACAATATCCTTTCTCACCCTGGACGAGAATTATTATTGTTGTTATTATTTTTAAATTGTTTATCCATAATTTTGTAAAAAAAAAAGCCTTCCCGATTAGGGAAGGCTTGTAAATTGAATATTTTGATTAATTCTATAAGCTTCCCGGTTTCAATGAATAATTATTCATCAAATTATTGAAAAGATTATTGATATTAAATTTTTGGCTCATTTTTTTGTTATTTGTAATGGCTAAAGTAGGTGTTTTTTTTAAAGGAACAAAAAATGACTGATGTTTTTAAAGAAATAGGTTTTGTTTAATTATTGTAGGTTACGTCTTGTTAT
>NZ_MVDE01000052.1 GCF_002843385.1 Labilibaculum manganireducens
AATTACTAATGGATAGATTTTTAATTGTGTTTGGGATAAACCCAAACACGAAGAAAAATAAAGAAAAAGTCAGGCAACTCAATAATTTTGGTTTAATAGCTGCATAAAACTTAACGAACTATTGTTAAAAGAAGAAATGGAAAATTCCATTCAGCTTTCTGTTCCACTTACCATGGATATGGGAGTAGGAGAGAACTGGTTGGAAGCGCATTAATAAAAATATCAGAAACTAAAAAAAGGCTGTCCATTTTTCTTTTTGGACAGCCTCTTTTTTGATATCAATTTAAAAGTAATTTTTAATGTATTCTTTTTACTTATTTAAAGCATGCAAACCGATACTTCCATCTAAAATACCCAGATATTCATTTTTATCTTGAAGCACTTCAATGGCTTTTAAAAGAGTTTTATCCTCTTTTAAACTGTATTCGATACCACCATTTTGGTAGTAAAATCTCTTAATAATTTCATGAGCCAGCAAGTCGCTGATTTCATCTTTAAATCGTGTTAAATCGCGATCCAGGTTAGGAGTTAACTTTGCCGTAAGAGCATCAAACTCATTGGTTGAGATATCAAAGTACTTTTCTTCTTTAGCTGATTTTTTAAGAGCATCCAGAATTTCGGTACTTTCCGATTCGTAAACAAACTTCTGTTCTTTAATGTATTGAGAGAATTTTTCAAATTCCTGATCCGAAATTTTAAATTCTTTCGCGTCCGCTATTTTATCATGGCTGTTTGCGTACAAAGTTGCGTAATCAAAAACCAGGAAGTGACGAATCAGGTTAATGCTTAAGCTGCTGTATCTTTCCGATTCAATCTTCAAATCCGGAAGAACACCACCGCCATCATAAACAGACCGCCCATTTTTAGTGTGAAATTCTGTAATTAAAGAATCAGCAATTTTTCCAACACTTCCATCTTCGTTTCTATGGCTGTAATCGAGTGCCTGAATGCATCTTCCACTAGGAATGTAATACTTCGCTGTAGTCACCTTTAATTTGGCGTTGTAAGTCAAATTTCTTGTCGTCTGAACCAATCCTTTACCAAATGTTCTTTCTCCGATTATAATGCCTCTGTCGAGATCCTGAATGGCACCTGAAACAATTTCCGATGCCGACGCCGATCCTCTGTTCACCAACACCGCAATTGGAATTTTGGCATCAAAAGGTGTTTTTGTTGCAGTGTAAGACTTATCCCATTGCGACACTTTTCCTTTGGTACTAACAATATCTTCACCTTTGTCCACAAACAGGTTCACAATTTCAATTGCCTGATCCAATAAACCTCCCGGGTTACCTCTCAAATCAAGAACAATAGATTTTGCATTTTGTTCTTTAAGCTCTTTTAAAGCAGCTTTAATTTCACCTGAAGCTTTATCTGTAAATTGATTTAAAAGAATGTATCCAATTGAATCAGAAACCATTCCGTAGTAGGGAACTGATTTTAATTGAATGTTTTCACGCACCAATTTCTTCTCCATTGTTTTATCAACACCAGGCCGCATTATTTTAATGGTAAGAGGAACATTCGGTTGTCCTTTTAACAGGCTGCTTACATCGTCAGTACTCTTTTTTGATACCGGTGTACCATTAATTTCAAGCAATACATCACCTGCTTTTAAACCAGCCTTAAAAGCTGGAAATCCCTCGTAAGGTTCTGCAATAATTACTTCATCCTTGTGTTTGCTGATTAATGAACCAATACCGGCATATTCGCCTGTGGTCATCAATTTAAAGTCTTCAATTTCTGATTCAGAAATGTAAGTTGTATAAGGATCAAGAGTACTTAACATGGCGTCCATACTTTTTTTCACCAAGTCACCCGGATCAATTTCATCTACATAAAACAGATTTAATTCTCTAAATAAAGTATAGTAAATGTTTAAATTTTTGCTAATCTCAAAATTTCTCTCGTCTCTGTTAAACCCCCAGAAAGCTGCACTGCAAAATAGTAACACAGCAAGTAACCAGATGGCTCCCGATTTTTTTCGAAGCTTCATATGTTTTTGTTTAAATTGATACTTAAAATTACTCTCCCCGCAGCCTAGCTTTTGCTATCCCTAACGCACGAATTTACAAATTAGAAGAAATAAAATAATATGTAGGTTAAAACAAATATAATTATTCCCTTTTTAAAATAATTGACTTTAACATTTGTTAACCCTACGGCACTTGAATTCAGTGAGAAAAGGGAAATAATAAATGTACTAAGATTTGTATACGCCAGTTTATTAAGAATAGTTCTAAATAATTGAGTGTGAATTTGATTTTTTGCAAAAAAAATGTCTAAGGTACGGGATCGTGGCCGTGTCCGCCCCAGGGATTGCATGAAAATATTCTTTTTACAGCAAGGTAAGTACCTTTAAAGGGGCCGTGTTTTTTAAGAGCCTGAATGGCATAGGTTGAACAGGTAGGATGATACCTGCAGGCAGAAGGGGTAAGGGGTGAAATTGCGTATTGATAAAACCTAATCGGAAGTATCATGATGAACAGAATCACTTTTTTCAGAAAGTTGAGAATGCTTTTCATATTCTTTTGGTAATCTTTTAAGGGCTTTAATCAACTTGTCTTCCATTTCGGAAGTTGTAAGAATTGTTTTAGGCAGATAAACGAGCATAAAAGCAATGTTTATATTGATCGACTCGAGTTCACGATAGAGTTCTCCCTTATTGAGGCGGTAAATTTCACGAATTCTTCTTTTCAACAAGTTTCGGGTAACTGCCTTTTTAAAACTTCGTTTAGATACTGTTATGGCTACCTGTGCCGGAAATTCCGAATTAAGTTTCGCTTCTTTCCATACAACACGAAAAGGGTAACAAATAAATCCTTTTCCCTCTGAAAAAAGCTTTCCAATAAGGATTTTATGAGTCAGTCTTTCCGCCTTTTTAAATGTGAAGCGATTCATATCTACCATATATTACAAAAATCGACAAAAAAAGGGGAATAATTTCCCCTTTTTTTGTTTGATTGGATTTTTAGAGATAATATCTATTTATTCTCCTTATTAAATTTCTTAATGAACTGATCAAGCGCCATCGTCATTGATGGTGCCTGCGGCATCGGAGCCTGAATATCAAGTCTTAGGTTATTTGATGCAACAGCATCAGATGTAGAAGGTCCAAATGCAGCTATAAGTGTATTGTTTTGTTTAAAATCAGGAAAATTTTGGAGCAAGGATGCAATTCCTGAAGGACTGAAAAAGGCTAATACATCATAATTCACATTTGCCAAATCCGACAAATCACTGCTTACAGTTCGGTATAGAACAGCTTTGGAATATTTGATTTTGCTTTTAGTAAGCAATTCAGGAATGGATTGTTTATGAATGTCCGAAAGAGGAACTAAAAATGTTTCTCCTTTGTGCTTCAAAATAATTTCCATTAAATCCTCAAATCGTTTTTCTCCAAAAAAGATTTTTCTTTTGCGGTAAACAATGTATTTCTGAAGATAGAAAGCCGTTGATTCTGAGATACAGAAGTATTTCATCTCATCGGGCACAGTAATTCTAAGTTCCTGACAAATTCTAAAGAAGTGATCAATTGCTGTACGACTAGTAAATATTACAGCTGTGTGATCCAATACATTGATTCTTTCATGTCTAAACTCCTTGGCTGAAATTCCTTCAACTTGAATAAAAGGTCGAAAATCAATTTTTAAATTATATTTTTCGGCCAAATCAAAATACGGGGACTTTTCAGTTTGTGGTTTTGGTTGCGAAACCAGTATCGTCTTGATTTTCAAAATAGTAGAGTTTAGTTCGACAATTTATTAACCGACCTATACCAATAGATACAACAGTTTGTAAATCATTAGCAAGGGCAAAATTTCCAGTGCACAAAGGTACAAAATCATATAAAATATTGACACATGTTGGCGAAATAATATTTTTAAACCTCTGGATAGTCGGAATACATAAAAAATCAGAGTTAAAATTAAACCCGAATTTAATAGCATTGGTACAGAGTGTTGTGCTATAAATGGCGCACTAATAGTGATGGGCAAGAGGATTACCCCCAAATTTTTATTGTAAATAGATACTGTGTGTAAATATTCTTTACTTTCCTTAATCCCGTTAAAAATATATCCAATAAATCTGATGAAGATGAATTTGGTATTGTATAAACCCACTAATCCAACAAAACAATAGAGGAAAAAAACAATATTGTTGTGCTCATGGTTAAGTGAAAGGATGTAAACAAGATACTGTACAATAAACAGAGTGAAATTCACATAAAAAAGGAGGTTTAAGAAAATTGAACCTCTTAAGTTTCTCATATTTTTTTCCAACAAAAGGTTGGACGAAGTTTGGTAGTTGATTGTTGAATCGAATACCCGGAGCAGGAATTTGCTAAATGAAAATCTTACGATTGCCATTAAAATCAATGTAAATAGAAGCACTCCAACCATCCAGTCGCTTTTATGAGAAGCAATTAGAACTCCTTTCTCACGGACTACTTGTACCGTGGAATCTTTTTCAGTTATTGGGATGCTGTCTGAAATCAGTAAAGAATCAATTGGGATTCCGATTCCCGGATTAATGAACGGAACAGAATCTGCTGCTATTCCTGTTTGTTTTGCTGATACTTGCTGCGCGGGAAGAAAAATAATGGAATCCTTTAATTCATTGCCTGATTGGATCAATGAATCATTTAAAGGAATCTTGTTCACAAGTAAAAGGTGTGAATTATTTTGCGACATACTATATCAGGAACTTATTTGATTGATTTTTACAAAGATAATTTTATTTTTCGTGGAGATATATTTCCAGCCAAAAAGAAAGCCCGAAATTTTATCGGGCTTATAATTTTGTTTACAGTTCTTCGTAACCGATTAATTGCTTTTTGCGCAGGTTCTCTTTTTCAAATCCATCTAATTTTCTCTCACTTTTCAGAACCTCTTTCTCCCATGAACCATACATTGGGTTGGGAAGAACTATAAATCGTTGTCCAAATTCAGCTTGCCTTTCATCTACTTTCGAAAAGCCAAAGTCAGTCGATCTGTCTTCCAAAAACTCATCAAAATCGCCTAAATTATCACCGGCAAGAATTAAAATTTCATGAGTTTCCAGTACTCTGTTTCTGCGTTCGGTTTTTATACTTGTTTTCGTTTTTAGTAACACATGCTTTTCATCCGCAAAGGGAAATCCTAACTTAGTAAGGTTTTCGATGGTTTTAGCCAAAGCCGAAGTGTCACGATTGGATATATAAAAAGTTTCAACGCCTTTTGATTCTGCATATTTTAAAAACTCCAAAGAGCCAGGTGTAGCTGAAGCTTTTGCCATATCTGTCCATTCTTTCCAGGCTGCGCTTGTAAATGTTTTGCCGCTGCGAATCGAATTGGTTTCGAAAGGACTGTTGTCTAAAACTGTTTCATCAATATCAACAACAACAGCTTTGGGTTTCTTATTATCACTCTTGGTTAATAATTGATTATCCAACGAAAGTTTAGCCATGTTAAATGCCTGATAATACAATGCTCGGCACTCCGAAGCTCTTTGAAACCAAAGAGTAGCCATTACTAAATGTTCATTCTGATTATTTTCCTGTTTTTTTGAATCCTGAGGTTTGGAACAAGACGAAATCAGGATGGAAAATGCAGCTAAAGCAAAAAATAATTTTCTCATATCAATTGATATTTTAATTTTAGTAATTCACTAGGAATTGAATTTTTAAAATCTTCGGAGATGAATTTCAAATTGCAGATGATACTAAAAATGGTTTCGGAAATCGAAGATAATAAAAAAATGGCTGTAACTTTAATTTAGGTGTATGCGTCATACATTTGATTGCCACTAAATATGAACCTGGACGAATACAACATAAGCGTAGATCAGCATGCTGATGGAATGTTTCGTTTTATCCTCAAAAGCATTAGAGATGAGGATAAAGCGAGGGATATTGTGCAGGATAGTTTCGAGAAATTATGGCGAAATGTTGAGAATGTGAATTATCTGAAAGTTAAATCATATTTGTACACAACGGCTTATCATACCATGATTGATTTGATTCGTCGAGAGAAAAGAAAAGAAGATTTTGAAAATGTGGATGTTAGAGATTATTCGCATTCTGAGCATTATTCAGATTTAAGTGAAATTCTTGATGAAGCCTTGAAAAGATTATCTGATGTTCAGCGATCGGTAATTTTATTGCGCGATTACGAAGGATATTCTTACACCGAAATTGCACAAATTACTGATTTAACTGAGTCGCAGGTGAAAGTTTATATTTACCGGGCAAGAATGCATTTGAAGAATTACATTGGAAGTATTGAATCAATCGTATAAGAAACAGGAGATGAGGGAAATAACCCGATACAACTACGAGGAATTCTTCCTTGATTATTTGGAAGGAACGTTAAGTTCCCTTCAGAGGGTCGCGTTGGAAGATTTTTTAACCAAAAATCCAGATCTAAAATTAGAATTGGAGGAGATGGAGTGTCCTGTTTTTACTAAAGACAGCGTTAAAATTGATTTAAAATCATTAAAAGAAATTCCGTTTCGCGAAAGCTTTGATGAGTTTTGTATTGCCCGGTTGGAAGGTGACTTATCGGTTGAAAATGAAATTGCATTCGATACTTTTCTGGAAAAGAACAAGTCCTTTCAAAAAGAGAATCAGATTTATCAAAAAACGATTTTGCATGCTGATAATAGTCTTGTTTTTGTCGATAAGGAAAAGCTGAAAAGAAGTTCCCGTAAAGTTGTTTACTGGCGGTATTCTTCAAGAGTTGGAGTGGCGGCCTCAATTGTTCTGCTTTTTTCACTTTGGAGTATTTTGTATCAATTTGAAGGCAATCAATCAAATGAAGAGAAAATTACGGCTAAGGTAGAAGCAACAATTACGGAAAGTAAGGAGATAAATAAAATTAGAAAGGCAATTGATGTTGAGTCTATTACAACTCCCAAACAAGAGGTTGTGCAGCCAGAGAAGAAATATTCTGTTGAAAAAAGACAAGAGCAGACAGCAGATAATCCGGAAGACGAAACACAAGTCGAAAATATAGAAAAGGTGGTTCAACGAGTTGAACCTGTTGTGCTTTCGGTTGATGCTGAGCTCATTGCATTAACCAATTCTGAAGATCCAACGATAGAACTGGATATTCCCAAAGAAGAGAATACTGAAATCAGCACTCAAAATAACGGACTTGCACAATTGGGTATGTCATGGAAATCAAGTGTGCCCAAAAAGAAAGCTCAAAACTCAGTTTTATATGCTATTGCGAAATATGGCGTTGATAAATTGGGCGAAATTGCAGGGAAAAATGTTCAGTTGGAGAAGAAGTATGACTCTACTACAGAGAAAACGCGATTAGATTTTAATACTGCAGGTATCGGTTTTTCAAAAACAATTAAATAAGTCTGTAACTATTCATTCACCACTTCGTCTTACCCATAGATATAAGATAAATATACCATTATGAAACGCCTAAGAGTAAATCATCATTAACTCTATACGAATGATGATTAACAATTGGCAAGTTCCATCTGAAAGTAACAAGAAAATTATAAAATGATGAAAAAAATATTTTTACTATGTATGGCCTTTGTGCTTGTATTTGGAAGCAACGCCCAGGAAGTTGCTGATACCTTAAAAACAGATACAATCAAGAAGAAGATTTTAATTGAAGATTCGTGGTCGAACCAAAAAAGGAAATCAGAGAAAAAAGAAACTGTTAAAGCTCAATCATGGAAAACGACCGCTGACACTACAAAAGTTAAATTTCTCGAAAAAGATTTAGTAAAAGTTGTTGAGGATGACAAAGGGATTAAAGCTAGAATTGGGAAAATTGGCAAAGTAGGTTTTGAAGAGGACAGAGACACTACAAAAATCCGACTTGGCGGAAAGCAGATTAATATTATTGATGGCTGGCACGGAACCAGAATCCGAATTCAGAAGGTAAATCCTTGGGATGCTAATCAGGATAAGTTTTTTCTTGAAGAGGAGAAAGGTTTTCGAGGACATTGGGCAGGTTTTGAAGTGGGCATAAATGGTTTTGCTGACGAGTATTATGGTGATTATCTTGATGATCAGAAGGATTTTATGGATTTAGATATGGCCAAATCACTTGCCGTTAACTTAAACTTTCTTCAGTATGATATTAGTTTACAAAAGGAAAGAAACACCATTGGTTTGGTGACTGGTATGGGATTGGAATGGAACAACTACCGTTTCGATCAAAATATAACATTAGCCAATAATGGTTCCGGAAAAATTGAACCAATTGCTTTTGATCCTGACTGGAACATCAAAAAAAGCAAATTAACCAGTTTGTACCTAACTGTACCTTTATTGTTAGAGTTTCAAATCCCTGTTAAGTACAAATCCCGAAGAGTTCATATGTCGGCCGGATTAATGGGTGGCCTACGAATTGGTTCTCATACAAAAGTGAAATACAAATCGAACGGGAATATGCATAAAGATAAAGATCACGACGATTTTAACCTGAACACTCTGCGTTGTTCAGCTCATGCTCGCATTGGCTATCGTTCACTAAACTTTTTTGCTACCTATGGTTTAACCGATTTATTCGAATATAATAAAGGTCCGGAATTAGTGCCTTTTACAGTTGGAATTACCTTGGTGAGTTTTTAGAATACTACTAATAGATAAATATTATTATGCCGGATCCTTGATGAATCCGGCATTTTTATTGATTTGTATTTTGAGCTTTGACGAGTGTTGAATTATGTGCTTTAAAATAGTATATTAGCGACATGAAAAGAAAATTCCAGCTTTTAATTTGCTTTTTTTCTATCTTCCTTTCTCTGCCTGCATTTGCTGATTTTCAAACAAATTTGGATAGCTTGAATAATCGCTATACAAAAGTGTTTGGTCAGGAAAAGTTGGAGACATTATTGGAGATGAGCCGGGCATATTGGGATACCGAACCTGGAAAAGGAATTGAAATAGCTACCAGAGCTCTTGCAACGGCGCAAAGTCTTGGATATGATCAGGAAATAGTGAAAGCCATGTTTTATTTAGGAACGGCTTACTATAAGGATAATCAGTACGATAACTCTTTGGATTATTTATTGCAGGCATTTCGTGGCGCTGAAAGGCATAATTATCAGAAGGAAGTAGCTGATATAAGTCAGCAATTGGCTACCGTTTACTTTCAATCAGGGAAAATAAGTAAAACATTTGATTACACAGAAATTGCCAACGATATTTATGAAAAATCAGAAAATAAGATTGGTATTGCAAGATGTCTAAATTTATTTGGTGTTTATTATCAGTCAATTAGAGATTATGATAAAGCTATTGATTATTTGCAAAAGGGGCTGAATCTTGGGAAAGAAATTTCGCACCGACCTATAGTTGGAGAACTATTGAATGACATTGGAAGTTTGTATACCGAAATGGGAGATACTCTTAAGGCTATTCGAACATATCGCGAGGCGGTTGACTATTATAAGTCAAATGGATCCAATAATAAAACCGGAGTTTTTGAGTTGAATATGTGTGATTTATATCTTCAGCACAATGATCTCACCAAAGCAAAGCATCATCTTGACAAAGGTTATTTGGTTGGCAAACAATTAAAATCGAAAAGATTACTTCGGGATTATTACAAATACCTTTCGCTTTACTATACAAAACTTGGTGATTATAAGAATTCTGTAATTGCTTATCAAAATCTTCAAGCTTATCAGGATTCAATTTCTTCGGAACATTTATCAAATAAAATTGATGATTTGGATTCAAGGCATGTTGAAGAAATGAAGAGTCAAGAAAATCAAGCTCTTAGAGCCGAAAATCAAACTCAACAATTAGAAATTAATCGTCAATATACAATTGGTTTATTGATTTTGCTACTTCTGCTTGTTGTTATATTTCTTCTCACTTTCCGATACCGAAATAATCTGAAGGACAATGAGCTTTTATACCTGCGTAACCGTTTGGTAAGTCAGCATCAGGAGGAGTTGATAGGTGCAATGAAAAGACTGAAAGAGAGTGAAGATAAGCTTCGAACAGCTAATGAAACCAAGGATAAAATGTTTTCCTTAATTGCCCATGATTTACGTGGAGCAATTGGTAATATTAGTAATGGATTACGAATGATGCTTACCGATAAGGAATTGGATCTGTCCGAAGAAGATAAAACAGAATTTTTACAGTCTTTGTTTCATTCTGCTGATAATTCATTCGAATTGCTTGAAAATCTCCTGTTTTGGGCAAAAAATCAAACATCTACGATATCTGCTAACCTACAAATAGTTGATGCTAGTTCTATCATTAGTTCAAATATAAATTTGTCTGCAGAATTGGCAAAAATTAAATCCATTCGTTTAATAGCAAGTATCAATCCTTCAGTAGAAGTGTATATCGATTGGAATATGATCAATACAGTTCTGCGAAATTTGATCTCGAATGCAATTAAATTCACCAATAAAGGGGGGATTATTGAAGTTAAATCGGAGATTGGAGAGTATTTCGTTAAAATTTCGGTGATTGATAATGGAATTGGAATGATGCCGGATCAGATTGAGAATATTTACGAAGGCAAAACGACTGATGGTACTGCTAATGAGAAAGGGACTGGTCTTGGCATCACTTTGTGCAGAGATTTCTTAGTGAAAAATCATGGAGAAATGATGGTTGAAAGTGAAGTAGACAAGGGGAGTACATTTTCGTTCATCATTCCCCGCAGGCCAATGAGTGATGAAAAATTTAGCGAATTTGTGAAAAAGGAGACCCTGATTTCATTCGTAAATGTCTAAATTTAGGTCAGATAATTCACATCTACTTAAATTAAATTCTACACAAATGAAATTATTGTTAATAAGTAACTCCACGATGGCCGGGGAGGAATATTTAGACTATCCAAAAAACAACATCAAAGACTTTTTAGGAGATAAGCCGGTTAAAGCTTTATTTATTCCTTACGCAGGCGTAACAGTTTCTTTCGATGAGTATGAAGCAAAAGTAAAGGCTAAGTTCAATGAAGTTGGTCATGATATTGTTTCTATTCATCACTTTGAAGATCCAGTAAAGGCTGTCGAAGAGGCTCAAGCAATTGTGGTTGGTGGCGGAAGTACCTGGAATATGCTTCATTTGGTGCATAAAAACAACTTGACCGAGGCAATCCGCAGGAAAGTTATTGCTGAAAATGCGCCATATATAGGTTGGAGTGCAGGTTCCAATTTGGCTTGCCCTACTATTAAAACCACGAATGATATGCCAATCATCGATCCTTTGGGATTTGATGCTCTTAATTTAATTCCATTTCAGATTAACCCGCATTATTTGGATAAAAATCCTGATGGTCATGGAGGAGAAACACGTGAAGATCGTATTAATGAATTTATGGTTGTAAATCCAGATATGTATGTTGCAGGTTTACGAGAGGGGAGTATGTTCTTGGTTGAAAATGGAAAAATTAATTTGATTGGTAAACTCAACTGCCGAATTTTTAGAAATGATGTTCAAGCGTACGAATTGAGTTCAAAGGATGATTTTAATTTTTTGTTGAAATAAATTTTAGAAGATATATTTTAAAGCGGTTGAATCTGTATCAACCGCTTGCTTTAGTTTTAAAATAAAAATCCCGAACAGCAAACTATTATGCCCTGAATAAGTTTGGCTTTAAAATCTGATTAAAAATCCACTTCAACAACTATCGGACAATGGTCTGAGTGAATTACATCAGCCAGAATTGAAGCTCCTTTTAATTGATCGCGAAGAGCTTCGCTTATCATGTGGTAATCAATTCTCCAACCCAAATTCTTGCCTCTGGAACCAGCTCTGTAGCTCCACCAACTGTATTTGTCGGGCGACTGATCAAATACCCTGAAGCTGTCTATAAAACCACTATCAATAAATTGGCTTACCCATTCTCTTTCTTCAGGCAGGAATCCGGAAACACCTTTTTTCTTTTCGGGTTTACTAATATCTATTTCTTTGTGACAGATATTATAATCACCTCCAATAATTAAATTTGGTCTTTCTTTTTTAAGTTCGTTGATATAATCCTGAAAATAGGCCAGCCATTCCATTTTATAATCCTGTCGTGGCCCGCCGGTTGTTCCTGATGGATGATATGTACTAAAAACAGAAACGTCTCCAAAATCGGCTCTAATTGCCCTTCCTTCAATATCATATTTTGGGTTGTCAACACCAATAATCACTTTATCCGGTTTTTCTTTAGTCAGGATGCCAACACCACTGTATCCTTTTTTTTCAGCAGAAAACCAGTAACAATGATATCCTAACTCTTCAAAAAGGTGAGTTTCTATCTGCTCCGGTTGAGCCTTGGTTTCTTGAATTAAAAGGATGTCCGGACTTTCCTGTTTAAGCCATCCAATAAAGTCTTTTCCAAGGGCGGCCCTAATTCCGTTTACATTGTAGCTTATTATTTTTCGCATAGCGTGAATTTTTATTTAAAGAGAATAAAGATAAAAAAGAAAAATCCGGAAAGAATAAATTTCTGATAAGAGATAAATTAAAAATTCAGAAAATACAATGTGATTGCCTAAAATTGCTTCAAATCAACTACTTTTGTAATAAAAATAAGAACATTGAAAGAAGGAGTAGTAATCAAGTCGACAGGAAGTTGGTATACCGTAAAATCCAACGATGGTGAAATCCATAATTGCCGGATAAAAGGGCGGTTTAGAATGGAAGGCATTCGAACAACCAATCCTATATCGGTTGGTGATAAAGTAGATTTTGAAGAAGAAAATGAGGCGAATGTAATTGTGAAGATTCACGATCGGAAGAATTATATTATTCGTAAATCATCAAATTTGTCAAAACACAGTCAAATTATTGCGGCAAATATCGATCAGGCGTTTTTAATTGTTACCGTCAACTATCCGTTGACAACGACAACTTTTATCGATCGCTTTTTGGCCGCAGCCGAGGCGTATAGAATTCCTGTAAATCTTATTTTTAATAAAATTGACAGATATCGCCCCAATGACATAAAGCGTTTGGGTGAATTAAAATATACTTACGAAAAGATTGGCTATAAATGTTTTGAAATTTCTGCCAAGAAGGGAACCCATCTGGATATTATTAGAGAAGCATTAAAAGGCAAGATAAATTTACTGTCGGGACACTCAGGTGTTGGGAAATCGACATTAATAAATGCGATACAACCAGGGTTGGATCTAAAAACCGGTGAAATTTCTGAAGCTCATTCTCAAGGGAAGCACACCACGACTTTTTCAGAAATGTTTGAGTTGGATTTTGAGGGATATATTATTGATACTCCTGGGATTAGGGGTTTTGGAACCATTGATATGGAAAAGGAGGAAATGTCTCATTTTTTTCCGGAAATATTTCGAACTTCGAAGCATTGCCAATTCAACAATTGCACCCACGTGCATGAACCAAAATGTGCTGTAAAAGGCGCAGTTGAGATTGGAGAAATCTGTATTACCAGATATGAAAGTTATTTGGGGATGATCATGGAAGATGAGGACAGTAAATACAGAATTTAGAAAATACAGGAATTGTAAAAAATGATTTTAATGACATAAGCACGTAATTACTACGTGCTGTTTTTTATTAATATGGAACGAATAAATGGCTACAATACTTGATCCTAAGGAATTTCTTGAAATGGGTAAAATAATACCTATGGTTGATGTTCGAACTGCTGCAGAATTTGAGACAGGTCATATTCCCGGAGCTCAGAATCTTCCAATTTTCACCAATGAAGAAAGAGTTGTAGTAGGAACCAAATACAAGAGAGCAGGAAAGGATTCATCTGTATTATTAGGTTTGGAATTGGTGGGGCCAAAATTGGCTCGTTTTGTAAAGCAGGCAAAAAAAATTGCTCCCGAAAAAAAAATATTGATTCACTGTTGGAGAGGCGGAATGAGAAGCGGAAGCATGGCTTGGTTGTTCGAGACTGCCGGATTTACAGTTTATCTGTTAAAGGGCGGTTATAAAGCTTACAGAGCGTATAATCGAGAGCAGTTTCTCCGGAAAGCGGAGATTATCGTTTTAGGTGGAATGACTGGAAGCGGCAAAACGGAAGTTTTGCATGAAATGATAAAAATGGGACATCAGATTCTCGATTTAGAGGGAGTTGCAAATCATAAAGGATCGGTATTTGGAGCCTTGGGACAAGCTGATCAACCAACCAATGAGAATTTTGAAAATGAACTGGCAAATATCTGGTCTGGTTTCGATTTTAATAAGACCATTTGGATTGAAGATGAAAGCAACTCAGTTGGTGCTGTTTGGGTTAACGAGCAGCTGTTTCTAAGAATGAGAAAAGCTGATGTTGTTAAAATGGATATTCCGAAAATCGAGCGAATTGAAAGATTAGTGAGGGAATATTCATGTTTCGATATTGCGGATTTAAAGGAACTGGTTTTAAAAATTGAGAAAAGATTGGGCGGATTGAATGTGAAAAACGCTTTGGAAAGCCTTGATAAAGGCGATTTTCATACTGTTGCAGATATTACTTTAACCTACTACGACAAAGCATACTTGCACGGTCAGCAAAAACGAAAAGGGCAAACCATTTATTCTATAGCACTCGAAAAGGATGATCCTAAAGAGAATGCGAAAGCCATAATTGAATTCTACTCGAACTTAAAGAAGTAGTTTTTGGAGATAAGAAATCAAAAGATTTGTCGTTATCTTTATGTGAAACCTTAGAACTCGAAAATCTTGGATATCTATCTGAAAAACCGTCATTGGAAATTTTATTTTTTACTGATCGCCATAATAATCGTTTTTGGCTCAATTCTTTATACCAATAATTTAGTTGGAAAACTAGCTAATGAAGAGGTAAAAAAAATTGAATTGTGGGCCGAAGGAATGCGGAGTCTGCAGTTGAATCCCGATCAGGATGTTTCTCTGATTAACCGTATTTTGGAACAGAATGAAACCATTCCTGTTATTCTTATCGATGATGATGGAAACATCGTTGATCATAGAAATATTAAACTCCCGAAAAGGAATGAAGATGAGGTTTTAAAGAAAAAACTTCAGAACATGAAGGATGATAACCATTTCATTGAAATAGATCTTGTAAATGGGAAAAACTTCATCTATTTCGACGATTCCAGTCTTCTAAAGCGATTGGCCTGGTATCCATTTGTTCAATTGGGAGCGATTATCACATTTATTCTGATTGCGTTTTTGGCTTTTTCGTATTCAAAATCAGCTGAACAGAATCAGGTTTGGGTCGGAATGTCAAAAGAAACAGCTCATCAGTTGGGAACGCCTATCAGCTCTTTAATGGCATGGATGGAGCTGATTAAATCCGGTGAGATTGATCCTCAATTATCTCTCGAAATGGCGAAAGATGTTAATCGGTTAGAAGTAATCGCTGAACGTTTTTCAAAAATTGGTTCAAAGCCTGTTTTAAAGTTTACAAACATCTTGGATGTACTTAGCAGCAGTATCGAATACTTAAAAAAGAGAACTTCGGGCAAGGTTGATTTTAATTTGGATAGTGTTGATGTGGAGAATGCAGTTATTCCATTAAATAAAGAATTGTTTTCTTGGGTAATAGAGAATTTGTCGAAGAATGCGGTTGATGCGATGGAGGGCAAGGGAAGTTTGAAATTTTTAGTTTCGAATAAAGCAAATCAACTAATAATCGATGTCAGTGATACCGGTAAAGGCATAGCAAGAAATCAATTTAAGACTATTTTTAAGCCAGGATTTACCTCAAAAAAGAGAGGATGGGGGCTTGGATTATCTCTTTCGAAACGAATTATTGAAAATTATCACCGCGGAAAAATTTTTGTTGTTAGCTCAGAATTGGGCAGTGGTGCGGTGTTTAGGATTATTTTACCCTTAAATTGAACCATTTGATTTTCAAATAGCTGATTTTTTTTTGAAACCAACAAATAACTACCTATTTTTGCAGCCCGTTTTCAAGGGAGTTTTATCATTGAAACTGTAATTCAGTTTAATAATTGGGTAAGATTGCCGAAAAAAGATGTTGAGATTTATGAAAACGTATGATTAATTTTTATACTTTTGCAAAGTTTTATTAGAATATTTTGGATTATCTGGCAAAATATACGATTCCTTTCAAAGGATTGAAAGATGGTAAGCATGAATTCAATTTTACCATCGATCAGGAATTCTTTGAGCATTTTCAGCAGGAAGATGCATATCAGGTTGATGCCTCAGTGAAAGTAACACTGGAGAAGAAAACTTTGGTTATGACTCTTACTATTGAATTGGAAGGTAAAATGAATGTGGCCTGCGATCGTTGTCTCGAACCATTTGACATGGAGGTGAGCGGAGAAAGCTCTGTTTATGTGAAATTTGGAGAGGAAAACGAAGAATTGGCTGATGATGTTATTGTAATTTCAGAAGCGGTAAACGAACTGGAAACAGCACATTACATCTATGAACTGTTTTCACTTAGCTTACCTTTAAGCTTTGTTCATCCGGAAGATGAAGATGGAGATAGTACTTGTAATGAAGAAATGATTCAAAAATTGAATGACCATTCGGTGAACGGTGAACAGATCATCGATCCAAGATGGAATGATTTAAGAAAATTGATTGATAATAATTAGTTAAATAGGTTGAAAAATGGCACATCCAAAACACAGAACGTCGAAGCAGAGAAGAAATAAGAGAAGAACTCATCTTAAAACTACTCCAGCTACTTTAGCATCTTGCTCAAATTGTGGAGCAACTGTTAAATATCATACTGTTTGCCCTGAATGCGGTTATTACAGAGGTAAATTGGCGATCGAAAAGAAAGTTACAGCATAATCTAAGTCAAGTTATTTAGGTTAAACGCAATATGTAAATTTGCTCCTCAGGTCTTACTTGGGAGCAATTTTGCTTATTATACAGTTTCATTTTGCAAATTCCGGAGTTATTAAATTGTTTTAATCAATTTTTTGGTTGAAGTATAATTCGGTATCTGTTTAATTTGTTTAGAATGGGATTTCTGTGCAGGCAGAATGCTGAATCTATCTGATAAACACTAAGTAAGCTAGAAGAATGTCAAAAATTAATGCAGTAATAACTGGTGTTGGAGCTTATGTTCCGGACTATGTTCTTACCAATGAGGAATTAAGCACCATGGTTGAAACAACCGATGAGTGGATTATGACTCGTATTGGTATTAAGGAAAGAAGAATTCTAAAAGGCGAAGGAAAAGGATCTTCAGATTTGGGGGCAAAAGCTGTTGAAGAGCTTTTGAAAAAAACCAATACTTCTCCTGAGGATGTTGATTTGTTGATTTGTGCAACAGTAACTCCTGACATGCAATTCCCGGCAACGGCTAATATTATTAGCGATAAATTGGGAATTAATGATGCATTTAGTTTTGATTTAAATGCAGGATGTTCGGGATTCTTATTCGCATTGGTTACTGGATCAAAGTACATTCAATCGGGAATGTATAAAAAAGTGGTAATTGTTGGTGCTGAAAAAATGTCATCAATCGTTGATTATACAGATCGTCAGACTTGCCCGATATTTGGAGATGGCGCGGCAGCAGTAATGTTGGAGCCAACCACAGAAAATATTGGTATTATTGATGAAATGTTACATACTCAGGGATTTGGGAGAAAACATCTGCATCAAAAAGCTGGCGGATCTTGCAAACCGGCGAGTCATGAAACAGTTGATGCCCGCGAGCATTTCATTTATCAGGAGGGAAATCATGTATTTAAGCATGCCGTTTCCAATATGGCAGATGTTTCCGTTGAAATGATGGAAAAACACAACATGACTGCGGATGATTTAGCATGGTTGGTACCCCATCAGGCGAATAACCGTATTATAGAGGCTACAGCAAAGCGAATGGGATTGGCGAAAGAGAAAGTAATGATCAATATCCAAAAATACGGAAACACTACTTCTGCAACAATTCCTTTGTGTTTATGGGAGTGGGAAAACCAATTGAGTAAAGGTGATAACATTATTCTTTCAGGGTTTGGAGCTGGTTTTACCTGGGGCTCTATTCTTTTGAAATGGGGTTACAATCCTAAATAAAACAATAATTAAGTGAAAATACAATCAGGCCTCCAATTTGGAGGCCTTTTTTTCTTGGAATCGTTTTAAAAGAGTGGTTTTCTTCAACCAAATTTTTATATTTGTATG
This sequence comes from Labilibaculum manganireducens, assembly GCF_002843385.1. Lineage (GTDB taxonomy): Bacteria > Bacteroidota > Bacteroidia > Bacteroidales > Marinifilaceae > Labilibaculum > Labilibaculum manganireducens. The sequence goes on from NZ_MVDE01000052.1 coordinate 18,038, forward strand.
GCTTGCAAAGAGAGCCGTAAGCTCTTTTTTAATTCGAAAATACTTTTTTTTATAAAATTGAGTTGATTTACTATTGCTGATGAAATTAGTGTATCTGTAACTGCTTTATAGTGATGATATCAGTTTCATAAGTATTGGCAATATTTATGCACTTAGATTTATAAATTCAATATGATATTAACATGTTTAGCAAAAAAGATAAAATGAGCAAAAACAATGAAGTACAGACAACCGCAGTGAATTTGATCTGCGATGGAACATCCATAACCGGAGATATTCAAGCAGCAAGAGATATTCGAATTGATGGATTCCTGAACGGGAAAATGAAGGTGAATGGAAAAGTTGTTGTCGGAAACACTGGAAAAATTCAAGGAGATGTTCATTGTAAAACAATTGATGTTTCAGGAATGGTAGAAGGAAATATTTTTGCTTCAGAAATGGTTAATTTAAAAAATACAGCAGTAATTTTAGGTAATATTACTACCGATAAAATTTCTGTTGAGCCAGGAGCCAAATTTACCGGATCTTGTAAAATGGGCGAGCCAGCTCCAAAAAAAGATGAAAAAAAGTAAAGAGGATCAGAAAAACTCCTTTGAAAAGCGAAAACAGCAAACCACCAGTCTGGCAAAATATTCTGGTCTTGCATTTCAAATGATTGCCATCATTCTTTTGGTATTATTTGGAGGGTTTCAGTTAGATAAGTATTTGGAAAATGAATTTCCATTATTCACAATCATTGGAGCTTTTGGAGGTGTGGTATTATCCTTATATTTTGCGTTAAAAGATTTGCTGAAAAAATAATCGGACGCATATAAATTCGAATATGGAAAAATCATTTAAAAAGTACATTCGAAACTTAGGAATTATTTCCGGAGCACTGTTAGTCATCTCGGTTCTGATGTATTTGACTCTGTTAAAACCATGGTTCAATTATGTGTTTCCTTTTGTTATATTGTACTTTTTCCTGATAAGCTCCTTTCAGCATTATAAATTGATTAAATCCGCAAAGAATAACCCCCGGGTTTTCAATACAAATTATATGGCATGGTTTGGAATAAAATTATTCGCACACCTAAGTTTTGTCATAATTTATGTTTTGCTGGATCGTTCACAAGCATTGAGTTTCGTCCTGTTTTTTGGATTTTGCTACGTAGTATATACTACTTATGATGTTGTGTCTTTATCCAATACACTAAGGTCTGGAAATGTTAAATGATTTTAAAAAGCCGAATGCAATAGTTTTTTTATTAAATTTGGAAGTCAAATTAAAAACCTGCAGGTTTTTAATTTAAAAAGTAAGTAGTAGACGAATGAGTAATCATTCCTGAAAATATTGTTAATGCAATTTGTTTTGAATTAACATTTTAACCAAACAGATTGAATAAAATCCAAATCAGTTGATTTTGCCTCAAGCCAAGGTATTTGGTATCTGTTGTAAAAAGTAAGTCATTTACGTATGAAAAATATTCATCGATTTCTGTTGATTTTCTTCTTAGCATTAAATGTTATGCCGGTTTTTGCCTCTGGTGACGAGCATGCGGAACCTGCTTCTCAAGAAACACACGAAAAAGAAAAGTTTGAGCCAGGAAATTTTATAATGGATCACATTGCTGATTCCTATGATTGGCATGTTTTTAGTGTTGGTGATTTTCATGCAACCATGCCTTTGCCGGTGATTGTTTACTCTCAGCATTCTGGATTTCACATGTTTATGTCCAGTAATTTTCATCACGGACATTCAGTTTATGAAGGATTTTCGATTGCCAATGAAGGTGAATACAGAGGAAAAGTAGTTGAAATGGTAAACGGACATGAAGTACGTCCATTTGATATCTCAATGACTAAGAATGTTGTCGCCATGCTGATAAGTATGGTTATTCTGCTGTGGGTATTTATTTCTGTAGCCAAATCGTATACAAGAAGAAAAGGAAAAGCTCCAGTAGGTCTTCAGTCTTTTGTTGAGCCAATTATAATTTTTATTCGGGATGAGATTGCTAAACCCGCCATTGGAGAAAAGACATATGCAAAATACATGCCTTATCTTTTAACCATCTTCTTTTTTATTTGGTTGAATAATTTAATGGGAATGGTACCATTTTTACCGGGAGGTGCAAATGTCACCGGAAATATTACCATAACAATGGTATTGGCGTTGTTTACTTTTGTAATTACATCAGTGAATGCAAATAAATCGTATTGGAAACATATTGTGAACACTCCTGGTGTACCATGGTGGTTAAAGTTTCCTGTACCTTTAATGCCTTTGGTTGAGGTAATGGGAGTTTTCACAAAACCATTTGTTTTAATGGTTCGACTCTTTGCCAACATTACTGCAGGTCATATGATTGTTTTGGCTTTTGTTAGTTTGATTTTCATCTTTGGACAAATTAGTCCGGGATTAGGATACGGAACCTCAGTTGTCTCAGTACTTTTTGTTGTATTTATGGATATGCTTGAGCTGTTGGTAGCCTTAATTCAAGCTTATGTGTTTACGCTTCTTTCTGCGCTTTACTTTGGTATGGCAACAGAAGAACATCATTAAGAATTTATCTACTCCTAAAAATAGGAGCTTTAATAGTTTTTTATCAATTAATTAAAAACGCTATGATTACATTAACAATTCTTCTTCAGGCTGCGGCAAGTATGGGCATTGCCAAAATGGGTGCTGCATTTGGAGCTGGTTTAGCTGCCATTGGTGCTGGTATTGGTATCGGTAAAATTGGTGGTAGTGCTCTTGAGAGTATTGCTCGTCAACCAGAAGCTTCTGGAGATATTCGTTCAAACATGATTGTTGCCGCGGCTCTTATTGAAGGTGCTGCATTTTTTGCGATTATCATCTGTTTGTTGGCTATCGTATTGTAATAGCATTATCCACAATTTGCCATAAGAGATTGTCTGCGGCAAATTGTGGAATCTATTTGGATGTTAACATCACTTAAAGTGAATTAAAATAGAATAACATGGGCTTGGTAACACCTGAATTAGGAACTTTTATATGGATGCTTTTGGCATTTGCCATTGTATTGTTTATCCTGAAAAAGTTTGCTTGGAAACCGATATTAAGTGCATTAAAAGAACGGGAAGACTCTATTGAAGGAGCTCTTCGTTCTGCAGAACGTGCTAAGGAAGAAATGGCGGCATTACAGGCCGATAACGAAAGAATTCTTCAGGAGGCAAGAAAAGAGCGTGAAGCAATGCTTAAAGAGGCAAAAGAGATGGGCAGTAAATTGGTTAGTGAAGCCAAACAAAAAGCGACTCTTGAGGCTGATAAAGTAATAGAATCGGCGCGAATAAACATTGAGAGTGAAAAATCGGCTGCTTTGAATGAAATTAAAGCTCAGGTTGCACTTCTTTCTGTTGAAATAGCAGAAAAAATTCTCCGTCAGCAATTTGCTGATGATCAGCAGCAAAAGGATTACTTCAAAAAGCTAATGGACGAAGTAAAGTTGAATTAGTAAATGAGAGAGTGGGAATCTTGTTGAATCTCAGATCTCACATCTAATAATCTAAAAGAATATGAACGAAAGTAAAATCTCGGTTCGTTATGCCAAAGCTCTTTTTGAATTAGGAAAAGAGGAGAACTTAATTGAGTCCGTAATTAAAGATATTCAGCTTGTTGATGAGGTTTGTAAAACAATGCCTGAATTTTGGCTTATGGTTGAAAGTCCTGTTGTTAAAACTTCTCAGAAACGAACTTCGGTTAAGCTGATATTTGGTGATAAAATAAATCAGGTCAGTCTTAATTTTTTAGATTTGGTGGTGCAAAATCGTCGTGAAATTTATCTAAAGGATATTTCCAGAAATTTTTTGTCATTGTGTCGTAAAGATAAAGGGGTTTTATCAGCAACACTTACATCTGCATCAGCTATTGAAAAGGAAAGCAATCGCAAATTGAGCGAATTACTTTCAAAATCCTTCAATGCAAAAATTGAATTGCAGGAAGTGGTTGATAAAGAGATTATTGGTGGATTTGTGCTTCGAATTGAAGATCAGCAACTGGATGCGAGTGTTAGCAATCAGTTGAATCTAATTAAGCGTGAATTGCTTTCAAATCATATGAAATAGAATTTCAAATCGGATTAAACTCTGACTAAATAAAAATTAAATATGGCTAGTATTAAACCTGCAGAAGTTTCGGAAATCCTAAAGCAGCAATTACAAGGATTAAAAACCGAAGCAGAACTGGAAGAAGTCGGAACCGTATTGCAAGTTGGGGATGGTATCGCCCGCATCTACGGTTTATCGCACGTTGAATCCAATGAGTTGATTGAATTCCAAAATGGCGTTTTAGGTATTGTATTGAACCTCGAAGAGGACAATGTCGGAGCTGTTCTTTTGGGAGAAACTCAAGGAATAAAAGAAGGTGATGTTGTAAAACGAACCAAGCGAATTGCCTCAATCAATGTTGGTGAGGGAATGTTAGGACGTGTAATTAATACCATTGGTGAGCCTGTTGATGGAAAAGGTGAAATAAAGGGTGTAACATACGAAATGCCATTGGAACGCAAAGCTCCCGGGGTACTTTATCGTCAGCCGGTAACCGAGCCTTTGCAAACAGGATTAAAGTCGATTGATGCGATGATTCCGATTGGACGAGGACAGCGTGAGTTAATCATTGGTGACCGTCAGACCGGTAAAACTGCAATCGCAATTGATACCATTATCAATCAGAAAGAATTTTACGACAAGGGAGAGCCTGTTTACTGTATTTATGTAGCTATAGGACAGAAAGGTTCTACTGTTGCAAATATTGCCAGAACACTTGAGGAGCATGGAGCAATGGCCTATACGGTTATTGTGATGGCAACAGCAGCCGATCCGGCGGCATTACAGTTTTATGCCCCTTTTGCAGGAGCTTCCATTGGAGAGTTTTTCCGCGATACAGGTCGTCCTGCATTGATTATTTATGATGATTTATCGAAACAAGCGGTGTCATACCGTGAGGTTTCTCTGCTGCTTCGCCGCCCACCAGGACGTGAAGCATATCCAGGTGATGTATTTTATTTGCACTCAAGATTATTAGAACGTGCGGCTAAAATCATTAATTCAGATGAGATTGCCCGTAAGATGAATGACTTACCTGAGAGCATGAAAAATGCTAAGGATGAGAATGGTGAATCGATTATCAGAGGAGGAGGTTCTTTGACTGCACTTCCAATTATCGAGACTCAGGCTGGTGATGTATCGGCATACATTCCAACCAATGTAATTTCGATTACCGATGGTCAAATTTTCTTGGAATCAGATCTTTTTAACGCGGGTATTCGTCCTGCAATTAATGTAGGTATCTCGGTATCGCGTGTGGGTGGTAACGCTCAGATCAAATCAATGAAGAAAGTAGCAGGAACTTTGAAGCTGGATCAGGCTCAATATCGTGAATTAGAGGCTTTTTCCAAGTTTGGTTCTGATATGGATGCTGCAACCCGTTCTGTTTTAGATAAAGGTTCAAAGAATGTGGAAATCTTAAAACAAGGACAATATTCACCTTACACCGTTGATAAGCAGGTAGCTATTTTATACTGTGGATCACAAGGATTATTGCGTAATGTTCCGGTAGATAAAGTGAAAGAATTTGAAATTGAATTTCTTGATTTTATGGCTATGAAGCACAAAGCTGTGTTAACTGAGCTGGGATCGGGAAAATATACTCAGGAAGCACAGGATATCATGAAATCCGTTGTGACTGAGTTATCTGCTAAATATAAATAATTAACAATTAGTAATTAATAATGAGGAAGATAACTCATTAATTATTAGTTGATCATTGCTAATTATGAATTAGAATAAATGGCTAATTTAAAAGAAATTCGTACTCGTATTTCATCGGTTCAGAAAACCAAACAGGTTACTGCAGCGATGAAAATGGTTTCTGCTGCCAAATTAAAAAAGGCTCAGGATGCTATCGTGCAAATTCGTCCATTCGCGGCTAAGCTTCATGAGATTTTATCGAACCTGACTGGAAGTTTGACTAATTCTGATGATAATTTATACGGTGTGGAGAGAAAGCCTGAAAAGGTTTTGTTGGTTGCGATAACTTCTAACAAGGGCTTATGTGGTGGATTTAATGCAAATGTGATTAAGCAGGTTACTATTTTGGCTGAGACTACTTATGCTGAACAAAATCAGCGAGGTTCACTTCACATATTGGCAATTGGAAAGCAGGGATTTGAAATTCTTCGTAAACATTTCAATGTTGTTGGAGAATACAATCATGTGTACGATAATTTGAACTTTGAAAGTGTTTCGGCTATTGCTTCTTTAGTTATGAAGGAGTTTGTTGAAGGGAAATATGACAGAGTAGAATTAGTTTACAATCAGTTTAAAAATGCAGGAGTTCAAGTTTTAACCACCGAACAGTTTTTGCCAGTAGTTCAGCCCGAAGCGGATATGAGCAGTTTGACAGAATATATTTTTGAACCAAATCAGGAAGAAATTTTAGATGAATTGATTCCAAAATCTTTAAAAACACAATTTTATAAGGCAATGTTGGATTCCTTTGCTTCGGAACACGGAGCAAGAATGACAGCAATGCATAAGGCAACAGATAATGCTTCTGATTTAATTCAGGATTTGAATCTGACCTACAATAAAGCCCGCCAGGCTGCAATTACCAACGAAATTTTGGAGATTGTATCAGGAGCAAATGCATTGTCCAGCTAATGCCATTTTAAAGACCATATTTAAACGATTTATATTTGCTGCAAGCTCACCTTAGGGTGGGCTTTTTTTTTGCGCAGACTCACTCTTATTAGTATTGAAAAGCTGGTAAAATAAATCTTCATCTTTCTCAGATGTAGATTTGTCATAAAATGCCAGGGATAGATTATATCATTTTACAGACTAATTTACTCACAAAAGCAATTTGTATAAATTGGATAACCAGTAATGGATTTGATTAAATCGGGATTCAACTCATTTACCATCATTGTAATCTTTTCTTGTAGATCTGATATTTC
>NZ_MVDE01000053.1 GCF_002843385.1 Labilibaculum manganireducens
CCTGCGGGATCTACATAAATATCCTTTTGGTACTCGTTGGGCTTTGCAGTGATGTGCCTACTTACCCAGATAATTATGCCTCATATCCCGTTCCTGTTCGTCAGTTCAGACTTTTGCCGGTTGGCTTGTTACTCCATTCTGTCGTGGTCTCCACTTCGTTCCGGCACAGTGCATAAGCACCCCTACAAAGCGAAGCGCTCTCATGAGCGATAGCGAATAAACCACCTTGCCACTTGCTAATGCTTCCAGGAGTCACCCCAGTGCATAAGGGACTTACACCCTCTGGACTTTCTTTTACAAAACTTAACATTATAAAAGAACTTTTACTAAATTTACCATTCAAGGCACACACACACAATATAAAACAGTTGGGGTTCAGAAGTTAGCGAGAGTTTGGTTCTCGCTTCAGCGTTCTTGTCGGTGGACAAGTACGAAGCCCGAAAACCCAACCGTTTCATATTGTCAAACGTTGCCAGTAATGCAAAGACCGAAATCAACAACAGGTTAAGTAATTAAAGAAACAATCTTGATTGATTTAAATATTACATAAACAATTAAATTAAAAAGAATGAAACAGAATTTATTAGTTTTAATATTAACGATTACTTCTTTGGTAGTGAAAGCCCAATCTTTTGAATGGATTTCGAGTACCCAAGGTAATACTTGGAAACAATCGACCATTAAATTGTCAAAAAAATCTTCTACAGAACCAATTGTCAGCGTTACAGGGAATGAAAGTATTGTTACGTTCAAAGCATGGGGGACATGCTTTAATGAACTTGGCTGGGATGCTCTTAATTTGTTGTATGGGAGCCAACAGGATACAATACTTTCAAAACTTTTTTCCAATAACGGCGACCTGCGTTTCACCATGGGCCGTTTTTCTATGAATGCGAATGACTATGCCCGTGATTGGTACAGCTGTGATGAAGTTGATGGCGACTTTCAGCTTAAGTATTTCAATATTGATAGGGACAAAACTACTTTAATACCTTATATAAAAGCTGCAATGAAATACAACCCTAAATTAACCTTCTGGATTTCCCCATGGTCACCACCATCGTGGATGAAAATAAATCATTATTATTCTGTATTGAGCAATAAAGACTATAACAAGCTTGATCCCAAACTTGATTACCTATTGTTTGAAGATAAACATAATAAGAATGACAAGGTTTTCCCTAAACGGTTAGCTGTTAATGACTATCTCATTCAAGACCCCCGATACCTAAAAACCTATGCAAATTACTTTTGTAAATTTATTTCGGCATATAAAGAAATAGGAATTCCTATAACCATGGTAATGTTTCAAAATGAAGCATGGAGCTATACACCATACCCCGGATGTGCCTGGACTCCAAAAGGTGTTATTCGATTTAATACCGAATATCTGGCTCCTATCATGAAAGAACTGCATCCTAATGTTGATATATACCTTGGAACGATCAACACCAATCGCTTTGACTTTATTGACGAAGTGCTTTCTGATCCACGTATGACAAAAAGTATCAAAGGAGTTGGCTTTCAGTGGGAAGGCGGACAGATTTTGCCTAAATTGCGAGAAAAATACCCCCAATATAGATATGTACAAACAGAAAGTGAATGTGGATGGGGTTCTTTTGACTGGAAAGCAGCTGAACACACTTTTCAGTTGATTAATCATTACTTGGGTAATGGTTGTGAAGAGTATACTTTTTGGAACGCTATCCTGTCTGATAATGGTGTAAGTGGTTGGGGATGGAATCAGAACTCATTAATACGTATAGATTCCAAAACAAGAACTGCAACTTATATGCCAGAGTATTATGCTGTTAAGCATTATACGCACTATATAAGTCCAAAAACAAAAATAATAGCAACAAATAATGACAAAAGTTCTCAATTAAGCACAATGATTGCAATAAATCCTCAAGGTAAGTTTATTGTTTTGGCAGGTAATTTTAATGAAGAAAGTAAAGAATTGACCATTAAACTTGGCGAAAAGTATCTTAATGTTTCACTTCCATCCCACTCATTAAATACATTTGAAATGAGATAGAATTAAAATATAAAAATGCACATGCTGGCAATCGAGTAGACAGGTGACGGTCTATTGACCGCCACTGTGCCTCTCACACCACCGTACGTACGGGTCTCGTATACGGTCCCGAGGAATCGGGATTAAGTTAAGGGGAATAAAGAATCACGTCTAACAGGCGTGATTTGTTTGTAAATGTCAGGCGTAGATTCATAATCGCGTTTATTCAATCTTTCAAGAGTAATAGTAGTTCCCAAAAGGAACTATCCACAACAAGTGCAACTCCTGCAAACTGTCCTTTTTCCCTAAACATTAAAAGTTAAACACATAAACCTTCATTAAAAAAATAGTCGGCTTATGGTACTTATAAAACAAAATAAAGGACAGTCCATAAATTAAATAAAGTTTGTTTTTTTTAGCTTTGTGAGCGTAAAACCAAGAGATGACTAAAAGAAAATTAAAACCTAAAGTTCGTAAAGCACTGCTGCTTGCTGTGCTGACAACAGGCATTATATTGTTACTGTTTATTGCCAAAAGCTTAAGCCCTAAAGGCAAAACGGAGGCTCAAGTATCTGTTCCAGTGCTAACAAAAAATGAAAGCAGAGCCTTGCGTCGCTATAACAATACATATCATCTTGATCTGGCTCAGGAAAAGGGATTGGAAAAACCTTTAATTTCGAAAGCCGAATACAAAGAAAACCCTGACGATTTTGGGGATCGATATGATCTCGAAAAAATAAACGATAACGAATTCTATGAAATACCCCATTTAACTAATTCACTACCTTACCTGCAGGAACCTGCCGTGGAATTCTTAGACCTGCTTGGCAAAAGGTTTTGTGGCCAACTCGAAGAATTGGGAATAAGAAAATACCGGTTTTCGGTTACCTCCATATTACGCACCCTTGCAGATCAAAAATCGCTGCGTAGAAGCAATGTAAATGCTACGCCAAATAAATCATCGCATTATTACGGCCGAACCTTTGATATTTCACAAACACGTTTTTTTGAGAGAGGGAATAGTAAACCCGTTTATTCCTACCGCCTTCGAAATGTATTACTGCGTGTATTAATTAAAATGCAGGATGAAGGTAAATGCTACGTTCTTTTGGAAGGTCAAACAAAGTGCATTCATATCACGGTAAGGTAAACCCATAAAAAAATCCGGTACTCAGAAATGAGTACCGGATTTTTTTATTCTATTCCTATTCTATATCGACTTCGAAAACATGTTGTCTCCGCCACTTTTGGCAGCACGCAGTTTGTTATCGAAGAGCCTGGCAATATTTCTCAAAAAAATCATCCCTAAATCCGTAACTACTAATTTCTCATCGTTCCAGATAATAATTCCCTCATCGGCTAAAACCTGCAGTTCTTCATTAATACTTGCAGGCAAATAAGCTTTTAAATCATCTGTAAAAAACAATTCGCGACGACAGGTAATATCCAATATTGCACGCTTTACAATCACATCCTCATCGCTTAAGAAGTATCCCTTTTCCAAATCAAGTTCATTCTTCACAGAAGCCTCTTCGTAAGCCTTAATCAGCTTTACATTTTGTGCATAGGCATATTTAGCATCTGATATGGACGAAGCTCCCAAACCAATCAGCAACTCGGTGTGCGAAGTATTGTATCCCATAAAATTACGGTGCAATCGCTTGGCTTCGCGGGCAATGAACAATTCGTCGTGAGGCAATGAAAAATGATCCATTCCCACATCGCTGTAACCCAGTTCAGCCAGTTTCTCATTTCCCAAATCGTACAAAGCACGTTTTTCGGCACTATCCGGAATATCGGCATCGGTAAAAATACGCTGCCCTTTTGTTTTCCAGGGCACATGAGCGTATGAATAGTAAGCAATCCTATCGGGTTTCAGCTCCGCTACCTTCTCAAAAGTATCGCTCACCGAAGTCAATTTCTGTTTAGGCAGTCCGTAAATTAAATCGAAGTTTACCGAATGATATCCTATCTCGCGTGCAGCTAAAGTTACTTCCTTAACGGTTTCGAAACTTTGCGGGCGATTAATTACCCGTTGTACCTCGGGATCGAAATCCTGAACCCCAAAGCTCACTCTTCGAAATCCAACATCATACAAAGCCTGCAAATGCTCACGAGTGGTATTATTCGGATGCCCCTCAAAGCTAAATTCATGTTCAGGATGTAGTTTTGCATTCTTTTTCAGGCCAATAATTAACTTTTGCAGATTTTCAGGATTGAAAAAAGTTGGCGTCCCACCTCCCAAATGAAGCTCGCGAATAATTGGCTGCTCCTGAAAAGTATTCAGATAAATTTGCCATTCCTTCAATAAAGCATCTATGTATTGATCTTCTACCCCGTGATTACGGGTAATCACTTTTGTGCAGGCACAATAAGTACAAAGCTTTTCACAGTAAGGCAAATGAACGTAAATACTAATTCCTTTCGAAGCATTCGACTCATCAAAAGTCCTTTTCACAACTTTTAGCCAATCTCCCGCTTCCGGGCGCTGCTCTCCCCAAAAAGGAACAGTAGGGTAACTTGTGTACCGAGGCACCGGCACATTATATTTTTCAATTAATAATTCTCTGTCCATAACTAAACCATCTTTCGGATTAATACCATACAAATATATCTTTTTTTATAAGATAACGCTCCCGAAGGCCTTTACAAATGCATGAAAGCTTTGTAATTATGCGAGTTGATCGATTTTTATCGTGTTTCGGATATGGAAGCATTTATCCTTAAAAAATCCATTGATTTCAGTTGCCATTCCATCAAACAAGTCTGATTTTTGTATAAAAACCAATCTGCTAAAGCAATGAAAAAAGAACTTCAAGAAGAATTTACCGAAAAATGGGCGAAATATTTCGGAAGCGAAACCGAAATGCCTATCTGCTTTTGGTACAGCAATGAAAAGGTTCAGGATCAGGAAATAGTTGCCAAATCGTGGAACTGTATCATTGCCCTTATGCACAAAATTCAAAAATATGATACAGAATATGGACGAAAGTTTTTTGACTACTGAGGATTGGATGAAGGTAAAAAAACGAATTTAAGGCAAAATAAGCTTATTGACTACAATTTAAGTTCCGAAAAATACTTTGCATGATTTCATGATTAAGTTTCTTTTCGTACTTTCAGGAATTACATCTTACACTCAACTCTCCTACTCTATGAATCCAAAGGAAATTGTCATCGTAATCAACCCGGGATCAACATCTACTAAAATCGCATTATACAACAGATCAGAGCTTATTAATGAACATATTATCCGCCATTCGCAAAAGGAGCTCGATCAATTTCATAAAGTTACCGATCAGTTTGAATACCGCTACCAAATGGTAGAAGCCGGATTGGATCAAATGTTATCAGAAAAGGATGCAATTGTGGTTGGCATTGTCGGTCGGGGCGGCATTGTAAAACCTCTTGAAGGCGGCACTTACAAAATCAGCAACAAGTTCCTTGAAGACGCAAGAACAGGTAGTTATGGCGATCATGCCTCAAATTTGGGAAGTATGCTTGCCAATAAACTGGCTAAACATTTTAATCTTGATGAGAGTTTTACTGTTGATCCTGTTTCTGCCGGCAACATCTGGGAAAAAGCACGTATATCAGGTGTGCCGGGCATTGAACGAAACCGAAGAGGGCATCCTTTAAATATGAAAATGACTGCCCGCAAAATTGCAAAACAACAAAATATCCCTTTCGAAAAGGCCAAATATGTAATTGCTCATTTGGGTGGCGGAATTTCCATTGCAGCAGTTGACGGCGGCAAAATTGTAGATGTAAACGATGCCTTGATGGGAATGGGGCCTTTTTCGCCTAACCGGGCCGGAGCTTTGCCTACTCGTGGTGTAATGGATTTGTGTTACTCCATGCCTCGAAAAGATGTTGAAACACTGCTAAGTAAAAATAGTGGACTAAAAGCTTACTTAGGTGTTGATGATTTACGTGATGTTTTCAAATTAATTGATGAAGGCAATGAAAAAGCACAACTGGTTTACGATGCTTTTGTTTATCAAATAGCCAAAGAGATTGGTGCTTACCATGTTGCTCTAAAATGCAAAGCGAATGGAATTATCATAACTGGTGGGATAGCCTATTCGGAGCGCTTTATTTCTGATTTAAAAAAATATGTTTCAGACCTTACTAATTTCTTTGTTTATCCGGGAGAAAACGAAATGGAAGCTCTGGCCGAAGGTGCTTTTCGGGTAATTGACGGAATAGAGTTAGCCTTGAAATATTAATACCGCAATGTCGCTTTACTTAATAGGCTTCTTTTATGTATGATCAGCTCTGCATAACAAAAAGTCAATTGCATTGAATGCAATTAAATAAGCTGGAAGGCAACAGATTAGCAGGGTATTTTTTGTATATTAGTAAGGATTCAACCAAAATAATTGTGCAATGACCATCCCCAACCAAAAGCACGCCAATTTATACCGATCCTTAGTCCTTAATTCAGGAGACGCAATGTATTTGTTCAATCTTGATGGGAAGTTGGTTGAGGTAAACAAACAGGCTTGTGCTAATTTGGGATACACAAGAGAAGAGCTTCTTGCTCTATCTTTATATGATGTTGATGCTGAGCACAAAACCAAAGAAAACCTTCTCAAATTTTTCTCAATCCCAGATCGTGAAAAACACTGCAAACTAGCTACTTCTCACAAACGAAAAGATGGTTCAACATTTCCGGTTGAAGTTAGTATCTCTTTGTTAAATGAAAACGGAGACAAACTTATACTTGGTATTTCCAGGGACATATCTGAACATGTTGAGGCGAAACAAAATCTATTCTCCTATATTGATACACTTGAGAAAATACATCAGATTACCCTTATTTCCGAAAATATTGAAAAAATGATTTCCGATGTACTGAATGTAGTGCAGGAAGTATTTAACACAGACCGAACTTTTTTTATTTCTTCAGACAAAACAAAGAATAGTTTTCAGTTTCCACCTCTTGAAATTGTAAAAACCGGTGCATCATATATTTCAATATTTGATGAAAACGAGATAGCAAAAAATTACCGACAAGAACTTCTTGAAAAAAGAAAATATCCCGGCAATGATACTTTCACCTCAGCTTATTTTAAATCAGAAAAAAACAAATCTTATATTGATGAGCTTCATATTAAATCGGAAATGATTACTGCCATAACAATTACAAATAACACTAATTATTTAATGGGGGTTCATCAGTGTACAAAAATACGGGAGTGGACTCAACTTGAGAAAAAATTATTTATTGAAATCAGCAGACGATTAGGGGATACAATAAATCGCTTGCATTATTATCACAACTTAAAGCAAAGTGAGAAAAAATACAAAACCCTTTTCGAAAATGCGCCTCTTTCCTACCACTCTTTAAACAGCGATGGCAATATAGTTGATGTTAATAATACCTGGTTAAAGTTTTTAGGCTACAAAAAGAAAGATGTAATTGGCAAGAACTACGGTGATTTCCTTCATCCTGATTGGAAACATGTTTTTGATACAAATTTTCCGAAATTTAAGGCTTGTGGTTATGTGAATGATGTTCATTTTAAAATCAGACATCAAAAAGGGCACTACAAATACATCTCGCTGCAGGGTTGCACAGGTTGTCACCCTGATGGGACATTTAAAAAAACATATTGTGTATTTCAAGACATTACTTCGAGAAAAAAAGCGGAAGATGAACTAAAAGAGAGTGAAGAAAGATACAGACTGTTAATGGAACAATCTCCATTTACTGTGGAAGTATACGATTTAAATGGATTGCAAATTTCTGTTAATAAAGCATACGAGGAACTTTGGCAATTCCCTAAAAAAATAACTTTATTCAAATTTAATATTCTTAAAAGTCCTCAGGTTCGCTCATCAGGCATGTTAAACTATATCAAGCGTGCTTATGCCGGAGAAACACTGGATATTCCTGATTATCAGTTTAAATCAGAAATTGAAGCAGGTTCTGTTTATAAAAGCCAAAGTCGCTGGCTAAGAACCCGTGTGTATCCTATAAAAAATGAATTTGAGAAAGTCACCCACATTGTATTGGTTCATCGGGACATAACCGATCAAAAGGAAGCACAAAAGGCATTAAGAAAGAGTGAAAGTCAATTTAAAACTTTTGTTCAGCGGGTTCCAATACCTCTTAGTCTTGTAAACATCACAAGCGGTAAAATTAAATATCTGAACGATCGTTTTTTTAATACTTTCGGCTATACTCTGGAAGATATTTCTCATCTGGATGATTGGTGGCAATTGGCGTATCCTGATCCTAAATACAGGGAATGGGTAATGGACAACTGGGAAAAAGCCGTTGACTATGGAATAAAACATGAAACGGACATTATTCCGGATATATACAATATAACCTGTAAGGATGGAAGCAGAAAGCAAATTTTAATATCCGGAATTGTATTGGGTGATGACTTCCTTGCAAATTTTATCGATTTAACTGCACAAAAAAGCATAGAAAACGAGCTGATTGCTGCTAAAGAAAAAGCGGAAGAAAGCGAGAAATTGAAAACCGCGTTTCTAGCCAATATGAGTCATGAGATCCGGACTCCAATGAATGGCATCCTTGGGTTTGCCGATTTGTTAAGCACACCAAAATTAAGTGACGAAAAACGCGAAAAATATATTAAAATAATATCGCAGAGCGGCGAGCGAATGCTTGCAACAATCAATGCTATTATTGAAATTTCGAAAATTGAAACCAATCAAATAGTTAAATGCATCTCGCAAGTTAATGTAACAGAATTACTCAAAAATCAACTGCTTTTCTTCGTGCCCGAGGCTGATAAGAAAGAAATTAAGCTAAGAGTCAAATCAATACTGCCGGTTCAAGAATCTCTTATCTTTACTGATCACACAATGTTGACCTCCATTCTTACCAACTTAATTAATAATGCCATAAAATATACAAATTACGGTTCAATTACATTTGGCTGCACAAAAAAGAACGATTTACTCGAGTTCTCTGTAAAAGATACCGGAATCGGAATACCACAAAACGTACAAAAAAGCATCTTTGAACGATTCACTCGGGTAGATCATGAAAACACAAAAGCAATTGAAGGATCCGGTCTTGGCTTATCAATAACCAAAGCTTACGTAGAATTACTCGGTGGCAAGATATGGATGGAATCGAAAGAAGGTATCGGTTCTCAGTTCTTTTTCACGATTCCAATTAAAAACTAAACGCCATATTATTTGGTAATGTTAATGAAAATTTACACTCCAAAAAGGGTTGTTGAGTGATATCAACAACCCTTTTATTTATTGGAATTTTTTAATTAAGCTACATTATCCCAGATATCCATTATTTCATCACATGCATTTATAAATTTTTTCATATAAAAATCTATATTTTCAGGTGCTTGATAAGTTTTCTGTTCAAAAACATCAAGGACAATACACAATGAAGGAATTACTACTTCTCTTTCTGTAGCAACGATATCATTCATAAAACGATATAAACCTGTAGCAGCTACTCGGCCAGCAGATCCCTTAAACACTCCACTTTTCGAAAAATGAAGTTTTATAGCTCCTACAACCTTCTGTCCATTAATCTCACCACGTATTACTAAATCAGGTGAGATACCAATTGTCAAACCGTGAATGGAAATTGATTTCAGTTTTGATCGAAATCTCTCAAAAGTAAATTTCTTCAAAGAAGAATCAAGATTTGTCGTAAGAAATGATTCCAATGCTTGAATTTGACAATTTCGGTTATTCACCTGAAAATCAGTAGAACAAACCTTCTTAGCCAATTCATTTATTTTAGCTTTAACACATAATGGTTCAAATTCATCTTGAGCAAAAAAGTTTTTTATTGCACTCTTAGCACTAGAATATCTTGCAAAAATGAACTTCTTAGGTTTTTTCTGATTGCTTATAATCGATCTTTTTCTAGCTTTTGTAGCTTCACTATACTCCCCTATCATATTCAATGATAGGTAAGGGGGCTTATCACTTTCTTCCATATTCTATTTTTTTATATGGATAAAACATTAATTAATTATCCCTTAATGTTCAAAGTAGGAAACTCTGAATAGAGTGTCGATTGTTAATAAATGTTAATAAACATTCACTTTAATCAAATTAATATATACATTTGTCGACACAAACGGTGCAGTTTGTCATAGTAAAGGTTGTTAGCCTCGAATTCTATTTCTATTTAATAGGTTTATTCTAACAATTGATAAATTTGTTTTATAAAACAATATAACCAGATGATCCGGACAATAACCGTGCCATCTGGATTTTTTGGATAAACGGTCAATATGTCACTAAAAAACATGACAAATAAAAAAGCCAGCTCCTACGAGTTGGCATTTTGTCATATATATAATTCTGATTTTATGAAATACCGTATTTTTCCTGCAAAGGCTTATTAATTACATTCCGAAGTTTTTCCGATAATGCATCGGCATCTTGTTTGGTTAATCCTGTAGTTGGAATTAGCGGATGAATAATTACCTCTGCAATACCAGGACTCGCATTGCCTTTAAACATAGTTCCCCGTTGTAATCTTTTCCAATTGGTAGTTTGCGTAATTGGCAATATTGGAATCCCCGTTTGAATGGCGATGGACACAGCCCCAGGTTTAAATTCTCCCAAATTAGGAGCATTTTGAGGAATCGTTCCTTCAGGCAAAATTACCAATGGATAGCCCTCCGCAATTACATCCATCATTTTCTTGAAACTTTTTAGCGCTCCCAAACGATTGTGTCTGTCTACCAAAATATTCATCCCTGAAGTATAAAAAATGTGAAACAAAGGCCATTTTTCAATCTCTTTTTTACCTGTAAACACAAAGTGCTGATCGAAAATAATATACAATGTTGCAGGATCGATAAAAGAGCTGTGATTGGAGCAGATTAGAAATGGCTGACCGGTAATTATATTCTCTCTTCCCTTCACCCGAAGAAATATTCCTGATCCGTAAAGCCAGACCTTTGCATATACTTTTATTACCTTAAAAGCCCTTGGGAAACGTTCTTTTTTGGATAACAAATACTTAAATACCGGATAAAAAAGCAATAATGTTATTACAAAATAAAGAAAGAAATACAGTTTGTATAAGAATCTGATTGGAAATATCAATATATTCATTTTAAAAATCGAAGTTTGATTGTAATTACACACATTAATCAGGCAAAATTACTTGAATGTATCTAGTAACCCAAAAATTCTGCCTACTGTTTAATGAAGCAAAATTAAGCTTTATTATCTTGAATCGCTAAAACAGTATTAAATTCTAAGTTATTTCATTCTTTTTAAGAAATGCAGTTTCGTTAATCCACTAAATTCCAGCCCTGTTTTAGTTTGGCACTAAACCTCCTATTTATATTCGCTATTCTGCCAATATCAATCAAAATGATCAAAAATCTAAAATTTCGCATGATGTCCGAATTTAAAAGGCGAACGGATACTAAAGAATTTTAGGCATATGCAAACGCATATAAATAACACTCTCTGAAAAACAATAATTTCATAATCATAAAAAATTACATCTGCCCAGTTCCAGAAAATTAAAACTGTGATATATTTCACATAAAAATTAAGCTTTACCTATAAACCTATTTTCAAATGTCCCGTAACACGGAACTCATGCAATACCATAAAATTAAAATAACCTGCATACCCATTATCAATAGAAGGCAAAACAATTTTCCACTTATTAAGAATAACAAAATAACTAATTAACTTATTACTGATGAAAAAAACACTTGGTCTTATAATCATTTGCACCCTCTTTACTGGAATAGCACAGGCACAATATGGCTATGACTCTTTTAGATCTTTTCGTATTGATATGGGAGCAACTTTTGCAAATCCCGGGGGCAATGAACTTGATGCTGGTATAGGGTTTTATGTAAATCCAAAATTTCACATGGATGACAACCTGCTGTTAGGTATAAAATATGAACGTACTGCGATAGGTGCTGCCAATGATGATTTTCTGGATGTATCAGCAATAAACTGCTATGCGTCAACTATAGACTACTATGTAAGCACCAGTAATTTACGCCCTTTTGCCGGTGTAGATATTGGAATTTATGAGTTAGGATCCATTAGCAAAACAATAATGAGCAATACTACGGAAATTGAGCTGGGGTCGAAGTTTGGAATTGCACCAAAAATTGGTGTTAGTTTTGGACATTTGGATCTGACTCTGCAGTACAACATGATTTTTGACCAGAACGAACGTTTTAACGATTTCAACCACACATCTATTAAACTGGGATTCCACCTTGGCGGTGGTGAAAATTAAAATTTAGATGTACATGCCAGCGCGTTAGAGTCCCTAATAGCTATCGGGAGAAGTGATACTCCACAGCTTTTTGTTTGCGAAGCAATAAAATTAGCGAGGAGTAAAAACGGAAAGCCCGCCCTAAAGAGAAACGCCCTGGAAAAGAAATGCCACTCCTTACGGAATGGCATTTTTTTATATCTGTATAATCGTACTTTTTAGAATTTACGGAAACCAATTAACCTGCGAACCTCTTCAAGAGTTTTAGCCGCACTTTCGCGGGCTTTTTCGGCTCCTTGCTGAGTTACTTTCCTTAGGTAAGCATCATCCTGAGAGATATCCAGAAAACGCTCTCTGATTGGCGCTGTAAAGTTGATGATATCTTCGGCCAACTGCTTTTTTAAATCGCCGTAACGAATCTCACAATTGTTGTATTTATCGTTAAAAAAATCGTAAGTATCTTTGGTCGAAACCACATCCATTAGGGTAAATAAGTTTTGAATTGCTTCCGGTTTTTCCTGATTCATAGCCGTTGGACCACTATCCGAAACTGCTTTCATTACCTTTTTACGAATCTCTTTAGGATCTTCGACCAGACCGATTGCATTCCCTTCCGATTTTCCCATTTTCCCGGATCCATCCAATCCAGGAATTTTCACAAATTCTCCGGTGAACGAATAAGGCTGAGGAATTGGAAAGGTTTCTTCGCCATATGTGTTATTGAATCTTTTTGCAAATTTACGGGCCATCTCCAAATTCTGCTCCTGATCTTTCCCCACCGGTACTCTTTGAGCTTTGTGAATTAAAATATCTGCCGCCATTAAAACCGGATAGGTTAACAAACCGGCATTCACATTCTCAGGGCTTTTACGTGCTTTATCTTTAAAAGAAGTGGTTCGTTCCAATTCTCCCAGATATGCATTCATGTTCATCAGCAAATACAGCTCAGGAATTTCAGGAATATCACTCTGCACATAAATAGTTGCCTTTTCAGGATCGATTCCGCAAGCTAAATATTCAGCCAATACGCTTCTAACATTTGAGTGAAGATCAGCAGGAGTAGGATGTGTAGTCAAGGAATGCCAGTCAGCTATAAAGAAAAAACAATTGTTATCGTTCTGCATTTGAACAAAATTCTTTATCGCTCCGAAATAGTTCCCCAGGTGTAAATTTCCTGTAGATCGAATTCCACTAACTACTGTATTCATGATCTGATTTTATTAATAGCCCAAGCATTGAGCCGTTTATATTTAAAAAAATTATCCAGCAAAATTATGAAACGAATCGAACAAAAAAAATATTGAAGGCCTGAAAATAGTGGTAATCTGCTAATATGAAGAAGATTTGTTCTTATTTGTCTTGCTTAGGCATTAATTATTTGCAGTGTAATCCACGCCCAGACTATGTACCGGCACAATTTCCCGGAGGCCATAAAAAGGGCGACCCAAACAGGCTTACTTCTCAATAAGCCCAATCCCAAAGGAATAATATCTCCAACAAAAGGCAGGAAAGCAAAAAAGGCCAGTGCGCTTCCTTTATTCTGAAGAAACAGTTTTGTTTTTTCGGCCTTCGCCTGATTTATGCGAAGAAATTTTTCGATCCATTCCCACTTTCCCAAATAACCCAAATAGTAGGTTAACATTCCTCCCAGCCAATTCCCAAGGCTGGCAACAGCAATGGTTACAGATATATCGTAACCAGAATAAACAAAAAGGCTTAAAATTGCTTCGGAACTAAACGGCAATATAGTAGCTGCCAAAAAACTGGCCACAAACAATCCCCAATATCCATATTCAAACAAATCTGCCATAAGGCGCAAAGGTAGCTATTCAATTATAAATTAAGAATGATGAATTAATAATAGAGGAAAGTGCACTAATTTAATTCCATCCACATTTTACTATTCAAGACTTTTACTACTTTCCCACTCTTCCAGACTTTTATTCTATCTTTGTAAAAAAATTAGAACATTATTTATGGAAACTACAAGACAAAGCAAAGTTTCAAGATTGCTGCTAAAGGATTTAAGTGAGATATTTCAGATGGAATCGAGAAATCTTTTTGGTGGTAAAATGATTTCGGTTACTACTGTTCGTATTAGTCCGGATTTAGGACTTGCAAAAGTATATCTTAGCATTTTCCCTTCGAGTGAAACTGAAGAGACGATGAAATTAATTAAGATGAATACGAAGAATGTTCGCAGAATTCTTGGAAATAAGGTTGGGAAACAACTTAGAATAGTTCCTGAATTGGCATTTTTTGTTGATGATTCGTTAGATTATATCGAAAACATAAGCAACTTGCTTTCATAATGCAACTCACAAACAGCAGTACTTCTCTTAAGACAATGTAAATTACTTGAACCTTCCCTTCCATATTGCCAAACGTTATCTGTTTTCGAAAAAGAAACAGAATGTAATCAATGTCATTTCGATGATATCGGTTATTGGGGTTGCAATTGGAACTATGGCTCTGGTAATTGTTCTTTCGGTATTTAATGGCTTTGATGGATTGATTCGTGACCTTTTTGGCAGCTTCGATCCTGATTTAAAAATTCTTCCAAAAACAGGCAAAACCTTTGTTCCTGATTCTACTTTTGAGCAAATCAGGAAAATGGAAAATGTGGTTTTCTACTCCGAAGTGCTGGAAGAAAATGCCCTTCTTAAATACGGAAACAAACAACGCCCTGCAATCATAAAAGGTGTAGATGAGGAGTTTACCTTAATGACGGGAATCGACACCATGATGGTTGAGGGAAATTTTTTGCTGAATAGTGGTAAGCATCAGTTCGCTGTACTTGGCTACGGCGTTGCCCTGGATCTGGGTGTGGGACTCACTTTTACCGATTACATTAAGTTTTACGTGCCCAAACGCAATGCAAAATTGGGATTGAATCCAATGGATGCATTTTCAACTGAATATCTGTATCCTTCGGGATATTTTACCATTCAACAAGATTTTGACTCTCAATATGTATTGGTTCCTCTGGATTTTGCCAGAAAATTATTTGACTACACCAATGAGGTGAGTGGTATTGAACTCTCCATTAAAAATCAGGATGAAGTAGAAAATGTTAAGGAACAAATTCAAGCTCTTTTAGGTGACGGTTTTGTGGTGAAAAACCGATTCGAACTGCACGATGTTTTGTTTAAAATGATGCAATCGGAAAAAATGGCCATTTTCTTTATTTTAGCTTTTATTCTTGTCATTGCATCTTTTAATGTAATTGGTTCGCTAACCATGCTTATTTTGGATAAAAAACATGACATTGCCACACTAAGAAGCATGGGTGCCGAAGAAAAAACAATTCAAAAAATATTTCTGCTTGAAGGTTGGCTTATCTCTCTGTTAGGTGCAGCTATTGGCGTAGGATTAGGTCTTGCCATCTGCTTTTTACAGATAAAATTTGGCTTGATAACCCTATCAGGAAACGGAGCTTTTATAATGGATTCCTATCCCGTTGATATTCATTTTACCGATATTTTTATCATCTTTACAACTGTTGTTTCAATTGGATATGCTGCATCGCGCTATCCGGTTCGCTACATCACCAAACGTTTTCTTCAATTCAATTAATTTGGATTGTCAGGATACCAAACTACCTGCTATACCGTTTTAAATTTCTGAATGGACAAATTGTTCATTTCAAGAAGAACTTTTTAATACAATTATAATGAGAAAGATTATTGTTATTTGCTTTTTAGCATTTGGATTTTCCTTACTTGCCAACGCACAGGAAACAGCTCTTACATCAAAAGGAAAAGTTGTAATTCTATACGAAAACGGCACATGGAAGTATGCTGATGTAAGTGTTTCAGGAGAAAATCCAACTCAGCAAACCGGAAATACAGTACAAACTGCAATTGAGGAAACAAGAATTTCAAATGAACCTCTTGTACTAAAAGAAGCTGATGTTGAGAAAATCACTTTTATTGAAGGTCCAAGTGCAAAACTTCTAAAGTATTTTAAGGATAAAAACATTGTCCGATGCGATTTTACCCTTCACTCTAAGGATGGAAAAGCTACTCTTCAAACCGATTGGAAAATTATGACCGGCGAAGCATACTCGTACTTTGGCTTTATTAAAAAAGAGACCAAACTAAGTCTGGAATTACTTGGAGGACAAATTATTGATTTGGTTTACAGGAACGAATTTGAACCTAAGGAATTTAGTCAATATGGATTTTCCACCTATTCTGCTCAACTGGATTTAACCGAAGATCAGCTTAAATTGCTTCAAAACAAAATTGTAATGAAAGCGACAATGAACTGGAGCCGCAGAGCTGAAGAGTATAAGGTTGTGAATCCTTCTTATTTCATTAAAGCAATCCCACAAATCACTGAATAATTCAATTCCATGAAAAATATTTTAATTCTGTCCATTCTGCTCTTAGGCACAATCAGCCAGACAAATGCACAGCTAAAATTAAGAACTCCGGAAGGAAAAATCGTTCTTTTGTTTGATAATGGCACCTGGAAATACGAGGAAATTAAGAACGTGGAAAAACCTGTTGCACAAATAAAATCTGCTGAAGAAATTGCCAAGCCTTTAGTAATTATTGATACTGAATTGGAGTCTCAAACTGTTATTAAAGGCATTAGCGAAAAATTAAATAAATTCTCGGATACCAATAATCAGGTCAAAGCTGATTTTCAGATCATCTCTATAGAGGGAAAAGTAATTCTGAAAACCAACTGGAAGATTATGGATGCGGAAGGATTTCGTTTTTTTGGATTCATCACCAAAAAATCGAAAATGCTGTTTAGCCTTTCGAACGGTGAGAGTATAGAACTGCAATATGCTGAAGATTTTGAGCCGAAAGAATATCCAAAATACAAATTCACAACCTTTGCAGCAGAACTTGAATTGAATGAAGATCAGATTCGGAAATTACAGAATGCATATCTCGAAAAAGTGGAGATGTACTGGAGCAGGCGAACTGAAAGTTATGAAATTTTCAATCCTGACTATTTCGTAAAAGAACTTCCCAAAATAATCAAATAAAAAAAGACGCTTTAGCGTCTTTTTTTATTCATCATCTATTTGGAGATTTCCCCATTCCATCGAAATCCGATCCAATATCGGCATTAAATCGGCATAATGATTGGCTCTAAGCATATCGATTCGGGTTTGCTTAAAATTCACCAAACCTTTAAACATACCTGCCATATGTCTTCTCATGTGCAAAATACCGCGTTTTTCGTCAATCCACTCAATGGCAGCATCAATTTGCTCTTTTAGCATTTCCACCTGCTGAGCTACTGTTGCAGGAGGCAACAATTCACCGGTATTAAAATAGTGCTTTATATCTCTAAAAATCCATGGTTTTCCTACCGAAGCACGACCAATCATGATTGCATCAACTCCGTACTTATCGAAAGCTTCCTTTGCTTTCACAGGATTTGTAATATCGCCGTTTCCAATAATGGGAATGTGCATGCGCTGATTATTTTTCACATCTCCAATCAAAGTCCAGTCTGCTTCCCCTTTGTACATCTGGCACCGGGTTCTGCCGTGAATGGTTAAGCCTTGAATACCCACATCCTGCAATTGTTCTGCCAGCTCAACAATAATCTTTGAATCCTCATCCCAACCCAAACGGGTTTTTACCGTTACCGGGATATTTACCGCCTTAACAACTGCTTCGGTAATTTTCAGCATCTGCGGTACATTTCTCATCATGCCCGAGCCAGCTCCTTTAGTTGCCACTTTACGCACAGGGCAGCCAAAATTCAAATCTAAAAATTCCGGATTGGCAGCTTCAACAATCTTGGCGGCCTCAACCATTGGATCAACATCTTTACCATAAATTTGAATAGCAACAGGGCGCTCCTCGTCCAAAATGGTCAGCTTTTTCATGGTCCGGTTTACCGAACGAATCAATGCATCCGCCGAAATAAATTCAGTGTACATCAAATCCGCTCCATAACGCTTGCACAAAACCCTAAAAGGCGGATTGGTAACATCCTCCATTGGTGCCAACAATACCGGCCGTTCTCCTAAATCCAGATTTCCTATCTTCACTTTCTTTTCTTTTTTATCAGGCAACAAAGATAATAGAAAGTCTTAATAGTCGTGAAAAGTCGAAAAACCAAATCATTTAACAAACAACAGTACACTTGAATGATGAACTCTTAAAATGCAATCTATTGGCTCTTTCCCTATTTGCAACTAATACTTAACACTTTGTACTTAATACTTTAAACTTGATCCTTTGTACTTGATCCTTTGTACTTGATACTTTGTACTTGACACTTTTTACTTGATCCTTTGTACTTGATACTTTATACTTAAATCTTAATACTATTTACTATTTTTGTTCATCAAACTAAAAAAACAGAAAGTATATGCTAAAAGGATCGTTGAGCCATTATTCCCCGCTATCACAATTGATGATGAGTCTGCTTGTAGTAGTTGGTTCTTTTATGTTGTGCATGTTTGCAGGCAGTGTATTGGCCTATCTTATTTTTGATGTCAATATCTTCACAGACGCGACAAGCCTGGATATAAATGGTGCTTCTGTGAACATTTCTGTTCTTAAATTTTATCAGTCGATCTACTCTACCGGAATGTTCATTATTCCGCCTTTTATCATCGCCTGGCTTCTGAATAACAAAGTGTTGACCTATCTTTTTTTAGACAAAAAATCTTCACCTCCTCAATACCTGTTAGCAATACTAACAATTATTGTCGCCTTACCGGCGATCAATCTGCTTGCAGATATCAACTCTCATTTGCAACTGCCTGAATTTCTTTCGGAAGTTGAAGAATGGATGAGACATAGCGAAGATCAGGCTGAAATCATCACCAAGAAATTTTTAGTGATGGAAACACCTTTTGACCTGTTTGTAAATTTGATTTTAATTGCGGTAATTCCGGCCTTGGGAGAAGAACTTTTGTTCCGGGGAGTTATTCAGCGGATCTTCTCTAATATGACTAAAAACGTGCATTGGGGAATCATTATAACAGCTTTTCTTTTCGCAGCTCTGCACATGCAATTCTTTGGTTTGATACCAAGAATGGCAATGGGAATTCTGTTTGGCTATCTACTGGTATGGACAAAAAGTTTATGGGTTCCTATTTTAGCGCATTTAATCAATAACGGAATGGCCGTTTGCATGTCTTACTTCATCAATAAAGGGAAATTACCCGAAGACATTGAAAAATTTGGTGGTAATGATGCAAGCATCTGGATTAGTGGATTTATCTCAATGATAATCCTTACACTTTTGCTATTCAACCTTTATAGATCGAGAGAAAGGCAAAGTGAGTAAGTCTTCCTCAGCCTGCTTTGCTTGCTCTAGTTTCTCTTTTTCACCTTTACGCCAAACATAAACAACTCCATATTCCGAAGCTTTTTCTCTTTTCTTTTCATCCGGCAGATCAGCAAATTTAGCTTCCACCTCGTTCCAAAGAGAAAGAATCAAACTATCTGCCTCATCACGATATTCAGCCACTTTTTCCGAAAATCGCTGTGTATTGCTCTGTAATGTTTTTTGATTGTTAAATGCCTGTTTAAAGTTCTCACAATTTACTCTTACCAACGCAATAGAAGGGCTGTAAATTGGATTCCCTCCCATTCTCATTCGCTCTTGTTCTCCTTTTATCAATTTCTCTCCCCACTCAATTACTTTTACATCCTGCAATAAGGACGGAGCTGCTTTCGAACTGGTTTTTAATCCATAAAATTCCCGAATCTCAGGTTTCATTTCACCTCTGATAATTGTGAAATTCAATACCTGAATAAAATGAGAAACATACAAGCGTGCCTTTCGCAATTTCTCGTTGTACTCTTTACTTCTGATGGATTGCTGACTAAGTGCCTGACGCTGATTTCTAATTGCCAATTCGTAATGAGGTAAAAACGTCTCTATTTTCTGCAAAAGCAGAAAAGAAAAAGCCAGTTCAAAACGATTTATTCTGTAACTAATATCGAGGGCAGATTTTAAAGCACGTACACGTGCAGAATCAGTGTTTGGTAGTCTTCTGTAAGGCATCTAAGTAAATATTTAACAAATAATGTGGCAATGGTTACTACGAAGATACAAAAAATTAGGATATCCAATTTGGCATTCGCACTCAGACCCTTTCATTTTTTACCAAATTCTATTTAACGGATATCAATAATCGTTTAAATAGGGCTTCTTTCCTTAAATAATCTGAAATATGTAAATAAATATTATATTCGTACCCTATTATTAATAGGAAATACAAATTCATGAAAAACATTCTTACCATTCTTATACTGTTTATCGGAGCTCAGTGCGCACTTGCACAACAGGACACTATTGTTTATTATAAAAAGCATGTGCCGCAAGCGACTCCCGAAGGTGCAGATTATCAATACATCGTACGACAAAAAAACAAGAAGACTTCTGTTGTGCAGAAGTGCGCATTTAAAGATGGTAAATGGAAAGTGACTCAAACCGAAACCATAAAACTAAAGAAACCTAACACTTACTATGTTGATGGTGGAAAATATCAATATCAACGTAAGTTTGAAACAATACCCGGCGGATATCAAGTTGAAGATTATGACCACAAAAGAAAATTCTCGCAAAAAGGAATTGCAACCAACTTGTTCCCCTTACTAAAGCACGGACAATGGATGACTTATACCGATGGAATTCTTACCGGCGTAGATTCCTATAAACTCGGAGTCTTAACTAAATCATATATTACGGATGGGGAAAATCATTTTTGGCCAAACAACTCTTATGCTAATGCAGATACTTTAGCTCAGTATAAAGATCAACCATCTGATTTACAAAACGACATAGCCAAATTTGTAGAGTATCCGAAAGCTTGTTCTAAAAATGGAATTGGCGGTCGTGTTCTGATCCTTTTTGCTGTCTCGGAACAGGGAGAGCCTTCCGACATTCATATTTTCAGAGGTGTTGAGCCAAACTTGAACCAGGCTGCAGCCAAGGCTGTACAAAAATGCACAGGTTGGAAACCAGCCATAAAAAATGGAAAGCCTGTTAAAGTATATATGATCGTTCCAATTAATTTTAAGTTGAAATAAGGGATCATTGAAATTATTGTTGGAAAAGAAGAATACGAGCACTCCCCACCTTTTCTCATATTCTGAAAGTAGAAAAGCCATCTTATCTGAAAAATGAAGCATTCTGATTTATGAATGGCAAACCCAAGCAATAAAATAGAACATTCTATTGCCAGAAAAGCTTATCGGGTGAAACAAATTGGCAATTCTGATGCCAGAATGATGAATTCTTTGGTGCAAATTGCCATTTCTACAAGCAGAAAGTAAAATCCCGCAGACTGCTTACTAAATCTAGTATCCGAATGCTCACTATTGTTTACGGATTGCCGAATTCCAGTCTCTGAGAGCACAATTAGAATAGGCTTACAAATCGCATCAACATAAAGTAGTTACGAAAAACTAACAGCACCCGTTATATTGAATAACTAACACATAACAAATGGTAAATCATCATAAAGTAGTAAATGTATTTACTCTATTTTAATATTTTTATGTAATTTAGGTTTTTAATTATCAAAAATTAATCGTTTCCCTACTTATGAAAATAAATTCTAACTCCTCTACAAAGCATTGTGCCGAAATTGGTAAAAAGCTTATCTCTTTATTTCAACAATATCCAATAAGCGAGGATCCCTATTACACTGATATTTTAAAAAAATTATCAGCAATAGAGGTTATATCGATTAAAAAAACCATGAGATAACACATATTTACTTATTATTGTTTCTACGACAAACCAATAATAAGGTGTACCCCATGGAGTATTCAAAGATAAAGAATAAACCTAAAGTTTTG
>NZ_MVDE01000054.1 GCF_002843385.1 Labilibaculum manganireducens
AACTTTAGGTTTATTCTTTATCTTTGAATACTCCATGGGGTACACCTTATTATTGGTTTGTCGTAGAAACAATAATAAGTAAATATGTGTTATCTCATGGTTTTTTTAATCGATATAACCTCTATTGAGGAAGAGTATTATGCAATGGAAATAACAGGTTATTTAAAGATTGATAAAAAAGCAACTTATACCTTTTTTAATTATGCTGTAGATCCTGCTCAAATATCCATTGGAGATCATGTTATAATAAGTAATGAAGGACTGAATGCAAGACAGGAACGCAGAGGCCGGATTCATCTGGACGAAGGTATGTATCCTGTAAGAATTGTGATGGTGAAAAATACTCCTTACGCTAATCAGCAAGTATCTTGGTGTTCCAATTATTTTGATCAAATACCAATTAATTCCGAAAATTTATTTCATTAAAATAGGAGATCTAAATTTTATATTAAAAATCATTATTGTCTCATGCTTGTAATTTTCTGATTTTATGTATCTTGTATATAAAAATAGGAAAAATGCAATCTAAAGAAGAAAATACAGGTTTAAGTTCATTTTATAGAGAGAGGTTCGATTCTTTTTTAATTAATTTGTCATTGGCAAAGCAAATTAAAGAAGAGGACATTCACAAGCTGCGTGTAGATATTAAGTACATACGAAGCTTACTGCTATTGATTGAAGAATTTGATTTGGATACTGATGCCGGCTCGAAACTATTGAAGCAGTTGAATGGCATTTTTAATAGTGCCGGTAAACTCCGTGCTCTTCAAGTTTCTAAATCATTGTTGTTAAACAGTAATGTTGATATTCCCACTGAGATAATGATTGTTTTAGATGGCAGGATGAATGTGAGTGTTGAAAATTTTAGAGCTAAATGGTCTGAATTCGAGATCCTAAAGTTTAAAAAAGGAGTAGCAAGTTTATGTTCCTCATTAAAT
Organism: Labilibaculum manganireducens; assembly: GCF_002843385.1. GTDB lineage: Bacteria > Bacteroidota > Bacteroidia > Bacteroidales > Marinifilaceae > Labilibaculum > Labilibaculum manganireducens. Next base: position 939 of record NZ_MVDE01000054.1, read on the forward strand.
CAGGTGAATATTTCGGAACTTAAAATAAAAACAGACAGCATTATTCATGATGAATTGGAAATAGTAAACAAGTTATTTAATTCGTCACAAGGAGAGGAATACCATCATGAAATCAGAAAGCTGCTCAAGGTTGTTAAGGCGCTTCAGCAATTACTGCTTGCCCTGCAGGATGATGAGAAAAGAAGACAAGCTTTGGATATTGTAAATTCAACCGAAACATTACTAGGTAATTGGCACAATTACAAAGTAATGGATAAGTTCCTGATTAAACTGGACAAGGAATTACCTCAACCTTCAGTCAAGAGAATTCTTAAAAACTTAAAAAATCAGAACAATAAATTAAAGCTGGAATTAAAAAATGAAGCCGATAAATATTTGCGGAAGCATTTCTAGTTTTTGCGTCTAAATATGTTTTTAATTTTTTGATAAATTGATTTTTTCTCATTCTTACGCTTTTCCCGTCTCGCTTTTCGTTTCATTAATTTATCTTGATCTGTTGCTGTAACACCAAATAAATGATCAAAAAAGTTTGATTCCGGCGGTAAATAGTGTGGCATATCCAAGTCTGCCAAAATATCATTGTCAGGTTTTGCAATAGGTGAGTTTGTATAGCGTTTAAAGTTTTTATTTGTACTTAATTTATTCATGAATTTACCGTAAATGGGTAAAGCCATGCTTGCTCCTTGTCCAAGACTCAAAGAGTTAAAATGAATACGCATATCTTCGGCACCAACCCATGCTCCGGCCACTAAATTGGAATTGTAACCAATATACCAGCCGTCCGCCTGATCTTGTGTTGTACCTGTTTTTCCGGCTAATTCTCCTTGCAATCCATAAACTGAGCGAAGCGATTTTGCTGTGCCTTCATTAACTACAGCCTGAAGCATATGATTAATTATATCGGCATTTTGAGGAGATATCACAAGCCTGTTTTCTTCCCTTTCAGCAGAAAGATCTACAATTAAATTGCCATTATGATCTTCAATTTTGGAAATGTAGTAAGGATCTGTATGTATACCTCTGTTCGCCAGAGTAGCATAAACCTGAATCATCTCAAACAGTGAAATATTTGCTGTTCCCAAAGCAAGAGATGGTACTTTTGGTAAACTACTGTCAATTCCCATTTCTTCAGCCAACACAATGGTATTACGCATTCCAGTTTCCAAAAGAACATCTACAGCAATAGTGTTTACCGATTCAGCAAGTGCTCCTTCCATGCTGTAACTTCCTTCGTAAAGGTTATCCGCATTTCGTGGCGACCAATTATCGTATTCTTCATAAATTTTGCGTTCGTTGGGAAGGTATTCGAAAGGGGAAATTCCCTCTTCCAAAGCTGCAGTATAAACAATTGGTTTAAAAATTGAACCAACCTGCCGCTTTGCTTTTACATGATCATATTTAAAATGATCGAAATTGATTCCGCCAACCCAAGCTTTAATTTTTCCACTCTGAGGTTCCATGGCTAAAAATCCGGTGTTTAATATTTGGATGTAATGTTTTATAGAGTCAAGAGGAGACATTTTTACCTTTTTATCTCCATTCCAGGTGAAAATTTTCATGTTCACCTTTTCGTTAAATATTTTATTAATTTCCGCTGCAGATTTTCCTTTTTGTTTAAGGGATTTGTAGCGGTCAGATCGTAGTTTAGCGTCCTCTATTACATCTGTATTCTTTCCCCAGGGGGATCTATTGCCCCAATGCTGAACGAATTGGGTTTGCAGATTTTTCATATGCTCTGCAACCGCTTGTTCAGCATTCATTTGCATTCTTGCGTCTAGTGTGGTTATAATGTTTAGTCCATCACGGTAAACATCATAGTAAGTACCATCTTCTTTTGGGTGTTTTTTTAATATTGTATTTGTTTCAATTCTTATTCTTTCCCGGAGATAAGATGCCAAACCTTTTTGGGTTGATTGTTTCTGATAATTGATAATTAGGGGCCGAGCCTGAATTTCATTCAATTTACGATCCGTAATGAATTTATATTTAGCCATTTGACTCAGGACAATATTTCTTCTTTGTTTTGATCTTTCAGGATGAAGTCTTGGATTATAAGATGTTGGTGCCTTAAGCATTCCGATGAGTACAGCACATTCATGAATTTCAAGTTTTGATGCCGGTTTACTAAAGAACTGCCGGGATGCACTTTCAATACCAAAAACATTCTCGCCAAACGAAACCGTATTTAAATACAGCTGAAGAATTTCTTTTTTTGAGTAAATTTTTTCCAGACGGGATGCAGTTATAGTTTCCTTAATCTTGTTTACCGGCATGCTTAATGGACCAAAATTTCCCCGGGGAAAAAGATTTTTTGACAGTTGCTGACTCAGAGTACTTCCTCCTCCTGAACTTTTATCGCCCATAACTAAGGATTTTACCAATACGCGCATCAAACTTCTTTGATCAATGCCTTGATGTTCGTAAAAACGAGCATCTTCAGTAGCGATTAGCGCATTGATTGCATCTGGAGAAATGTCTTTAAAATTTACATTGGTTCGGTTTTCAGCATAAACTCTCCCTAACACAACACCGTCTTCAGAATATATTTCAGATGCATTTGCATTTTTAATGCTTTTAAGAGTATAGTAATCCGGCAATTTGCCCCAAAGGCCGATGTACACAGAACCAAGTAAAATACCAATAGTTATCAGGAATAAGAGTAGCCCGAATCCAAAAAAACGGATTAAATAACTCGAAAATGAACGCTTTCCGGTATTCTTTTTTTTACTGCTTTTTTTCTTTTGAGAAGGAGTTTTTCCTTTGGAAGATTTTTTTGCTGTTGCCATTCTAAATCTAATAACATCTTATTTATTACAATAACGCATAAATTTCAAAAAGATTATAACCAGAATAAATCCATTCTGAAAATTTCGCGTTCAAATGTAAACAATAATACTTATTTTTTTAGTATCTTAATGTAACAGTCTGAATTGTTCCTTTTATCACACAGATGACGAGAATACTTTTAGCTGGTGTTAATTGCTTTAATTGTATGATTTATATGATGTGATTAGTGAGTCTCATTTTTAAATTTACAGAGGTGGAGATAGAAAAATTAATCATAAGTTCAAGAAATGAGTTTTCTAAAATAAAAGAGATTCGTTTTAAGCCGGATTTGTTATTTATTTTTGGTGATGGAGAATTGATGTGCGAAAAGGAATTTAAGTCAACAATTAAAAATTCTTTTCCGGATGCAATGATTTTTGGATGCTCCAGCTCTGGTGAAATTTCAGGCTTGGAGGTATTCGAAAAGAGTATTTCCATTGCAGCAGTTAAATTTTCTTCTACAAAGCTAAGAATAGAATCTGTTGATCTTACCAAGTATAAGAACGATATTGAATGCGGTGAGAAATTGTGTGAGAAATTTCCTCAGAAGGGTCTGAAGCATTTAATGGTTTTATCCGATGGAATTACTATAAATGGATGTAATCTTCTTGAAGGGATTCAAAATAAATTGTCGAAGAAAGTTGCAGTTACAGGAGGATTGGCCGGAGACGGAACAAGATTTTCTGAAACACTTGTGTTCGATAAAGAAGGAGTGGCAAAATCAAATTGTGTTTGCGCCTTAGGATTCTATGGAGATTCTATCTCTATTGGATACGGAACAAATGGTGGATGGGAGAATTTTGGCATTGAACGCCTTGTTACAAAATCAAAAGGTAATATTTTGTACGAATTGGATCACCAACCAGCTCTTTTACTATACAAACAATTTTTAGGGGAACGAGCAAAAGACTTACCAGTGTCAGGCATGTCATTTCCACTAAGCTGTCGGGTGGGAGATTCTCAAAATGCTGTGGTTCGCACCGTGCATGGAATAAATGAGAAGGATCAAAGCCTCATATTTGGTGGCAATATTCCTGATGGAGGATATGTGAAATTGATGAAAGCAAACGTAGATCGATTAATTTCAGGAGCTGAATTGTCGGCTAAAGCAAGTACTGATATGATTCCGAAAGGAGAGTCAGAATTCGCTGTTTTGATTAGTTGTGTTGGGCGCAAATTAGTGCTTAAGCAATTGGTTGAAGAAGAAGTTGAAGTTGTTGCCGATGTGATAGGTAAACAGGCTGTCCTTACGGGATTTTATTCTTACGGGGAAATATCTCCGTTTAAAGAAGATGGTCCTGGTTTTCTACACAATCAAACCATGACTATAACCACCTTTTCTGAAAAATAAAGCATATGCATCGATTATTGAAAAGGCAAGTCCGTAAGTATTTATCTGCAGAAGATGAAAGTAAATTTAATGACTTTCTGAATGCTGTGGAAGAAGCGTATGAGGACTACGATAAAGATATAAAACAAACGGAGAATATTTTAGATACTTGTTCCCTGGAACTTTTTACCCTTAATAAGGAATTGCGAAAAGCGGTTGATAATAAGACGCAGGAGGTTGAGGCTGCATCTTCCAGAATGGAATCAATTGTAAATAATATTTCAGAGGTAATTTTTCAAACTAATTTTACCGGAGAATGGCTGTACTTAAATTCAGCATGGACAAAAATAACCGGGTTTAATATATCAAAAAGTATTGGAAATCATGCCTTTGAATTCGTTCATCCTGATGATATTGAGGGGTGTATGTCGAAATTTAGAACTTTAATTGAGCATAAAACCAGTTTCTGCTTTATTGAAGTTCGGATGGTAACCATTAGTGGCAGTTACAAATGGTGCGAAGCTACAGTTAGAGTCACAAGAGGTTTTGATGGAAAGAGAAATGGTTTTACTGGAACTTTAAAAGATATTACTGAGAGAAAAAGACTTGAGGAAGAGAAAAATAAAACGGAAGAAAAATTCAAATTGATATTTGAAAAATCATCTGTGGCCTATCTTCTAATTAAAGAATCCCGGTTTATTGATTGCAATAAAGCTTGTCTAGATTTATTTGGTGTAAGCCGGAAGGAGAATTTTATTGGTAAATATGTAAAAGATTTTTCTCCTGAATATCAACCTGATGGTTTGTTATCTTTTGATAAAGCCAAAATGTATATAGAAGAAGGTAAGATTAGAGGTAATGCTAAGTTTGATTGGATTCACCGCAAAGAGAATGGAATAGAATTTCCAGTTGAGGTTGCATTAAACAAAGTGCCGTTAATGGATGGAAATATTTTATTTGTTGTGCTAAATGATTTATCGGAAAGAAAACAAGTGGAACAAGAGTTGATTATTGCAAAAGAGAAGGCAGAGGAGGCAACTTATGCGAAAGCACAGTTTTTGTCCACCATGTCGCATGAGATACGTACTCCAATGAATGCGGTTATTGGAGTTACTCATTTATTGTCAGAGGATAATCCAAGAGAAGATCAAATTCAGAATATCAATATCCTGAAACTATCTGCAGATAATTTAATGACTTTGATTAATGATATCTTAGACTTTAGTAAGATTGAGGCTGGTCGTGTTGATATTGAATCTTTGGATTTCAATTTCAGAAATCTGATTCAGAACATAGCTTCAGGTTTTGATATGAAATCGAAAGAGAAAGGTTTGGATTTTATTGTTGATGTGGATCCTAAAATTCCTGCCTATTTAATTGGAGACCCAACCCGTATCTCGCAAGTCCTTAATAATTTGTGTGGCAATGCAGTTAAATTTACCGATAAAGGAAATGTTCAGGTGATGGTGTCTTATCAGGAAAAATATGATGATAAGGTGAAATTGAAATTTGAAATTAAAGATACAGGTATCGGAATTCCCGAAGATAAACAAGATCAAATATTTCAATCTTTTTCTCAGGCAGACTCAAATACCACAAGATTGTATGGAGGAACCGGTCTTGGCTTAACAATTTCAAAAAAGTTAATTGAGATTATGGGTGGTTGCATTAATGTTAAGAGTGATCTTGAATTTGGAACTACTTTTTCTTTTGATTTGTGTTTGACAATTAGCCATAGGTCGAAACCCAAATTGGATTTTGTTACCGAAGGTTATCAAAACAACGATAAAATGAAAGGTTTGCATATTTTGCTGGCTGAAGATAATCAGATGAATATATTGATTTTGAAGCAGTTTTTGAAAAAATGGGAGATTACATACGACATTGCAATGAATGGACAGGTAGCTTTTGAAAAGGTGCAGGCGGACAATTTTGACATGGTGCTAATGGATTTACAGATGCCAATAATGGATGGTTATAAAGCCACACGAAGTATTCGGAGTCTGCCCGATGAAAAATACAAGACAATGCCAATTTTAGCAATTACCGCTTCTGCATTTAACGAAATTCGTAAAAAAGTATTGGATGCAGGAATGAATGATTTCGTAACCAAGCCAATAAATCCGGAGGATTTGTATCTAAAAATTGAAAAATACATTCTCTAATTACCGATTGCAGTTACACATTATTTATCATTATCCATTTATTCATTTTTAAAAGGGGACAAAAGTCGTCAACAGGATTTGTATTTAAAAACGGATATTTTATTTCTGAAAGATACAAGCCTTGAGGATAAGCTAAATTTAGAAATTGAAGAGGTGTTTTGCTTTTAATCATCTCTTCAAACTCTTCTATGCTTTTTTGGCCTGTTCCCACTTCGATTAATTCGTGAACAAGAATTCGAATCATCCCTCTTAAAAATCTATTGGCCGTTATTTGTAAACGGAAGTTTGTTTCCGAAGCATCAGTAAACAGTTGCACAGAGAATATATTACAGAGCGTATTGTTGTGGCTGTCCGGGGATTTGCACAAAGCTCTAAAATCGTTGTATTTTGTAATTACAGAGGCCGCTTTAGCCATTTTCCCCACATCAGGAGTTATATTGTAAAGTGTACTTATTTCATTTAAAAATGGATTTTTTTTGGTGTGGATAAAGTAGTTGTACGTTCTTTTACTTGCACTTGTTTGTGCATGATAATGGCTATCCACTTCAAAAACATCGTAAACCGAAATATCCGAAGGAAGGATTTTATTCAATACAAAAAGATGGTGATCGTTCCATATCCTGTCAGTATTGATATGGAAAAAATACTGTGAGGAATGTACTCCTGCATCTGTTCTGCCACACCCAATACAAACTATTTTCTCTTTTAGCAATTTGGATAATTTGTCTTCAAGTACTTCCTGAACACTTACAACATTGTTCTGTCGTTGCCAACCTCTATATGCGGTTCCCTTGTATCCGATGTGAAAAAAGTACCTCACTCTTACTTGTTTTAGCTTATGAATTTTTCTATTCGGCAAAGGTATCAATTCATAGGACCAATTTTTAAAATGATCAGGAATTCTCTAAACTGCTTTTAAATTATCATCAAATTGCCAATAAATATTATCAATAAGTTATCTTAGAGCTCATTTTTGGGAAAATATAAACATGATTTAATGTTTTTAGAGGATAAACTAAAACAACAAACAATGAAGAAATTATTGATTGCCATTTTGGTGATTTTTGCAATTAGTACTCACCAATCAAATGCTCAGTCGGTATTCGATCAGGTGAACGATCCTTATTTCGGAGAAAGCTGCACGAGTATAATGGTTGGAAAAAAGGCCACTTCGGATGGATCTGTAATTACCAGTCATACCTGCGATGGCAGATACCGAACTTGGTTACAGGTTGAAAAAGGACAAAAATTTGAAAAGGATACTACCCTTGAAATTTACAAAGGCAGTTTGAAGACAGAAACGGCCTGGGACAAACGAAAAATGAAAGTGGTTGGAACAATACCTCAGGCAAAGGAAACTTATGCCTATTTAAATACAGCCTATCCTTGTTTGAATGAGAAACAACTAGCTATTGGTGAAACAACCATTGTTGGTCCGAAAGAATTGGTGAATGACAAAGGAATGTTTCTGATTGAAGAGTTGGAACGTATTGCACTTCAGCGATGCACAACGGCTCGTGATGCTATTGCATTGATCGGGAAATTAATTAAGGAATATGGTTACGGCGATTGGGGCGAATGCATTACGATTGCTGATAAAAAAGAAGTTTGGCAATTGGAAATTTTTGGTGAAGGTCCCGATAAAATAGGTGGAGTTTGGGCTGCGCAGCGCATTCCGGATGATCATATTGGTGTATCGGCAAATATTTCAAGAATTGGAGTAATTGATGAAAAGAACAAAGACTACTTTATGTATTCGGAGAATGTTTTCTCTGTGGCGAAAGAGCTTAAGCGCTGGGATGGTAAAGAGGAATTTAAATTCTGGAAAGCTTATGGTAAGGTTGAAAAGCCTTTTAAAATTCGGGAGTTTTTTATCATGAATGCTTTGGCTCCATCTTTAAAATTAGATTTTGAGGCGGAAGAATTACCTTTTTCGGTCAAACCGGATCAGAAAGTTTCAGTACGCGATATTATTGCGTTGTATCGAGAAACCTACGAAGGAACTAAGTATGATATGACTCAGAATCTGAATGTGATAAGGAAAAAATACAATAAAGAGAATGAGGAGATAGGTGCCGATACCATTAAGGCTTTAAATGCGCATCCATGGCCGAATGGTGATAATCGTAAATTGTATAATTACTTAAAAGATGGAACAGTTGAATACCAGAGAACTGTTGCTGTATCGTGGTGTTCGTATTCTCATATTATTCAGTTAAGAGATTGGTTACCAGATGAAATTGGTGGAAGAGCGTGGTTTTCTTTTGACAATCCAGCTCAAAGCCCTCGTATTCCTATTTACTCCGGAACAACCGAATTGCCGGAAAGTTTTCAATATTGCGGTCAGCATCGCTACCGCGACGATGCTGCTATTTGGCAATATCGCAAAGCCAACAAATTGGCTACTTTACAATGGCAAACCACTCGAAAGGGAATGATGGAAGAAGTTGCCTACTTTGAGGAAAAAGGATTTAAAGAGTCCGCTGAGCTTGAAAGTCAAATACAGAAGCTATTGAAGGATGGTAAAACAAAAGAGGCAAAAGTATTGTTGAACAAATATACCCGCGATTTTACTGGTGCTGCCATGTTACGTTGGAAAGAGCTGGAAAATGAATATTGGGGGAGATTTGGATTGGGATTTTAATTAAATCAGATTTTTATCCAAACGCATAAAAAACCGGTTGAACATTTTTTTCAACCGGTTTTTTTAATAGTAAAAAAAATCAAAATTGGAATCCAAAGCCATAATCCCAATACCATTTGCCAATTTCCACACAGAAAATATAGAAATAGCAGTACTTGCGAGCAGAAGGGAGAGGAATTATGGACAGATGGATTTTCATTTGCAGCGATTTTATTCTGTCTTCATATTTAACTTGTACCAGTTAATATTTCTAGTGAAGTACATGGTGACTCCCAGTATTAATGCTAAGCCAGTACTTCCCATTAATAAAGCATAATCGGCTAATTGCAGGGTGACAAATAAAAAGCCGTAAATACCCAGTATGGTGGCTGTTAAAACTCCTGTGAATTTGCCAGATTTAAATACACTTTTGGCATAAATTAATATCATCAGTGATGTTATGCCTGCTGAAATTAGGTAGGCAATGTTAAAATTGGAATGCTCCGATATGGATATCAGCAGGATGTAGAAAAGACAAAGAGCCAGACCAACTAAAGTGTACTGAAATGGGTGAATTTTCCGTCCATTCAAAATCTCGACTAAGAAGAATACCAAGAATATCAGCGCAATAGTCATAACTGCATATTTGGAGGAGCGCATGGACTTTTGATAATCGTCCAGAGGCATAATTAAATCAACACCCAAGGCTGAATACTGCATTTCGTTTCGCATGTTTTTATCTACCCATGTTTGCGGATAGTTACGGTTTAGCTGCAGAATTTTCCAATCGGCCGAAAAACCTTCATCGCTTACCTCTCGGTTGTCGGGAAGAAAATTGCCATTAAAACTTGGTGAATTCCAGGTGGAGGATAGGTTTACATTTGTGGTGCTGCCTAGCGGTATAAAGGAAAGGTTTTGGCTCCCCTGCAAATTTAATTGGAATGAGAAATCGATATTTGTGTTGATTTGGTTGCTTACATCAGGCAAATCGATGCTAATGCCCGAACTAATCATATCGTTTAGTTTAGACCCGGGTTGTACATCCAGTTTTTGATTCCCCCAGTTCAGTGTAATTTGATCTATTATGCCTCGAAGATCCGATATTCCAACGGTTAGGAAGGCTTCACCGTATTTGATTTCTTTCAATCCATCTTGATCAATTTTGGTGTTGAGTTTAAATTGACCGCAGAAATCTAAAATACTTTTGTACACAACTACTTCATAAATTCCTCTTTTCAACTTCTCAGGTTCTATTTTACCCGTTATTGCCAGTTGCTCGGGTAGTAGGTACAGGTATTTTGTTTTCGTGATGATCTTGCCATCTTCAATTTCATATTCATAGATTAATGGAATGGTGAGAATTGGTCCGTTAATTTGCTGCTTGCCAGCCCATTTTTGACTTACCTCATTTAATACCGACTGATTGAGCATTTCTCTCTCGCTGATGATTGATTTAATCATGCTGGCAGGAATCAATAATAAGAGCATTAGGATGGTGATCGTTCCTAATTTCAGTCCAACCGAATTCTTAATCCAGCTGTTAACTTTGTCGAGTGGTGATTGTGAATCGTTCATTTTTTTATATTTATTTAAAAGTACTTTGAAATTCAAAGTGTAATGATAAAAAAATTATTTCAGCAATTGCTCTATGGCCTTTATGTGTCTGATAAAGGCTAGTTTGCCTTCATCCGAAGCAGAATATTTAGTGTTGGGTTTTCGATCCAGAAATTCTTTTTGCACACGAATGTAATCACTTTTTTCAAGCGACTTTAAATGGCTTGCCAAATTACCATCTGTAACGCCCAAAAGGTTTTTTAGGGCGTTAAAATCGAGGTAATCGTTTACCACTAAAGCCGACATGATTCCCAGCCGGATTCGGTTTTCAAAAGCTTTATTTAAATTTTTAAGTAATTCCTTCACGACTTGTATTTTATCTCCATTATGATTCCATAAATGATATGCAGCAGACCGAATCCGATGCACCAGAAAATCAAACCATATCCTATGAAATAAGTTGCAGTCAAACCTAGTAAAATTTCAAGCATTCCCAAACTGCGGATTTCGCTTATTGTGTATTTACTGGCATTTACCAATGCCAAACCGTAAAATAGTAAGGTTAGTGGCGCAATTAATCCGATGTATCCTTTTATTAAAAGGAGCAGGCAAAATATACCACCGCTAAGCAATGGAATTAACAAATTAATCAGAAGTGTTTTGGTTTGAGAATCCCACACTTTTTGTTTTAATTTTTTTGTCTTTAATCTGGTGAAAAAGAGTCCAAAACCTAAGGCGAGCAGGAGTGTTACGATACCAATTGTCAGTAATTCTATTAACTGATCATTATTAAGGAGTGTTCGGTTAAAATCCTGATATCCAGTTTTTGAATAAATTGTTATCCAGGCAAAATAGGCACCAATAAGTGCAATTATTCCTGCTGATATTCCCGATAAGCCACTCAAAGAGATGAATTTAGATGACTTGTTCATCATCTCTTTGATGTTCTTTAGGTCTTCGATGTATTTTTGCTGATTCATGAAAAGTACTTTGTAATTCAAAGTAAATATAGAGGAAAAATTTGAATATTCATTATTTAAAGGGAAAAATAATTTTTGACTTGAAATTAATAGCATTTAAAGCCACAAAATATAAAAGACTTTAGTTGTAAGATTTTTTACATACCTGTTTGTAGTGGATACAATTACTTGTGTAAATACGTACAAAAACCTATTCTCATAATACGTTCATAAGCTGTTTCTTCTGAACAGAATAAGCTTGAACTTTGTACCATATCAATTTGAACGGAGTAGCTTATGAAAATACATCAAATTACAATACAGGCAGGTATTGACAAGTTTGGCAATACGGAACGTTTGCCCGATTTACGGATAAACAAAGGTGAAATATATGGGATTGTTGGCCCTACCGGTAGTGGGAAAAGTCAGCTGATTGCAGATATTGAGCAGTTGGCACAAGGAGATACAGCAAGCAAGCGCAAAATTTTAATTAATGGCGAAATTCCTTGTCATGAACTTCGGAGCGATCCCAGAAAAAAAATGGTGGCGCAATTGTCTCAGAATATGAATTTTTTTGCAGACATGCCTGTTGCCGATTTTTTAAAACTTCACGCCAAGTGCCGGGGGAAAAAAAATATTGATGTAAAACACGTAATTTCTATTGCCAACACACTTACGGGTGAGCCAATCAATGCAAGTGATAATCTAACGATTTTGAGCGGAGGACAAACCAGGGCTCTCATGGTGGCAGATGTTGCCATTATCAGCGAATCGCCGATTGTCTTAATCGATGAAATTGAAAATGCCGGAATTAAAAAACATGAGGCTTTACAATTGCTGTCGGGAGAGGGGAAAATAATTCTTGTGGTTACTCACGATCCGGTTTTGGCATTAAGTGCCCAAAAAAGAATTATTATGAGGAATGGAGGTATGCGCGATATTATAGAAAGTACGTACCGTGAGAAACAAATATCATTACAGTTAAATGATATCGATCAATATATCTTGACTTTGAGAGAAGATGTACGGGCAGGTAAAAAAATAGAAGAAGTAAATTTTGATGCATTGCTTCACGAATCGAGTTTTTTGAAATGCTTATAATCGGTGAGTGATTGAGTTGTACATGGGAAATAACAGATTAGTGAAATGAGCCATGCAAAATCATTTGCTGCAACGAATGATGATTTCCAAGCTGTTTTCAAAGGTCTTAATTTAAAAAAAAATATGAAACGTCCATGTATAAAGCTTTCTGCACACAGGGAAATGATTATTCCGTGCATGGTAAGTTCTCCCGAAACAAGTTCGGGACAGGCTATATGGCAAAAACCTAAAATTATAATCATATGAAGTTTATTATTGTTGCAGGAACTCCGGGTGCCGGAAAAACTGCTGTTCTAATTCATACCCTGAAAATATTGTTACAACAGAATGTAAAGCCATCGGTTGTAAAGATCGACTGTTTGTATTCCGATGACCCCAAACGCTTTGCAAAATTGGGTGTTCACGTTCAGTTGGGCTTATCGATGGACATGTGTCCCGATCATTTCTCAATTTACAATACCGATGCAATATTGGAGTCTGCCAAAGAGCAAAAATCAGAATTTCTGATTATGGAGACGGCGGGTTTGTGTCATCGATGTGCACCTTATACCCATAATAGTTTGGGTGTTTGTGTAATTGATGCGACCAGCGGACCCAATAATCCGATGAAAGTGGGGCCTTTTTTGAGTTGTGCTGATATTGTGGTGATTACAAAAGGCGATATGATATCGCAGGCGGAGCGGGAGATATTTCGGGAATGTATTTTGGAAACCAATCCGAATTGTTCAATCATTGAGGCAAATGGATTAAGCGGACAAGGAGCTTCGGAATTGGCTTTGCAAATTAGAAGTACTGAAAAAGTAGTGTCTGAAAATGAAAGTTTGCGGCACAATGCGCCTTTTTCGGTATGCACGCTTTGTGCGGGTGAAAAAAGAGTTGGTGCTGAACATCACCGTGGATTGTTACGGAAAATGAATGGCATGCAGGAATATGTTGGTGAATAAGTTGTTGCCGTTTTAAGGAATAGGAATATGGAAAAAAAGATAATAGAGTTTCTTCCCGGGTTCAATTGCGGGCGTTGCGGCTTTGGTTCATGTACTGATTTTGCTGAAGCGATTGAAATTAAACCGTCAAGTCTGGATTTATGTCCATTTTTTACGCAGGAACGATTCATTGCTAATAAAATAGAAATTGAGAGATTAGCAATGGGTGAGCCGAATGGGTGTCAGAAAAAAACAGTAGGAGTAATTGATGCTTACGAAGCTGATATTGTTTTGGATCCTCTGAAAGGAGAAATTTCATGCAGGGAAGTGCTGATGCCTATGGCTTTAGTTAACTTGCAGATAGGGGAAGTGATTGAGTACAGACCCTTGGGATGTCCGATAGTACATTACGGGAATGTGATAAAGATTGATCATTTGTTGGTTACTGTACACCTAATTGGTCCGTGCAGAAGGAGAGAAAGCGAGACTAAGTTTACACCGGTAGGTTGCTGTATGGTCATTGCTTTTGAGGGCCGGTTTCATGGAAAAAATGTAAAAGTGGGTGAAACGGTGAGGTTTTTACCGAAACATTGCATGATGCAAAAGGTACACTCTGGAGTAGTAGTTAAAATTGAAGATGAGAATATCCTGATTGAAGGAATTGACTTGAAAGTATGGCAGCCTCCTGTTGTTTGTTCGATGAAATAAGTCTAGTTAAAAATGTAAAGTGCCCTCAGAGATATTTCATCGCTAAGGGCGCTTTTTTTTTGATATGCTGCATCATTTTAAAATAAAAATAGTTGAGAATGTTGTTCCAATAATTGAATCCTTTTTTTTTAATATTTTTGAAAGTTTGCGGATCAAAACAAATTATAAATCAATGAGTCCCATTATATCGAGCAAATAGATGAACAACAGCGACAAACCAAAAGAAACCATGGGAGCGATGATCCACATCACAAAAAACCGATCGACTTCGGTTTTCCGGAATATGTTGCGGAATCCCAATTTAGCAACTCCAATTCCAATAATAGCACCAACATTAAGCTGTACCAACGAAGTTGGAATTCCTTTGATTAGAGACGCGCTTAGCAATAAACTTGCTGAGATAAAAGCAATGATAACTGCTTCGATTCTTCCAAACAGCACGATTTCTTTTCCGGTGTTTTGTAAAATTTTATCACCAAAAACTGAGCTGCCAATGGAAAAACTTGGTGCGACTATTAATGTGGCGAGTATCATTACCTGCAAGTAGCGGTTTTGACTCACCATTAGCTCGTTGCAGGCCATTGATGATAAGGGGCCGGCAGCATTGGCAACATTATTGGTTCCTATGGAAAAGGCCACATATAAGGACATAATTACAATTAGGCCTTTTAACAGATAGCTGTCATTTACTTTTTTGGAGATCGTGTAGCCACGTTTTCGTATGGGTTTGTATATGTATTTGCCAATAAAAAATGCCAGTGCAAAAGCCACAATTGGCATTATGAACCAGGTTGGGAGTATTTCGAATAACAGTTTGTTGGTATTTAGTGAATGGAAATAGATTGCCGGTGCAGTTACGGCCATTACCGTCGACTGACTGGTTGATTGAGGGATACCAAAGAGATTGGCAATTAGTAAGGAAACCGCCACGGCTAATAATATGGCGGAGACAACCGAAAAGCTCATTAATTGTGGATCAAGAAGGCCTTTTCCAATGGTTTTGGCTGTTTCTTCACCACCAACAATTGCACCTGTAAAAACCATCAGTCCAAATAAGCCTGGAATCAAACTCTTTTTAATAACATTAGAACCATAGGCTGCAGAAAAGGCTGGTCCGGTGCCACTTCCCCCCATATTTACGGATAAAAAAACGGCGATTACAAAAGGAATTAAAAAAGGGATCAGCATAGCAGAATGTTTTGATTTGTTATCATCAAAAGTATTTCATCTGTAAGCTATATATCAGCGTATAAAAACGTAATTGCGCAATAGGTATTTGTACGTAGAGTGTCTGGAGTAAAAGGAATGTCTTTAGTCTTTTCAGATTTTGGGTTCCCACTTTTTCATACTTCAAAAATGTGATTTTTTATGGCATAAATAACTAAAGATGCTGTGTTTTTCGATTGGGTTTTTAGCAGTATGTTTTCGCGGTGTTTGTCAACTGTGCGTTTGCTGATAAAAAGCATTTCGGCTATTTCCTGGTTCGATAAACCCTTGCAGATATTGTATAAAATCTCGATTTCCCGCTGTGTTAAATCAGATTTTGAGGGCTGATTTTTTTTTCGGTTCAAATTGGCAATAATACTTTCCAATATTTCGGGCGAAAAGAAATTTCTTCCTTCCATAACGGCATCAATGGCCTGCTGAACTTCTTCGAAACTGGAATTTTTCAGCAAAAAGGCTTTGGCTCCGGCATCTATCATCTCCGAATAATAATTTTCGTTGGCATGCATCGAAAGAGCAATTATTTTGGAGGCTGGATATTTTTTCATCACCTCATTACTTGCCTCTATTCCATTCATTACCGGCATTTCAATATCCATAAGAATAATGTCAGCCTGCCAGTTGGCCAGCAAATCCAATAATTCCTGACCATTACTTACTTCCTTAATTTCAGGTTTGCTGTTTTGATTGTTGAGAAGAAAGGATAGCCCTTCACGAAACAAATCGTGATCATCAACCAGTGCCAATTTTAAAGATTCAGTCATGATATTGGTATTTCTACTTTGAGGTAAAAGCCTTCATTTTTCCGGCTGTTTATTTCAATGGTTCCATCCAACGATTTTACCCTCGTGTGGATGTTCGACAAGCCCATTCCTTTTACCGGTCTTGGTTCCGTGGAAAAGCCGATCCCATTATCACAGTACATCAATTCTAATTTTTGATGATAGCTAAGGAGTGAAAGATCGATTTTAGATGCAGAAGCATGTTTTATGGTGTTGCTGAACAATTCACCGATGATCCGATATAGAATCAACTCCACATTGTAGTCGAAACGTTTTCCATACAATTGAGTAATCAATTGAATTTGGTATTGATCGGTCAGCTGAATTCCCCCGACAAATGTTTTAATGGCTTTTTCCAAACCGTATCGTTCCAAAATATGAGGACTCAATTTGTTGGATATCTCCTTAACGGTGATAATGGCTTCGTTGATGGCCTGATCTGTTTTTTGAATGATTTGCAGGTTATTTGAATTTTCAGCAGATTTATTTAAAGCGGAATTTGTCATTTTAATGGTGGAGAGAATCGGCCCCAATCCATCGTGCAATTCTTTGGCAAAGCGATGGCGTTCCTGCTCTTCGGTCTTGATAACTGCACTCAGCACTTTGGCTTCATTTTCTTTTCTCTCTTTATCTACCTTATCCTGAAGTTGAAAAATACGGCGAATGTAAAAAGCACCAAAAAACATAAGCAATGAAATTACGACAGCCATCCAGTTGGTGATGAATATTTCCGGTTTATCCTGGTCTGCAGTGAACACACTAAAAAGTTCTGCAAATCTGCGCAAAGCCATGAGTAAGAAACCTATGGAAACCATAATCCAGGAGCTGTTGAAGCGTGTTTTTGGAATCAGGCTAATGGTAATAAAAAAAGCTCCGAATTGTAATAAAACCGATACTATTAGTGCAATTTGTAAAAGCATGAAACAAGAGTAAGGATTCTATTGTTTAAAAGACTACGTTTAAAACCGTATTTTTGAGAACTTCACATGATAACCTTAGTATCAGTTTAAGTTGTCATGTGAAGTTCATGTGTTTCGAGAAGTAAAGGGGTATAATTATTTTTTTTGGATATTCTCTTTTTTGATAATTCGCTTGTATCCGGTGTAAGGGTTGAGTTGCATGATCTTAAACTTGATCAGCTTTTCTTTTACCAAAGGGAGTTCATCTAAAATTTCTTTGGCATGTTCCAAACTCTTGCATTCCATTATCAATACAGCATTATTGTCTTCATTAAAATAGATTTCACGCAGGTATTCTGATATGTATAATTCGTGAACGTGACGGGCTTCCTGTTCTAAAATGCAGCTTTTGTTACTCCAGTCAACATCTTTTAATTCTTTTTCAACGGCTAATATTTTCATAATAAGTGTTTTATGTGTTTCAGATTTGACCACGAACAGTTACAATTAACCGCAGGTCTTAGTTCTATTTGCTTCTTTGATAATCAAGGAAACTGATACACTAATGTATTAAAATATATTTCAATGCAAATAGAAAAATTTACACTTTTATTACATTCTGCTGATTTCTGATTTGGAACCGATTAAAAACAAAAAAAAGCAGCTTCTAAAAAGAAGCTGCTTTGAATAAATGTATGTAGTAAAAAGATTACAGGGCTCCATCATCGTAAGCACGTTCACCATGTAAAGATGCATCTAATCCATCATCTTCATCTTTCATATTAACTTTAACGGGAGTTATGAAGTTGATTATTGTCAGCATTAAATAAGTGAAAATGAAAGCATAAGCGGCGCTGATTAACACGGCTACCACCTCTTTAAAGAAGAAAGCACCATCTCCTTCTAAAAGACCCGATTGACCGTTAATTGAAGAAGATGCGAATACACCCAATAAGATAGTTCCAAAGACACCACCCATACCGTGAACGCCCCAAACATCCAGAGCATCATCCCAGCCCCATTTGTTTTTAAGTTGAACAGCAAGGTAACAAAGTGCGCCTGCAAGAATACCAATAAGCATTGCAGCCCATAATGGTACGAAACCGGCTGCAGGCGTAATGGTTGCCAAACCGGCAACAGCTCCTGTTAATAAACCTACAAATTTAGGTTTCCCTTCTCGTGACCACTCTATAATTAACCATGTAATAGCCGCAAAAGAAGCTGCAACGTCGGTATTTAAAAATGCAAGTGTTGTAATGTTATTCACATCTAATTCACTGCCGGCATTAAAACCATACCATCCAAACCATAGTAAACCAGTACCAATTGCTACCAATGGAATGCTGTTGGGAGGGCTTTGTCTGTCACGGCGTTTTCCAACGTAAAATACTGAAGCAAGTGCAGCAAAACCAGCAGTTGCGTGAACAACTACACCACCGGCAAAGTCAAGAACACCCCATTCCTGAAGGATTCCTCCGCCCCAAATCATATGTACGAATGGATAATAAACAAATAATTGCCATACCACTAAAAAGAAGAGGTAAGCTTTAAATGTGACACGATTCACGAATGCCCCGGTAATCAGAGCAGGTGTAATGATGGCGAACATCATTTGATAAGCTATAAATATAAAATTTGGATACTTACTGCCGGCACCTGCGTACATGGTATCAAAACCGACTCCATTTAGGAATGCAAAATCAAGGTTTCCAATTATACCTCCCTCTCCACCGCTAAAACATAGAGAATAACCGATGGTTACCCACATAATTGTGGTGATGCCCAATGAAACAAACGTTTGCATCATTACGCCTAAGATATTTCGTTTTCCGGCTAGTCCGCCATAGAAAAAGGCCAGTCCTGGTGTCATTAACATTACCAGACTGGTACATAAAATCATAAAAGTAGTTGATCCTGTATCAAGCATAATATTTAGTTTTTAGTGTTTATTAAAATGAAAATCCGAATACGAAATAGATTTTTTCATCTACTGGATTGGTGATTACAGATGCTGAAACGGGTAAGGAAAATTTCTCGTTGAGTGCAACTTCTTTAGAAAGAGTTACACCTAGATTAACAATACCTGCTTTACTTCCGTAGTAGCCGCTTTCGCCGTTAAATCCTGTAGAGGTTTTTGCTTCTGCCGGTTTGGTTAAATTCATTCCTAAAAAAGCATCAAGAGTTACGTCGTTCGCCATTTTATGACTGTACGACAGCTCAGTGTAGGTAGAATACTGGAGGCCTGTTTTCTGATTGAAATCAGTTGTGTTTGGATGATCTCCAAGTTTAACGGCATCTGCTCCCCAAAAGTTAACGGCAACCATCAAAGCAAATGGAATGTTGTCATTGCCGTTAAAACGGAAGCTTCCTTCCAACACATGACCAGTAAGATCATTGTTGAACTCGAAATAATTGTAATCTTCGTCTTCGGTTGGGAAGTAGTAATCTGTTAGTGTAAGGCTAAACAGATCTTTGGCAAAAGTGTAACCCAAATAAAGGTCGAATTCCTGGCCTGAATTGTTTCCGCCTAAGGAATAAGCTCCCCATGCACCCAATTCCCAGCCTTTGTAGTTGAGAGTTACCGATGGTTGAAGACTCGGACTTGTCCCTCCAAATTGTGTTCCCCGCCAAACATAGCGGCTCATTACATCGGCACCAAAATCAAGTTTCGCTTTCTCTTTTTGTCCAAAAGAAGAACTGCAAATACTCAGCATAAATGCGATTAGCAGATATACGCCTGATCGTTTCATAGAATTAATGTTAGTTTGTTATTGTGTGAATTATTCAATGACGAATATAGGAGAGAGCAAATCAGTCCGAAATAGAGAATTACCCCTAAAATGAATTACGAAAAATGGCGATACACTAGGTGAATTACCTAGCGCGGAAATATAGTAGGATCAGGAGATAATTTTAGGTCACCTTAATAATCAGGCATAAACTTTAGTCAATCTGCATCCCCGAAAGATTGAGATCCTGCATATTCAAAGTTTGATTTTAGGATGGTGTCGGGAGTTGAAATAAGATCTTAGCTCCTGAAATTTGTCGGCACCTTCCCTTAAAAATACCTCATCCTATCCTTCTCCTAAAGGAGAAGAGAAAATGGCTTCAAATTTTTTGTTTGGTAAGCGTCTCCGCGTCGGCACTCCGTCAAAAAAAAGACCCCGTCAAATTTTGGTTCAAATTGACGGGGTATTAAAATATCAGATATTACTCAGCCCACTTATCAGGAAGCAAGTTTCTCATTTGTTCGTTGGTCACGGTTTGGTGTTCTGCCAGATGCTGTAT
>NZ_MVDE01000055.1 GCF_002843385.1 Labilibaculum manganireducens
ATACAGCATCTGGCAGAACACCAAACCGTGACCAACGAACAAATGAGAAACTTGCTTCCTGATAAGTGGGCTGAGTAATATCTGATATTTTAATACCCCGTCAATTTGAACCAAAATTTGACGGGGTGTTTTTTTTGACGGAGTGCCGACGCGGAGACGTTTACGTTACTGCTGTGTTGTTTATTCCTCTTGAATACAAAGTAAAAGTATTTTATCCTTTTGTTTTTTAAAATTAACAAAACATTATTTAGAAAACTGATTTCAGATTCTGAGAATAATTCTAAAAGAAAAATTAGGTCTAAATGACTTGTTTTTCACCTCAGTTCTTTGTTAGCTGTAGTTTTCATTCTAAATATTTTTCTGTGTCAACAATTTTTATTGTCGGGTGTACTTCCAAATAATTCTTTAGTGCTTTTATATGTCCAACTCCAATTAAAACTAAAACACGTTTGGGTTTAGTTTTCAGAATATCTTGAATTATATTTTGATAAATATTCACATTTCTAATCATATTATTTTGACTCCAAAACACATTCATATTATACTTGTCTATATCTAAAAATGATGTGATATTGGTGTAAAACATTTCGTTTAAATAACTTTTAGAATTTAGTTTGCGATAAACATCAATTAATTCCAAATCAGCCATACTTTTAGTAAAGTCTTTTACTTTTTGAATAATTTCTTTTTCATATTTTGATTGCGGTTCGTCATCGGGGATGTTATTTTGCGAGTAGTAGTTATTCATAGAATCAAACAGTTTTATATATTCTTTTTCCGCAAAAGTTTTTTCTGGTTTAATGTGCCAATCAACACAAGTCGCTCCGTGATTGAGGTTTAATTTCACAGCTAATTTTGTTGCAATTTGAAAAAGTTCATTTTTTATTTTAATATCTGTTCCGTTTTTATATTCGGTAAAAATACTATCCCAAAATACCTGTTGAATAGGTTCGTTTTCTATATAAATTTCATCTGGTTTAAATTTTTCCAATTTATTTAAGACAATATCAATTTCTTTCTGTTTCTTTTTTCCAAGGATATTATCATTTATTACTTTCACGGAATCAGTAGTATTTCCTCCAAAATGGTAAGTTCCTAACAATAAAACTTCTGTTTTTTCTTGTGCTTGCCCGTAAAAACAAAATGTTAATAGAAAAATCGTCAAAAGTATTTTGTTCATATTTCGTTTTTTTCAAATTACAGCTAACAGCAGTTTGTTTAAAAACCAATCAAACTGCTCAATTCAATTTTAAATATAGCGGTTTTATGGATATCTGAAAATTGAAAATCCTTTTATTTGGAAATAGAATTGAGGTTCTTATTTGAGGCACTTTTGACTCTAACAGCCCCCACTGCCCCACGATTTTATCATCTGCTTACTACATCAACACAATCACGCACAGGAAACACACTCAGGCGCTGGGTGGTGAGAGAGCTTTTTCCGCTAAGCTAATAACCTAGAGGCTGGCTACCAGATCACATCCACACACTGCATTTTCAACAGATTAATTGTTAATCTACATGGATTCATTTCGCAAAATACGATTGAATTAATGATAATAATATATTTGGGTTGATGGGTTTTGAAATATAATTGTTACAACCTGCCTCTATGGCTTTTTCCTTATCCTCTTCAAGGACAAAAGCCGTTTGTGCAATAATAATTACTTCTTTATTAAACTCCCTTATTTCCCGGGCAGCTTTATAGCCGTTCATGCCAGGCATTTGAATATCCATTAACACCAAATCAATGTCAGGATTATTGAGGCAGGTTTCAACGGCATGTGTTCCCGTGTTTACTTTCAGTATTTCGCTGCTAAATTTCTCCAGCTCTATCGAAATTAACATTTCAGAGGCCTTATCGTCTTCGGCAATTAATACTTTTAATCCCAAATTTTCAGGAATTACATTCTTTTCTTCGGCAGCAGGATGAACAACAGCAGTGATTTTGACTTTTTTATCTATATCAATATTACAGGGAAGTGTAAAAAAGAAAGTTGAGCCCTTGGATTCTTCGCTATCTACCCAGATTTTACCACCCAACATTTCTACGTAAGCCTTTGAAATGGCTAATCCTAATCCTGCTCCTTGCCGTGCCATTTTATCGGCAATATCAGCTTGAATAAAACGTTCAAAAATGATTTCAACCTTTTCTTTTGGAATTCCTATCCCTGTATCCTTTACATAGAATTCCATTTTTTCTCCTTTTACTGCATATCCAAACTCTACCGTTCCCTTGTCGGTATATTTTATGGCATTTTTAACCAGGTTTGAAAGTACTCCATAGAACTTTTCACTATCAGTGACTGTAATAGATTTATATTCAGGCAATTCACAAACAAAGGAGAGTTTGAGTTTTTTATGATAGGCATCGAGTTTTAAAGAATCGTAAACAAATTGCAACTGGTTGTTTATGTTTGTTTCGGAAAGGTGAATGTCAATTATTCCTGATTCTATTTTGGAAATGTTAATAATGTCGTTTAATATGTTGAGCATGCGCTCACCACTTTCCTCGATAATTCGAATGTACTCTTTTTGTTTCTCACCAGATAATTCCGGCTCTTTAAGCAGGCCGGCAAAGCCTAAAATACCGTTCATAGGTGTACGGATTTCATGACTCATATTGGCCAGGAAGGCTGATTTTAACCGGTCGCTTTCTTCGGCTTTTTCTTTGGCTTTTAGTAATTCAGACTCAGCTTTCTTTCGGTCAGTAATATCTAACCCAACCCCGACAATACCAGCCCGGTTATCAGACATTGACATAGGATTAACTATGCTCAAATAGTGTACTTCGTTAACATTTAATTCAAAAATAGCAGACTCACCTGACAACGCTTTATTTATTGCTTCTATTGTTTTGGGAGAGTCTTTGTATAAATCAAAAACAGATTGCCCAACTACCTGATTGGGCAACAAGCCCAGACCTTTAAGACCTGCCCCAATGGAAAGATTGAAGATGCCATCTTTGTCTATCAAATAAAATACAATTGGCAGATTGTCAACAGCAGCACTAATTAAAGCTTCGTTCCTGATTAATTCCTGTTGTGCTTTTTTACGCTGGGTAATATCCCTGCCAATTCCTAATACACCCATAAATGTTCCATCATTCTCGTATATAGGTGTTTTTATTGTTTCTAATATTTCCTTATGTCCATCGGCAAAAGTCAATTCTTCCTCATTTATGCTTGGTTTACCTGCAACAGCAGCTTCGTTATCCTTTTGCCTGAAAAAGTCGGCCAATTCTTTGTTCACGAAGTGATAATCAGTTTTTCCTACAATTTCTTTTTCTGCAGCTCCATATAATTGCTCAAACCGATGATTGCATTGCAAATAAACTCCATGTGGATCCTTTACCCAAACAAGATCGGGGAGAGTATCGATTAGTGCCCGTAAACGACTTTTACTTATTTTAAGTTCTTCTTCAGTCTGTTTAAAGTCAGTAATATCCTTTCTTATGCCAACCATACGTTTAATTCTGCCTTGGTTGTCTTTTTCAATAATATGACCTATAACCTGGAGCCATCGGTAACTTCCATCAGCGTGTAATATCCGGGCTTCATATATATAACGATCTTCTTTATAAGCCAACACATCCTTTATTTTAGCCCGAACATATTCCCTGTCATCGGGATGTATTCTGGCAAGCCAAACCCTTCGGTCCGATGGTTCGGCTACCGGCTCATATCCAAGCATCGTATAATATATGGGCGAGGCATACCAAATATCATTTTTTACATCCCAATCCCAATTTCCAATCTCTGTAGCTTCCAAAGTTACACGGAAGCGTTCCTCTCCAATATACAATGCTTCTTCAACCAATTTGCGATCCGTAAAATCAATAAGTGTTCCGCTAATGGCAGGCTTTCCTTTATAGGATATTAAATTTCCAAGAGCTTTTATCCATACTATACTTCCGTCTTTCTTTACTCCACGAAACTCATACTCCATCGATTTTGATTCTTTGGAAATTAGTTTTCTAATATTTTCTTTCACAATATTTTTATCACTTCCGAAAGCAAAAGATGCAGGGCTTCTTTTTTCCACAATATCCTCGTATGAGTATCCGAAAATCTCACAGAATTTTTTATTACCGTATCTAAAATAATCATCCTGAATGATATATACTCCAACAAGTGAATGTTCTACTATTTCACGATATTTTACTTCGGAATCCAAACAGGGCTGGTCTTTCTTCTTTTTGAAAAGAAAGTGTAGGTTTCGCAATGAATTGAAATTAACCATATTTCGATTTTTTTAGTTATCTCCTATACCCCTGAAGTTCAATGCGCAATAAAAATAACGAAAATAGAATAGCTTTAATTTTTTTTACTGAAAGTAAAATTTATTTTAAATATTCAAATAAATATTAATTAGTTATCCCATAATTCGCATAGTATATCGTCTAATTGTAAAAATCTATCAATAGAGCAAGTGCAGTTAGATATTTGTTTTTATGTTTCCAGTCAAATTAGCTGCATCATATTGTTGTTTGGTCAAATCCATTTTTGATTCTTAATGTCGAATTATTGCA
Organism: Labilibaculum manganireducens; assembly: GCF_002843385.1. Lineage (GTDB taxonomy): Bacteria > Bacteroidota > Bacteroidia > Bacteroidales > Marinifilaceae > Labilibaculum > Labilibaculum manganireducens. The sequence continues at coordinate 4,532 of NZ_MVDE01000055.1, forward strand.
ACCTCTCAGCAGTGGCTATAACGTCAGTTTATCTAAAAACTTATCAATCTGCTCAACTCAATTTTAAATATAGCTGTTTTATGGATACATAAAAATTGAAAATCCTTTTATTTGGAAATAGAATTGAGGTTCTTGTTTGGGACACTTTTAACTCCAACTGTCCCCACTACCCCACAATTTTATCATCTGCTTACTACATCACCACAATCACGCTTGGGAAACACATCCAGGCATTCTATACAGAAAACCAACGAAATAAACTCTCCGCAGACCTGTAATTCAATTTTAATTACTAAAACTTATTGTTTTGATTACTTACCACCCAATAAAAATGTGCGGCAGCGGATCAATTTTCATAATTATTTGATGTCTTCAATTTTGTGAACGTTAAATTGTATAAGCAGTGGCATATTTGCAGGCTGCTTTCCAATCAAACCGCTATTCAGTTTGAGCTCTGTCGTGCATTACTTGTTATTGTGTAGGTTAATAGTATTTGTCAATACCTCCAAAGCCTGAAATAAGTTTGTTGTCCTGTGTTTTTTGAATAAAATTTGTCAGTCGTTTGGTAAATTCTTCTGGCCGCTTTCTTGCACTATCAATGTATGCAATTCGTATTCGTTTGTAGCAGTCTGAAAAATCTCTAAAGTTTTCCCAAGCTGTTTTGTCTTTTTTTATTTCATCTAAAATATCCAAAGGAAAAACATACTCTTTTGAAATAATTTCCTGAACCGTTTTAAGAAAGGAATGATGAATCAGATTTTTTTCAGCCAACCATTTCAGCCGTTCTTTATTGGGCTGTGAATAACTGCTCTTTGATTGTCTGGGAGTAAACCGCTGAATTGTGTGGTCTTTGTCAAGGGTTTTATTTGTACTGTCAATCCAACCAAAACAGAGAGCTTCTTCAACCGCATCATTGTATTGAATGCGTTGTTCACCGGTTGACTTTTTAGCGTAAACCAAACTTCGTTCTCTATGTTGAAATTTTGCTGAAGCCAATTTCTCCATTCAGTCCTTGTTTTTATGTGTAGTATCTTGTCTGTTTTCAAGTTGCTGATTTATTTCATTTACAAAGTTATTCAAAATTTCACTCAATTCTTTCGGTTTACTTATCAAGGGCAAATGTCCACTATCGAGTGTTTCTGCTTTTTGTGTGTTTAAATTTCTTATCATTTTGCCTTGTAACTGCACAGTTAACGCTCGTCTTCAGTCAGTTTTATATTCAGCGTTTTTGTGGATATCTGAGAATTCTTTTATTTGAAAATAGAATAGAGGCTTTTGTTTGGGGAACTTTTAACGACTAAAACTTATTGTTTTTATTACTTACCACCCGATAAAATTGTGCGGCAGCGGAGTTAAATTTTCAGAACAACCATTACTCTGGAAAGGTTGCGGAAATGCGGTTATGAATCGACGCTCGACATCTACAAACAAATCACGCCAAATAGACGTGATTCCTTATTCCATAACTTAATCCCGATTTTTCGGGACCGTATACGTACGGCTAAGCCTTAATGAATACCTTATTGTGAAATAATTTTGTGAATAAACACGCTTGGTTTATGCTGAGCTTGCGAAGTATCTGGTGGTGTGTAAGCCTCTCCCTGCTAGTGATTACCAGCGGGGCGGGCTATTCGATTGTGCCGTCGTGCTTTCTATTTCATTAATCCTCAATCATTTTATTAACCTTCGGTTGAACAATCCAAATACCAATTGGAAAGAACCAAATCATAAAAAACTCACCTGCGAAATCAAAAAATGAAACTTCCCTTTGTAATTCAACAGTCTTAAATGTCTTTGCCACAAAATACAAACAATAAAATATGCAAAACATTGAAAAAAGGTGAAGTGGTACAATAATCCCGACCAATCCTCCAATTAATCCGCCACTCGGCTCTTGTTCGCCACCGAATGCTCCACTAAACATAATTTCCATTGAAAGAGAAATCAAAAAATATAAATCAGCGGAATAATCAAAAACGTTTTAAAATTCTTTACTTTCATCGTTACATCATTCGGAATTTTACTTTGTAATCCAACTCCTATTGACCAAAACCAACCTAAGAATCCGCCTATGAAAAGAATCATTATAATCGGAAAAACTTTCATAATTGCCATTGGGTCATTCCCCATCATTGCCATGGGCATCATAATGATTTGAATCAAAAATGGTAATCCAAATGTTACCATGAAAATCTGCCAGTGTTTTGCTTTTAAAACTTATCTATCATCTTATATTCTATTTAATTATCAAATTAGTAATCCTATTAAAGACTTGGTCAGAACCATTTTAAATATATTAAAAAGGTAAATCCTTTAAATTCTCATTATCATACGGCTCAGATTCTATGTCGTTTTGCAATGTGTCATGATTATTCGATTCATTCTCACTACTCATTAAATGATAATCTCCATTCATATAGAAATCTAAGTCAGTCGCATTTTTCTCATAAAATTCATCTGCTGGAATATCATCAATTACATAAATTCTACGAAATTTCATTTTTCCACCAACAAAGTAAGACTCCTTAATGAATTCACGCCCTTTCTTATCTTTATGAATCTTTTTTTTCTTTTTCACTTATCCTTAATCCTATTTTATTGCACTACGGTTCTTGGCATGCGGCACAACGGTTGCGGTATGAAAAGTTGCCGATTGCGGGCAATTTCCTGTCAAGTTACACAAAAGTTGAAGCGGGCTACAACCCTTGATATTTGCTACATCACCTGACATTACTTATACAAAATGTTAGCAGCTTTAATTTCTCATCAGTTCATCCAATTTTTTATAAAAATCATCGGACTCGCCTCTAAATTTTGCTATTATCTTTTTGTCCTTATCAAGAATTATTTTTGTTGGATAACCTTGTACACCGTACATCACAGAAACATCCTTTTCAATGTCTTTATTGTTTATTACTTGCAACCAGTTTAATTCATTTTCTTCAACTGATTTTTTCCATTTGTCTTCGGTGTCATTACAGGCTATTCCAAGTATTTCTAATTGGTCTTTATATTTTTCGTAGTATTCTTTCATTTTGGGAAATCCTTTGATGCACCAACCACACCAACTACCCCAAAAATCAAGAACTAAATATTTACCTTGAATAGAGTTTAGTTCTAAGTCTAACCCTGATAATGTTTGCAGTGTAAAATCTGGTGCAATTTTTCCTTCTACAATATTCTCTTCTGCTTCTCTTACCTTTACATACTTTTGAAATCTTAAGTATTGACTTTCAAGCATATTTTTAAAAATGCCGTTCTTAACTTCTACATTTAAATTTTCATAGTATTTACCTAACGTATCAAGTCTTTGTCGTGTAAGATAATAAGCAGTTAATTCTTTGTCCAAATTATTTCTTATAAACTTTAATTCTTCTTTATTGGCAATATTGTTAATTTCGTTTCTTTCCTTGAAAAGCTTGTTTATTAGTTCTTTGTCTCCATTGTTTGACCTTAGAGTGTCAATTTGCAATTCAATTTTCGCAGACTGTGACATTTCTTGTATATACCTTTCTCTTAATTGGCTATATTCCTGATTAAACTCTGAACCTTTTACTTTATACTCCAAATAGTAATCGTGAAGTTTACCTTTTACTGTAATATGGTCATCAGGTTTTAACAGAAGAACAAGATATTTATGACGAGGATAATATGGAGAACCATCAACTCTTTTAAATCCTCCTTTTTTCGGGAAAATAAAAGTCAAAATAGGCTCATTACTTGGAGAATCAAATACGAATTCATCGTTCGTGGAAATTATTGTGTCCGTTAAAGGTTCATCCATCTCATAAAATTTAGAAACAGGTGCATATTCCACAAAAATGGTATCATTTTCTATTCCCTCAATTTCAACTGTCAGATTATGTTTCTGTCCACACGAGGAAATTATTAATCCTAAAATAAAAATGATGGTAAAATTTCTAATACAGTTCATAGTTTATGTTTTTTATTGATTGTGCACTTCTGTCATTTTATTATTGCTGCTAACGCCAGTTTGTCTAAAAACTAATCAAAAGGCTCAATTAAGTTTTAAATATATCTATTTTAAGCACACATAAAAAATGGAAACACTATTATTTGGAAATAGAATTGAGGTTCTTATTTGGGCTAATTTGAACTTTAACGGCACCATTGATTCAAGAAAATAAGAGAATTGCTGTAAAGCCCATTTTATGATGGTTTTTATGCCAATTATATTGATTAAACGGCGCAGATTGTAGGCTGTCATTAGTAAGCCAACATCAGCACTTGCCCTTGCCATGCCTTTTTTTGTTACAATGTGATCGAAGCCCCATTGCCGTTTTAGGGTTCCGTAGGGATGTTCAACTATGGCTTGGCGTCGTTTGTAATAGCTCTGATTCTGATTTACGCGTTGTTTGTTTATCCCAATGAGATCCTGGTACTGGCTGCGTTGTATTGCCTTTCCACAGATAGCCTTACTGCATTGATCTTTTACCTTACAGTTTGCACAGGCTTTGGTGGTGTAGCGTTTAAACTGATAGGTTCTGGCCTGGTGCCATCTTCCGTTAGTTTTTAGCTGCTGGTTTTGCGGACAGGTATAATAATCTTCCTCTTTGCTGTACTTGAAATTTTCTACATTATACTGCGGATTTGGTGCTTGTGCAGCCACCCCGGGTACGGCCACTATGGTTTCAATACCCAATCGATCCGCGACAGCGAATTCGGAACCGGTATGGTAACCTTTATCGTAATAAAGCTGTGAAATGATTGCTTCGTAAAATAGATTTTGCACGTTGCAGCATATTGCCCATGGCTTTGCTGTCATTGTCATTTGTCACTTTGTAATCGATGGGAATGCAGTGTTTTGAATCAACCGTGGTTTGTATATTGTAAGCTACTTCGGTAATGTTATTACGGGTAATCATCTGACGGCTGTCAGGATCGGAAGTAGAAATTTGAGACTGATTTGTTTGCTTGATTTGCTTCTCAATAGTTTGATACTCCTTTTTTCTCTCAGTTTGTTTCTCAATTTCCTTCAGAATAGTCTTTTTTTCATCTCCGTCACTTTCTGCCAATGCCTTTTCATATTCAGCGAGCTTGTTGTCAATATAAGCTAAGTGGCGGTCAATTTTCTTTTGATTGAAGTTGTTCTTTTTGCTGTTCTGTGCCCTGAGTTTAGTGCTGTCACCAGCCAACAGTTTACCTCCAATCAGGTTAAAGTAGTTAGCTGTCTTAACTGTTTGTCGAAATACTTTTCTAATTGCTTTGGGATTATCCCGTCTAAAGTTGGAGATGGTATTGTGGTCAGGGCTTAAGCATTTGAGTAACCACATAACCTCTATGTTTCTCTTGCACTCTTTCTCTAACCCCCGGGAGGAGCGGGTTCTGTTCAAATACCCATAAATGTAGAGTTTGAGTAAATCAGATGGGCGGTAAGCCGGCCGTCCATTTTCATCAAAATCAACTTTAAAACCAAAGTCATTTAAATCAAGGCTATCTACAAATAAATCAATGAATCGAACTTCATTATCGGTAGCAATTGATTGGTCTAATGAGATGGGAAAAAGATGAGTTTGTGTTCTGTCTTGTCCTTGTATAAATCTCATACTATAAGATAACAAAGTGTTGAATACCCGCCAAATACAAACAGACTGACTTATCAACAACTTATCAAGGTTTTTTGACAGTCTGACGGTCTTGCTAAGTTGCGTGGGCGATTTAAACAATTGTCTTATTAAACCGCTAAAGAAGCAAGCCGATTAAATTTGTTTATATTTTTAAGCAACCAAATTTTATTGGCTTGCTGGTGTTTCTTAGTTGAACTAAGCTTTCAAGTTGCTCATCCCCGCCCATGAAATTTAGCTTTTGTTGTGTGGAGCTTTTCTATGTCGTTTTCTGGATTATCTTTTTGAATTCAAAATCGATTGCTGGATTTTTATATCTTTTAATCAACTTAAAGCTATAGTATCCTATTACTAATACACAAATTATCGAAGTCCCAATAGGCCCTATTGTGTCAATAAATGACATGAATAGTTTGCTTAAACCTTTTCGTCTTCCAGAAAACTCATATTCTGTCCCATGTTGCATATTTATCGAAGCAGTTACTATCAGATATGAAAATAGACAGACAAACAGAATTTTAATAGAATTAAATGTCAGATATTTTGCTTTATTTTCTGTCTTCTTTTTTAATTCCATTTCAAATATACTTCCTATAGAGTCTGCAAGCTCTTTTAGTTCTGAATTATCTGATGGAATTAATTTAATCATGTCGTTAACCTCTGCTTCCGAAGCATAATTCAGCTTTATCGTATTTCCCTTTTCATTGAAAACTATTCGATATAAATCTTTCTTATTGATAATTTGAAAATCTTTCTTTTGCGAAATCATTTCAGACTTCTTTTTCATCTCGGTATAATCTTTAAATTTATTACTCGAGAGAGCAATGTAATCAGATGTCACAATCAAATTTTTCTTCTTTTCAATTCTAAAAATCTTTTCCATAGGGTATCTACTTTTGTTTTTTAGTTCCACACAACGGTGGCGGTATGAAATCGTTAGGGATTGCGGGCTACTTTCCTGTCCAGTTACACCGAACTTAATGCGTGGCAGAATGTTTGAATAACTACTTAAGCCCCAATGTTTTATACCGCGTGTTGTGTGCTGCCCTTTGTTCATTGTCAAGTAAATATAATCTTTTTGTCAATATGCTACAACTTGTCTGGGTAGGTTGGCGTGCACTGGGGAAGGCATACTCTTTGGCAAGTTTTGGTTTGTGGGTTGACTTTTTGAGCGAATTGCCAATGTGTATGACTGGGAAGGGTGGCAGATGTTACATTTCAATTACATTATTCAGTCGATTTACCCACTATAATTTTAAAATCCTTAGGTTCTACTATTTTTTTAGAATATCCCTTTAATGCGACATTAATAAGTGCGGTTGTCAAAATACGTAAATCCATTATATAGCTTGGGAATATAGTTTTTAGTGGAACCATTAACCACTTGGTATATTTATAGGTTTTGTAATATGTTTGAGTTGGCTTGAGGGATAAAAACGGTATCAAACCAGCTGGACGAAAATTGTAAACGGCTGAAAATGGAAGTTTCATTAAATCGTTTTCTGTTTTTCCTTTTACCCGCGCCCACATTGAGCGTCCTTTTTCTGTACTATCAGTACCAACACCAGAGATATAACAGAAAGTCATATCGGGATTTATGTTTGCGAGGGTTGTAGCAAAATTTAAAGGTAGAGTATAATTATCTGCAGTATATTGGGATTCAGATTTACCCACTGATGTTGAACCAATGCAATAAAAACAGGCGTTGTAGTCCAATAACGAATCTTTAAGGCTGGAAATATCAGATAAATTATTCTGAATTATTTCGGTGAGTTTAGGATGTTTGTACCCGCTCGATTTGCGAGTTATAACTAATACTTTTTCGATATTGTCGTGGTTTAAGCATTGGTAAAGTAAGCCTTCGCCAATCATTCCTGTAACTCCTGTTATTATGACACTAATTTTTTGCATTTTATTATTGGTTGTATTACAATTAAATAGCTAGTGTTGATGCATTAAAACCAAATCGAAGTTTAAAAGCATTTGAAAAATGAGAAAAATTCTCAAACCCCACTGAATAATACACATCAACTGGTTTTAGTTGTTTTTCAGTAATGAGATATTTAGCTTCTTCCAATCTCCTATTTCGTAACCACCTTCCTGGTGTATCGTTATAAACTTGCTTGAAATCTCTTTTGAATGTTGATAAACTACGACCAGAAAGCTTAGCAAATTCTGACATAGAAATATTGAACAAGAAATTTTGGTTGATGAACTTTTCCAAATCAATTTTGTAAGGTTCGCTTAGGTCAAATAAAAATTGCTTCATTGTACTCTTTGTCAATAAAAGTTCAATAGCTTCCATAGTCTTTATCTGTGCCAATTTTGAACTAAACTTATTGGGCTCATCAATATAAGGCAATAATGATTCAATGTATGACTTTAAGAATTTATCCCCAGTTAGGTCAATTAAGGATGTACCAAAATACTTTTCCTGCTGTTCAATTTTATTCAGTTTGGCATAAGCTCTTAAAACATCTTGTGCTAGAAAGATATTGATTGATTTACAAGGGAGTCCGTTTTCGTCAGGATATTTTATAGCTTTCACCAATTCATTCTTACGAATAAGAGCAACATTCCCCTTTTGGGCAACCACTTTTTTGTTGGCAAAGTGTAATTCTACTTTACCTGACACAACGTAGCTCAGAGTATGCTCAAGTACAACTTGTTCGCTTGTAAATTTCTTTTTCTTTTCGCAACTAAACAGGATATTATCTTCCATTTATTTTTCTTTTATTGCCTATTAGGTTTTCCTGTAGTTGTTAAATATAATAAATTCATTCTGAAATCAATTTTTCGTAATAAATTCTGGCTCTTTCTTTCGAGAAATAATCAATTGCTGCAAAGGCTGAACCTAAAAGGATGAGCGCAATTGCAATTGCTTGCCATTGCACATTCTTTACAAAATATAACAATCCGATAGCGATAAGAAAGCTAGTCAAACTTATGCCAATAGACATCGGATATAAGTATTGAAAACCTTCTACTCGTGCGATTTCTGAATCAACAAATTCTCCTTGATTTTGTAGGTAGATTTCTTCAACCTTAGCTACTTTTTTACTGTTTGAATATATCCCACCAACGCCAATCGAAGTAAAAAACAAGCCAATAACAATTAAAGGAATTAGCAAGGCTTTTGCCGAAGGCAAATTACCGTAAATATGAAATAGTACGGCAGAAATGAGGAGAAACACCCCAAACCCGAGAATGAATTTTCCTTCAAAAATTTCTCCGTTGTACCAATCTAATGTGTATTCTATCATAATTAAATTTCCAAAGTATTAGTTATACAAGTTAAAATTATTCCTAATTTTAATAATGAACATTTGTAAGTTCTTCCGCTATTTTCCATAAACGTACAGCATTATCCATATTGCGAGCGCGTTTATTGAGCTTGCCAAGTTTTACCCTCCCCCACAATATCCATCGAGGCTGAAAGTATTCTCCTCCCTGAACATCTGGAGCTGTGGCTGCATATAACTGATAAATAGCATGCGACTGAGCGGAACCTGACAATGTTATTGAATCTCCCTTAGCTTCTCCACGGCTTACGCCTTTATTCATTTTTTGCAGATTAGTCATAGCAGCACCAGGGTCGCTGGCTACACTTATCGTTTCTGCGTTCATGTCGTCAAGCTTAAGCTGTAATACACGCATAAAGAGAAGGATAGCAAGTTTACTTTGGGCGTAAGCACTCCACTTTCCATATTTCTTCTCACTTTGCAAATCATCAAAATTAATTTTACCATTATTCAAATAATACGAACTGCTACTCAACGTAATAATGCGACTTGCAGGGGTTTTGATTATTTTTGGCAACAACAATCCCGTAAGTGCAAAATGGCCTAAGTAATTTGTTCCAAATTGTGTTTCAAAACCGTCTTTTGTTTTACCGTAAGGTGGAATCATCACCCCAGCATTATTCATTAGAATATCTAACTTTTCATAACGCTCGTTTACAATTTCTGCAAAAGCACGAATCGATTTCAAATCGCCTAAATCCAGTGCTAAGACATCTACTGATGCATTAGGAACCAAGTTTAATAGATATTTTACAGCTTCCTGAGCTTTCTCGGGGTTACGGCATGCCATGATTACATGTGCGTTTCTGCGTGCAAACTCGATTGCACTTGCTAGACCAAGACCACTATTAGCACCTGTTATCAATACAACACGTCCGCTCTGGTCTGGCATATCACTAATTGACCATTTATTATTCATATTTTTTATTTTTACCTTATCTAAAATCCCAATTGGCTAAGTGATGCATTGTCAAATTCCTTATCTGACATGTTCTTACGCATATCCAACAATTCCTTTGCCATAAAACCTGCTGCGTATCGGGTTTCGGGTTCTTCGGTTGTAATAGCCTCATAAATAACATCGGCAATTAGTTTTGGCTCTGAACCTGAGTTTTCATCTACTGAATTTAGCATGTTGGCGAAATTTTCAGCCATTTGTTTGTAGCGACCTTGTCCAGAAACTTTTAGCATGTTATTGGTTGCTATGCTTCCCCATTCGGTTTTAATTCCGCCCGGTTCAACAACAATTACATCTACCCCAAATTGGCGAACTTCGTTTCTTAAACTATCGCTCAGTGCTTCCAATGCAAATTTACTTGCATGATACCAACCTCCCAGAGGCGATGCAATTTTTCCGCCGATAGAAGAAATGTTTACAATTTTACCATAGTGGTTTTCAATCATTTTGGGTAAAACTAATTGCGTAACCCTTGCTGCACCGAATAGATTTACTTCCATTTGATACTTTACTTCACTCATTGGCACTTCTTCTACTGAACCATAAGAACCAAATCCAGCATTGTTAATTAACACATCAATACGTACTTCTTTTTCAAAAATTTGGTTAATGCCGTTTACCATTGATTGCTCGTTGGTAACATCCATTTCGAGAACGTTCACGCCAAACTCTTTTAGGTCGTTCATTTTTGCTACGTTTCTTGCAACACCATAAACGGTGAAGCCTTTTTGTGCCAAATCTTTTGCGGTGGTTTTGCCAATACCCGAAGATGCTCCTGTTATTAAAACTACTTTTTTGCTCATTATATAATTTTTTAGTGAATATTTATGATTCACCAGTTTAATGATAAATCTTGGCTTTTTATTTAGTGCAAAAACATTTTAATTTTCAACGAAATTATTTTGCATTGTATCCTCCATCAATACTTAATACAGCCCCTGTCATAAAAGTATTTTCATCAGATGCCAAGAAGTAAATTGCCTTAGCAATATCTTCAACTTCGCCAAGTCTGTTCATTGGATGAATTCCTTCAATATCTTCTATTCGATAAGTGCCAGCATCTAATGCACTTTGAAAAACAGCAGTTTTAATAGCTCCCGGTGCAACTGCATTTATACGGATTCCTTTTGTCGCATAATCTATTGCGGCACCCTTTGTTAACCCAACAACTGCATGTTTTGAAGCGTTGTATTGTGCCGTTGCATACAAACCATTTAAACCTGCAATTGAAGCTAAATTTACGATTGTTCCGCCACCAGTTTTTTCCATTGCTTTAATCGCATATTTCATTCCATAATAAACCCCCATCACATTGGTGTCGAGCATTTTCTTTAAATCATCTGATATTGTTTCTCCTAAAACAGCACCACCTAATGAAATTCCAGAATTGTTTACAATAGAATCTAATTTACCAAATTTTTGAACAGTTTTTGAAATTACCAATTCTACTTGTTCTTCATTAGTTACATCTAAAGGAAAGAATGTTACGTCTAAACCACTTTGTTTGAAATCAGAAATTATTAGAGCTTCTTTGTTCTCATCTCTGCTTGTTACAACTACATTGAAACCATTTTTAGCAAAATGTAAAGCGGTTGCTTTACCAATACCTGTTGTTCCACCTGTTATTAAAACTACTTTTTTGCTCATCGCGTATTTTTTTAAATTATTAATGATACAAATGTATACTGATTACAAGTAGTTTAATTTGGTCAGAGGTTCAATTTATTTTGGTCAGAAGTTCATATTGACCGATAACTTATCCACGAAGCGGGTGCGGTGGGAAGAAAACAACTCTTTTGCAAGCCAAAGTGTCGGTTTGTGTGTCGGGGCTTGCAAATGTGTTGTTTTGTGCGTTGGGGAATTTGTTTTTTGTCTTGTCAATCGGGTAGGAAATTGTCGCCGAAAGGTTTTTTAGGGTTGCACACAACGTAAAAGTGTTTTATCCTTTCGTTTTTTAAAATTAACAAAACATTATTTAGAACACTGATTTTTACTTCTCAGAATAGTTCCAAATAAAGGATAAAATAGAATTGGACAATGCCGCCGGAGCTATGGGTATTTAATTGTTTTGTTTTTTCGCAAGAGGTTTCGGACCTTCTGTTTGCTGTGTAAGTTAGGAAACCAGAGTGTTTCATAAGGATTTTTTGCTTTGAATAATGCATAGTTTACCCTTTTAGCTAATGCTATTAAATTTACTTTTTAAAATTCAAAGAACTTTTTGATCACCCAATCGATCAGGTTTCTGGTTTTGGCAAAGCTCTGCATAAAATTCTGCCTTTTTTACATTTCGGGCAATGGCTTACGTCTTTCCCTGTGAGTAAAAGTAAACTTCAATGGCTGATAATCCCTCGTATTC
>NZ_MVDE01000056.1 GCF_002843385.1 Labilibaculum manganireducens
AATTACTAATGGATAGATTTTTAATTGTGTTTGGGATAAACCCAAACACGAAGAAAAATAAAGAAAAAGTCAGGCAACTCAATAATTTTGGTTTAATAGCTGCATAAAACTTAACGAACTATTGTTACTCAAAACATTCCATAAAAAAAACCGGACAAGAAGAATCTTGCCGGTTATCACAACTAATATTAAAACATAATCAAAAAGATGGTCTAAATAATAACAAGAAGAATCTAAGAGATCCGATTAAGCATGGAATGTTTCTCAAAAAAGTATAATCACACCTAACTTACTTTTAAACTACTAATTCTAACGGATTGGATCATTCGTAAATATTTACTAACAAGCCAAAAAGAAATCGTTCATTTCCTCACAGAACCATCACAACTTAGTATTCTTCATGTTTGGTTAATAGTTAGATCATTAATAACACAAGGGGGATAGTGTTACCAACTCTCTAAAAAATTGCAATTGAATTAACAACTACAAATGGTTTTCAAAGTACGTTGTCACCAGAAATTTCCTCAAAACTACTCTTTAAAGCAGCCATACGTTTCTGATGAATTGGAGCTTTCGTTGTATTTGTAACAACAGAATTTAATTTGCCTGACAATTCTTTTCTAAATGCCTCCAATTCTTCAACTGAAACCACTTCTTTAATGGATTCCACCAATTTGGTTAAATTCATTACGCCAGCAAATTTATCAACAATCACATTCCCAATTTCAATAGCCTGATTTCGACTGAGATCTTTGTTAATTTGATCGACTCCAATACATTCAAGAGCTTGATTTAATCCGATAACTGTTTCCAGTCTCTCGGATTTTGTTAATTTTGATAACAGATTTGTTGTATTCATGTTCCGTTTCAAGATTATTTAATTGAATCATTCTCTTGATTTGATGATTCAAATGTAGCTCATGAATTGAGATTACGAAAATCGTTTTTTAATACAAACTACGAAGTTCAAGCAAAATGAATATTGAAAATTACACTGTTTACCAAACAGTTAACTTACACATCTTTTACAATGCCTAAACAACAAATAGACCCTCTGTTTCAATTAATTAAATCGATTTCGAAATCGGAGAAACGAAATTTTAAATTGTATGCCAATAGAATTAGCAGTGAAAAGGAGACCAAATTTTTACAACTTTTCGATGTTTTGGATAAAATGGATGACTACAATGAGACCATCATTTTAAAAAAAGCAAAAGAAATAAAGCAATCTCAGCTTCCTAATCTAAAGGCACACTTGTACAAACAACTTCTTACCAGCCTCCGGTTAACGCAGATCAATCATGATATCAGCATCAGTATCCGTGAACAGATTGATCATGCAAAAGTTCTGTACAACAAAGGCTTGTATCAGCAAAGCTTAAGAATACTTGATAAAACGAAAGCCCTGGCCCGAAAAAACAAGAAGAATATTCTGGTATTTGAAATTGTCCAATTCGAGAAGTTATTAGAATCGCAGTACGTTACTAAAAGTATTGAAAACAGAGCCGAAGAAATTACCCGGGAAGCAACTGAAATCAGTAAAATTATGGATGGAGTTGTATTCTTCTCAAACATGTCGATTCGGCTTTATGGCTTATATCTTAAAGTTGGGTATGTCCGAAACGAGAAAGATTTATTGATGGTGAAAGAATTTTTTAACACCAACTTACATCCCTATGATATTCAATCCTTAAGTTTCTTTGAGAAATTGTATTTGTTCCAGTCCTACGTTTGGTATTATTTAATTGTTCAGGATTTTTTAATGTGCTATAAATATGCACAAAAATGGGTTGATCTTTTTCAAACAAATCCCGAGATGATTCATATTCATACCGATTTGTATCTGAAAGGACTGAACAATGTTTTGGCAGCTCTCTTTTACACAAATCATGTAACTACGTTTAAAAAGAACCTGCGCTTATTAAGAAAACTGGAGCATGAAGAACAATTCCAGCACAATTCAAATTTAAATATACTTTTAAATATGTTCCTGTATGTACACCGTATAAACAGGCATTTTATGGATGGAACATTTAATAAGGGAATACACTTAATTCCAAAAATTGAACATTTTCTTGAAGAGAATAAATTTGGAATGGACAATCACCGCGCCTTGGTTTTCTATTATAAAATTGCATGTTTATATTTCGGCAATGGACAATACAAAGAGGCAATTAAATATTTGAATCGAATTTCAGATGTAAAAGATACCACGCTTCGCGGCGATATTCATTGCTTTGGCAGAATATTAAATCTGATTAGCCATTACGAGTTGGAAAATACAGAACTCTTGGAATACCAAATACGGTCAACTTATCGTTTTCTGGCAAAAATGGACGATTTACAGGAAGTTCAAAAATACATCCTTCGTTTCCTTAGAAAACTAAGTTCGATAAGTCCGGACCAATTGAAAGATGAATTGAAAAAATCAAGAATTGATTTACAAAAATGGGTTAATGATCCTTTCGAGAAAAGAGCTTTTTTATATTTGGATATCATGTCGTGGCTGGATTCAAAAATTGAGAACCGGCCTGTACAGGAAATCATTATGGAAAAAATAGAAAAAAACAAGAGATAATAGGAAAGGGGGATCGTTCGATCCCCTTTTTTTATTTCAGATAAGCAGACAAATCCTTTCCAAAAAAGTCTGCCGGATTTACAAGTTTTCCATCCTTTTTAAGCTCAAAATGCAAATGAGGACCAGTTGTCAAACCTGATGTTCCAATTGTTCCAACAAGATCTCCTTTTGATATCTTCTGGCCTTCTTTTACAGAATAGGAATCCATCTGAGAATACAAACTGGAAAACCCATTCTGATGATCTACAATTACAAAACGACCATATCCTTTTCCCTGTACAAATTGGTTGTTCACCTTGGTAACAATCCCATCCGAAACGGAAAGAATTGATGTTCCTTTTGGCGCGGCAATATCCATTCCATTATGAAATCCTTTCTTTTTGGTAATCGGATGAATTCGTTCTCCGTACCCGGAAGAAATGTAAATTTGATCGCCTGATTTTAATGGAAAGGCAAGCGATTCCAGTGGATAAAAATTATCAAAATTCCCCTCTGACAATCGTGGAATTGATTCTGAAAAGCTAAAACTTAATAAACTGATTAAAACCACTGGGATTACCAAAATAATTTTAAGATGTGCTAATTTAGATGTATCTATTTTTTTGATCATTTTAATTCTTTTTAAAGTTAACGATGAATTAAAGGAACTGGTTAAAGCAAACATCATTTGACGTTCTACATTTCTTAGTAGTAAGGTTTGATAATACACCTTGTCAATTCCTTCATTAAAACATTCCCGATCGGCCAAGTATTCATGCATTTCGATCAATGATCGATTTATTAAATAAATGAAAGGATTAAACCATAAAACCATTTTCACTAACTCAACAAACAATAAATCGAGAGAATGAAATTGTCTGGCATGAATGGATTCGTGCAAAAGAACATGTTCTTGTTCCGATTCGGTTAGTATTTGTTGATTCAAAAATATGTACCCAAAGAAAGAATACGGCGAAGAATTTTCATTTACCGATACAATTTTTAAACCATTATAAATTCTTATTTCATTGGCTTTTATTAATTTAAAGAGATGAAATACATGTTTAGCAATCCGGAAAAAAGAAACAGAAACTCCTAAAAAATACAAAATCCATACAAATGAAATCATAGAAAATAAAGGTGTTTCTGACTCCAATTCATTTGATTGCAAAATTTCTGTTTGAAATGACTGTTCAAATTCCCATACAAATTTATTGGCTGCAGAAAAATTCTCAGTCTGAAATGAAAAACTTAACAGAGGTATAATCAACGAAAGAAATGTAACAAACAGGAGATAGTATCTATTTCTGCTTGTAAAAGTATCTCCGGACAAAAATAATTTGTAGATGAAATAAAATCCAGCCAAACAAATGCTGGATTCCAGCAAATAAATTCCAAACTCAGCCATTTTTCTTCTTATTATGAATTTGTTCCTCAATTAGAGCTCTCATTTCCTCCAATTCCGAAAGTGATAAATCCTGTTCGCGAGTAAAAAAGGAAGTAAATCCTCCAACCGAATCATTAAAGAAACTCTTCATTACTCCTTTCATAAACGCACGAGTGTAAGCTCTTTTAGAGATTAATGGATAATACTGATTTACTTTCCCATAAGTTGTAAAACCGATTATTCCCTTTTTTACCAAAACCCGAACCACAGTTGATATTGTTGTATATGCTGGTCTTGGATTTGGAAATTTCTCAATAATATCTTTAAGAAAAGCTTTTTCCAGCTTCCATAAATATTGCATGACTTGTTCTTCCGCCTTTGTTAATTCTTTCATGGCGCTAATGTATGACTATTTTTATAGTTGTACAACTATTTAAATAGTCATAATGAAAAAAAATCACAATTCAGAATACGTGTATCCCGTCATGAAACTGTCATATACATAAAGAATTCTATTTAGTATACACAAAAATACAAATCATGAAACGCCTGCTAACAGTCTGTATTTCTATTCTTTTAAGTGGATGCGCAAGTTCATATGTATCTTTTCAAAACATTGAAAAGCCAAAGGAACAATATCACAAAATATTTGTAATTACGGTTTTTAATGAAATAAATGTTAAAACATTAAATGAAGAAACTTACGATAAATATTTCAGGGATGATATTAATGATCTGAAATCGATGGATAGCAGAAGGCTTATGGAGAATGCTCTTAAAAATGAAATATCCAATCCAAGAACTCCAATCACATCATCAAAAGACGAATTCAAGGTAAATATTGATATTAATTACAATAATTTTATTTCAACTTTACGCAAATGTGATACTGAAGCAATTCTTCTTATCAATGAAACAGATTACTATTATGAGGTAAGCGAAAGAATTAGTAATTGTGGGGAAATAAAAAAATCAGAAAGTCCGAAAGCTGTATTTCAAGCCTACTTAATAGATATAAATAGTATGCAGCCTTTTTGGGTTGGTAAAATTTATTCTTCGGGCACGCAATGGGATGATGCCAACACAATTTACAGGAGTATGAGCAGAAGGCTAAATAAACGACTAATCAAAGAAAAAATTCTATTACCTCCTTTATTGATACGTAAGTAAAGAAAATAAAAAAGGCGGCCAAACAGCCGCCTTCTATATTCCAGATGAAGAATGATTACATCATACCAGGCATTCCACCACCCATTCCGCCACCCATTGGCATAGCAGGAGCATCTTCCTTTATTTCAATCAAAACACATTCGGTAGTTAAAAACATACCAGCTATTGAAGCTGCATTTTCAAGAGCTACACGAGATACTTTAGCAGGATCAATAACACCGGTTTCAAATAGATTCTGATATTCTCCAATGCGGGCATTGTAACCAAAGTCTCCTTTTCCAGCTCTCACCTTATCAACCACAACTGCACCTTCGCCACCAGCATTGGCAACAATCTGACGCAATGGCTCTTCAATAGCACGCTTTATAATCTCGATACCTGTTGTTTCGTCCTCGTTCTCACCTTTAAGGTTTTCTAAAGCAGCAATTGCACGAATGTAAGCTACGCCACCTCCAGGAACAATTCCTTCTTCCACAGCAGCACGAGTAGCACTCAATGCATCGTCAACACGATCTTTTTTCTCTTTCATTTCAACTTCAGAAGCTGCTCCAACATAAAGTACAGCAACACCACCAGCTAATTTGGCTAATCTTTCCTGAAGTTTTTCTTTGTCGTAATCAGAAGTTGAATTCTCGATTAAAGTTTTGATTTGAGAAACACGGGCAACAATACCATCTTTTTCTCCACTTCCATTTACAATCGTTGTGTTTTCTTTATCAATGGTAATTTTTTCTGATTGACCAAGCATTTCCAAGGTTGCCTGCTCCAATTTCATTCCTTTTTCTTCAGAAATAACAACTCCGCCGGTAAGAATAGCAATATCTTCCAACATTTCTTTTCTTCTGTCGCCAAAACCAGGAGCCTTAACAGCAGCAACTTTTAACGAACCTCTTAAACGATTCACAACCAAAGTGGCCAATGCCTCGCCTTCTACATCTTCTGCAATAATCATTAACGGACGACCTGATTGAGCAACTGGTTCAAGAACCGGCATTAACTCTTTCATTGTAGAAATTTTCTTGTCGTACAATAAAATATATGGATTCTCCAAATCAGCTTCCATTTTTTCAGGATCGGTAATGAAATACGGAGAGATGTATCCTCTGTCAAATTGCATTCCTTCAACCACTTTCACGTAAGTTTCAGTTCCTTTTGCCTCTTCAACAGTAATTACACCTTCTTTTTTCACTTTTTCCATTGCCTCAGCAATCAGTGCACCAATAGTCTCGTCATTATTTGCAGAAATTTTAGCAACTTGCTTGATCTTGTCGAAGTTATCCCCAACTTCCTGAGCTTGCTCTTTAATGTTAGCAACAACAGCGGCGACGGCAATATCAATACCACGTTTTAAATCCATTGGATTCGCACCGGCTGTTACATTTTTCAATCCAACATTTACGATAGATTGCGCCAAAACAGTTGCTGTCGTAGTTCCATCACCAGCATCATCACCGGTTTTCGAAGCTACTTCCTTAACCATCTGAGCACCCATATTCGCTCCTGCATCAGCCAATTCAATTTCCTTTGCAACAGTAACTCCATCTTTTGTAATCTGAGGAGCACCAAACTTGCGATCAATCACAACATTTCTACCCTTAGGTCCTAAAGTTACTTTTACTGCATTTGCCAACTCATCAACACCCTTTTTTAAAAGGTCGCGGGCTTCTATATTAAATTTAATTTCTTTAGCCATTTCTTACTTAATTTTGAAAGTTTGTGTAATTAATTATGCAATGTACAAAACGTCTGACTGAGACATTAACAGATAATCATCTCCATCAATTACCAGTTCTGTTCCTGAATATTTGCCATAAAAAACCGTATCTCCAATTTTTAATTCCATTGGTTCATCTTTCTTATCAGAACCAACCAATACTACTTTACCTTGCATTGGCTTTTCTTTTGCAGCATCCGGAATAATGATACCACTTGCAGTTTTTTCTTCAGCTTTAATAGCTTCAACCAAAATTTTACCAGCAAGAATTCTACCTTTTAAGTCTGCCATTTTCAAAATATTTTAAGTTTTAAATTACAATTTATGAT
This sequence comes from Labilibaculum manganireducens, assembly GCF_002843385.1. Classification (GTDB taxonomy): domain Bacteria; phylum Bacteroidota; class Bacteroidia; order Bacteroidales; family Marinifilaceae; genus Labilibaculum; species Labilibaculum manganireducens. The sequence goes on from NZ_MVDE01000056.1 coordinate 7,158, forward strand.
TCATTCTCTTTCACAATTCATGCCAAAAGAAATTCATTGACAATATTGCCGCAATACTGTTCCTATTTTAAAACATCAATAACAAATGCGAAAAAGACTTATCAACATTTCAACTGGGAATGAATAAATATACTGAAAAACAGAACGATAACAAGACAAAAAAAATGTCAGTATGATATGACATACTGACATTTATTTATATCAATGATATTTTTCTTTTCTTATTTTGCTGTATCCTTTTCGGTAGAAGGAGCTTCAGTAGGGAAAGTAGGAACATCGGTAGCAGTTTCAGTTTCCTGCAATTGCTGCTCAATTTGTGATTTCTGACCTTCTACTTCACCACGATCAATAGTCATCGCAGCTAAAAGACAAAGAACTAATAAACTTCCGGCCAAACCCCAGGTTGCTTTCTCAAGAAAATCAGTTGTTTTCTTAACTCCCATAATTTGGTTTGAGGATGAAAAGTTTGAAGCTAATCCACCTCCTTTAGAGTTCTGTACTAATACGATTAACACTAAAAGTACACAAACAATAAAGATCAATACTAAAACAAAGGTATACATACTTATCTTATTTACTATTTTTTAATTTTTCTATTCTCTCAATCTGACTCGCAAAGTAAGCGTTTTTTTCGGGATTTTTCAAAACTAATTTGTCATAAACAGCAATAGCCTTATCGAACAGTTTCTGTTTCACGTAGATAGAGGCCAAAGTTTCACTAATAAAACCATCTTTATCCTCTAAACTTCCCAATGAAATATCCTCTTGTTTATCAACAACTTTAATGTTCCTGCTTATTCTTGGTTCATTTTGAATAAAACTATCAATCAGATCAATTCCTTTTTTCGATTTTTCCTTATCTGAATCTGAATAAACTTCATTACTGTCCTTTTTATTAACAACTGTCATCCAATCTGTAAAGGTGTGACTTTCATCCTTATCCGATTCTGTTTTCCTAATATTTGGTTCTTCTGATAAAGTATATAAATTACCACCAAAACCAATATGATAAACCTCTGTTGCCGCCACCAATAATTCCGAGTCGCTCAACTGCTTTTCTGTTTGTGACTTCTCAGTTTTCGCTGTTGATTCCTCTTTTTTGTTTTCAGAATCAGCAATCTCCAAAATTTCATCATTTGCAGCAAACAAATTTTCAGATTCCACAGGATTATTCTGATCATTCAAAACCTCAGAATCCATTACTTCCGACTCCTCTGATAATTGAAACAATTCATCCCGCTCCTCTGCTTCTATTTCCGATGTAAGTGACTTTTCATCGATCAGAAGATCTGTACTTTCCGCTTGTGTAACAGGCTCTGATATTTCTGGAGCAATAAGTATTTTTTCGCTGCTTTTAAAACGGGATTGTATCTTAATTTGATCTTGAATTAACAAAAACAACTGACGCCGGTCTGGAATGTACAAAGCTGAATTTCTCAACTCTTCTTTAAACCGAATACTTTGGCTATCATGCAAGTTTTTCAACAAGAGTAGATGAGCAGTCTGAAAATAAGGATATTGGTCAATCAGACTTTTTAATTCCCGATGACTGTTCCGATCCATTTTCGCTGAATTTCTAATCCAATCCTGTAATAAACTTTGATCCATTTTTTACCAGTTTACAACCGCTTCATTGTATATATCATCAATAATGTCTTCTAAAATCTCTGCCACTAATCCTTCTTCCACATCACTTAACTGTTTGGTACTATCAAAATCCCGAAAGGCAGAAAAGCTCTTATCAAAATCATTATCAGGCTCTATTTCGTTTGTGAAACGAACTTTTACAGTAACCGTTAATCGATTGGTTGCAGAAATATCATCCGCAGTAACATCTAAAGCCTGAGTTCTGTATCCGGTTATTTCTCCTTCAAAATTCAAATGACCTTCCCCATCAACAATTTCATCTAAAGTAGTTTGTCCACGAAATTTTTCTTTAAGTGCCTCAGTAAACTGATTACTCAAATTAGGATTTACAAGGGGAGCTCTATTAGGAAAAAACTGAACAGAAAAAGTTTTCACATCAGTCGATAGTGTTCCTCCTGTAAATGAATAGGACACCTTACATGCTGTTACCACAAAGGCAACACAAAAACTTAAAAACAAGACTTTAATTAAATTCATATGATTATAATTTGTTTTTTAGTTCCCATACGGAACTTACCATGAACGAATAATCATGCCCCTGTGGGTCACAATTGCCTGTCACGGACGTTTCATATATTGGGAAATAAAAATAACAATAAATTGTGAATATTAGTTGATATCGTATTCTTTGATTTTACGATACAGTGTCCGCTCAGATATTCCTAAGTCCTGCGCAGCATACTTCCGTTTTCCGTTGTGCTTCTCCAGTGCTTTCCTGATCAATTCAACCTCCTTATCTTCAAGCGATAAAGATTCCTCAACAAATTCCTCGGTGTCTTGAATTACTGAATCTTTAGGAGATGAAACAGTAGTAGAAGTTTGCGCCGAAGATTGATGATGAAGAATGTCAATCTCCTGATCTTCATACAGTTTCCTTATAAGTAAAGCATTATCCTTTTGCAAAGACGAAGAATCCCCACTTGTTTGCATCAGCTCAAACACTAACTTTTTCAAATCAGTCATGTCCTTTTTCATATCAAAAAGAACCTTGTAAAGTATCTCCCTTTCTGAAGAAAAAGCCTGATCTTTTTTAGACGTATCAGTATAAATAGCGGGTAACATATGTTCATCATTCCTTGGAAGATAGTTCCTCAATATGTCAGCACCAATTTGCCTTTCTTTTTCAATGATGGAAACCTGTTCTGTAATATTTTTCAATTGTCGAATATTCCCAGGCCAGCGATAAGACTTCAATAACTGTTGAGCTCCGGAATCAAGCCGCAAAGGCGGCATTCTATATTTTTCAGCAAAATCCTGTGCAAATTTTCGGAACAGCAGATAAATATCCTCTTGTCTCTCGCGCAAAGGCGGCATGTTGATAGGTACAGTATTTAAACGGTAATACAAATCCTCTCTAAACTTACCATCTTTTACAGCTTTAGGAATATTAAGATTTGTTGCAGCAACAACTCTTACATCTGATTTTAAAACCTTTGACGAACCAACTTTAATGAACTCACCGGTTTCTAAAACACGTAACAAACGAACTTGCGTTGATAATGGAAGTTCACCAATCTCATCCAAGAAAATTGTTCCTTTATTGGCTACCTCAAAATATCCTTTTCGATCTGATAAGGCTCCCGTAAATGCACCCTTTTCGTGTCCAAATAATTCTGAATCAATAGTCCCTTCCGGAATAGCGCCGCAATTCACAGCTATATACGGAGCATGTTTTCGTGAGCTGAATTGATGTATTATTTGAGGAAACACTTCTTTTCCGGTTCCACTCTCTCCTGTAATTAATACCGATAAATCAGTAGGGGCAACCTGAATAGCAATGTCAAGCGATCTATTTAAAGAATATGTATTCCCGATAATTGAGAAACGATGTTTAATTGTTTGTATATCCATCAAAAAAATCTAATTTGATTGTTACCTAAATGAAAAACATGAAATTTTATCATGCTACCTGACAAAATTACTACTTTTTAGATTTAGACGGCCATTCTGCCTAATTAATATCTTTAAAGATTGTTAATTTTCAGTATCTTTTTCGTGCAATTTCCGTAATAATTCGTGTTGTACAGAGTAAAATCCAAGAGCCAATGTCAATCAATCTTAAAAGTCTTAAAGAATCAAATGAATTTTTAAATATTTTATTCAACAATATAACATCAGCAATATTTATTCTGGATAAGCATACCCGCGTTAAAAGTGTAAACGAGTCTTTTACACTCCTCTTTCAAAAAAGAGAAGAAAAGGTACTTGATAAATTATGTGGAAATTCCTTAGGATGTCAATACACCGTTGATGAAAATGCATTATGTGGAGAAACCTCTCATTGCAAAAACTGTAAATTGAGAAGTGATCTTCTGCTTACCATGTGCCAAAAAGTTCCAACAAATGATAAAAAACTTACCCGAGGATTTTACTCAAATAACCAAAAAGAAACCAAACATTTCTCGTACTCAACCCGGCACATACAATATGGTGGAAATGAATATATTCTGGTAATTATTGATGACCATACTGAGTTGGAGAATAGCAGGAATAAACTTGAAGAACAGAATGAAATACTTCGTGTACTTAATGAGCAAAAATCAAAATTTCTGGGTATAGCCGCACACGACCTTCGTAATCCTATTGGCGCAATAAAATCCTTTTCCAATCTGCTCCTAGATTCGTATCATGATTTTTCCGATGATGATAGAATTGAATTCATGGAATTAATAAAAGACAGCAGTCAGTTTTCCCTTGACCTGATTAATGAGCTATTAGATATCTCCAAAATTGAACTGGGTAAACTCAAATTGGATAAAAAGGAACAGAACATTCAGGAAATAATTGAAAATGCAATAAAAATCAATAAGATTTTCGCAAAAAAAAAGAACATCCAAATCAATTTTAATCCAACAATAAGTATTAACTCAATTTGGATCGACAAAAATAAAATTGAGCAAGTATTGCACAATCTATTAAGTAATGCTATTAAATACTCTAACCCAGATACAACAATATCTGTCATTCTTAAAAAGAACGATTCATATATTGAAATATCAGTTACTGATCAGGGAGTTGGTATTCCAGATCAGGAAGTAAAAAATTTATTTACAGAATTTGGAACAACCAGTGCAAAAACTACAGCTAATGAAAGTAGTACTGGTTTAGGTTTAGCTATCGCTAAAAAAATTGTGAACGGTCATGGTGGAAAAATAATGGCTCATAGCAAACTAGGGGAAGGTTCTGAATTTTTGTTTACTTTGCCATTAAATTAAAACACGCAAAATAAAACAAGAATGAAATTCTTAGGAATTATACCTGCAAGATATGCATCTACAAGGTTTCCTGGTAAACCTTTGGCCGATATTAACGGCAAACCCATGATTCAAAAAGTATACGAACAGGCTCTTAAAGCACTTGATCATGTTTATGTTGCTACTGATGATAAAAGAATAGAGGAAGCTGTTACGAGTTTTGGAGGAAAAATAATCATGACCTCTCCAAATCATCAAAGCGGAACCGATCGGATTGCTGAAGCGGCTAATATTATCACCCAAAATTTAAAACTTGATTTCGACGTAGTCATTAACATTCAGGGCGATGAGCCTTTTATTCAGCCTGAACAAATTAATTCTTTAAAATCCTGCTTCAATAATCCGGCTACCGAAATTGCAACATTAATAAAAGCAATTACAAATACTGCTGAAATTTTTGATCAAAACAAAGTTAAGGTAGTAACTGCTAAGGATAATCGCGCCTTATATTTCAGCCGGTCACCAATCCCGTTTGTTCGCGGTGAAGATCAGAATAAATGGCTGTCTCAAAATACTTTCTACAAACACATAGGGATGTACGCCTACCGATTTGATGCTTTAATGAAAGTTACTAAACTAGAACAAAGCAAATTAGAATTATCAGAATCTTTAGAGCAATTACGTTGGCTTGAGAATGGATATTGGATACAAACAGAAACAACAGAACATGAATCGATTGGAATAGATACTCCCGAAGATTTACTTAGAGTAAAGGAAATGGGACTTTTATAGTCCTTTTTTTTACTTTAACTTTTCATTAAGACTTATTAGGAAGCCATTAACCAATAATGAATCTTGCTCTTTGTATATTTGAATTATATCTTCAGATATCTATATAAAAATCACAATGAGCAGAAAAATTATCACCAGTTTAATCCTCCTAATGTCAATTTCATTAATTGGGATTATTGGAGTTCAAATTCTCTGGATAAAAAATGCAATCGAAATTCAGGAGCAGACTTTTGCTTCAAATATTAATAAAGCTTTACACAAAATTGTCACTAATCTTGAAAAGGAAGAATCCGTTTTTTTAATCTCAGAAGGTCTGAATTCTGCCACCGATGTTAAAGTTGGCAATATTGAAATTCATGAAATTAAACAATTTCTTGATGAGAAGAATCACAAAAATGATCATCATATCCACATAAAAACAACCCGGAAAATCAACGGGAAACAAAATAATGTAACTAGTTCTGATACACAATTAATAGTATCGGGCAAAAATCCTAAAAGTAAATCCATCAAATTTTGGCAGCCAAAAACAAATCTTGATTCATCTCTAAATATTGATATACAAGTAACTACCAATGATACCATAATTAGAGCGAGAAAAAAAGAAGAGCAAATTGAAAACATTTTTGAAAAAGTTGTCTATGAATTCAATTCTAAGGATATTACTATCAAAGATCGAATCAATGAAAAGGATTTACCCAATGACATTCGAGAAAGCTTAACCTCTTTTGATATTAATACCGAATTCGATTATGCCGTAATTGATGATAAAACAAAGAACATTGTCCTTTCATCTGACTCCAGTTTAAATTCAGAACTAGTTGCTTCGAATCATCAGGTAAATTTATTCCCAAATGATATTTTTTTATCAAATCATAAACTATCTCTGCTTTTTCCTGACTCATTCAATTTTATTTACAAATCCATTTTTTCATTACTGATACTATCTGCAATTTTCACCCTGTTTATTATTTTCACCTTTGGTAATGCAATTTTTTTCATCTTAAAACAAAAGCGTATTAATGATATCAAATCTGATTTTATCAATAACATCACTCACGAATTTAAAACCCCAATTGCTACCATAGCACTAGCTTCAGATTCTATCAATAATCCAAAAATAATCGGAGATCCTGATAGAATCAGATACTTCACATCAATTATAAAAGATGAGAACTTTCGAATGAACAAACAAGTGGAAAATATTCTTCAACTTTCTTTATTCGGTAAACATGAATTGGATATTAATGCGCAAACCAATCATATAAACGAAATACTTCAAAAAGCTGCAGAGCATATTCAATTACAAATTGATGAGAAAAACGGCACTTTAAAAATCGATTTAAAGGCAATCAACGATATAGCTGAAATCGACGAAGTCCATTTTTTAAATGCAATTTTTAATTTATTCGACAATTCAATCAAATATTCAATAGAAAAACCCGAAATTGAGATTGGAACAAAAAATCAGGACCACAAAATCCATATTTGGATAAAAGATTCAGGAATTGGTATGAATCCACAGACCAAGAAAAAAGTATTCAAAAAATTCTTCAGGGCAGAAACGGGAAATATTCACAACGTGAAAGGTTTTGGCCTCGGATTAAGCTATGTAAAGCTAATCATAGAAAAACACAATGGGTATATCGATATCATCAGTAAGCCTAACGACGGAACAACTGTCAATTTAACGCTTCCAATAAAAAGCCTAAATGAAAAATAATATTAGAATATTATTAGTTGAAGACGAACCTAATTTTGGTGCTGTCATGAAAAACTATCTGGAAATTTCAGATTTCGATGTTGTCTTGTGTAAAAATGGAAAGGAAGGATTAGAGAGTTTCGAAAATTCAAAATACGATCTTTGCATTCTCGATGTAATGATGCCCGAAATGGATGGATTTACTTTATCAAAAAGAATAAAACTAATTAATCCGGATATACCACTCATTTTTCTTACGGCAAAAGCACTTAAAGAAGATATTATTCAAGGATATCGTTTAGGTGCCGATGATTATATTACGAAACCATTTGACTCAGAACTATTAATCTATAAGATTAAAGCCATACTATCAAGAAATAATGGTATCAGCAAAGCACCAACAATAAAACAATACTCAATCGGGAAATTCATTTTCGATCCAGTATTGCGAACATTAACTTTAAATAATCAGCAAGAAAAACTCTCCCCAAAAGAATCTGAGTTGTTAAGTTTGCTCTGCGCTAATATGAATCAAATTTTACCCAGAGAGAATGCCTTACGAACCATTTGGGGGGATGATAACTTCTATACAACAAGAAGTATGGATGTTTACATTACTAAACTTAGAAAGTATTTAAAACCGGATTCCAACCTATCAATTGAGAACATTCACGGAAGTGGCTTTCGTTTACTTCAGATTAATACACCATTTGATTCGACAAAGTAAATTGTAAAAAATTATTCAAAGCCATACACAAGTTTCAACACCCAATTTAAGGGCAAAAAAAAGAGTCTCATTCCTCATTGGAACAAGACTCTTTAAAAGTTGGCGTCGACCTACTCTCCCACCAAAAAGGCAGTACCATCGGCGCTATCGGGCTTAACTTCTCTGTTCGGAATGGGAAGAGGT
>NZ_MVDE01000057.1 GCF_002843385.1 Labilibaculum manganireducens
GGAATAACGTTTAATCAGGAATCTTTTGAAACTGGATTTGGCAAAGAATTCAAGCTTATTATTACTAAAACTGATCCTTTATTAGAAAAAGAAGTTGAATTATTATTTCTAGCACGAGATAATGATGCATTATTGGATAATGCAGGAGAACTTAAAGATGTATTGTGTGGACGATTAAAAATTAAGTTTATTAAAAATATTGAGTATGTAGACTTGAATCTTAAATTTAATAATTTAGCCAATAACCAAGTTTTAGCACATGCAATGGTTGAGAGTTATAAGGTTGAAGGAGCCTTTACTTACGAGCAAAGTTTTTTACATGGACAGAAGTTACCTCAACCATCAACACTAGTAAGGAAAAAACAGGTGTATTTAAAAAATTTGGCTCTTTATAGTGGAGATATTGATGGAGACGACGGTCCTGGTACGAAAACTGCTTTTAAGAGCTTTTGGATCAATAGAGCTTATGATACAGAGAAATTCACACAAGAACAGTTGCTAAAAGGCATAGAAAAAGAAGATGGAAATAGATGTACAGATGAAAATGGAGAAATTAAATTTAAAATATTAAAATCGGCATTAATAGGCTCGGATGTAGTATTAACAATCAGTTTAAAGGATATACAAAGTTCTTTATTAACAAATAACTATACCGACTCTATTCAGATTAAGATTAAAAAGAACACTGCTGTATTTGAATCATTCGATGGTATTGATGTTTCAGATACAGGAATAGTAGAAATAAATGTTAATGCTTTATGTACCTGTTCAAGAGGCTTAACCGAAACTGATTTTCAAAATTTAGCACCCAATGCAACTGCTTCCGATAGGGACAGCTATTTAAATGGGATAAACATTGTTTGTAATGATTTTGGAATACATACCTGTTTAGAAAAGGCGCATTTTATTGCTCAGGTTTTACACGAGTCAGCAAATCTGTCAGCTACTGCAGAGAGTAATGTGTCAGCTACTGCTTATGGTGGTTTCCCTGGTAGAGGTTTAATGCAGTTAACCTATGAATCAACTTATCAAGCTTATGGGGATTTTGTTGGTGATAATTTTACAAAAATCGAGAATCGGCAGAAACTTGAAACAGCTCCACATTCTTATCTTTCTGCAGGGTGGATTTATACAGTAGGTAAAAAGAATGATCCTTATAATGCCGCCAAAAATGATGATTTTCTAGAAGTAACAGCAAGAATAAATGGTGCATTTAATGGGTTTAATGATAGAAAAACAAAGTTGACAACCTGTAAGAATTATTTAAAAGATTTATGTTCTGAGGAAATGTTGAACAATAATATTTATAATTTTGAAGATAGTGGAATTTCTTCTAATACAATATATAGTTTTGCATGGGGAATATGGCACGATTCTAAATTCACATGTAAAAGTGGGGTTACGAAAGATGATGACAAAGCTATAGATGGGTATCAAAAAGTAGTAGATACTAGCACCACTAGGAGGGATACTTATGATATGACTAATGAAGATGAATTTAGTGAATTTAAGGTAACCGAAAATGGAAACGAACATGTTTATATACGTACAGTAGCTACTCAAAGAAAAAATTCTTTAGAAGGAGTTAATGAAGATGAAAGTGAAGAAAATAATATTAATCCAATAAATAATTAAGCGCAAGTACAAATGAAATTTAATTTATTGTTATTCAGGACTGTCGTGTTCTTCGTATTAAGTCTTTATGCCATAAAATCAAACGCACAAGATGGAGTGGATTGGAGTAAAGTTTATGCGGACAAATATTATTTTAGTATGTATGCAAAACAATCGGTTATTCTTTATGCTCGGAGAGATACAATGATTGAAGTGTGGATAAACGGAGTTAAAGATACGGCTGATTATTCAGAAGGTTCAAGGGTTGATTCTTATGAAAGTTGGGATAGTGGAATGGGCTATTTTCTATCGTTTCGACCAGGCGCTCTTGACAATAAACTAAGTATATACTCTAATAGAACTGTAGGGTTTGGAACAGGTAGTTCGGGAAATTATTATGTTCCTGAAATAGAGGTGAGCCAACTCGGATCAACTAGATTGTATGATACAAGTACGTTTAAGAAAAGGTGGACTTGGTCTATTTTAAATAAAGAGGTTAGCCCAGAGAAAATAAGACAATTAAATAACACAGCCTATTATTTGGAGCAATTAGGAGGAGCCAAATGTAATGATTATGCCATATTAATATTAGAAGAAATAATAAAAGTGTCTCCTTCTCGTATTGTTGCGTATATAAATTTAGGTGATGCCTATTGGAACAATAAGAATTATACTATGGCTAGGTCTTCCTACGACAAATACTGCGAATTGATGCAGGCTAAAGGAAAAAAATGTAAAATTCCTAAGAGAGTTTTTGATAGAATGAAATAATGTTAGGTTCAAATAGAAATTGGATTTGAAAAATAAAACAGCCTACGTGCATAAAGCAAGAGTTTTACTCATATTTTGGATACTTATCATTCAATGTATTAGCTTCAGGGCTCAGAGCAATATGCAAGCCATACAATTTATCCCGAAAGAATTTAGCAATGTAGAAGCCATGTTTGATACGAATGAGGAGCATTCTTTGAATGATAATTAACTTATGAATGATCTGAATACATTTTTACAGGGTTTGAACGATAACGAGTTAGCCGTGTTTATTACTTATCGATTTGATGATTTTTTAGCGAAGTCAAAACAAAAGATTGTTAGCGAAGTAAAAAGGCGAGGATTATCACTTGAAGATTTAAAATTGCTTTCTAATATTGGATTGCAGGTTAATTCAGATTCAATTATCTGCTGTCCCCAATGCAACTCAGATAGATTCTTTGTGGAAACAGATTATGAGTTAATCCAAAATACAAGAGGAAGAAGTTATGAGGTTGCAGTTGATTCAAATCGTTGTCGAATTTGCGGATATAATCCTGCGAAGAGCCCTCAAAAAGGTTTGATTAATAAGTTAAAACAGGCATTAGGCTTTTACGAGGAAACTCGCTTAAAAAGACCGGAAATTGATGGGAGAATGTTTACTTAAGCATTTGTTTTTTTAATTGTTTTAATCCATGAAGCCATTTATAAGGAATTAATACTTTCCATCTACAGCAAATCTATGATTTGAAACAAAAGTCTGATTATTAGAAATTTAGTGGCATTATCAATTAAGCTAATGGAAGCACTTAGTTAACAGAGAATTAAAAGCAGTTCTATAAATGGACTGCTTTTGGATTATAGCAGATGTCCATAGTAATCACATATTTGCCAAATCCTTGCGCGAACACAATCAAAATGCAAGTCGCTATCAAAGAGCGCTCAACCAAAGAGGCATCATGAAATAATTAGTACTTCTGCTCTTATCGGTTTGTAATTTTCAGATTTTAATTGAGAATAAACTGTGTGGCAAATGGCAGTGTATTCATAACGGATATCTGCTTACTTTTTAAATCTTTCTCTGGATCTTTTGATTGCCGGCATATTGGAAACCGCCCATTTCGTTAAATTATCCACATGGGGAACGAGTGATTTACCTAAGTCTGTAATTTCGTACTCAACTTTAGGAGGAATTTCCGGATAAATAGTTCGAAAAATAAATCCGTCAGCCTCCAGTTTTCTTAATGTAACAGTCAGCATTTTTTGGGATATATCCGAACCAACTTCTTTATTGATTTCATTGAAACGCAGCTTCTGCTTTTCGCCTAAAACCAGCAATACAAGAATAGACCATTTATCACCAAAGCGATCTAAAACCGTTCTTACAGGACAATTTGTAATATCCCATTCACTTTTTTTTATTTTTTTTTCCATCATAGATCTTTGATTATCAACAATAGTTACCTTGAAGTTAGTTTAGAACAAGGATGTACCTTATTGGTCGTTTTTACAAACTAATATATCTTTGCTATACAAAAGTAAGTATAAAACTTTTATATAGTAAGTTTAAATAAAATATAAGATGGAAAAAATTTTAGTAACCGGAGCAACAGGACATTTGGGAAATATTGTAGTTGAAAATCTACTTAAAAAAGTTTCCGCTGGTCAAATTTCAATTTTAGTTCGGGATGAAGCCAAAGCACAGGCTTTAAAAGCAAAAGGTGTAACTGTTAATATCGGAAGTTACCAGGATATTCATTCATTAAATAATGCGATGAAGGGTATAGATAAAGTTTTACTAATCTCATCAAGTGATTTTAATGATAGAATCGGTCAGCATAAAAATGTGGTTGATGCTGCTAAACAAGCAGGAGTGAAACAGATCCTATATACAGGTGTTACATTGAAAGATATTGCTGTATCTCCTTTACAGCCATTGCTTCAGGATCATTTTCAAACAGAAGATTACATAAAAGAAAGCGGGCTTTCATTCACTTTTTTGCAAAATAGTTTGTATGCAGAGGTGATTCCAATGTTTGTAGGTGAAGATGTTTTGAAAACAGGTATTTTCTTTCCTGCAGGTGAGGGTAAAGTGCCTTTTGCCGTCAGAAAAGATCTGGGAGAAGCTATTGCAATTATTTTGGCAAGTGAAGGACACGAAAACAAAACCTATCACTTAACGGCATCAAAAACCTATTCATTTGCAGATATTGCTGCTGAACTTACCTCATTGTCAGGTAAAAAAGTAAATTACACCAGTCCGGAAGATGATGCATTTGAAGATCTGTTGAAGCAATTTGGTTTGCCCGAAGAAATTGTATTAATGTCCGTTTTGTTTGCCAAGGGAATTAAGAATAATGATTTTAATATGGCTGACGGTACTTTAGAGAGTATTTTGGGACGGGAACAAACGGATTTAAGAATGTTCCTTAAAGAAGCTTTCAATTTGTAACAGCACTGGCAGGTAAGTTTTTTGATTCATGAAAAATTAAAACCTCCTTCATTTTCTAAAAGCGGAAAGGAAGGGGGTTTTGGTGATTATTACAGCACTTAAGTCACCAATCAAATTTTCTACTTCCCAAATTTATTGCGATACTCTATAGGAGTACAGCCTGTTATGCGTTTAAACTGACGGTTGAAATAGGAAATGCTGTTGTAGCCGCTTTCAAATGCAATGTTTCCAAAATTTTGCTTGGTGCCGGCAATCAGTTTACCGGCATATTCAACACGCATCTCGTTTAAAAAAGAGGAAAATGGTTTTCGTGTTCTTTGTTTAAAATAGCGGCAAAATGCATTGGGTGTCATATTGGCAACGGAGGCTATTTCTTCCAGGCTAATATCCTTCTGAAAATGGGTCGACAAATAGTGAAATACTACATTAATCCGTTCATTATCGGAATCTTTAATGGGTGCATTATAACTCACTGTAGAAAGCGAATGCAGACTTTCAGATACCGCAAAACGATTAAGGATATTTAGCAAATGCTGGAATCTTTCAAATCCTTCCAGCCTTTGTGTTTTTACAATGCTTTCAGAAATTCCCACTCTTTCTTTTCCTTTCAGTTTTAATCCGTTAAGAGCCAGATTAAGCAGGCGTTTGATGTGTGCCATTTCGGGAATTTCAAAGAATTGACTGCCAAAGGTTTCTTCTTTAAAGAAGATCGAAATACCAAAGGAAGTCAATTGGTTATCAGACTCATAGTAAGCTTGATCCGATTTAAATACATGCGGAACATTTTTTCCGATTAGATAAACACTCCCTGGCGAGAAGCGTTCCACATGATTTCCAATAAAGCATGTTCCTTCGCCTTCTATTATTGTGGTAAGCTGATGTTCGGGATGATAATGTATCGAATCGTAAAATTTTTTACTTTGATCCAACTGAAGCCGAAAGGAGTTACCGCTGGTTTTCGGAATGACAAATCGAATTGCTTTCATGTAATTGTATGTAAGGATTTGTATTGGCAAATGAATGTAACGATCCTCTTGTCTGCATGTCGAAGATCAGAACATGAATCGGAATAATTAAACAGGTTTCGTTTTATGGCATCATAATATCGGAATTTTATCCAAATATAATAATAGTGGGTAATATTGTTCAATCTTCTGATAAAATAAGCGAAATAAAACACCTTTAAGTCTTTTATTTTTGAATTGTTATTAATTCATTTATAAAATTATAAAATATGAGACCTATCTGGACAGGTGTTTATCCTGCTGTTACAACAAAGTTTAAAGCGAATGGGGAATTGGACATTCCTGCTTTTTTAAAAAATATTGATTTTCAGATTGAATCTGGTGTTTCAGGAATAATTATCGGAGGATCGCTTGGTGAATCGAGCACACTAAGTGTAGATGAAAAGTTAAAATTAGTGGAGGTTTTACAGCCTTACCGCAATAAGGTTCCGGTGTTGATGAACATTGCAGAATCAAGTACCAAGCGTGCTGTTGAAGCAGTAAAATTAGCTGAAGCGAATGGAGCCGACGGATTTATGCTGCTTCCTCCGCTTTTGTATAAAGCCGATGCTGATGAAACGGTGGCTTATTTTAAAGAAGTTGCCAATGCTACCACATTGCCCATCATCCTTTACAACAATCCGGTTGATTATAAAATTGAAATTACGATTCCAATGTTCGAGGCTCTTCTGGATGTGTCTAATATTGAAGCTGTAAAAGAATCTACACGCGATTTAACGAATATTACCCGCTTGAGAAACGCTTTTGGCGATCGTTTTAAAATATTGGGTGGAGTTGATACCATTTGTTTAGAAGCCTTGTTGTTGGGAGCAGATGGTCTGGTTGCAGGTTTGGTGAGTGCATTCCCTAAAGAAACAGTTGTGCTTTTCGATTTGGCTAAAGCAGGTAAAGTTGACGAAGCTGTGAAATTGTACCGGTGGTTTATGCCATTGTTGGAGATGGACATCGATCCGAAACTGGTACAGTACATAAAACTGGCAGAGGTTTATGCAGGTATTGGAACCGAACATGTGCGCTCGCCTCGAAAAATTCTTTCCGGAACGGAACGGCAAAAAGCAATTGAAACCATTGAAATTGCATTAAAAAACCGTCCTGATTTATCAACTTGTTAACCACAATAGAAATGAGCAGATTACAAACGAATATCAGCAATACAATGGAGGCTGCAGGCAGAGCTTTCAAAGTTTATAAAAAGCTTTCGGGGCGGGAGCGGGCAAAGTTTTTACGTCTTATCGGAAAGGAAATTTATGCCATTGGCGATGACCTGATACATACGGTGATGGAAGAAACAAATTTGCCGGAAGGACGTGTGAGAGGTGAGCGGGACAGGACTGTTGGGCAAATTGATAAGTTTGCCGATTTGCTCGATGAAGGTTCGTGGCTAAATGCAGTTATTGATGCAGGAGATGTTGAAAGATCTCCTCTTCCTAAGCCGGATTTGCGCAAATTGCATGTGCCGATTGGCCCTGTGGTTGTATTTGGTGCAGGAAATTTTCCACTTGCTTTTTCGGTGGCCGGCGGCGATACCGCATCGGCTTTGGCCGGTGGAAATTCTGTGGTGGTTAAAGGCCATCCTGCGCATCCTAAAACCGGAGCCCTTATTGCAAACGCGATAAAACAAGCGGTGAAAAAATCCGGTTTACCGGAAGGAGTATTTGGTTTTATTGAAGATTCGGGATACGAGTCGGGTGAATTACTGGTGAAGAACCCTTTAACAAAAGCGGTTGGTTTTACAGGTTCAGAACGTGGTGGCCGTGCTTTGTATAATTTGGCTGCCGGCAGACCTGAGCCTATTCCTGTGTTCGCAGAGATGGGGAGTGTAAATCCTGTTGTTGTTTTGCCAAATGCATTGAAAAATGATCATGCTTCCATTGCATCAAAATTGGTAGCATCTGTAAATATGGGAGCTGGTCAGTTTTGTACGAATCCAGGTTTGCTGATAACAACAAAATCAGATGGATTTGATGATTTTATTGAGAATTTGGTTCACGAAGTAAAAAATACGGAGGGTGCAGAAATGTACAGCGAATCAATCCTGCGCAACTATCAGTTGGGAACCGATAAAATACTTTCACACTCCGAGATTAAAGTGCTTGGAAAGAGCGGGAGCACAACAGGCCCGGAAAAAGCTGTTCCCGTTTTGGGATTGGTGAAAGCCACCGATTTTATCGCAAAACCATCTATGCACGAAGAGGTTTTTGGTCCTTTTAGTTTGCTTGTGGTTTGTGAATCGGCAGAACAAATTATCGATGTTATAGAAGCTTTAAAAGGGCAATTGACAACAACCCTATGGTCGTATGAAGACGAACTGGATAATTATTCCGGTTTGATTTCATCTTTGGTTGAGAAATGCGGGCGTTTGTTGTTGAATGGAGTTCCTACAGGTGTTGAAGTTTGCTCAGCCATGCAACATGGCGGGCCTTATCCGGCTTCTACTGATTCCCGTTTTACTTCGGTTGGCGTTTCTGCCATTTTAAGATTTGTGCGTCCTGTTAGTTATCAGGATTTTCCGCAGCATCTTCTTCCTGAAGAATTAAAAAATACCAATCCATTAGGCATTTGGCGATTGGTTGATAATCAATGGACAAAAGATCCAATAAAATAAGAAATAAGTATGGCAAAGAAAACATTCTTCTGTATAGATGGACATACCTGTGGAAATCCGGTTCGGGTTGTAGCAGGAGGTGTTCCGCAATTGCAAGGCAAAACGATTTCCGAAAAGCGTGAACATTTTTTGCGTGAATACGATTGGATCAGACATGGATTGATGTTTGAACCTCGTGGACATGAGCAGATGTCAGGAAGCTTTATTTTCCCTCCCGAAAATCCGCAAAACGATGCAGGAATCCTTTTTATTGAAACAAGTGGTTGTCTTCCCATGTGCGGGCACGGCACTATTGGCACGGTAACCATTGCGATTGAGGAGGGATTGGTATTGCCTAAAACTCCCGGAAAATTGATGTTGGAAACTCCGGCAGGTCTTGTTGCGGCACATTACGTTCAAAACGACAAAGGCAAAGTAACTTCAGTAAAGATTATCAACGTTCCATCTTTTTTGTATAAAACAGATTTGAAGGTTGACAGCCCGAATTTGGGCGAATTAACTGTGGATGTTGCGTATGGCGGTAACTTTTATGCCATTGTCGACGAGCAGGCTAATTTTTCTGGTCTGCATCATTTTACCGCTGATGAGCTGATCAGTTACAGCGGAGCAATCAGAACGGCTTTGAATGAAAAGTACAGTTTTGTACATCCGGAGAACGAAAAAATTTCAGGACTTAGCCATGTTTTGTGGACAGGCAATACCATTTCGCCTGAGGCCGATGCCCGTAATGCTGTTTTTTACGGCGAACGGGCCATTGATCGCTGTCCTTGCGGAACAGGAACGTCTGCTCGTATGGCGCAGTGGTTTTCCAAAGGAAAGCTGGAGCTTGGCTCAAAGTTTCTGCACGAAAGTATTATTGGAAGTCAATTTGTGGGAACGGTAGAAGAGCATCTGAAAATAGGAGAATATGATGCGATAGTTCCGGCAATTGAAGGATGGGCAATGGTTACCGGATACAATACTATTATAATCGACGACGAAGATCCTTATGCACACGGATTTAGAGTTGTTGGAAAATTGTAAAACGAAAGAATGGCAAAAAAAATACTTATTGTCGGTGCGGGTACTATTGGCTTGCACTGTGCGTATTATCTGATTCGAAATGGTCATGAAGTTGAAGTAATTGATGCTGTTGCTGAGAACGATCATTCGGGATGCTCCTATGGAAATTGTGGTTTGATTGTGCCAAGTCATTTTATTCCCATAGCGTCGCCGGCAATGCTAAAATCAGGATTTACCATGCTTTTCGATACGAAAAGTCCCGTGCATCTTCCCCTTTTGGCTAATGTGAAAAACACCCCTTGGTTTTTGAAGTTTATGACCAGTGCCAATTCTGGTCATGTAAACAGAGTGATGCCTGCATTATTGCAGTTGAATGTCGAAAGCAGACAGCTTTACGCTGATATTGTAGAAGAGCAGGCCGTAGATGTCGGATTCGAAAAAAAAGGATTGCTGATGATGGCAAGCACTCAAAAAGGATTGGAAGAAGAATTGGAACTGGCACATATTGCGAATCGTTTGGGAATTTCAACCCGGGAAATAGATGATTCGGCACTGAGGAAAATGGAACCGGATGTTCAGTTTAATGTAGAGGGAGCCGTTTTGTACGAAAGTGACGGACACCTGAATCCGCAAAAATACATGCTGTGGCTAAAGACATACCTGCTTAAGCAGGGGGTGGTGTTTCATCACAATTCGAAAGTGTGTAAATTCGATCTTTTTAAGGGAAAGATAACAGGAGTACATACCCGGGAAGCCATGTTTACAGCCGATGAGATTGTTCTGGCAGCAGGTGTTTTTTCATCAGCCCTGGCAAAAATGATTGGTGTAAATCTGCCTTTGATTGCCGGAAAAGGATACAGTATGGATGTGCCCACTCCGAAATGGAATTTGAATACACCATTGATACTTAGCGAAGCAAAAATTGCTGTTACTCCTATGAACGGAGGCATTCGTTTGGGGAGCGGTATGGAATTTAACGGCAAGCCCGGACAGGTCAGGCACAAGCGCGTACAGGCCATGTTAAACCGCACTGCCGGGGCAATACAATCTTTCGAACAGCCCGGCATCGAAGAATTGAATATTTGGGAGGGATTACGACCGGTAAGTTATGATGGCTTGCCATACATTGGGCGGCCACGCAACATTCAAAACCTGATTGTTGCGGCCGGACATGCCATGATGGGGATGAGTCTTGCACCCGTAACAGGAAAAATTGTAAGTGAGCTGATTGAAGGACAGAAACCGGAATTTGCCATGGAATTGCTTCATCCCAACCGTTGATGCAAATGCAGTTACATCAAAATTTAAGGGGGCGTCCGAAATGCAAAGTTTCACTTGAAAACCTCATATTGATCGAGCTTAAAACATTTGTTATTCAAACATAAAGATTCTTCGGCAAGTTCAGAATGACAATAAAACTCAACTTTTCGGACATCCTCTTTTTTTTTTTTTGCGGATTGAATACGGCCATTCCATAAACCGTGAATTCTACATCTGTAAATTAAGGATCAGTGGAAGAGGAATGCCGGAAGAGAAAGCTTTGCATAATTAAATGCAACCGGCTTGAAAAATAAGAGTTGCGTCTCACATTTTGTATCAAAGGATTTATTATCATTGCAGCAGAGTAAATTGAATTGAGAGCAATGATTGGAACACAGACAAAAGGAACCATTATGGTACTTTTATCAGCAGTATTTTTTGGACTGCTGCCTTTTTTCGCCATTAAAACCTATGCCGAAGGTTTTGATGTGAGTAACCTGCTGTTGTACAGATTCAGTTTTGCATTTGTGCTGATTGGTTTGTTTTGTATCTACAAAAAGATTAATATCCGAATCAATAAAAAACAATTTTTTCTGCTGCTGATTCTCGCAGTTGTAGGAACCATGATGACCACCTACACACTTTTTTTATCCTATCAGTATATTTCGTCGGGATTGGCAAGCACACTTCATTTTGTGTATCCCATTATCACCATTGTTTTTGCAGGCATCATCTACAAAGAGAAATTTACACTGAAAAAATTAACGGCCCTCTTTTTATCCATTATTGGCATTGCCTTGTTATCCTTAGGCGGCGGTGCGGCGATTAATGCAACAGGTGTTTTATGGGCTTTGGTGTCGGGTTTGTTTTACGCCATCTACATTTTGTGCATGGCCAATCCCGAATTAAGGAAAATTTCGCCTTACAGCGTTGCTTTTTGGATTTTTGGCATCTCTGCAATTTTGTTCTTTGGCAAATGCTTCTTCACAAATAATATCAACACAAATCCTGGTATTCTGTCCATATTTTATATTGTAAATCTTAGCTTTTGGTCTACTTTTTTGTCGGTTGTTTTATTCTATATGGGCATGAAACATACCGGTCCGGGGAATGCGTCTCTTCTGTCAACACTTGAACCTCTTACCGGAGTTATGGTAGGAGTGTTTGTGTTTAATGATGTAATGGACGTAAAAAGTTCTTTGGCCATTCTTCTCATATTGACTTCTGTTTTTATGGTGATGCAAAACAATAAGAAACCAAACTACCGAATGCTTTTTATCAAATTAACTCCCCGCAGACTAAGGAGAGCTTAATGTTTTAATAGCAGAACTATATCAGGTTAACATCAAAATTGATCCTGCAAAATGTTTCTTTTCAGCTATCTTCGTTAAAAAATGCAGGGGAATCCGGCTGTCTTCTTCTTTTTTGCTTCGGTATAACCGAAAATTAATCATTCATAAATTTTAAAATATGCACCATAAATGCCTTGTTTGTGAAAGAATTTCAAAAATTCTAAATCATGAAAACCCATACTTTGTGGCAGAACTGGAAACGGGTTATGTTGTTTTGGGCGATTTTCAATTCTTTAAGGGCTACGTTTTATTGCTTTGTAAACAACACAAAACTGAGCTGCATCAATTGGACGAAGAGTTTAAGGTGAAATTTTTAAAGGAAATGAGTGAAGTTGCCGAGGCTGTTCATCTGGCTTTTCAACCCAAAAAAATAAACTACGAAATGTTGGGAAATGCATATTCTCATCTGCACTGGCATATTATTCCCAGATACGAAGACGATCCCAATCCATTGAAACCGATTTGGGCGATGGACAGCAAAATAATAAACGCCGGGGAAACCAGACCAAACGATCAGGAGTTATCAGAACTAAAAGAAAAGCTGCTGAATGCTCTAAAAACCACAGTTGACTCCGATCGGTTAGTGATTTAAAACTGCAGTCGGAGACGGCTTGCAGTAAGCCTGATTACATCCTTTATAAATGATGAAAATAAAAAGCGAAATTCATGCCCGTTTGTTTTGTTTGAATTTTGTAATTTGGCTTCATGAAAAAGAGTGAAAATTTAAACGAATTTTACAACAGAATAAAATACAAGCCCGATCAGGAGCTGGTTTTAAGCAAGCCTCACATTAATGTTTTTGAACGGTCGGCCTGTACCGGACCGCTCACTTATTCAAGAAGAGATTACTATAAAATAACTTTGATATTGGGCGAGGGAAGGCTCGATTATGCAGATAAAAGTATTTACATAGACAGGCCGGCTTTATTGTTTTCGAATCCGTTGATTCCCTATAACTGGCAGAATATTTCCAAAGAGCAGACAGGATGGTTCTGTATTTTTAATGAATTCTTTGTAAAACAGAGGGATGAGCTGCTTACGGATCTTCCAATGTTTCAGCTGGGACACGATAAGGTTTATTTTCCTGATAAAAATGCCGTGAAGGAAATTGCTGATTTGTATCGGAAAATGATGGTGGAAAATGAAGGTTCGTACATTCATAAGCAGGATGTGCTTCGCAATTACCTTCATCTGATTGTTCATTACGCACTTAGGATGGAACCCGCAAAAAACTACGAGCAAACGCAGAATGCAGCCACCCGTATTACGTCTCTGTTTATGGAATTGCTGGAGCGCCAGTTTCCTATTGATTCGATGCAGAATCAATTGAAACTAAAATCGGCGAATGATTATGCCTGTCAGCTTTCTGTGCACACCAACCATCTTAACCGAGCAGTAAAAGAGGTTACAGGGAAAACAACTACTGAACACATTGCAGGCCGTATTATTATTGAGGCAAGCGAATTGCTGGTTCATACCGATTGGCCTGTTGCCGAAATTGCCTATTGTCTGGGCTTTGAATATGCTGCTTATTTCAATAATTTTTTCAAAAAAGCAACCGGGATAACGCCAAAGGAAGCGAGATTGCAGATTGTTTGAATTTTATAGTTTTTGGTTTGATTCCTCTTGTTTCCATTGAAACAGGATCATTAATTTTGTTGTGTAATTATTTAAACAATTGGTGTGAAACATTTATGACGTGAAATTGTGACACACAGGGAGATGATTATAGGGTAAGTTTTCCCGAAACAAGTTCGGGACAGGCTATCAGATAAAAACTTAAAATTATAAACAGATGCAATACAAAAAATTAGGAAAAACAGAAGAACAGCTTTCTGCCATAGGATTGGGCTGTATGGGGATGTCGCATGTTTACGGCGAAAGAAATGATGAGGAAAGTATCGCCACTTTGCACAAAGCACTGGAATTGGGAATTAATTTTTGGGACACTGCCGATTTTTATGGTGGAGGAGCGAATGAAAAACTGATTTCAAAAGTACTGAAACCAAACCGCGACAAGATATTTATAGCCACTAAATTTGGGTTTAAGTATGGCGGGGAAAATTTGCTGGCCAGTAGTTTTGACGGTTCACCCAAATACATGCGTAAGGCAGTGGAATTAAGTCTTCAGCGATTGGGCATCGAAACCATCGACTTGTATTATGCCCACCGGGTTGATCCGAACGTACCGATTGAGGAAACAGTAGGAGCAATGGCAGAACTTGTAAAGGAGGGAAAAGTGCGTTATCTGGGACTTTCAGAAGCATCCATTACCAATATCAAAAAAGCGAACGCAGTACATCCCATTTCGGCATTGCAAAGTGAATACTCACTTTTAACAAGAGATGTAGAGAAGAAAGTACTGCCCGAAATTACAGAAATGGGCATCACATTTGTTCCCTATTCACCTTTGGGAAGAGGAATGTTTACCGAGAATTTTAATGTGGATACTATTGCTTCCAGCGATATCCGTTTGAACTTACCCCGCTTTCAGGGAGAACATTTAATCAACAATCAGAATTTGATAAAGGCACTGGATGAATTCGCATACGGCAAGAGCATCAATACTGCCCAGCTGGCATTGGCATGGCTGATGGCAAAAGGTGATAACATCGTTCCGATTCCGGGAACAAAAAAACGCAAATACCTTGATTTAAACGCCAAAGCTGCAGATATTGAGTTTACAGCAAACGAAGTGGCCGAAATTGAAGCCATTATTGCGAAATATCCCAATACCGGCGAGCGTTATACTGAAGCAGCTATGAAATTGGTAGATAAGGATTAAGCGAAAAGCGAAGCGCTGAATGAAAATTGTAGACCGGGCATCATGCCCGGTCTTTTTTGTGCCTGCAAAAACGAAACTGCACCGAAGACTTCCCGGAGTATTGGCAAACTTTTAATTCGAGTTTATCACATTTAGTTGGAATATTTTTAATCCAGTTGGCTAAAGCCGAACTGCAATCCCAACTTTACATCCACCAATTGCTAACTCCTGACAGCGTCTTTAGACCTCGTATGTTTACGACATGAAAAGATTAGATATATCTTTTTTACATTTATGAGATAAAAATAAGAACAGAATCAGGAGTAAGAATTAGACCTAGACAACGCTTATGT
>NZ_MVDE01000058.1 GCF_002843385.1 Labilibaculum manganireducens
CCCAATTGGCAAAGTTGGATTTTAGCCCTTTCAGGCAAAGGATGGTGGCGTAAATCGGGATGTCCACAAGTTCATCAAGCAATGAATCTTAAATGGTTCGAGGATTTAGGTTTGTTTAATATGTCGATTAAATACGCACTGTTACAAAATTAATTTGAAACCGCCGTATACGAGAGTACGTACGGTGGTGTGAGAGGGCGGGGGAGTAATCCCCCTACCTACTCGATTTTCTTTTCTTTTAACTGCGCTTCAAGCTTATACATTTCATCGCGATATTGGGCTGCTTGTAAAAAGTCCATTTCCTTAGCTGCTTTTTGCATTGCTTTTTTGGTTTGTTCAATGGTTTTTTCCAAACTGCTTTTACTCATGTATTGAACAACAGGATCCGCTGCGATTTCAATTGAATCCGGACCGGAATAAGCAACAGGTTCATTGTCTTTGCCATGATTCATCGTGCTTGCTTTCGAACGGGTAATTTGTGTTGGAGTAATGCCGTTTTTGGTATTGTAATCCAATTGTTTTTCTCTTCTATGATCTGTTGCATCGATGGTTTCCTGCATTGACCGGGTAATTTTATCGGCATACATGATCACTTTGCCATTCACATTACGGGCAGCTCTTCCCGAGGTTTGCGTTAAAGATCTGGTGGATCTCAAAAATCCTTCTTTGTCAGCATCTAAAATTGCAACGAGAGACACTTCCGGAAGATCCAATCCTTCACGCAATAAGTTTACACCAATTAAAACATCAAAAACACCATTTCTTAGATCTTCCATTATTTTCACCCGATCTAATGTAGTAACATCGGAATGAATGTACCGGCAGCGAATATTTAAATTGGTGAAATATTCCGATAACTCTTCTGCCATTCGCTTGGTGAGTGTGGTAACCAAAACACGTTCACTAATTTGTGTGCGTTTGTCGATTTCGGCAATTAAATTGTCTATTTGATTAAGGCTTGGGCGAACTTCTATTTGCGGATCAAGTAATCCGGTTGGTCTGATCACCTGCTCCACAACAACGCCTTCGCATTTTTCCAATTCATAGTCGGCAGGTGTCGCACTTACGTGGATTGTTTGTTTGGCAATCTGTTCGAATTCTTCGAATTTTAATGGGCGGTTATCCAGCGCCGAAGGCAAGCGGAAGCCATATTCAACCAAATTTATTTTTCGGGAGTGATCACCACCATACATGGCACGAATCTGCGGAATGGTAACATGACTCTCATCAATTACCACCAAAAAATCATCAGGGAAATAATCCATAAGGCAGAATGGGCGGGTTCCCGCAGCTCTTCCATCAAAATACCGCGAGTAATTCTCAATTCCTGAACAGTGTCCCAATTCCCGGATCATTTCTAAATCGAAATTGACTTTTTCTTCCAAACGTTTTGCTTCCAGATGTTTTCCTATATCTTTTAAAAAGGCAACCTGAGCTACCATATCATCCTGAATTTGATGAATGGCTTTTTGGACCCTGTCTTTACTGGTAACAAATATATTTGCAGGATAAATCGTTATTCTGTCATAGTGATCTAATTTAGCTCCGTTAATTGGGTCAAAAGAGTAAATTTCTTCAATTTCATCATCCCAGAATATAATGCGATAAGCAAAATCAGCGTAAGCCGGATAGATATCAATTGTATCTCCTTTTACCCGAAAATTTCCACGGTCAAACTCTATTTCATTTCTTGAGTACAAAGCATCGACAAAGGAGTGAAGAAGTTTGGTGCGGGAAATTAATTGTCCTTTTTTAATTTCGGTAACATTAGCATGAAAATCTTCTGGGTTTCCAATACCATAAATGCAGGAAACAGATGAAACTACAATTACATCCTTTCTTCCGGACAGAAGGGCAGAGGAAGCGCTTAAACGCAGCTTTTCAATTTCATCATTAATGGATAAGTCTTTCTCTATATAGGTGCCTGTTACCGGCAGATATGCTTCCGGCTGATAATAATCGTAATAGGAAACGAAATACTCAACAGCATTGTTCGGAAAGAACGTTTTGAATTCACCATACAACTGAGCGGCAAGAGTTTTGTTGTGACTTAAAACCAGGGTTGGGCGCTGTACCTGCTCAATTACATTGGCGATGGTAAATGTTTTACCTGAACCGGTAACCCCAAGCAGAGTTTGATGAGGAGCGCCATCGTTTAAGCCTTTGCATAATTCTTCAATGGCATTTGGCTGATCTCCTGTTGGTTTAAATTTTGATTCAATTTTAAATTTCATGCAGCACTTTTGATTGGTTCGATGTCTGAATTGCTAAAATATAGAAACAATATGAACCTTGATAATTTTAAATGGAAAATCTAGCTTATCAGATCATTTCAGAAAGAAAAACAGCCGATTACGTTGTTGGTAATCAGCTGTTTTATTTTATTTGATTGTTTTTTTAATTGTTTAACTGAAAGTAAACGGGGAAGTGATCGCTGTAACCACCAAAGTATTTAGGACCGGCGTAAGTGCGGTTGGGAACCAATATACCTTTTGGTGTTTTGTGGCAAATCCAGTCAGCATTATAGATTTTTCCTGCCTGATGATTTGTATGCAGTCCTTTTGTATTGCTGATAAGGCTGTTGGAAACAATTAGATTGTCGAGCATGTTCCAATCACCCTTGTAGTTGTAAGTGCCTTTTCCGTTTATTTTTAAATCGTACATTAGATTGTAAAGAGCTTCTGGATTTGATGTGTCCTTATTGTTGGTAGCGGCTAAAATCTCTTCAGCAGATTTGTTGTTCGGTTCATCATTAAAATCTCCCATGATAATGATTTTCGCATTGGGATTTTTTTCCTGCAATTTATCAACGGCAATTTTTAATTGCTCAGCTACAAATACACGATTTTTCTCCGATTTTTCTGTTCCTCCTATTCTTGATGGCCAATGATTAACAAATAGGTGTAAGGTATCATTAGAACCTAAAATACCCTCAACATGAAGAATATCGCGTGTTTTGTAGTTTGGTTCATCTGGAAAATGAATTCCAATTATGTCATGACTTAGGTATTTGAATTTGTTTTTTTGATACAGAAGTGCACAATCAATTCCTCTTCCATCCGGACTTTCGGTGTGGGCGATGCCATAATCAGCAGATTTTAATTTTTCCTGACTTATTAATGCTTCCAGTACAGATCGGTTTTCTACTTCACAAAGTCCGATAATAGCAGGGAAATTATTTTTATCGATAGAAGATAATACACTGGAAAGATTTACCAATTTTTTCTGATATCGTGCGGCAGTGTATTCTAATTTTCCTTCAGGCGTAAAATCGTCATCCCGAGTGTTTGGATCGTTAAGAGTGTCAAATAAATTTTCGACATTATAAAATGCAATCGTATACTCCTTTTTTTCCTTAGAACAGGAAAAGGCGATGAGAGCCACCATAAGAACAAACAGTAATTTTTTTAACATGAAATAGTTTTATTGATTCTAATAAAAAGGAGTGACATCGGTTACTCTCATGCCTGCAGCTTCAGCGGCCCGAAAGCCTAAGCTTGCATCTTCAAACACTTGGCAATTTTCAGGAGAAATTCCCATTAGTTCAGCACATTTTAAAAATGTATCCGGTTCCGGCTTGTGATTTTCTACATCATCAGCACTTACCAGAATAGAAATGTACTTATCTAAACCTAAAAGCTGCATGGTTTCAGAGGCAATGTTGCGTTTTCCACCAGTTCCTACTGCCATTGGTATTTTACCATGATATTTGTATACCAAATCGGTAACGGCAGTAATTTCTTTGATTTTGTGCATCTCCTTCGCGAAAAATTCTTCTTTCATATCAGAGAATTTTTGTGGATCAATAGTCCGGTTGTTTTTCTCGTTTAGTAAATCGATAATTTTAGAAGAAGGCATTCCGGCACAACTTTTTAAAAAATCAACACTAAATTCCAAGTTCATGATTTTGGCTGTTTTTACCCAGGCTTCATAATGTAAAGGCATTGTGTCAGCCAAGGTTCCATCTAAATCAAAAATAAATGCTTTAGTACTTGGGAATATATCTATTTTTTTCATGGTCTTCGTTTTTTGTCTTTCTATTCGTAAGTTTATTGTTGCAATCCTATTTTTACCTGTGTAAGATTACATTAAAATGATTAGAAAGGGATGCCTAAATTATTAAATAATTTTTAATTAATTGCACTGAATTTTCTTTAATTGCAGATTCTTCGGATGCCGTTTTATGATCTGAATAACAGCTTGTTAAATTGTGTCTTGCTTGGATATTTCGTTAAAAATATTTAAATTTCCAATGTTTTAACAACTTTTTATTTAATCAGCCGTTATTATAACTGTTTGATTGAAGTGAAAATTAAAAAGCAGTATATGAAGATTGTAGCTGGAAGTTTGATTCTACTATTTGTGATGATGAGTGTTTCTGTGAGTGCCAAAAACAATTCTTTGGCTGAAAAAAGAGCAAATCTAATTACATCCTGGATGGAGAAGAAGTTGGATTTGTCTGCGGAACAGATTACGCAGATTGAGGTTTTAAATTTGAAGTATGAAAAAGAAATTGAAAAGCTGACTATGGAGAAGGATGGATTTCCTTGTATGCAGGCAGTTCGCGATAGTTTGAAACGCAAAGAAGTCGAAATGAAAGATGTTCTGTCCGATAAACAGTTGGCAAGTTACATTGAGTGTAAGTGTGAACTGAAGGAAGAACTAAAACGGAATTGCAAAGATTTGATGTAAAAATAAATTTTAAATATAGGATCCCAATCGATTTAGGTTGGGATTTTTTTTGTCCAAATTCAGCAATGGGGATAAAGAGATGAAAAAATCCGAATTATTTACATGTTTGTAACATCCGTTACACTTTTTGCTATCATCCTGTCGCATCTTTGTGGTATCGAAAGAGGAAATCAGATTTTTTTCAAAAATTATTTCGTTTGCTCTTTCTCAATTTTATTACTGGAATAATCAAATTTATAACATTAAAAAATATTATTATGGCTATGTTTTGTTATCAGTGCCAAGAGGCAGCAAAAGGAACCGGATGTACAATTAAAGGTGTTTGTGGAAAAACCGATGAGGTTGCAAACATTCAGGATTTACTGATGTATGTGATGAAAGGAATCTCAGTTTTCAGTACCAAAGCCCGTGAAGCTGGTGTTGAGAATGATAAAGTGAACAACTTCATTATGACGGGTTTGTTTATGACTATTACTAATGCCAATTTTGATAAAGTAAAATTTGTAGCGGCTGTTCGCGAAGGTCTTAAGCTACGTGAAGAAATTAAAAATCAGGCAGAAGCAGCAGGTGTTACTTTTGAAAACCTTCATCATTCCGCAACATGGTTTGCTGATAAAGAGAATGATTTTGATGCAAAAGCACGTGTTATTGGAGTATTGTCTACTGAAAACGAAGACGTTCGTTCATTAAGAGAATTGTTATTGTATGGTTTGAAAGGTTTTGCTGCTTACGTTGAGCATGCTTACAATTTAGGTCTTGAAAAAGTGGAAATGTATGCTTTTATGCAGAAAGCTTTGCAGGCGACTACTGATGATACACTGACCGCTGATCAATTGGTTGCTTTGGTTATGGAGTGTGGTGCTAATGGTGTAACTGCTATGGCCACTCTTGATGAAGCAAACACAACTGCTTATGGCAATCCTGAAATTACTAAAGTGAATATTGGTGTAAGCGACAAGCCAGGTATCCTTATTTCCGGTCATGATTTGAAGGATATGGAAGAATTGTTGAAGCAAACTGAAGGAACTGGTGTTGATGTTTACACTCACTCTGAAATGTTGCCTGCCAATTACTATCCGGCATTTAAAAAATATGAGCACTTTGTAGGTAACTACGGAAATGCATGGTGGAAGCAGAATGAAGAGTTCGAAACATTTAACGGACCGATCTTGTTCACCACCAACTGTATTGTTCCTCCTACTGCTAAATCTACTTATCAGGATAAAGTATACACAACAGGAGCTTCTGGTTTCCCAGGATTTAAGCACATTACTGCTGATGAAAATGGCAAGAAAGATTTCTCTGAAATAGTTGAGTTGGCTAAAACTTGTGCTGCTCCTATTGAAATTGAAAACGGAACTATCGTAGGTGGATTTGCTCACAACCAGGTGATGCAATTGGCAGATAAAGTTGTTGATGCTGTAAAATCAGGAGCTATTCGTAAGTTCTTTGTTATGGCAGGTTGCGACGGTCGTATGAAAGGTCGTGATTACTATACCGAATTTGCTGCTGCTTTGCCAAAAGATACTGTAATCTTAACTGCAGGTTGTGCTAAATACCGTTACAACAAATTAGAGTTGGGTGATATCGGAGGAATTCCAAGAGTATTGGATGCAGGTCAGTGTAATGATTCATATTCGTTAGCAGTTATTGCATTAAAGCTGAAAGAAGTGTTTGAACTAAATGATATCAATGAATTACCAATTGCTTACAACATTGCATGGTATGAGCAGAAGGCAGTTATTGTATTGTTAGCGCTTTTATCTTTAGGTGTTAAGAACATTCACCTTGGACCAACATTGCCGGCTTTCCTTTCTCCAAATGTTGCTAAAGTGTTAATTGATACTTTCGGAATTGCAGGAATTGGTACTGTTGACGAAGACATGAAAATGTTTTTAAATTAAGAATAAAATTGAGGTTTAAAAAAGCGTTTCGTGGGTGAAGAAAGACAGAGGAGATTTGTGAATGGAACGTTTTTTGGAGTTTGTTATATTATAGTTTGTTAGGGTGATTAGCTGCCTAATGTAGATGATTTAAACTCTGCATTAGGCAGTTTTTTGTTTTATTTTGTTGCTATTTTAGGAACAATTTGTGTAATGTTATATGTTGTTATGGATAAAGCTAAAACAATGAAATTCTTAAAGAAGTACCATAAATGGCCTTCTTTGGCATTGACTTTCTTTATTTTATTATTCGCAATTTCTGGAATTGTGATGAATCACCGGGGAGTATTTTCGTCTGCTGATGTAGATCGAAAATATTTGGGCAGTGAGTATCAGTATTCAAATTGGAATAAGGCTGCAGTGAAATCGGCTGTAACAATTCAAGGAGATACAGCATTAATTTATGGTAATATCGGAATCTGGAAAACTATCGATAATTTCAAAACATTTCAGGACTTTAATTCCGGCTTTACAACTGGCGTCGACAACAGGAAAATTGAAAAAGTGATTAAAACCAGTTGGGGAACGCTTTATGCCGGAACATTGTTTGGGCTTTTCTGTTATAACTGCCAAAGTGAAAATTGGGAAAACATTGACTTGCCTGTTTCTGAGGAGAGAGTTGTTGATTTGGTTGAAATTAAGAATCAACTATTTGTTTTGACACGTTCTCACTTGTTGAAAAAAACAGAGATTGGTTTTGAGATCGTAAATTTGCTTCCAGATCAGAATTACGACAATAAGATCAGTTTGTTTAAAACATTGTGGGAAATTCATAGTGGTGAGGCTTTTGGAATAATTGGGCAGTTGTTTGTTGATTTTATAGGCTTGGTGTTCATTCTTCTGTG
The DNA here is from genome assembly GCF_002843385.1 of Labilibaculum manganireducens. Lineage (GTDB taxonomy): Bacteria > Bacteroidota > Bacteroidia > Bacteroidales > Marinifilaceae > Labilibaculum > Labilibaculum manganireducens. The sequence goes on from NZ_MVDE01000058.1 coordinate 7,481, forward strand.
TGTAAGTGGCTTGGTGTATTTTATCTATCCCAAATGGGTAAAGAAGTTGAAGCAGAAAGGAAAAGATGCTAAGAGGAAGATTAAATTTCTAAAATTTAATTTGAAATGGCACAATCACTTTGGATATTGGTTAATAATTTTTCTTGTCCTGACTACTCTAACGGGGATGTTTTTGCGTCCGCCATTGTTGATTGCGATAGTCTCCAATCGGGTTTCTAAAATTCCACTTACGCATTTGAACAACCCGAATCCTTGGTACGATCAGTTGCGCAGGATCATGTACGATAAAGAATTGGACCGAATTCTATTGGCAACCAATGAGAGTATATATTATTCTGATGATGATTTTACTTCTGCTCCGAAAGTTTTTGCAGTACAGCCTCCCATTTCAGTAATGGGAGTGAATGTGTTCGAAAAGGTGAATGATGGGAGTTATCTGGTTGGATCGTTTAGTGGATTATTTTATTGGATTCCTGAAAAAGGATTAGTTTTCGATTATATTACTAAAAGACCATATGTTCCTGTAAAAACGATGGGGCCGCCAATTTCTGCCCACCCAATTGCTGGATATTTGAAAGATTCAGAGGGAAAAGAAATTTTGTTTGATTACAATTTGGGCTCAGGAAATTTAAGTGATCAATCCGGTTTTACCTCAATGCCTGAGAATATTCAGCAATCACCCATGTCGCTTTGGAATTTGTGTTTGGAAATTCATACCGGAAGAATTTACCGGTACATTTTCGGAAAGTTTTACATCCTTTTTATTCCTCTTTCCGGGATTAGTATTTTATGGATTTTGATAATGGGATTTGTTCTGTATTGGAAACAAAAGAAAAGAAAGAAATAGTTTTATTTCAGGATAGGATAGTTTAAAAAGAGGCTGAATCATCACGGTTCATCCTCTTTTTTTTAGGAATGCTTGAAATTAACAGTTCGTTTTTTTTTTTTGTAAGTATCTGATTGTTAAGATTGTTTGCATTATGCTTGATTCAATGTAAAGATTTGAAAATAAGCGTAGTGTAAATCAGTCTAATATCTCACATCTAAAATCTAACGATCTATTGAATTGTAAATGATAAGTTAAAAGGAAAAAATTATTTACTGAAAGTCTGTATCTTTATCGCCGGATTAAAAAAAGGAAAAGCATGTTCAACTTTGAAGATATAAATCTGGACCGTATTGTGGTTCATAATGTAGGAAATAAGCATCACGATGAAGATTTGAAACTTTCTAAATCGGAAATTCAATTGGAAGATGATGATGTTAAGGATATCCTGCTAAAGTATTTTTTAACAGCCTTTAATAAGGAGGAATTCTATAATTTCCAGCATGATACCGATTTAAATATGAATGAGGTGTATTGTTATGCCTCGGAGTATTTTGAGGAGAATGTTTCCTTTTACGATCAGTCAACCAATATTGCAGTTCATCTGTACGAAAAATCGAATCATCCGAATATAAAGGGTGGCGAATTTTATTTGGTGGGCTTTTCGAATTGCGTGGTTGATGGAGAAGTTTGCGATGCGTTGGGTATTTTTAAATCAGAAAATAAAGACACTTTTTTAAAGGTGTACCAAAAGCAGGATAATTTTGAGTTGGGATGTGAAAACGGAATCAATATCAAGAAATTGGACAAAGGCTGCCTGATTTTCAACTCCGAAAAGGAAAAAGGATTCAAAGTTTGTATTGTTGATAAAACCAATTCGAACAAAGAGGCTTTGTACTGGAAAGAGGACTTTTTAAATTTGAAACTTCGCGAAGATAATTTCTATCATACCCAAAATTATTTGGATATGTGTAAAGGTTTTATTGGTGATGTGTACAACGACGAGAATGAGGTTGCCAAAGCAGATCAGATTGATTTAATGAACAAGTCAATCAATTTTTTTAAAGATAAAAAGCTGTTCAACGAGGAATTATTTAAAAAGGAAGTGATTGAACAACCTGAGGTGGCCACTGCATTTGATGAGTACAAAACCTATTATCAAAATGAACAGGGAACAACAGTTACACCAGAATTCACAATTAATAACGATGCTGTAAAAGGAGAGCAAAAGCACTTTAAACACATTTTAAAATTGGATAAAAACTTTCATGTTTACATTCACGGACAGCGAAAATTCATTGAAAAAGGATATGATGCCGCCCGTGATTTAAGTTACTACAAACTGTTTTTCAGAGACGAGAATTGAGTCAGGTGACCAAGTAAAAAGGGGAAAGGATCAAGTTTAAAGCAGACCTCGTCAGAGTATTTTATACCTGACAGTGTCACCCAACTACTTTACGGTAATTTTGTACCCCAGAACCGGCTGGTTTTCGAAATAAATGATCAACTCATCATTACCTTTCTTGTTTGTTGGTACTGAGAAGTTAACGATGTTCTTTTTTAGAATAGGTTTTACGAGTTGGCCAAATTTTTCACTCTTAAAGTGATAGGCAATCGGAATGCTACTTGGAACATTTGCAATTGAAAAGGCAATCTCATTTCCTTTTCGGATTGATATTAATCCATTTTCCGGACTGATTATTTGGTAGCCTTTGCCAATGAATTCATTAAAAATGGCAGGCTGAAGTGCAAATTCTTCCCGGGTAAATTCTTTATTTAGCAGCAACCATTCCTGATTGTCAGGGTAATGTTTCATGGCAAATTCCTTTGGATTGCTATCGAAATAAGCAGGAGTATATTCTTTCAGGAATTCCATTTTGGCGTAGTCAACAGAACCTGCTGCCCAGGTAATATCTGCAAGCTTCCATTCCCCATTAATTTTTACAGCATTCCATGCATGGTTCGAAGGCAGTTTGTTGTTTCCTATCTCCGAAACAAATCGTTTTGCCACGCCCGGTATTATTACACATTCAATGTTTAGCAAGCTGCATATTTCCTGATAAAGAGTTGCATAGCCTTCGCATAAAGCTTTGTGGCTCTTCATTGTTTTCTGCGCAAGCTCTCTTCTGAACTGATCTTTTTGTGTCTGCAAATCTTCGTCTGAAGTATACGAAAAGCGGATTTTCTGAATCTTGTTTACTCCTTTTGTTTTGTATTCAACATTCATGGCAATCCATGCAAAGGCAGCTCGGGTTCTATCTTCATCCGTATTGAAATCAGTTTTTATTTTATCAGCTAATTCTTCATAAGAGCTAAAATTCGCCGGGTATTTCGAAATGATTTCATCGACTTTGGTTTGAGAGAAACTTTCAAAATGAAGCAAGGTGAAAAATAGTACAAGTAGGAACTGATATCTAAAAGGAATCGCCATATGTCCGTTTATTTTTTGTTTTAAAGTAATCAGATAGAATGGCAAACGCAATTTCGATGCCATTATTTGATTGCTTAGGGAGTAAATGCATTTTTTTATTTGAACACATTATGGAATTGTTTTGAAGGAAGAATGAACATTTTTTGTTCTGTATTGATGAAGGAAGAATCAATACAAAAAATGGAGCTGGAACTTCAATAGCTTTGTCGAAATAGCAATAAAAAAGAAACGAATACAAATTAATCATTAGAATGTCGGTCGCCCTTATTTTACTTTCCCGAGATGTGGGCACAGTAAAATTAAACAAAGATAAATACACAAAAATAGAGACACTACCAGACAATCCCCCGATTTTCCACTTTCAGGCATTTGGAATTCACTTTAAAGTGCTGGGATTCTACTTTTAGGCATCTGGAATTTACTTTCTCTGACAAAGAGTCACTTTTCGGTCTCGGGAATTCACTTTGGGGTATCCGGAATTTACTTTCTCTGACAAAGAGTCGCTTTTTAGCATCGGGAATTCACTTTGGGGCATTGGGAAACTGCTTTTCCCTGTTAAGGTTTGGGAATAACACTTTAAAAATTACCCCACAAAAAAGACCCACACTCACGGAAGCTTGAGCATGGGCCTTTCGAGTAATATACTTAGTAGTATATGCTTTTAATTATCTTAGGTGATTCACCACTTGATAGATTGGCTGAAGAACAGATTCTCCCAATAAAATACTCCTTTCGGGAGACCAACCAAATTCAGGGTCTGGTAAATCATTATTGTCCTTGAATGGCATTTCAATTGTCAAAGATAAACATTTATATCTTTCTCCAATGTGTTTCGAGCAAATTGCTAAATTTCCTGTTCCAGGTTCGTTCTTCGGATAGCCGTGAGTATCCTGAAAATCAGGACATGAAGCAATCCATGAGTCAATAAATTTTTCCGTTAATTTTTTCAATCTTTCATCGAAAGAAGGGATGCCTTCAATGCCCGATATAAAATTATAAGGCAAAGTTTCATCTCCGTGGATATCCAGATTTATGTCACAACCATACTTGTCCATTAAATTACGTACATGGAAAACTTCAGGACTGTTTTCAATCGTAGGTTCTGCCCATTCGCGGTTGTAGTTAAATCCTTTTGTGTTTACCCGTAAATTGCCCGCAATACTGCCATCAATATTCATATTAGGTACCAAATAAAAAACAGCTTTGTTCAGCAAACTTCTCGAAACCGGATCATCCTGATCCAAAAGGCGGTCAATTAAACCCTGCATAAACCATTCGGCCATCGGCTCGCCGGGATGTTGACGGGCAATTACCCAAATGCTTTTTTTCGCTTCGTCGGCTTCACCAACAATTAGCATATCAATGTCTTTTCCTTCCACCGTTTTTCCAATCGAAACCAATTCACACTCCGGCGACATTTGTGCCTGATGAATTAAATTTAAATGCTGATCGTAGGTGTAAGGAGCAAAGTAAGCGTAGTAAACCGAGTTATAAAGTGGCGTATGCTCAATAATCAACTCTTTGCCATCGTAATTCGATGGAACCCGAAACCAATTCTCACGATCGTAGGATGCCACAGTTTGGTAGCCTTCATATCCTTCCGGATAAGATGCTTTACCGGCATTTGTAATCCGCATTTTAACAGATTCTTCCATTGCGCCCATCAATCTGAAATGGAACCATTGAAAAAAATCAGAATTCGTGTCGTTGGGGATACTTAGCTGTATGTTTTGAGGATTGGCTGCATCAATAACTTCAATTTTACCGCCATCAAAATTCGATGAAATGTTCATGTGTGTATCGTTTTTTTTGTGATTCATTCAAAGGTAGATTTTTTGATTTTTACAGACAAGGAAACTGTTGAATTCTTAAATTGCGATGCCGGAGTACTAATTCACGATTAGTAAACGTTTAAATGATCACAAATTCTTCTATTTTTGGAAGTCTGTTTATCAAGGAAATATTATTTCTCTATTTTTGCAGAGTAGTCCTGTATTTATTTTTAATTCAAACTAATGATCAATTTGTTTCGTCTGAAAGACAACCGTTCAAAAAAGTGGAAGTTTTTAGTGCTTGCTGTAATGCTTGTATTAGTTGTAACAGGATCAGTACTTTTTAAATATTATCAGGATATTTTTTCAAAGAATATTGATTTAGGCGAAGAAGAAACCAGCTTACTGTACATACCCACCAATTCAAATCAGGCAGATGTTCTGCGGATTTTAAATGAAAAAGGCTGTCTTAAAAACAGCTCTTCCTTTCAGTGGGTAATGCAGAAGAAGAATTTTGCAAATCACATTCACCCGGGGCGTTACGAAATTAAAAATGGCATGAGCAATAATGAATTAATAAATTTATTGCGCTCAGGCATTCAAACGCCACTCAATCTTACTTTTAATAATACCCGCACTTTAGAAGATTTTGCGGGCAAAATAGCAGCTCAAATCGAGGCCGATTCAATTAGCATCCTATCGTTGTTAAAAGACGAATCTAAATTGCAGAAATACGGATTTGCACCTCATACCATTATAGGAATGTTTATTCCCAACACCTATCAGGTTTACTGGAATTTAGATGCAGAAAATTTTATTGAGAGAATGCATACAGAGTATGTTAAGTTTTGGAATGCTGAGCGCTTGCAAAAAGCTAAAAATATTGGTCTTTCGCCTGTTCAGGTGAGCACGCTGGCATCAATTGTCGATGAGGAAACCGTTAAAAAAGATGAAAAGAAGCGTGTTGCAGGTGTTTACATGAATCGCTTGAACCGTAAAATTAAATTGGATGCCGATCCAACTTTAAAGTTTGCTTTGGGCGATTTCACCATACGCAGGGTTCTTAACAAACACAAAACAATCGATTCTCCATACAACACCTATAAATACCGCGGATTACCTCCGGGACCAATTCGTCAGGCATCCATTTCCGGTATCGAAGCCGTTCTAAACTACGAAAAACACAAATACTACTACTTTTGTGCCAGTCCTGAATTTAATGGATATCACATATTTGCTAAATCCTTGCGCGAACACAACCAAAATGCAAGTCGCTATCAAAGAGCGCTCAACCAAAGAGGCATCATGAAATAGATTCCCAACATCTCTACACTTTTACACTCTTACACCTTTTTATCCTTTACCCTTTTCTGGGCGTTCCCTTCGGGCGGGCTTTCCGTTTCAACTCCTCACTCGCCTGGGCTCGCTGTGGGGTAACACTTCAATCCCTAACGTTTGGCGCTTAGTTTTACAGTAGTTATGTGGTGTTTGGGTATTGTATTGTATTGTATTGTATTGTATTGTATTGTGATGGTGTATCGCTAAAAAAAAAGCAGGGACTTCGTTTGCTTGAAGTTGTGTTTGAAAAAACAAAATCGCTAAAATTATAATTGCGAGATGGTTGCGGTTGAGTGTTGCCGTTTTTTTACTAAGAAAGCAATAATAATTCTTATATGTTCAATGCACATAATTTAATTTTATTATCTTTACTACCCCTTACTGATAATTAATATAAGAGTTAGCTTCTCCAGCTCAGGTATTACGGGAGAAGTTGTCATTCTTTTGAGTTAAGCGAAACATAAAATGAGTATTATAGCAAAAATGTATGTAGACGATATGGTTTACAACATACGACGATTAGATTTTGGTTTCGACCAAAAAATCAATACCAATGGCACCGCCTCCACACAACCCTTAGGTGGATTATTCAATATAGAGGTAGAAAGTCCCAAAAATACACATCTGTATGCTTGGGGAGCCAGCAATTTGGATATGAAGT
>NZ_MVDE01000059.1 GCF_002843385.1 Labilibaculum manganireducens
TTTGTTGTTTTGGACAACAGGTTATGAGATCTCTCGGGATAAGATAACGTACTTTCGTCACGTCCTACTTGATTTACTCTTAGTGGTTACGGTTGACTTTTGGGTTTTCCCAATCCATAGCTCGGTTACCCACACTAATAAGCCTTATATCAAGTTTCTGTTCGTTAGAACGATGACTTTGCTGATGGCTTCCTTCAGATTTGGGGTCGCCCCCAACACCCTTGCCAATTGCTAGTTCTTCCTGTCAACTCGGCGAACTCAAGAACGTTTCATCTTGATAGCACGTTACCATGCCCGACATACTAAAAAAAGCATCCCAAAATGGGATGCTTACAACCAAGCTGTTTGGTTTGTATTATTTCACTGCAACTACTAAATATTTTGATGCTTTCCAGAACTCATTTGGATCAAGAATTGTGATTGCTTCAATTTCTTTATCCGTTCCTTCAAATCGATAGGAATCACTTGGGTGAGAAGTTACTAAACTAACTTTCTTTCCTGATACAGGAATAGTTGTTGTTTGAGTAATATCAATGTTACTGAAATTATCAGGATTAATTTTCTGATTCAACTTGTTGGTTGCTCCGATTCCTAAAATACCACCAGTACTTGTTACAACCTGCTTCAATTTCAGCTCCTTAATATCTCCTATTACGTAATGAGCAGTATTTAAGTTGGTTGTTTGCTCTTCTATTGTCTTGGCTTTGCTGTCATTCTCAGTATTTAATGCAACAACAGTTCCATTCAATTCAGTAACCTGACCGTTCAAATTGTCAACTTCAACATTAAGCTGTGCCAGCTGCTCCGATAAAGCATTAATTGATTTATCTTTTTCTTCAATTTGTACTTTTAAACCAGCAATCAATTTCTTTAGTTTTGAGTTTTGGTACCAGCTGTTATTCAATTTTTTATCCAGACTTTCAAGCTTTGCTTTGTTTTCTTCCAAAAGATCGCGAACCAAACCTAAATCAGTAACGATCTGTGCTTTTTTTCCAACACTTGGATTCTCACTTGCACTAACAGAAATAATATTTTCTTTCTCTTTAATTATTGCCAGATTAGCCGCAATAACATCAAACGATTCAACAAAATCATCAATGGTAGAATCTTTTTCCTGAGCCATTTGAGTCAGTTGAACATTTTGCTCACGCAATTGCTTTAATTCTTTCTGATTACATGCTGTAAACAGAGGTAATACCAGGAGTGCAAATACTAACTTTCTCATAATTTTTAATTTTAATAAGTTTACATCAATTCAAATTCACAGATCAATATGAGAAATCTGTGCCAGAAATAAATTCAAATTAAAAACCAACATACAAAAGCAACCTAATCATTCATTACCAACACAATACACTCTACCAGGCAATTTTAATTTTTCAATTTTCAGTTTGTAAATGTGTGGAATCTTTCCCACAGTTTGTAGAAACAATTTCTACAAACAAAAAGTGCCTGCATAAATGCAGGCACGAGGGGTTAACTTTCAAACTAAGTCTGAAAGCTATCGGTTATCTTTTGTTCCAGATTAAAGATGCTGCACCTAAAACCGCTGCGTCATCCTCAATTCCTGAAGCTAATATTTTAACTTTTCCTTTATAAATGGAAAGAAGTTGTTCTTCGAGTGTTTCTGCAACCGGATTAAAGAGAATATCTCCCGCCTTGGTTAATCCTCCAAATAGAAAGATTGCCTGCGGACTGGTTACAGCCACAACATTGGCAAGAACCTCTCCCAGCATTCTTGCAGTATAGCTAAATGTTTCTTTTGCTACTAAATCGCCTCTGCCGGCTGCTTCAGCAACCATTTTTGCTGTCAGCCTGCTAAACGGAACATCCCTCAGCTCACTATCGCCCATGTGCCGTGCCAACAACTTATAAACAGTTCTTTTAACTCCTGTTGCAGAAACATAAGTCTCCAAACACCCCTTACGTCCACAGCCACACTCCCGTCCACTAGAGCGGACAATCATATGTCCAACCTCACCAGCAAAACCATCGTGACCATATAACAAATCGCCGTTCACCACAATTCCACTGCCCAATCCGGTTCCCAAAGTAATTACAATGAAATTATTCATTCCTTTTGCAGCACCAAAAACCTTTTCTCCCATAGCTGCAGCATTGGCATCGTTGGTAATAATAACCGGAACATCTATTCTCTTTTTCACTAAATCTGCTAAAGGTATACTCCCCTTCCACCGCAAATTAGCTGCATTTTCAATAGTTCCCGTATAAAAACTGGCATTTGGAGCACCAATACCAACTCCAATTATCTGCATTTTTTCTGCTGATCCATTCATTGCAGATTCAACCTCAACAAACAATTCATCTAAATAATCCTCAATAGTAGCGTGCTTTTGAGTTGGCAAACTTCCTGTCACCAAGCAATTCCCTTCCGAATCAATACAGCCAAAAACTGTATTGGTTCCACCTATATCAATACCTAAAGCAACTTCCTTCATCCCAACAAAATAAATTATTAATTACGCGTGTTTGTGTCCTCTTAAGGCATAGAATAAAATGTATCCGTAACAGATAATGGTTAAAGCAAATGCATTTCGCAATCCGAAATTATCGGCTAACACTCCCATTATCATTGGAACTATTGCCCCTCCAACTATCGCCAGACACAAAACACCTGACCCCTGACTGGTGTATCTGCCCAAACCATCAATTGCAAGAGTAAAAATAGTCGGGAACATGATTGAGTTAAACAATCCTACCAAAACAAGACTCCACATGGCAACGTATCCATTGGTAAGCATACTGACAACAATTAATGCTGCAACCATAACAGAATTGAAAGCCAATACTTTTGAGGCTGATACCTTTTGCATGATTGCTGATCCTATAAACCGGCCGATCATCGCGCCCCCCCAAAATACCGAAACATAGCTGGCCGCTTCTGCTTCACCAAACAGGTGCAATCCTTCGTCGCCAAAATACATCACCAAAGCACTACCTATGGAAACCTCTGCACCCACATAAGTAAAAATGGCAACTGCACCCAAAATTAAATGTCTGAATTTCCACACCGAACCTTCTGCTTTTTCTTCCTCAACATCCTGAATTTTCGGTAATTTCACCAAAGCAAAAATCACTGCAATTACAGCCAATGCAATTGCCAGTCCAAGATATGGCATTTGAACCGCTTCAGCCTTGCCTGCACTATCAATACTTGTGTTATCCAAAATTAAATAAGCACCAAAAATTGGAGCTACAGTAGTTCCCAAACTATTAAATCCTTGAGTAAGATTCAAGCGGCTTGAAGCCGTTTCGGGTGTGCCTAATTCTGCAACAAAGGGGTTTGCTGCCACCTGAAGAATAACTATCCCTACTGCCAACACGAACAAGGCAAAAAGAAAAAATCCGTAGGACAAAAATGCTGCGGCAGGAAAAAACAAAGCCGCACCAATAGCCGCAACTCCCAATCCTGTTACAATTCCCATTTTATAACCAATCTTTCCAATAATCCAACCGGCCGGCAAAGACATTAAAAAATAGGCGCCAAAAAAGGTAAACTGTACCAACATTGCCTGCGTAATTGATAAATCGAACAATCCTTTTAAATGAGGAATTAAAATATCATTCATGCAGGTTAAAAATCCCCACATAAAAAACAGAGAAGTCAGCAGGGCTAAAGCTCCTTTGTAGTTCATTCCCTGCGCTTGTGTGCCGGAATTACTTTTACTATTCGTGCTAATTGAGACCATAAGTATATTTTTTCAATCGTTTGTATTTCTGTGTACAAATCTCAATCAATTTCTTATGAATTAATTTTACTATTTTATCATTTTATTGCACTATATTCACACTTTATTAATAACAAACGATAGCAAAAGGCAATAATGCACAAGTACTGCTTTTAATGATATTAATTTGCAATTTAAATTTAACACAAAAAACAGCCGGTAATATATTAGCTTTTAATGAGTGAATATTACACAGAGCAGTTAAAATAATACAACTATGTCGTTACTACTTGAAGAGATACCGATAAAAAATGAGCATTCGTTCCGATCTAAGATTGATGTTTTACCGCACATTGAAGTTCCGTGGCATCATCATCCCGAATTTGAATTGATCTACATTGAAAAAAGCAGAGGCACTTTGGTGGTAGGTGACTGTATTGACAATTTTAAAGATGGCGATTTGATATTTATTGGTCCCAACACTCCTCATGTAATGAAGAACGATGAATCATACTACCGAAAAGAAAATGATTTGCGCGCTATTGCCTGGGTCGTTCATTTTAAAGAGGATAGTTTTGGCAAAGAGTTCTTTCTATTGCCTGAAATGTATCGAATTAAGAAGTTCCTGACCAAATCGTTTCAGGGAGTGCGGATTGAAGGCAGTTCAAAATACAAGATCATTCAGCTTTTAAAAACACTTCATTCTTCGGAATTTGCTCAGCGGATTCTTGTACTGCTGCAGATATTGCAGGTTTTGGCTCTATCGGACGATCTGGAGTATTTGGCTTCGGATAATTTTGTGGAAACGTTCCAGCACAGAAACAATCAGAAACTCTATCAGATTTACGAATATGTAAGCAAAAACTTTCAGCAAAAAATAGAATTGGACGAAGCTGCTAAAATTGCCAACATGAGTAAAACCGCATTTTGCCGCTTCTTTAAAAGCAAAACGAATAAAACCTTTTCCGAATTTCTGAATGAAATGCGAATCAATTATGCAAAAAAGCTTCTTGCCGAAGGCAGGTTAACGGTGGCTCAGATTGCCTACGAATGCGGCTTCAACAGTCCCTCTTACTTCAACAAGACTTTTAAATCGGCTACCGGAAAATCACCTCTTCAGCTAAGAGGAAAAAGTCTGGAATCGTTCCAATCCTAAAATCAGAAGAGATCGTGACAACATTCAAGCAATTCCATTGAATTGGCATATGTTTTTTCGGCATCGATGAGCAGGTATTTCTTTTCCAAATCGCGTAAGCAGCCGGCACTGCTGCACAAGCGCAATTTATGAGCCCCGATGGTTTCTGCTCCGTAATCAACACCAATGTGACCGCTGACCAGTGTTCTCATTGGTGAATTTTGACGATCCGCACTTGCAAACTGCAGTAAATCATCAATCATTTTCAAATATTCCTCTCCATATTGCCGTTCGTTGCCATTCATTAAAACATCCCACAAATAATCCCCTTCGGCAGTATCCATAAACAGGGAACCAATCTGCGGATCATAGGTATGAATACTTTCAATGTGTGCAGTAAATTCTCCTTCATGGGAATACTGCCTGAACCAATTCAAATCAAACTCTTTGGTACGTGCATAACGATCGGAACTACCGGCATGGCACACCAAAACACCTCCTTTGGTTCTTAGCAGAAACGGCATATCTATAAAAAAGCGTATCATCTCTTCCCTGTTCTTCCGAATCCGGTTCTCGAACCAGGAGGTAAACTCCAGATTGCCCCGATGCAAAGGAATATGATAGATGTGAACCAACTCATGATTCCCCAGCAAACAGATCACATCGCTTCCCTTTTGGTTTGCGCCCGTTTTAATGAGTTCCTGAATCATTTCCAGAGATTCATCTTTTTGCCTGCCGGGATAAGCATGAATTAAATCGCCCAGAAAAACCAGATAATCTGCCTTCCCTTCGCTTTTTAGTTTTCCATACACCCTCAAAATCTGCCGAAAATCAAATCCATTGCCGTGCAAATCGGACACTATCATTAATCGCCCATCCTGAATATCACAAATCATTTTTACTTATCTTTATAATTCAAAGCTTTAATCTGCAAAAGTTCTAAAATTGTTATAAATTATATTTGCAAACATACAACTACATTCAGGTAAAATTAAAATTTTTTAGATATGCTTGAAAAATTACTGAAAAACCCCGAAAAATATTTTTGGTCGATAAATAACGACGGCGATCTCGTTCTGGGAAATGCTGATCTTGGACTGAAAGCAAAACTCACGTTAACCTTAACCAATAAGTGGATCAATCTGGCTCCTTTGGTTGAACGCAGTCCGGGAAATTACATCGGACAATCGGAAACCTTCATGAAAAACACAAAAGAATACGAGCTGGTTGCAGAACTTTACAAATTAATTAAAGCCCAATTAAAAGAACCTACACTAATTGAAAGAGAAAAAACCACTAAGAACACCTATGCTTTTCTACTCAAATATTATCAAGAAACTAAATAATGATCAGATCAATTTTAACTGCAGTATTTCTTAGCATTATCATCATACAGCAAGCAGTGGCACAGAATCCAAATAAACTAAAATCAGGAGATATTTTCCCCGAAATAAAAGGAGTATTGTTGTCCTCTAAAATGGTCACTCTTCCCGATCATTGCAAAGGAAAAGTGAGCGTTTTACTCATTGCATTTAAAAGAGGTACTCAGGATCAAATTGACACCTGGACCCAACCACTCATGAAAGAGTTCAGCATCTGCAGCGATTTTCGTTTTATTGAGGTGCCCATGATCAGTAACTTTTACTCTTGGATGTCGCATTATATCGACAATGGAATGCGCAGCGGCATTGCTGAACCAATGCACAAAAATGTAATGACTTATTATGGCCCTTTGGGCAGCTATTACGACTACTTTGATGTTCAGGACAAAAAGCTGTGTTACCTTTTCCTTTTGGATAAAGAAGGCAGAATTCAGTTCCTTACCAAAGGTGAAGCCAAACCCGAAGAGCTGTCTGTTTTACTTCAAAAAATAAAAATTCTTTTGCAATAGATTATCAGATTTTAGATAAGAGATATCAGACTGATTTACAAGACGCTTGTTCCCACTTTCTTTCTGCCGAAACACCCATTGGGAAAATCGCTCAGAGAATTAAGTAGAAACAAAACATTCGTATTTTTAATGGCAGTACAGCATTTTCAAACTTTTTATCGAAATATTTAGTGAATAAAGTTTACTTTTAATGCTTCGATATAAAAGCATAGAACAATGAATAAAAGAGGATTTGCAAGCGATAATTTTTCAGGAATATTGCCGGAAGTAATGGAGGCCATTCAGAATGCGAACCAAGGTCATGTAATGGCTTACGGCGGAGATCCGTACACAGCAGCTGCAATTGAAAAGTTCAAAACCCTGTTTGGAAGCAATATTGATGTATACTTTGCCTTCAACGGAACCGGAGCCAATGTTATTAGTCTTTCAACATTAACCCAATCGTATCATTCCATTATTTGTCCGGCTACGGCTCACATTCAGGTTGACGAGTGCGGTGCCCCGGATAAATTTACAGGATGTAAAGTAATTCCTATTGAAACACCCGACGGCAAAATATCGCCCGAATTAATTCTCCCGCATTTGCACGGATTTGGTTTTGAGCATCACTCCCAGCCAAAAATGATTTCGATTACTCAGTGCACCGAATTGGGAACCGTTTATACGCCCGAAGAAGTAAAAGCCATCTGCGATTTGGCACATGCCAACAACATGTACGTTCATATGGACGGTGCACGACTGGCAAATTCTGTTGTAAGTCTGGATGTTGATGTAAAAGAATTTACCACCCTTGCCGGTGTTGATGTGCTCAGTTTTGGCGGTACCAAAAACGGCATGATGCTGGGCGAAGCAGTCATCTTTTTTAATCCGGAACTATCGAAAGAAGCCAAGTATGTTCGTAAACAAAGCATGCAGCTTTGTTCTAAAATGAGATACATTGGTGCACAGTTCGATGCCATGCTCACCAACGGGTTGTGGCTGAAAACAGCCCGTCATGCCAACAAAATGGCCAAACTGCTCGAACAGGAAGTTCGGAAGATAAACCAGATAAAAATTACCCAAAAGGTTCAGGCCAACGGCATTTGGGCACTTATCCCTAAAGATAAAATTGAACAACTTCAGGAAGAATACTTTTTTTGGGTTTGGGATGAACAGGCAGGCGAAGTGCGCTGGCTGTGCTCTTTCGACACCACCGAAGATGACATTCTTGGTTTTGTAAAACTTCTTAAACAAACTCTTTAATACCATTCACTGATAACTGCTCACTGATTACTGATAACTGATAACTGATAACTGATAACTGATAAAATGGCCTCTCTTCGTAAAAACTTCTCATTAAAAAATTACAATACATTTGGCATAGAAGCCAATGCCCGATATTTTTTCGAATTCGATACTGTCGAAGAAATTCAAGACTTTTTAAGCAAAAACGACATCCTTAACATTCAGTATTTACTGATGGGAGGCGGCAGCAACCTTTTGTTTACCGATGATTTTAACGGTCTGATTATTCACCCAAATGTAAAGGGAATAAAAATTCTTGAAGAAGATGATGATTCGGTTTTGGTTCGGGCTGGTGCCAACGAAGATTGGGATGAATTTGTAGCCTGGTGTGTTGAGAATCATTTATCGGGCATTGAAAACCTGTCTCTGATTCCGGGTGTGGTTGGTGCAGCTCCTATCCAAAATATCGGAGCCTATGGTGTTGAGGTAAAAGACGTGATAGAAAGCGTGGAAGCCATATCAATAGATAGTAACAAAAAAGTAACTTTCAGCAATGCGCACTGCGAATTCGACTATCGGTACAGCGTTTTTAAAAACGAATACAAAAATCAATTCATTATTACCCACGTTAATTTCCGACTCAGCAAACAGGCCGAATATAAAATTCATTACGGCGCCATTGCCCGGGAACTGGAAGCTTACGATGAAGTGAATCTGAAAAATATCCGCGAAGTAATCATCAAAATCCGCGAAAGCAAACTGCCCGACCCAAAAATACTGGGCAATGCAGGCAGTTTTTTCAAAAACCCTGTGCTTGCCAAAACGGAAGCCGATGCCCTAAAAGCGAAACACGAAGACATGCCGGTTTATGAGTTAAACGAAACACAAAGCAAACTGGCTGCCGGCTGGCTGATTGAACAATGTGGCTGGAAAGGCAAACAAATAGGCGATGCCGGTGTTCATAAAGATCAGGCGCTGGTGATTGTGAATCATGGCCATGCAAAAGGATCTGAAATACTCGAATTGGCCAACGAAATCAGAAAATCGGTGCTCTATAAATTTGGTGTGAAGCTGGAAATGGAAGTAAATGCGGTTTAAGCAGACCAATGTGATGATGAAAAGTAATACCGCATTTTTTTTCGATCGCCACAGCTCAATAAATAAGAGAAACAATATAATATTGTATCAGTCTTGTCCTAATTGATTTTAGTAATTGGGCTTTCCGCCCAAACCCGACATCATTTCTTGTCTTGAAACAAGAAACGAAGCAAAGAAATTCAAGGCTGCTTTTTAAAAAACTTCCTTATTTAACTCAAATCTAAGTGTGGCCGGGCGATCTTCGAACAAGTTCTCAGCTTCCCGGTCTTACTAAAGATTTGAACTAAAGCGAAAGCCCTTTAAAAAAGATGCCAATTAAAAACACATAAAAAAAACCCCTTCGGACAATTGTTCAAAGGGGTTTGCTTCAGTTTGTATGGCTTCTGCAACTTCATTAATACTTGTACTTACTTTTAATGCTTTCATAACTATTTTGTTTTATTTTTTCGAAGCCTTAAATTATCAACAATCATTCGATAAAACAAATAATTAATTTATTATGGATACTACTGATTTTTCAAAACACTCACCAACAAAAGAAAAATTCAATATCACATGCAAACACCAGTAAAAACAAGGAGAACAAAGCAAGTCGAAAATTATTTATACACATAACAAATTAAATAAAACTTACTCTCCGTTTACTCAACTTGTCTGAAAACACAATACAGGTATTTAACCATTCAACTTACCCAATCTAAAAACGTGACATTCTATCCATTTACTTGGTGGGCTTATTTGCCGCGAAAATGAGCCATCTTTTTGTCCGGACGGCTTTTTTGCCACGCAAATGAGTCATCTTTTTGTTTGGTGGGTTTATTTCCCTGAGAAATACGACAACTTTTTGTTTGGTGAGCTCATTCTGAGGCATAATGAGACTTGACTAGTCTATCTAAATTATTATAAAGAAAACTTACTTGAATTAGCAATAGAACAAAACAAGTATATAGGCACCTAGACGTTGGAAGATTGAAAAAACGGATTTTCTCCAATTAGATATAAATAAACCCTGAAGAATTCTATCCCCTTAATGAAAACTTCATAACCTATAAATAAAAAACTCTGATATAAAAAACATAATGTGCAACCAGTAAATTCAAATACTCAGGAAAGCAAGAAAATACAACTGCCAATATGACAAAAAAAAAGCATCCTGTCATATATAGTGACAAAAATGCAGTTAAACAAACCAAAATGAAATATTTTCAAAATGGTATGATAATTGTTATTATGGTGTCCTCTGTAAAGAAACGATAGTTAAAGGAGACTTACTATCCATATACATTACCTTTTCAAATCTCGATGCAAACTTAATGTATTTTTGGGAATTAACCAAGAAAGTCTCCACTAGAAATGGTGTTATCTAGATTTTTAACACTTTTTAACAAAAAAAAGGAGGATATAATGGCTAAAAAAACCAGTAGGCGTGCCGCTACAGCAGCTTCAAAGGTTCTTAGAGATGGAAGAACTGGAAAAGCAAGCAAAACAGCAGCCGGTAGTGCTCTTTCTCAAAGAGAAAGCAAGCGCAATTAATTTTTATTGAAGAGCCTCTCTTCATGAATTGAGAGGTTAATTTTTAACAAATACATTGCAATTAATGAAGCGAATAAACAATTCTAATCGTCATTTAAGAAATTTATTATCTGAAGACGAACATTTTTACGTAGGTCTTCTTTTCGAAGATTATAGCAAGTGTTTGCATTTAAGCAAATACAATCTACCTATAGATTTCATAGAGGGTAATTCAATTATTCCAAAGTCCATTGGGTCAGCAACAAAACAGAACGCAAGAGGTAAGTATATAAGAAGTACTCCCGAAGAAAAAGAATCTCATAGAGTTCACATTAATTATTTCCATAAAGCATGGGGAATACAAATGAACTACTATAGAAACTATGAAAGATTTATCAAAGAGCTTCTTCACAAGCACAATATGGCAATAACTTTCGAAACAAACGAAAATGGACAACAACTTGTCTTATCTCCTCTTTTAACCTACAAAAAAGGTGAAGAAATTAAGAATACACATGCTATAAATATTTTTTGTGAAATATTTGGTGACTTTGAAATTATTAAATCTGATAAATCCCCAGCGATCCCATTAGGCAGAACACTTTCTGTTCCAATCCTTCCTTCTGGAAATTTGTCCGATTCTGAAGTCAAACAAAAAATAGCAGAATTTTCAAAAGCATATAGTAAAAATGATAAGGAGCATAATGCATTTATTGATAGAATGCTAACCTTAGAAAATTTAAATCTTAAGGTCCTTGCTAAAGGTCCAGTGGGAATGAAAGGCTATATCGCTTTTGGTTCAGACAATCTAAATTTCATTATAGTCGAAACGGTGCAAATCAATAATGCCACATACATTTTCAATAAAGAAGATTATGAGGACGTCATCATTCTTGATAAGCAAACTGTTCTTTATAATAAATTGGAAAAAAGACGATTCTACCACTTAGATAATTGGAAAACAAATATTACCAAATATGTTAATAAAAACTCGATAATTCGAAATTAAATATTCCAAGGACTTCTATATTATTTAGAAGTCCTTGTTTAAACTTCCTGATTAATTCCAAATAAAGGGTAAAAAAGAAGTTGCTAAAACGCTGAGGTCTTTGGCGCTGTCAGGAGTTAGCAATTGATGGATGTAAATTGGGGGAGCAAGCCACTCAAGGGAATAAAACTGCCTTGAGCAGTAGAATGAAATCACTCTGAAAACACTCACAATGAGCGTGGTACGAGCGAAAACCTAAGTAATTTCCCGGGGCGGATTATTCAATAATAGTTTCATTAAACACATCATATTTTAAATGCAAATAAGAATCATTTAATTTTATTACATCTACCAATTTCAATGCTTTGATATACTTCAACTCCTCAGCATACAATAAAGATTTTCCATCTATCAAAGAAGGCGTTTCTTCTCCTCCAATTAATGCAGGAGCAACAACAATTGAAATTTTATCAATAAGCTTTTGTCTCAAAAAGATAGAATTTAATGTAGCTCCAGTCTGAATTGTTAAATGATCAACCTTAAAATCATCTTTTAGTTTTCTGAACAAATCAACAAAATCAATCTCATTTTCATAGTAGATAATTTCAAGATTTTCTTCATTTTTTCTATCAAAAGCCGGATGAGATTTATTTGTTGTGATAATAAACAACCTCTTGCTTTTTCTTATGAAATTATCCATCCCAATCTCATTTAAATGAGGTCTGTTATCGATAATTAGAAAACTAACCGGCAACTTAAAAATATCTTTTTGAGGCATATTGGCTCCGATCTTTGCCTGTACTTTCCCAGAATTTAGTGAGTATAAATCTGTTGTCTGTTCAATATCATAATATTGTTCCAGACCTTCTTTTATTCCTTTTATTTTAGGAAAATCTTTATCGACATCTAAAATATCTGTTTTTCCTGTTGAAATTTTACCATCAACAGACATCAACATAAATAAAGTTGAAATTGGTTTGTTCATTTTGGTTTGGACTAATGTAAAAGTATATTATCATTTCGCTTGTGAAATTAACAAAACCTTATTTGAAAGCTTATTTTTATTTCTCAGAATAGTTCCAAATAAAGGGTAAAAAAGAAATTGTTAAAACGCTGACGAGGTCTTTGGCGCTGGCAGGAGTTAGCAATTGGTGGATGTAAATTGGGATTGCAGTTCGGCTTTAGCCAACTGGATTTAAAATATTCCAATCTTTTGCTTTAGCATCATTTTTACTCCTTCCGCGAATAAAAAAGAAATTGCTAAAACTCTGAGGTCTTTGGCGCTGTCAGGAGCTATCAATTGGTGGATGTAAATTGGGATTGCAGTTCGGCTTTAGCCTACTGGATTTAAAATATTCCAATCTTTTGCCTTAGCATCATTTTTACTCCTTCCGCGAATAAAAAAGAAATTGCTAAAACTCTGACAGGTCTTCGACGCTGTCAGGAGTTAGCAATTGATGGATGTAAAGTTGGGATTGCAGTTCGGCTTTAGCCAACTGGATTTAAAATATTCCAATCTTTTGCCTTAGCATCATTTTTACTCCTTCCGCGAATAAAAAAGAAATTGCTAAAACTCTGACAGGTCTTCGACGCTGTCAGGAGTTAGCAATTGGTGGATGTAAATTGGGATTGCAGTTCGGCTTTAGCCAACTGGATTTAAAATATTCCAATCTTTTGCTTTAGCATCATTTTTACTCCTTCCGCGAATAAAAAAGAAATTGCTAAAACTCTGACAGATACTGTGGTAAAATCCAAATTAAATTAATAATTATTTCCTAAATTTATGATATGAAAGAAAACTTCAAATGATTATTCATTTAAGTTTATCTAGCGGCGGAGTATAGCTCC
>NZ_MVDE01000060.1 GCF_002843385.1 Labilibaculum manganireducens
AATCTGCATCTCCGCAATCATCCGTTCTCTAAGACTTTTTTTTCATGACTAAATTTTTAATGAATAAATATTCAATCAAGTTACGAGCTTATTTCTTAACTACCGCCATAGGCGGTTTTTGTTCAACTCCTAAATAAAGCAATGGGCTTAATTTCGTTTATATTTTTAAAAAAAGTGTATTTACCGACCCACATCGGGCAGTAATGTACACATATTATGATGATAACATGAAACATTATCGGTAAAAAACCTTACTAAGGTAGTAAAGCGAAACCAAGATTCAAGCTGTCAAAGTTGCCAACTTGCAGAATGTGAGCAATTGCACAAAAAAAGGCTCTGCTTTTGGAAAAGAAGCCAAAAGGAGAGCCTTTTTTTCTATTTGCTTTGTGCTGTTCTGCAAAACAAAGAGGGAGTCCAAAAAGTATTGTTCTATTTGTCATTCTGATCCCGATGAATCGGGACGAAGAATCTTTCATTTTGAAAAACAGATGTTTCGACTTCGCTCAACATGACAATCCAATACAAAATATTCCTTTTTGAACACCTTCTCAGCAGGTGGTTTTTACACCAATTCGGTATCTGCCTCCTTTGTTTTGCGGCGACGTTTTACCAATTCGTTATTTTGATTGATTAACTCGGCAATTGTTTTGGCCGTAGCCTGGTAAGTGGCTGGCTTTACTTTTGCCATGGTGTTCATATAGCCTATCAGATTGGTATTAATCTCAATAACGCCCTCTTTCTTCAATTGACTGGCAGAAGCCAAACCTTTCTTCACACTCTCCCCCTCTGCTTGTTGCAAGGCCACATTTTCAAAATCTTGTTGATCCGCATCCAAAGCGGCAAGCGTTTCGGCCACGCCTTTCAAGTTTGCAATAGCTGCCACAACATCAGGTTTGGCTAAATCGTTTAGTAAGGACTCAATATTTGCTGATTTTGCAGCATAATCTTTGTTCTGTATGCTTAAACCATATTGCTCCAATACATTCTCAACCACCAAGGCGGCTTTTTTCATCTCAGCAATAGGAATATGAGCATAGCCCTCTACCAACTTAAACAAATCTCTAATTGCCATATTGCGCACGCGGTCTTTCTCTGCCATCTGAGAATAAACTTTCAGTCGCCGCAATGCCTCAATCAGGGAGCTGTTACCAGCATTTATCTTTTCAATTATGGTAGTCAAATACGTGTCTGAACTCCAATCAATTTTTGCAAATGCTTTTAGAATAAGGCTAAACAATGCACTAATATCGCCATTGTGGCTGCTCGGCGTAATTTTCTTAATCAATGCCATGGGTCATCATTATAAAGATTAGTATTTATTGATTATTCAAAATATCTATTTTGCTTTATCAATATTGATATTGAGCAAAAAACCAATTTTTAAGGCTTTATTACTATTTATATTGTGTGAATAAGCACATCCTAAGGATTTATCACCATTTGCATTGATCAAAAATACCTTTCATCAGGCTTTATTACTATTGATATTGAACGAAAAAACAATTTTTATTAGCTTACCAAAATTGATATTGATTGAAATACCAGCATTTGCATTTAATATCTAATCAATCACCTCCCACTCCTTCTTGTTTTAACGTAAAAAATATAATGAATGTAGTTCTTTTTTTATTACTGAACAAAATATACAGCAAAGAAAATATTTGGCAGCCAATTGCGTCCTAAACGTTTTTTGAGAATAAGTATTAATTACTTCTTTTATAAAAACTTACAGCTCGTGATAATCTTAAGGGGTACAATTTAAGTTAGGTATTTTATTGGCATCTTTTTTAAAGAGCTTTCGTTTTAGTTCAAACCTTTAGTAAGACCGGGAAGCTGAGAACTTGTTCGAAGATCGCCCGTATGCACTTAGGTTTGAATTAAATAAGGAAATTTTTTAAAAAGCAGCCTTGAATTTCTTTGCTTCGTTTCTTGTTTCAAGACAAGAAATGATGTCGGGTTTGGGCGGAAAGCCCAATTGTTAAAATCAATTAGGACAATATTGTTTGGCAGCTATAAATAGCAGGTAAAACGCCATTGGCTGTCGAGAGTGATTTGTGCAATCAGCAAATTATTTTTCTTATGGATAAGGAAATTGGAACAAAGCGTAGTGAAAATTGTCAGGGAGGTTTAGGTATGATATTGGTTTTATGAAATATTTAGAGGTTTTGGTTTTATACCAATTGGATAAATTGGGTGTTATACTCTATATAATTATACAGATGCCTGCGTTAAGGATTGAAGCGGCTACCCCGCAGACATATCTGAAGCGAAGCGGAAGGTTATGGCGAGGAGTAATAGCGGAAAGCCTGACCTGAATTCCCCGAAACAATTGTGCAGGGGAATTTAGGAAACGCCAAAAAACCAATAATTTAAATGTGTCGGCATTCTGCCGTCAATACCAACACTACATTACATAACACGCAAAGTAACTTCCAGATTCAAACTCTTCGTATTGATCATGATCTTAACGATTTCAGACACTGTTAAGGAAAATTGAAATTTACTTAACGCAATCCTTTTCTATGCCCCAAATTTTTCTTTCATTTGCAAATCTAAAAACATGTATTTTTAGACGCAAACAACTATAACAAACGGTACTTTAATTGAGAGGTATGACAAAGTATGTAGAATTAAATGTAAGATCGGAGATTGGAGAATTGGAAGGTGTAATCCTTCACACTCCTGGTTCAGAAGTTGAAAACATGACTCCCGAAAATGCAGAGAGAGCTCTTTACAGTGATATTTTAAACCTATCGGTTGCAAAAGATGAATACAAACAATTAAGCGGTGTTCTTTCTGAAATTTCAGAAACCTATCAGGTTAAAGATTTACTGGCTGATGTGCTTGCAGATGAAAAAGCCAAAGAGAATGTTATTGACCAAATTTCTGCAATGGAACCTCAGATAAGTGTTAAAGGAAACACTTACTGCATAAAAGATTTCCTGCTGCAACAGACACCTCTGGACCTTGCTTCTCTATTAATTGAAGGTGTTCCTTTAAAAAGAGACAACCTAACTAAATTTCTGAGTAAGGAACGATATGCGATGCGGCCACTGCACAATTTCTTCTTTACCCGGGATGCTTCAATGTCAGTTCTGGACGAGGTTCTGATTGGTAAAATGGCCAGTTCGGTTCGCGATAGAGAATCCTTGATTATGCAGGCGATTTTTGATTATACTCCTGGATTTAAAACAAAAACGGTTAATCCCATTGATAATCCTGAAATGGATCCTAATTGTACCATTGAAGGAGGCGATGTATTAATTGCCCGTGAAGACATCATGATTATTGGTAACGGAACCCGCACATCAACTCAGGGTATTGATTTTATTCTGGCTCAGTTACTTTGCCAAAAAGACAAAACACAACGTCATTTATTAATACAGGAGTTGCCTAGTCATCCGGAATCTTTCATTCATTTGGATATGGTATTCACCCTTTTAGATGTTGATAAATGTATGGTTTACGAACCCTTAATTATCCGTCCAAACAAATACCAGACTGTTCACATTGCCATTGAAAACGGAAAAGTTATTTCTATCACCCGTGAGAACAATCTTCTTCAGGCTCTGAAAAAACTTGGAATGGATTTGAAACCTATTTATTGTGGCGGAAACGGGGATCCCTGGAATCAGGAGAGGGAGCAATGGCACAGCGGAGCTAACTTTTTTGCCGTTGGTCCGGGAAAAGTGATTGGTTACGGACGAAACGTTCACACCATGGATGCAATGAATAAAAACGGATTCGAAATTCTTCGTGCAAAAGACATTATTCGTCATAAAGTAGAGCTTTCCGATTACGAAAAATATGTAATAACTCTTGAGGGATCGGAATTACCACGTGGTGGTGGTGGTGCGCGCTGCATGACCATGCCTGTTCGCCGTAAACCTGTTAACTGGTAACAATTCAAACAAAATAAACGAAAGGAATCTCAAAAGGATTCCTTTTTTTATATTTTTGTAACCAATTCGAATATTGACCTTATACATTCCAATAAAAGCAATGAGAAAACTAAAAAACAGCGAGCTAAACAGAAAAAGCATCGATGAGTTTAAAGAATCTGAAAAAACGCCCATCATTATTGTTTTGGATAATGTAAGAAGCCTGAACAATATTGGTTCTGTTTTTCGTACATCGGATGCGCTTTTGGTTGAAGCTGTATATCTTTGTGGAATTACTGCCACCCCTCCTCACCGCGAATTGCACAAAACTGCTTTAGGAGCGGAAGATTCTGTCTATTGGGAATATTTCGAAAAAACAGAAGATGCTGTTGCAAAATTAAAGAGTAATGGCTTTGATGTTTACTCTGTTGAACAAGCAGAAAACAGCACATCTCTGGAAAATTTCACAATGGATTCCGCTAAGAAATATGCCTTGGTTTTTGGGAATGAAGTAAAAGGTGTTCAACAGAGTATTGTAAGTCTTTCTGAAGGTTGTATAGAAATACCTCAGTTCGGTACCAAGCACTCTTTTAATGTATCTGTAAGCTGCGGAATCGTGCTTTGGGATCTTTTCTCAAAACTAAATTATCAGAAAAAGTAGGCTTATTCCTGAAGATTAAATTCTAAGGTAATAACGGATCCCGGGAATTCTTTTTCATGTAATTTTGAAAAGCTTCGGTGCTTCACCTGTTTCCAAACTCCATCGCCCGATATAATTTGAATTTTGCCTTGATTTTGCTTTATAAACTGACGAATCGTATACAATCCAATTCCTTTGTGAGTGTCTTTTCCTGTTGTATGTCCGTTCTCAACAGCCCACTCGATGGCTCCTACACCATTTAACCTTTTATTTAGAGTCTTATTTACGAGTAAACTAAATGGCCGCCCCTGACTTACAATGCTTATTAAAAGCTTCTTATTATAAACAGAATAATAGTGTGCAATAAAAACTTCTTTGCAGTTGCTGTGTGCGAAAGCATTCCGGTAAACTTCGGCCACACACAATTGAACAGCCATTTTCAGCTGCTTATTTAATTTCACTTCAGGTCGCTCGGGAAAGATCCTCTTTTCCAAATAATCAGCCAAAGCCTCTTCATCTACCGAAGCAAACTGCTGGCATTTCACAAAACACTTCCATAAATATTTACGGGCAGAACCATTAATCAGCTTCCTGGAATTAAATAAGTTTTGAATAGGCTCCTGCATATTCACAAGTCGAATTTTATTCTTCCTGCGCTCCAAACCCGCAATAACGCTTCCCAATATCGCAAACAAGTTGGATTCAATCACCTTAGTGTTTGCAAAATTCAGAACAATTTGCTCCTCAAAACAACTCTTTGTTTGGTGATGCATTTCCGAAAAGAAAATATAGCCTTGAAAATTGTTTACTACTTTATATGGGAATTGGATTTCCATTCTACAATCAAATTAATTCATTATTTCACTGATAATAGTGAGAAGACGAAGATAAAAAATCTACTGAATAAATACATTACAAGAATAAAAAAAGCGACCCATAAATGGGTCGCTTCTCAATATTTTAGGAATAATTAATTATTCAACGATAGCTTTGAATTTAGCATCTTCGAAAACTTTAGCAAATTCCATGTCGGTTTTTGCAGCAGCTTTTAAAGAAGCATCTTTAGCAACAGCTGTTTCAAGGTTTGTGAAAACAAGGTTATTGTTATCAGTTCTTGCACCAACAACAGCTTTCAAATAATAAACTATTGCATCATCGCTGGTGTTAGCATTTAGTTTGTCTAAAGCAACATTGTATTTTCCAACAAGGATGTTAGCCAATGCAGCATTAGCAGCAGTACACTCACCAAATTGCTTAACAGCTGTATCGTATTGTGCTTTTTTAACTGCAACAATTCCTAAGTTGTAATTCACTTCGTTTCCAGCTCCTGTTGCAGCTCCGAAAAGAACTTCAGCTTCGCTTACATTACCGTTTACTAACTCAACAGCACCTAAGTTGTTTTTCACAACAGGATTGTTTGCAGATAGTTGATCAGCTTTTTCAAAGTTAGATTTAGCTTCAGATACTTTATTCATTCCGAATAAGATCATACCAGCATCATTATAACCTCTCCAATCGTTAGAGAATTGTTTTTTAGCAGTTTCGTAAATAGCCAATTTATCTTTAGCAGAATCAACTAATGAAGCAGCAAATAATAATTCTTCAACATTCAATTCAGAAGGGTTGCTTAAAGCAAGAGACTTTAATTCAGCGTCAGTTTTTCCAATTAGGTCAACGTTAACAGTAAATTTAGCTCTTCTCAATTTAGGAAGTACTTCTTTTTTCACTTCGTCAAAAGCAGCTGAAATGTTTCTGATTTCTTTTTCACGTACTTCAGGATCTGAATACATTGAAAGAACACGTAAAATCAACTCTTTATCTTGAATATTAGAAGCTTTCATTAATTCCTGGAATCCAGCCCAATCTTCAGGAGTAACTTTGCTTTTAAAGAATTCTTCAGCAGCATATTCACTCATTTTAGCTTTCTTCATTTCTTTTTTAATGTACTTAGAAGAAGAACCTTCACGTTTAGCAGCTAATTTCTCATTAAAATCCTGCTTTCCATCCGGAGATGCGTAAGCAGCAACTTCAACACCTTTGTATTCTTTATTCTCATCCATCTTAGCAGCATCCAAATATGCTTTAAGAGCAGTAATGTCATCAGCTTTCATTTCCGACCAACGAACTTCAGAGCTGTTAATCAAGTAATGAAGTTCTGCTTCTTTACTTTCTGGAATAATTCTTTGGAAAGCATCTTTTCCAACAATACTACGTGGAGAATTTTGAACCAAAGTAGCAGTAGCGATAACACCATCAGCAACTTTATAAGGATCAAATTCCTGAGACTTATCACCTTTACTTCCAACCATTCTTACTTCAAGGTCAGAAATTCTCATCGCTTGCTCGTAAGGGATTTTTCCTGTGTAAGTGATTGTTTTACCTGTTTCGTAAGGAACAACAGTATTGTTTCCTTGAACTTTTTCACCTTGCAAAGTTTTTGAAGGGAAAGCTTTCTCTCCTGATTCAAACTTTAAAACCGGAGTTGCAACTAAAACAACATTCTTGTTGAAATACTTTGCAGGAATATTAACAGTGATTTTTACATCAACCATATCTGCATGAGCTTCCAAAACTTCAGGAGTCACTTGATACTTGATGTTACTTGCTTCTTTCTTCATTTTGCTCAATCCTGCACAACTCGTAAGAACTGCAACTGATAACAGCAAAGAAGCCAGGGAAATAACCTTTGATCTTTTCATAACAACTACTTAATTATTTTAACTTTAAACATTATAATCTAGTTCAAAAACAAATTTAAGAAAATTTTATGCAAATTAAATCGATTCGATAATTTTATTTGATATAACAAGGCCTTCAGAGAATAATTCTATTTACCCCCTTTTTGCAGTTAAAAGCGAATATCGCATCTGAAACTTTATTATAATCATCTTGATTATTAACGAAATCAATATTGTTTGTATCTATAACAAGAAAGCTAAGTTCCTGTTGTTGTTTAAAAAACCCGAAATAACTATCCTGTATTTTCTGCAAATAATCTGCTGAAATTTCTTGTTCATACTCTCTCCCTCTGCTTTTTATGTTGTTTAAGAGCTTATCTACATTGGAATGAAGATAGACGTATAAATCAGGTTTTGGTAAGGAGTTATAAATAATATGAAAAAACTGCCGATACAGACTATACTCATCATCCTTAAGCGTTTGCTTCGAAAAAATCAATGATTTCATAAAGTAATAATCCGCAATAGTAAATGATTTAAATAAATCTCTCTCGCTTAATTCCCTTTTTAACTGATTGTACCGATCGGCTAAAAAAGACATCTCCAAAGGAAATGAATACTTATCCGGATCCTTATAAAATTTGGGTAAAAACGGATTATTTGCGAACTGCTCTAAAATTAGCTTCGCATTATATTGTTCCGCAATCTTATGAGAGAGTGAGGTTTTACCAGCACCAATATTTCCTTCTATTACGATAAATTTATAATCCATTAATAGTGAGTTACAGATTTGGAGACATAAAAATAGAAAATGAGGCACAAATATCAGGCTTTTTTATAAAAAAGGAAGAGCCATTGCAAATAAAATAGTAACTATGGCTCCCAGCTATAAGTAAGATTAGAAAAGTCCATCTATTTATTCGAATTTGATATTCTTTTTTTCAGTCTAAATCTGTTTTCCTTCCCGAACTAAAATCCTGTCTTTTCTGCTCCCCAGAACATTTCCGGCAAACATTCCAATTCCAGAAGTCAGAAAAAACACTGACGGGTTGAAACTATAAAATATCCCGTAAGACAAAAGAAGCCCTAAACCAGCTCCAAAGAATGTGTATGTTGCGGAATAAGTATAAGTGAAATAATGAGCCTGAAAAACTTTATGTTTATCTTTTAAATGCTTTAGCAAGCTTTCAACTTTTTTCTCATATTCACTTTTATTTACGCCTGACTTGTTAATTAATCGATCCAACTCCAGAACGATAGTTTCCAACTCTTTTCGGGCGTATTTACATTCTAAACAACTCTCATCATTGTTTAAATGCTTTGCTATTCTTTTTAGTTTTTCAATTTGATAAAATCGATAATCGCGCACTGATATATGAAGATCAATTTGTTCATCAATTTTATTTGATATAGTACTAACCCAATTTTCAGTCATAAAGTCGATTCTGTTTTAGAAGATTCAAAGTTAGTCATTCAGCTAATAACAAAAAAAAATCCCGGAATAAATCCGGGATTTTCAATCATATATTTAATTTTCTATTTCTCCTCTTTCTCAGGCTTAGGCAACAAAGCTTTTCTAGAAAGTTTCAGTTTACCCGATTTAGCATCAACTTCAATAAGTTTTACCTCAATAATCTGACCTTCTTTCAAAACTTCATCAACTGTATTTAATCTTCTGTGTTCAATTTCAGAAATATGAAGCAAACCATCTTTTCCTGGAAGAACTTCAACAAAAGCACCAAATGCAACAATTGATTTTACTTTTCCTTTGTAGATTTCTCCAACTTCAGGAATTGCAACAATACCCTTAATACGAGCTAAAGCCGCATCAATAGCTTCTTTATTATTAGCCGAAATATCAACAACACCTTTATTGTCAATTTCCTCGATAACAAGAACAGCACCTGTTGATTCCTGAATCTCCTGAATGATCTTTCCACCTGGTCCGATTACTGCACCGATCATATCTTTTGGAATTTCAATAGATACAATACGCGGGGCATGAGGTTTCAAATCTTCTCTTGGTTCACTAATAGTTTCCTTAATTTTTCCAAGAATATGAAGACGCCCCAAACGTGCCTGATCTAAAGCTTGAGCTAAAACTTCGTAAGGAAGTCCGTCCACTTTAATATCCATTTGAGTAGCTGTAATACCATCTTTAGTACCTGTTACTTTAAAGTCCATATCACCTAAATGATCTTCATCACCTAAAATATCAGATAATACAGCATATTTCTCAGCACCCTTAGTTGAGATCAATCCCATTGCAATACCAGATACCGGATTTTTAATCTTAATACCAGCATCCATCAACGCCAATGTTCCTGCACATACAGTAGCCATTGAAGAAGAACCATTAGATTCTAAAATATCAGAAACTACACGTATAGCATATGGAGAATCTTTAGGAATCATTCCTTTTAAAGCTCTAAAAGCAAGATTTCCATGACCAACTTCTCTACGGCTGATACCACGCGAAGGACGGGCATCTCCAGTTGAGAATGAAGGGAAATTATAATGAAGAACAAATTTCTCTTTTCCTCTGTACAATACGTCATCCACCATTTTCTCATCCAACTTAGTCCCTAATGTAACTGAAGTTAATGATTGTGTTTCACCTCTGGTAAATATAGCAGAACCGTGAGCACCTGGTAAATAATCAATTTCAGACCAGATTGGACGAATTTCGTCAGTCTTACGACCATCTAAACGCACACGATCTTCTAAAACCATTTCTCGAACAGCGTCTTTTTCAACATCGTGATAGTAACGGCCAATCAAAGACTTGTTAATCTCTAAAGCGTCTTTACCTTCAGAATATTCAGCTATAAACTCTTCTTTTATTGCACCAAATGCATCAGAACGTTCATGCTTATTTGGGTTTTGTAATCTTGCTGCGGCTAATACCTTAGCATATGTTTTATCCACGATTAACTGACGAAGTTCTTCATCATTAGTTTCGTGACAATATTCTCTTTTAACAGTTTTACCTGTTAGTTCAGCCAACTCAACTTGAACCTGGCATTGAACTTTAATAGCTTCGTGACCGAATTTGATAGCTTCCAGCATTTCAGCTTCAGAAATTTCAGACATTTCACCTTCAACCATCATGATGTTATCCATGGTAGCAGCAATAATCATATCAAGATCAGCAGTTTCTAATTCTGTACGAGATGGATTAATCATCATTTTGCCATCGATTCGGGCAACACGAACTTCAGAAATTGGTTCTGAGAATGGAACATCTGATACTGCGATCGCTGCAGATGCAGCTAAGCCTGCAAGAGCGTCAGGCATATCATCGGCATCAACCGAAATAAGGTTAATGGAAACAAAAGTCTCTGCGTGGTAATCTGCAGGGAATAATGGACGTAGGGCACGATCCACAAGACGACAAACAAGAATCTCATAATCTGAAGGTCTGCCTTCACGTTTCATGAAACCTCCAGGAAATCTACCTAATGCGCTGAATTTCTCCTTATATTCAACCGACAAAGGCATAAAATCAACATCCGCTTTTGCATCTTTTGCAGACACAACAGTAGCCAACAACATGGTCTTACCCATTTTAACTACAACAGCTCCATCAGCTTGTTTTGCTAACTTCCCTGTTTCAATTGTGATGGACCTTCCATCACCTAATTCAATTATTTTTTCAATCACTTTCATCTTTGTGTAGTTTATTTCAAACTCTTTTTAGGATAAGCAACAGGATGTCGCTATATATTATAAAAAGCAATCCCGATTACTCGGGATTGCTTTAATATGATATTATTTACGAATATTTAAAGCTTTGATAATAGCTCTGTATCTTTCAATATCTTTTGCTTTTAAGTAATCAAGAAAATTTCTTCTTTTACCTACTAGCAATTGCAGTGCACGTTGGGTACTGTAATCTTTTCTGTTTTTCTTTAAATGTTCAGTCAAGTGACTGATACGGTATGAAAACAAAGCTACTTGTGATTCTGCAGTCCCAGTATCTTTGTTAGACTTCCCGTACTTCTCGAAAAGCTCTTGCTTTTTCTCTGCTGATAAATACATAATTCTTTTATTTGAAAATTTAAAACTTATTATAACTGATTGCATTATACAACCAGTTCGCAAAATTAAGCAATATTTTCTACAAAGCAAGATATCTTAATAAAAACATCGATTCAAAATCCTGAATTATTGCGAATTACTTTCATTACCAACAGATTGGCTATTGTTTACTAACCTTCCGAAATTATTTTCGCACGAAACACAAGTTTCAACACCCACTTTCAGGGCAAAAAAAAAGAGTCTCATTCCTCATTGGAACAAGACTCTTTAAAAGTTGGCGTCGACCTACTCTCCCACCAAAAAGGCAGTACCATCGGCGCTATCGGGCTTAACTTCTCTGTTCGGAATGGGAAGAGGT
>NZ_MVDE01000061.1 GCF_002843385.1 Labilibaculum manganireducens
TCCAGCGGAGCAATCACCGTAACCGATAACTCAGGTATAGATTATGAAACAACAACCTCATACACATACACCGTAACAGTTTCCGACGGAACCAACACTTCAGCCGCAGAGACGATAACAATCAATATCACAGATGTCAATGATGTAGCCCCGATAGTGACAGCTTCACAAACATTTACTATTGATGAAGATGCTTCAAATGCAACATCAGTAGGAACCGTTTTGGTCACCGATGGAGATGCAACAGCAACTACATTTAGCAGTTGGACAATTACAGCAGGCAATACAAACAGTGTATTTGCCATGAACTCATCAACAGGTGAAATTACAGTTAATGATGCGAATGAACTGGATTATGAATCAATCACAAGTTACAGCTTGAGCATCACAGTTTCAGATGGAGTTAACACTTCAGCTGCAGAAACAGTAACAGTTGATGTGAACGCAATAAACGACAACACTCCAGTTGTAACAGCCTCACAGAGTTTTGATATTGCAGAAAATATTGCAAACTCAGGAGCCGTAGGAACAGTACTTGCAACAGACGGCGATGCAGGAACATCTTTCTCATCCTGGACAGAAACCGGAGGAACCGGCGCATCCATTTTTGAGATCAACGCCTCCAGCGGAGCAATCACCGTAACCGATAACTCAGGAATAGATTATGAAACAACAACCTCATACACATACACCGTAACAGTTTCCGACGGCATAAACACTTCAGCATCCGAGACAATTACAATCAATATCACAGATGTCAATGATGTAGCCCCGATAGTGACAGCTTCACAAACATTTACTATTGATGAAGATGCTTCAAATACAACATCAGTGGGAACCGTTTTGGCCACCGACGGAGATGCAACAGCCACGGTTTTTAGCAGCTGGACAATTACAGCAGGCAATACTGACGGCATATTTGCTGTTAATTCGACCTCCGGAGAGATCACGGTGACAGATAATACGAATTTGGATTACGAGACAACAACAAGTTACTCGTTAGCAGTTACTGTAAGCGATGGAACAAATACCAGTTCTGCCGAAATAGTAATAATTAATATCAATGATAGTAACGAAAATGCCCCAACAGCTATTCAATTGTCAAATACCACAATTGCCGAGAATTCTGCCATTGGAACAGAAGTGGGAATATTAACAGCCAGCGACGCTGATGTTAATGAGACATTCACATTTAATCTGGCAGAGAACGGGTATTTCGAATTGGATGGAGACAGGATTGTTTCGAAAGAGATATTTAATTATGAAGATTATATTAGCTATTCATTAAAAGTAACAGTTACTGATCAAGGCGGATTAAGTTATAACGACAGGTTTACGATTCATATTGAGAATCAAAACGAAACTCCGGAATTTTTATCAGAACCAGTTGTTCAAGCAACAGTGGGTGATATGTATGTTTATAATATGAAGTATGAGGATGTAGATGAGGATGGATGTATTATATCAGTTATTGAAAAACCAAATTGGTTAAGTGTGGAGGATCATGGAAATGGATCTTGTACATTAAGCGGAATACCGACTGAAACAGGTAATTTTAATGTAATACTAGAAGCTTCAGATGATGAATTTTCGGTAAAACAAGAATTTGAAATTACAGTTGAAACAGTTACAGGAATTGATGATGTTTCAGGAAAACTAAGTGTTCGTGTCTATCCAAATCCTGTTATTCATGAATTGCATATCGATCTATCTGATTTTAGAAATGATGAGACTACAATTTCATTGTTCAGCATGACAGGAAGCTTGATATTTAAGGAAGAGCATAAAAATATTGGTGGAGAAGTAAGAATTATTAAATCGGTTCAGCAATTACGAAGTGGCGCTTATTTTTTGGTTATTGAATCGGAAGGATACCGAAAAAGCTACAAGATTGTTAAGCAATAAAGAAGTACATTTTTTATAGTAGTTAGCCAAAGTCATCATTGCGATGATTTTGGTTTTCTTGTTTTAGGCTGGCTAAGTTCTAATAAATTAACATAGTAGAAATAGGGGATGAGGGAAAAATATCTTAATTTCGTAACCTTAAAGACAATATTCTGACTAATAGAAGTTTAGATTATTGATGGAAAAATCAGCGAATAAAGATTCGCAACTGGTTACTAATTATTTACATACATTATGGAGAAAGACATTTTAGAAATCTTAAAATCATACGATCTTAAGATTAGCGATGCAGAAGTAAAAGCAAATGTCAAATCAATTTTGGACAGAGACTATGAAACTTTGTACACAATTGAGAATCTGAAGAAGAATTTTTCTTTTATAGATTTAACGACACTGAACTCTACAGACACGCACGCAAAGGCTAAAAGTTTTGCTGACAATGTAAATAACTTCCAGAATGATTTTGACATGCCAAATGTGGCAGCTATCTGCGTGTATCCGTATCAGGTGTCAACATTGAATGAAAACTTAAAAGCTGAGGGCGTTAGAATTGCTTCTGTAGCAGGTGTTTTCCCATCTTCTCAATCATTTATAGAAGTTAAAGCATTGGAATGTAAAATGGCTGTTGAAAAAGGAGCTGACGATATTGATATAGTGATATCGATAGGAGCCTTTTTAGAAGGGCATTATCAAACGGTGTTTGATGAAATTGCAATTCAGAAAGAAGCTTGTGGTAAGGCACATTTAAAAGTTATACTGGAAACAGGAGAACTTAAAACGGCAGAAAATATTCGTACTGCATCTATTATTGCAATGGAAGCTGGTGCTGATTTCATTAAAACTTCCACCGGTAAGGTGGCTGTGAATGCAACTTTAGAAGCTGCTTATGTCATGACTCAGGCAATTAAAGAGTATTTTAACAGGACAGGAAAGATGATTGGTTTTAAACCTGCTGGAGGAATATCTACAGCTAAGGATGCCATTGAATTTTATGCAGTTTCAAAAAATAATTTAGGAGAGGAATGGTTAAATAACAAATGGTCAAGAATAGGAGCATCCAGTTTGGCAAATGCATTATTAACAGAGATTCATAAACTGGAAACCGGTGATCCAAAAGAAATAAAGTATTTTTAAAATGCTTATTTATTAACTTATAAGTCGGATTATTTCCGACTTTTTTTATTTACTTGCAATAAATTTATTTAACATCACCATTTAAATGTTTATTTGTACATGTACAATGAATCCCATGATCCTTTGAAAATTAGAATTCAAGAGCTGGAAAATGAAATTGAACGATTGCGTGAGCTAATTCCTCAGGAATACAGTACAGAGGAACACAATCAATCTAAATCTTTAATTAATGGTAAAGATTCAGTTTCGGTAATTGATACAAATTTCACTTTAATTGAGGTGAATGAAAAACTCTTAAAAGGAGCAGATTTAAAACGATCTGAATTAATTGGTACGAAATGCTATAATATTTTTTATGGGTTAGATAAACCTTGTGAAGAATGTGTTGTTCCGCAGATTCTGGAAAGTCGGGAGCCAAATAGTTTTCTAAAATCAAACCTGGAGAATAATAAGATCAGGTTCGAAGAAAAATATCTTTCACCTATTTTAAATAAGAAAGGATTTGTTGAAAGAATTATTATTCAAAGTAAAGACATTTCAAGTTATTATCATTTGGTAGATCGAATTGGGCAAAGAGAAGAATTCTACAAAAATATCTTTGAATCTGCAGGAGATGCTTTTCTTGTTCATGATGAAAAAGGGAATTTAATTGAATTTAGCTCGCGTTTAAGTGATTTATTAGAGTATTCAGATGAGGAACTGAGTCAATTAAATATCAATAATATTGATGACGCCAGTTGCTCTATGGATTTGCACCTTCGGGTAAAAGAGATGGATCTCACTGGTTTTGCACTTTTTGAGACTTGTTTAATTAGTAAATCTGGCAAAAGAATTTCAGTTGAAGTAAGTGCAAATCTCATTCGTTTTTCGAATACAAAGATCTATTTTGTAGCCATCAGAAATATTGAAAAAAGAAAAATTGCAGAAAATAAGTTGCAGGAGAGTGAGGAGCGGTTCCGGACTTTAGTGGAGAATGCCACAGACTTAATTATGCGGTTTGATATAAATCACAAACATATATTTGTGAATTCGGCTTCTTTACAAATATTAAAAATTAAACCAGAGGAATTTATTGGAAAAACTCATCAGGAAATGGGATTTCCAAAAGATAAATGTGAGTTTTGGGAACAGGGAATAGATATCGCTTTTAAAACAAAGAAGCAGCATTGTGTTGATTTTAGCATCGTTGTTGAAGGCAAAGTTCTTCATTTTGAATGGCAGTTAATTCCTGAATTTAATAGGGCAGGAGAGTGTGAAACATTAATTGCCATAGCTCGTGATATAACGGCAAGAAAACGAAGCGAAGAGGCTTTAAGTGAGGCTGTTAAAACAAAAGATAAATTTTTCTCAATTATTGCACATGATTTAAAAAATCCATTTAATGCCTTACTGCCAATAGCTAAAAATCTGCATCAAAATTGCAGGAAAATGTCAAAGGATCAGATATTTGAAGCTTCTTCAATTATTTATTCAGCAGCTAATTTGGAGTATAATTTATTGAATAACCTCCTGGAGTGGGCCAGATCTCAAATGGGAAAAATAAAACATAACCCCAAGCAAATTGATTTATCAAAATTGATGGAGTCAAATATTCAACTTCATCAAACCAAAACCGATCGGAAAAATATATTTGTAAGGGTAATTAAAGGAGCAAATACTATGGCTTTCGCCGATGAATACATGCTTGATACAGTTATTCGAAATTTATACTCGAATGCCATAAAATTTACCAGGCCCGGCGGCAATATTCAAGTTCGAATTGCACAAAGCGATTCTAAATCAATTATTTCTATTGAAGATGATGGATTAGGAATTAGTGAAGAGAATCAGAAAAGATTGTTTCGGATTGATACAAATTATACCAGAGTAGGAACCTGTGAAGAATCCGGAACGGGTTTAGGATTAATACTTTGTCAAGAGTTTGTTGCTCTGAATAATGGTTCAATATCGCTTGAAAGTGTACCAGAAAAGGGGAGTGTTTTTACCGTTCAGCTACCAATAAACTAAAAGATCTAAACATTTCTGTTAATCGTGTAATCCACCAAGTTGAGTAATGCCTCTCTCGCTTCCGATGAAGGAAATTCATTTAAAATATCCAATGATTTTTGTTTGAATTCAATCATTTTATCCCGGGTGTAATCAAGGCCTCCCTTTTCTTTTACGAAAGAGATTAGTTCGTTCACTTTTTCAGAGTTTTTATTGTGTTTGCGAATTATCTTCAGAGCCCAGCGACGTTCTTTTTCAGAAACCCCTCTTAAAACATAAATCAAGGGAAGTGTTAACTTTTTTTCTTTGATATCATTGCCAGTCGGTTTTCCAATACTTCCTTGTTTCTCGTAATCAAACAAATCATCTTTCATCTGAAAAGCAATTCCGAGGTACTCACCGAATTTTTTAAGTTTTTGCTGATCAGCATCATTTGCTTTAGCAGAAATAGCTCCAAGCAGAGTACAGGTTGCCATTAAACTGGCTGTTTTTTTATAGATTATATCAAAATAAATCTCTTCTGTAATGTTTAATTTTCTTGATTTTTCCAATTGAAGTAATTCCCCCTCGCTCATTTCTCTCACGGCTTCCGAAAGAACCTTTAGCTGTTCAAATTCATTGTTGTCAAGAGCAATCAAAAGGCCTTTCGATAGAAGAAAATCTCCAACCAATACAGCAGCTTTGGTTTTCCACAAAGCATTAATTGAGAAAAAGCCTCTTCTTTCGTAAGCTTCATCAACAACATCATCGTGTATTAATGTGGCAGTGTGCAGTAATTGAGTAAGTGCAGCAGCAATGTAGGTAGAATTGCTAATTTTACCGGTAATTTTAGCACTTAAAAAAACAAGAATAGGTCTTATTTCTTTCCCTTTACGTTTGATAATGTAGCGGTTAATGATGTCCAGTAAACGGATCTTTGTCTTCATTGAATCCTTAAAAAAGGACTCAAATTTCTCCATTTCTTGTTTTATCGGAGCTTTTATATCGTTGATACTGGTTTTTTTCAAATTCATAGCAACCAAAGTTAATAATTTATCTTTCTCATAAAACCGTTCCTATTTCAAATAATCGGATTTAAAACTCTAGTATTTATTAAGACTTTAATTAAATTATATACAAAACGAGAAATTTAACTATTTCAATATGTATAATATAGCCTATTTAAGAATATATTCATATATTTGCATTTGATACTTTACGTGAATAATAGTTGTGTATGAAAATTAAAGAATTAGAACCTGCAAAGCTAGAGCAAGCGGCTAACATGCTTAAAGCAATTGCTCATCCAATGAGAATTGCAATTTTAGGATATCTGGAGGATGGAAAGAAGCTTACAGTGACTGAAATTCATGAATTATTAAAAATTGAGCAATCAACAACTTCTCATCATTTGGGAATTTTAAAAGATAAAGGCGTTCTTTCTTCGAAAAGAGAAGGAAAGAATACATATTATTATTTAAAACACTGCAGTCTTAGTAACATTGTTGATTGTATCAGCAATTGTACTCATGGATAAGAAATTCAATAACCAGTTTAGTGCTGGTTTTTTTATACAATGTAAGTAAATGGCAAAAGTAAGATTAACCAAAGAGTTTCATTTCGAAATGGCTCATGCCTTATGGAACTACGATGGACTTTGTAAAAATATTCATGGTCATTCCTATATTTTATTTGTTACAGTAATTGGCGAACCAATAACCGATGTAAATAGTTCGAAATTGGGAATGGTAATGGATTTCGGAGATTTAAAAAAGATTGTTAATGAAGAAATTGTTGACCAGTTGGATCATTCCGTTGTTTTGAGTAAGGCAACTCCAAATCTGGAGCAATTGGATATTGAACAAATGTTTGAGCGTTTTTTTATTACAGATTATCAGCCAACTTGTGAAAACATGATTGTTGATTTTGCTGAAAAAATAAAAATGCGTTTGCCTTTGGATGTGAAACTGCACTCACTAAAATTGCACGAAACAGCCACATCGTTTGCTGAGTGGTATGCAGAAGACAATTAAGTTGAAATAAAAATTATAATTGATAAGCCTGGAACAAACGCCAGGCTTTTTTTGTGTTTATAAAACAAGAAGAGAACTGAGAATAATAGCCTTGAAAATTGTTACAAAGCGATTATCTTGTACTTTTGTTTCAATACAAATTATATTTAAAATCTTATGAACTCAGCAAGTACCAACTCGGGCAAAAAACTATTTTTATTAGATGCTTTTGCCTTGATATACCGATCATATTACGCATTTATTAAAAATCCAAGATTTACTTCAACCAGAATTAATTCTTCGGCCATGCTTGGATTTACCAATACATTATTGGAGGTTCTTGAAAAAGAGAAGCCGTCGCACATTGCAGTGGTTTTTGATCCGGTAGGACCAACTTTTCGTCATGATATGTTTAAGGAGTACAAGGCACAGCGTCCTCCAATGCCCGAAGACTTAAGAAAATCGATTCCTTATATCAAGTCAATTATTCAGGGTTTTAATATTCCGGAATTTGACGTAGAAGGATACGAGGCAGATGATGTAATTGGAACCTTGGCTAAAAAGGCTGAAAAACAAGGCTATACGGTTTATATGATGACTCCGGATAAGGATTATGCACAATTGGTGAGTGAGAATATTTTCATGTTTAAGCCGAAAAGCAATGGGAAAGAGGTTGAGGTTTGGGGTGTTCCTGAAATTAAAGAAAAGTTTGGCGTAGAGCATCCCGATCAAATTGTTGATTATTTAGGTTTGATGGGAGATGCAGCGGATAATATTCCGGGTTGTCCGGGAATTGGTCCGAAAACGGCTCAAAAACTAATTGAGCTTTATAAAGACATCGATGGTTTGTATCGGAATACCGATAAGCTAAAAGGAAAACAAAAAGAAAGAATTATTGAATCGGAAGAACAAGTTCGGTTTTCAAAAGTGCTGGCAAAAATTGCACTCGATGCTCCAATAGATTTTGATGAAGATAATTTCAAATTGATAGATTATAATGAAGAGGCGTTGAGAGCCGTCTTTAAGGAGTTGGAGTTTTTCACCTTGGCAGAACGGGTTTTTAAAAATCAGGGGAATCTTTTTGCCAATGAGAGTCAAAAATTTACGGATAAGGATACAGTAGAAGTTAAGGATGTGATTCTAAGAGATATAAGTGGATTGGGTTGCGATTTTTTTATGCTTGATAATCAGGCTGTAAGAGCCGATTTAAAAGCTGAATTGTGTGTTCATAAAGAGTACTCTTTTAGAACAATTTTGTCCGGTTCCGACCCAAATACATCAAATCTTCTTGGATTGACCTTTTCGTATCGAAAAGACAAAGCATTTTTTGTTCCTTTTCCTCAAAATTTCGAAGAGGCAAAAAAAGTAGCTCAAGAGTTTAAATTTATTTTCGAAGATGAAAACATTTTAAAAATTGGTCACGATATCAAACGTGATATTTTAATTTTGCGTTGGCATGGAGTTGATGTGAAAGGGCCAATTTTCGACACCATGATTTCTCACTACTTAATTCAACCCGAATTAAAACACGATTTTGGATTTGTCGCTCACTCTATTTTAAATTATCAGGTAATTGACAAAGAGGATAAATCAAAAGGAAAAAAAGCTCAACTAAGCTTGATGTTGGAGCCTGAGGTGATTGAACATGAATCTTATTGTGAGGAAACGGTTCTGAATCTTGAATTGAAAGAAGAGTTGGAGCGTCGTATGAAAGAAAACGACCTGCTTGATTTGTTCTGCAATATTGAAATGCCTTTGGTAAGTATTTTAGCCGATATGGAGTTCACAGGAGTTAGTATAGATGTTCAGACTCTAAAAGACTATGCTCTTGGGCTTAATGAAGAGGTTGATGGAATTGAAAAAGACATTAAAGAAATGGCCGAGGTCGATTTTAATGTAGCTTCACCAAAGCAGTTGGGTGATGTCTTATTTGATAAAATGGGGCTCGACAGCAAAGCTAAAAGAACCAAATCGGGTCAATATTCAACATCCGAAGATGTTCTTTCCAAACTGAAGGATAAGCATGAAATTATTCAAAAAATATTGGATTTTAGATCGCTGAAAAAATTGATTTCCACTTATGTTGAGGCACTTCCGACTTACATTAACGAAAAATCAGGGAAGATTCATACCTCTTTTAATCAGGCCGAAGCTGC
Source organism: Labilibaculum manganireducens (assembly GCF_002843385.1). Classification (GTDB taxonomy): domain Bacteria; phylum Bacteroidota; class Bacteroidia; order Bacteroidales; family Marinifilaceae; genus Labilibaculum; species Labilibaculum manganireducens. The sequence goes on from NZ_MVDE01000061.1 coordinate 9,173, forward strand.
AACAGGAAGATTAAGTTCAACCAACCCTAACCTGCAGAATATTCCAATTCGTACCGAGCAGGGCAGATACATCCGAAAAGCATTTGTTCCTTCATCCGAAAATCACACTTTCCTTTCTGCGGATTATTCGCAGGTAGAATTGCGGTTAATGGCTCACATGAGTCAGGATCAGAACATGATTGATGCTTTTAATAATTCGGAAGATTTTCATACAGCCACAGCAGCAAAAATTTACAAGCTTTCAATCGAGGAGGTAAGCAAGGAAATGCGAAGCAGAGCAAAAACTGCCAATTTTGGAATTATTTATGGGATTTCGGCCTGGGGACTTGCCGAAAGGTTGGGTATTAGCCGAACAGAAGGAAAAGAGTTGATTACAGGCTATTTTGAATCTTATCCGGGAGTTAAGCTGTTTATGGATAAAAGTGTTGAGAAAGCGCGTCAGGATGAGTTTGTAGTCACTTTATTGTCACGCCGTAGATATTTAAAAGATATCAATTCAAGCAATGCTATCGTTCGCGGTGTAGCAGAAAGAAATGCAATTAATGCACCTATTCAGGGCTCGGCAGCTGATGTAATCAAAATAGCGATGATCAACATTACCAAAAGAATGAAACGGGAGGGGATGCAATCTAAATTGATTCTTCAGGTGCACGATGAATTGAACTTCGATTGTTTGTTGTCTGAATTGGAGCCAATGAAGTTGATTTTAAAAGAAGAAATGGAAAATGCCATTCAGCTTTCCGTTCCACTTACCGTGGATATGGGAGTAGGAGAGAACTGGTTGGAAGCGCATTAATAAATAAGTTTAAGAAATAATTGGATTTCTGGAATCGAGAGTTTGAGTCTTTTGTTCCAGCATTTTTCATCAATTTTTAACGAGTTAATTATATAATAATTGGTATATTTATGTTATGAAAACATCAATTATACATGAGCTGACAGATACTGTGGTAAAATCCAAATTAAATTAATAATTATTTCCTAAATTTATGATATGAAAGAAAACTTCAAATGATTATTCATTTAAGTTTATCTAGCGGCGGAGTATAGCTCCGCCTTTTTTAGTATGTCGGGCATGGTAACGTGCTATCAAGATGAAACGTTCTTGAGTTCGCCGAGTTGACAGGAAGAACTAGCAATTGGCAAGGGTGTTGGGGGCGACCCCAAATCTGAAGGAAGCCATCAGCAAAGTCATCGTTCTAACGAACAGAAACTTGATATAAGGCTTATTAGTGTGGGTAACCGAGCTATGGATTGGGAAAACCCAAAAGTCAACCGTAACCACTAAGAGTAAATCAAGTAGGACGTGACGAAAGTACGTTATCTTATCCCGAGAGATCTCATAACCTGTTGTCCAAAACAACAAA
>NZ_MVDE01000062.1 GCF_002843385.1 Labilibaculum manganireducens
CTTTTTGCTTTATGGGGAATAAAGGGGTGATAATTGATTTGTTATTTTGAAAATAGTGAATATTAAGACTAAATATTCATTCAGAATTTACCCAATCTATTATCAAGTGATAACTATTTAAAAATTTACTTATGAAAACAAAATTCTACTCTTTTTGGGTATGCGCTATTGCTCTTACCCTGGTACCAACATGTAACGCTTTAGCTCAAAAGCGCGAACACATTAAGATCGATCCCAATAATCGAACCGACAAAAACGAGATGACACTAAAATCATCCGAAGGGAACAATTATGTGCTTGATTTTAAACTGAACTCTTACGACCTTATTTGGATTGAAAAAGAAAATGCCTGCAAGGTAGAAGCAAATGGTATGGGTGATATCCTTGAAAAAGGAAATCCTGCATTGCCTCGTTTCGCACAGTCCATCATGATTCCTGCCAGTGCCGATATGCAGGTGGAGATCGTTTCGTCAGAGTTTATCGAACTGACCGATATTAAAATTGTCCCTTCAAAAGGAAATCTTACCCGGGATATCGATCCCAAAACAATTCCCTATCAATACGGAGAAATTTATCAGACTGATGCATTTTATCCATCCGTATTAGCTTCGATGAATGAACCGTATATATTACGAAGCGTTCGGGGGCAGGCTGTTGTTGTTCAGCCAATAGCTTACAATCCTGTTCAAAAAAAGCTGAGGATTTATACGCACATCGAGATGAAGGTGAGTCCAAGCGGAAGAACATCAACAAAAAATGTAATGTCAGGCACAAAATCGGCTGCTGCAGATAATGGTTTCGAAAAAGTATATCAAAACCATTTTTTAAATTATACCAGTAACAGCACCAAATACACGGCTCTTAATGATGCCCCGGGAAACATGTTGATTATCTGTTATGATGATTTCATGGACGAGATGGCTGATTTTGTGGCTTGGAAGAAACAAAAAGGAATATCAGTTGAAATGATTGCTGTAAGTACAATTGGTAATGCTTCGGCAATTAAAACCTATGTAAGCAACTACTACAACACTCATGGGTTGACCTACCTTTTATTGGTAGGCGATGCTCCGCAGGTTCCAACATCATCTACCAGTGCCGGCGATTCTGACAACAACTATGGTTTTATCGTTGGTAATGATCACTATATCGACATCTTTGTTGGTCGGTTTTCTGCTGAAAATGCAGCTCAGGTAACAACTCAGGTTAATAGAACCATTCATTACGAGAGAGATGTTACTGCCGCTGATACATGGCTGTCCTCAGGAGTAGGAATTGCATCCAACGAAGGTTCCAATCCTTCTGATGCTGAACACATGAATACCATCGAAAACAAATTGGAAGGGTACGGATATAGCATCTCCCGCTGTTATCAGGATGGAGGAAGTGCAAGTCAATTAACCAGTTTGCTGAATTCGGGCAAAAGTTTAATCAATTATGTAGGTCATGGTTCCAATACCAGTTTTGCCAGTATGGTATACACAAGTACCAACGTAAATAGCCTGACCAACAATAACAAGCTTCCCTTTATTTTCGATGTGGCCTGTGTGAATGGAAACTTTAAATCAATCACCTGCTTTGCCGAAGCATGGTTAAGAGCCACAAACAATGGTGTGCCTACAGGAGCTATGGCAATTTGTGCTTCTACCATTAATCAATCGTGGGTGCCGCCAATGATAGCCCAAACTGAGATGAATGATATTTTAGTGGAGAGTTACGCCAACAATATTCGTAGAACCTTTGCCGGTTTGGCTTTGAATGGAATGTTTAAAATGGTTGATGTTTACGGATCGGGAGGAGAAACCATGTTGGATACATGGACCATATTCGGAGATCCATCCTTACAGGTTAGAACCAAAACTCCCGGCAGTCTGCAAGTAAGTCATGCAGGCACCATTGCTCCCAACAGCAATCAATTGGCAGTTACTTGTGCAACCGAAGACGCATGGGTTTCGTTGACTTTAAGCGGCGAAATTTTGGGAACAGCAAAAATCAGCAATGGAACGGCCACTGTCTCTTTTAGTCCCTTGCCTGCAAGCGGAACAGTAAAGATCACAGTAAGTGCCTATAATAAAATTCCTTACGTGGCAAACATCAATATTTCAGGATCAGGAGATACCGATGTAATTGCCAATTTTACGACAAACAAAACTTCCGTTTATGAAGGAGAAAGCATTAGTTTTACTGATTTGTCATCAAACAATCCAACAGCATGGAACTGGTCTTTTACAGGAGGAACTCCAACTGTAAGCAGCTCTCAGAACCCAACAGTAAGCTACGATACCGAGGGAACCTATTCTGTTTCATTAACAGCGTCGAAAACTGGTAGTACAGATACAAAAACAGTCACCGATCTGATTACAGTAAGTACTCCAATTCAGCAAGATTACTGCGAAGCAACAACAAACGGATGCAGTTCATATGAATATATTTCGGGTGTGGTATTCGAAACAATCAATAATAGTTCAGTCTGCAATCAATATTCCGATTACACATCGCAATTGGCATCTGTTGAGCCAGGCGGAACTTATGCTGTGACTGTTAATATTGGTCGTCCCGATGCAAACAATTATGTTACAGCATGGTTCGATTGGAACCGGGATGGTGATTTTGAGGATGCAGATGAAGAATATGTGTTAAGTTATAGTATTAGTGGTGGACTAGGGCAGGCAGTAGGTGCCGTTTCAGTTCCAAACAATGCAAGTTTAGGAACAACAAGAATGAGGGTTCGTGTTACCTATAATGCAACCCCTTTGGCTTGTGGAAATGCAAGCTATGGCGAAATAGAAGATTATGGAATACAAGTACAGGACAGCAGGAGTGAAAGAGAACGGGCTATTGCTGACAATGTAACAATCAGCCTCTATCCAAACCCAACCAGTGATTCTTTTAAAATAGAACTAAACGGCATTTCAGGCATAATGAAAATAAAGATTGTTGGCCTTACAGGAAATGTAATTCGAACATTCTATACCGATGGATCAAAAGAAATTGATGTGAGTAGTTTGAGTACCGGAATATATATGGTACAGGTAGATGCTGATGGTAAAAGCTGGACAAAAAAATTAATCGTAAAGTAATAAACTGATATGCTTTACAATCCTGAACTGCTGAGATTCCCGCTCAGCAGTTCTTTTTTTTAATACATTCCTGTTGTAATAAGAAGTTGAAACAATTATTTTAATTGATGTTTCTTCAAATATTACTAGATTTAGCCTTTCAATAAAAAACAATTTAATGGTGAATTACATATACAATCTAAAGTTTAAAGTCCGCGATTACGAGTGCGACATTCAGGGAGTTGTGAACAACTCTGTTTATCAGAATTACCTGGAACATGCACGACATGAGTTTTTAGAATCCATAGGAACCAATTTTAAAGCATTGCACGAACAGGGAACAGATGCTATGGTTTCGAGAATCGAGATTGACTACAAAACTTCACTAACCAGTGGCGACGAATTCGAAGTACGCTTAAACATTGAACGGGAAGGAGTTAAACTTGTTTTTAATGAAGATATCTATCGTTTATCTGACAACAAACTTTGTGCAAAGGGGAAAGTATATACAATCTGTCTGGTAAAGGGCCGTCTCTCGAAAGGAGAAGTTTTCGACGAACTGTTTGCAGAATATCTGGCTTAGAGAGCAAAAGATTTTGGTACAAAAAAAAGGATCAGCAACCAACTGATCCTTTTAAAACTAAATTTTAACCTTAATCTCAATCTATGATAAAACTACTTATTCTTATTTCTAAACCTATGCATCAAAGATAAAGCATAGCATGGTTAATAGCTGCTAAGGAATGTTAAATAAGATTAAAACAAGCATAACCTTTCTGCATATCTTTTATAATACTACCGGCCGAAGTACTGCCCATAGTTTTGTTTTCTTTATATAACTATTGATTTCTTTCAAATCTTTCTTTAACTTGCAAGTAAGAAAACCTTCCGTTATTAAATACCACCAAAATTTCAGGACATCACAATTGTAACGTATAGCATGCTTCGCGCGTCTATACTTAAGTATTGTGAAATTCTAAATTGAAAATCATGTTTGATCTTGATAAGTGGCAGGAAATTTTTGAAACCATTCGAAAAAACAAACTCCGAACTATTCTTACGGGTTTCAGTGTATCCTGGGGTATTTTCATGTTAATTATTTTACTGGGATCGGGTAATGGTCTGCAAAATGGTGTTTTGGATCAATTCAAACAAGACGCTGTGAACAGCCTTTGGATTTACAGTGGTAGAACCAGTATGCCATTTGATGGCATGAAGGCTGGCCGAAGAATTCAATTTACTAATGATGACTATCAAAAAACAAAAGATTCCGGTTTAGATGTTGATAAAATAAGCTCAAGATATTCCATTTTCAGGAATAATTTAATTTCTTACAAAACAGAGTTTGTTAATTACAATATTATTGCAGTTCACCCGGATACAGAGACTTTAGAAAGTACATCGAATATAAAAGGACGCTTCTTAAATGATATAGATGTTAAGAATTTCAGAAAAGTGGTAGCCATTAGCACTGTAGTTGAAGAAGCTTTGTTTAAAAGAGAAAATCCAATTGGTAAATACGTAAAAATAAACGGAATTCCATTTCAGGTTATAGGAACTTTTACAGATTACTCAGAAAGGGATTTGCAACGCGTATATGTTCCCATATCTACGGCTCAAAAAGTATTCAACGGTGCCAATCGAATATCAAATATGTCTTTCACAACAAATACTCCGGATATTGAGTCACTTCAGGCCATGGAGCAGTATTTAAGAAAATCATTTGCAGCCCGGCATAAATTTGACGTTACAGATAGAAGGGCTATGTGGATCAATAATAATATGGAAAACTATCAACGGACGATGGCTCTGTTTTCCGGAATTCGAATTTTTGTCTGGATAATAGGCATATTTACAATTATTGCAGGAATTGTTGGAGTCAGCAATATCATGATAATTGTTGTGCGTGAGCGTACCAAAGAAATAGGTATCCGTAAAGCATTGGGAGCTACTCCAAATTCAATAGTTGGTTTGGTTTTATTGGAATCAGTTCTAATAACCAGTGCAGCAGGGTATATAGGCTTGGTTCTGGGGGTAATACTACTGGAAGTTCTGGCACCACATACTCAAATAGAGTTTTTTATGAATCCTTCAGTTGACTTAAGCGTTGGCATACAGGCAACTTTAGTACTGGTTTTTGCAGGCTTACTGGCTGGTTTTTTTCCGGCATGGAAAGCTGCTAATGTTAGACCAATAGAAGCTTTGGCTCACGAATAAAAATATTAATCTGAAAAATACAACAGAATGTTTGACCGAGATAGATGGACTGAAGTATATATGGCTCTTAAAAGCAATAAATTAAGAACCTTTTTAACTGCATTCGGAGTTTTTTGGGGAATTTTTATGCTTATTATTATGCTGGGTTCGGGGAAAGGACTTGAAAATGGGGTGTATTATGGTATGGGGGATTTTGCTACAAATTCAGTTTTTATCTGGACCCAACCAACAAGCAAACCCTATAAAGGATATAAGCAGGGACGCAGGTATCATTTTACAAATCAGGATACGAAAGCAATTCTGGATAATATCCCTGAAGTAAAACTGTTGGCTCCCCGGATTCAGGCACGTGGCGGTGATGGTGATAATAATGTTATCAGAGGATTAAAAACCGGCGCTTTTAGTATTCTTGGTGATGTTCCTGAAGTGAATTTAATTGATCCGGTAATCATAACCGATGGTCGATTCCTGAATCAGGTTGATATTAATGATACCCGAAAAATTGCTGTCATTGGAGAAAGGGTGATTGAGGTATTGTTTGAAAAAGATGAAAATCCAATTGGCGAATACATTAAGCTTAATGGAGTTTATTTTCAGGTTGTTGGCACCTTCAAGTCCATGCACAACCAAGGATGGGGAGAATGGCAGAATCAATCTATTTTTATACCGTTTACTACGCTTCAAAAAACATATAATTATGGGAATAGAGTAGGTCATTATTCCATTACATCTAAAAGTGAATATACTGCAACCTTTGTTGAGGAGAAAGTTAAGGCTTTACTTAAAAGACGTCACTCAGTTCATCCAAATGATGATCGCGCCATAGGTAGTGAGAATATCGAAAAGGAATTTATTAAAATCAACAATTTATTTATTGGTATAGCGGGGTTAATTTGGATTGTAGGTATAGGAACACTTATTGCCGGGATAATCGGAGTCAGTAATATTATGCTTTTTATTGTGAAGAAGCGTACAAAAGAAATAGGAATTCAAAGGGCTTTAGGAGCTTCTCCATCGGTAATTATTAGCTCTATTTTAACTGAATCGGTTGTTTTAACGGCAATTGCCGGATGGTTTGGACTTGTTTTTGGTGTGATTATTTTGGAACTTATAAATAAAGCCATTCAAAGTGGTGGTGGTGATAATTCCATGTTTACAAATCCAGAGGTAGATTTTAATGTGGCAATAATTGCTCTGGGAATTTTAATTCTCGCTGGAATTTTTGCCGGGATAATTCCAGCTAAACGGGCAATGGAGATTCGTCCGATAGACGCAATCCGCGATGAATAATTGAAGAGCTTTACTTTCATTCATAAAATAGCTTCTGTAATTTTAATTATAGAAGCTATTTTCTTGACCAATGCCTCCTGAAAGCTTGACATTAAGGATGTTTCTTTATTTTTAGTGGAAGAATAGCAAGGATTCGTGGAATCAATATTAACATTCGGAGAACTTTTCCTTTATCAATCCGTACAAATCTAAAGTGCTATTGCACTTCACATCAATGAATTGCGTTGCTTTTACGTCCGATTAAATAATTAAATATAATATTTGAATGGTTGACAGTACCTGCTTTATTATATGTAATTTTTGTAGTTTTACACTTACGTAGGAATATTGATAATAAATTCAAATAATTAATAAATGAAAAGACCTTTACTCTTTGTAGTACTTTTTTTATTATTATTTGTATCGGTTGTAATGGGAACATTCAGCCGGTTATCGGCTGGTGGAAATTTAAAAGATGACTTTTGGGGGGAACTTCCGGCACTTCCCGGCACACCACCTCCTGTGCCAACGAATGATTTGCCCTGTAATGCAACACCTCTTTCAGTTAGTTCAGCTTGTTCATTAGCTCAATATAATAATATTGATGCTACTGATAGTTGGGTTACCGATAATACGATACCTGTTCCTTCATGCGGAAATTATAGTGGCGGCGATGTTTGGTTTACTGCTGTTGTTCCAAGTTCCGGTGAAATGGTAATTTTAACATATTCTGAAAGAACAGCAGGGTGGCTCGACAAAGTAAATTTTGCAGTATATACCGGATCATGTACAGGTTTAACTGAAATAGGCTGTTATACTCCAACCAGTTCAGGCTTGTATATCACAACTGCTGTACTTTCTGGTAGAACAGCAGGAGAAATTCTTTACGTTAGGGTATACGATCAAGAAAATACGATAGGTAATTTCCAAATTTGTGCTTCTGGACCATGTGGTGATATCATTGCTGATGCAGGTTTTGGAGGGGAATCCTGTGATTTAAATTTTAAATTTAGTGGTACTGCACCAATCAATGGAACAGGTACCTGGTCTATTGTTTCAGGTCCAGGCTCCGCGAGTTATTCCAATGCTGCTGATCCTGCCACTACTGTTTCTGTAACAGCACCGGGTACCTATAGATTTGCATGGACCGTTGATAGTGGAACTTGTTCTGATGCTGATTTGATAGATGTTATTTTTAGTCAGCCCGTTTTTTCTGCTCCGGAGGATGACAAAGATCTCTGTAATATTTTAAGCAGCACACTAACAGTGCTAAGTGCGAGTGTTGGAAATCCTGAATGGAAACAAACTTCGGGTCCAGGTATTGCTGCTATAGATACTCCAAACTCCTTTTTTTCAAATGTAAATGTTAGCGAGTATGGTGTTTATGTATTCACACTAACAGTTACTAATGGAACTTGTTCTGCTTCAGATGATTTAGTGATTGGTTTCTATGAAGAACCAACAAAAGCAGGTGTTATCGGAGATATTAGTAATTGTGGAACATTAACAAGTAATCCTCTTGGTGGAAATACGCCTACAGTTGGAACAGGTGTTTGGTCTAAGATTTCAGGCCCGGGGACTGTTGTTTTTAGTGATATCAACTCAGGGAATTCAACTGCAACAGTTAGTGTATATGGCACATATGAATATCAGTGGAAAATAAGTAATGGACCTTGTACTGAGAGTGCGGCAACTTTAACAGTCACATATTTCGATCCTCCAATTGCTGATGCAGGTACAGGAGGCGATGAATGTGATTTGAATTTTAACTTGTCAGCAATTGCAAGTTTAGGTACAGGAACCTGGACAAAAACAGGTGGTTCTGG
>NZ_MVDE01000063.1 GCF_002843385.1 Labilibaculum manganireducens
CCCAATTGGCAAAGTTGGATTTTAGCCCTTTCAGGCAAAGGATGGTGGCGTAAATCGGGATGTCCACAAGTTCATCAAGCAATGAATCTTAAATGGTTCGAGGATTTAGGTTTGTTTAATATGTCGATTAAATACGCACTGTTACAAAATTAATTTGAAACCGCCGTATACGAGAGTACGTACGGTGGTGTGAGAGGGCGGGGGAGTAATCCCCCTACCTACTCGATTTATCAAATCATCAATTTTGTGGTTTTTATTTGTTGTGTAAAACAAAATTAATAATTTACCCCACGTAAATTTTAAAGGTTGAAAATATGAAACATCCATGTCAAAGCGATTTTGACACACAGGGAGATGATTATCTCAGTATGGTAAGTTCTCCCGAAACAAGTTCGGGACAGGCTATATGACAAAAACTTAAAATTATAAACATATGAAACGTCCATGTATAAAGCTTTCTACACACAGGGGGATGATTATTTCAGCATGGTAAGTTCCATATGGCAACTGAAAAACAAATAATAAACATATGAATATTTGTGTATTTTGTTCTTCCAGCAATTCTGTGGGTGAAAAGTATTTTCTGGAAGCTAAAAACCTTGGAACATCAATTGGTGAATCAGGATACAACTTGGTTTACGGGGGAACAAATGTGGGACTTATGAATCAGGTTGCCGTTTCGGTAAAAAAGGCTGGAGGAAAGGTGATTGGTGTAGTACCAAAGCTGATTAATGATTATGGAATATCAGCTGATTTTTTGGATGAATTAGTCATCACTCCTGATATGTCGGAACGGAAAAAAATTCTGCGTGAAAAATCAGATGCATTTGTAGCTTTACCGGGAGGTTTTGGTACGCTCGAAGAGATTCTGGAAGTAATAACCCTGAAACAGTTGGGATATCATAACTTACCAATTGTATTCATTAATACAGATGGGTTTTATGATTTTTTAAAAGCACAATTTGAACTTTCTTACCAAGAGAATTTTGCAAAAGAGGATTACCGGGACTATTATTTATTTGTAAATAGTTATGATAGTGCTATGAATTACATTCAGAACTATAAAAAAGAACAGTTAAAGACAAAATGGGATTAGTTTTTTAAAAACTGTTTTTCAATAGAATCCAGTAATTTTGATGTCTTAATTGGTTTTGAGAGATAGTCATCGCAACCGGCAGCTATTACTTTTTGCTTGTATTCTTTTTGAAAGTAAGCGGTTTGGCCAATAATCGGAATTTGTGAGTTGAATAATTTAATTTCTTTCGTTGCATCGTAACCGTTCATGATTGGCATTTGTATGTCCATTAGTACAAGATCAACAGCAACTGACTGACATATTATTATTGCTTCACTTCCATTTGTCGCCCAAAGTATTTCTGCATTGGTTTTTGCCAGACTTGCTTTAAAGAAGGAGAAATTAGTCTTCTCATCATCTACAATAAGAATGCTCTTGCCTTTCCAGTTGTAATTTTTTTTGTCACCAACTTCGGTTTTTTCAATCTTCAGTTTACTTCTGTTGTAGGGAAGAGTGACAAAAAAACATGTGCCGAGATTCTCTCTCGATTCAACTCTTATTTCTCCGCCAAGTATTTCAGCTAATCGGTTAGAAATGGTTAAGCCCAGACCTGTTCCGCTATACTGTCGGGTGTCCGATCCATCCATTTGTCTGAAGCTGTGAAAGATATTTTCCATTGATTTTTCAGGGATTCCAATGCCGGTATCTTTTACGAAGAATTCGATTTTGTTTTTTTCTTTAAGTTGATAACCAAACTCTACAAACCCATTGTCTGTAAATTTGATCGCGTTTTCGATTAAGTTTGATAGTAATTGCTCTAACCGACCAGGATCAGTATAAATAATAGAGTCTTCATCGTTTAGAGTCTTTTGAATTTTAAGTATAAGGTGGGATTTTTTATTCTTGTTTTTGTGAATGTAATACTTTTCATATAATTCGGTAAGTACTGTATTAACAGGAATTTCCAAAGAGGAAAGTATTATTTGTTTGCACTCTATTTTCGATAGATCAATTATGTTGTTAATGAGTTGCAGTAAATTAATACCACTTTGTTTTATTAGAGCTCCGTATTCTTGCCGCTCGCTTTCATTAACTTCCTGAGATGTAATAATTTCAGTAAATCCAAGAATATGATTCATTGGAGTCCTTATTTCATGAGACATATTCGCAAGAAAGGCTGATTTTAATTTATCAGATTCCTCCGCTTTGTTTTTCGCTTCTGTTAAATGTTTTTCATATATTTTTCTTTCTGTAATATCCCTGTAAATACCGAAAATAGCAATCTGCTCACCATCAACTTCAATTGGGTTTCCCATAATCGAAACGTCAATTAGTCTGCCATCTTTGCATTTCCGGACAGTTTCAATTTCTACCATCTGGCCTTTAGCTGTGATGTAATTTAAACTATTGGCTTCACCTTGTTTTGTTTCATCGGCAAGCAAGGTATCTATTACAACTCCTTTTAAATCTTCTTTTGTATAGCCAAACAGATTTGTAAATTGTTTGTTGATTTTTATACCATTACTCTCGTTGTCGGTAATTGCGATCGCCTCGGGAGAATTTTCGAAAAGTTGTTCAAAGTAGGCGGTTTCAATATTAAGCTGGTGTTCAATCGATTTTCTTTTAAGAATCATTTCATTGGCATGCTCACCAAGAATTTTAAATTCCTTAAAATGTAGTTTAGATATGTCAATTATATGTGAATTACTCGCAGCGTTTTTGTAAAATTGAGTTAGAATCTCTAATCCCGATTTGCTGATTTTTACCATAAACCGGGTGAATGTAATTATAATGAAAATTGTTAATAAAAAGATTAAACCTGCTTTTATAAAATACCCATTTACAAGAGCTTTTAGTTCATTTCTCTTATTCTGAATTGATTCTGTGAGTTGGCTGATATGAACACCGCTGCCAATTACCCACTGCCAGTCTTTATAGGTTTTTGCATACATCAATTTTGCAATAGATTCTTGACTGCCCTTTTTGTATGGATCCGCATACCTAACGAATCCACCATCTTTATCTGTTCCTCTTGTAATCAGCTCCTGCACTATCTTTCTGCCATCTTTGTCTTTTTTATTCCAAAGATTTTGACCAATAAGATCCTTTTGTGTATGTGCTAAACAAGTTCCGTTAAAATTAAATACTACAATTGAGAAGCTTTCATCAAATCGCATGTCTGTAATTTTATCCAGAATTTTATTTTGAATTTTTAATTCGTAGTTTTCTACATATTGAGTACATCCGATGTACCAATTATATGGTTTGAATATTTTAACAAAGGATATTTTAGGATCGATTTTTTGCCCTTCTTCCTCTTGCCATGAATAGTTTGAATAACCTTCGCCATTATTTTGTGCAATTTTTATCTCATTTTTGATAATAGGAATACCAAAAACATCTTTAAGTGATAGTTTGCTTTGTCCTTCCCATTCCGGGTTTTCTGAATTCATTTGCACAACACCTGCCAAGCTGTTTATATAGAAAAAACCGCTTCCATCATTAAAGCGAACAGAGCGTAAAGCATCTGTTATAAGTTTCTTTATCTGATCTTCCGTAAGATCATTTTTACAGCTGTTATATATGTTTGCAGCAATAGAGTGCGCTTCGTAAACTCTGCTGTTGATGTCTTTTTTTAGTGTGTTTCTTGTTTGCTCTCTCTCGTTTTCAATATAATTTATAAGAGTTTGAGTTTCGTGTTGAAGGGTTTTTTCTTGTATCTTAAAAAAGTCGTCCTGTATTTGTTTGGACTCTTGCTTAAATTTTTGCCTTGCCTGCTGAACCCAAAAAATCCCAAGAATGGAAATTAGGAGAAAGGAAGTGGCGAGAAGTGAAACCAAAAATACTTTAGAAATGCTTTTGTCTTCAATAATTTTAGCAAGAAAGAATTTCATATTAAGGTGGAAGTAGAATTCAATTATTATGTTGTGAGAGTACCATTAAAAACATGTGTTGCCGGTCCTGTCAGCCAAATATCTTCAATTTGTTTGTTACTTATTTTTCTGAAATGAACCTCAAGAAAACCTCCTTTTGTCTTAATTATAAATTTGTTACTGCCCGTTTTAAAACCGGCACTTATAGCCGATGCAACAACTCCTGTTCCACATGAATAGGTTTCATCTTCAACACCTCTTTCGTAAGTGCTGACAGTAATATTTTGACCTTGAAATGATACAAAATTCACATTTGTCCCTTTTTCGGCAAACCTATTATTGCAGCGTATTTTCTTTCCTTCAGTAAAAGTGTCGAAATTTTCATGATTGGATATGAATCGCACAAAATGAGGTGATCCGGTATTTAAAAAATAAAAATCGTCACCCATTTCAATATCTAAAACATCAATCATCTTCAGACTAACCTGAATACCATCTTTAGTATTCGTAATTTTTGCTTCATGTTCTCCATCAACAGCAATGAATTTTGTTTTTTCTGAGACAAGTCCTAAATGATAAGCAAAAGCAACAATACAACGACCACCATTTCCGCACATACTGCCTTCTTTTCCGTCCGAGTTGTAATATCTCATTCTAAAGTCGAATCCGTCTGCATTTTCAAGTAACATTAACCCATCACCACCAATACCAAATCTTCTGTCGCAAAGTTTTTCGATTAATGAGAAGTTATCCGGAGCAATCCTACCGTTTCTATTGTCAATTAAAACAAAATCATTTCCAGTTCCCTGATATTTTGAAAATTCAACTTTCATTTTTAAATCTTGTTAAGAAGTGTTAAATACCAATAAATTATAAACACTTGTTAAGTTTATATCGTTAAAATTGTCGTATAAATGTAGGAATCTTATTGGCACCAGTTATTTCGTCACTCAAGAAAATCAAAATTATTTGATCCATGAAATTATTTGATTTTTATTTTTGATAGAGAAAGCAACATTTTGCTTTTTTAGGCATAGTAAGAAAAACATCCTGTTTGATTTCAAACAGGCATCATATAATTATTAATTAATAAAGTTTTTTCAGATGAAATTGAAATTATTTTTGGGAAAATTAGCAATTGCCATTTTAGGTGGAACAATTGCCGTTTTATTATTTGTGTTATTTACTGATAAAAAAGAAAGAATTATTACTGTTCCGGAAGTGCGAACGACACAACTTACAAACCATACTGTTGGTTTGCCTCAGGTTGATTTAACATACGCTGCAGAAATGTCTGTAAAATCGGTTGTTCATGTAAAAACACTTTATTCAAATGAGGAATACCAATCCAATCCCTTTTATGATTTTTTATTTGGAGAGAGAGGTAGAAGTCAGCAGCCAAGAGCTAGTATAGGATCTGGTTCCGGAGTAATTATTTCGGATGATGGATATATTGTAACGAATAATCATGTAGTGCAAGGATCGAATTTAATAAATATTGTACTCTACGATAAAAGAGAATATGAAGGAAAATTAGTTGGTTTTGATCCTTATACAGATTTGGCTTTAATTAAAATAGATGAAAAAGATCTTCCGAAAATGGATTTTGGAAATTCAGATGATCTAAAACTTGGAGAGTGGGTTCTTGCAGTAGGCAATCCATTTAATCTGACATCTACGGTAACGGCTGGTATTATTAGTGCAAAGGCAAGAAATCTTGGTTTAAATGGAAATAGAATGAGTATTGAGTCATTCTTGCAGACTGATGCTGCCGTTAACCCAGGGAACAGTGGTGGGGCTTTGGTTGATACTAAAGGTCGGTTAATTGGAATTAATACTGCAATAGAATCCAGAACTGGTTCATATTCGGGTTATTCTTTTGCCATTCCGGTTACTATCGTTGAAAAAGTAATTGGCGATTTGAAGAAATACGGAGAGGTTCAAAGAGCATTTATTGGAGTGTCTATTCGAACAGTTGACGCTAATTTAGCTGATGAATTTAAAATTGATAAAATTGAAGGAGTATATGTTGCGGGTATAAATGAAGATGGAGCTGCCGAGAATGCCGGAATTAAAAAGGGAGATATTATATTGAATATAGAAGGGAAAGTTGTAAATTCCAGTGCTGAACTTCAAGAGCAGATTAGTAAGTTCCACCCAGGTGATAAAATTAAGGTTTTAATAAAAAGAGATGAGGAAAGGAAACAAATTGAGGTAGTCTTACGTAATAGACTAGGAAATACCAACGTAATTAAATCTAAAGATCTGGCTTTTCTTGGAGCTGAATTTGAGCCTATATCAACACAGGAGAAGTATCGTCTTCAAATAAACAGAGGAGTGAGGGTAAAGAATCTGCGCGATGGGAAGTTTAAGGACGAGGAGATTAAGGAGGGTTTTATTATTTATAAAATTAACGAAACGCCAATTTTCAAGGTAGATGATATTAAAGATGCGCTTCAGGATGTAAAAAATGGAGGTGTGTTTATCTCTGGAATTTATCCGGATGGAAGCGTTAAGTATTACGCGTTTTCTCTAAATGATAAAGATTAGGAAATTAAATGGGAAAATAATAATAATTCGAATAAAAGAGCAATTAATTTTGACTTTAAGTATTTAAAAGTCTAATTTTGCAAAATATTTCGATGAAAAGGGACTATGAGACAATTAAAGATAACCAAATCAATTACCAATCGTGAAAGTGCTTCTTTGGATAAGTATTTACAGGAAATTGGTAAAGAAGATCTTATTACGGTAGAGGAAGAAGTTGAATTGGCGCAGCGAATAAAAAAAGGCGACCAACGAGCTTTGGAGAAATTAACAAGAGCTAACCTACGTTTTGTTGTTTCGGTTGCGAAACAATACCAAAATCAAGGGTTAAGCCTACCGGATCTTATTAACGAGGGTAATTTAGGTTTGATTAAAGCAGCTGAAAAGTTTGATGAGACACGAGGA
>NZ_MVDE01000064.1 GCF_002843385.1 Labilibaculum manganireducens
AAGATGTAATGTAAAAAGAAGCATGGGATTGAATTACCTCTCGGATTTTGCGGTTGGAGAAGAAGTATCTTGAAAAGTAGAAGGGGCGAAAAGTCAAAAAAAAGTCAATTGCAGTTTTATGGTTTTAAATGCTGTGTGGCTTTGACCTGCCGTTTGGGAAGATATGTGTTTTGTGAAGCCATGCATTGCCAACTGCTTTAGCTGTTGCGTTTAAAAATCAAAGAGCCTTGAAAAGTTAAGTTTTTATTAATTCACTGTTTGTTATTGTCCTGAAAACTCTTAATTTTAGTTTATGTTCATTCTAAATCCATTCGAATATGATTTATAAGCTAAAACTGCTTGTTTTATTCCTAATGCTTCCTACTGCACTTTTCAGTCAAACTAAATTTGAAAAAAAAGGCGATAAAGCAATTCTGAAAGGAGATTATCCCGAGGCGATTATTCAATTCAAGAATATAAAGGATAAAAATGCTGAAGTCAACCGGAAGATTGCAGAATGCTATTTTGTTTTGGGCAAGTACGATCAATCCGAGAATTTTTATAACAGTATTCAGGAAAAAGAGAAGAATTCTGCAGATTTACTTCACCTCTCTCAAATAAACCTTGCTAATGATAATTTTACAGCAGCTGTTCTACTGGCAGAAAGAGCTGGTGAATTGGGGGCGGATCCAAATGAAGTTCAAATACGCTTGGATGCTGTTCGTAAATTCGCCGAGGTGCGAAAGGCAAATCAAGATTTGAAAATCACTAAGATTAAAGTTCAACCCCAAGGAAAGTGCTTAGGTATCTTCCTATTGCCCGAGGGAATTGTTTACTCAGAAGCTGGTGCCGGCAAATTAAAATCAGATAAAAATTACAAATTGCTGCTCGCTGCAGGTGAAAATTCAGAGTTTAATGAAACCAAATCTTTTGCCGGCAAACTGGAACCTAAAACAGATATTGGAGCCATTTGCATTTCTCCTGATGGAAATACAATGTATTACACGCGCTGGTACATTCGTAGGGGGAAACAACAAATGGAGATTGCGATTGCCGAAAAGAAAAACGGGGAATGGCGTTCTAAGGAAAGTCTTGCATTTTGCAGTCGAAAGTATTCCTGCTGCTATCCTTTTTTATCCCCCGATGGGAAAACAATGTATTTTTCTTCAGATATGGAGGGTGGATACGGAGGGACGGATCTGTATGTTAGTAAGCAGGAGAACGGGAAGTGGACAGAACCTCAAAATTTAGGAAAATCAATTAATACAGCACAAAACGAGATTTATCCACGGGTGCTGTTGAATAATCAGTTGTGGTTCTCGTCCGATGGACACGCAGGTTATGGAAAATTGGATTTGTTTTTTACTTCCAGAAATGAGGATGGCAGCTGGGCTCCGGTTATAAATCCGGGAGAACCGTATAATTCTGCATTTTCAGAGTATTCAATTCAGGACATCCCTGAGACGGGCATGCAGCTATTTGTATCAGACCGGGAAGATAGAGGTTTGCGGGACCGGATCTATGAATTGAAAAAAGAAGACAAAAAACGTGTTCAGGTTTTTGTGAAAGATGCACATTCCTATGATATTATTAAAAACGTAAAATTTTCAGTTCTGAAAGCTTTGGAAAATAAAGTGATTGTTGCTGATAAGGGGATGATTGAGGGAGAAACTTCTTTCGAAATACCGGAATCTGAGTTTGATCAGGGAATATTATATGAGATTACTGTTCAAAAAACAGGATATATGGATCGGAAGATTGAATATTACCCATCCTCTCAAAAAATGAATATTGAGGTAAGTTTGGACCGCATCAGCGAAAAACCTAAGTTTTCCTTTGTGTCGGAACTGACGCCAATTGCCTATCCTAAGAAGAAGATTACATTTAAAAACATCTATTTCGAGAAGAATGAGGATGACTTTAGTGATGAAGCTAAAAAAATATTGGATCGTTTGTACCGGTTTTGGAAAGAATTTCCAGAATTGGGAATTAAGATAAACGGCCATTCAGACTCGAAAGGATTGGAACAAATGAATTTGGATATCTCTCTTCAAAAAGCTGAAAAAGCAAAAGAATATTTGGTAAAAAAAGGTGTGGATGTATCAGAGATAGAGGTTGGTGCATGGGGCGGGGAGTTTATTTTGAATGGGTGTTTTGATGATTCGGGATGTTCTGAAAATGAGCATCATGAGAATCGAAGGATAGAATTAATTTTTGTGTTGTAAATCAATTGTTATTCGTCTTGGGAAGCTGCTCTTTATACACATTTTGTGTTCACAATCTTCACTGGGTTACGGTCCCTCAAGAAGGGAAGATTCTGTTTGTGAACAATTCTCCCATTTTAAGGTGAGATGTTCGAAGAATAGAGGGGTGTTTATGTTTATAATTAAACTATTGCCTGGGAAAGCGAATATTTGTGTATAAAGAAGTAGCTTGGGAAGAGGGATTGTCTTTTGTAATGTTTATTTCCATTAATTAATGATTTTATTAGAAGCTGTTTAAATCTATTTTTAGAAATTCTTATCGAAGAAAAAAGACTAAGAATAAGACAAATTTGATGCGAATAGTGGTTCTGTTTAAAGATAATTTAACGCAATTATGAGGTTTTTGCCTTATAAAAAAGCTAAAGGATAAATTTTAAACAGTTTCTTGTATTTACTACTGTTAATTTTTGTTATTTTTAAGAATTAATCTGACACTCTATTCTGCCATCTGTTATGAGGAATATCTACTTTTTAATCTGTTTTTTCTTGACCGCCGGGACAATTGGTTCCCTTTCTCCTTTTTTCGATATTAACTTTGCCGGTTCTACTGCTGGAGGTTCAACCTATGGTGTAGAAATTGCAAAGTTTAAATATCCGGTGTATACCGATTATTTTGAGGAATTGAATGATGTTGTTGAGTTGAGTGGAAAAGATGGAGAGTATCATTATTTATCCGGTCTTAGCAATTCCAAGAGTGAAGCAGAGACCCGGGTAGAGGAAATAAAGTCTTTTGGATATGCTGATGCTAAGGTTTTGGATTTAAATCAGGAGTTCACATCGGAGCAGATTTCAGCAGTTCTTACGAATGGAAAGGGTGATCAGGATAAAACTCAGAAGCAGAAAATTACCAGTCAAATCGATAAAAGGAATCAAGCCGCTGAAACCGCAATTGGTAAACTGACTCATATTGGTAATGATTATTACTACACCATTCTTCTTCAGAAAAGCAAAAATAGTCTAAATGCAGAAAGTTTTTCTCCGTTCAACTCAGTGAAAGTACTGGAAGCCGATGGAATGTTTCAATATGTGTTGGGACGATTTGAGGATGTGGGTGATGCTAAGAAATATTTGCAGGAAAAAGTGGAGGCAGGTTTTCCTCAGGCAAGTGTTGCCGTTATTAATAAGGGAGAGTTGGCGGAAGTTAGAGTAGAGGCAGAAAGGAAAAACGATGTGAAAATGGCCTCGGATCAGACAGGATCCTATAACATGGGACGAAAAATGAGAGGAAAAGAATATGTTGACTACTATTATGAGCTGGGACATTTAAAGATATCTGAAAAGCCGCTTTATGTTATTGAAATAGGAGACTATAACGATAAAAAGCTTGCAAATGAGGCGGTTCAAAAATTAAAAGACCTTGGTTTTACTCAGGCAAGAATTAAAACTCCATCAGGTTTAAAAACAGCAGCCATTCAGGAAAGCCTTTCTGCAGATGCTCATTTTACCATTCAGATATTTGCAAGTAAATCTGAAATGAACCTTAAGCGGATAACGATTAAAGATCTTACCCGTACGTTTGATCCGCAGGACGAATTGTATCGTTATTTTTACGGGAATTACGACAATTATTGGGTTTGTCGCCGGGAATTGCGCGAAATTCGCCAAAAAGGCTACGGCGATGCGTTTATTGTCCGATTATAGGTTCCAAACTTCCAAGGATCAATCTTGAAGTAAAAAGGATAAAGTAAAAAGGATAAAGTAAAAAGTACAAAGGGTGAGAAGTATAAGGAATATTGTAAGTGTAAAGTATAAAGCCACGTGAAACAAAATGAATTGCAAGCTCGATTGTTTAATTTTTCTGTTGACATCATAAAACAGGTAAGGGTGTTTCCAAATTCGCGTGAGTATCAAGTGATTTCTTACCAGGTTTTAAAGTCCGCAACATCTGTTGGTGCCAATTACGAGGAGGTACAGGCGGCTGTCTCAGAAGCTGATTTTGCTAATAAAATCTCTATTTCCCTGAAAGAGTTAAGAGAAACAAACTACTGGATTCGTATTGTAAATTCCATTTCAGAGGAAAAAAACGAATGGCTTATCTTGGAAAGAGAATCTGAGGAATTAATGAAAATATTGGGAGCAATAAGAGTTAAAATGTACCGAAAACTAAAACGGTAACATTACCTTCCTTTGTATTTTTTTTCTTTATACTTTTTTCTTTATCCTTTTTACTTTATACTTATTGCCTCCTTTGAACTTTTTCCATTTCTTCCCTTCTCTTTTTTATACTTTATACTTTATACTTGTTACTTTTTCCTTACATTTGTCCCGGCAAACCGTTCTATCGCTGCTTTGTAAAAAGGAGAGGAAAGTCCGGGCAACATAGAGTAACATACTTCCTAACGGGAAGAAGGTCGAAAGGCTTTAGTAGTAGAACAGAAAAGAACCGCCTCCGGGTAAGGGTGAAAAGGTGAGGTAAGAGCTCACCAGCACTGATGGTGACATTGGTGGCTGTGTACCTTATGTGTTGCAAGATCAAGTACACCGGCGTATGTAGGCTGACTCGGCTGATGTTCGGGGGGTGGATTGCTCGAAACATTTGGTGACAAGTGTTCTAGATAAATGATAGAAATTCTTTTCGGAGAATACAGAACCCGGCTTACAGGTTTGCCTTTTTTTAAACATAAACAGACTGACTCATGATTGAGTTGGTCTTTCTTTTGTGATATAGTGAAAGTCTGGAAAGATCTCAAAAGTCTGGAAAGGTCTTGAAAAGTCAAAAAAAGCCAATTGCAGTTTTATGGCTTTAATTGCTATGTGGCTTTGATCCACCGTTGGGGAAGATATGTGTTTTGTGAATTCATGCATTGCCAACTGCTTTAGCTGTTGTGTGAAAAGGTTTATCGCAGCAATTCTCCCATTTTCAGGGGAGATCCCGACAGGGAGAGGGGTGTTTGAGGATTGAAAAAGTCTGGAAGAGTCTGGAAAGGTCTCAAAAGTCTTGAAAAGTGAAAAAGGTCAACAAGAGTGAGATAGATAAAGAGATTGCTTATTTTATCGGAGCCTGAAGGGCTCAAATATGAATAGCCCGGGGTAAATGAGCGAAGCGAATGCCACCCCGGGATAAGAATGGGACATAACAAATTGGCGCAGGTGAAAATCATTCTTTGAAACAAGATCTTATTCTGCGCCACAAGATGTAATGTAAAAAGAAGCATGGGATTGAATTACCTCTCGGATTTTGCCGTTGGAGAAGAAGTATCTTGAAAAGTCGAAGGGTCGAAACATCAAAAAAAGTCAATTGCAGTTTTATGGTTTTAAATGCTGTGTGGCTTTGACCCACCGTTTGGGAAGATATGTGTTTTGTGAAGCCATGCATTGCCAACTGCTTTAGCTGTTGTCTGAAAAGGTTATCGCAGCAATTCTCCCATTTTCAGGGGAGATCCCGACAGGGAGAGGGGTGTTTGAGGATTGAAAAGTCTGGAAAGGTCTTGAAGAGTCAAAAAGTCAATTGCAGTTTTATGGTTTTAAATGTTATGTGGCTTTGATCCACCGTTGGGGAAGATATGTGTTTTGTGAATTCATGCATTGCCAACTGCTTTAGCTGT
Organism: Labilibaculum manganireducens; assembly: GCF_002843385.1. GTDB lineage: Bacteria > Bacteroidota > Bacteroidia > Bacteroidales > Marinifilaceae > Labilibaculum > Labilibaculum manganireducens. Next base: position 5,789 of record NZ_MVDE01000064.1, read on the forward strand.
TGTGTGAAAAGGTTTATCGCAGCAATTCTCCCATTTTCAGGGGAGATCCCGACAGGGAGAGGGGTGTTTGAGGATTGAAAAGTCTGGAAGAGTCTGGAAAGGTCTCAAAAGTCTTGAAAAGTCAAAAAGGTCAACAAGAGATAGATAAAGAGATTGCTTATTTTATCGGAGCCTGAAGGGCTCAAATATGAATAGCCCGGGGTAAATGAGCGAAGCGAATGCCACCCCGGGATAAGAATGGGACATAACAAATTGGCGCAGGTGAAAATCATTCTTTGAAACAAGATCTTATTCTGCGCCGCAAGATGTAATGTAAAAAGAAGCATGGGATTGAATTACCTCTCGGATTTTGCCGTTGGAGAAGAAGTATCTTG
>NZ_MVDE01000065.1 GCF_002843385.1 Labilibaculum manganireducens
GGAATAACGTTTAATCAGGAATCTTTTGAAACTGGATTTGGCAAAGAATTCAAGCTTATTATTACTAAAACTGATCCTTTATTAGAAAAAGAAGTTGAATTATTATTTCTAGCACGAGATAATGATGAATTATCCGATAATACTGGAGAACTTACAGATGTATTGTGTGGACGATTAAAAATTAAATTTATTAAAAGTATTGAGTATGTAGACTTGAATCTTAAATTTAATAATTTAGCCAATAACCAAGTTTTAGCACATGCAATGGTTGAGAGTTATAAGGTTGAAGGAGTCTTTACTTACGAGCAAAGTTTTTTACACGGACAGAAGTTACCTCAATCATCAAAGCCAATAAGGAAAAAACAGGTGTATTTAAAAAACTTGGCTCTTTACAGTGGAAAAATCGATGGAAAGGACGGTGGTGGTACAAAAACTGCTTTTAAGAGCTTTTGGACAAATAGAGCTTATGATACAGAAAAATTCGCACAAGAAGAGTTGCTAAAAGGGATAGAAAATGAACATGGAAATAGGTGTACAGATGAAAATGGAGAAATTAAATTTAAAATATTAAAATCAGCATTAATAGGCTCGGATGTAGTATTAACAATAAGCCTTAAGGATATACCCGGTTCTTTAGCAAAAACTAACTATACTGACTCTATTGAGATTAAGATTAAGAAGAACACTGCTGTATTTGAATCATTCGATGGTGTTGACGTTTCGGATACAGGAATAGTAGAAATAAATGTTAATGCTCCATGTGCTTGTTCTAGAGGTTTAACTAAAATTGATTTTGAAAACTTAGCACCAGATGCAACTGCTTCCGATAGGGACAGCTATTTAAAAGGTATAAATATTACTTGTAATGATTTTGGAATACATACCTGTTTAGAAAAGGCACATTTTATTGCTCAACTATTATGTGAGTCAGCTAATTTGTCTGCTACTAAAGAAATGGGTGTTTCTAATACTGCCTATAATGGTTTTCCTGGTAGAGGCTTAATTCAATTAACTTATGAATCAACTTATAAATTCTATGGGGATTTCGTTGATGGTGTTGATAGTGTTTTTATATCAGATATTGCTGCAAAAGAGAAGCTGGAGCAATTGCCTCATTCCTATCTATCTGCGGGGTGGTTTTATACTGTTTATAAAGGTCGTGACATATTAAAAGCATCAAGGCGTGATGATTTTTTACATGTGTCAGCTATAATAAATGGAGGCTTTAACGGACTTGATATAAGAAAGGCTAATTTAGATATTTGCAAAAACTATTTAAAGGGCTTATGTTCTGAAGTCAAATTAAATAATAACACTTATGGTTATGAGGGTAGCCGTGTCAGATTAAATTCTCATTACAGTTTTGGGTGGGCGATTTGGCATGATTCAAAATTTAGCTCTAAAACAGGGGTTGCAAAATCTGATACTGAAGCTTTGGCTGGTTATGAAAAAGTAATTGAATTAAACTCTACAAAAAAGAATATTTATGACATTTTAAATATTGCAGCCTTTGATGAATATCAAGTAACGGAGGTTGAAAATGGAGTAAGTGTACAAAATATACATTGTATTACAGTAGCCACTAAACGCAAAAATGATCTAGATCCACCTGTAGTAGAGACAGAAGCTAATAATCTTGAGATAACAATAAATCAAACACAAGACTAAATGAAAAATAAAATTCAATACAGTATAGTGCTTGTCTTAGTATTATTATTTAATGCTAGAACCACAAGTGCACAGAAAGATGCTAGGTGGGGAGATTTTTATTCCAATAAGTATTTTTTTTCTTATGAAAACTCAAAAAAATCAGTTGTTTTATATGCTAGTAGGGATACCATGGTTCAGGTATGGGTAAATGGAGTGAAAGACACTGCCGATTATTCAAAAGGAATTCAGGACCTTGATCATTTTGAGTGCTGGGATAATGGGGTGTGTTATGATATAGAATTAATTAATAATGATCGATTAATTGTTAATTCTCGAGATAATTTAGGGGATGGCACCGATTTTCAGTTTGAGCCTGAAATGAAATCTAATATTTTTGGAGAAGAGGAATTTTACTCTTGTACAAATTTTAAGCAAAATATTTCTTGGGAGGGCTTAGATCCAACACAAGTTTTAAACTTAAACAATACAGCGTACTATCTAGATCAGGTGGGTTGTTATGAATGTGCCATATCAATCTTGGAAGAGCTTATTAAAGCTTATCCAAATCGTATTGTTGCATATATAAATTTAGGTGATTCTTATTGGGACAATAAGAATTACACTAAGGCCAAGTCTGCTTACGCCAAGTATTGTGAATTAATGCAAGCAAAAGGGAAAAAATGTAAAATTCCTAAGAGAGTTTTTGATAGAATGAAATAATGTTAGGTTCAAGTAGAAATCGTGTTTGAAAAATAAAATCAGCCTACGTGAATAAAGCAAGAGTTTTACTCATATTATCAAACCTCTTTGCCCATACTGTGCGGAAGAGATAACATTAGAGCAGGTTACTCATATTTTTAAATATGCTGATAAAGTGATGGTGAAAAAAATACTGATTTACCTCAATAAATATAGAAAGGAATTTAAAGTTGATACTTGTTTGCGTAAAGCTCATTTTATTGCTCAGGTTGGGGCGGAAACGTTATTTAAATCAATATTAGAGAGCGGGAGCTATAAATATATTAGTTCTCCAGAAAAATATTTTAGTACAAATCAATTAATAGATGATACAATCTTAAACTCTTTAGAAAGTAAGTTAAGTCAAATTTTTAAAATAACTGATGGGAATAATAAAATCCTAATAAAAACGAATGCTGAATTAAAGCAGATAATCAAGGCTCAGCAGGTAACAGCAGATATTAGACAATTGTATGCACAAAGAAAAAAAGATAGAACAACTTATTTGGAAGATGAAATATTGAAAACTTATAGTATAACGAGAAAAAATGAGAAAGGAGAAGATATTGATCTTGAAAGAAATATTGTATTACTTAAGAGGGGAAATGCTTTCCCTATTGAATTTCTATCTAGATTTTATGCCGACCGTAATGGAAGCAAAGGGGGAGAACTTTCGCGAGAAGGTTTTATGTTTTGCGGACGTGGGGTTAAACAATTAACAGGAAGGGGAAATTATGAAGCATTTTCTAAATTTAGGAAGAAGTATCCTTTCCCTGATGATCCAAAAGGATATATAGATTTCACAAAAATAACAGACAAAGAAAGTTTAAAAGGCAATTTTGAATTATTATCAGATGAAGAAAACGTAATTTATGCAGTGCAATCGGCTTTATGGTACTTCCAAAAAGGAAATCAATCAGGAACAGGGAAATATACTGTAGAATGGGCAGATGAAGATAATGTGCAGTTTACTACGAAAACTATTAATGGGGGGTATAATGGTTTAGAAAAAAGAAATGATTTTACAAAAAAAGCAAGGGGAGATAGTGGGTTTAAAGTATTTCAGCACTATTTGCAAATACACAAAAATGGGAGTAAAGAGCAAAAAGAAAAAGTACTGAAACAGTTAGAATATTTAAATGAAAGTAGAGTCGAGGAAAAAGTTGAATTAAGAGACGATAATGCAGAGCAACTAATAAAGAGATTAAAAGATAAGCCTATTAAAAAGCTTAAGTCCAAAGGTATTCCAATAATCCTCAACAAAGAGACACTAATATTTAAAATGGAATATGTGAAATGAAAGAAAAATCTTAAACAAAGTGATACGCCCAGTTCTATTTAATTCATTTATCAGATATTAACTCATGAGAATTACAGTTTATTTACAATTAATTTTAATATGTCTTTTTACAAACTGTGCATCGGCGCAGTTGCCAAATATAGAAAAGGTTGAAGTCTTTGAGTTTAAAGATTCAATAGTAACATCGGATTACAATTGCTCTTATTTATTGCCAAAAATACTTAATAAAGACAAAGACAAAGAACGCAAAATGAGTGTAGCAATGGCACAATCTGTTTACTACACTCCTTTATTTGGATGTTGTGCAGATTATAATAATATGATCAATATAACACTTGAAGAACTGATAGAGAAAGAACGAAAATGTGTGAATAAAAGAAAAGAAAACGATGGTGTATATGAAGTTAATTCTTCTTACGAAATGAGTTTTAATAAACTAGGCTTTGTGAGTTGGGATTTTTCTATTTATGCATGGCATAGTAATGGAGTAAATCCTTATCGTTTCCCTGTTTGTTTTGATACAAAAAAAGCTGATTTATTTACTACTATCGATATATTTAAAGATTCTCTTAGATTGCAATTGCTTTCTAAAATAGAGTTGAAAATATTGGAAGATGTAATGGCTGATATAGAATATCAAGTGAATAATTATAATGCACAGACAACAATAAGAGGAGGTGTTATTGAGTGCAATCGGTCCCATTTTCCATTGGTAAAAATACCAGATGGCTACATGTCAACAAGTAACGGAGTTGATGGAATAATATTTTATATTAAAGGTTCATTTCCAACAGTATACTCAAAGGTTGAAGGTGATATTTTTACAATATTCATGTCTTTATCAGACCTTAAACCTTATTTTAAAGAGCGTTTTAAAAAACGGATTGGTCTTAAATAAAGGTTAATTATTTTAAGCTTAAAAAATCTATTCATGAAAGTAACAACTAGTTTATTTATAGTCTTATTTCTACTGATGCACCTGTCTTTGAAAGCTCAGAATCATAATTGTAAAGAATCGATTACAATTACAGAAATTAAAGATTCCATTGTCAATAAAAATTATTCTTACAAATACATTTTACCTAAGGTTGTGAGCAAAGGTGAATTGCGATTAGAAAAATTAAATAATACAATTGCAAGAATGGCATTTTCTGGTTTTTTAAGTGAAAATAACAAGGAAATAAACGATTCACTAACAGGGATTGAAGGGTATTTCGATAAACAGATAGAACGGTTAAATGATTTAGAAGCAAAAGGATTGGTGATTCAGCACAACACGAAACTTTCGTACTCTACTAAATTCAATGATAAAGGTTTATTGAGTTTCAAATTTTTAACAAGAGAAACACAAACTACGAATGAGGAAAGAAGGGTTTCTTATTTAAGCTTAGATTCCAAGACAGGGAAAGAGGTACTGTTTGACGATATAATAGTTGATACATTAAGTTTACCCTTATTAAGCAAAATCGAAATAAGTTTTTACAAACAAGTAAAGAAAGAGATAGATGATTTTACTATTTCTGTTGGTAGGAAAGATACGATAAGATCCTTTTTGATTGTAAATAACGAAGACAATTTTCCTTTACAAAAAAGTCCTAAAGGTTATTTTTGTAAAAATGATAAAGGAAAGTCAGGTATGTGTTTCATAATTGAATCAGCTTCACCTAAGTTATTTCAATCTTTAGAATGGTTTGTAAAGGGGTGCTTTTTTTCTTTTGAAGAACTTGAACCTTATTTAACAGAAGATTTTAAAATACGAATTGGTTTGGAGTAAATCGGTTAATACAGTTGCAGAGATAAAACAAGGAATACACTAACGGTCAGTCTAAGCGTCTGACATTTTCGTTGAGGGCTAATCAAGATTTAATAGATAATATAACACGAAACGAAGTGAGTTCTCAGAAACATTTTCTGAAGCAGGTAAATTGACCAAAAAATCAATACCAATGGCACCGCCTCCACACAACCCTTAGGTGGATTATTCAATATAGAGGTAGAAAGTCCCAAAAATACACATCTGTATGCTTGGGGAGCCAGCAATTTGGATATGAAGT
>NZ_MVDE01000066.1 GCF_002843385.1 Labilibaculum manganireducens
GGATTTAGGTTTGTTTAATATGTCGAATAAATATGTACTGTTACAAAATTAATTTGAAATCGCCGTATACGAGAGTACGTACGGTGGTGTGAGAGGGCGAGGGAGTAATCCCTCTACCTACTCGATTATAAAGTTGCCTGATATAAGTACAAATTGATGTATTATCAAGCAATGTATTTTCTATTTTTGTTGGGTAAACTTTAAAGATATTATGATGAAACTTACCAAAGGAAAAATAATTATTGGCTCAATTGTCATTGTGCTGTTTTTTATCTTCCTAATGCTGTCTGCAATTGTTAGATATTGGGTGAATAAGAATTCGGAAGAACTGATTGGGCGTAAGATTGAAATTTCAGAACTTCATTTTAACTATGCCAAGGTTTCGGCAAGAGTAAAAGGATTTAGGTTATATGAATTAGATGGAAACAGCAATTTTGTTTCTTTCGATGAATTGTATGTGAATATTAACCCTTGGAAATTATTGTCAGGAGAGTATTCTGTTAGTGAAATTTATTTGGATGGACTAAATGTATCGGTAATAAAGAATTTAGAGGGATTTAATTTTAGTGATTTGATAAAAGAAGATAATTCGCAAGCTGTTGATAGTACTAATTTAAAAGAGGACAATGAGCTTGTGAAGTTTGAAATTAGGAATATCGAAATTAAAAACGGGCACGTTAATTACCTTGATCAGGAAAAAGATAACAATATTGATCTCAAGAATATTAATATTGAATTACCTTTAATTGCTTGGAATAATGACAAATCAGAGATGGGTGTTAATTTTTCAATGGGAAAAACGGGGAATGTTTCTATCAATGCGGACATCGATCATTTTATAAAACGATATACTATTAATTTAGGAGTTACTTCTTTGGATATTAGCCCTTTTGTGGTCTATTTGAAAGATTACATGATGGTTTCAAAAATGGCAGGCTTGTTGGATACGAAGCTTAACATTAATGGCAGTATGAATGATTTTATGGATGTTTTTGTTAAGGGAGATGCAGCTCTTCAAGAGTTCTCAATATATGATTCTGAGGAAAAACCATTTGTATCAGCGAAAGCTGCGAAAGTGGTTTTAGATTCATTGCATATTGGTTCTTCCCATTATGAAATAGGACGTGTTAGTATGGACTCGCCGGTTATTTATGCGGATTTATATTCTGATGACTGCAATTTTGAAAAGATATTTGAGCCCTTCTTGAAATCAGATACACTTTCTGTTGACACTATTACTAAAGAGGAACTGGAATCTTCATTGTTTTATCAACTGGATACAATCGTTCTTACTAAGGGAGTTGTGAAATTTACTGATCATACATTAAATCGAAAATTTGTTTACGATCTGTATGATATCAATATTAATATGGGAACTGTTAATGCAGATGCACCGAAGATACCAGTTGCTTATTCAATGAATTTAAATGGAGGAGGAAAATCTTCCGGTTCTGCTGTTTTTAGTTTAAAAGACGCAACACAATTTAATATACGTGGAAAGATTGAAAGGCTTGATTTGATGAGCTTTTCACCATATACGGAGTTTTATATTGCAAGACCTATTACTCAAGGAGAGCTAACTTATGATTGTAGTCTGGATATGACTCCTGCATCGCTGAAAAATATGAATAAGATAAAAGTATCGGAATTCGATTTTGGGAATAAGACCAAAGATCCCAATACTATAAAGGCTCCGGTACGTTTAGCTTTGTATCTATTAAAAGATCAAAATGATCAGATTAAATTTGACTTGCCGGTTTCCGGGAATCCAAAAGATCCGGAATTTAGAGTAGGGAAAATTATATGGAAGACATTTATGAATTTTTTGGTGAAAACGGCCAGTAAACCATTTGGGTTATTGGGTAATTTAGTTGGATCAAATCCTGAAAGTATTGAAAAAATACCGTTTCATTTTTTACAGGATAGTTTGGATGCTGCACACATAAATACTTTGGAAACAATTGCAGATATACTTAAGAAAAAACCGGATTTAAAATTTTCATTTTCTCAGGAAACAAATATTGGTGAAGAAAGGATTTTACTCGCAGTAAGAGAATGTGCAAACCGTTTTTTTCAATCAACAGCCATGGAGGAGAAGATTGTCCCGAATCTTCAATTAATGGAATGGGCAAATAACAGTCCGGAATTTAGAACCTATATTTTTAATCAGGATAAGTCGAATGTGAAACAATCAATTCAAGACAATTGTGTTGCCATAATCGGAGAACAGGAAATAAGTATTTTATTCGGGAAGCTTTATGAGAAAAGAAACCAGCTCGTTTCAAATCACCTGATTAATAATTTATTAGTAGATGTAAGTGCATTTGAAATGAAAAGGACTGATTTAAGAAATTTGTCTGAGGAACAACGTACTCCAAATTTTCGAGTTGAGGTATCGTTACAATAATATTTAATGTGGATGATTATATTGATGCATAGTATCTTGTAAAGCTAGGTGTTTTTTTATATGTTTGTTAAATCATGAATGAAGAAATAAATTTATATTTTATAACGAAGTGGAAGTCCCAATTTAAAAAGGGACTTCTCGAATATATTATTCTGCTATTGTTGCGGTCCAGGCCATGTTATGGATACGAGCTAATTAGTGAGATGAATCAATTTACATCACTCGAAATTGCTGAGGGTACTATTTATCCCTTATTGAATCGATTGAAGAAAGAAAAATTGGTTACCTCTGAATGGGCCGAAATGGATACAGGTATTCCACGAAAGTATTATAAACTTACCGAAGAAGGAACTGCTCATCTAATGGTGATGAGAGAATATGTTGATGCTTTAAACCTTTCGATTGAGAGGATCAAAGAAAGTGTTTAAATAACCAGAGAAATCATATAATTAGTAGGTGATGAAGAAGTATATTTTGTCCTTGGATCAAGGAACCTCAGTGTCGAAAGCAATAATATTTAATAAGGATGGAGAAATTGTTTCTTTGGTTCAAAAAGAATATGAACAATACTATCCCAAGCCCGGTTGGATTGAACAGGATGCCAAGGAGATTTGGTATTCTCAGGCATCAGTTGCAGAAGAAGTTTTGGAAAAAGCAGGCCTGACCGGAGCCGATATTGCAGGTATAGGTATTACGAATCAAAGGGAAACTACTATTATTTGGGATAAGGCAACTGGTCAGCCTATTTACAATGCAATTGTTTGGCAGGATAAACGTACTTCTCATATTTGTGATGAATTGAAGAAACGAGGTTATGCTTCTTTGATAAAAGCAAAGACGGGCTTAATTCTTGATGCTTTTTTTTCCGCAACAAAAATAAAATGGCTTCTCGATAATGTTGAAGGAGCAAGAGAAAAAGCAGAAAGAGGTGAGTTGGCTTTTGGTACCGTAGATAGTTGGTTAATATGGAAGCTTACCAAGGGAGAAAAGCATGTTACAGACGTGTCTAACGCAAGTCGTACAATGCTTTATAATATCCATGAATTGGAATGGGATCAGGAAATATTGGATATCATGAACATTCCCGCTTCACTGCTGCCAAAAGTATGCTCATCCAGCGAAGTGTACGGAAGTACAAAAAGATCGATGTTTGGGACTGATATACCAATTTCCGGAATTTGTGGGGATCAGCAGGCTGCTTTGTTTGGGCAGGTTTGTTTCGAGAAGGGAATGGTGAAAAACACTTACAATACGGGTTGTTTTATTTTAATGAATACCGGAGATCAGCCGGTTGAATCAAAAAACGACTTAATTACGACAATAGCCTGGAGTATTGGAGACAAGGTTACTTATGCACTTGAAGGAAGTGTATTTATTGGTGGTGCGGTGGTTCAGTGGCTCCGCGATGGTTTGGGTTTAATTCACTCCACCGAGGAAATTGAAATTCTTGCTCTTACCGAAAAGGATAATGGTGGGGTGTATATTGTACCTGCTTTTACTGGATTAGGAGCACCTTATTGGGATCAATACGCCAGAGGAACATTTTGGGGATTGAATATGGGAACGAGTATTGGTCATATTGCCCGGGCTTCATTAGAATCGATTGCTCACAGATCATCAGATGTATTGAAAGCAATGGAAGCAGACTCGGGGATGAAATTTAAACAACTTAGAGCTGGAGGGACTATGGTGAATAATACCTTACTTCAATATCAGGCTGATTTTTATGATATTCCTGTGGTTCAATCTAGAATTAAGGAGATTGCAGCATTGGGAGCAGCCTATCTGGCAGGATTGGGAGTTGGCTTCTGGAAAGATACAGATGAAATAAGAGAACATTGGAAGATAGCAAAGGAATTTAATGTTTTAATGGAAAAGGAAACTGTAGCGCACCATAAAAAATATTGGGATAAGGCAGTAAGTCGCTCCTTAAACTGGATTGATTCTGATGAATAAAATTTCTATTTTTTATAAAGAACGCCATACTTAATAAGTGTGGCGTTCTTGGTATGTCGGGCATGGTAACGTGCTATCAAGATGAAACGTTCTTGAGTTCGCCGAGTTGACAGGAAGAACTAGCAATTGGCAAGGGTGTTGGGGGCGACCCCAAATCTGAAGGAAGCCATCAGCAAAGTCATCGTTCTAACGAACAGAAACTTGATATAAGGCTTATTAGTGTGGGTAACCGAGCTATGGATTGGGAAAACCCAAAAGTCAACCGTAACCACTAAGAGTAAATCAAGTAGGACGTGACGAAAGTACGTTATCTTATCCCGAGAGATCTCATAACCTGTTGTCCAAAACAACAAA
>NZ_MVDE01000067.1 GCF_002843385.1 Labilibaculum manganireducens
CTAAAATTTCATTCTCTGTAAGACAGTCGTTTCTGTCTCTGAAAGCGAGTGCAAAGATAAAGAATTTAATTCCTAATCTGCAAATCTTTTTTCAACTTTTTTTTCAGGGTAATTTCGCTGTAATCCCCAAGTTTCCTGGTGACTCACAAGCTCGTTAGCTCCGAAAGCGGGTGCAAAGATAAATCATTTATTTTAATATATCCCAATCCCGAAGTGAAAAAATTTCAAAAAAAATAAAGCCCGTTCCTGTGATAAAAAAATTACTCCCCAAATCACTCTAAACACTGGACACTTTCCCTTGAAAGCGGTGCAAAGATAAATGATTATTTTTCCTAATTCCTAATGCATTTGGAAAGTATTTCTAAACATTATCTTAACTCATTGATAACCTGATTGAATAATTTTTGATGAAAAGTAAATGAGTGAATGATTCCTGATGGTGCTGAGTAAAACATGATTCGCTGATGATCGGGAGAATCCCCCATTAGGGATAGAAGCGATATCCTTTTAGTGAGGAACGAGGTAAAAGATTTAGCGGATAGCCCGACCAATTTTACTATTCTTTTTATAGAAAATTGGGAATGGTCGGATTAAATCAATCATCATCTTTCTTAGTACATGACAATAATACAAATCATTGATTATCAATAAAATAAGTCTCTGTAGGTTTAGATAAGACGTTGATTTTCATTATCTTAGAAGAATAATACCACTCATTTTTCTAATGAAGAAAATCAACGTCGAGAATAAAAGTAAGGAATTCATATCAATATTGAATACCCATTTTGAAGGAAAAGTTAATTTATCACGTCTGAAATTTATTTCCATGTTTGTGTTTGCCCTATGCAAAGTCCAGACTGTAGGTTTCGAAAAATTAGCTAACGCATTTGATAGTAAGGCTCAGGCAGAATCATGTTTAAGGCGTGTTCAACGTTTTATCGCGCAGTTCATGTTAGATTCTGATTTGGTTGCAAAACTCATTTTTGGATTATTACCCCAAAAAGAAAACTTGAGACTTAGTATTGACAGAACAAATTGGAAATTTGGGAAAACTAATATCAATATCTTAATGCTTGGTGTAACTTATAAAGGAGTGGCTTTCCCTCTGCTGTTTTCTATGCTGGATAAACGTGGCAATTCCAATTGCCGGGAGAGAATTGATTTAGTGAACCGATTCATACGGCTTTTCGGAACGGAATGTATTGACTGTTTGATGGCTGACCGTGAATTTGTTGGAGATAAATGGATCGAATATCTAAATGAAAATCGTATTCGATATTATATCCGAATCAGGAATAATTTCAAAATTTACGTGCCTCATAAAAATGAGGAAATTAAAGCAGCATGGTTGTTTAAATCGCTTAAGTTTGGGGAGTTTGTTCATTATAAACGAATTGTTAGAATGGGATCACAGCTTTGCTATATCTCTGGATGTAAACAAAAAGGCAAAAAAAAAGAGGAAGAATTATTGATGATCGTATCGTTCAATAAACCAGAGCAGGCTCAATAAATTATAAAGAGCGTTGGCAAATAGAAACTTGCTTCAGAGCAATGAAATCAAGTGGCTTTGACATTGAGAAAACACATTTACAAGCCATTGATCGAATTGAGAAACTGACTCTTCTTGTTATGATAGCTTTCGTCTGGTGTTATAAAATCGGAATATTCATACATGAAAATGTGAAGAAAATTAAAATAAAAAAACATGGACGAAAAGCTAAAAGTATATTCAAATGTGGATTATCTTACATTGCAAACGTCTTGTTAAATTCAGAAAATCAGAACAATATAAATGTGTTCAAGTTTTTGTCATGTACTTAGATCATCTTTATTAAAAAAACATCAATTAGAAATTATCTGTCCTTAATTAATCTATCTCGAGGAATAGTAAAACAAGAAAATGAAAGCTTGTATCTATACATCTTTAAATCTTATCCTGCAATTGAACAAACTATTTTTGATTGAAACTCTGGTATACTTTTCAATTGAAATAAACACTCGTATTGTTGATTTTAGTTAATGCCCGCTGAAGATGGGCTATCGCTAAATCCATATCAGCAAAATCTGACGTATAAGCAAATGCTTTACGCCGCACATGGTCAACACTGCGCTCTACGTGTCCTTTTTCGTTACCTCGGTAAGCATTACAAAAACGATGATTAAATTGGTAATGACCCCGCATAGCAAGCAAAGCCTGAGTGGGTTCTTTTTCGTACTTACCCACAAAACGGGCTACAGCAACTCTCATATTATCGTACACCATATTGTGATATACACCCTCGATGTGTGAAAAGAATGACACATGTGATTCCATGAACGATAAACTATCCTGATGATGATAAAGCTTGGCATAGCGGTAATTGCTGTAAGCCGAAGTAAAAACAGCAAGATTAAATCGAATGAGTACACCATCTATCCTTAGTTTCACTTCTCCCCAATCAAATTCGCAAACACTGCCTGGAGCATAACTCTGTCGGATAAAAGCCTCTTTTTCGGATACTCGTTTTGATTTGGAACTGATGTAATTATACCATTTTACAGACTAATTTACTCACAAAAGCAATTTGTATAAATTGGATAACCAGTAATGGATTTGATTAAATCGGGATTCAACTCATTTACCATCATTGTAATCTTTTCTTGTAGATCTGATATTTCTGAAAAAAACTTCATGGATACCTTATCTTTCATCCATTGCCATACTTTTTCTGCAGGATTTAGTTCAGGAGCATAGGCTGGAATTCTTATTAGCCTTATATTTTCAGGGACTTCTATGCTTTGACAGGCATGAAACCCTGCATTGTCAATTATCAATAGTTTTAGTTCTCTTGGATTTTGATCGCTAAGAACTTTTAGGTATGCTTCAAAAATATCATTCCCAACATTGGATGTTTCCCAATAGAATGCATCTCCTGTCAAAGATGAAAAAGATCCCCAAAGCCATAACCACTTGTAACTATGCTGATATTTACCCACCGGCTCTACACCTTTGGAAACTAATACGCATTTCTGTTTGGTCATTAATCCAAATCGACTTTCATCTTGAAAATAAATATTCAGGGAGTTGTATTTATCTTTATCCAGTCCAATTCTAAATGAATTTATCAGATCAGGAAGTTTTTTTGAAGACCTCAACGGTCTGCTTATCTTTTTTATGGTGAGATTTACGGGCGATCTTTAATTTATTATTGAGTTTGCTCCTGCAGTAGTGATACAAAGCATGATAGGGAATCTTTTCCTGACAGTTTTGTTCCGCCCACTGAAGTAATTCTACATAACTGGTAATATCAGTATAAGGATTTTCAAGTTTAGT
>NZ_MVDE01000068.1 GCF_002843385.1 Labilibaculum manganireducens
CAAAACTTTAGGTTTATTCTTTATCTTTGAATACTCCATGGGGTACACCTTATTATTGGTTTGTCGTAGAAACAATAATAAGTAAATATGTGTTATCTCATGGTTTTTTTAATCGATATAACCTCTACTATTTGGAAAAATATTCCATCGATGCCGACAGTATTGCTGGGCTCATCCCATTTAGCGGGCAGACAATTACCCATTTTACTGTTCGAAAAGAGAGAGGAATTAAAACACTTCAACCCATTATTGATAAATATGCTCCTTTGTTTCATGTGCGTAGAAATGCTCCTCCCATTTTGCTAATTACCGGTGACGCCGATAAAGAATTGTTCGGACGTTATGAGGAAAATGCTTATCTGGGGAGAATGATGAAACTTGCTGGTCATAAGCGTACAAAGTTATTCAAGTTAGATGGTTTCGATCATGGCGGAATGGCTCATCCTGCTTTTACATTATTATTGAAAGAAGTTGATGAAATCGTTAGGGAAAAGAAATGATTAAACGGGATGTCGGCAGAAATTGAATTATCAGTTTTAGCAGGCTCCTGGTTGATGAATATAAAATTGAATAAAAAATGAGGATTATAAATCGTAAAAATTTAAAGTCAAGGGCAATTGGGGTGTTTTTGCTCAGTTGTTCATTTACGCTGATGTCTGGTACACAAATCTGGGCGCAGGGCAACAGTGAAAAAGTAAGTTATAAAGATGCAAATTTTCCCATTGAGAAACGCATCAACGACTTGGTGTCTCAAATGACATTGAAAGAAAAAGTGATGCAGCTCAATCAGTTTCTTCTGGGTAAAAATAATAATCCCAATAACATGGGAGGGAAGGTAAAAAGAGTACCTGCTGAAATAGGTTCGCTTATTTATACCGGTATTGATCCTGTATTCCGTAATGCTGTTCAACGTAAAGCCATGGAAGAATCTCGTTTAGGTATCCCTATTATATTTGGTTATGATGTTATTCATGGTTTAAAAACTGTTTATTCAATTCCATTGGCACAAGCATGTTCATGGAATACTGAATTGACAAAAAGTGCAAGTGCTATGGCGGCCAAAGAATCTAAACTGTCAGGGATTGACTGGACTTTCTCTCCAATGGTCGATGTAGCCCGCGATCCACGATGGGGGCGTGTGGCTGAAGGATATGGGGAAGACCCATATACCAATGCCCAATTTGCTATAGCAGCAGTAAAAGGTTATCAGGGAGATCAATTTGGGGGAGAGTTTAAGATCGCAGCTTGCTTAAAGCACTTTGTTGGTTATGGTGCCTCAGAAGGTGGACGTGATTATGTGTATACAGAAATATCCAAACAAACATTATGGGATACATATTTACCTTCTTTTGAAGCGGGAATTGATGCTGGAGCAGCAACCGTTATGAGTGCTTTCAATGATATTAGCGGTGTGCCAGCTTCGTCCAATCACTATACGATGACTAAGATTTTAAAAGAAAAATGGCAACATGATGGATTTATTGTGTCAGATTGGGGGGCAGTTCAGCAACTTGTTGCTCAGGGAGTGGCTGAGGATAAAAAAGAGGCTGTTGCCAAAGCTTTTAATGCCGGACTTGAAATGGATATGGCAGACAAGGTTTATAAAAGTTATTTAGAAGAATTAGTTAATGAAGGTAAAGTTTCTTTGGGAAACGTTGATGAGGCAGTCAAAAGAGTGCTGCGTGTAAAGTTTAAGTTAGGTTTATTTGATCATCCTTATGTGCCTGAATTGACGGATAATGAGCGATACTTGCTACCAGAATATTTAAAAATTGGGGAACAAATTGCTGAAGAATCAATTGTATTACTAAAGAATGAAAATAATACGCTTCCATTAGCGAAAAGTAAAAAAGTAGCAGTGATTGGGCCATTGGCAAAAGACACAGAAAATTTATTGGGCTGTTGGGCTGGGCAAGGAGAGGTTAAAGATGTTGCGGCTTCTATTTATTCTGCACTTGAGAAGGAATTCAAAACGAATCAGCTATCATATGCCAAAGGTTGTGATTTTGATGGAGATGATATCGGTGGTTTTGCCGAGGCTAGTAATATTGCACAAGACGCTGATGTTATTCTACTTTGTTTGGGTGAAAAAGCTAGGTGGACTGGCGAAAGTTCTTCCAGATCAACACTCTCACTGCCTGAGATTCAGGAACAATTACTATTTGAATTAAAAAAGTTAGGTAAACCCATCGTATTGGTGCTTTCTAACGGCCGGCCGTTAGAGTTAAATCGCATCGAACCATTATGTGATGCAATAGTGGAAATGTGGCAGCCAGGAGTCGCCGGAGGAAATCCTGTTGCTAGAGTACTATCTGGTAGAGTTAACCCATCGGGTAAATTAGCCATGACTTTCCCATATTCAACAGGGCAAATTCCTATTTATTACAACATGCGCCAAAGTGCTCGTCCTCGATTTGGAAAATATCAGGATATTCAAACCACGCCACTCTATGAATTTACCTATGGCCTAAGCTATACCACTTTTGAGTATGGCGAATTAAAGGCATCCGTAACTCAAGTGAAGCGAGGCGATAAATTGTCCATTCAAATACCAGTAACTAATACCGGTAAACGAGAGGGCATGGAAACAGTGCATTGGTTTATTTCGGATCCAGCAAGCTCTATTTCGCGTCCTCTAAAAGAGCTGAAATATTTCGAAAAGAAAAATATTAAAGCGGGCGAAACAACTGTTTTTTCTTTTGACGTTGATCTTGAACGTGATTTTGGCTTTGTGGATGATAAAGGGGATCGATTCATGGAATCAGGCATTTACAATATTCTTGTAAAAGATAAAAACATAACCATTGAGTTGGTTGATTAATTGTGGATTATGGGATGATGACCATAAATAAATAGTAAATAATAGCAATAGTTCGTTAAGTTTTATGCAGCTATTAAACCAAAATTATTGAGTTGCCTGACTTTTTCTTTATTTTTCTTCGTGTTTGGGTTTATCCCAAACACAATTAAAAATCTATCCATTAGTAATTGAT
>NZ_MVDE01000069.1 GCF_002843385.1 Labilibaculum manganireducens
ATATGTGATAACACCATCGCCGTCTGTGTCTCCGGCAAGTTCCGGATCTGTGATCACACCATCTCCGTCAGTGTCTCCGGCTATTTCCGGATCTGTGATAACACCATCGCCGTCTGTGTCTCCCGCTATTTCCGGATCTGTGATAACACCATCGCCGTCAGTGTCTCCTGCAATCTCCGGATCTGTGATAACACCATCGCCGTCTGTGTCTCCGGCAAGTTCCGGATCAGTAATAACACCATCTCCGTTAGTGTCTCCTGCAATCTCAGGATCTGTGATAACACCATCTCCATCGGTGTCTCCTGCTATTTCCGGATCAGTAATAACACCATCTCCATCGGTGTCTCCTGCTATTTCCGGATCAGTAATAACACCATCTCCGTCAGTATCTCCTGCAATCTCCGGATCTGTGATAACACCATCGCCGTCTGTGTCTCCCGCTATTTCCGGATCTGTAACAACACCATCTCCATCATTGTCTCCGGCTATTTCCGGATCAGTAATAACACCATCTCCATCGGTGTCTCCGGCAATATATTTATTAACTGTTAGTATTTGACTAACCTGAATTGCAGAATTGAAATTACTGTTACCTGCCTGATTCGCGTTAATCATACATGTACCTACTCCAATAATGTTTACAATTTCGCCATTAACTCCCGAACAGACAGCAACATTTTGATCTGAACTAGTAAAAACAACTGGGTTACCAGAAATACCTCCTGTTGCAAAAATTGTAAATGGTGCATCACCATAAACTTTTGTTCCCAAAGGATTGAAAATTATGATTTGAGATGCAATGGTAATGTCCAATGAACCATCAACAAATGTAATGGCATAATTGGATGAAGTCAATCCGCCCGGAGTGATGACATAGCCGGTTCCAACATTGGTTGCTGTTGTTGCTGTTCCACTATAAACAAGTGTTCCTGATAAATCAGTTGCATCTTCTCCACTTATAAATCCAGCGGAAGTAACAGTAAATCCAATGTATACTGCTCCGTCGTACTCTTTGCTTTTGCCTTCGGCGGTGATGGTCAAGGCTTTTTGAGTGATGCTAAAGTCTTTACTCACAAAAGTTAAATCGTAGTTCAATCCAGCACTCAGGCTTCCCTGAGAAATGGCATAGGTACCTACAGACTCTCCACTTGTTCTTGACAGTGCTCCGCTAAAGGAGTCACCGCTTTCCAATGCGGAAGATGCCGTGTAAGTAAATGTTGGATCTGCATCTCCGTAAGCTTTTGTCTGGCCTGTATTTGCTGTTACAGTTATTGCTTTTTGTGTGATGCTAAAGTCTTTACTCACAAATGTTAAATCGTAGTTCGATCCGGCACTCAGTGTTCCCTGTAAAATGGCATAGGAACCTGCAGACTCTCCACTTGTTCTTGACAGTGCTCCGCTAAAGGAGTCGCCGCTTTCCAATGCGGAAGATAACGTGTAAGTATATGTCGGATCTGCATCTCCGTAAACTTTCGTCTGACCTGTATTTGCTGTTACAGTTATTGCTTTTTGGGTTATATCCAATGAACCATCAACAAATGTAATGGCATAATTGGATGAAGTCAATCCGCCCGGAGTGATGACATAGCCGATTCCAACATTGGTTGCTGTGCTTGCTGTTCCGCTATAAGCAAGTACTCCTCCCAGATCAGTTTCATCTTCACCTGTTATAAATCCGACGTAAGTAACAGTAAATCCACTGTATACTGCTCCGTCGTACTCTTTGCTTTTGTTTTCGGCTGTAATGGTCAAGGATTTTTGAGTAATGTCCAATGAACCATCAACAAATGTAATGGCATAATTGGAAGAAGTCAATCCGCCCGGAGTGATGACATAGCCGGTTCCAACATTGGTTGCTGTTGTTGCTGTTCCACTATAAACAAGTGTTCCTGATAAATCAGTTTCATCTTCACCTGTTATAAATCCAGCATAAGTAACAGTAAATCCACTGTATACGGCTCCGTCGTACTCTTTGCTTTTGTTTTCGGCTGTAATGGTCAAGGATTTTTGAGTAATGTCCAATGAACCATCAACAAATGTAATGGCATAATTGGATGAAGTCAATCCGCCCGGAGTGATGACATAGCCGGTTCCAACATTGGTTGCTGTTCTTGCTGTTCCACTATAAACAAGTGCTCCTCCCAGATCAGTTTCATCTTCTCCTCTTATAAATCCAGCGTAAGTAACAGTAAATCCACTGTATACTGCTCCGTCGTACTCTTTGCTTTTGCCTTCGGCTGTAATGGTCAAGGCTTTTTGAGTGATGCTAAAGTCTTTACTCACAAAAGTTAAATCGTAGTTCAATCCAGCACTCAGGCTTCCCTGAGAAATGGCATAGGTACCTACAGACTCTCCACTTGTTCTTGACAGTGCTCCGCTAAAGGAATCTCCAGCTTCCAATACTGAAGATGCAGTGTAAGTAAATGTCGGATCTGCATCTCCGTAAACTTTCGTCTGACCTGCATCAACTGTTACCGTTATTGCTTTTTGGGTTATATCCAATGAACCATCAACAAATGTAATGGCATAATTGGATGAAGTCAATCCGCCCGGAGTGATGACATAGCCGGTTCCAACATTGGTTGCTGTTGTTGCTGTTCCACTATAAACAAGTGTTCCTGATAAATCAGTTTCATCTTCGCCTGTTGCGAAACCGGAATAACTTACCGTAAACGGGCTGTAAACCGCGCCGTCGTAAACTTTGCTTTTGTTTTCGGCTGTAATGGTCAAGGATTTTTTAGTGATGCTAAAGTCTTTACTCACAAAAGTTAAATTGTAATTCGATCCTGCACTCAGTGTTCCCTGTAAAATGGCATAGGAACCTACAGACTCTCCACTTGTTCTTGACAGTGCTCCGCTAAAGGAGTCACCGCTTTCCAATGCGGAAGATGCCGTGTAAGTAAATGTCGGATCTGAATCTCCGTAAACTTTTGTTTGTAATGCATCTGCAGTAACCGTAATGG
>NZ_MVDE01000070.1 GCF_002843385.1 Labilibaculum manganireducens
GGGATTACAGCGAAATTACCCTGAAAAAAAAGTTGAAAAAAGATTTGCAGATTAGGAATTAAATTCTTTATCTTTGCACTCGCTTTCAGAGACAGAAACGACTGTCTTACAGAGAATGAAATTTTAGAACAGGCTGCCTTTTTAAGGAAGGGGAAAACGGCCGGCAGAAGTTCTTTGAAAATATTGGAAACAAGAAGTTAGGTAAATACAGGGAATAATAACCTTGTCAATAAAGAATTACGATAACTATAAATACATCCGGGAGCAGAATTACAACAAAAGTTTTTATACAACGAAGAGTTTGATCCTGGCTCAGGATGAACGCTAGCGACAGGCCTAACACATGCAAGTCGAGGGGTATAGGCAGCTTGCTGCCTAGAGACCGGCGCACGGGTGAGTAACGCGTATGCAACCTGCCTTTTACCGGGGGATAGCCCAAAGAAATTTGGATTAATACCGCATAATATATTTAGATCGCATGGTTTGAATATTAAATCTACGGAGGTAAAAGATGGGCATGCGTAGCATTAGTTAGTTGGTGAGGTAACGGCTCACCAAGACAATGATGCTTAGGGGGTCTGAGAGGATAGTCCCCCACACTGGTACTGAGACACGGACCAGACTCCTACGGGAGGCAGCAGTGAGGAATATTGGTCAATGGGCGCAAGCCTGAACCAGCCATGTCGCGTGCAGGATGACGGCCCTATGGGTTGTAAACTGCTTTTTTACAGGAATAAACTTTGCTACGTGTAGTGAACTGAAGGTACTGTAAGAATAAGGATCGGCTAACTCCGTGCCAGCAGCCGCGGTAATACGGAGGATCCAAGCGTTATCCGGATTTATTGGGTTTAAAGGGTCCGTAGGCGGGCTTTTAAGTCAGTGGTGAAATCCCGGAGCTCAACTCCGGAACTGCCATTGATACTGAAGGCCTTGAATTTAGTTGAGGTGGGCGGAATACGTTATGTAGCGGTGAAATGCATAGATATAACGTAGAACACCGATTGCGAAGGCAGCTCACTAAGCTAACATTGACGCTGATGGACGAAAGCGTGGGGAGCGAACAGGATTAGATACCCTGGTAGTCCACGCCGTAAACGATGATTACTCGTTGTGCACAATACACCGTGCGTGACTGAGCGAAAGCATTAAGTAATCCACCTGGGGAGTACGTTCGCAAGAATGAAACTCAAAGGAATTGACGGGGGCCCGCACAAGCGGAGGAACATGTGGTTTAATTCGATGATACGCGAGGAACCTTACCTGGACTTAAATGTAGATTGACCGGCTTGGAAACAGGCTTTCTCTTCGGAGCAATTTACAAGGTGCTGCATGGTTGTCGTCAGCTCGTGCCGTGAGGTGTCGGGTTAAGTCCCATAACGAGCGCAACCCCTATCGTTAGTTGCTAACAGGTTAAGCTGAGGACTCTAGCGAGACTGCCACCGTAAGGTGAGAGGAAGGTGGGGATGACGTCAAATCAGCACGGCCCTTACGTCCAGGGCTACACACGTGTTACAATGGCCAGTACAAAGGGCAGCTACCAGGTGACTGGATGCTAATCTCAAAAGCTGGTCTCAGTTCGGATCGGAGTCTGCAACTCGACTCCGTGAAGTTGGATTCGCTAGTAATCGTAGATCAGCAACGCTACGGTGAATACGTTCCCGGGCCTTGTACACACCGCCCGTCAAGCCATGGAAGCCGAGGGGACCTGAAGTACGTAACCGCAAGGAGCGTCCTAGGGTAAAATTGGTAACTGGGGCTAAGTCGTAACAAGGTAGCCGTACCGGAAGGTGTGGCTGGAACACCTCCTTTCTGGAGCTTGGAAGTATTGTACTATAGGAATTTTGATTCGATAAGAGTTATAGTCTGTATTTCCTGACTGATTGTTTTCATAAATTTATTTATACCATAACCCATAGCGTTAGGGTGTTTTCACCGCTAAGCAGGTAGGTAGTAATAGTCCTGTAGCTCAGTTGGTTAGAGCACTACACTGATAATGTAGGGGTCCGCAGTTCAAATCTGCGCAGGACTACTATTAAGTTATGAATTAAGAATTAGGAATTATGAATTACGAAATTGAAAGAGGACGTAATTTGGAATTAAAGATTTTTAATTAGTAATAGAGTGAAACGATACTATGGGGGATTAGCTCAGTTGGCTAGAGCGCCTGCCTTGCACGCAGGAGGTCATCGGTTCGACTCCGATATTCTCCACACAAATACGATGGTGTATTTAAAGTTCTTTGACATATTGAAACAAAATTAAAGTAGAAGTAACTAAAGTAAAGAAACAGGGATGAATACCGGTAACGGGATTTATTTTTGTTAACACAATAAGAAGTAATTAAGAGCGTATGGCGGATGCCTTGGCTCTCAGAGGCGATGAAGGACGTGATAAGCTGCGATAAGTCATGGAGAGGTGCAAATAACCTTTGACCCGTGAATTTCCGAATGGGGCAACCCACCTGTTTTAATAGGTATCCAGCAATGGAAGCAAACCCGGAGAACTGAAACATCTAAGTACCCGGAGGAGAAGAAAACAAAAGTGATTCCCCTAGTAGTGGCGATCGAACGGGGATCAGCCCAAACCTATATTGTTTCGGCAATGTAGGGGTTGTAGGACTGCAATACGAGAAGTGGCGTGAAGTGGAAGTGTTTGGAAAGACACACCGCAGGGGG
>NZ_MVDE01000071.1 GCF_002843385.1 Labilibaculum manganireducens
TCCATTTTTGAGATCAACGCATCAAGCGGCGCAATCACCGTAACCGATAACTCAGGTATAGATTATGAAACAACAACCTCATACACATACACCGTAACAGTTTCCGACGGAACCAACACTTCAGCCGCAGAAACGATAACAATCAATATCACAGATATAAATGATGTCACTCCAGTTGTAACAGCCTCCCAGAGTTTTAGCATTGCAGAAAATATTGCAAACTCAGGAGCCGTAGGAACAGTACTTGCAACAGACGGCGATGCAGGAACATCTTTCTCATCCTGGACAGAAACCGGAGGAACCGGCGCATCCATTTTTGAGATCAATGCCTCCAGCGGCGCAATCACTGTAACCGATAACTCGGGAATAGATTATGAAACAACAACCTCATACACATACACCGTAACAGTTTCCGACGGAACCAACACATCAGCATCCGAGACAATTACAATCAATATCACAGATGTCAATGATGTAGCTCCGATAGTGACAGCTTCACAAACATTTACTATTGATGAAGATGCTTCAAATACAACATCAGTAGGAACCGTTTTGGCCACCGACGGAGATGCAACAGCCACGGTTTTTAGCAGCTGGACAATTACAGCAGGCAATACAAACAGTGTATTTGCCATCAACTCATCAACAGGTGAAATTACAGTTAATGATGCGAATGAACTGGATTACGAATCAATCACAAGTTACAGCTTGAGCATCACAGTTTCAGATGGAGTTAACACTTCAGCAGGAGAAACAGTAACAGTTGATGTGAACGCAATAAACGACAACACTCCAGTTGTAACAGCCTCTCAGAGTTTTAGCATTGCAGAAAATATTGCAAACTCAGGAGCCGTAGGAACAGTACTTGCAACAGACGGCGATGCAGGAACATCTTTCTCATCCTGGACAGAAACAGGAGGAACCGGCGCATCCATCTTTGAGATCAACGCATCAAGCGGCGCAATCACTGTAACCGATAACTCGGGAATAGATTATGAAACAACAACCTCATACACATACACCGTAACAGTTTCCGACGGAACCAACACTTCAACAGCAGAGACGATAACAATCAATATCACAGATATAAATGATGTCACTCCAGTTGTAACAGCCTCCCAGAGTTTTAGCATTGCAGAAAATATTGCAAACTCAGGAGCCGTAGGAACAGTACTTGCAACAGACGGCGATGCAGGAACATCTTTCTCATCCTGGACAGAAACCGGAGGAACCGGCGCATCCATCTTTGAGATCAATGCCTCCAGCGGCGCAATCACCGTAACCGATAACTCAGGTATAGATTATGAAACAACAACCTCATACACATACACCGTAACAGTTTCCGACGGCATAAACACTTCAGCATCCGAGACAATTACAATCAATATCACAGATGTCAATGATGTAGCCCCGATAGTGACAGCTTCACAAACATTTACTATTGATGAAGATGCTTCAAATGCAACATCAGTAGGAACCGTTTTGGTCACCGACGGAGATGCAACAGCCTCGGTTTTTAGCAGTTGGACAATTACAGCAGGCAATACAAACAGTGTATTTGCCATGAACTCATCAACAGGTGAAATTACAGTTAATGATGCGAATGAACTGGATTACGAATCAATCACAAGTTACAGCTTGAGCATCACAGTTTCAGATGGAGTTAACACTTCAGCAGCAGAAACAGTAACAGTTGATGTGAACGCAATAAACGACAACACTCCAGTTGTAACAGCCTCCCAGAGTTTTAGCATTGCGGAAAATATAGCAAACTCAGGAGCCGTAGGAACAGTACTTGCAACAGACGGCGATGCAGGAACATCTTTCTCATCCTGGGCAGAAACCGGAGGAACCGGCGCATCCATCTTTGAGATCAACGCATCCAGCGGAGCAATCACCGTAACCGATAACTCAGGTATAGATTATGAAACAACAACCTCATACACATACACCGTAACAGTTTCCGACGGAACCAACACTTCAGCCGCAGAAACGATAACAATCAATATCACAGATATAAATGATGTCACTCCAGTTGTAACAGCCTCACAGAGTTTTGATATTGCAGAAAATATTGCAAACTCAGGAGCCGTAGGAACAGTACTTGCAACAGACGGCGATGCAGGAACATCTTTCTCATCCTGGACAGAAACAGGAGGAACCGGCGCATCCATTTTTGAGATCAATGCCTCCAGCGGCGCAATCACCGTAACCGATAACTCAGGTATAGATTATGAAACAACAACCTCATACACATACACCGTAACTGTTTCCGACGGAACCAACACTTCAGCCGCAGAGACGATAACAATCAATATCACAGATGTCAATGATGTAGCTCCGATAGTGACAGCTTCACAAACATTTACTATTGATGAAGATGCTTCAAATACAACATCAGTAGGAACCGTTTTGGCCACCGACGGAGATGCAACAGCCACGGTCTTTAGCAGCTGGACAATTACAGCAGGCAATACAAACAGTGTATTTGCCATCAACTCATCAACAGGTGAAATTAC
>NZ_MVDE01000072.1 GCF_002843385.1 Labilibaculum manganireducens
CAGCAATTCCCGAATTACAAGTGTTGAAAATGGAAAAGTTTACTTCAGGTATAAAGACAGAAAAAGACTTGTTTCAAAAACAATGCAGCTCAACACCATGGAATTTATCCGAAGATTTATGCTTCATGTTCTGCCCCACAACTTTTACAAAATCAGGTATTACGGAATCCTTTCATCAGCAAATTCCAAAACCAAAAAAGAGCAGATTGCTGCTCTTATGGAAACCTGTGTGCCAATCCCGGAATACGAAGGATTATCAGCCATTGAAGTTTACTCTTTACTCACAGGTAAAGACGTAAGCCATTGCCCGAAATGTAAAAAAGGCAGAATTTTATGCAGAGCTTTGCCAAAACCAGAAACCTGATCGATTGGGTGATCAAAAAGTTCTTTGAATTTTAAAAAGTAAATTTAATAGCATTAGCTAAAAGGGTAAACTATGCATTATTCAAAGCAAAAAATCCTTATGAAACACTCTGGTTTCCTAACTTACACAGCAAACAGAAGGTCCGAAACCTCTTGCGAAAAAACAAAACAATTAAATACCCATAGCTCCGGCGGCATTGTCCAACTATGTTTTATCCTTTATTTGGAACTATTCTGAGAAGTAAAAATCAGTGTTCTAAATAATGTTTTGTTAATTTTAAAAAACGAAAGGATAAAACACTTTTACGTTACCTGCAAGCAAAAATAACGACTCGATATAAACAATCTTAAACGAAATAACTATGAATACTTTTTTAATCCTTTTAATTGCTTTTCTGATTTCTGCATTTATTAGTTCTTTTATTGCCGCTTTTACTCGAATTCCTTATAAAAACAAATTTTCATCACAACTCAGTATTCTTGAAAATGCAGTAAAAAATGGAAATGCGAACTTTGGACAAAGACTAACATTATTCGGAGTTAATATGATAGGAAGTTTTGTTGCTCCACCGGTATATATTAAAGCTTTAATAATTGCTGTAATTCTCTTTTTAATTCTCAAATAAGGTAATTTATGAGTTCCGAATTTAAAATAAAAACTAAAGAATTAGAACGTCGAATTTTGCAAATAGACTTAAGTCAAAATCCTGAAAATGAAGAAAAGCTAATACAAATATTAGAATGTAGAAAGTATGCTATAATTCCATTTAAAAAGTCTCTGCCTAGAATTGAAAGGTTGACGATAAACAGAACATTAGAGGACAATAATAATACAACAATTAATGAAATAAAACATTTGAAATATCCTCCAAAAGAAAAAGTAAATAAACCTAATAGAGCTAATTTTAAAGGACAAAGTGTTTTATATGCAACATTGCATAAGCCGACAGCTCTTTTAGAAAATTTCCCTAAAGTTGGAGATTTAGTAACTACCTCTGTTTGGGAGTTAAAAGACAATGTGGAGGATAAGGAAATGTTGGTTTATCCAGTGATTGATATTACCGATACCAAGGATATTGAATTATTAAATGTATTCACTCAATATTTAAGTCGATTTCCTAAAGAATATCAAGAATGCATTATTGCTGATAGTACATTGATTGCATCATGCTTTAAAAGACCAGTGAAAAAAGGGCAAGAAATAAATTATACAGCGAGTGCATATTTTGCGGATAAAATATTTAATGACTGGTATAATCAAAAAATTCAAGCAATTGTTTATCCAAGTGTTAAAGATTCAACTAAAACTCCTAATATTGCTATTAAACCTCATGTTTTTGATGAAAAATATAAATTAGTAGAAGTTCATGAAAGTGTAATTGAAAATATTAATAATGGGACATTATCCATGCGTAGAATTAAAAAAAACGATACAATTTAAAGAAAATAGAATATTCTGGAATTAATGCCAGCAGCTAACAAAATGTATAACTAATGGCAGTGTTCATGCGGGTTTCGGCGGTTTTGTCCCGCGCCAAATTTGGTTGCGGGTTGACAAGAAATTCCGCCGCAGAACTGCCCACTAGTCATACACGCACCGTTGAACAAAAACAGCTTAATATTCCTGAGCATTTTCAATGGAACAGGATTAAGAATGTTCTCTATAAAACAAGCTGGAATGTGAATATTGAAAAACCAATGGCAGGAATTCAGGCAGTTGTAAAATATCTGGGTGGATATACCAATAGGGTGGCAATCAGCAATTCCCGAATTACAAGTGTTGAAAATAGAAAAGTTTACTTCAGGTATAAAGACAGAAAAAGACTTGTTTCAAAAACAATGCAGCTCAACACCATGGAATTTATCCGAAGATTTATGCTTCATGTTCTGCCCCACAACTTTTATAAAATCAGGTATTACGGAATCCTTTCATCAGCAAATTCCAAAACCAAAAAAGAGCAGATTGCTGCTCTTATGGAAACCTGTGTGCCAATCCCGGAATACGAAGGATTATCAGCCATTGAAGTTTACTCTTTACTCACAGG
>NZ_MVDE01000073.1 GCF_002843385.1 Labilibaculum manganireducens
CTTGTTACTTCACACTGGGCTGTAACATCTGATAAACTTGCTGCGTCTGCTAATGGATCCGTTGTATCATTAATTAATACATTCTGAGTCTGTGTACTGGTATTTCCTGATCCGTCAGTATAAGTCCAAACTACAGTTTTTGATGCTGTAATCGGGAACGTTTCTGAATGTGTTCCGCTGATTGCTCCGTCACAGTTATCGGTTGCTGTTGGTGCTGTTAAACTTGTTACTTCACACTGGGCTGTCACATCTGATAAACTTGCTGCGTCTGCTACTGGATCCGTTGTATCATTGATTACTACATTCTGAGTCTGTGTACTGGTATTTCCTGATCCGTCAGTATAAGTCCAAACTACAGTTTTTGATGCTGTAATCGGGAACGTTTCTGAATGTGTTCCGCTGATTGCTCCGTCACAATTATCGGTTGCTGTTGGTGCTGTTAAACTTGTTACTTCACACTGGGCTGTCACATCTGATAAACTTGCTGCGTCTGCTACAGGATCCGTTGTATCATTAATTACTACATTCTGAGTCTGTGTTGTGCTGTTGCCTGATCCGTCAGTATAAGTCCAAACTACAGTTTTTGATGCTGTAATCGGGAACGTTTCTGAATGTGTTCCGCTGATTGCTCCGTCACAATTATCGGTTGCTGTCGGTGCTGTTAAACTTGTTACTTCACACTGGGCTGTCACATCTGATAAACTTGTTGCGTCAGCTACAGGATCTGTTGTATCATTGATTACTACATTCTGAGTCTGTGTACTGGTATTTCCTGATCCGTCAGTATAAATCCAGGTTACTACGGTTGAAGAAGTAATTGGCAGTGTTGTTGTTTGAGTTCCTGTTAATACTCCGTCACAGTTATCTGTCGCTGTCGGTGCTGTTAAGCTTGTTACTTCACACTGGGCTGTAACATCTGATAAACTTGCTGCGTCTGCTACAGGATCCGTTGTATCATTAATTACTACATTCTGAGTCTGTGTACTGGTATTTCCTGATCCGTCAGTATAAGTCCAGGTTACTACGGTTGAAGAAGTAATTGGCAGTGTTGTTGTATGAGTTCCTGTTAATACTCCGTCACAGTTATCTGTCGCTGTTGGTGCTGTTAAGCTTGTTACTTCACACTGGGCTGTAACATCTGATAAACTTGCTGCGTCTGCTACTGGATCTGTTGTATCATTAATTACTACATTCTGAGTCTGTGTTGTGCTGTTGCCTGATCCGTCAGTATAAGTCCAAACTACAGTTTTTGATGCTGTAATCGGGAACGTTTCTGAATGTGTTCCGCTGATTGCTCCGTCACAATTATCGGTTGCTGTTGGTGCTGTTAAACTTGTTACTTCACACTGGGCTGTAACATCTGATAAACTTGCTAAATCGGCTACTGGATCTGTTGTATCATTAATTAATACATTCTGATTTACAACAATTGAATTTCCATTTCCATCATCAAAAGTCCATGCTATTACGTGAGTTCCTTGAGTATTGTATGTTAAAGGATCACTTGTTGTTCCTGTCAAAACACCAGCACAATTATCTGTCGTAGTCGGTGCCACAGCGGTTGCTGAACACTCACCTGTTACATCTGCTAATACTGGAATTACTGGTGAAGTTACATCATCAATTATTACATTCTGAGTTGCTGTTACTGTTTGACCATTGCCATCAGTAAAAGACCAAGTAATTACACGTGTTCCTTGTGTTGTATAAGTTAATGGATCACTTGTGGTTCCTGTAATTGTACCAGAGCATCCATCTGTAGTAGTCGGTGCCACAGCGGTTGCTGAACACTCACCTGTTACATCTGCTAATACTGGAATTGCTGGTGGAGTTACATCATCAATTATTACATTCTGAGTTGCTGTTACTGTTTGACCATTGCCATCAGTAAAAGACCAAGTAATTACATGTGTTCCTTGTGTTGTATAAGTTAATGGATCACTTGTGGTTCCTGTAATTGTACCAGAACATCCATCTGTTGTAGTCGGTGCCACAGCGGTTGCTGAACACTCACCAGTTACATCTGCTAGTGTTGGTATTACTGGTGGAGTCGTATCTTCCACAATTACATTAATTTCACAACTGGAAGAATTCCCGTTCACATCAG
>NZ_MVDE01000074.1 GCF_002843385.1 Labilibaculum manganireducens
TCCATTTTTGAGATCAACGCATCAAGCGGCGCAATCACCGTAACCGATAACTCAGGTATAGATTATGAAACAACAACCTCATACACATACACCGTAACAGTTTCCGACGGAACCAACACTTCAGCCGCAGAAACGATAACAATCAATATCACAGATATAAATGATGTCACTCCAGTTGTAACAGCCTCCCAGAGTTTTAGCATTGCAGAAAATATTGCAAACTCAGGAGCCGTAGGAACAGTACTTGCAACAGACGGCGATGCAGGAACATCTTTCTCATCCTGGACAGAAACCGGAGGAACCGGCGCATCCATTTTTGAGATCAATGCCTCCAGCGGCGCAATCACTGTAACCGATAACTCGGGAATAGATTATGAAACAACAACCTCATACACATACACCGTAACAGTTTCCGACGGAACCAACAC
This sequence comes from Labilibaculum manganireducens, assembly GCF_002843385.1. Lineage (GTDB taxonomy): Bacteria > Bacteroidota > Bacteroidia > Bacteroidales > Marinifilaceae > Labilibaculum > Labilibaculum manganireducens. The sequence goes on from NZ_MVDE01000074.1 coordinate 429, forward strand.
ATCAGCATCCGAGACAATTACAATCAATATCACAGATGTCAATGATGTAGCTCCGATAGTGACAGCTTCACAAACATTTACTATTGATGAAGATGCTTCAAATACAACATCAGTAGGAACCGTTTTGGCCACCGACGGAGATGCAACAGCCACGGTTTTTAGCAGCTGGACAATTACAGCAGGCAATACAAACAGTGTATTTGCCATCAACTCATCAACAGGTGAAATTACAGTTAATGATGCGAATGAACTGGATTACGAATCAATCACAAGTTACAGCTTGAGCATCACAGTTTCAGATGGAGTTAACACTTCAGCAGGAGAAACAGTAACAGTTGATGTGAACGCAATAAACGACAACACTCCAGTTGTAACAGCCTCTCAGAGTTTTAGCATTGCAGAAAATATTGCAAACTCAGGAGCCGTAGGAACAGTACTTGCAACAGACGGCGATGCAGGAACATCTTTCTCATCCTGGACAGAAACAGGAGGAACCGGCGCATCCATCTTTGAGATCAACGCATCAAGCGGCGCAATCACTGTAACCGATAACTCGGGAATAGATTATGAAACAACAACCTCATACACATACACCGTAACAGTTTCCGACGGAACCAACACTTCAACAGCAGAGACGATAACAATCAATATCACAGATATAAATGATGTCACTCCAGTTGTAACAGCCTCCCAGAGTTTTAGCATTGCAGAAAATATTGCAAACTCAGGAGCCGTAGGAACAGTACTTGCAACAGACGGCGATGCAGGAACATCTTTCTCATCCTGGACAGAAACCGGAGGAACCGGCGCATCCATCTTTGAGATCAATGCCTCCAGCGGCGCAATCACCGTAACCGATAACTCAGGTATAGATTATGAAACAACAACCTCATACACATACACCGTAACAGTTTCCGACGGCATAAACACTTCAGCATCCGAGACAATTACAATCAATATCACAGATGTCAATGATGTAGCCCCGATAGTGACAGCTTCACAAACATTTACTATTGATGAAGATGCTTCAAATGCAACATCAGTAGGAACCGTTTTGGTCACCGACGGAGATGCAACAGCCTCGGTTTTTAGCAGTTGGACAATTACAGCAGGCAATACAAACAGTGTATTTGCCATGAACTCATCAACAGGTGAAATTACAGTTAATGATGCGAATGAACTGGATTACGAATCAATCACAAGTTACAGCTTGAGCATCACAGTTTCAGATGGAGTTAACACTTCAGCAGCAGAAACAGTAACAGTTGATGTGAACGCAATAAACGACAACACTCCAGTTGTAACAGCCTCCCAGAGTTTTAGCATTGCGGAAAATATAGCAAACTCAGGAGCCGTAGGAACAGTACTTGCAACAGACGGCGATGCAGGAACATCTTTCTCATCCTGGGCAGAAACCGGAGGAACCGGCGCATCCATCTTTGAGATCAACGCATCCAGCGGAGCAATCACCGTAACCGATAACTCAGGTATAGATTATGAAACAACAACCTCATACACATACACCGTAACTGTTTCCGACGGAACCAACACTTCAGCCGCAGAGACGATAACAATCAATATCACAGATGTCAATGATGTAGCTCCGATAGTGACAGCTTCACAAACATTTACTATTGATGAAGATGCTTCAAATACAA
>NZ_MVDE01000075.1 GCF_002843385.1 Labilibaculum manganireducens
GAAATATCAGATCTACAAGAAAAGATTACAATGATGGTAAATGAGTTGAATCCCGATTTAATCAAATCCATTACTGGTTATCCAATTTATACAAATTGCTTTTGTGAGTAAATTAGTCTGTAAAATGGTATTATATTCCTAAAAAATATTCTCGTTTTTTTTTACTTTTCGTTTTAATGGCTCATAGTTTTGGTGCAGGGAGCTGGTTGTCTATGAATTGTGGATTTTGGACTGCAATTATTTTTATTTTATTTAATGCAATACTATTTTATAAAATTGAAGATTTAATTAATAAGGAAAATGTAAAAAGTGGAATATAGCAAGTGATGGAATTTCTCTCTTAATCGGAATTGAAAAGCTTTGACTGAATACCCCTGCCAGCAAGAGCTTGTAGCTCGATCTACTAACGCAGTAAGCGCTACTCAATCATGTCAAATTCACCGTTAAAGCATCTCCATATAAAAAGGTCACGCCATGGCGTGACCCTACGGATTATATATTTTTCAAGGCCTCGCCAATCAAGCCTTTTAATTTTTCGATATTTTCAATTCCTACCGATAAACGAATAACGCCCGGCAAGGGATATTTTGCGCCCCAAACAGGTTCTACTGGTAATAAAATGGTATCTACTTCGCCCAATGTTGGAACCAATGGAATTGTATCTTCCAAAGCAGCTACAAAGCGATTGCATTTCTCTCTTTTGTCCTCATCGGAAGATCCTTTGATATCGAAAGTTAACATGCCGCCAAAACCTTTATCGCCAAACAAAGCCACAGCCTCTTTTCGGGTAGGATGAGATTCCAGTCCTGGATATAAAACCTCTCCTATTTTTGGGTGATTTTCTAAATATTCAGCCAACTCCATTGCATTGTCGCAATGCTTTTGAAAGCGCAATTCGAAACTTTTTACCTGCGTTCCCAATCGGTAAGCATCATCCGGACTTAGAAAATGACCTGCCCATTTTCGATATTCAATGGCTTCCTTCATTAATTCCTCATCGTTGCCGCAAATAACTCCTGCGGTAATGTTTCCATGTCCGCTCAGGTATTTTGTTGCTGAATGAATCACCAGATCGGCTCCATCTAAAAGTGGTTTCCACAAATAAGGTGTTCCAAATGTATTGTCTACAATTATCTTGGCATTGTATTGCTTCGCCAGTTCCATGATGCGTTTTACATCGGCAACAATCAACATGGGATTCGAAACGGCTTCGAAATACAAAAACTCAGGTTGAATTTCTGCCAGCATGCGCTCCAATTCCACGAAATCGTACAAACCTTCTTTCGCATAAAAGCGGTGCACATCTAAATTACGGCGCTTGATCAACACCGTATCGATGAATGAATTGGTTCCGCCGTAAATCTCATGAAAGAACAACCAGGGACGGGTTGCTGCTCCTTTCTGAAAAACTGATACTGCAACATCAATGGCCGCCATTCCTGTTTCCACCAACAATGCCCAATTGCATCCTTCCAATTCCATAATTTGTTTCTCAACAGCTACCACAGTCGGGTTGCGATATCGGGAATAGATGTAATCATCTGGTTCGTGCGCATGATTCAATTCTGCTGCAAAAGCTTCTTTGGTTCGCTTCGAATTTTGCAAATTAAAGCCAGCTTCGCGGTAAAGCGGCGTATGCGATGCGTTGATTTCTTTTTTCTTCATTGTATTGTGGTTTGACGTATGTTATTTTCTAACTACCCCTAAATCCCCTAAAGGGGACTTTCCCTGTTGGGTAACATTTTTTTAAGCCCCTTCAGGGGTTTGGGGTAATAAAACTTTAAAAACAGCCCTCTCCCTGTCGGGAGCTCCCCTTAAAAAGGGAGAAATATAAATGCAATTTTCACCTTTACAAGTCTGCCTATTTAAAAAATCTTTTCCTCTTGAGGGAAAATGCCGACAGGCGAAAGGGTGTTATTCTTCTAATTGACTCTGACAGATACTGTGGTAAAATCCAAATTAAATTAATAATTATTTCCTAAATTTATGATATGAAAGAAAACTTCAAATGATTATTCATTTAAGTTTATCTAGCGGCGGAGTATAGCTCCGCCTT
>NZ_MVDE01000076.1 GCF_002843385.1 Labilibaculum manganireducens
ATGTGCCTCTTCTACAAAACCTGCTTCCACAGGATTATTGTGAATGTAATCTAATTTTTGAGAGATTACTTTACTGCTCCACAATTCGATGGGTTTGTTATTTTGTTGCCAGAATTGGCGGTTTTTTACATTGCTATTCATTTTTCCTGCACGCTCCATCATCCAAAGCATCCATTCTTTTCTGCTTTCTTGTGGATTTTCTTCAATTAAGCTTTGAAGGTATTTTGATGAATAGGTTTTAAACTCTTTAAGAATTTTACCCGGATCAGAATTTTGAGCATTAAATATCAAATGAATATGACTAGGCATAATGCAGTAAGCATATATAACCATTCCTTTGTTTGTGCAACAATACTCTAAGCTATTAGCAACAGCAGCAAAATATTGCTCCCGAACAAAAACATCTATCCAATATACTGTTGCAAAGCTAACAAAGTACAGGCCTTCTTTGTTATGAATTAAAAATCGACGAAGTCAAACTTATATTTTCAACTCAAATCCGTTTGCTTTTTATTCTCTCTAAAATAAACAATATATTGAAATTATGAAGAATAAAATCATATGTTGAGTATTATAATCAACCTACAGCTTGGTTCTTCTTCTGCCGTGCTGAATACGAGCTACAAGCTCGCACTAGCAGAGGGAGCTCTTTGCACGCTTGCAGCGCATGTTTTCCTGAATAGTAAGAGAATAATTTGAATTTTAAGCCTGTATCTCGATTACGAATATTTTTCCATTGGTATCACAAGACGAAGAATGGCGGAAAGTGAGGGAATGACAAGGGATAACAAATCCCCAAACACAAGCTACAAGCTCGCACTAGCGGGGGTAAATCTCCCACAACTTTTGATTTTATCCATAAAAATTTTAACTTTCGAATCAATCTGATATATTATGAATGGAAGTGCTTGTTATTTTAATATATAATATGAGGAAATTATTAATACATCTCGCCATTCTTCTTTTGATTATTACATTTTCAAGTTGTGATAAAGAGAATCATTCTGAGGAGATGCAAATCAAGGAGAATGAAATATCAAGACTTGAAACAAAGTATGGGATTGAGTTCAAAAATGAAAAAGATATTGGAGGTTCCATTAAAAACATAATTCAGTTTCAATCATTAGAAGATTTTGAGGAATTTATGCAAAAACTTGAAGATGGAATTGAATTAAAATCTTTAAATAAAACAAAAATAGCTGAAGATGAATATGCAACAGGTTATAAATTCACATTTTCAGATCGTTTTAGAACTATAATTAGAAATACTTATTTGACAGTTTATTTGTATTTCGATGGTAGCGCTGGTGTTGATGGCAAGGTTAAGGTATTACTTGATTATTCATTTGGATTTATAGGCTTTGATACTCCTTGGGACAATTATTGTTCATTTTATACGCCAAATACTATGGTTTTTTTATGTAAAAATGAAATTATTTTTAAGGTGTTGGGAGTTGGATTTTCGAAATCACCAATCGTGATATCTGGTTATGCTTACTTAAAAACCCGTAACGTTAATGTCCAAATGTCAATAAATAACGAAAGATATCCAGTTATAAAAACTCCTAAAATATAAAGACATGTTTAGTGCATACACTCCCACAGGATATTCAATCTTATCTGTGCTAATTATTTTAATTCTGTCATTTGTTTTTTTTATTATTAAATTTATAATGAGAGCAAATAAAAGTGCAAAGATTATAATTGAAAATCAGAAGAAAAATGATAAAAAAATTACGAGATAAAACACTTACTATTTAGCTAAAAAGAGAGACACGAAGCTCTCTTTTTAATTATGGTGTTCTGGAATTGTAATTCCCCTACCGCACGATTGCATCGTATGATATTACATTACTATAATCACTCCTTCCAAAATTCCCTTATCGCCTCTAATCGAGTAGGTAGAGGGATTACTCCCTCGCCCTCTCACACCACCGTACGTACTCTCGTATACGGCGATTTCAAATTAATTTTGTAACAGTACATATTTATTCGACATATTAAACAAACCTAAATCC
>NZ_MVDE01000077.1 GCF_002843385.1 Labilibaculum manganireducens
AATCTGCATCTCCGCAATCATCCGTTCTCTAAGACTTTTTTTTCATGACTAAATTTTTAATGAATAAATATTCAATCAAGTTACGAGCTTATTTCTTAACTACCGCCATAGGCGGTTTTTGTTCAACTTTTTAGATTGTGCACCGGTGCACTTATTTCTACTATATCAAATAAAAAGGTGCACAATACATTCCGTATGGGTGTATATTGTGCAGCTATTTACAATTCACAAGCCCAAATCTAGCAAATTATAATCACTATCGGGGTACTATTTATAAGGTTTTTAGTTGCCATAAGCGATTGAGCGGAAAGTTGAAAGCTTTGCTCTTAAATATTCAACCATAAATATATTTTCGCAGATCGCCGCCGAAGAGAATTGCACAAATGAGTGCTAAAAACGGGAATTCTTCTTCGGCATTGATAAGTGAAGGACAAATTGGCAGATTTCTGATCAGAAATGAACTCGTTTGTGCAAATTTGAGCGTTTTCTCTTCGGCAATGAGCAATTTGAATGTAATTGTGGGCAATTCTGATGTGAAATGGGCAATTTGATGGCAAATGTGATCAAATTCTCTTCGGCAGTGGTCTTTTCAGCTCAAAAATGGCTGTCAACTCAAAATAAATGGCTTACACGCATGACAAGCTGTCCATTTTCTCTTCGGCAATGCAAATATGAGTTCATTTTTGGCCTTTTCGTAAGAGAAAAGGCTGCAGACAATGCGAAAATCGATGTTTTTGAATGAAACAAGGCCTTATACAATTCAAAAACAAGCTTTGCATGTGAGTTGAAACTGAAACCGGAAGAATTTTTGATGCATACCTGGCGAAATACCACATAAATAGTCGTTAAATACATTTAAGCATTTAATTTTACTATATCATGGCAATAAAATCAGATAATAAAATAAATTGATGGAAATGCCGAAGCTGTAAGCACTTAAATCATGCAATTTGAAATTATCATAGTATTTTTCACTAAAAACATGCTTACTGTTAGATTGATTTTGTAGATTAGCTGTCCGATAGCCCAAAAATATCCAACACAAAACATTTTTAACACAGAAGCTCTGCACCGCTTTTTACCTATCCGGCTCAGACTTCGCTAAAATTATCAGAGAGAATGACTATAAACTATTATCATTATTGCGACAGCAATGAAGTCAGCACCGGCACAAGTGTTATTGTTGGTGAACTGGACAAAAAAGATTGGTCGGCCGACCAGATATTGAGCTATATTATTGCAGATTTGGGAACGACAAATAAAGATCTTACCCGGTCGATTGAGTACAGCCTTAGTGGTGCTTTGGCCGAGAACCTAAGAAAAGAGGATGAGATTGCCGACAACGATTTTGTGTGCTTAAAGCAGTTTGTAAAGGCAAATACGTATTTGCCCGATGCGAATCTGGTGCAGGATGCTGTTGATGTTTGGGGCTTATTAAAGTCGCATAATTTGAATCTTCATAAACAGAGCTGCGAGAAACAATTGGCATTAAGCAAAGCGCTGCTGGGTAATTTAGACAGTGCGCAATTTAAGGCGAAAATTGCCAATCTGATTGCTGTTAGTCCCAGAGTTGAAAAGTTTAAACAATCGACCTCTGATTTAGAAACAGCTTACTCGAAAATGATGGAGGCAAATGCTGTTAAAGAGAATATTACGGCTCCTTCGGCACTAAAAAATGAGGTGAGAAAAATTGTGAATGAAAGATTACTGCCTCATCTCGAAAATGCGGTCGAAGCAATGCCGGAAATCTACCAGGAAATTCTTGGTGTAATTACCGAGACCATCGAGGCCGTGAATGCTAAGGCGCAAATCCGCAAAAGCATTCGATCGAAAGCCGCCTCAGAAGAGATTCCTGCAGAATAAAAACAATGGGCTAATTAATCGAGTAGGTAGAGGGATTACTCCCTCGCCCTCTCACACCACCGTACGTACTCTCGTATACGGCGATTTCAAATTAATTTTGTAACAGTACATATTTATTCGACATATTAAACAAACCTAAATCC
>NZ_MVDE01000078.1 GCF_002843385.1 Labilibaculum manganireducens
TTGCGCCGCTGGAGGCATTGATCTCAAAAATGGATGCGCCGGTTCCTCCTGTTTCTGTCCAGGATGAGAAAGATGTTCCTGCATCGCCGTCTGTTGCAAGTACTGTTCCTACGGCTCCTGAGTTTGCTATATTTTCCGCAATGCTAAAACTCTGGGAGGCTGTTACAACTGGAGTGTTGTCGTTTATTGCGTTCACATCAACTGTTACTGTTTCTGCTGCTGAAGTGTTAACTCCATCTGAAACTGTGATGCTCAAGCTGTAACTTGTGATTGATTCGTAATCCAGTTCATTCGCATCATTAACTGTAATTTCACCTGTTGATGAGTTCATGGCAAATACACTGTTTGTATTGCCTGCTGTAATTGTCCAACTGCTAAAAACCGAGGCTGTTGCATCTCCGTCGGTGACCAAAACGGTTCCTACTGATGTTGCATTTGAAGCATCTTCATCAATAGTAAATGTTTGTGAAGCTGTCACTATCGGGGCTACATCATTGACATCTGTGATATTGATTGTAATTGTCTCGGATGCTGAAGTGTTTATGCCGTCGGAAACTGTTACGGTGTATGTGTATGAGGTTGTTGTTTCATAATCTATACCTGAGTTATCGGTTACGGTGATTGCGCCGCTGGAGGCATTGATCTCAAAGATGGATGCGCCGGTTCCTCCGGTTTCTGTCCAGGATGAGAAAGATGTTCCTGCATCGCCGTCTGTTGCAAGTACTGTTCCTACGGCTCCTGAGTTTGCAATATTTTCTGCAATGCTAAAACTCTGGGAGGCTGTTACAACTGGAGTGACATCATTTATATCTGTGATATTGATTGTTATCGTCTCTGCTGTTGAAGTGTTGGTTCCGTCGGAAACTGTTACGGTGTATGTGTATGAGGTTGTTGTTTCATAATCTATTCCCGAGTTATCGGTTACAGTGATTGCGCCGCTTGATGCGTTGATCTCAAAGATGGATGCGCCGGTTCCTCCTGTTTCTGTCCAGGATGAGAAAGATGTTCCTGCATCGCCGTCTGTTGCAAGTACTGTTCCTACGGCTCCTGAGTTTGCAATATTTTCTGCAATGCTAAAACTCTGAGAGGCTGTTACAACTGGAGTGTTGTCGTTTATTGCGTTCACATCAACTGTTACTGTTTCTCCTGCTGAAGTGTTAACTCCATCTGAAACTGTGATGCTCAAGCTGTAACTTGTGATTGATTCGTAATCCAGTTCATTCGCATCATTAACTGTAATTTCACCTGTTGATGAGTTGATGGCAAATACACTGTTTGTATTGCCTGCTGTAATTGTCCAGCTGCTAAAAACCGTGGCTGTTGCATCTCCGTCGGTGGCCAAAACGGTTCCTACTGATGTTGTATTTGAAGCATCTTCATCAATAGTAAATGTTTGTGAAGCTGTCACTATCGGAGCTACATCATTGACATCTGTGATATTGATTGTAATTGTCTCGGATGCTGATGTGTTGGTTCCGTCGGAAACTGTTACGGTGTATGTGTATGAGGTTGTTGTTTCATAATCTATTCCCGAGTTATCGGTTACAGTGATTGCGCCGCTGGAGGCATTGATCTCAAAAATGGATGCGCCGGTTCCTCCGGTTTCTGTCCAGGATGAGAAAGATGTTCCTGCATCGCCGTCTGTTGCAAGTACTGTTCCTACGGCTCCTGAGTTTGCAATATTTTCTGCAATGCTAAAACTCTGGGAGGCTGTTACAACTGGAGTGACATCATTTATATCTGTGATATTGATTGTTATCGTTTCTGCGGCTGAAGTGTTGGTTCCGTCGGAAACTGTTACGGTGTATGTGTATGAGGTTGTTGTTTCATAATCTATACCTGAGTTATCGGTTACGGTGATTGCGCCGCTTGATGCGTTGATCTCAAAAATGGA
>NZ_MVDE01000079.1 GCF_002843385.1 Labilibaculum manganireducens
TGTTAGACGTGATTCTTTATTCCCCTTAACTTAATCCCGATTCCTCGGGACCGTATACGAGACCCGTACGTACGGTGGTGTGAGAGGCACAGTGGCGGTCAATAGACCGTCACCTGTCTACTCGATTAGGCTCTGTTATTATTCTGCATGTCTATATAATTCATGAATCTTGTGCGTAAAATCAATTCCGTACCTTGCGGTATCTGCTTCAATTTCAGAAAATCTACCTCCATTTTTACCAAAATCACTTTCGTTTGATGAAACAAAAAAGATTTTTTCTCCATTTTTCCTATAAGACGAGATGTCAAGGCACGACTCCCATATGACACAATCCTTAAATTCATTCTTTATGCCTGGAGGTGTTTTAGATACAACTCTATCCCTCGCCAATTTAAGATATGGGTCATCTTTAATGAAATACGTTTTATTCAATAAATTTTGGATAACAAGCTCTAAGGTTGGCAAAAAGTCAACCGAATTTTTACTTATTTCCGATGATGGTTCTGACATGCCCAATCCACCAAGATATTTCATTATCTTATTATAATTCTTGATAGTTTGATTTATCAATTTTTCAGCTTGACCATAAGGTTCTGGATAATTATCTTTTAATTCCGTAATAACAATAATGGAAGACATAGAAATTGCATCCCCTCTGTCAATCTGTGCATTAATACGTTTTAATGTTTGTATGAAAGAATCATTTGTAGAATCAATTACTAAATTGAGCACATCTAAAATACCACATGTATCCCAAAAAAAGATATTCTTGCAGTTTGTAGGTATTTTCCCTGCAATTTCATCTTTTTCAATTATCTGTAAGCTATCTGTGTTTATCATACTCATTCAATAATTCACGTCCATACTCATAATCAATCACAATTTTTGAAACTAAGCGTTCTTCAGAAATGCCTATTTCATCAACTAAAAATTTTTCTAATTGTGAAGTCGTTAACTCGGACTCATTTTTATGTGCAGTTATTAAAAAACTAGCCCATCTTTCAAAATCAAGCGGATGAGTATTCAGCGTTGATTTATTTGCAGACTTAATCCACACTTGTAGTTTTTCAGCAACTTCCTGACCTGCATAGTCAACAATTGTTTTTGTGTCAGTAGAAAGGATAACATGATAATTTTCGTCAATATTTGGCTTTATCACTTTATCATAGAAACTGTCAAGAATTGAATTATACTGTTCAATACTTAATTGACCTGATTTATTTGGTGTTATATTGGTTATGCGAAGGTCACTTTCTTCACCGACAACCATCCAGACAAAGGCAATAGCTCCTTTAATAACTGGACTTTCAAATGTTAATACTTCATTTGTTTTTTTTCCAATCATTTTAGCGTAATCCTCAGATTTATCAGATACAAATTTAAAATCAGAAGAATCACTAATTTGAAGCTTTTCTACGAGAGAAATTAGTTTCTCTATGGAAGACTTTATCGTTAAATCTTTAAATGTTTTCATATTTTATTATTTTTTCATAATTGCACTGACTTTCGTTTTAATAGAGCCTAACGGTCTTGCTAAGTTGCGTGGGCGATTAAAAGAATCTCCCTTTCAAACCGCCAAATAAGCAAGCCGCATAAATTTGTTTATATTTTTGAACAAACCAATTGTATTGGCTTGCTGGTGTTCATTAATTGTATTAAACTATCAATTTGCTCATCAACGCCCATGACAATTTAGCTTTTGTGTGTGCCTTGAATGGTAAATTTAGTAAAAGTTCTTTTATAATGTTAAGTTTTGTAAAAGAAAGTCCAGAGGGTGTAAGTCCCTTATGCACTGGGGTGACTCCTGGAAGCATTAGCAAGTGGCAA
>NZ_MVDE01000080.1 GCF_002843385.1 Labilibaculum manganireducens
AAAAAAGAGTCTCATTCCTCATTGGAACAAGACTCTTTAAAAGTTGGCGTCGACCTACTCTCCCACCAAAAAGGCAGTACCATCGGCGCTATCGGGCTTAACTTCTCTGTTCGGAATGGGAAGAGGTGGAACCCCGATGCAATAGACACCTAAAATCATTCATCTAATATTGGGCTTACACCCTCAAGATAATATCATAGACATATCAAAAAAATCAAAGTAAAAATAACTTCCGAAAAAATTCAGAAATGAACACCCCACTCAGAAGTTTTAGGGTAATTAGTATTGCTCGGCTTTGACGTCACCGCCTTTACACCTGCAACCTATCAACGTCGTAGTCTCCAACGACCCTTAAAGGAAATCTCATCTTGAGGTAGGCTTCGTGCTTAGATGCTTTCAGCACTTATCCCTTCCGAACGTAGCTACTCTGCAATGCAGCTGGCGCCACAACAGATGCACCAGAGGTTCGTCCAACCCGGTCCTCTCGTACTAGAGTCAGATCCTCTCAAATTTCCAACGCCCACAACAGATAGGGACCGAACTGTCTCACGACGTTCTGAACCCAGCTCGCGTGCCACTTTAATGGGCGAACAGCCCAACCCTTGGGACCTTCTCCAGCCCCAGGATGTGACGAGCCGACATCGAGGTGCCAAACCGCTCCGTCGATATGAGCTCTTGGGAGCGATCAGCCTGTTATCCCCGGCGTACCTTTTATCCTTTGAGCGATGGCCCTTCCATGCGGAACCACCGGATCACTATGCTCTACTTTCGTACCTGATCGACCTGTATGTCTCACAGTCAAGCACCCTTGTGCCATTGCACTCTTCACACGATTACCAAACGTGTTGAGGGTACCTTTAGAAGCCTCCGTTACTCTTTTGGAGGCGACCACCCCAGTCAAACTACCCACCACACACTGTCCGTCGTCAGACGTTAGACTCCAGATAAGCAAAGGGACGTATTTCAAGGTTGACTCCACTAGTCCTGGCGAACCCGCTTCGTAGTCTCCGTCCTATCCTACACATTACTTACCCAAAATCAATGTGAAGCTGCAGTAAAGGTGCACGGGGTCTTTCCGTCCCGTTGCGGGTAATCGGCATCTTCACCGATACTACAATTTCACCGAGCTCATGGCTGAGACAGTGCCCAGATCGTTACACCATTCGTGCAGGTCGGAACTTACCCGACAAGGAATTTCGCTACCTTAGGACCGTTATAGTTACGGCCGCCGTTTACTGGGGCTTCATTTCAATGCTTCTCCGAAAATAACATCTCCACTTAACCTTCCAGCACCGGGCAGGTGTCAGGCCTTATACTTCAACTTTCGTTTTTGCAAAGCCATGTGTTTTTGATAAACAGTCGCCTGGGCCATTTCACTGCGGCTCTCATCGCTGAGAGCGTCCTTTCTCCCGAAGTTACAGGACTATTTTGCCGAGTTCCTTAGCCATGAATCACTCGAGCGCCTTAGTATACTCTACTTGACTACCTGTGTCGGTTTGTGGTACGGGCAGCTTTAACCTGATGCTTAGAGGTTTTTCTTGGAAGTAAAATTAGGCACACTATCTGCGCTGCCGTAGCATTGCAGTACTATCGACTTTCAGCTCAAGATGCGGATTTGCCTGCATCTATCATCACGTACGGTCTTCAACGAACTATTCCGTCAGTTCGCGGTGCTTTCATCTCTTCGTCACCCCATCGCAGTTAAAGCCGGTACGGGAATATTAACCCGTTGTCCATCGAGTTCGCCTTTCGGCTGCCCCTTAGGTCCCGACTAACCCTGATCCGATTAGCGTTGATCAGGAAACCTTAGTCTATTGGCGTGCGGG
>NZ_MVDE01000081.1 GCF_002843385.1 Labilibaculum manganireducens
AAGCCAACCGGCAAAAGTCTGAACTGACGAACAGGAACGGGATATGAGGCATAATTATCTGGGTAAGTAGGCACATCACTGCAAAGCCCAACGAGTACCAAAAGGATATTTATGTAGATCCCGCAGGATTAGACGGAAGGACATTTACCTTACCAAGGGAGATCTCATCAACCACGTGTTGGTTATGGTGAGAATTGGAGCGAAGCGGAAATCGCGAATGCCATTTGAAATTATTTTATGAGCAACTCAGCCGAGGCCATAGTAGCTGTAAGACAACGAGCCACAAATAGAGATTGTGGAGGACTCACTGAAGCAGTGAAGGGCTGAACGTTAAGTTGTTCCAAATGTTGCAAAGAAGCTGTTGTTTTTAGGCTCTAGCTTTGCATTAAGCGGAACAGGGAAAAGAAAAAGTAAACTAAAATGATTGAACAAATACTAACAGGAAAGAATCTGCTGCGAGCGATGTATCAAGTCCAAAAGAACCGAGGTTCAGCTGGAGTTGATCGTATGCCCGTGACTAAACTCTCAGATCTGATGTCAATTGACAAATCAGAACTGACACAGAGTGTTCGTTCGGGTAAATATTTGCCACAAGCCATTTTAGGAGTAGAGATTCCAAAAGGGAACGGGAAGATGCGCTTATTGGGTATTCCGACTGTAACCGACCGTTTGCTTCAACAAGCGGTACTTCAAATTATCACGGCAAAGTTTGAGTTCGAATTTTCGGACTTTAGCTTTGGGTTCAGACCGAACCGAAGCCTGCATCAGGCAGTAATAAAAGCTCAGGGATACATCAACGACGGCTATCAGCATATTGTTGATATTGACTTGAAGACCTTCTTTGATGAAGTGGATCATTGTCATTTGTTGCAACTGCTTTATCGAAAGATCAAATGCAAAGCAACAATGCGTTTAATCCGCAAATGGCTGCGTGCCCCGATTTTAATCGAAGGCAAGTTGGTCAAACGCAGAAAAGGCGTACCGCAGGGGAGTCCACTGAGTCCGTTACTGTCCAATATCATGCTACATGAACTGGATCGGGAACTGGAAAAACAGGGACTGAAATTTATCCGCTATGCCGACGATTTTAGTATTTATACCAAATCGAAAGCTACCGCCCGAAGAGTTGGCAACAAGGTTTACAAGTTTTTACGAAATAAACTCAAGTTGACAATTAATCGGGAAAAGAGTGGCATTCGGCGACCTGTTCATTTTACCGTTTTGGGTTTTGACTTTGTGCCGACCTATAAGAAAGGTGAACGGGGCAAGTACCAATTGGTAGTATCCGACAAGAGTTGGAAAAAGCTGAAACAAAAGCTAAAAACCATCACTCGTAAAACGACACCGATGAGCTTTGAAGAACGCATCCAAAAACTGAAAGAGGTTCAGCGAGGTTGGGTAAATAACTTCCGTATGGCAAGTATTCAAAACAAACTCGAAGATCTTGACGGTTGGTTGCGCAACAGGCTCAGGTATTGTATATGGCACCGATCCTCGGGAGAAGAAACCTGAAAAGAAAAGGCGAAGCCTTATCCGCTTGGGCGTTCAACAAGGACAAGCCTATGCATGGAGTCGATCACGAATGGGTGGTTGGGCGATAGCTCAGAGTCCAATTCTGAGAACGACTATTACCCTTGAAAGATTGCGGAAACGTGGTTATGAATCTATGCTCGACATTTACAAACAAATCACGCCTGTTAGACGTGATTCTTTATTCCCCTTAACTTAATCCCGATTCCTCGGGACCGTATACGAGACCCGTACGTACGGTGGTGTGAGAGGCACAGTGGCGGTCAATA
>NZ_MVDE01000082.1 GCF_002843385.1 Labilibaculum manganireducens
TTTTACCCGGATCAGAATTTTGAGCATTAAATATCAAATGTATATGACTAGGCATAATGCAGTAAGCATAAATAACCATTCTTTTATTTTTGCAACAATACTCTAAACTCTTGGCAACAGCAGCAAAGTATTGCTCCCGAACAAAAACATCTATCCAATATACTGTTGCAAAGCTTACAAAGTACAAACCTTCTTTATTGTAAAACTTATATTTTCGGCTCAAATCCTATAAAAATTTAATTGTCAGCCTAAGGTAAACAAAATTCAATTAACTTAATATTATTCCTATTGCTGGAACATTTAATGTATTACTGCATCCGCAGAATACGAGCTACAAGCTCGCACTAGCAGGGGAAAAAATACCATTTATCCTTTAGATCAAATTCATTCACTAATTTTGAATGTTCGTCATTTGTCTTATTCTTATAAATAGCATCATAAGTCATCCAAGCAATCACACCGATAATTAATATAAATAAAGCTGTTTTCATATTCAATATTTTATAGTTGAAGGATCTACATAATACTTATCCTGTCACAACTATTATACTTAAAACCATCAGCGAAATATCATTCCGAAACACCAATTCCTTTCTTTTGCAAATATCTTTGAACCTTTTCAGGAAGGGCTTCAATTTTCGTATATGTGACAAATTGCTGAGAGCTACTGTAATAAATATTCATCATGGTTTTATCTCCTTCTTTATAAATTTCCATCTCACCACAGTCACTCTCAAAACTTTCCCCTTCTTCAAAATCTTCAGCATCAATTTCAAAATAATATTTACCACTTTGCTTTAAATTGTCAATATTGAATAATTCACAAGTGTTATTAAATCCATAATTCAAAGTATCTATTTCGACTACCTTGTTCGGATTATTCTCATACACCCAATAAACCAATAATTGTTTCCCTTTATAATAATGATAAATAGATGGCTCATCAATATTTTGGAACAAACTCCCTTCTAATTCAGCATTTTGGCCAACCAAATTAGAACTTAATGACAATATCATTAATCCCAGTACTATTTTTAACTTCATAACTATTTAATTTCTTTTTGTAATTTATTGAAAATATCTTCTCTTTTTTCCCATTCCAAACCTTTAGAATTAATTTTGAGTGTCACCTTGCGTACACTGCCTTTATCTGCTATTTTGTTAATATTGTTAGTTTTCCAAAACCACATAGCTGATAGAATAAATATATCTTTGTTTTCATCAATTAGCTTAGGATTAGCAACAACATCTTTATAGCTTTCTTTATAATTATCCTTTAACCATTTATCAAAAGCAACATAGTTTTTCTTCCATGTCCTCTATATTTATATCCATCTTCACTCGTGCTATTTCCATTTCCTCCTTCACCTTGATAAACGTAACTAAATAGTTTTTTAGTCAAAGCTTCACGCTTTATAGAATTATCCTTAGAACACACAAAGCCCGAAGGAACCTCAAAGCAATTAATGTCTGTAGAATCCCCCAGCTAGCGCGAGCTTGCAGCTCGTGTTCTACGAAGTAGTTAAAACGCTACAATATTTCAACTGGAACCTGTCCTACTTCTCCAGCATAATTTATAGCACTACTGTATTTCCAGTGATGTGCCTCTTCTACAAAACCTGCTTCCACAGGATTATTGTGAATGTAATCTAATTTTTGAGAGATTACTTTACTGCTCCACAATTCGATGGGTTTGTTATTTTGTTGCCAGAATTGGCGGTTTTTT
>NZ_MVDE01000083.1 GCF_002843385.1 Labilibaculum manganireducens
TTTCGGCTGTAATGGTCAAGGATTTTTGAGTAATGTCCAATGAACCATCAACAAATGTAATGGCATAATTGGAAGAAGTCAATCCGCCCGGAGTGATGACATAGCCGGTTCCAACATTGGTTGCTGTGCTTGCTGTTCCGCTATAAGCAAGTGCTCCTCCCAGATCAGTTTCATCTTCACCTGTTATAAATCCGACGTAAGTAACAGTAAATCCACTGTATACGGCTCCGTCGTACTCTTTGCTTTTGTTTTCGGCTGTAATGGTCAAGGATTTTTGAGTAATGTCCAATGAACCATCAACAAATGTAATGTCATAATTGGATGAAGTCAATCCGCCCGGAGTGATGACATAGCCGGTTCCAACATTGGTTGCTGTTGTTGCTGTTCCACTATAAACAAGTGTTCCTGATAAATCAGTTTCATCTTCACCTGTTATAAATCCAGCATAAGTAACAGTAAATCCACTGTATACGGCTCCGTCGTACTCTTTGCTTTTGTTTTCGGCTGTAATGGTCAAGGATTTTTGAGTAATGTCCAATGAACCATCAACAAATGTAATGGCATAATTGGATGAAGTCAATCCGCCCGGAGTGATGACATAGCCGGTTCCAACATTGGTTGCTGTTGTTGCTGTTCCACTATAAACAAGTGCTCCTCCCAGATCAGTTTCATCTTCTCCACTTATAAATCCAGCGTAAGTAACAGTAAATCCACTGTATACTGCTCCGTCGTACTCTTTGCTTTTGCCTTCGGCTGTAATGGTCAAGGCTTTTTGAGTGATGCTAAAGTCTTTACTCACAAAAGTTAAATCGTAGTTCAATCCAGCACTCAGGCTTCCCTGAGAAATGGCATAGGTACCTACAGACTCTCCACTTGTTCTTGACAGTGCTCCGCTAAAGGAATCTCCAGCTTCCAATACTGAAGATGCAGTGTAAGTAAATGTCGGATCTGCATCTCCGTAAACTTTCGTCTGACCTGCATCAACTGTTACCGTTATTGCTTTTTGGGTTATATCCAATGAACCATCAACAAATGTAATGGCATAATTGGATGAAGTCAATCCGCCCGGAGTGATGACATAGCCGGTTCCAACATTGGTTGCTGTTGTTGCTGTTCCACTATAAACAAGTGTTCCTGATAAATCAGTTTCATCTTCGCCTGTTGCGAAACCGGAATAACTTACCGTAAACGGGCTGTAAACCGCGCCGTCGTAAACTTTGCTTTTGTTTTCGGCTGTAATGGTCAAGGATTTTTTAGTGATGCTAAAGTCTTTACTCACAAAAGTTAAATTGTAATTCGATCCTGCACTCAGTGTTCCCTGTAAAATGGCATAGGAACCTACAGACTCTCCACTTGTTCTTGACAGTGCTCCGCTAAAGGAGTCACCGCTTTCCAATGCGGAAGATGCCGTGTAAGTAAATGTCGGATCTGAATCTCCGTAAACTTTTGTTTGTAATGCATCTGCAGTAACCGTAATGG
>NZ_MVDE01000084.1 GCF_002843385.1 Labilibaculum manganireducens
GGCATTGTCCAACTATGTTTTATCCTTTATTTGGAACTATTCTGAGAAGTAAAAATCAGTGTTCTAAATAATGTTTTGTTAATTTTAAAAAACGAAAGGATAAAACACTTTTACGTTGTGGGTAATACGAAATAAAATTATTAGAAATTTATAGAATGAATGAAATAAATACTGATTACAGAAACGCCTATTATGATTTTAGTTTTAAAGTCTATCGTGATTGTAGAACTGGTGAAATCTACAAAGAATATTATGGTGACTTTATCCCAGAAATAGATACATCTAATAGTAAATGGCAAGATGGTTGTATTTGTTCAATAGAATACGATGAATTTAGTGAAAGATATATCGACCTTGAAACAGGTTTGACTGTTGGAGGTCCGAGACATACACTAGTTGATCACATGGAGCATTATGAATGGGCAGTAGAATCTGCACAATATACAGGAGGTAATCTAAGTGATTTTCTAGATGAAGAATATGACTACATGTATCAGGAAGTTCTTTGTGACTGTGGCAAACTAGATACTGAAGACGATTGGGAAGAAGATGAAGTTATTAAATATGATGGTATAACGTTCTGTGAAGATTGTCATCCAGATCCGAATTTTCATCCAGATCCTATAAGGTATAATCCAGGAGATCATTTCTTTTAAGATTTTTTCAGAATAAAATAATATATCAGCAAGTAATCCATAGAAAATGGGGAAAGTAGAGAAAATAGATGAAATTATATGTACTATATGGGAGAATGTACAGGAAAGAATTGAGAAAGGTTATAGTATTTCCAGTGAGAAAGCTTTATGTTTTTTATTCTCGATGGAGTTAATTAAAAAGACAGGGTTTGATATTGAAATAGATTTTGAAAATCAATGCTACAATGATCTTCAAGGTAGTAGTCGTTATTTAGATCTCTTAGTGAAATATACAGATATTAGTATAGCAATTGAATTTAAATTTCCAACAAAATCTCAAAAAGGAAATTCAAACAAAGCAGAGGTTCGAAAAGCTGTTTACAGAGATTTAGCTAGATTAGAATATTTGAAAAAAGATAATATTGCGGATCGTTGTTATTTTTTGATGGCAACAAATGAAACCTCATATATAAATGAAGGTAAACACAGAAAATATGTAACATATAAAACACATGAAGGTTATGAAATAACGCAAGATGTGACAGTTGAAATAGATAATTTAAAAATAAATAAGCAATCAAGTTTTAAGTGGGAGAATACTAGGCATAAAGGAAAAAAACATATTATAGTTGGGAAATATGCTTGGTTAAGTCCAATTAAAATTTGACAATGTACATACCCACAATCGAGTAGACAGGTGACGGTCTATTGACCGCCACTGTGCCTCTCACACCACCGTACGTACGGGTCTCGTATACGGTCCCGAGGAATCGGGATTAAGTTAAGGGGAATAAAGAATCACGTCTAACA
>NZ_MVDE01000085.1 GCF_002843385.1 Labilibaculum manganireducens
CACTTGTTGAACAGCCGTTGGCATCTGTTACTGTTACGCTGTAGTTTCCTGAAGTAGAAACTGTAATGCTTTGAGTGGTTTCGCCGGTACTCCATAAATAAGTTGATCCTGCGTTGCCGGCGTCAAAAGTGATCGTATTTCCTGAGCAAGTCTGCTGATCTGCCCCAAGGTTTACTGTTGGGTTGGCATGAATGGTTGCATTTGCATCATCACTTGCAGAACAGCCGTTGGTATCTGTTACTGTTACGCTGTAATTGCCTGAAGTAGAAACTGTAATGCTTTGAGTGGTTTCACCGGTACTCCATAAATAAGTTGATCCTGCATTACCGGCATCAAATGTGATGGTGCCTCCGGCACAGGTTTCCTGATCAATTCCTAAATCAACAACCGGATTTGCATGGATAGTTGCATTGGCATCGTCTGTTGCTGAACAGCCGTTGGCATCTGTTACTGTTACGCTGTAGTTTCCACTCGCCGAAACTGTAATCGTCTGTGTGGTTTCGCCTGTACTCCATAAATAAGTTGATCCTGCGTTGCCGGCGTCAAATGTGATCGTATTTCCTGAGCAAGTCTGCTGATCTGCTCCAAGGTTTACTGTTGGGTTGGCATGAATGGTTGCATTGGCATCGTCTGTTGCTGAACAGCCGTTGGCATCAATTACTGTTACGCTGTAGTTTCCACTCGCCGAAACTGTGATTGTCTGCGTGGTTTCACCGGTACTCCATAAATAAGTGGCACCAACATTTCCTGCATTAAATGTGATGCTGTTGCCGGAACAGGTTTCCTGATCAATTCCTAAATCAATAACTGGATTCGGATGTATTGTTGCATTGGCATCGTCTGTTGCTGAACAGCCGTTGGCATCAATTACTGTTACGCTGTAGTTTCCACTCGCCGAAACTGTAATTGTCTGTGTTGTTTCACCGGTACTCCATAAATAAGTGGCACCAACATTTCCTGCATCAAATGAAATACTGTTGCCGGCACAGGTTTCCTGATCGACTCCTAAATCAATAACTGGATTCGGATTTATTGTTGCATTGGCATCGTCTGTTGCTGAACAGCCGTTGGTATCAGTTACTGTTATGCTGTAATTTCCTGAAGCAGAAACTGTAATGCTTTGAGTAGTTTCACCGGTACTCCATAAATAGGTTGATCCTGCATTGCCGGCATCAAAAGTGATCGTATTTCCTGAGCAAGTCTGCTGATCTGCCCCCAAATTAACTGTTGGGTTGGCATGAATGGTTGCATTGGCATCATCTGTTGCTGAACAGCCGTTGGCATCTGTAACTACAACTGAATAATTGCCACTCGCCGAAACTGTGATTGTTT
>NZ_MVDE01000086.1 GCF_002843385.1 Labilibaculum manganireducens
CCAGTATTAGCAGATGTAACAGGTGAGTGTTCAGCAACCGCTGTGGCACCGACTACTACAGATGGATGCTCTGGTACAATTACAGGAACCACAAGTGATCCATTAACTTATACAACACAAGGAACACGTGTAATTACTTGGTCTTTTACTGATGGCAATGGTCAAACAGTAACAGCAACTCAGAATGTAATAATTGATGATGTAACTTCACCAGTAATTCCAGTATTAGCAGATGTAACAGGTGAGTGTTCAGCAACCGCTGTGGCACCGACTACGACAGATAATTGTGCTGGTGTTTTGACAGGAACAACAAGTGATCCTTTAACATACAATACTCAAGGAACTCACGTAATAGCATGGACTTTTGATGATGGAAATGGAAATTCAATTGTTGTAAATCAGAATGTATTAATTAATGATACAACAGATCCAGTAGCCGATTTAGCAAGTTTATCAGATGTTACAGCCCAGTGTGAAGTAACAAGTTTAACAGCACCAACAGCAACCGATAATTGTGACGGAGCAATCAGCGGAACACATTCAGAAACGTTCCCGATTACAGCATCAAAAACTGTAGTTTGGACTTATACTGACGGATCAGGCAACAGCACAACACAGACTCAGAATGTAGTAATTAATGATACAACAGATCCAGTAGCAGACGCAGCAAGTTTATCAGATGTTACAGCCCAGTGTGAAGTAACAAGCTTAACAGCACCAACAGCGACAGATAACTGTGACGGAGTATTAACAGGAACTCATACAACAACACTGCCAATTACTTCTTCAACCGTAGTAACCTGGACTTATACTGACGGATCAGGAAATACCAGTACACAGACTCAGAATGTAGTAATTAATGATACAACGGATCCTGTAGCAGACGCAGCAAGTTTATCAGATGTTACAGCCCAGTGTGAAGTAACAAGCTTAACAGCACCGACAGCGACAGATAACTGTGACGGAGTATTAACAGGAACTCAAACAACAACACTGCCAATTACTTCTTCAACCGTAGTAACCTGGATTTATACTGACGGATCAGGAAATACCAGTACACAGACTCAGAATGTAGTAATCAATGATACAACAGATCCTGTAGCTGACGCAACAAGTTTATCAGATGTGACAGCCCAGTGTGAAGTAACAAGTTTAACAGCACCGACAGCAACCGATAATTGTGACGGAGCAATCAGCGGAACACATTCAGAAACGTTCCCGATTACAGCATCAAAAACTGTAGTTTGGACTTATACTGACGGATCAGGAAATACCAGTACACAGACTCAGAATGTAGTAATCAATG
>NZ_MVDE01000087.1 GCF_002843385.1 Labilibaculum manganireducens
GTGGTTTCACCGGTACTCCATAAATAAGTGGCACCAACATTTCCTGCATTAAATGTGATGCTGTTGCCGGAACAGGTTTCCTGATCAATTCCTAAATCAATAACTGGATTCGGATGTATTGTTGCATTGGCATCGTCTGTTGCTGAACAGCCGTTGGCATCAATTACTGTTACGCTGTAGTTTCCACTCGCCGAAACTGTAATTGTCTGTGTTGTTTCACCGGTACTCCATAAATAAGTGGCACCAACATTTCCTGCATCAAATGAAATACTGTTGCCGGCACAGGTTTCCTGATCGACTCCTAAATCAATAACTGGATTCGGATTTATTGTTGCATTGGCATCGTCTGTTGCTGAACAGCCGTTGGTATCAGTTACTGTTATGCTGTAATTTCCTGAAGCAGAAACTGTAATGCTTTGAGTAGTTTCACCGGTACTCCATAAATAGGTTGATCCTGCATTGCCGGCATCAAAAGTGATGCTGTTGCCGGCACAGGTTTCCTGATCGACTCCCAAATTAACTGTTGGGTTCGGATGTATTGTTGCATTGGCATCGTCTGTTGCTGAACAGCCGTTGGCATCTGTTACTGTTATGCTGTAATTTCCTGAAGCAGAAACTGTAATGCTTTGAGTGGTTTCACCGATACTCCATAAATAGGTTGATCCTGCGTTGCCGGCATCAAATGTGATGGTGCCTCCGGCACAGGTTTCCTGATCAATTCCTAAATCAACAACCGGATTTGCATGGATAGTTGCATTGGCATCGTCTGTTGCTGAACAGCCGTTGGTATCTGTTACTGTTACGCTGTAATTGCCTGAAGTAGAAACCGTAATGCTTTGAGTGGTTTCTCCTGTACTCCATAAATAAGTTGATCCTGCATTGCCGGCGTCAAAAGTGATCGTATTTCCTGAGCAAGTCTGCTGATCTGCTCCCAAATTGACGGTTGGATTCGGGTGTATTGTTGCATTAGCATCATCTGTTGCGGAACAGCCGTTGGCATCAGTTACTGTTACGCTGTAGTTTCCTGAAGTAGAAACTGTAATCGTCTGAGTGCTTTCTCCGGTACTCCATAAATAAGTGGCACCAACATTTCCTGCATCAAATGAAATACTGTTGCCGGCACAGGTTTCCTGATCGACTCCCAAATTGACGGTTGGATTCGGGTGTATTGTTGCATTGGCATCATCTGTTGCGGAACAGCCGTTGGCATCAATTACTGTTACGCTGTAATTTCCACTCGCCGAAACTGTGATTGTCTGTGTTGTTTCGCCGGTACTCCATAAATAAGTTG
>NZ_MVDE01000088.1 GCF_002843385.1 Labilibaculum manganireducens
TTGGATAATCCCTTAAGAATCAGTATCTTAATGTTTGTTTTCGAAGCAATTATTAAGTATGACTCTCAAAGGAAAATCCAATAGCAAATATCATATAAAAAATATTTTAGACAAAATGTCTGGTGTAAATAAATGGCAATACGATTTCATTCAAACAGTCTTACACTTATTTATGAGTATAAAAGGACGAATAAACTTTTTGCAATTAAGTAGATATAGTGATTTTGGAGAACAACACTTCCGAAATCAATTTGAAAAAGAATTTGATTTCTTGAATTTTAATATTGAGTTAAGCCTCGAACATGCCAGTGAAGATAGTATTTTGGCTTTTGATCCTAGCTACGTTAGTAAATCGGGAAAAAGAACACCTGGTGTTGGTTATTTTTGGTCTGGATGTGCAGGGAGAAGTAAATGGGGCTTAGAGGTTGGTGGAATTGGAGTTATTGATTTGTCTAATCATACATCATTGCATTTAGAAGCAATTCAAACACCTTCATCTTTTGATTCAAAAAGTCTGTTGGATCATTATGCAGAAGTACTAATTTCAAGAAGTGAAAAGCTATTTCGAATTTCAAAATACATTGCTGTTGATGCATATTTTTCGAAAGAACCTTTTGTGGGCAAAATGACTCAAGAAGGATTCCATACTATTAGCAGATTACGTGACGATGCAAATCTAAGGTATTTGTTTAAAGGGGAACAATCAGAGGGGCGTGGCAGACCAAAACAATATGATGGTAAAGTTGATTACAAAAACCTAAATCAACAGCATGCTATGTTAATTGAAAAAACTGACAACTCGGAAACATACCAAATGATTGTTAACTCTGTGGCGCTAAAAAGAGAAATTAATCTTGTAATAGTACGCACTAAAAAAAGGAAATATTGGAGCCATAAATTGTACTTTTCAACTGATCTGAATTTACCGGCAATGGATGTATTGAGATATTATAGAGGCAGGTTTCAAATTGAATTTACATATAGAGATGGAAAACAACATACGGCTATGGATAATTGCCAAGCCAGAAGTGAAAATAAAATCCATTTTCATATTAATACGTCTCTTACAGCTGTGAATATTGCAAAGGTGTCTCATTGGCTGAATACAAATAAGTCTGAAAGAACAGCTTTTTCAATGAGTGATATTAAAACACTGCATCACAATCAATTACTAATGGATAGATTTTTAATTGTGTTTGGGATAAACCCAAACACGAAGAAAAATAAAGAAAAAGTCAGGCAACTCAATAATTTTGGTTTAATAGCTGCATAAAACTTAACGAACTATTG
>NZ_MVDE01000089.1 GCF_002843385.1 Labilibaculum manganireducens
AAACAATCACAGTTTCGGCGAGTGGCAATTATTCAGTTGTAGTTACAGATGCCAACGGCTGTTCAGCAACAGATGATGCCAATGCAACCATTCATGCCAACCCAACAGTTAATTTGGGGGCAGATCAGCAGACTTGCTCAGGAAATACGATCACTTTTGATGCCGGCAATGCAGGATCAACCTATTTATGGAGTACCGGTGAAACTACTCAAAGCATTACAGTTTCTGCTTCAGGAAATTACAGCATAACAGTAACTGATACCAACGGCTGTTCAGCAACAGACGATGCCAATGCAACAATAAATCCGAATCCAGTTATTGATTTAGGAGTCGATCAGGAAACCTGTGCCGGCAACAGTATTTCATTTGATGCAGGAAATGTTGGTGCCACTTATTTATGGAGTACCGGTGAAACAACACAGACAATTACAGTTTCGGCGAGTGGAAACTACAGCGTAACAGTAATTGATGCCAACGGCTGTTCAGCAACAGACGATGCCAATGCAACAATACATCCGAATCCAGTTATTGATTTAGGAATTGATCAGGAAACCTGTTCCGGCAACAGCATCACATTTAATGCAGGAAATGTTGGTGCCACTTATTTATGGAGTACCGGTGAAACCACACAGACAATCACTGCTTCAGCGAGTGGCAATTATTCAGTTGTAGTTACAGACGCCAACGGCTGTTCTGCAAGTGATGATGCAAATGCTACAATTCATGCGAATCCAGTTGTTGATTTAGGAATTGATCAGGAAACCTGTTCCGGCAACAGCATCACATTTGATGCAGGAAATGTTGGTGCCACTTATTTATGGAGTACCGGCGAAACCACTCAGACGATTACAGTTTCAGCGAGTGGCAATTATTCAGTTGTAGTTACAGACGCCAACGGCTGTTCAGCAACAGACGATGCCAATGCAACTATCCATGCAAATCCAGTTGTTGATTTAGGCATTGATCAGGAAACCTGTGCCGGCAACAGTATTTCATTTGATGCAGGAAATGTTGGTGCCACTTATTTATGGAGTACCGGTGAAACCACGCAGACAATCACAGTTTCGGCGAGTGGAAACTACAGCGTAACAGTAATTGATGCCAACGGCTGTTCAGCAACAGACGATGCCAATGCAACCATTCATGCCAACCCAACAGTAAACCTTGGGGCAGATCAGCAGACTTGCTCAGGAAATACGATCACTTTTGACGCCGGCAACGCAGGATCAACTTATTTATGGAGTACCGGCGAAACCA
>NZ_MVDE01000090.1 GCF_002843385.1 Labilibaculum manganireducens
ACAACGCTTATGTATGTCCACTGACAGATAATCCTCCTATTCTGTTTTCTTTCTACGAGTCAGAACAGTATTGAGAAACTATGCTTAATGTATAGATTTCGTATCAACTGCGAGGAAAGACTGTGAGAAGAATTCTTATTAAAACAGAACACTTATGAATGAGTCTCAAGAATTAAGCAAACAGGTGGTTGGAATAGATATAGGGAAAGACATGTTCTATGCCTGTTATAAAGCTTTAAGCAATAGCCATAAGATCGTCATCAAAGGGACTAAGTCTTTTACCAATGATTTATCGGGGATGCAAGAGTTTTATACCTGGTGTATAAACCGAAATACTAAACCTGGATGCAGTTTAGTCTTTGTGATGGAGGCAACAGGTGTTTATTATGAAAATTTAGCTTATTTCTTATATGAACGAGATTGTTTGGTTAGTGTTCAATTGGCTCAGAAGATCAAATATTATGCGAAGAGTTGTAATCTAAAAACAAAGACCGATAAAGTCGATTCAAAAATGATTGCAGAATTCGGAATTGAAAAAAATCTATCTGGAACAGATATATGGACGCCTCCGAGCAAATCTTTTAAAATGATACGAGATCTCTCACGAGAACACACGAGTTTAAAAGAAGCCTGCTCTACTGCTCAGTCTCAGCTTCATGCCTTACAACAAGCTTACAGTGTACATCCACGTGTTATTACACTAAAACAACAACAAATTGAATTCTATAAACAACAAGAAGAAGCTGTAAAACAAGAAATGTTACTCCTTGTAAAAGAAGATGAGATTTTATTCGACAAATTAGAAAACATAATCTCCGTTAAAGGCCTCGGTTTTATAACAGTCATCAAGATTTTAGCAGAAACAAATGGCTTTTTACTATTTCGTAATATTCGTCAATTAGTTAGCTATGCAGGTCTCGATGTTATTGAGAAGGAATCAGGGAGCTTTAAAGGAAAAACGAAAATATCAAAAAAAGGAAATGCTAGAATTCGTGCTGCACTTTATATGCCAGCTATGACCGCATCTGTTTATAATCCAGACTTAAAAACATTTTATAATCGCATAAATGAAGGTAGAAGTGTAAAAAAGCAAGGTCTAATTGCAGTTATGCGAAAGCTATTAATTCTAATCTATACTCTATGGAAAAAAAACGAAGCCTATATTATAAACTATAATGATAGGAATTTATCCACTGTGAAAGCTTAGAGTAATAAAGAGTCA
>NZ_MVDE01000091.1 GCF_002843385.1 Labilibaculum manganireducens
GTCATACTTAATAATTGCTTCGAAAACAAACATTAAGATACTGATTCTTAAGGGATTATCCAAACTTAAACACTGCTTATTCTTCTCATTTTCAACATTATAAGTCAAAACTTAACGAACTATTGTTTAAAATTGCCTTCATTTGATCCAATTCAGACAACAAACAATCGAAATTCAATTTATCGTGCAGAGAATACTATTTTAGTTTTTTAGGATTTTTCAAACTTTTTCTTTCATCACTCTTTAGTCTTCTATCAACTTTGTCAATATCCTCCTCAGGATTTAAATTCTCAGGTTGAATTCCACGCGAAATTAAAGTATTCCTAACTGTTTTATTATTGGTTATATGCTCTATAGATATCTGACTTTCATTACTCATTTCATTTTCCTTTGCATTATAAATCGTAATTTCTGTTGCAAAGTCTTTGGCTTTTAGCAAAATAGTTGGCATAAAATCAGCAAGAGGTTTATTTTTGATCTTCCACTTTTCTTTCATCTGTTGAGTAGTTCTACCAAATAATGCAGTATCGCCTTTACTTCTAATTAATGCAAAATTTTGATTTCCTCCTGTTTGTTCAAATATTACATGCGATAGTTCTTTTTCCGTTGATTTCAATTTTTCCCTAGCCTGAACTCTTTCATGCTCCAACATTTTCTGCTCTATAAGCTCAGCTTTTCTAGTTTGAACAGCAAAATAACGTTGTGCAAAAGCTATTTTTTCTTTTCTGGGATCACCATTTTGGGCAATTAAATAACAAGCATACCTAGTAAGCATAATATCATATATTTCCCTTTCAGCTCCCTTAGGCATCTGTATCGTTTTCCCGACGCCGGCAAAATGATCATTAATCTCTTGTTCTGATAGCTCACAAGCCGTTTTTGCTTTTGATATAACAGCCTGAAAATTATCCCATTTCGAATATCCTAAAAGATGCTGTAAATCTCTTGCCATCCAAAACTCAACACCTTCATAAGTTTTATCAGCATGCGATTCGAAATTACCTCGTATGTTTACGACATGAAAAGATTAGATATATCTTTTTTACATTTATGAGATAAAAATAAGAACAGAATCAGGAGTAAGAATTAGACCTAGACAACGCTTATGTATGTCCACTGACAGATAA
>NZ_MVDE01000092.1 GCF_002843385.1 Labilibaculum manganireducens
ACCTCTTCCCATTCCGAACAGAGAAGTTAAGCCCGATAGCGCCGATGGTACTGCCTTTTTGGTGGGAGAGTAGGTCGACGCCAACTTTTAAAGAGTCTTGTTCCAATGAGGAATGAGACTCTTTTTTTATGTGCTAAAATCAAAGAAATTTGTTTGCCATATTGATATAAACTTAAACAGTAGGAGTGTATTTATAGATTCCAGGATTTACTCTTGTCTATTTTATTTTTTGAGCAGAAAAGTTAAGATTATTGGCCTTGATAATTAGTTGTCAAATTGCAGTCCTGGATAATAAACCGGCAACAATTTAAAAAGAATCTTATTTCAACTATCTGATGTGACTCTTTTTATGTTGTTTCTTATAAAAGTGGGTTGTCTATAGGTGTGTAAAATGGATAATATTTATTGACATTAGAAAGTAGAGTATCAAAGTATTGGAAATTGTATTAGAAAAGAGCGTATACATTTGTTCTCAATTATTCTTTAAGACATAAACGATAAGTTTGTTGGTGGTGATACTAATACCTGAATGTTTATATTAATTAGGAAGTAGTCCACTCTTCAATCGAAAAGTATACCACTATTTATTCACAAGATGAACAAAATTTGTTCATTGCAAAATGATAAGTATGTATACAAAACAGGAGATTATCATCCGCAGTTATCGTAGTGGCTAAAGTCAGCGACAGATTTCAAAAGAACTATCGATCAGTCGGCGAACGGTAAAAAAGTATATTGAAGGGTACGAGATGCAATTATTGCGAAGCGCTGATACGAGCGAAGCTCATTCAGCATATCTCTCAACAGCTCCATCTTATTGAGTTTCTAAAAGGGGTAAGTTGCGACTTACACAAGAAATTACCGATGAGATTGACCAACTGCTTTTAAAGAATCAGGAGAAGTTATCGTTAGGACAGCGTAAGCAGTTGCTGAAGAAGATAGATATCCTTGAAGTCCTTCACTCTAAAGGCTATGATATTGGTTATACTACGGTATGTAATACGGTTCTGTTTGTTAATTTACTCAAAAAAAAACTTATCTTAGTATATGCCAAAAATTATAGATGTAGAAATCACCGAAAGTGAATCAGAATTACTTTACCTTCTGAGAAAGCAGACAAAA
>NZ_MVDE01000093.1 GCF_002843385.1 Labilibaculum manganireducens
CATCATTATCTCGTGCTAGAAATAATAATTCAACTTCTTTTTCTAATAAAGGATCAGTTTTAGTAATAATAAGCTTGAATTCTTTGCCAAATCCAGTTTCAAAAGATTCCTGATTAAACGTTATTCCGTCTGTTTCTTCTGATAAGCTTACTTTTACAATACCATCCTCATCCATTAATGAGTCCCCAGTACCATTTTTTACCGTAAAGGGCAAGACAATCTCATCGTTGCAGTTTTTAATGGTATATATTTTATCATCTTCAGGGGATATATTTGTTAATAAATTGTCTAATTCAATGCCATTTACCGAAGTGGGCTCATCAAAATCTGTATTATCTTCCAGAAACTGACTATTATTAAAACAGACTATTGGCAAAAACTCATCCATCAGCAATCCACCAGAATCTGCACTACTTCCACCACCATTTGTTTGTGTTACTATAGCCATTATGATCTTCTTTGTTTAATTGTTTTTAACTGAATTTTCATTGTATCTGCTGTAACGGTAAGTCCTTGAATTAAATCGTTAT
Organism: Labilibaculum manganireducens; assembly: GCF_002843385.1. Lineage (GTDB taxonomy): Bacteria > Bacteroidota > Bacteroidia > Bacteroidales > Marinifilaceae > Labilibaculum > Labilibaculum manganireducens. Next base: position 531 of record NZ_MVDE01000093.1, read on the forward strand.
CTACAATAGATCCATTGTATTCGTAATCAATATTGTCATCGCTCAAGTCAATATTAATACCTTTACCTACCATTTCTTTGGTTTTCACCACTAGAAAAATAGTTTGGTTCTTTTTTGGTTTTGAAACAGCATTGCCTTGTTCATCTTCAAAAAAACATTCCAATATTTCAGGATTTTCAGGCACCGCCGTAGGCTCCACATTCTGCCTGCTTAAATCGCTTACCTTCCAGTTTTTTTCAACCATGGTTTGTCCGTCTTGAACGATGATGGCTGGTGAGAGTTGAATTACACTAATCATTGGGTCTTTACCTTCGCTGTGAAAATAATCGTGATGCCGAATGCATAATGTATCGTACAGCTCGATGGTTCGGCTTTTGGATGCCAGTGTAACCGGTGAGAACACCAGCTTTACGTACTTCATATCCAAATTGCTGGCTCCCCAAGCATACAGATGTGTATTTTTGGGACTTTCTACCTCTATATTGAATAATCCACCTAAGGGTTGTGTGGAGGCGGTGCCATTGGTATTGATTTTTTGGTC
>NZ_MVDE01000094.1 GCF_002843385.1 Labilibaculum manganireducens
GATATTTTACAACTGCCTGAATTCCTGCCATTGGTTTTTCAATATTCACATTCCAGCTTGTTTTATAGAGAACATTCTTAATCCTGTTCCATTGAAAATGCTCAGGAATATTAAGCTGTTTTTGTTCTATCGCCTGATTTATACTCTGGCACAGTATGCCCCGAAACAAACTGCTGATTACCTTTTTGGGAGCTAAGAAGTTGTTCTTACATGGCACCCATTCCATCTGATCATCAGATAATCCACCTGAAGGGATGATCATATGAATGTGCGGATGCTGATTCAGTGTTTGTGTCCAGGTATGCAGAACAGCAACAGCTCCAGTCTGAGCTCCTAAAAATTTTGGATTACCTGCGGCCTTACTCACAGCCTGCCATGCAGCTTGAAATAGTGCATCATACAATTTCTTTTGGTTCAGATAAACCAGCCCGTTCAACTGATGTGGAATGGTCAGTACCAAATGAAAGTGTTTGCAATCCAGTAGCTTTGATTGTAATTTATCTACCCATTTTGCCTGTTTGGTAAACTGGCACTTGGGACAATGTTTGTTTCTGCACGAATTGTAGGCCTGCCTCTGATAATTGCAGGAATTACAGCAGCAGCTGTGCCCGCCCAGTTCACTTGTTCTGCATGCGCAGATATCCCGGAAAGCCTTTCTTTGCTGCTCAAACAGGTTGTAAGTGTTTAAGTATTGCCTGTTCTCCCTTAAAATAGCTGCCAGCTCGTACCGGGTTCTTCTATTTTCGATTTTATCCATGAGTTTCGTTTGTTTTGATTTCCAGTAAATCAGGTACAGGTATTGAGCAGGTATCGGCAACATGCAGGTAAATGGAAGTTGTTTTCATGGCATTATGCCCTAAGATCAACTGCAGCTGTTTCAGGTTTATCCCCTGTTCCAACATGTGAGTGGCAAAACTGTGCCGAAGAGTATGGGGAGTGACTCTTTTGTTTACTTTACTCTTTAGAGCCGCTTTACGCAGAATATTACGAAATGAGGTAGGTGAGTACTGCATATCAGGCCTGTAACCTTCAAATAAAAACCTGGCAGGCCTGTACTTTTTATAGTATTT
>NZ_MVDE01000095.1 GCF_002843385.1 Labilibaculum manganireducens
TAGACATTATTCCTAATTAGAAATATAGTTTTGTTTATTTGTTTTTAACTTCGGATACTTCCATCGTCTGATAGAAACTCTCAAATTTTGTAGCCCACATGCTATTTCCATTACGACGTCATGGAAATCATTAGCCCATATTCGTACTTTATCTTTCAAAATCCGGAGTCGCTTTACACCTCCAATTGCATGTTCATTTCGGACTCTATCCTTCGCAATTCTAGTATTTTCCAGCTTTTCTTCGCCTGTTAAATCTTTATTTTTCTTTTTTTTAGTTGGCATTATTGTGATTCCTGCTTGAGATTTAAAACCCTGAAATCCAGTATCCAGATAGATTACAGTATTCTTTGCAAATTCCAACATTGATTCATCCAATATTTTTTTGTCATGAGTTTTTCCATTATAGGTTTCTGACAGATGCAAGATTCTACCTTCATTATCCGATACAATATTGTTTTTAACCGTGTGCTTTTTTGCTTTACCACTATAATATTCCTTTTGAGTTTCGTAATCTGTCGATCTTGGAATTTCTCGTTCAGTTCCATCAATATAACACTGTGATACATCCAGTTGTTCTAACTTGGTTTTCAACAAAGAGCCATTTCTCAGGGGATTGTAATTATTGTCAACTAAACATTGCCGAAGTATTTTGGTGAAAAAGTGAATATATCGATTTGCCTTGGATTGAGTAATTGAAAACTTCAAAGCATGCGCTTCTTGTATGGAACCACTTTTATAATAAGACAAAACAAATAGAAGCATTTCCTCATTGCTTTTAAAAATAGAATTACGCCTGACTTTAAAGCTACGCTGGCGTATTTTACCTTCCAAAGTGTAATACTTCAATATATTATTTAAGCTAACGGTAAACATATTACAGAGTTTCTCAAATTCTAAACAGGTCAAACTTGTTAAAGAAATCAAAACTTTAGGTTTATTCTTTATCTTTGAATACTCCATGGGGTACACCTTATTATTGGTTTGTCGTAGAAACAATAATAAGTAAATATGTGTTATCTCATGGTTTTTTTAATCGATATAACCTCTA
>NZ_MVDE01000096.1 GCF_002843385.1 Labilibaculum manganireducens
GTTTCTGTCCAGGATGAGAAAGATGTTCCTGCATCGCCGTCTGTTGCAAGTACTGTTCCTACGGCTCCTGAGTTTGCGATATTTTCCGCAATGCTAAAACTCTGAGAGGCTGTTACAACTGGAGTGTTGTCGTTTATTGCGTTCACATCAACTGTTACTGTTTCTGCAGCTGAAGTGTTAACTCCATCTGAAACTGTGATGCTCAAGCTGTAACTTGTGATTGATTCATAATCCAGTTCATTCGCATCATTAACTGTAATTTCACCTGTTGATGAGTTCATGGCAAATACACTGTTTGTATTGCCTGCTGTAATTGTCCAACTGCTAAATGTAGTTGCTGTTGCATCTCCATCGGTGACCAAAACGGTTCCTACTGATGTTGCATTTGAAGCATCTTCATCAATAGTAAATGTTTGTGAAGCTGTCACTATCGGGGCTACATCATTGACATCTGTGATATTGATTGTTATCGTCTCTGCGGCTGAAGTGTTGGTTCCGTCGGAAACTGTTACGGTGTATGTGTATGAGGTTGTTGTTTCATAATCTATACCTGAGTTATCGGTTACGGTGATTGCTCCGCTGGAGGCATTGATCTCAAAAATGGATGCGCCGGTTCCTCCTGCTTCTGTCCAGGATGAGAAAGATGTTCCTGCATCGCCGTCTGTTGCAAGTACTGATCCTACGGCTCCTGAGTTTGCAATATTTTCTGCAATATCAAAACTCTGTGAGGCTGTTACAACTGGAGTGACATCATTTATATCTGTGATATTGATTGTTATCGTTTCTGCGGCTGAAGTGTTTATGCCGTCGGAAACTGTTACGGTGTATGTGTATGAGGTTGTTGTTTCATAATCTATACCTGAGTTATCGGTTACGGTGATTGCGCCGCTGGAGGCATTGATCTCAAAGATGGAGGCGCCGGTTCCTCCGGTTTCTGTCCAAGATGAGAAAGATGTTCCTGCATCGCCGTCTGTTGCAAGTACTGTTCCTACGGCTCCTGAGTTTGCGATATTTTCTGCAATGCTAAAACTCTGAGAGGCTG
>NZ_MVDE01000097.1 GCF_002843385.1 Labilibaculum manganireducens
CAACATCAGTAGGAACCGTTTTGGCCACCGACGGAGATGCAACAGCCACGGTCTTTAGCAGCTGGACAATTACAGCAGGCAATACAAACAGTGTATTTGCCATCAACTCATCAACAGGTGAAATTACAGTTAATGATGCGAATGAACTGGATTATGAATCAATCACAAGTTACAGCTTGAGCATCACAGTTTCAGATGGAGTTAACACTTCAGCAGCAGAAACTGTAACAGTTGATGTGAACGATATTAATGATGAGATTCCAGTATTTGCATCTGCATCGGCAATAAATATTGATGAGAATACTACAAATGTCATTACTTTAACTGCAACAGATGGTGATGTAGGAACAACTTTTACATTTAATAAAATTGGAGGAGATGATCAGGCTTTATTTACTATTAATTCATCAACAGGAGCGGTAGCTTTCACTTCTGCTCCAGATTATGAAACCCCATTAGATATAAATGCTGATAATGATTATATAGTTCAGGTATCTGTTTCAGATGGATTAAATTCCAGTACTCAGACGATCACTGTTTCGGTTGATAACGTAACAGGGATAACTATTACTTCAAATGGTGGAGGTGCAACAGCCGGCATTTCAATTCCAGAAAACAGCACTTCAATAGCTACGGTAACATCAATAAATGAGGGCGTTGAAATTCCTTCGTACTCAATAGTTGGAGGAGCTGATCAAGCCAAATTTAATATTCACCCAACATCAGGAGTTTTAACTTTATTGTCTGCACCGGATTACGAATCTGCACAAGATGCAGGTGGCAACAATTCATATGAAGTTATTGCTAGAGCTACCGGAGATGGTGGAGCAACAGATGATCAAACAATTACAGTTACAATTACCGATGTCAATGATATTGCTCCTGTTATTACAGCCTCTCAGAGTTTTAGCATTGCAGAAAATATCGCAAACTCAGGAGCCGTAGGAACAGTACTTGCAACAGACGGCGATGCAGGAACATCTTTCTCATCTTGGACAGAAACCGGAGGAACCGGCGC